>NZ_CP100445.1:0-1314167 GCF_024227435.1 Natrinema caseinilyticum
ATATGGCGTGAGCGAGTGTACCTACCCGAAGCCTCTTATGAACCAGCCCCCAAAGATTGGGTGATGAGCGACACTGTGGACGACGTCGACCTCCCATACGACGAGGACGAGGCGTCCCAACAGGAGAAAATCCAGGCGCTCGAGGAACGGCTGGAGATCCTCGAGGCGCAGAACGAGGATATGCGCGACAAGCTCCTCGACGCTAACGCCGAGAACAACAAGTACCAGCAGAAACTCGAGCGTCTCACACACGAAAACAAGAAACTCAAGCAGTCACCACTGTTCGTCGCCACGGTCCAGGAAATAACGGACGAGGGCGTCATCATCAAACAGCACGGGAACAACCAGGAGGCGTTGACCGAAGTCACCGACGAGATGCGCGACGATCTCGATCCCGACGCGCGCGTGGCAGTCAACAACTCGCTTTCCATCGTCAAGCCCCTCTCGAACGAGACGGACGTCCGGGCTCGCGTGATGGAGGTCACCGAGAGCCCCGACGTCAGCTACGAGGACATCGGCGGCCTCGAAGAGCAGATGCAGGAAGTCCGGGAAACCGTCGAGATGCCCCTCGAGAAGCCCGACATGTTCGACAACGTCGGGATCGATCCGCCGAGCGGGGTCCTGTTGTACGGGCCACCTGGGACGGGCAAAACGATGCTCGCGAAAGCCGTCGCCAACCAGACCGACGCCACCTTCATCAAGATGGCCGGCTCCGAGCTGGTTCACAAGTTCATCGGCGAGGGGGCAAAACTCGTCCGGGACCTGTTCAACGTCGCCCGTGAGCACGAACCCGCCGTCATCTTCATCGACGAAATCGACGCCATCGCCGCCAAGCGCACGGAGTCGAAAACCTCCGGCGACGCGGAGGTCCAGCGGACGATGATGCAACTGCTCTCCGAGATGGACGGCTTCGAAGAGCGCGGTGAGATCCGCATCATCGCGGCGACCAACCGCTTCGACATGCTCGACCGCGCGATTCTCCGCCCCGGCCGGTTCGATCGCCTCATCGAAGTGCCGAAGCCGAACCAGGAGGGCCGCGAAATCATCTTCGAAATTCACACTCGCGGGATGAACGTCTCCGACGACGTCGAATTCGGAGAACTGGCGGCCGAAGCCGACGAGGCCTCCGGTGCGGATATCAAGGCCGTCTGTACCGAAGCCGGGATGTTTGCCATCCGTGACGACCGCACCGAGATCCAAATGGAAGACTTCCAGAACGCCTGGGACAAAGTCCAGGCCGAATCGGACGAGACCGAGGACGTCTCGAAAACGTTCGCCTGAGCACCTCGTCCAGCGGTCGACGGCCGTCCGTCGCTTCTGGCCACGACTCCATCGGCCGACGAGTCGGGACGGTACTGTGCCGACTCGAGCGTGGTGTCGCCCTTTTCCCCACGAGTCGTCCCGATCCCGTTCCTCGTCGTCCGGGCGCCGTCTCGAGATCCAGGGACGCGAATCTCGCCAACGGGACTCGTAGCCGCCGGGCCGGACCGATGTGAACGCTGCGCCTCTCCGAGACATGGCAACCCTTTTCCCCCGCGCTACAGAATCCGATGGTATGTCGGACGAAAACGAATCACCTGACGGAGAAGACACAGGAGAGGGCAGCGAGGAGAAATCCTTCCGCGAACGAGTGGAGGAGATTCGAGAAAAGCGTGCCGAAGAGGGAGAGGGCGAGGGCGAAGGCGAGGCCCCCGAAAGCCCGTTCGGCGGCGGGCCCGGCGGTCCCGGCGGACCCGGTGGAATGGGCGGAAATCCGTTCGCCCAGATGATGGGCGGCATGATGGGAGGCGGTCCCGGTGCTGGCCCGGGCGGTCCCGGTGGGCCGGCCGCGGGCGGACAGGAAGAGAGCAACGAAGAACTGGTCCGCGAAGTCCGCCAACTCCGCGACGAAATGCGCGACCAGACTCGCGCTCTCAAGCGAATCGCAGACGCGCTCGAAGACCAGTAAGCCAGTACCGATCATCGCGATCCGTTTTCGCCGCTGTCCTGGCCCGGAAAGCGACACAACGACCGTTTTTCTCGCCAACTCCGAACCGACCCGGAAACCCGACCGAACTACCCGACTGCGTGTCGCGACGGACAGCTACCCGCCAGTAGCGGCGCTGCCCGGGCGTCCATCCGGTGGTGTCACTGTCTGACCCGGAGGCGCCCCTTCTCGTCGTATCGGAACCCGGCCGTTTCGAACGCCGACCGTGCGGCGTCCACGTCTACTTCGCCATCAGTCCCCAGAAACGGTGTTTCGGGGTCGCCATCGTCCCACTCGAGGCTTTCGGGGACCCACTGTTTGGTGACCGGTGTTGCGATGGGCCGTGCCTTTCCGTGAAACACGTTTTCGACCAGCCATTCCTTGTCTAGCAACTGTGCGATGACGAGCCGGAACCGCGGATTGCTAAACGGCGCTTTGCGAGCGTTGAACCCGAGAAAGTAAAACGTCCACGACGGCGACTCGAGTAACCGACTGGTCTCGGACATCTCGATTCCGTCGACGACGTTCGATTCCAGAGACGAACTCGTGACGTCTGCGATGTCGTTTCCGACGGCACTGATCGCCGTCTTGCTGCTCGGGGTGATCCCGACGGTGAACGCGTCCACGGTCGGTTCCGGAAGATCGACGTCGGATCTGAGCGTGAAGTGGGTTCCGAAGCGTTCGAGCGTGAGTTGATCGCCTTCCGTCCGTCCCGTAAACTGATAGGGGCCGCTTCCGATCGGTGGAACGTTGTTCGTGACGACCGCTTTCGTGGTTCCCTGGGCGAGGCTGGCGCCGCCCGGTCCCATCGCGTCGGTAGCTCGTTCGCGCCAGACGTGAGCAGGGAGTATGGGGACGAGAAAGGCTCGTTCGCCGACCGCTGGACTGGTTTCGACAGTGATCTCCAGGCGAGTGGGACTCCGGATCGCGACCGTTTCGACCGCCTCTACCTGCCCTCGATACCGGGGTGCTGGTGTGTCGACTTCGTGGCTCCCGAGGGACATGTCTCGAAGGAACCGGTACGTAAACCCGACGTCGGCGGCGGTTAGCGGCCTTCCGTCGTGAAACTCGCACCCGTCTCGGAGACGGATATCCGCCGTTCGTCCGTCCCACTCCCACGACTCGGCGAGCCACGGTCGAATGTCCCCGTCTGGATCGTCCGTTGCAAGCGAGTCGTACAGTAATTCCGTGAACGTACCCCGACCGCGGTACCCGACTGCGAGTGGGTTCAGGTTCTCGGTCGGTCTGGCATCCGTATGGGTCGCGCGAAGCGTTTCGACGCCCGCGGCCGGGTCGAGGCCGAGGTAGCCGCGCCGCGTCGCAGGGTGGCCGTTGCCCCACCCGTCGAACCGGTCGGTTCTGACGACCCGGTGTTCTTCCGGAACGCAGATCGGAACGAACGGTTGGACCGTCGCGATCGACTCGAGTGCGTCCGTGACTGCTTCGCGGCGGTCTTCCCCTTCCAAACGGCGTTGCTTCTCGAGAAAGGCGTCGACGGTCAGGTTAGTGAACCCGAACGGATTTTGCCACCCCGATTCGTCGGCGTACAGCGAGTGCAGGGCCTGATACAGAAAGTCCGGATCCGTTCCACCCGGATGTCGACCGATGCAGACGTCGAAATCGTGGTCGTAGAGCACTGTCTGGAGGAAATCGATACCTGAACGGACGTCGAAGGAAACGTCGATCCCGACCGTCTTGAATATTCGTTCCAGCTCGTTTGCGATTCGAATACCCTCTCTGTCGCTGTCGGCGGGAAGCGTCGTGATGGTCAGCGAGAGTTGTTTGATGTTGTTGCGGGTCACGATATCCCGGAGCCGACGAATGCAGCCGCTGGTCGAAGCTGTCAAACCGGTCGTCGCAGCCAACATGGCCCGACGACTGACGGTACTGCCGTCAGCGTCGCGGTTGCTCCGTTTTCGGGCAGCCCGTCGTCCGTTCATCTCGTACGTTGCCTGTAGTTACCTACCGCGATATAACAGTATTTTGCTCTCCGGAGATCTGGGTCCGTCGACGACTCAGCGTCGTTCGTGTGCCGATCGGACGTCCCCATGTCGGAAAGAGCCGGACGACGGATCGGACTCGACCGGACGGGAAACCGCCGCCGGTGTGATCAATCGTGTTCCTGTCCCCAGGGGATTCGGTCACCGAATTGTTCGGATAACTCCGCCAGTGACCAGCGATCGACGAATCGGTCCGAAAGAGAGACACAGAGGGCAGCGAGCAACAGGCCGGCGGTAACGTCTATGCCCCAGTGAATCCCGAGGTACATCGTGGAAATCGCGACGCTGGCCGCAAGAACGACCGCGACGGGGAACCACTTTGGAAACGCCGAGCGCGTCATCCAGGCGAACGTCGCGACGGTGGCCGACAGCGATGTGTGCAACGACGGAAACACGTTCGTGTTACTGTTCACCTCGCTGGTGAGGTACTGATACTGTGGATTCGTATCGTACAGCATCCGCTCCATCAGTTCGGCGGGCATCAGGTTCCGAGGACCGTACGCGATGATGAAAATGTACAACACGAGCCCGATCGCGTAGTTGAGCGCGTAGGCGGTCAACAGTCGACGGAAGACCCGCGTATCGGAGAGCGTAAAGTACGCGATAACGGGGAATATCAACAGGAACGTGTAGCCGTAGACGTAGATCGTCGAGAAATACGCGTTCGTCTCGGCCGTCTGTATCGACTGAAAGATCAGAATGAACTCCCCCTCGACGTTGTAGAACGTCGATGTCAGGTGGATTCCGATCTCACGCGACAGTTTCGGCGCCGTCTGCCTGGCGACACGATTGATCAGCAATACGATGAGCAACACGACGATTACGGGACCGGCGGTCCTGAGTCTGCTTCGCCACTCGGCTCGAGTCTGTGCGAGCCGTTCGCGACCGACAAAGACGGCGATAGAGAGCGGCAGCAAGATTACGATAACGGTGACGAGCTGTGTCAGCACCTCGGCTAGCATCGCTTCTAGTAGCCCCCAAGCAGTCGTCCGTTATCATCGTAACGGAAGCCTGCCCGCTCGAACGCCTTTTTGGCCGCTTTGACGTTGAGCGTTCCGTTCGAACCGACGAACGGCGTTACCGGGTCCTCGCCATCCCACTCGAGGTCGGACGGTACCCAGTCGCCGGAAACCGGCGTTGCTGTGGGTGTCGCGTTTCCGTAGAACACGTCCTCGACGATCGCGTTCTTGTCCAGCAACTGCGTGATGGCCCGGCGAAAGTGGGAGTTGCTAAACGGCGAGTTTCGAACGTTGAACCCGATGTGGTAGAACATTCGGGACGGGGATTTGAGCTGTTCGATCGTCGAGGAGTCCGGAATCGCGCCCAGGGAGTACGCACCGAGCATCGAGGCCGTCACGTCCGCACCGCCGTCATCGATGCGCCCGATCGACGAGGCGCTCCCCGGGTCGACGGTGAACCGCAGTTCCTCGAGCGTCGGTTCGGGCAACTCGACACCGGCTCGCAACGTGAAGTGATCGTCGTAGCGCCGCAGCCGAAGCGACTCGCCTTCGGTCCGAGTATCGAACTGGAACGGGCCGCTACCGACCGGTGGCACGTTGTTATCAGTGACGACACTCCACCGTCCCTGCGGAGCGGTAAACTCGCCGCTGACGGCGTGTTGATTGACCCGCTCGCGCCAGATGTGCGCCGGCAGGATCGGCACGGTAAGCGCTCGTTTAAACGGTTCCCGGCCGCCCGTCACGGTGAACGTTAGTTCGTAGTCGCTTTCGATCGTGATCTCGTCGATCACATCGACATGGCCCTGATACCGCGGCGCTGGTGATTTCAGGGGCGCTCGTCCCAGCGACGTATCTTCCAGGAATCGATAGGTGAACGCGACGTCGTCGGCTGTCACCAGTTCACCGTCGTGGAACTGACAGCCCCGTCGGAGCGTCACCGTCGCCGTGTGCGTCGATTCGCTGGTGTCCGCCGACTCCGCGGGTAGATCCCACGATTCGGCCAGCCACGGGGTCACGTCGCCTTCGTATTCGGTTCCCAGCGAGTCGTAGAGCAGATCGATCACCATCCCGCGTTTCCGAAACGTCGACGAGAGCGGATTGAGATTCACCGTCATCCGACTGTTCGTAACGAGCGCGTGAAGCCGGGTGATGTCGTCGGCCGGCTCGAGCCCGAGATAGCCGTAGCGGGTCGCGAGGCGACCGTCCTCCCAGCCGTCGAACCGATCCGCTCTGGCGACGCGATACTCGTCGGGGAAACAGATCGGTTCGAACGGCTTCTCCTGAGAAAGCCCCCGTAACACCCATTTGACGTCTTCCGTACGATCCTCGCCGTCGGTTTGGCGCTGTTCTTCGAGACGGGTGTCGAAAGCCATGTTGGTGAACCCGAACGGGTTCTGCCAGCCTGCTTCGCTGGCATACGTAGAGTGGAGGGCCTCGTAGAGGAAATCCGGATCGTAGTCCGCCGGGTGGAGGCCGACGTACAGGTCGAAGTCGTGGTCGAGCAGCACCGCTTCGAGTAGTTCCGACCGCGACCGCATGTCAAGCGCGACGTCTATTCCGACCTTCTCGAGACGTTCCTCGAGACGGCGCGCTATCTGGACGTTCTGTCTGTCAGCATCTGCAGGAACCGTAGCTATGGAGAGCGATAGCTGATCGGTCGTGCTGTGGTTGACGACGCTTCGAACGCGGTCGATACAACCGCTCGTCGTGATTGCGGCGCCTGCGGCGCCGGCTGCGAGGAACGAGCGTCTGCTGACGCTGTCCTCAGATGGAGTGGGGTTCCAATTCATAGGGTTATGTCACACCTGTTTGCGTTTGATATATAACAATATTGTGTACTATAGCCGAATGCCGGGTGGGGTAAAGAATCTTTTCAAACAGCGGTACATTACGATCATATTAAAGTTTGGCTGTGAGTCGCACGCAACGGTTCCGGCCGGGGACGACTCCGACGTCGACGGAACGCAACATCAATAGGGAAACCCGGGATAGACACCGTATGGACATCGCTGCCGAGCGGATCGAGCGCCTTCACGACCTCGCTCGAGCGGCGGCGGCGGCGGGTGAAGACGACCGCGCTCGAGAGTACGTTCGTCTGGCACGTCGAATCGCGGAGCGAAACAGACTCTCTCTTCCGCGGGAGTTCCGTCGGTTCACCTGTGATCGCTGTGACGCCTATCTCAGGCCGGGGAAAAACGCTCGCGTCAGGGTACAGGACGGGCACATCGTGCTCACCTGCGACTGTGGTGCCCACGCCAGATATCCGTACGAGGACTGACTTCTCCCAGGACTGAAGTCGTGGGGTTGTGCGGTCACAGACCGCATCCACGACGGCGGGAGTTCCGAACTCGCTCGTCCGTCGTCCGCTGTCACAGACAGCGACGGGAACGGGCTCGACACGGTTCGGTTTGGGCGGAGCCAGTACCGCCCCCGTCCCGGACAGCGGGCTCTCGCTCCCTTGCCCGGAACTCGGCAATACACGGCCCGTACTGCCTGATAGTCGATCTTACGCGCTTCTTCCCACGAGTGAACGCGTGGGATTTCGCGCTGTTCCCGTTGTAATCGCGGTCAGTCGCGAACGTTGCCCGCGTCAGGCGGTGGCTCCCGACGTTACAATCCGATTCGAGAAGATTAAAACGCGTTGCGTCGCTATCGAACGCCATGGATAAACAGGAGCGCAAGCGAGAGGCGCACGACCTCGATGTTACCGTTTGGGTCGGAAAGAGTGGCATCGATTCGGTCGTCGACGAACTCAACGATCAACTTTCGAGTCGTCCCCTCGTGAAAGTGAAGTTCCTCCGTGCTGCCCGTGCGGGTAGTTCGACCGAGGAGAAGGCGGCCGACCTCGCGGACCGCGTCAACGCAGAACTGATCGATACGCGCGGTCACACGGCGGTGTTCTCTCGATGAGGGCCAGTGACACCCTCTCTCCGATACAGGCTCTCGGTCCGATCGGGCGGGCGCTCGACGAAGCCGGACTCACTCCGGCCCTCGCAGCGAGCGCCGAAAGCGCGATCAAGTTCGTCATCGCGTTCGTCGCCATCTGGTTCGTCGGCAGAGTACTCGTACTGCCGCTGGTAAGACAAACCTTCGACAAGCGTGGCCTCGACGAGCACGTACAGAACCCGCTGTTGATGCTGACGAAGTTCGGGATCGTGTTCGGTGCCGTCGCGATCGCCTTCGGGTTCGCAGACTACGGAAACTTTCTCGTCTCGATGGCCGGGATCGCAGCGGCCGGCGCGTTCGCGGTCGGTCTCGCGATGCAGGACGTGCTCTCGAACTTCGTGGCGGGCGTATTCATCTACACTGACAAGCCGTTCCGAATCGGCGACTGGATCGAGTGGGACGACGGCAGCTATTCCGGCGTCGTCGAGGACATCGGACTCCGCGTTACTCGCGTGCGCACGTTCGATAACGAACTGCTCACCGTGCCGAACTCAGCGCTGACAGACGGCGTTCTCAAGAACCCGGTCGACGCGGACGAACTCCGACTGAAGTTCCCCTTCGGAATCGGTTACGACGACGACATCGAGCGGGCAACCGAGATTATCGTCGACGAGGCGAGGCGTCACCCCGACATACTGGACGACCCCGCACCATCCGTTCGACTGACCGAGCTCGGTTCGTCCGACGTCGGTCTCCAGTCGCGCTTCTGGATCGCTGACCCCTCTCGCGCCAACTTCGTCCGCATCCGCGGCGAATACGTGACCGCCGTCAAACAGCGCTTCGACGCGGAAGGGATCGACATCCCCTACCCCGTCCGAACGCTCGAGGGAGGCCTCTCGCTCGAGACGGGTCAGAGTCTCGTCGAACCGGCCGAGTAACGAACTGGAATCGGCGGTTCGTTTCCGGTATCGAATTTCCCGTCACGTTCGGTCGCCGATTCACCTACGATATGTCCCGGACGGTGGCGTTTTCCAGCGGTTGGAACGAGAACGTCTCGTCGTCCAGACCGGTATTGAACGTGACCGACTCGAATTGCTCGGTCATGACGATTCGTTCACCGTCCGGTTCCTCGAACACGACTTTCTCTTTGAGCGGATAGTCGTACTCCGTATCGATCCACAGCCGTTGTTCGACGACCCGAAGTTTTTCTTTCGGATTACTGGTCTCGAGGGCGAAGACGAATCTGGTCTCGCCGACGATCGCTGAAATCTCCTTCTCGACGGTCTCGTTTTTCGCTTCGAGGTCGAGGACGTGTGTTTCCCGATTCGCGACCTGTTCGGTGCCCCGGTACTCGATATTGTATTTATCGAGGGTTTCGTCGGCCGTTTCGGCTCGAGCAGACCGTGTCTCCTCGTTGTCGAACAGCTCGTCCGGGACGAAGTACTCCGCCGTGTTCGAATCCGGATAGTAGAACCAGTTCTTCGTGGCGTTCGAGACGTAGATATTGCCGATTCTGCCGGAATCCGCCGAATCGAGCACCGTCGTCCGCTCGTTGATATACGGTCGTGTCTTGACGCGCACCGTTTCGACGACCGTTTCGGACTCGTTGGTCACTTTGTTCGTTCGCGTTCCCTGTACGTCCTCGAGGTCGTCCGCGTGAACGTAGGCTCCGTCGAATACCTTCGAGAGGTTCGGTTCAGTGTCGGTCGTGCCGTCTTCGTTCTCGGCCGCGGGCGTACTAATCATCGAACAGCCGCTGAGAAGCACCATCAGGGCGAGCAGTCCGAGGACGGCCGTGTGTCGCCTGTTTGCCATCGATATAATTATCGGATATAAACACTGTAAGTTTTTCTATGTCTCACTCCCGAACCGAACGTGTGCCGGTCGAGTCGGACGCCTCATCGCTCGACTACCGAGGGGAGTGCCTAACACGGGGGCGAGGGCGATCTGGCTATCGTCGACACGAATGCCTGTCGACGGATGTCCACGCCCCCGAAAATCCGCGAGCACCCGGGACGGTGCATCCGCTCGACGTCGTAGTTGATGAGGTATGAATGCGGACGACCGCGATTGCCCGCCGTTCCGGCCGGGGGAATCCCGGTTGCCTTCTCCACCCCGCGACCCGTCGAGCGACAGGTGTTCGGCGGTCCACTGCTCGCTTCCGCGCCTGATGGGCTGTCGCCGACTAACCACGATGGGGCGTCCCTGCGGACGGCCACCGTAGACCGCTGTCCCCGACGGACGAGGCTTCTCTGTTGGCTCCCGGGGCCCCGGTCGGTCTGACCGGACGCCCGCGGCGTTCGGACCCCGCTAAAGACCATAGCGCGGGTTTCGAGCAGGGCCTAACTGCCCGTCCTAGTCCATCCATGGATAGTCGGGCGGTACTTAAGGGCTTTTCGTCTCTCGGATCGACGCCGTCTCCGGGTACGTGGCCGTCGAACGGAAACGTGAGTGACCGCTTTCGGGTGTCGGTCGGTTTCCCCTGTGCGGTGGCCGACTCTGCCGTCGGTAGCCGGACCTCGAGGACGCCGTTGGTGTATTCGGCGCTCATCTCCTCGAGGACAGTTCATGCTTGTCAGTGGTTCGTACTAATTCTGTTTGACTATATGGTCGGTATCGTGTGGCACGAAATAACGTGAGAGGGAGGAAAAGGCCCATTAGTTCCCCGACAAACCGTGTGAATATGGGACTCGGAAGCACTGCCAAAAAGATCCAGACCCTCTCGGATCGAGCCGAAGCGATGTACAAGCAGGTACAGAAACTCCAGCAACGAATCACCGGCCTGGAAGAGAAGACGGCGGAAACGCACGATACGGTCACGCGCATGGACCACCAGCTCACCGAACAGCGCGCACTCCTGCTCGCCATCGCGGAGGAGCAGGGTCTAGACGGAGAGGAAATCCTGGCTGAGGCGGCGATCGACGAAGCGGAACTCGAGGCGACGGACGAGGCCGGTGACGACCGGCGATCCGCAGCGACCGAGGACGCGGCCGACGCGGCTGCCCGCGATCCGCCTGCCAACTAGACCGCTCTCCGCTCACTCGAGCCGGCAGCTCCGATCATGCGCGTGGAAAGACTATCTTCCGTCTGTCACCGTACTTCCGAACGAAGGGGACGCACCACGGGAACTGGAGGCCCGTTTCAGTTCGGTAATCGATTCACTCATCAGGTAAGCAATCAATACGCTCATTAAATTTCGTCGAAACGTGGGACTATGAGCCGGCATCGAGGCGCACTCCGATCGGTGGAGGAAGCGTCGCCCGCCCTTCGACAGAAAGTCGAAACGTACCGCGATCAGGGCGGCCTACTCGGTACGTTCACGTACGTGTTCACGTATCTCGAAACCGAGGATCCGGATCTCGCCGCGACGCTCGCGACGATACCGACCGATCTGTTCGTCACGAGCGCGCTCCACGACGACGCCATCGACGAGGCCGATAGCTGGGACGCCGACCGAAAGTGCCGCCTGAACGAGCACGTTACGGTCGGCGATCTGGTCTATACGAACGTCGTCGAAGCCGTTTCCGACGCCGCCGTCGGGATCGATCTGGGCCCGACGCTCGAGGTCGTCCGAGAAATCGGAACCGGCCAACTCGCTGAGGAGGCGGTCGAGGCGACTCCGTCGACCGAAGAAGACGCCGTCGCTCGCGTCGAGGACCGCGGCGGCGTCTGGGGTGATCTCGCGGTCGAACTCGTCGCGGCCGCCGGCCGATACTCCAGTTCCCAACTCGAGGCGCTCCGGACGATCGCGACGAACAGCCTGTTCGTGCTGACGGTCATCGACGATCTAGCGGACCTGCCGGAAGATATCGGAAACGACGTCGCAACGCTCCCGCTTCTCTGTTTCGGCGAACGTGCCGACGAGTACGCGTCTCCCCGGGCCCTGATCGACGCCGTCCTCGCGTCCGACGTGCCCGACCGACTGGCGGATCTCGTGGCCCGACGACGGGCCGCAATCCGGACCGCCGTCGCCGAACTCTGGGACTCGATCGACCACTCCGACGAGGCGCTTCTCGAGGCGACCGATCGCGCACTGGAGTGGTACTGCGAATCGGTCTGTTCGGTCCCGATTGCGGAAACCGTTCCAGCGGAGCAGCGCCGCGCGATTCGGGAGCGACTGACAGGTGACGAGGAGCCGAGACGCCGTTATATCGCCGCACACCTCGCCCGATTGCCGGTGGCCGTCCCCGCGGACGACGCAGCCGCCGTCGTTTCCGACCTTCCCGCGGACCGGCTGGCCCGAACGGCGGTTCGCATCCACCACCTCGACTCGGTCGTCGATAGCGTCCTGTCCACGACGCTCGAGGATGCGCTAGCGGATCTTCGGGCCGCGTCGGCATCGACGTCGTAATCCGAATCGTCACGTCGGGGTCCCGCTCAGGCGACGAGACGACGGTGCTGGACCTTCATGCAGTAATCCTGAACGACTGTTTTCCCGCCGGCCTCCGCGCGATCGGCGGCCCCGTCGTCGCGGATGCCCAGTTGCGTCCAGATGGCCTCGATCTCGTCCCGTTCGAGCGCCGCGTCGACGATGTCGGCGACCTCCGCGCTCGGTCGGAAGAGACAGACGACGTCGATCGCTTCGTCGACGTCCGCGAGGGAGTCGTAGGCGGTCCGACCGAAGATCTCGTCGGCGTACGGATTGACCGGAATCACGTCGTAGCCGTGTCTCCGCATGTACTTCGGAACGCCGTGGGCTGCTTTTCCCGGCGTGCTCGAGCAGCCGACGACGGCGATCGTGTCGTACTCGAGAACCGCCGCGATCTCGTCTTTCGATTCGACTGGCATGGACCGACAAACGAACTCCAGGAGTAAACGTTCCGGGATTGCGACGCGGTGGTGTACCGCCGACTACGCCGCCGTGGCGCGATTACAGCGGTCGCGAGACGAAAGCCCACGCTGTAGTCGTGGGAGGACGTCAGGTGGAGAATCCGGCCGTCCGTATGTCGGGCTCTTCGCCATCCGCGGTCTCCTCGAGTTCGAGAACTGCGTCGAACAGTTGTTTGAGCGTGTTCATCGTTTGATCGTCGTGAGCCGTCGAATCGATGACGTAGACGCCCATCGCGTCGGCGCTCTGAATCCGACCCGTAAAGACGTGGAGGAACCGGAACACGGTTTGCAGATCGGAGTACATCAGTAGCGTCGAGACGGAGTGCAAGAGGACGCGGTTCTCCGTCAGCCCGCGGGTTTCGTAAAACTCCTGGAGGAACTCCGAGAGCTTGATTCCGATCCCGGTCATGTCGACGGGCGATGACGCGTACTTGATCCGCGGGTCGTCGTCGATCGTTCCGATCCCGCGTTGTTTCGTCACACAGTCGACGACGCCGAGGTTCGGTTCGACGTCGCCGTCGATGTGGTCGTCGAAGCTTTTGAGGACCTTGTCGGCGCTGTCTTTCGTCGTCACGACGATCGAACCGTTCCCCTCGTTTGCGCCGCTCGCGAGAATATCGAAGGCGATCCGTCGTTTACCCGTCAGTGGTGGGCCCGCGACGAGTACGTTGGTCCCCGGATCGATCTGCACGTCCGGAAGGACGTCTGCAAGGTCATACATACCAGATACTCACATCCATCGCCTTGGCGACGACCGTTGCTGGCACTGCAACACACCAGTGCTCGGCGTGTTGTATGAGAATACGCGAACCGGCTTATAGTACTTTTGATTATACAACCCTCGGGTTGCTACCCCGGTCGGAATTCGTCATCGGTCGACCGCCGAATTCGCACTCGCGTGTTATCCGGACCCTGGGAGTTCGAGCGCCGCACGCCCGACGATAAACGCCAGCGCCGCGAGGAACATGCCATACTTCAGGCGGGATTGACCGAGCGTCGGGTTCCCGAAACTCCGATACGCGGCGACGAGCATAATGGCGTCGGCCGGCGCGACCATCACCAGGTAAGCCACCCCGAAATCACCGGTGAGAAACGGGACCGGACTCGCGACCACGGCCATCACGAGAAGAACGGCGGCGATACCGAGCGCGCGACGTTCCCCGACTGCGATCGGCAGCGTGTTTAATCCCTCCTCGCGGTCCCCTTCGATGTCCTCGACGTCTTTGATAATCTCGCGCGTCAGTGTGGCGACTCCCGCGAGGACGAAGAGGACGGCTGCCGGGGCTTTCTCCCCGGCCGGACCGATCGCCGCTGCCCCGAAAAGAAACGTACTGCCGACCAGATAGGCCACGAGCGCGTTCCCGAGCCCGGGCAGTCCCTTGAAGAGTTCGGTGTAGGCCACCAGCGCGAGGAGATTGACCGAGGCGATTGCGATCGCAAGTGTCGGAAGGGTCACCGCGAGCACGACGGCCCCCGCGAAGAGGACGAGGCTGAACGCGAGCGCTCCACGCGGACTCACCGCCCCACGGGGAATCGCCCTGTCGGGCTGGTTGACCCGATCGATCTCCCGGTCGAAATAATCGTTGATCGCGTTGCCGGCCCCGACGGCGAGTCCCGTCGCACCGACCGCCGTGGCGACTGCGATCGGCGCCTCGACGACGCCACCGGCGACGAACGCCCCGATGAACGTCAGCACGCTCGCCGCGAGTGCGTTCACCGGTCGCGTCAACTCGAGCAACCCGCGAGCGGTTTCCCCCGCTGTCATAGCGGAGAATGGTCAGTCGGGCTGGTTAAACGGTCCGGTCCGCCGCCGTGATCCGGTCTGCCGTCTCCGGACGCTCGAGCCAACTGAGCGGCCCCGTCGTGTGGAGCCTCCGTCTCGGCCGCTCCGTTCAGTTCGACGCGGACCGACGACCTAGCACCACTCGCCGAGATCGCACAGCGCGTCGGCCTCGACCTCGATCCACTTGCTCACTCGGTCCTCGCCGCTCGCATCGGCCGGGACGGCGGTCCAAACTCGCTCGTCGTCGGTGAACAACTCGAGCGGTGTCGCGTCGGACACCACCTCCTCGCGGGTCGGGACATCGGGTTCCGTCATGACACACGCATTCGTTGTGATTTCCTCCCAAAGACCCCAGGCGACGATTGTCAGTCGCTGAGAATTGGCGATCGTCAGGTTCGTCCTGCCGGCCCCGCTTGAGGCGGGCGAAAATCGAGTGACTTATACGGTCTCATCGGGAACAAAGCGGTGAGGGCGCTTAGCTCAGTCTGGACAGAGTACTTGGCTTCGGACCAAGCTGTCGTGGGTTCAAATCCTGCAGCGCCCATATTTCCGAGGTGTGTAATCGCCCGACAGCGTCGGTTTTGACCGCTAATCGAACGCAGCGCCGTTGCTTTCGTTCGACTGTCGAACGACGGGTGGTTTCCACCGGAGTTCGCGTACAACCAAACAGGTGGCAATTCAGAAAATCAATCGCCGATTGACCAGCAGTCTCGTACTCTGTCAGGAGACACGTACGTATCTGTTCATCGCGTTCAATAAGATCAAAAACCGGAGTCGGGAGACGCGACGGTGATTTCAAGGCGGTAGCTTACAGATTCGGCCCCGGAGCTGAATCCGATCCCGGCTCAATTTTCGCGTACAGGTAGTACGAGTACACGACAGTAATCCCGGCTGTCAGAAGCGTTGGAACGAGAAGAAAGTAGATTGCATAGTCGCCGAAGAAAAGTCCGACGAGCGTGAAGACCGCGGTGAGTTTGAACAGACGTCCACCAAGCGCGTGGGTCCGCGCCCAGACCTCGTCGCTGCTGAGCGTCCACGGGGTCCGGATACCAGCGAACCAGTTCCGCTCGGCGTGTGGGAGAAAGACGCCGACGTAATAGAATAGGCCAGCCGCGCCGAACAGAATCAGAGCCGTGAAGTCGAATTCGTACCCGAGGTTGAACGCGATGATCCCGACGTGGACGAGAAACATATACCCCATGAAGACGACGACGAACCAGTCGTAGTAGGCCCGGAACTCGGCGATGTTCTCTCGGAGTGGATCAATCCGGGGAATCGCGGCGAACATGGCGAGTAGTCCCGCCGTCAGAACTGGGAATAGCCAGAGTGCAACTTGCTTCGACATAGTGCCGTCCGGTTCTCCGGCAGTGTTCCAGTGCGTGACGAGTTCTGCAGGGAGCGACGGAGCTGCGAGCAGGCTCACGATGCCCGAGAATATCACGAAGCCACCTGCTAACCCGAACCGGTGAATTGTCTTCATACTCGACGATACGGTCTGTTCCCTGATGAATCAGTAGGAAAGCACCGGTGAACTGATTGTGGACGGTACTGCCGACTATATTGAGCACTCGGTGAGGACTACTTCTGGAGAAACCCGATGCAAGATACGCGCCCTTTACTGACCGCAACCAGACCAGAGTATCCAATCTGTGGAGGAGTTTAACAGAGCTAAAAGCGGGCTTTTGAGACTAACTTCCAGGACGCTGAGTCACCCGGAGAGCCACTCATCTAAATCGTAGCGGCAACTCATTCTTTATGACCGGGTGCTCAACAACCGATAGCACCAGTCCCAGACATGCGAGGAGAAATCAGCGTCTTCCGACCGGTCGAAGCGTACGCAGAGACCGTCTCTTCCAGAGCTCATGGTGTCGTCGCAATCATCTCGTTCTGTGTGTTCGTCGGAACGATCGTCTTTGGCTTCGTCCCGGTCACAAGGGAGATCGAGACCTCCGGTTATTCGACCGCAGATCTACAGGAGGCAACAACTCGGACTGAAGTAGACACCATCCTACAGGCCTTCGAACCGGTCATGGATTCGGTTGTACTCCTTTCTGTGTTGGATTACCTCTTCATCGTCGCTGGGTTCTTCCTCTTTTTCTCGCTTCACTCCATAGTGATGAAGCGACTGTCATTCGACGATCGCCTAGTTCTGGTTCCGAAGGTCGGAATGATGCTGACCGTCTGTTCACGGCTTCTCGATTCGCTGGAAAATCTCTGGGTTATCCTGATTTACTCAAACCCCGATAGCTATTCCACCACTTTCATCAGTTTGATGAACACCACGCAATCAGCGAAATGGCTGGTGGTCGGGGTCGAATATCCTACCCTCGGACTGGCGATTGTTCTAGTTCTTCTGGCCCAATTTACACCTCTTTTCGACGGTAAGACGTTCCGGATGTAATCTCAGGCTCGGTTCTGTTGAAAGCCTATGGTCAGACACTCTTTGCGGTGAAACAGCTGGTGAGTGGAGATACCAATCAATTGAATAGAACGAAGAATACTATCCCACCGGCAACCACCCCGACGATGCCAAGAAAGATTGCGAACCGCCGTTCTCTAGATGTCGGGGAACGTGTCTCAAGAACCCGTTCGAGTCCAACTCCGATTGCCGCGCCTGTTGCGACAAAGGCGACCATCCCTATCGGAACCTGGGCCGACACCAGGAATGCGAGTATCCCAATGGCGAGACCAAACCACACACCTGTAACCAGCCCGTAACCAGATGGGAACTGCTCTCTGCTATGGACGTTTGGCATGAGCGTACTCGGTTCGTTAAATTGTAGTGTTCATAAATATGTGGCTCTGTTGAAATACCCAGCATGTGATGAGACCTGACCCGGTTGTGTCAATACAGAAGACGAGTTTAGCAGAGCGTGGGACAGAGCGCGAGTAGACAGGGGACAAGTTTGATTACAGAAGTGGCACCGTCTAGTTAGCGCGGTTTGAGAAGCGAGCAGGTCGTAGAGTGAGTTTGGCTATGATGCTCGCAGACCTGCTCAGCGAGTGCTACGCGGCGGAATTTGATGAAGCTTGGGAGCGTGAGCGGACGGCGACGCCCGTCAGGGTGTTCGCCGTCCGGCTCCACGCGACCGGTTGTTCACTTCGAGAGATACAAGCAATTCTTCGCTTGATTGGCGTAGAACGCTCTCATCAAGCAATCTGGCACTGGGTGCATCGGCTGGCTGACAGCGTGCCAGACCCGCCGACGGCGAAGCCGTCGCGGGTCGCCATTGATGAAACCGCTGTCAAGATCAACGGCAACTGGTCTTGGGTATACGCTGCAATAGATTTAGACTCACGATTAATCCTTGATGTCGCAGTGTTTGGACGACGAGGCACCGATCCAGCCGCTGCATTCCTACATCGATTGACCGAGAAACACGATCTCTCCGAGACGGTGTTTCTCGTTGATGGCTACGGGTATCTGACTGCCCTCTCTCGATTAGGGTTAAGCGGTCAGCTCAACTACGTCGAGCGAAACCTCATCGAAAAGTGGTTTCAGACCTTCAAGATGCGAGCTGACCGCTTCCATAATTCATGGGTGGGCAGTCGGGCGAGCGTCAGAGAATGGCTTGAACAGTTTGTACACTACTACAACACACAACGACCCCACCAATCACTCAATGGACAGACTCCAGCCGAGGTGCTAAACTAGACAGTGCCCCTGCAGCGCACACTTACCAACCTCCTGCTTCGCGGCTTATTCAAATCGGCTTCTGAAACCCCTTGACCCTCGAAAACCGGCTTTTCGTGGTTCTGGATGTCTCTTTTGCCGATACAATCCCGTCAACCCGCATCCTACGCCCTCGAGCAGCACGTCGGTTTTCGTTACCAATTTCGACGGGGACGACGCGAGTGTCGACCTGGCTACCGAGATCGACGCCGACGACGGAGAAACCCCGACCTCCACGAGTCTGCCGAGGGGTAGGCCGGGTGGCACGAGCGCAGGTTCAACACAGCAACGTGGTTCTCAGACGTGGAAATCCTGAGACAGAGTTTATCATCGTCTGACTTGCAAAATGTGCTATGATATCGATGACCGGATATGGGGGCTCATGGTCATCGTGTCGATTATCGCGCTCCTGCTCGGGAGATTCGCCTGTCGAAAGCGCGACGAGGCAGGCGGGACGCCGCTGACTGCCTCTCTCGTGGTGCTCGCCGATATACAGATTTGCGACGCGCTCGATCCGGGATCGTCGGACATCGACACGAAGTTCTTCTGGATCCGACTATCGGGTGTTCGACATTGGAGCGATGATAGCCTGGATTTATGTGGTAGTGGGGTTTTCCGGTCGTGACCGCTGGATCAACCGCCGTTCAGCCGGGGTCACAGCGGCCGTTTCGATCATCATAGCCGTCCTCTTTTTTTCTTCCGGGCACCCGGGGGGTGCGTTGTCACACTTCCGAGCGAGGGGTCGACCGGGCCGGTCATGGCCGAGTCCGTCACCCCTGGCCCGCTGTTACTTGTACCGTTTTTTTATTGCGTTCGTCTCGCTCGGCCTCGCAACCGCACTCTATATCCAGTCGTTTCTCCGGGCACGCCACCTGTACCGGACCCAGGCGGTCGCAGTCGTCGCAACTGCGATCCTGCCCTGGATGGGGGACCTACTCCAGATGTTCGGCAGAGTCACCAACCTGGACCTCACTGGCCTGTTCCTGATACCGTCGGGCGGTCTATCGCCGTATCGTCACCTGACGGAGTCGATCGGCGACACGCTCGGGTGTCTCGACGTACGGAAGTGTCTGCCGGTAGAATCCGTACGGCGACTGCTCGACAACCAGATCAGACCGGTCGAGCGTGACGGTCGCCGCGTCCGTGCCGGGCGGTCCTGTCCAAAACCCTCGTTCGATAGAAACGTTCCGGATCGCGTCCAGCGGAACACGCCACTGAACGGCGTTGAGCCGCGTGTCGTATGCGATCAATTCGTCCTCGTACAGCCGGTACTCCATCGCCCCGAAGGCCAACTCGAAGTGACCGATCCCCACGAGTACGAAACTGATAACGACTGTGACGAGTGCAACGCCGCTCCCGACGACTGTCGCCGTCAGTCCACCAGTGAACGCTCCGACGAAACCCACAATGGCCACCAGGAAGAGGGCGGCAACTCGAGAAAAGACGTTGAGTATTTCCCATTCGAGTCTGGGAACGAGTCCGTCGATGACCCCTGCGATTCGAACCGCGTGCCGGTCGGTTCTGAAGCGCTCGCTCGGTCGTTCCGTCGGCTCTGAAAGTTCGAACGAATCCGCTCCCGTCGGCGGCGAGTCTCGGTGTGTCTCGCGTGCGATCCGTCCGACGACGAGGACGACTGCGATCGTGGTGAACCCGGTTGCGGGGCCGAAGTTGGCTCCCACGTGGACGAGGTCGACAGCGACGAGCGGAAGCGCCATCAGAATCGGCCCGAGCCATCGTACGCTCGGGAGAATTCTCTTAGCGGGTGGGCGATTCGAGTGGACAAATCGCCGAAAGGCCCAGCCGTGTTTTACGACGATAGCGAGACCACCGGCAGCTAGTATCCCGAGCGTCGGCGCTGACCCGACAGTGAACGGTGGATCGAGGGACGTCGTCGTCGGCCAGAGAGCGAAGGCGGTGAGTGGTGCCGCGATGAACAGCCCAACCACGGCCGGCTTGACGTTGTGCACCGCGACCGGCGGCACCCAATCGACTGGCTGGACGGTCCCGAGCTTCGGAATCAGAAACCTGAGCGGGTTCGGGTCGCCGTTCCGGCGCATTGCTGGTGGTTCTGTTGGCGAGTACGCTTCGCGTGGCGCTGCAACCACTGTTTGACAGAACCGCCGAACTGTCTCTCCGAGCGTGTCTCCCCAGTAGAGTAACAGCACGACGTACAGCGAAAACGGATGGATCAGGACCGCCACCAGCGCGACGAGATCGACGGACGACGCGGTCGCGCGACTGGAAATAGTGTCAGTCATACGGCCAGGTTACTGGTGGAATAAAAACATGTTGTCGATCGGCTCTCCGGGGGTGAACAGTACTCGAGACTGCATTCGAGTCACGCGGGAAGCGTAAACGAGAACGTCGCGCCTTCTCCCAGTTCGGACTCGACCCAGATGTCACCGCCATGGCGTTCGACGATGCGCTCACAGAGTGCGAGGCCGATACCCATCCCGTTGTACTCCTCACGGCTGTGGAGCCGATCGAAGATCGTGAACACCCGCTCTTGGTAGTCTGGGTCGATGCCGATGCCCTCGTCTTCGACCGAGATCACCCACTCCTGACTCCGCCGATCGGCGGTGACGTGGACCCGCGGCGGGTGCTCGCCGCTATACGTAATCGCGTTGTCGAGCAAGTTCTGGAGTAATTGCCGGAGCTGGCTCGCGTCACCGTCGACGCGAGGGAGGTCCTCGGTCGTGATCTCGGCGTCGGTCTCCTCGGTCTGGAACTGTAGGTCCGCACGGACGTCCTCGAGAACGGTGTTCAGGTCGACGGGTTCGAACGAATCACCGTGGGTTTCGACCCGCGAGTATTTGAGCAGGCCGTCGATCATCTCGCGCATCCGCTCTGCGCCGTCGACGGCGAACTCGAGGAATTCCTCGCCGTCTTCGTCGAAGGCATCGCCGTATCGCTGTTCGAGCAACCGGAGGTAACTCGTCACCATCCGAAGCGGCTCTTGCAGATCGTGGGAGGCGATGTATGCGAACTGCTCGAGTCGCTCGTTCGACTCCTCGAGTTTCCGTTCGTACTCTTTCCGGTCACGGATATCCCGGGTCACCCCGCACCGGCCGGTGCGACCGTCGCCGTAATGGTAGGGGCGGAACCGAGTTTCCACGGGGATAGTCGCTCCATCCGCCGTCTCGAATTCGTACTCGAGGACGCCGACCTCACGCTGGCCGGTGACGATCTCGGCTTCCATCTCGTTGGCGGCTTCGTTTACCGCCTCACTGTTGATGAGGGTCGGAGGTTCTCCCAGCAGTTCTTCGCGTTCGTAGCCGACGAGTTCGCAGAACGCTTCGTTGACGAGGACGAATCGATCGTTCTCGTCGAGGGCGTATACGCCGTCCCAGACCGTTTCAACGGTTTGCTCGTAACGTTCTAACTCCTGTTGCCGCTCCTTGCGCTCGGTGATGTCGCGGAAGTAGACCGAGAGGCCTGTTTCGGACGGGTACACCCGGACGTCGAACCATTTTTCGAGGGAGGGGAGTTGTTCCTCGTAGGAGACGAATTCTTGCGCCTCGAGCGCGTGGCGGAACGCCTCATCGCCGCGCGTCTCGCGGGCGTCGGGAAACACGTCCCACACCGCTTCGCCGAGTAATTCCGCTTCAGAGCGTTGAAGGAGTTTTGCCGCCTGCTCGTTGACGTGGGTAAACCGGAGCTGATCGTCGACGGCGTAGAACGCGTCGGAGATTCGGCCGAGAATTCGCTGGAGTTCGCTTTCGAGGTTCTGTTCGCGTCGATACCGATCGGTCATATCACGGGTGACTTTCAAGAATCCACGGACGGTTCCGTCGTCGGCCCGAATTGCAGCGATCGTGACGTTCGCCCTGAACCGCGTTCCGTCGTTCCTGATGCGCCATCCCTCGTCTTCGATCGAGCCCGTCTCGGCCGCTTGCTCGAGATTTCGTTCGGGAACGCCCGCTGCTCGATCTTCTTCGGTGTAGAACGTCGAAATGTGTTCGCCCAGCACCTCGTCTGGCCTGTAGCCTTTGATCCGTTCGGCACCAGCGTTCCAGCTGCGGACGTAGCCGTCCGCATCGAGCATGAAGATCGCGTACTCCTCGACGGCGTCGACCAGCGTTTCGAACCGCGTCTGCTCGTCCCGCAGGGCGCGTTCTGATCGTTTCTGTTCGGTAACGTCGTAATAGAGTTCGACGCGGCCGCCGGCGAACGCGCCGGATTCGATCGGCTTGCTCCGGTGCTCGAGCCAGCGCGCGTCGCGACCTTCGCCCGCGGTCACGTGACACTCGAACCGTTCTGCGTACGTATTCTCCTCGTAGGTTGCCAACACTGTCTCGGCGAGCGAGTCTCCGTCCTCGACGATCGGAGCGATCCGATCCTCGACGAGTTCGCGCTTATCCCGCCCGATGACGTACGCGCGATCGAGGCCGAAATACCGTTCGAGCGTGTCGTTGATCCAGGCCACGTTGTACTCGTCGTCGAGGACGAACACCCCCACGGCAGCGTCATCGAGAACGTCCTCGACGAGAGAGTCGGCGACGGTCGGCCGCTCCTCGGCGTCGCCGGCTCGAGTACCGGTCGGCTGGTGCGGTCGCCACCACACGCGGCCGTTCGACCCCGCTTTCTTGGTCTCCAATTCGCCGTGGTCGACGAGTCGCTCGAGGCGCTCGTACGTGCTTCGGCGACCGAGGTCGAGTTGATCCGCCACCTCGATCGTCGTCTGTGGGGCTCCGAAAGCGTCGAAAAGCGCGAGTGTCTCTCGGAGACTTTCGGTCAGCGAACTCTTGGTCACGACAGTATACGACAAGGTACTTTACAGTATAAACCCTCCGCCCACGGAGGACAAAGGCGCGCCCGGTGGCCCGCTGGTCGGGAAACTGGCGGTAGACCACCCGCAGATCAGCGGGTGCTCGACTTCGAACGCGGTACCCTCACCTCTCTCGCGGGGGATACCCCACGAGACTCGGGTCGGAACGCCGATACTGTCCGATCGTCCCGACACGGGCGTGGCGCGTCGGTCCGCATCCAGGACGGCGACGGGCCGCCGAAATCGGTCGTGCGGCGATTCACGCACGGCCTCGAGGCCGAGGTTCTCTCGCTTTCGACAGAGAGACGGTTCCCTCGAGCGGGACCGGTCAGCCGTCTTCCTCGATTCGAGAAAAGGAGCGACTGCCACACTCACAGCCGCTTCGGGAACCGAACGGTATGATCTGCCCGCCAGAATCGCGCGTCGATGCATACACTGATCCACAATCGTCGCAAGCCGCGAGAAAACGGCTCCACCTCTCGTCGCCTCCTGTCACTTACTATTTAGTATAGATACCAAATCACTTAGGTCCACCCGAATCGGAAACCGACAGTCGACGGTTCCGGCACCGAAACACCGATCGCGACGAACGCGGTCAATTCGAGTATCCGCAACGTCAGTCCGACCCTCTCTCGTTTGTCGTGGAAGTTCCCCGCGACGGACTCCCGTAGTACGCGACGAGGGAGAGGTCGGCGGCGCTGCCAAACGATAGCAACACGCCGATGGACCAGTACGACTCGAGCCCCGAGAACGCGGCGGGACCCATTCACCCGGAACTGCGCGACCGAGTACACTCGCAGACGAGTTTGCGAAACAGCAATTCCGTTCCGTCCGGACGCGACCGTCGAAGTGTGGCGTGATTTACACTCGCTTTGGGTCAATTCTGTCTCGCCCCTTCCTTAGCCCCCGGATCCGATCCCGTCGTCCATGTCTTCAGCCCACTCGAGAAGGGGCTCGAGGTGGTGACTCAGGTCTCGACCGGTCTCCGTGAGTTCGTACTCGACCCGCGGTGGAATTTCAGCATACTGTTCGCGGGCGAGAATTCCGGCCTCGACGAACTCGTCGAGTCTCTTCGAAAGCGTCGAACTGCTCACTTCGTCGAACGTCTCCTCGATGTCTCCATACCGTGCCGGGCCGATCGCACCGACCACACAGACGAGTTGCATCGCGTAGCGACGGCTGAGGAGATCCATCACTCCTCCGAGCGGACAGAGACAGTCGTGGTCGTTCTTCGGCGAGGGTGGCGCGTCTGTTACTGTGTCGGAGGTGTCCACCATAGGTTTCGTTCACCGCACCGGGCCTTATACTTTGATAGTGGCAGTATTGCTAGTTCGGGTTCCAAAGCTACTCTTCGTCCGTGGATAGCGTGGCTCGCGGCGAGCGGTCGGACGGTGGCCGAGTGGGAGGAACCCGCCGACGTTCGACGCGTACTGACAGAACCGATGCCAGCGTCCGGTTGCGAAAATACAGTTTTGAACACTATGTATGGAATACAATGGAGTAGCATGCCCAAAATCGAATAGTATGTTCAGATTTATCGGACAAACTCTTTGCGAATGACTGTCAAACATCATCATATGGACGACGTGGTAATCGATCTAGATGGGAGGGCGGAAGTAGATCTGCAGACCGTAGACGTTGGAGTCGCGGGAGACACGGTCGCGTTCGGAATCGAGGGAGTAATTCGGGAGGTCGATGATGACGTTCTGGATGGCCTCAGCGGGAAGTCTCTCACCCCGACGGAGATTCACTTTTCCGTGGCCGACGACTGAGCGGGTTCGCCGAGTGTGGGTGAGCGTTACCGGGGTTTCCCGTCGGAACGATGGAGGGAGATGATTCCGTCGGCTTGGATACGAACGACGTAATCGTCGTATCGAAAGGAGACGCGGCCGCCGGAGTCGCGCGGTGTCCCGTCAGAGAGCGGCCGAAACAGCGCATCGAGGGCGTCAGAATCGACGAAATCGGCAAGCACGGCTAATTCTTCCGGTTCGGTATCGGTGAGTGTGGTAACTGCCCGGATGAGTTCCCCACTGACCAGGTCCGAACTCGGATCGAAGGTCGTCCGATAGCGCTGCTCCCCCGGTTTGTCGCTGTGGCGATCAGAATCACCGTCGTGGTGGTCGGTCATTGTCTGTGGATCAGAAGCGAGTACGAACTGTGTGAGACGCCTCACGCGTGTCGACCGCCGCGCGAACGAGACGCCCCCACTTGAGTCCCACTACCTCGAGCGGCACCGGTCACACAGTGTGTATCGTCCCAAACTGTACACCTCGTACATCTAGATACCGCCGCAACTCGAATAAAGGTGGCGAGCGACGCGTCACGGAGTCGACCGAACAGTCGACGGAGACCGCGTACTTTGACCCAAACCGACCGACTACCGAAGTCACTCGAGACCGCGGATAGCGGTCTCGAGAGGAATCCGGCCCACTCGAAGGCCGACCCTCACCGATCGGAACGAACGCCGCGCCGGCGTTTCGGCGTTCCGGAGTCACGTGCCCGTGCGAATAGGTCCATCGTTTCTTGCTATAAACAATAGATATAAGTCTGCACGAGTCAACAATCAGAACGGACGTGGCTCTCTCCGAGTCACAGGGGGCGTCCGCGCACCTGTTCCGTGTGCGATCGGCAGCCGACACGTGGACTCCACGCACCGCGCTTCGAAGCCGCGACCCCGAACAGGTCGACGCGATACCTCTCCCCGGGCGGTCAACGGTATCCCCGCGAGGTGCCGTCGGATCCGAATTCGAACGCCGAACAGCGACCGCCGTGTTCGGCATACCCGACGGGGTGACTCGAGCGGCGTCCACTCACCGCCGCTCGAGTCGCGGCGGACAGTCGGGCCGCCGACGCCGGCCGATCGATCCGCCGTCGTCTCGAACCCATCACCTCGATTGCCCCGTCGGCGTCCGGCCCGCGGTCATGGCTCGAGCGAGCCGGTTTCCGTTCGAACGGTCGTTTCGCCGGTCGGGTATCGTTCTCTCGATCGGCTATTCCCGGGTGCGCCGGTCGATCCTCGGCGCGCGAATCCGGCCCGATCCGGTCCGAATTCTCGAGTGAACGACGGTCCGCCGGGAACGGTCGGACGCGGCGTCCGGCTATCGACACCCGGAGAACGACTCCTCGTGGCTGTCGTCCGCGAGCCACGACCGGACCCGATCGACCAGGGCGGCGGCGACGGTCTCTGCGATGCGGTCGGGCGATTCGGAGAGGTCCCAGACGTACTCGCCGCGCCGTGTGACGGACTCCCATTCGACGTAGTCGTGGCGGTCTAACTCGAGCAGGACCGACTCGAGGGCGGCCTCGTCGAAGCGGTAGCCGAGTGCGTTCTCGATCGCCGTGTTCAACTGGGCTGTCGTCGCGAGAGTGCGGTCCTCGCGGTCGTGTTCGGCGAACGGACGCGCGGCGCGTGGGGTCGGCGGTGATGGCGGCCGATCGGTCATCGTCGGCCGCCGATTGCGACGGGAATTGCTTTACTCTAACTGACGACTGCGGCGAGGTCGAACGGCGGCGGCGGTGCCGGTGTCTGCCCCCATCGCTATCTGGAGACTGTCACCGGGGAGTCCGTCTCGGCGCCCCGAGTGACCGGATACTCCGTGGCGATTTCCGATCTAATTCTCGGATATCGGAGGTTCGACCGCCCTCCGCGCTAGTACTCGCCTGCCGGATCGCTGAGGATGATAACGGCTTCGCCGTCGATGACCGTGTCGCCGTCTCCGCTGACGACCTGCGTGTGTAGTCGGTACCGACCACCGCCGAGGGATTCGACGATTTCACACGAGGCAGAGACCGTCTCGCCGATCTCGACCGGCCCGGTGAACTCTAGATCCTGCGAGAGGTAGACCGTCGTGCCGGGAAACCGGGCCAGCGCGGCGCTGATGGTCCCGGCGACGAGCGCTCCGTGGGCAATTCGGCCGCTGAACCGGGTATCTTCGGCGAATCCGGGCTCGAGGTGAAGCCGGTTGGTATCGCCGGATATCCGCGAGAAAGCGGTGACGTCGGCGTCCGCGATCGGTTTACTAAATCGGACGTAGTCGCCGACGCCGAGTTCGTCGTACTCGTCAGTCGAACGTTCCATGAGCCAGGCCTCGTCGCCGAAAGCGACCCCGTCGACCGAGTCGGTCGCTGTCGTCGACGCTGACTCGGATCGAGACCCATCGCTGGACGAAGGGGAGACTCCCATCGCTGCGAGGAGAGCGTTGTTGGCCTCGACGTAGCTATTCAGGACGTGTTTCGAGATGCTCGTCCAGTTCGTTGGTGATGATGCGGACTCGACGCGTTCGGAATCGGGGCAGTGACTACTCATTGTGCTGTGGCGAGCGCTGTCGTTCTGGGGACGCTTCCGTGTCGACTACGACAGCCAGCGCCTTTGTCGTATCCCCAAATCATATGGGGAACTGACACATACGGCGGCCCCTCCGAGCCCCGGCCGTGAGTCGCGACCGCTCGTTCGTCTGCGTCTCGCGTGAGGGCTGGTGCACGACGCGGTCGGAAGGGCCCTCGAGCCGACCTACGCTGCGGAGTGGTCGTCGAGAAAGTCGGCCGCCGCCGCGTTGAACGCGCCCGGACGATCCTGATTGACGAGGTGACCGGACTCGGTGAGTTCGAGTCGGTCGCCGTCGGCGACGGACGAGACGATCTGACGGCCCTGTCGTTTGACCAGCGGGGCTTCCTGTTCGCCGTGGACGACGAGCGTGGGCGTTTCGACGCCCGTCAGCTCGGGTGGGTCGTACCGGTACAGGGCGTCGAAGATCTTTCGGAATTCGGCCGACGAAATGTCGCCCACGTCGGCGATCGCCTCGGCTCTGATATCGGGGTCGACGGACAGCCACCGCTCGCCGGTCGCCGCCTGGATCGAGTACAGCATCGATTGGAACGTCCCCGTCGTTCCCGACAGCGATAAGGACGTGGTCAGCGCCGGTAGCGGTGTCCAGAGGTGCTTCAGACCACTCGGTAACTCGACCGGCGGCATCGACCGAACCGCCCCGCCCAGGATCGCTGCCGCGGCACTCGCAGGGTGGCGATCCAGAAACTCCTGGATGACCATCGATCCGAGCGAGAGCCCGCAGAGAATCGGCCGCTCGATCTCGAGTCGGGAGAGCAGCGCCTCGAGATCGTCAGTGAAGAGTTCGATCGAGTAGCGGTCGGGCGCCGTCGCACCGGTGTTTCCGTGACCGCGAACGTCGAGGGTGACGACCTGATACTCGTCCGCGAAGTGGTCGACCTGGGGGGCCCAGGCTTCACCGTTCATCCAGCCACCGTGGACGAACACCAGCGGCGGGCCATCACCGATGGTCCGGTACCAGATCGTGCCGTCCTCGAGCGCGAGTTCTGCCATAGCAGCATTCAGGTTCGCCCGCTATTAGATCGGTTGGTTGCGTCTGCACGACGTGCGAACGTGACCGTCACGTTTCCGGCCGGACTGGGCCTCCCTCGCGGGGCAGCGTTCGGGTTTCAGCGTTCGTGTCCCGCATCGTCCTCGAGCCAGCGGTCCCAGAACGAATCGAACTCGGATTCGGATTCCGTGAGCCGGTCCCAGTCGGCGAGGCCGCGCTCCTCGCGGGTTCCCGGCACGGTGTTGTCGAGAAACAGTGCAACGAGGCCGCCGACCGCCATTCCGGTCGAGCCGATGATGTAGACGGTGTCGACGACGGCCTGTGCAGCGGCCTCGATCGGGACCGCGACGGCCGACCCGCCGATGCCGGTCGCGGTCACCACGGCGGCGACCGTTCCCTCGAGGCCGACGGCCCCGCGAAACGCGATCGTGCTCTCGAAGTTGCCCATGTACGCGGGTATCGCCAGCCCGACGAAGAGGGCGAAACCGATGATGAACGTGTTTCGCGAGGAGTCGAGATCGACGTGACGGAGGTTCGAGATCCCGACGGCGACGATCTGGCCGAACATGGCGATGAAGAGGCCGCCGACGATCGGATCTGGAATCGTCGCGATCAACTGCCCGAAGTACCCCACGAAGCCGACGACGATCATGACGGCGGCCCCGAGCTGAACGACGTATCTCGAGGCGACGCCGGTCAGCCCGATCGCGCCGATGTTCTCGGAGTACGACGTCGAACCGCCGGTGCCCATAATACCCGAGAAGACGTTCATCAGTCCCTCCATCCCGATCCCGTGGTTGATCCGTTTCTCGCTCGGGGCGCCCGACCCGGAGAGGTTCGCCACCGCGTAGTAGTCGCCGATGCTCTCGACGATCGAAGCGAGGACGCCGGCGAACATCCCGATGACGAACGCCGTCGTGAACTGCGGGGTGCCCCACTGAAGCGGGTAGATCGGCAGGAGCAGCCTGGCGTCCGCGACCTGCCCGAGCGGCACGTGCCCGGGGTGGCCGACGCCGATGACGCCGAACGCGGAGGCGGCCGCGGCGACGACCCAGGCGATCACGAGCGCCAGAATGACCGGGTAGAGTCTGAACGCCTTGTGTCTGACCTCGAGATACTGCGAGAACAGGATAATGAGCCCGAGCGTGAGGCCGAGCAGCGGCCAGCTCTGGTTCGCCGTGGTTATCTGGGGCGCGTCGAACAGCGCCAGGCCGATCAGCGCGATGGTCGGCGCGACGACGACCGGCGAGAGGAATCGGCGGAGTTTCCCGACCAGTCCGAAGTATCCCATCGCGACTTCGACAGTTGCGGCGACGATGATCGCACCCTGGAGCTGTAGCAGTGCGGCTTCCCAGGTCGGTTGGCCCTGGACGCCCCCCGCCGTGACGACGCCGACGATAGCCAGTGCGGGTGCGAGCATCGAGAACGGCGCCCCCTGGACGATCGGATATCGGTTGCCGACCGTCGTCTGTGCGAGGGTCGCGATCCCCGAGACGACGAAGAAGGTGCCGACGAATCGGGCCGTCACGTTCGAGGGCATCCCCATCGCCCCCGCGAGAATCAACGGCACTGCGATATTGGCACCCACCATCGTCAGATAGTGCTGGATTCCCAGCACGATCGATTCGGCGAGCGGCGGTCGCTCGTCGATCCCGTACTCGATATCGTCCCCGGCCGTCCTCTCGACCGCCGATTGCTCCCCCGTCATCGATAGTCGCCGACTATCAACCGAGGACGCGCATAGGGCTGTTGATTCGCGACCGTCGTTGGTCCCGGCTCGTGACGGCGTTCGGGCGGTCCCACGGGACGCGCCGAGGAGGATGCCCGTGCCCGCTCAGTACCGATTTCGCTCCGCAGCGTATCCCCGCCGGAGCGTCTTCACGACGTTTGTCACGGCGGCCGCCTCGGTCGCGCCGAATCCGAGCGCGACCTGCCAGTCCGCCGCGTCGGCAGTCCCGATGTAGTTCCCGAAGGCGACGTCGATCGCCCCCTCGTTGTACTCGTCGCTGTCGAGTCGGCCGTCGCCGTGTCGATTGCGCCAGTCCGCGCAGTCGTTCTCGGTCTCCGCGTAGATGTCGTTCCAGGCGCTCTTTCCCGCCCCGTCCGTTCGACCGATACGCTGTCCGTCGAAGGTCGTCTTCTCGCCCGCCCGATGGCCGACTGCGACGTGCCAGTCGCCGCCTCGAGCCACGACGAGATCGTATCCCCCGCGACCGGTGGTCCACGCCTCGTTGCGTCGGTCGTCGATCGCCGGGTTCAGGAGCGTGCAGATCGTCCGCTCGTTGTCGCCGAATTTGTCGTCGTAATCGTGGCCGTATCCGTCCATCGATCGAGACTGCCGGGACGCCGCTCGCTTTCCGGACCGAGACGTTCCGACCGTTATCGCGTACGTTCGCCGTGTTTACTTCGCCGTTGTCCCAGACGAACGTGTGGAGGCCCGCGATGCGGAGCGCGTCGTCGAGGCCGCTGATGGCTTCGAAAACGCCACCGGTGTTGCCGAGGTAGTCTCGATGTTCTCGAGCGGAAATGCGGACGTCGTTCCGTCCCGCTGCCGTAACCGCGTCGCTTTCCGCGTCCCCTTCCGCGGCGGCGTCGGCGCTCGAGGCCGCCGAAACCGTGTTCGTCCCCGATACCAGCCCGACACCGAGGAGGGCGCGTGCGCTCGCTTTCAGTATCGATCGTCGAGTCGATCCCCGTGACATCGCCGGATGTTACGCGACCCATACTCATAAAATAAATTATATATTTATGGTGGATTTTTGTTGTATTGAAACGTGTGATTGAGGGGCAACACTTCCTTCGAGGCGAACCGAGACGGGGTCGGTGGCAGCGCTAGAACTCCTTCGAATCGGTCGCTGCGCGACCCGCAGCGGACCGGACGGTCTCGGCCGACAACGCGGAAAGATCGACCAGTTCGCCGTCCGTTTCGCGCGCGATCGTGGCCGAGAGGGTCGCGCGCGTCTCGGCCCCGGCGTCGACGACCAGGACTCGAGCATCCGTCGTCGCGAGCGCTCGTGCTGCGGTGCGCGTCTCGGCCGTCGGACTGCCCTCGGCGACGTTCGCACGACCGTCGGTCACGAGGACGACGACCGCTGCGTCGGTGTCGGTCCGTTCGAGGGCCCGTCGCGTGGTCTCGAGACCGGCCGAGAGGGGGGTCCGATCGCCGGACGGGAGGTCCTTGAGGTGGCGAGCGGCGAGGGAGACGCTATCGGTCGGCGGGAGCAACACCTCGGCGTCCTCGCCGGCGAAGGCGACGAACGCGACCCGATCGCGGTGTTCGTAGCTGTCGCGCAGGAGTTCGAGGACGACGCCCTTGGCGGTCCGCATCGCCGGTCGCATCGAGGCGCTCGCGTCGACGGCGAAGACGACCGTCACCGACGTTTCGCCCGACCGAACGGATCGTCGAAGATCCGCCTCCTCGACCTGCGATTTGCCGCGGCTCGCGGCCGACCGAACCGAGGCTGCGGCGTCGACGGGGCCATCGCCCGACGCGGGTTCGGTGCGAATTCGAGCGCCACGATTGTCGACGCTCGGGACCGACTTCGCTCTGGATCCCGACGTCGCCCCGGAAGTCGTGCTCTCGGTCCGCGGCGCCTCGAGATCCGGCGGGGTTGCCTCGCCGATTTCGGCCCGCTGCTTGCCCGGAACGAGCGGCGCGGCGCGTTCGTCCTCGCCGCGGTCGGGCCTCCGTTCGTCCTCGCCAGGCTCGTCGCCCTGATTCTCGACATCGGTGTCGGCGGTTACCCGATCGGACGAGGCCGGTCGAGAGTCGCCCCCGCGTCGCCCTGGATCGGAGTCGTCACCGTCAGTGTCGAGGTCACCCGAATCGTCATCATCGCCATCGCCCGTCTCGCTCGAGCGGTCGTCATCGGAACCGTCGGTATCGCTCGAATCGTCACGACCGGAACCGTCGGTGTCGTGATCGCTCCCGTCTCGGTCGCGATTATCGCGGTGGTCCGCCTCGCCCGATTCGGCGTCCGATTTCCCGTCGTCCCCGTTGCTCTCGCCGGGCGCACCGTCGTCCGAGACGTCGTCGAACCTGTCCTCGAGCAACTCGTCTATGTCCGGTTCGTCGTCGAACGGCGCACTTCGGAGTCGGTGGGGGAGTGCGTACGTCGCGGCCTCGTGGATATCGGATTCGATGACGGTCTCCCGGCCCTCGAGTGCGGCCAGCGTCATCGCGGTTCGAGCCGTGGCGACGTCACCGCGATGGCCGTCGACACCGGCCTCGAGACAGAGGGTGGCGATTTGGGCTTTGAACTCGGTCGGAAGATCCACGCCGGGGAGTCGGTCTCGGGCGGCGGCCAGATCGGTGCGAAGCGCCGCGACGTCGTCGGCGTACACCGTCTCGAGCGCGGTGTCGCCGCTGTCGTCGTCCCCGAGTGCTCTGTCGATTATTTCGACGCGGTCGTCGACGTCCCGACAGCCCTCGACGGTGGCTTGCAAGGCAAAGCGATCGCGGAGCTGGGGTCGCAACTCTCCTTCTTCGGGATTCATCGTGCCGATCAGGGTAAAATTCGCGGGATGAGTGACGCTGATACCATCGCGTTCGACGGTGTTGATGCCGCTCGCCGCCGCGTCCAGGATCACGTCGACGAGGTGATCGTCCAGCAGGTTGATCTCGTCGACGTAGAGAACGGCGCGATTCGCTCGGGCCAGCAAGCCGGGATCGAAGTCGGCCTCGCCCGCGAGTGCGTCCTCGACGGAGAGGGTACCGACGACGCGGTCCCGCGTCGCACCGAGGGGAAACGTGACGAGCGGGACCGGCCGACTCTCGACCGGGAGGTCGTCGGGATCACGCCCGCGACACGCTTCGCACTGCACCCCGTGGTCGTCCGGCGAACACCCGTACGGACAGTCCGCGACGACACGCTGCTCCGGGAGGAGTTCGACGAGCGCCCGAACGGCGGTCGACTTCGCGGTTCCTTTCTCTCCGACGATGAGCGCCCCGTCGAGACCGTCGTTCGCAGCGACGGTAAGCAACACGCGTTTCAGGTCCTCCTGTCCGACGATCGCCGGAAACGGGAGTGACGATAGCTTTTTGCCCTCGGCGTATGCAACCATATTTGCGTTAATACAATAGAGGTTTAAAAACGCGATGGCACGCATCGGTATTTACACCGCGACGGAGAACGAACTCGGCTCGATCGGTCGAGCCGCGGAGCGTCTCGAGGGCATCGAACTGGTCGTCCGCTCGGAGAGCGACCTCGCGGACGAAGCCGCCGTCGAGGAGTTCGTCGAGGAATTGCGCGACGCCGCGGCAGCGATTTTCTGGCTGCACGGGGCCGAAGACAGTATGCCGGGCTACGACTACGCGAGGGATGCGCTCGCCGAAGCGGGCGTTCCGCTGATCGTCAAATCGACCGGCGACGCGTTCGCCGTCGAGGACACGACGGTCGCGCCACCACACCGCGACGTCGTTTCCGACTACCTCGAGAAGGGCGGAACGATCAACGTCGAAAATCTGTGTCGGTTCCTCGTCGCCGAGTACGAGGGCCGACCCGTCGAGTACGACGAGCCGGTCGGGCTGCCCACGGAGGGGGTGTATCACCCCGACTATCCGGGAATCGAGTACGACGACCTGCTCGCGACGTTCGATCCCGAGAAGCCGACGGTCGCGATCTGGTTCTACGAGTCCCACTGGACGCACGAGAACACCCGCTACGTGGACGCGCAGGTCCGGGCGCTCGAGGCACAGGGTGCGAACGCCCTTCCGATCTTCTGTAATCCGGCGACGGATACCGACGAGCAAGAAGACGCCGAGTGGGTGACTGACAACTGGCTCCTCACTGACACCGACTACCCGATCGTCGACGCCGTCCTGTCGTCGTTCATGTTCTCCCTCTCGATGGACGAACGGGGCCGGAGTGCCAGTGACGAAGGCTCCAGCGCCGAAGAGGTCTTCCTCGACCGTCTCGGCGTCCCCGTCCTGCAGACGGTCACCACGATGCGTTCGCGGTCGCGCTACGAGTCCAGCGACACGGGCGTGATGGGCTTCGAACTCGCCCTCTCCGTGGCGCTGCCGGAGTTCGACGGAAACGTCGTCACACACCCCATCTCGGGGAAAGAGCGCACCGACGACGAGGCGGGCATCGGTTCCGCGCCGAAGCATCACTTCCCGATCGAGGATCGGATCGACCACGCGACACGGCTGGCCGTCAACTGGGCCCGACTCCGACACACGCCCAACGAGGACAAGCGGGTCGCGGTCGTCCTGCACAACTACCCCCCGAGCGACGACGGGATCGGGACCGCGTTCGGCCTCGACAGCCCCGAATCGACCGTCAACCTGCTCTCTGAACTCGAAGAGCGCGGGTACGACCTGGGCGACGAGGTGCCCGAAAGCGGGCAGTCGCTCGTCGGTCGGCTGACGGCACAGCTCACGCTCGAGGACCGCTGGGTCGCCCCGGAAGACGTCCGGGAGTTGTCGGTCGACGTGGTGTCGCCGGACGCGTACCGGCGGTGGTTCGACGCGGCGGACGAGCGGTTTCAGGAAAACGTCGTCGAAGAGTGGGGCGATCCGCCGGACCGGCCGTTCGCGATCCCCGGCGTCGAGTTCGGCAACGTCCTCGTGACCGTCCAACCGCCGCGCGGGTTCGGGATGGACCCCTCGAAGGTCTACCACGACTCGGACCTCCAGCCCCTACACGACTATTACGCGTTCTACGGCTGGTTGCGTAACAGCTTCGAGTCCGACGCGATCGTCCACCTCGGAACCCACGGCAGCCTCGAGTGGCTCCCCGGGAAGACCGTCGGACTGAACGGCGAGAGCGCGCCCGATCAGTTGATCGACGACGTCCCGAACGTCTACCCGTACATCGTGAACAACCCCGGCGAGGGGACCCAGGCCAAGCGCCGCTCGTACGCGGCGATCGTCGACTACCTCACGCCGGTCATGCGGTCGGCGGGCACCTACGACGAACTCTCGGAGCTCGAGGAGCTCGCGAATCAGTACCGCGAGGCCGGTATGGAAGACGCTCGAACGGACGACGGCGACCACCTCGAGACGCTGATCCGCGAGACGGTCGAGGAACTCGACCTCGCCGTCGAACTCGGGGTTTCAGGAACCATCGACGAGGAGGCCGACGTCCGTGGTCCCGACGAGGCCGGCTCGACGCTCGCCGAGGGCGACGTCGACGGCGACGACCTCGAGATCGACGACCTCGTCGAGCGAATACACGAGTATCTCACCGACGTGAAGACGACCCAGATCCGGCTCGGACTCCACACCATGTCCGAACCGCCCGAGGGCGAGCGCCTCGTGGAGTATCTCGTCGCGCTCACTCGGCTCGAGAACCCCGGCGCGCCGAGCCTGCGCGAGAGCGTGGCCGGCGCACTCGGCGTCGACTACGAGACCATGCTCGAGTCGCCCGGCGAGTACGACGACGCCCTCGGGATGACGTACGCCGAAGCCGCGGACGCGGTCTACGAGACCAGCGTCGAGCTAATCGAGACGCTCGCGGCGCACGACTTCGACGTGCCGGCATCGGAGCGGGAAGCCGGCCCGAACGACGAGGTGAACACCAACCTGCTCGTGGTCGACCTCGAGACGATCGGCGACGGGCGAGCGAAATCCGGGGCCCACGACGACCTTCGGGAGGCGCTCGCGTTCGTTTGTGATGAAGCAAAGCCGCGCGTTCAGGGGGCCGAGGACGAGATTCCACGAACCGCTGACGCGCTTTCGGGAGCGTACGTCCCACCCGGAGGCTCGGGTGCGCCGACCCGCGGCGGCGTCGATCTGCTGCCGACCGCGCGGAACTTCTACACCCTCGATCCGCGGAAGGTTCCGGCGAAAGCCGCCTGGCAGGTCGGCAGCGAGGTGGCCGAGGGCGTCCTCGAGCGCCATCGCTCCGAGAACGGGGCGTATCCCGAAGAGATCGGTGTGGTAGCGTGGGGAACCCCCACCGTCCGCACCCGCGGTGAGACGATCGCCCAGGTGCTCGCGATGATGGGCGTCGAACCGCAGTGGACCGACGCCGGCCGGATCGACGACGTCGAACCGATTCCCCTCGAGACCCTCGGGCGGCCGAGAATCGACGTGACGACGCGCGTTTCCGGGCTCTTTCGGGACGCCTTCCCGGCTGTCGCGGGGGTGATCCACGACGCCGTCGACGCGGTCGTCGATCTCGACGAACCGCTCGAGATGAACTACGTGAAGAAACACGTCGAGGAGGACCGGGCCGAACTCGAGGCCGCAGACGGACTCGACGAATCGGACGCCAGAAAAGCGGCGAAACACCGCGTCTTCACGACCCGGCCCGGCGGCTACGGCGCCGGGACTAACAAGGCCGTCGACGAGGGCAACTGGGACGACCGGTCCGATCTCGCAAGCGTCTACGTCCAGTGGGGCGGCTACGCGATGGGCTCGAGAGGACGCGTCTCCGACGCCCACGACGCGTTCGAACGGCGGCTCTCGAGCGTCGACGCGACCGTCAAACTCGAGGACACGATGGAACAGGACGAGTTCGACTCGTCGGACTGGTACGCCTTCCACGGCGGATTCATCTCGGCCGTCTCCGAAATCTCGGGCGAGGAACCCGCCTCGTACGTCGGCGACTCTTCGGACCCCGACAACGTTTCGGTCTATACGAACGAAGAGAAGGTCCGCAAAGCCATGCGTGCGCGCGTTCTCAACCCCGACTGGCTCGAGTCGATGGAGGACCACGGCTACAAGGGCGCCGGCGATCTCTCGACGACCGTCGACGTGACGCTGGGCTGGGACGCGACGACCGGCGTCGTCAGCGACATCCTCTGGGCGGAGGTCGCCGAGAAGTTCGCCTTCGACGACGATCGACAGGAGTGGATGCGCGAGGTGAATCCGTGGGCGCTCGAGTCCATCACGGACACCCTGCTCGAGGCGATCGAGCGCGATCTCTGGGACGCCGACGACGGGACGATCGACCGCCTTCGCGATCTGAACCTCGAGGTCGACGGCGACCTCGAGGGGCGGACGACCAACGAGGCCGTGGGGGTAGCAAACGATGACTGACGGCGGCGCGGCGGCGGTCGACCGTCTTCGGCCGGCAGCCGATACTCGCGGAACGTGATCCACGATGAGCGACAGCCAGGAGTTCGAGACGGAGTACGCGGATCTGGGCGCAACGACACGGAACGCGATGGACATCGCACAGACGAGCATGGATATCGTCCGGCAGTTCACCCCGGACGAGACGCTGGCCGATCGGATCCGACAGAAGTCGGTCCACTCGATGGGCGATATCGAGTTCCAGCACCTACTCGCGTTCACCGGGTGTGACGAGGTCGGCGACGACGCGGACGCGCCCGTTCGAGCCGGCGCGCGGGCCGTGCTCGAGGAGGCACCCATCGTCACGGACATCACGATGGTGAAAGCCGGTGTCACGGGCCGGGGTCACGACTGCGAGGTCTCGAAGGCGATCGGTCACGGGAAGGAACTCGCCGAAGAAACGGGGATGACCCGGACCGCCGCGTCGATGCTCGAACTCGACGAGGCCGACGCCTTCGAGGGCGCGATCGTCACGATCGGGAACGCGCCGACGGCGGCGCTGGCGCTCGCCGACTGCATCGAGCAGGGGACGCGGCCGGCGGTCGTGGTCGCAACCCCCGTCGGCTTCGTCAAGGCCGAGGAGAGCCGCGAGCGCATCCGCGCCGTCAGCGAGGAGTACGGCGTGCCGGCGATCACGCACGTCGGCCGCCGCGGCGGGAGCGGGCTGGCCGCCGCGCTGACGAACGAACTGATCCACGTCGCGACGGACGTCCGGACCGACGGCCTCGAGTTGGGCCTCGACGCCGAGACGCGAGCCGAAACCGGCGAGAACCGATGAGCGGGGACTACGACCTCGACGCGGGACCGGATCCGGCGAGATTCGCCGCGGGTGGTGCTGAGCCGGATATAAACGAGGAGATGGCGGACCCGGTCTACGCCGTCGGCGTCGGTCCCGGGAACCCGGAGTACCTCACACCGCGTGGAGAGCGAGCGATCGGTGAGGCGGACGTCGTCGTCGGCTTTGCGACCGTCGTCGAGTTCGTCGCGGAGAAGACGGACGCCGACCTCCTGACCTGCGGGTACGAGGACGAAGCCGCGACACTCGAGGAGTTCGCCGACCGCGTCGCGGCCGGCGAGTCCGGGACCGCCGTCGCGATGGGCGATCCCAACCACTCCGGCTATCAGTTCGTCGGAAAGGTACAGGACGCCGTCGAACGCGCTTCCAGGAACCCCGATTCGCACGCCCATCGGGACGCCGTCGAACGCGGGGAGTCCGACGTTCCGGTTCGTATCGTTCCCGGCATCTCGTCGCTCCAGGTCGCCGCGAGCCGCGCCCGAACGCCGATGGAGGACGCGGAGTTCGTGACGCTCCACAAAAGCGGCGACCTCGAGTCCGACATGGACCGACTCGCGGCCGCGGTTCACGATCGGCATCTGCTCGTGCTTCCGCGGCCCTACGATCGGATGCCCGCCGATATCGCCGCCTCTCTGCTCGAGCAGGGCGCCGAACCGACGCTCGAGGCGCTCGTCCTCGAGCGATTGACCCACGACGACGAGGAAATCCATCGGTTCACGCTCGCGGAGCTGTCGGAATTCGCCGGGGGGAGCGGACGAGACGACACGCCGTTTTCCGATCTGGTCGTGCTCGCGGTTCGCCAGCCGGTGTAGTCGGTCGTCGAACCGGAGAGAGTACGACGGCCCTGCTCTCTTCCGGGTCGCCGTCAGACGACTCCGTTCGAGCCCCACCATCGAGATGAGCGAAGACCTCCGCGAGGAAATCGACGGCCACCTCGCGGACGGCGAGCGCCGCGAGGAGTTCATCGCCGAACTCGTCCACCACTACGAGGCCGGAGGCAACTTCGCGTGGGAGGGAGACGGCGGCCCGCCGTCGCGATGGTCTCGTCGCGGGTCATTTCCCCGGCCACCTGGTCGAGTCGGTCGCGAGCCCGTGATCCGGCTCCACTCCGGGGACGGCACCGAGTGCGACCGCGCCGAGGAGGACACTGACCGATTCGCTCGGTACCACTGCTCTCCGAGAGACAGCGCAGGCCACTCGCGGAGGAGTTGTTACACAGATTCGAGGAGAAAGCCCACGACTTCAGTCGTGGGGGTAGTCACTATCGAAACGGGGGAGAGCACGATGCAGAGGACGTTTGCCTCGTCGGGACGAGGTGCGGGTATGCGAACGAGTTTCAACATTCCCGACGAAATCGTCGAGGAATTCGACCGGGTGTGGCAGGAGCAAGGGATCGAGAACAGATCACGTGCTGCCAGAGAGGCGATGCTCGAGTACATCGAATCACACACCAAACTCGAGGAGACGAGCGGCGAAGTCATCGCGCTCGTCGGGTTCGACTATCGCCACCACGAGGTGATCGGTGCCCTCCACGCCGTCCAGCACGACTATCAAGACGTGATCCAGAACACGAGCCACACGCACCAGGGCGAGTGGTGTTTGGAGTCTCTCTTCTGTCGGGGGCCGGCCGAACAGGTGCGCGAACTCACCTATCGTCTCCGCGATTTCGACGGTGTCCGGCGGGTCAAAGTCATGGTCATTCGCGAGAGTACCGAGTAGCTGAACCGGTCAGTTACCGTCGCTCGCTTCGTACGGCCCACCACCGTCGCTCGCTACTCGTCGCCCTCGTATTCGCGAAGCACCGTCGACACGGTATTCGAGACTTCCTCGAGTGCGACGTCGTTGGTCTTCCTGAGGTCGCCCTCCTCTCGAGCGGCACTCAGGTGGCGAAGCGCCTTCTGAAGTTCGCGTTCGGTCTCGGTTCGGTGGTCACCGCTCATGGTTCGAGGGAGCGGTCGTAACCGACTCAGGCGGTTAAACTCGTCGGTAGTGCGAACTGTTCACACCGTTCGTCGGCGGCCGAAGGCGCGCGTCGCAGTCGACGGAAACAGCCGAAGGCGGGTGCACCATCTCGTCGCGCGTCGGAGCGATCTCCGATGGGTTCAAGTACAATTGTACTAATACAAATAAAGCAATGGTAAAACTCCCGCAGTCCACGGTGCGTGACCGACCGATGGAGGCGACGGCCCTCGGCCCGGAACGGGGACGATGAAAGGGATCGTCCTCGGCGGTGTCAGCTCCGGCGTCGGAAAGACGGTCGCGGCGCTGTCGGTGATCCGAGCGCTCGAGTCGGCCGGGTACGCGGTCCAACCGGCCAAGGCGGGACCGGACTTCATCGATCCGAGCCACCACGAGGCGGTCGCGGGTCGCCCCTCCCGGACGCTCGATTGCTGGCTCGAGGGGAAAGACGGGCTTCGACGGAACTACCACCGCGGCGAAGGCGACGTCTGCGTCGTCGAGGGTGTGATGGGGTTGTACGATGGCGACTGCTCGAGTACCGCTCTGGTCGCGGAGGCCCTCGAATTGCCGGTGGTCCTCGTCGTCGACGCGAACGCGGGCATGGAGAGCGTCGCGGCGACGGCGCTCGGGTTTCGCGAGTACGCCGAGACGATCGGTCGCGATATCGACGTCGCCGGCATCGTCGCCCAGCGCGCACACGGCGGACGCCACGAACGGGGAATCCGTGACGCCTTGCCCGACGATCTCGAGTACTTCGGTCGCATTCCTCCCTCGAGCGACCTCGAGATACCCGATCGACATCTCGGCCTCGAGATGGGGGCCGAAGCCGCGCTGCCGACTGACGCGCTTCGGGCGGCCGCCGACTCCCTCCGGATCGAGCGACTGGCGGCCGTCGGGAGCGAGCCGCCGGCCCCCGAGACGCCGATCGAGCCCGCCGAGTCGGTCGACGCCACGGTCGCCGTCGCCAGCGACGGGGCCTTCTGCTTTCGGTATCCGGCGACGATCGACCGTTTCCGGGAGCGGGCGGAGGTGATCTCGTTCTCGCCAGTTGCGGGCGATCCCGTCCCCGACTGCGACGCTGTCTATCTTCCCGGTGGGTATCCCGAACTCCACGCCGACGAACTCGAATCGGCCGGCACCCTCACGGAACTGGGCGACCGCGCTGCCGAGGGGCTCCCCGTCCTCGGCGAGTGCGGCGGACTGATGGCGATGAGCCGATCGCTGACCACGACCGACGGCGAACGCCACGCCATGGCCGGCATCCTTCCGTCGGACGTGCGGATGCACGATCGGTATCAGGCGCTGGATCACGTCGAACTCGAGGCGATCGGGAGAACGCTGACGGCGAACGCCGGCGAGCGGATTCGAGGCCACGAGTTCCACTACTCGAGCGCCGCGGTCGACGACGACGCCCGGTTCGCATTCGAGACGGTCCGCGGCGACGGCATCGACGGCGACCACGACGGCCTGACCGAGTACCTGTCGCTCGGCACGTACGTCCACGTCCACCCCGAGAGCGGGGCGTTCGACCGGTTCCTCGAGCGCGTCGCGACGGCGAACTGACGCTCGCGCGGTCATTCACGGATTCTGAAACCGAGTCAAGTAGTTAACACGAACGATCGCGTACGAGCTAGTATGGCCGAAACCGTTCACCGACTCGAACCCCTGGAGCGCAAGCCGCTTTCCGACCGCACCTGTCTCGTCACCGGTTCCTCACGCGGGATCGGTCGCGAAATCGCGTTCGAACTCGCCCGCTGTGGTGCCGACGTGGTGGTCAACTACCGCTCGTCCGAGGACCGTGCGCTCGAGGTGACCGAAACCATCGAGGAAAACGGCGAGACGGCGATCCCGGTGCAGGCTGACATCTCCGAGCCGGCGCAGGTCGAGCGGATGGCCGAGGACGTCCACGACGAACTCGGCGGGATCGACGTGCTGGTCAACAACGCGGGAATCACCGTCGATCGAACGTTCGAGGACATGACGTACGAAGACTGGACGGCCGTCATCGACGTCAATCTGAACGGGACCTTCAACTGCACGAAGGCGTTCTACGAGGACGTCAAAACGTCGAACCACGGCAGGCTGATCAACATCTCGAGCGTCGTCGGCCAGCAGGGCAACTACGGCCAGGCGAATTACGCGACCTCGAAGGGCGGACTGTTCGCCTTCACCCGGACGTTGGCGCTGGAACTCGCCAGCCACGGTTCGACGGCCAACTGCGTCGCGCCCGGTTTCACCGAGACGGACATGCTCGAGAAGGTGCCCGATCGGGTCCAGAACAAGATTCGAGCGGACATCCCGCTTGACCGGTTCGCCGAACCGTCGGACATCGTCGGGATGATCCGGTTTCTCGCCAGCGATCAGGCGGAGTACATGACCGGGCAGGTGCTCGGCATCAACGGCGGCATGGAGTGGTAGCGACGGACTGCGTCGAGTCATCGCGAGAGTCGTCGGTGCGACGAGTTGCCCCACTCCCAACAAACTCGAGCGACGCGTCACGCTCGCGCGCCTCCTTCTGCGCCGGACCGTCACGCTCGCGTCGACAAATCTAGTTGCGATACTGCACATGCAGGTGAGCAACCGTAGTTGCCTTACTACAAACAAAATTGTTTTACGGGAGGGCTCTGTTGAATCGGATGATGTCCCCCATCGCGCTTCCACACGACGCGAAGGCCGGACCGACCAAGTCGGAGGTCCGTGCCGTCGTTCGGTCGAAGCTCGCGCTCGAGTCGGACGATCACTTCGCGGAGGTCGGTTCCTGTACGGGAGCCGTCACGATCGAAGCCGCACAGCGAGCCGGGCGGGTGACCGCCCTCGAACGAAAGTCGGAGCGACTCGAGACGACCGAGCGGAACCTCGCCGCGAACGAGGAGTCGGTCCGGGCCGACGTCGAACTGCGCAACGCGGAAGCGCCCGCGGGGCTGCCCGACGACGCCGATGCGCTCTTTCTGGGTGGGAGCCGTAACTTCGAGGCCGTGCTCGACCACGCCGTCGAAACCGCCATCGATCGGGTCGTGATGAACGTTTCCCGACTCGAGGTTGCCGGGCGAGCCGCGGCGGCCTTCCGCGAGCGCGACCTGCTCCGCGAGATCGTCCAGTTCCAGGTGAGCCACGGCTACGAACTGGCCGGCGCGACGAGTTTCGACGCGGACAACCCGGTCTACATGCTGGTCGGGAGCGCGACGTCGGACGAAGACGGCGATGGCACCGAAACAGTCGCCGACGGCGGTGAGGCGACCCGATGACGCTGTCCGGCGTCGGACTCGGACCCGGCGAGGCCGACCTCGTGACCGTCCGCGGGAAGAGGGTCCTCGAGAACGCCGACGTTGTCTACTCGCCGGGCCGCCTGTCGCGGACCGTCGCGCTCGAGCACGTCGACGAGTCGAAGATCGGCGATCTCGAGTTCCCGATGACGAGAGACGAGGAGAAACTGCGGGCGGCGTGGAAGGAGGCCGCGGCGGAGATCGCCCCGAACGCGCGCGACGGCGACGTCGCGTTCGTCACACTGGGCGACCCGAACGTGTACTCGACCTTCGGGCACCTCCGCCGGACGATCGACGCGTTCCACCCCGACGTGGACCTCGAGATCGTCCCCGGCGTGAGCGCGGTAACGGCCTTCGCGACCGCGCTGGGGGTCGAGATCGAGGCCGGTGCGGGGCTCTCCTTGCGGGAGGCCGCCGGCGGCCACAGCCCGACGGGGCCGGATCGGATGATCCTGTTCAAGGTAACCGATGCGCCGGCCACCCACGAGGGCCTCGCCGAGGCCAATTACGAGGTGACCTACGGCCGCCGGCTATTCATGGAGCAGGGCGAGACGCTCGTCACTGACGATCCCGCAGCGATCGACCAGCGCGACTACTACACGCTCGCCTACGCCGAGAAAGCGGACCTCCAGGTCGAGCGGGCGACTGCGGCCTTCGAGACCGATCGCACTGAGTCGGAGGCCCGCTCGGACGGCGGCCGCGAGGTGAGCGACGACGAACGGGCCGCCACAGAGCGCGCGAACGGCTGCGAGGGTGGCGACTGCGGACACGGCGGAGGGCACCGATGACCGACGACGCGGAAACCGACCCGCAGGACGCGATCGACTCGGAAAGCCAGCGGCGCCGCGACGGACTGGACGATCGGATCTTCGAGCACAGCGCCGGCGACGAACAGGAGGGGATCCCCTTCGTCGGAGCCGGCCCCGGCGACCCGCGCCTGCTGACCGTCGCCGGGGCGGAACTACTCGAGGTGGCCGACCTCGTCGTCCACGCCGGTTCACTGGTCAACAGCGAACTGATAGAGGAGTACTGCGCCCACGCGAAGCTGGTAAATTCCGTCGGCAAGGACCTCGAGGAGCTGATCCCCCTGATGCGGGACGCCTACGAGGGCGGCGACAACGTGGTCCGCCTGCACAGCGGCGATCCCGCGATTTACGGCGCGGCGCTCGAGCAGATGGACGCGCTGGAACACGAGGGCGTCCCGACGTACTTCGTGCCGGGCGTCACGTCCGCGTTTGCCGCGAGTGCGACGCTTCGGACCCAACTGACGCTCAACGAAGTCGCGAACCACGTCGCGTTCACGCGGCCGCGAGGGAGGACCCTGACCGAGGCGGACGACCACATCTCCGACTTCGTCGAGATGGGCGACGTGACGACCTGTATCTACCTCGGGACTCACGCGGTTCGCGATACGATGGATCGGCTTCTCGAGGACGATCACGACCCCGAGACGCCGGTCGCGGTGATCTACCACGCCTCGTGGCCGGACGAGGACGTGATCGTCGGGTCGATCGGGAACATCGCCGACAAAGTGGAGAAAGCAGGGTATCGCGCCTCGGCGCTGGTCGTCGTCGGCGACGCCGTGACCGGCGCGGGCTACGAACGCTCCTTCCTCTACGGCGACTGGGCCACCGGTGGTTCTGCGTCGTCGGAGACCGCCGGCGAGACGGAAGCGGGTGACGACTGAGATGCGCCGGAATTGCGGCTGGGAACGCCGCGAGCCGTTCGATTTACTGGAGGTTCGGCTATGAGCTCAGGAACTGAGAACGCGGATACGACTGACGATGGTGGATCGGACGCCGAGGGCGGTCACTGTTCGACGCCGGATTCGGACGGCGAAGTCGCGACGGAGATCGCGATCGTCTCCTTCGACCGGAAGATGGACACCGCCGAGGAGATCGAAGCGGGAATCGGTGATCGCTACGAGACGGTCGATGTCATCGAGTATCACGGCGACGTCTTCGAGGAGCACTGGGGCGAGTACGACTGTTTCGTCGGTCTGATGGCCTCCGGGATCGCGATGCGGAAGACGGCCCACCTGCTCGACGACAAGTGGGACGATCCGGCCATCTGCGTCGTCGACGAGGAACTGACGTGGGCCATCCCGATCACGGGCGGCCACCACGGCGCGAATCAAGTCGCACAGGACCTCGCGACGATGGGCGCGGTCCCGGCGATGACAACCGCGAGCGAAGCCGCGGGCAAGCGAGGTGTCGAGTCGCGCGCGAAGGCGATGGACGCCCACATCGTCAACGGCGATTCGACGGTGCAGACGAACCTCGCCGTCCTGGACGACACCCTCGGGCCCGTGGCCAGACTCGACGGCCCGAAGGCCGTGCTCGTCGGCGACGACGTGACGGTCCTCAAGCGCAACACGGACGACGGGATCGTCGTCGGCACCGGCAGCGTCTCCGGTGCGAGTAAAGCGGCGTTCCTCGCCGCGTGGGAGACGGCCCTCGAGCAAACCGACGACGACCTCGCCGACGTCGAGTTCGTCGCCACCGCGACGCGAAAGGAAGACGAGGACGGCCTGCTCGCGGCCGCCCGGGAACTCGACCTCGGCGTCGTCGCGTTCGACAAGGAAACGCTGCTCGCACACGAGGGGCCGACCCCCTCGAAGTCGAAGGAACTGATCGGCTGGCCCGGCGTCTCCGAGGCCGCCGCAATCGCAGGTGGAGCCGAGCAGGAACTCGTACTCGAGAAAATCAGCTACGAGGGCGAGGTTACGGTGGCGATCGGTCGATGAGCGGGACCGAAACCGACGCCACGGACGCGAGCGCCGAGGCCGACGGCACCCCCGCCGACCACGGTACGCTCTCCGTCGTCGGCATCGGTCCCGGCCTACCCGACCACATGACCAAGCGGGCCGCCGTGGTTATCGAATCGGCGGACGTCGTCATCGCTTCGAGCCTCTACCAGGAGTTCCTGCGGGCCGACGGGACGATCCCACCGGAGGAGCGAACCGACGTGGACGGGATCGCCACTCGAGACGACGGATCCACGCAGGAGATCGTCCGCTCGACGATGGGCCGCCAGACCGAACTCGCCCGCGCGGCATTCGACTACGTCCGGGAGGGAGAGGACGTGGCACACGTCTCCGGCGGCGACCCGTCGGTCTACGGCAAGTCGGATCTCGTCTTCAAGATGGCCGACGAAGCGGACGCGACGGACGTGCCGATCGAGATCGTTCCCGGCCTCACCGCGGCGCTCGGCGGCGCTGCCAACGTCGGTGCGCCGCTGTGTAACGACTTCTGTACGGTCTCGCTGTCGGACAAGTGGCGCGGCTGGGACGAGATCGAGGAGAAGCTTCGCGCAGCCGCGATTTCTGGCTTCGTGATCGTTCTCTACAACTGCTGGCGCAACTACGAGAAGGCCGTCGATATCGTCCGCGAGGAGCGGACCGACGGCGCCGCCGTGGCCATCGTCAACGACGCCGGCCGGGAAGACGCCGGGCGCAACGGCGAGAGCCAGTTCATCACGACGTTGGGCGAGGCCGCCGACCACGACGACAAGGTGTCGGGGATGGGAACCTCGCTGATCATCGGCAATCACGAGACCGAAACCTGGCGCAACGACGACCGAACGTACCTCGTCACCCCCCGCGGCGGGCGTGACGTCGACGATTTCTGAACCAAACCGCAGACACCCATGAGCACGGACACCAACGCGGATGCTGACACGGAATCGACTTCCAACTGCGGTGCCTCGCCGAGCGAAGCGAGCACCGACGACTCGAGTTCGAACTACGGCGCCTCGAGCAGCACCGACGACTCGAGTAGCTCCGAATGCGGCGCGTCCTCGAGTTCGAGTGCCTCGTCTTCGAGCGTGTGCAGCGCCTCGAGTTCCGACGACTCGAGCAGTAACGAGCGGGAGGTCGGCGCGACGGTCGACGACTTCGACGCCTCGCCCGGTCAATTGATCGCCGTCGGCCTCGGTCCCGGCCATCCGGAGGGGATGACCGAGCGAGCGAAGTCGGCGCTGCTCGAGGCCGATCACATCGTCGGCTATACGACCTACATCGAGCTGATTCCCGACGAAATCACCGAGGAGGCCGACGACGTCTACGACACGCCGATGTGCGGCGAGGTCTCCCGAACCGAGGAGTCGATCGACCGTGCGCTCGCTGGAAACGACGTGGCCATCGTCGGGAGCGGCGACCCGAACGTCTACGCGCTCGCGGGGCTCGCACTCGAGATACTCGAGTCCAAGGGCGCGACGGCCTCGATGGTCGACTTCGAGGTCGTTCCCGGCGTGCCGGCGGCCCAGTCCTGTGCGGCCCGACTGGGCGCGCCGCTGGTGAACGACACCGTCTCGGTGTCGCTCTCGGACCACCTCGTCCCGATGCCGGAGATCGAGTCGCGACTGCACTCGGTGGCCAGCGAGAACTTCACGATCACCATCTACAACCCGTGGAGCCGCAAGCGCCGGAAGAACTACGAGAAGTGCTGTGAGATCCTCCTGGCTCACCGCGATCCAGACACGTCGGTCGGCATCGTCCACGGGGCCGGCCGCGACGACGAGCAGGTGACGATCACCGAACTCGGTGAACTCGAGGAACTCGGCGAGAGCGAGATCATCGACATGACGACGACGATCGTCGTCGGCACCGAGGACACCTACGTCTGGGACGACCGGATGGTGACCCCGCGCGGCTACGAGACGAAGTACGACTACTGAGCGACGATCCCACCAGCGAACGACACCACTATGCCACGATACGAAGTCACCATCGAGAAAGACGCCTGTGACGGCATCTTCGCCTGCCTGACCCGCGACCCGCGGTTCGTCGAGGGCGGGGACGGCCTCGCGACGATCGATCCCGGCGCGGATCCGGTCTACGACTGCGAGGGCGAAGTGACTGACGACGCCGAGCGCGTCGTCGCGACGTTCGACGACGACCGCATCGACGAGGCCCAGCAGGCCGCCGCGGCCTGCCCGACGGACGCAATCGTCGTCCGGGAGGTGGGCGAATGAGCGGTACGGAAGCTCCGACCGAAGTCGAGGTCCCGTTGGATCCGCTCGCGGGCCACCCCGCGACGGCGTACTTCTGGGGTCACGTCGCCGGTAGCGGCGACGTCTCGGACGACCGAATCGAAGTGGTGACCAACGACGAGGAATCTGCACAGGTGCTCGCCGCGGTCGCGGGCGGCGACCTCGAGCATGAGACGACCACCCGCGACTACGCCCACGACACTTCGATCACGCGCACGGAAGACGAGTACGCGCTGTCAATCGACGGAGAGGGGAGCGAACGAGACGATCCCGCCGGCGCGGGTCTGCTCGGACGGAGCGGCGCGCTCGGCCTCCCCGTCGACGGCCGTGGAAACTATCGCTTCGGTGCGTTCGCGAGCCACGATCGTGAACTGCTCCGGGGCCTGCTCGAGGGCTGTGGCACGATCTGTTTCAAGTCCTCCAGTGGAACGGTCGGCATCTCGTTCGTTCACGACGATCGAGCGTTGCTCGAGCTCGCGCGGGAGCTGATCGCGGAGTGTCCGGTCGACGCGCCCGTCGACGAGCTCTCGGAGACCTCGTCGGGCGGTTACTGGTTCGGCGTCGACGACGCCGCCGCGCCCGACTTCGGGACGTGGTGCTACGGGGACTGCGAGGAAACCGGACTGTTCGCGCCGAGTCGCCGGCGCAAACTCGAGCAGAGCCTCGAGCAGGCCGATGCGTACGACGACGAGTAGCCAACAGACCGACCAAAATAACGATTACCGATGAGTACACCCGACGAGACCACGCCCGCGCCCGGCTTCGACGACGAGGCCGTCCTGCTGGTCGGCCACGGTTCCCGGCACGAGAAGTCGAACGAACAGGTTCGCGAACTGGCCGCCGACCTCGAGTCCCGGCTCGGGATCCCGGTCGACGCCGCGTTCCTCGAACTCGCGGAGCCCGCGATCGACGAGGCCTTCGCGGAACTCGCACTCGTCGTGTCGAGAGTGACCGTCGTCCACTGCTCGTTGTTCGCCGCGAGCCACGTGAAAAACGACGTGCCGCTCTCGATCGAGCGGGCTCGCGCCGAACACGACCTCGAGATCGACAACGGGGGCCACCTGGGTGTTCATCCGGCGATTCTCGACCTCCTGGACGACCGCGCCGCCGCCGTCGAGTGTGACCTGGACGTCGATCGCAGCGCGGACGACGTCGCCGTCGTCCTCTGTGCGCGGGGCTCGAGCGATCCGGACGCCAACGGCGACGTTCACAAACTCGCCCGCCTGCTGTTCGAAGGCCGCGCGTTCGATCGCGTCGAGGCGACGTTCATCGGTGTGACGGAACCGACCCTCGACGACACGCTCCACGGCCTTTCGAAACACAGGCCCGACGCCGTCGTCGTCCTGCCGTACATGCTCGGGGACGGCGTCCTTACCCAACGCGTGCGCGACTGGACGGGCGGATTCCACGACGAGTATCCGTACGTCGACGCGCTCGCCGGCGACCCGCTCGGAACCGACTCCCGGTTACTCGACGTTTTCGCCGATCGCTGGCAGGAGGCCCGAAGCGGGAGCGTGGAAATGTCCTGTGACACGTGCAAGTACAAAGTCGACCTCGAGGGCTACGAGGAGGACGTCGGCGGCGCGCGAGCGATGCTCCGGGCGCTGGCCCACCAGGAGGCCCACGCCGACCGCGAGGACGTCGACGACGAACCCCACAGCCACGACGCGCCGGAAAAGCACGTCGCGGTTTGCATGAATCAGACCTGCGCCGAGCAGGGGTCGCCGGCGGTTCTCGAGCGACTGCGACAGGAAACCCGCGACTCAGCGCACTGCGATGCTCGCATCACGCGATCGTCCTGTCTGAGCCGGTGTGGCGACGGGCCGATGGTCGCGGTCTACCCCGACGGGGTCTGGTACGGCGATGTCGCGAGCGAGGACGCCGAGCGGATCGTGGGCGACCATCTCGACCGGGACCGAATCGTCAGCGACCTCGTCGATCAGACGCTGTAGCCGCGCGAATTATCGTGGTGTCCACGTGGAATAGCACGCCAACCGACTGCAGATACGAACCCGATTCAACACACGACCCATGAGCTGTCACGAAATCGAAGCACTGCGACTCGGACTGATGAGCGTCCTCGGCGTCGGGGACGATAGCGCCCGCGAACACGCGGAAAAAGAACTCGAGGGCCACCTCGAGGGCCCGATTCGGGGCCTCGCGGAGGCCGGTAGCCTCGCGGAGGTCCAGCGCCACCTCGACGCGGCGCTGGTCGATTTAGAGGAATCGATCGCAGCGATGGACAGCGACGACCCCGAGTACGGTTATACGCGAGGACGACTGCTTGCCGTTCGCGACGCCGAGCGAGCGGTAGCGCGGCTGAGCGTACAGGGAGAGAGCATCGTCGACGGACTCGGGGATGCCCACGACACCCTCCACGAGACCTTTCCGGTCGAGGAGTGACGATGAGCGAAACGATGAGCGAAGCCGATTCCGAGACCGAGTTCCGGTCGGTCCCCCTCGGCGAGATCGAGCCCGCCCGGAGCCGACACATGTGGACCCGATCCGCAGTCGACGTCGCCGAGTCCGGCGACCTCGTCGTCACCGGCGAGTGGGACGGCACGGTCACCGCCCGCGACGCCGACTCGCTCGCGGCGCGCTGGACGGCCGACCATCCGGACCACGCGGTCGGGATCGCATCGATCGCGGGTGACGACGCCGAGACGATCGTCGTCGCCGGCCGCGGTGAGACGGGAACAATCGCGGCCTACGACGCCGAGACGGGCGACCGGCGCTGGCGCTACGACACCGTCGACGATCTCGGCGAGGCGGTCAAGGACGCCGTCTTCTACCTTCCCTACGTCGTCGCGCTCGAGATCGGAACAGACGCCGACGGCAACGAGGTGTTCTATGCGGCCGCGCGCCGCTACGAGCGCGACGGCGAGATCCGCCGGTGGCACAGCGCGGTCTACGCGCTCGAGGCTGATGGAACGGTACGCTGGAGCTACGGGACCGACGCCTCACCGATCGCGCTCGATCTCGACGCCGATGGCGAGCGCCTCGCGGTCGGCTACAACCGCTGTATGGGCGACCACGACACCGGCCTCGTCGTCCTCGAGACCGAGGCCGGCGGCGTCGAATGGACCTGGGACCCCGGAACGGTGGGTGACCGACGCGTCGGCGATGTCTCCGTCGACGGGAAATCGATCGCCGTCTCGAGCCACGGGGACAAGCGCGGCTATCTGTTGGGTCCCGGCGGGGCCGAGCGATGGAGCGTCGACCTCGCGTGCGAAACCGAAATCGACGGTGAGACGCTGTACGCGTATCCGAATCACGTCACCGCGAGTGACGACCGGGTGGCGTTCGTGACCGGGAACACCTACGCGAAAGCGAGCCGCGAGACCGAGAATCGACATCCGAACGAACACCGAATCGTCGCGTTCGACGGACTCGGTGAGTTCGTCTGGGAGGACGAACTCCGCGGCTTCGTTCACGGTCTCGGCGTCGGCGGCGAGCGGATCGTCGCTCCCTGCGCCCAGAACTTCCGAGTGCGTGATCCCGAGACGCACGGCGTCCGCTGGTTCGACCTCGACCGGGGTGACGGCGGGACCGCGGACGTCGACGGAATCGCAACCGCGGCCGCCGTCGATTCCGGGACGGTCGCCGTCGTCGAAGAGCCGGTCGAGTACCACGATGACGGCGAGACGCGCGGCGAGTACGCGCTCCGTGTCGGATCGTTCGAGTAGCCCGTTCGCTCCGCTGTCCTCTCCGCAAGCCGCATCGATTTCATCGTGTCGGTCCGTCGCACACGCAAGGCGAATCCACTCAACGCACACACCCCTCTGTCATCCCGTACGATGATCGAGGGTCCAGAAACAGACGGCCGCGAGGTGTCTTCGAAACCCGTTCAGAGCGGGTCCCTCTCGAGCCGTCACGGCGGGGGCGAACGCTCGGCTGGGCCGTACCGCCGTCCGATGACCGACGGTGGACAGGCCGAAATGGAAGACGCGGACGGCGGTGACTCGAGCGACGAGGAAACGACGGAACGTGAAGAAACGGAAGCGAACGACGCGGAGGCCGTCGAAGCGGAGGCTGAAGGAGGGGAGGTAGAGGAAGAAGCGGAGGCTGAAGAGGAAGCCGGGGAAGAAGCGGAAACTGAAAGAAAGGGCGAGCAAGAGGAGGAGGAAGCGGAGTATCACGTCGAGGACGCCGACGACGTCTACCAGAGCGACGACGCGTCGGGGGTCCTCCACCTCGACCTCGACGGTTTGTTCCTGGATTTGCTCGGCCTCGAGGTCAATCTGAATCCGGTCACGCTCGACGTCTCGGCGCGTCCGGGGGAGGGAAACCTGCTCGGTAACCTTCTGTCGTCCGTCGCGGGGCTGATAGACGGAACCGAAGCCGTGGCGGACAAAGCGAAATCGCTGCTGAGCAAGCCCCAGGAGTGGCTCGGGGGGCTGTTCGGCGGCGGTGGAAAATCGGACGAGGAACGAGCGGCGGGTGAATCCGAAGAAGCGGACGAGTCACCCGGTCGGCTCAGGTCGGCGATCGGCTGGCTCAAAGAGAAGGTGGCCGCGCTCGTTCCGAGCTTCCCCACCGAGGAGATCGTGGCGGTGGTAGTCAGAGAGGTGCTCGAGCAGCTGGTCGAACGGCTCGAGCCGGACCGGGACGAGGAGGCCGACGAACGACCTGAACCGCAGTCACGAGCGGAGGCGACATCATGAGCGACGAATCACTCACACAGCGGATCGATACCGAAACGATCGCCGACACCGTCGACGTGGACGATCTGGTCGAGGGAACCCAGTGGGAAGACGAGTTCGACGGCGAGAAGCCCTTCGGCGAAGCCCTCGGTGGGCAGATCGGCGCGCTCGTCGGGCGAGCGGTCGGCGAATCGCTCGGCCGAACGATCGGAACGATGGTCGTCGACGAATTGCTGAGTTCCGGCGAAACGGAGGCCGAAGAGGGCGACGAGACATCCACGGAGGACGAAGAGACGAGCGCGGATACGACCGGGGACGAAGGCACCGACGAGACGACCGACGATGACGAACAAGCGTCCGATGCAGGCGACGAGGGTGATGCCGAGGAAACGCCGGACGAAACGGACGAATCGAACGACGAGACGGAGGCCGACGGGGAATAAGACCGTGAGACGAAGACAGCCTGACGGCTCAGAACGGAATCGAGGTGGTGCTCGTGAGTGACGGAACCGGACTCAAGGAGATGGTCGCCGACGAGGTCGGCAAACAGGTCGACGTCACCGATATGCTGGGCGACGGCGCCATCGAAAACAGCGTCTACGGGGACGATATCGGGGCGTCCATCGGCCGTCGATTCGGGGAACGAATCGGCCGTCAACTGGGGTCTTCGATCGGTCGCGAGGTACACGTGACGATCGTCGACGGCATCGAGGAGGGAAATGACCTCGGTGAAATCACGACCGAACTCACGACGGGGGTCCGAGACGCGTTCCGTACGTCTCTCGAGGATCTCGAGGGCAGGGAATCCGTCGCCTCGGTGGCCAGATCCGTCCGTGACGGCGGTACCCTCGAGGATCTCGCCGATGGAATCGGCGCCGACGAAAGCGGTGCCGACGAAGAGTCGGAATCAGAGAGCGAATCACGAGCGCGGTCGGAAGCCGAGGCGACTGGTGACGAAGACGAGGACGACGCGGACGCCGAAGCGTCGGGCGGGGAGTCGGACGAAGCGCAGGAACACGACGACGGACGGGAGAACGGGGCCCTCGAGACCGCCGACCGATCGGTTGACGACTTGGCAGAACTCAGGAGGGACACCCTCGAGGATTTCCTCGGCGTGTTGTCCTACGACGATTTGCAGTCGGTCGCCAAGGACGTCGACGTGACGGCGAACCTCAGTCGGGAGGAGATGACCGACGAGATCATCGACACGGTCACGACGGGCGAGGAAGCCGCCGATTCGAAAGCGGATGCGAAAGCCGAGTAAACGTCGGAGACCGATTCGGCGGTCGATCCGATCGACGGCAGCGCGGACGGACGACGGGGCGAAACGACCGACGGAGCAAGAATACTCGACAACGATGGGTACGCACGACGAACTGACCGATCGGGTGCACGAAATATTGACACGAGCCGAGGCGTCCAGCGGGTCGCTCGTTCTGAGACCCAGTTCGGATGGCGAGACTGACGCTGCGACGGCCGATTTGCTCGCGGCCGCGAGGGAGGCGCGTGACCTCCTCGAATCGACGGATCCGAGGAGGGTGCTCGAGGCACTCGGGCTGGCGACGCTCCCCGATGGCTCCGAAGCGGATTCGATTCCGGAAGCCATCGCTCGTGGAGAGTCGGCCCAACTCGAGTCGCTGGAGCGACTGCTCAATCTCGCGAAGCTCGCATCCCGGAGTGACGACGGTGAACTCGGAGGTGCCGTGGAGGGGCTTCGAGAGACGATCGGCGAAGCGGACGAATCAACAGACGCGGCCGAAGCGAGCGACGGCGTCGGGGACGAATCCGAGCGCGTGTCGTCGGCCGACGGACCCGGCGCGACCGCGGCCGAACGGGACGAGACGGACGAGTCTGCCGAAGAATCCGCGGAACGCCTGCGGTCGGCGGTGCAATCGTCGGTTTCGGACGTCGGGACGCAGCTCCAGCAGCTTCGGGACCAACTCGAGGCGGCGAAAGGCGAGGCGGGGGATGCAGAAGACGATACTTCGGGGGAGGATGCTTCGAACGAGGCCGAAACGGAGGAGACGGATCCGGACGAGGAAATCGACGGAGAGTCCTCGACGCTCGAATTCGGAACTGCTGGGGGCCGCGACAGCGCTTCGAACAGCGGTGGTCGCCACTCGACGATGGCACCGCCGCCGTCGAAACGGGCGGATATGCGCGGTCCCCCTCATTTTTCGACGATGCCCGATAAACGGGGAGACTGACGGGAGAGACGTCGAGGACGGTCTCGGGCGGCTCGCGTGGGAGATCAGCCAGTCTCCCCGAATTCGGTGGTTCGGAGGGCATTTTTGTGTTCCCGTCGTACGTGGCCGCATGAAGATTCGGGGCGAGCGTGAATGCACGGAGTGTGGGACTCGCTGGTCGTACTACGAGACGGGCAGCGTCGGGTGTCCGGCCTGCGGAAGTCTTCGCAGCGTCGGCGTCGACGAGCGGACCGAACACACCGACTTGCAGGTATCGTTCGACCTCACGCCCGTGCGGAACGCGATCGACGAGGTCGCGACGGACGACCTCGCCGAACGGGCCCGCGACCGCTGTCGAGAGTACGTTCGCTGTCGTGGCTTCGTCAACGCGGGCACCCTCCGCGATCTGGACGACACGTACCTCGCGGCGATCGAACTGCTACACGTCGCCGACATCGTCTCCCGTGATATACGGCTCGAGGACCGCGAAGAACTCTATTTTCTGGCGTTGCTGCGCGATGCCGATCGGGGTGAGCGACCGCCGGTCGAGGACGTCCCCGACACGCTGCGATCGGCCCGCGGGCTCGCGTACGCGAACGCGGTCCGTGAGTACCGCCGCGACCTCCGCACCTGGTCCGGAGACCGCGACCTGACTGCGAGCGAACGACGCGCGCTCGAGACGCTGGGCGAACACGTAACGCGCATCCGAATGCTCGACGGCGATATCGAACCGCGGGCCGCCGAACGGCTCGTCGAAGCGACTCGCGACCTGGCGAACGGCCTCCGTGGCGAGGAACGAGCGTTCGCGCGGGCCCAGGAGCGATTGAGCGATCTCGACCTCGAATAGGGCAGAGGACGGTTGCCTCGAGGAGCGCGAGGAGCAGTAGCGAGGGTGTGCGGACGGACTCAGGGGAGGTCGACGGCGACGTTTTCCTGCATACTGGCGGCTTTGACGGTGTTATAGAGTAGCATCGCGCGAGTCATCGGTCCGACGCCGCCGGGAACGGGCGTGATCGCGCTCGCCTTCTCTTGGGCGCTCTCGAACTCGACGTCGCCGACGAGTTCGTATCCCTTCTCGGTATCGGCGTCGACCCGATTGACGCCGACGTCGATCACGACCGTCCCCTCGGTGAGCATCGAGCCGTCGACCAGTTCGGGAACGCCGACCGCCGCGACGACGACGTCCGCGTTACGGGTTTTTTCGCCGAGATCTTCGGTTCGGGAGTGACAGACCGTCACCGTCGCGTTGCCGTCGTCGGCTTTCTGAACGAGCAGATTCGCGAGCGGCTTTCCGACGATGTCCGATCGGCCGACGATCGTGACGTCCTTCCCTTCCGTATCGACCCCGGCGGACTCGAGCAGTTTCTGGACGCCGTGGGGAGTACAGGGGCGAAAGCGTGCGTCGCCGGCGACGAGCCGACCGACGTTCTCGGGGTGGAAGCCGTCGACGTCCTTGGTCGGGTCGACGCGGCGGATCACGTTCCGGTACTCGACGTGGTCGGGAACCGGGGCCTGGACGATGTACCCGTGGATCTCGGGATCGTCGTTCAGGTCGGCGATCGTGTCGAACAGGGCCTCGGGGGGCGCATCGCCGTCGACGTCGACGTGGTGGCTCTCGATCCCGACCTCCTCGCAATCGCGTTGCTTCATGTTCACGTACGTCTGGCTCGCCGGATCGTCGCCCATGAGGACGGTCGCCAGTCCCGGCCGTGCGCCCGCGTCTGCGAGGGTCTCGATCGCGTCCGTGAGGCCGTCTCGAATCTCACTCGCAACCGCGTTACCGTCGATGATCTCGGTCATTACTCGAGTGGGCGACCGCGAGGCTCATTAATCCCCGGATTCGTGCCCAGAACGGCGCCAAAACGATCGTAAATATACAAGAACGTGCAGTGATCCGGTCAGAAACGCTCGTCGAGGAACGACGTAATCGCGTCGTTGACGGGCTCCGGCCGCTCCAGGTTGGAGGTGTGGCCCGCCTCCGGTACGACTACCATCTCGGCGTCGGGGAACTCCTCGAGCATCGGTTCGGCCCGCGATGGATCGATCGATGGATCTTCCTCGCCGTGAACGATCAGGACCGGGACGTCAATCTCCGAGAGGCGGTCGGTGACGTCGGGGCGATCGAGCCAGGAGTGGAGTTCGTGGTAGACCGCCGCACCCGGGTAGGTCGCCCAGCGGTCGACCCAGGACTCGACGAGGTCGGGATTTTCCTCCCGGGTCGTTTCACCGAAGAGGTAGCCGGTCACGCTTTCGGCCAACTCGCGCGGATTCGGGTCGTGCGATCCCTCGAGCGGTTCGACGAGTTCGCCGTAGATCTCCTGTTCGTCGGCCGTGTGTGGAGCGGCCATCGAATCGATCAGGACGAGCCCGTCGACTCGATCCGGATACGCGAGCGCGAAGCGCAGCGCCATGAATCCGCCCATCGACATGCCCGCGACGACGGCGCTCTCCTCGCCGATCCCGTCGAGCAGCGCCGCACAGTCGTCGGTCAGATCACGCAGATCGTACCCCTGTGCGTATCGGTCCGTTCGCGCCCGCAGATCGTAGGCGACGGCTCGGTAGTCGTCTTTCACCGCCTCGAGTTGCGGCGCGAACATCGTCCGGTCCATCAGCGTCCCGTGGGCGAAGACCACGGGCCGTCCCTCGCCGACGTCGGTCGTCAGCGCGTCGGTTCTGGCCCGGTACATCTCCGTGGTCGTCTCGTCTTCCATGCGGGTTGGTAACGGTATCCATATTGAAAAGGATATGTCATGCGGAAGTTCGCAAAAAGGGGTGCGCGTCGGGCGCTCCGACGATCGAGATCGGACCCGATCGCGAATTCACGAGCGGTCTCCGAGACGCTTCAAATTGCGTCGTCGACCGCCGCCGGTTCCTCGAGTTCCGGGTTCGCCCGCTCGATCCGGACGTCCTCGAGCAGGAGACCGACGGCTCGCGAGTCGATCGCCTGGGGCGGTGTGCGGAGTCCGAGCCGCCGTCCCGGTGGTGCGGGAGGTGGTACCGACTCTCTTTGAAGTTTGAACCCCTTCGATTCCGTTTTCAGGGTATAGTGGACACGGATCCATTCGGTCGTGCTATCCGCGACCAGTACCTCGGTGACCGAACGGAACCGCTTCTCGATCGCGACGGGCACGACGTCCGCGAACACCGAATCGAGGAGTGGTATTTCGGTGCACACGACGAGGATGCGTGGCGGGATCGGTGGATGGACGGTCCGCTACTCGATGTGACATCCTCCCTGCCGTGAACGGCGGGGCTTCCCCTACAAGGGGAATCCGTCTTGGCCGGTTTCAGTCCGAGTATGCCGAGAGCGTCATCTGCGAGGGGTTCTCGCTCGTCTCCCGGTGGACTGTGGCGCTGTCACAGGCGCTCCCATCCCGAGGCGAGTCATCGCGTTCCGGCTCCCAAGGAACGCTCTCTCCCCACGGGTCTACGCGACTGGCGATATTCGCCGCCGCGTTGATGTCTGCTTGGAACTCCGACACGTGGCAATCGTCGTGCGGGCACACGAACTCCGCTTGCTGACTCCGCCGACCGAGACGACCGCAAGCGTGGCACGACTGCGAGGTGTACGCTGCATTGACGTACTCGACTGGAATGCCTTCTTCCGTCGCCTTGTCCTCGATGCGCCCCTGTAGCCGTGCGAACGCCCACGCATGAAGCCGCCGGTTGATGAACTTGCCGTAATCCAACCGTTCGCGGATGTACGACAGGTCTTCGAGGACGATAACGGGGTTCTCGAAGGATTCGGCGTATTCGACGGCCCGCCGAGACACCTTCTCGACAATATCCGTCAGGGCGTTCTGGTAGTGGTCGAATCGTTCGTCCACGCGCCACTCGGCGGCGTCACGTTCTTGAAGCCGCTTGAGCGTGGTGTGCATCTCTTTGCGGAGGTGTCGCGCCCGACTGCCACTCTCCATCATCGGCTCCCGGGGTACGTCGCGTTTGAGGGCACAGCCCGTAATCAACGCGCTCTCACCTACGTCGAAACCGATGTGCGTCGGGTCGTCCGAGTCGGTCGGTTCTTCGACCGGGTATTCGACGGTGACGTGCAACTCCCACGACGTGCGGTGTCGCTGTAGCCGCAACTCGCCTGCCTTCGCATCTCCGTCGAGCAGGTCGGACCACAGAGATTCTTGTTCGGGGTTAATCCGAAGCGGAATCCAGAAGTTCGTTCCGCGTCCGGGTTGCGGGGCCTGCCAGACAAAACCGTGTTCGCGCTCCCCCGAGTGGTCGAACTTCGCGGCCCGATTGACGAGTCGAAGCGGATGCTCGTCGTCCAACTCCTCGGCGTTGTACGTCGAACGGAGTTTCGGGACGTAGGACTTAAGCGCGTCTTTGGCTTGGTACGGCAGGTCGTAGGGCGTCACAACGTCGTTGACGGCAGACATTGTGTCGGCTCTATTGTCGAAGGCGTCGTGGAGTGCTTCGCGGTAGGTGTCCAAGAGCCGCTGTAGGCGTTGCTCTTTGCCCGTAGTGGGCGTAGCGAGCGTGGCCTGTAGCGTCTTTGTCACCGTCTCGGACACACTACCCCGGTGGGCGACCGACACACATAAACGTAACGTTGGTGTAACACCATTCATGAAGTACGTCAAAATAGAGTTCGAGGACGAATCGCAGTACGAGAGCCTGAAAGAGACAAAGAAACACCACGGTCTGACGTGGAAAGGAATGCTACTCCACGCTCAGAAGGAGTTGGATTCCGGCAGTGCCGATTGAGCGGTGGACAGCGTAGTCAAGTGACGCGATTCCCCACCCGGCCTAAAGGCCGGGGTTCCCTCGCTGATTAAAGATGGGTGCCGGTGCAGGGAGGGACGCGCTCTTCTATCAGGAGCGGTTCGAGACCGTCGCGATCGAAGTGAGCGACCACCTCGTCGAAACGATGCGCGACCGGGGCGTGACCGACGCCCGGCGGGCAGATATGTTTTCGCTCCGCGACCACTTCGATCGCGATCGGTTTCGATCGGCCCACGCGATCGGAACGCAGATCGGACTGGCCGGCTCGATTCCGGGCGTTCGCGAGTTCCTCGAGAGTCTCGCGTACGTCACGACGCCCGATGCGACCGCCGTCGTCGATAACTACGCGCCCGAACTGGACGCGACGGCGGACGTGTTCGCCTACCGGAACGATCCGAGGCCCGGGTTCGCACACCGCGTCTATCACGTCGTGTACGAGGGCGACGTGGGACGAACGTTGCTCTTCTGTGTCTTCAGCGTGGACCGCCTTCGCGAAGCGACCGTCGGAACGCCCTGGGCCGTCGCTGCAACCACGTACGGCGACGTCCAGTGGCGGACGGTACTCGAAAAGGAGTGATACGTCGAACTCGGAACACGTCACGAAAGACCGTCTCACCCCGGATGCCCTACTCGTACAGCGGGTTCTCTTCGCACAGCACCGCGACTTCGTCGCGAACGTCCTCGATGACCCCCTCGTCGTCCGGGCTGTCGACGACGCGGGTAATCAGATCGCCGACTGTGCGGCAGTCGTCCTCGTCGAAGCCGCGCGTGGTCAGTCCCGGCGTCCCGGCACGAATGCCGCTCGGGTTGAACGCCGAGCGCGTCTCGCCGGGCACCGTGTTTCCGTTGAGGACGATACCGGCCGCTTCGAGAGCCTCCTCGGCGTCGCCGCCGGTCGTGTCGGGATGGCTATCGCGGAGGTCGACGAGGACGAGGTGGTTGTCCGTGCCGCCGGAGACCAGCGAAAACCCGTTCTCGGAGAGCGACTCGCCCAGGGCTTTCGCGTTCGCGATCGTTTGCGCTGCGTAGTCCTCGAACGAGGGCTCGAGGGCCTCCTTGAATCCGACGGCTTTACCGGCGATGTTGTGCATGAGCGGGCCGCCCTGGCCGCCGGGGAAGACTGCGGCGTCGATGTCGTCGGCGTATTCGTCGCTCGTCATGACGATGCCGCCGCGACCGGACCGGATCGTCTTGTGGGTCGAACCGGTCACGAAGTCGGCGACACCGACCGGCGACGGGTGGACGCCCGCCGCGACGAGCCCGGTGATGTGGGCGATGTCCGCCAGGTGGAGCGCGTCGACGTCGTCCGCGACGTCCTGAATGCGCTCCCACTCGATCTCGCGCGGATACGCAGAATACCCCGAGACGATGATATCCGGTTCGAACTCGGCGGCGTGGTCGGCCAGCCCGTCGTAGTCCAGGTAGCCCGTCTCCGGATCGACTTCGTACTGTTCGACCTCGTAGAGCTGTCCCGTGAAGTTCGCCGGGTGGCCGTGGCTCAGGTGCCCCCCGTGGGTGAGATCGAGCGAGAGAATCTTGTCACCCGGCTCGAGCATGGCGAAGTAGACGGCCTGGTTCGCCTGCGTCCCCGAGTGTGGCTGAACGTTGACGTGCTCGGCGCCGAACAGCTCCGCCGCGCGATCGATCGCCAACTGCTCGACTTCGTCGGCGTACGTACAGCCGCCGTAGTAACGCTCGCCCGGATATCCCTCCGCGTACTTGTTCGTGAGCGCGCTGCCCTGGGCGTCGAGGACTGCCTCGCTGACGTGATTCTCGCTGGCGATCATCTGCAGCGTCTCTCGCTGGCGGTCTACCTCGCCCTCGAGTGCGTCGGCGACGGCGGGATCGACCTCGCGAACCTGATCGTGGTTCATATCCGAAGTGCGGTCTGGCGACTGTATAAGTGTACCCGTCCCCGGCAAGTCGGGCCACTATCGGCGGCCCGTGTTCGAGCGGGCGGCTTGTCGACTGTCCCCTCCCGCCGTTGCGACCACGGCCCGGTACAACTAACTTGTCCGAGTGACATTCAACCAACTGAATGATTGAGTGGGCGGTAGACGAGGACACCCTCTACGTCACCGATGCCGATAACGCAGAGTTGGCGGTCACGGGTGAGGATTTCGTCATCGAAGATACCGGCGTGGATATTCCGCGCCCGGTCGACGATACGCTCGTTGTGACGACGGACGAACTTCGGTTCCCCCACGCGGTCGTCTACGCGTTCTCCCTCGGACTCGAAGACCAGTACGAACTCGATCCAGGGGGCGAGCCGCTGTCGCTGTCGCCCGGCGAGTACGTCGTCGACGTCGATACCGATATCAAGGCCTACCTTCGATTTTCGGGCGCTGCGACGATCGAGAAGACGGACGATTACGAGGAGGTCGTCGTTTCCTTTCCGAACCAGACCCGCGTCATCCTCGGCGTCCGCTGTCGGCACGAATTCCCGGCCGGAACCATCACCGTCCCCGACCGTCCGTCGGCGATAGCCGAGGCTATTACCCACATGGCCGCCTCACACAAGACGGACACCCCCAACCGCTCGTACCCCACGCTTCGGGGCCACCCGTCGCTTCTCGAACACGGCGACGAACTCGAAATTTCGGACTGCATCAAAGCGGACACTCCCGACCACGGCCTCGAGTTGGTCGTCCCGTCGGACTACGAATCCTTGTTCGTGACCGCACCGCTTGCGTACTACCTCCAGGCGACCGTGCGGACGACCGACGACGTCTCCGCAGACCGAGCCGGCTCGACGACCGATCGGCCGCGACTTCGACTTCCCGATCACGCGATCGAGAAGGTACTCTCGCCGATGCCAGACCTGGAACGCGACGTCGAACAGCTGCTTCGGAAAACGTTCTTCCTCGACTGTCTCGTCCGCAACGCCGGGCCGTACGGGACGCGTCTGTCGGAGCTCAGCCTCCTCGACGCCCTCGAACTCGACGCCGACGCACTCTACGAAGCCAGTCCCCAGGATAGGCTCGCAACGTACCTCGAGGTCCCGTACGCGGCGATCAAACACCGCCTCCCGGACTGGCACCTCTCGACGTACGTGACGCCGGCGTACGACAGCATCGAAACGCTCCCGTTCCTGCTCGACCGATTGAGCATGGTCTATACGCCCCGCACGTCCAAACTCGAGGGGAAAGAACTGGTCGAGCGCTCGCTCGAAGACTTCTATCGAGGTCCCGGTTCCGTTTCGAGGGGCGGGACCGAGTCGCATCCCGACGCGGGGAGAGCCACGGGCCAGGTCGCTTCGGTAGACATCGTCAAACCGGAGCTTCGAAGCGGGCGCACTCACGGGTGGCTCGCCGACGACGTTCCGATCGACGTCTTCAAATCCGCCCCAGAGGCCTACCACAATCGCCTCGATTTCCTCGAGCAGTCGAGCGATTCGACCTCGATCTGCGTCGTGCTCAACGATCCGGAGATGGCCGGCGAACACGATTACGTCGCCGGCATCTATCGACGGCGCTCGGAAGAACTGTCGATCGACGTTACCGTCGAGGAATCGCTCGGCACGGCGGCGCTCGCTCGCGTCTTCGAAGCCGATCACGACTTCGTCCACTATATCGGCCACTGCGAGACCGGCGGGCTGTGTTGCCCCGACGGGACGCTCTCGGCCTCGAGCCTCGATCGATGTAACGCCCAGACGTTCTTCCTGAACGCCTGTGGCTCCTTTTACGAGGGAAAGAAGCTGATCGAAAAGGGGAGCGTCGCGGGCGCGGTTACGTTCACGAAGGTCCTGAACGATCACGCGATCAAAGTCGGGTCCACGTTCGCCAAATTGCTGGTCCACGGGTTCAGTATCGAACGCGCCATGGGCCTCGCGCGCAGGCGAATCATGATGGGTAAGGACTACGCCGTCGTCGGTGACGGGACTCACTCCCTCACCCAGGGGAAAAGCCGTCTCCCGACGACGGCGACCCTCGAGGAACTCGATACCGCCGCCGATGGACGGCGGTACCTGCTTACCTTCGACTGTTACTCGACGCGAGTGACCGGCTCGTATTACTTCCCACATACCGCAACGAACGAATACGCCTATCTCTGTGGCAACGAATCCAGCTTCACGCTGACCGAGTCGGAACTCGTCACGATGCTCAAAGAAACGGAAGCATCGGTAATTTACGACGGGGACATTTACTGGTCGAAGGAACTGTGGCCTCGATTCGATCGATAATCCAATTCAGGGTCCACCGTAGGTACTAACCCGCTTTGCTCGTGCCGCAAATCGTCCTGACTGACGCTTGGCTGCTGTTTCACTTCGTCTGATAGTAGCGACGCTGCGAACTGGCCACCATAGTTGATTGTGTCGAACACCCATACGATGTTGTAATAACACGTCACCAGTATATAGTTGTTGTCGACACTACAGCTCCGCCAGATCCCGGCCCTCGGGGCGGTTGAACTTCGTTTGAGGGAGAAGCAGTTTCTTGAATGAACCAGGTTCGAATATCCATCGGTTTGTTGCGATGGACGCGACCGATCGGTCTCGAGACCGAATCAATTTTCGAATGCCGCTCGCGCGTATGTAAGACATGCTGATATTTCGTCGGCGAACTAACGGATTATGGGACAAAAATCACCGGTTCAACCGCTGGACGAGAAGTTCTGCCGTGCAAACGGCCACCAAAATTAAGTATAATGGCCTCTATTACTTCTGTATACGCATGGCTTCGAATTTACTCAATCACCAGATTGACGATATACTCGAGTCGGTTCTCGAGGATGCAAGTGGAGACATTTACATGATCAATCCCTCGCAGGATGCAATCGAGGAGTTTATCGCCGTCGCGACGGGATTCGACGGCGACCTGCCGTCGGTACACATGCTCGCCGACGAGCGGACGCTGAAAGACGTCATGGACGACTTCATCGTCGCGTCGAACGCGGCGGACCTCATCAGCGAGGGCGCACTCGTGCTCCGGACGCTCGCCGAGGCACCGGAGAACTCGCTGCTCGTCACCGACGACCGCGTCGTCGCTGTCGTTCACGCCGATGACCGTGTCGGAGGGCTCATCACCGACGACGCCAGCTTCGTCGAGGACACCTACGACACCTACGCAGCTCGATGGGGGGACGCCAAAACGTTCAACCTCCGGACACCGCCGATCACGGACGTCCGGGAGACGCTGTCAGAGGAAATCAGTCCCTCGGCGGAAGCGGACTTCGCCGCCATCCTCGATTCCCTCGAGACCGCCAGAGGCGACGGCGACGGACTCGACGAGGTCACCATTTCACTGCTCGTCGCGGCCAAGAACGAGGCGCTGTTGTACGACATCAGCAAGTGGGGAGAGGACGTCGGAATCGCGTCCAAAGCAACGTTCTCCCGAACGAAGACGAAACTCGAGGACATGGGCCTCATCGACACCGAGAAGGTCCCGATCGACGTCGGACGTCCGCGCCTCCGCCTGAAAATCGGCGACGACCGATTGAGCGAGGCCGACAACGGCCAACTCGCGACCGTCGCACAGAGCATCCTCAACTAACGACGACGAACCGGCACGCCGAGGGCGGCTTTGCCGGCCGCTGGCAGTCGCATCGAAATCACGTGACGCGCCGTTGGACAGACCGGTTCCGATGGCTCCACTTGCAGTCGGCGCTGCGCGCCGACGACCTCGCCGGACCGGCGATCCCGTTCCGGCACGATCGTAAGCACCCCTCCTCCAGTTCTTTCACCTCGCTTCGACGCACGGTGTCGCGTTTTCGGTCGCTCGGTCACCGTCTGGTCTCGGTTCCGCGTTCGGCTCGAGTGGTTTCGACTCGGTCCAGGCGCAAACCCCAAGTCACCGTCGCGAGACGATTCGAGTATGTACGAGGCCGTCCACGCCCGACCCGATGGACAGAGTTCGGTCGCCAGCGTCGCGAAAACGGCGGTCGAGTACGGGTTCGAGGGCGTGGTCGTACGCAACCACTCGGACGCGCGAGCGGACTACGACGCCGCCCGAATCGCCGACGAATACGGGATCGACGTGGTCGAGGGCGTCGAAATTCGGACAGACGATCGACAGCAGGCGAGCGGAGCCGTCGGGAACTACCGGACGTCCGAAACGATCGTGGGAATCCACGGCGGGACGAACGCCATGAATCGATTTGCCGTCGAACAGCCGAAAGTCGACGTGCTCGCACATCCGATGGCCGGCGATGGCGATATCAACCACGTGCTGGTGAAAGCCGCCATCGAAAACGGGGTCCGGATCGAGTTCGCCCTCGGTGGCGTCCTCCGGGAGAGCGGCGGTCGACGAGTCCGCATCATCCAGTCGTTACGGAAATTACGGGAGATCGTCGACCACTTCGATGCGCCGTACGTCGTCAGCGCGGATCCGAGTTCGCACCTCGAGATTCGGGCCCCTCGGGAACTGAAGGCGGTGGGTTCGGAGGTCGGGTTCACGGACCGGTTCATTGAGGAGGGGCTCGCGGAGTGGGGCCGCATCGCCGAACGCAATCGCCACGTCCAGTCCGAGTCGTTCATTGAGCCGGGGGTCGAACGGGGACGGTATGAAAAAGAGCCGTGAGGATCACGCGGCCCGGTTCGACGAGGAAGCCGATCGATACGACGAGTCGAAATCGGACGAGTACCGCACCTGCGTGGATCTCGTCGTCGAACACGCCGCCCCCGAACCCGACGACGTCGTGTTGGATCTCGGCACCGGAACGGGAGCCATCGCAATCCCGCTCGCCGCCGACGCGGCCCGTGTCGTCGGTCGCGATATCAGCGCGGGCATGCTCGCGGAAGCCGAACGAAAGGCCGAGGAGGACGGCCTCGAGTCCCTCGAGTTCGGAACCGGGACGTTTCGTGAACCGAACTACGAGGGGCAGGTCGATATCGTGACCTCGAACTTCGCCCTGCATCACCTCTCGGACGAGGAAAAACGCGAGGCGATCGCGGTCATCGCCGACCACGAGCCGCGGAAATTCGTCCTCGGGGACGTGATGTTCTTCGGCGATCCGGACCCCGACGAACCGTTCTACTCGCCCGAGGTTGACGATCCGGCGACGGTCGGAGTGCTCGCCGACGCGTTTACCGACGCGGGGTTCTCGCTTTCGGCCGTCGAGCGAGTCCACGATCAGGTCGGCGTGCTGGTCGCAGAGCGCGGTCACACGACAGCCGGCGACGGAGCGGAGTAAGGCATGAAACACCTTCCGAAACACCTCCGCCCGCGGTGGCGGTATCTCGCCGTTTCGCTCGAGACGCGGCCGGACGACCGGATCGGTCGGCGCTCGTTCCAGCGTGAGCTGTGGTACGCGGGCCAGAACCTGCTGGGCGATCCGGGTAGTGCCGACGCGGATCTGACCGTCGTACGGTTCTCTTTCGGCGACGGAACCGGCCAGGCGATCGTCAGGGCCCGTCGCGGTGAGACCGATCCCGCTCGCGCGGCACTGGCCTGTATCGACGAAATCGACGGCGCTCCCGTCGGGATCGTGGTCCGCGGAATCAGCGGCACGATCCGCGCCGCCGACGAAAAATATCTGGAGTGACCGGCGTCCGATCGCCGGGCCACTCGCGTCCGGTCCTGGCCTCCTTCACCGCGGTAAGAAAACTATTTAGGACGCCGCGGGCAAGATTCCGAACAGAGAAACGTCGTGTTCGCGAGCGCGGAGCGAGTGGCCGTCCGTCGGGATTGCGGTGGCGACGTGCGACTCGATGAGGCGTTCACGGGCGCGACAGACCTCGATTACAATTTAGCGTGAAACTATGCAGGGACAAGCCCAACAGCAGGCGTACGACCGTGGCATCACGATCTTCTCGCCCGACGGCCGACTCTACCAGGTCGAGTACGCTCGCGAGGCGGTCAAGCGAGGAACAGCCAGTATCGGTGTTCGAACGAACGACGGCGTCGTTCTCGCCGTCGACAAACGGGTTCCCTCACCGCTGCTCGAGGACTCGAGCGTCGAGAAGATCCACAAAGCCGACGACCACGTCGGTATCGCGAGCGCGGGCCACGTCGCCGACGCTCGCCAACTGATCGACTTTGCGCGCCGCCAGACGCAGGTCAACCAACTGCGCTACGGCGAGCCGATCGGCGTCGAGACGCTGACCAAGGAAGTCACCGACCACATCCAGCAGTACACCCAGGTCGGCGGTGCCCGTCGGGGTTGCACTGATCGTCGGCGGCATCGACAACGGCGAACCGCGACTCTTCGAGACGGACCCCTCCGGGACGCCCTACGAGTGGAAGGCACTGGCCGTCGGTGCCGATCGGGGCGAACTCCAGAACTATCTCGAGGAGAACTACGACGACGAGGCCGACCTCGACGGCGGCATCGCGCTCGCACTCGATGCGCTCGCATCGGTCAACGACGGCTCTCTGCTTCCCAGCGAAGTGGGACTGGCGACTGTCGACGTGGAAACCGAGTCCTTCGACATGTTCGACCACGATCGAATCGAGGAGTACCTAGAGGAGAACGACCTTCTCGATACGGGCGAGGACGACGAAGCCGACGAGTAATCGAGACGCAGCCGCGGAAACGCGTTTTCGAGACCGCAACCGCTCGAGCGGCCGGTCCGCCCGTCGGAACGAGGTCGGTGTCCGGACGACGGACGACGGCGTTCGGGTACGGCCGGCGGCTGTGAGTTACCGGACTCGGCGTCACGTCGGGAAACACTCTTTAAATTGGCGGGGGAATCGTGTGGTATGATTTCGCTCGACGAGGCGGTGACGGCGCGGCTCGAGTCACACGGGGCGCGTTTCGAGGTGCTTGTCGATCCGGACGCAGCGCTGGCGATCAAACGCGACGAGTTCGAGGGTGACCTCGAGGACGTGATCGCCGCCGAGGACGTCTTCGAGGACGCGTCTCGAGGGGACCGGCCGGCGGAGGACGACCTCGAAACGGTCTTCGAGACGACGGATCCGCTCGAGATCATCCCCGCGGTGATCAAGCGAGGCGAGATTCAGATTACGGCCGACCAGCGCCGTGAGATGCAAGAACAAAAGCGCAAGCAGCTGATCGATACCATCACGCGAAACGCGGTCAATCCGCAGATGGACAACGCACCGCATCCGCCCGAACGGATCGAGAACGCGCTCGAGGAAGCCGGCTTTACCGTCGATCCGATGGAGCCGGTCCAACAGCAGGTCGACGACGCTCTGGACGCGCTCCGCCCGGTGATCCCGATCAGGTTCGAGGAGATCACCGTCGCCGTCCAGGTACCGGCCGAATACGCAGGCAGCGCCCAGGCACAGATTCGCCAGTTCGGCGATCTAGAGCGCGAGGAGTGGCAAAACGACGGATCGTGGATCGGGGTCCTCACGTTCCCCGCGGGGTTGCAAAACGAGTTCTACGACGTCGTCAACGAACACACGAGCGGCGAAGCCGAGACGGAGATCATCAAGGACAAAGACGATCTGAAGACGCGGTGATCGATCGATCGCGAAGGCGGCGGCCGAGTCGTCGGTTTCGGTTTCCCCTCGAGGCCGATCGGTTCGTTATCCGCGCTTGAACCCGATCAGGAAGCCTCCGGTAAAGCCCGCACCCATCGACAGCGTCGAGAGGACGGACTGTATCCAGTGGACGTCGACGTCCTGTGCGCGCGCTTGCGTCTCGAGAAGCCCTGCAGAGAGCCGGCTCCAGTCGACGACGATGATCCCCTGTGACTCCAGGTAGCGAAAGAACATCAGCTGAACGCCGACGAGGACCGCCACCAGCTTCGCGATCTTCTTCGCGGCGAATCCCATGACTCCGCCGATGGCCGCACCGCCACCGAACTCGAACCCGAGTACCGCCGGATCGATATCCAACATTATTCACTACGTTTCGATTCGAATCCTATGACTGTTGTGGTCGCGTGAGCGTCGTGATCAGACGGGCGCGGACGGACTCGGCGGCGCTGGTAGAACAGTCCGCTCTGTGACGGTTCGACCGGTCGGACCCCCTGATCGGACGGTCGAAACGAACACGGGATTCAAGACGGTCGGCCGCGTACGAATTGGTATGAGTCACGTGCGTCCAACGGAGGTGTTCGACCGGCATCGTTAATCTCTCCGGGTCCGCGTGGCGGTGTCCGCTTCGTCCTCGCGGCCGGCGCGTGAACGCGTCGGATCGCGGGACCGACGAGCCGCGGGACGCCGACGCGCGCAGCCGACCGCGCACGGCAGACACACTGCTATCTGCATGAACACGATCATCGCCAAACGCGTCGATTCAGGCACGGCAAATACGAGCGAGATTCGCGATCTGGCCCGGGCGGCGGGATACACCGTCGTCGGAGAGGTCACGCAGTCGCGACGGGCAGATCCGGCCCTCCAGATCGGCGAGGGAAAAGCCGAGGAACTCGCCGAACTCGTCGCAGAGACCGATGCGTCGACGGTCATCTTCGACAACAGGCTGGGTCCCTATCAGACGTACAACCTCGGACGGCTGCTTCCGGACGGCGTCGAGGTCATGGACCGGTTTACGCTCATCCTCGAGATTTTCGGCCAGCGGGCGCAGACTCGCAAGGCCCAGTTGCAGGTCGAACTGGCGGAACTCCGGTACGAACTTCCGCGGGCGGAGGCGAAGACGAGCCTCGCCAAGCGCGAGGAACACCCCGGATTCATGGGGCTCGGCGAGTACGACGAGAGCCGCGAGCGGGACATCAAAGACCAGATCAGCCGCATCAAGGACGAACTCGATCGAATCGAGCGAACCGAACAGCACCGTCGAGAACGGCGCCGCGACTCGGGGTTCGATCTCGTGGCGCTTGCGGGCTACACGAACGCGGGCAAATCGACCCTCCTGCGCCGGCTCGCGTCCGACCTCGAGGTCTCCGAAAACGAGGACCTCCACCCGGACCTGGACGCGACGGCCGAGTCCCAGGACAAACTGTTCACCACGCTCGGGACGACGACCCGGCGTGCGGATATCGAACCGCGGGACGTCCTGGTGACCGACACCGTCGGGTTCATCAGCGATCTTCCCCACTGGCTTGTCGAATCGTTCAAATCGACCCTCGAGTCGGTCTACCGTGCAGACCTGGTCTTGCTCGTGGTCGACGTCAGCGAACCCGTCGACGAAATCCACGAGAAGCTGGTCACCTGCCACGATACGCTCTACGAGCGAAACGAGGCCCCGATCGTGACCGTGCTGAACAAGATCGATCGGGTGAGCGAGGACGAACTGGCCGAAAAGCGCGAGGCCCTGTCGGCGCTCGCACCGAACCCGGTCACCGTCAGCGCGAAAGACGGCACGAACGTGGCGGCGCTCCTTGAGCGGATCGACCGTGAGCTCCCGGACTGGGAGCGAGAACGTCTCTTGCTTCCGATGACCGACGACACGATGAGCGTCGTGTCGTGGCTCCACGACAACGCGCACGTCGAGGACGTGAGCTACGGGGACGAGGACGTCGTCGTCTCGTTCGAGGCTCGCCCTGCAATCGTCTCCCAGGCGCGCTCGCGCGCGAGCGAGTTGCGAACGGCGGCAGCGGAATCAGCGTGACGGGTGCCGGGGACGTCGCGACGGTATAGCGCGGCCGAGACTCTCATCGTTCGGGGTCACCTGCCTCGCTTCGAACCGCGGCCTCTCGGTCGGGAGTTCGAAGCTTCTCGAAGTATCTGTAGAGCGGGAAGAGGAAATCCTCGAGTACGTTCCGAACGGTCGTCTCGCTCGCGTAGACGATCACAGGAACGTCGGCGTCTTCTGCGAGTTCGATGACGCGATCCGGCGTACTCCCGAGGATCCATTGCCGGAGGCGTCGCGTCCGTGATGCGCCGATTATCAGAATCCCGCCGTTGTCCGCGGCCGTCGTCACGAGCCCGTCGGCGACAGAGGTGGCGGTAACGTTGTGAACCGTGACGGAATCCGTCGCCGAAAGCGCGTTCAGCGTGTCTGCGGGATCTTCCGCGGTGCCAGTCTGCCCGGTGGGACTGACGTTGATGACGTGAATCGACGAGCCGGCGGCGGCGAGTCGGTTGACGAACGGCAACAGCGCCGCGTGGTGTGGCCCACCGCCCGCCCCCACGTTGACGGTCCCTGGTACGTCCGGTTCCTCGGGCACGTACCCCTTCGAGAAGAGCACGTCGCAGGGCGCGTCGAACTCCACGCGACGGGTTATTTCGGCGCTCTCTTCGGGGTAGCCCATGAGGATCATGTCGACTTGCTCGTCCCTGGCCGTCTGGACGATGCTGAACCCGATGTCTCGAGAAATGTGTCCTTCGACGGTGTAATCCACGTCGAGGTCCGCCGCGGCGAGTTCGTCACCGAGTTGGGACGCGCGTTCTTCGGCGGTGTCGACGACCATCTCGCTCGGCGTCTGATCCGGAATCCCGGTGACGGTGACGACTCGCACTATCGGATCGGTCGCGTACCTGGTTCCGATCATCGCCGCAAGCCGCACGTGCGTCGGCGCGCGGTCGAGACGGCGGACGGGAACCAGGATCTGGAACCGATCCGTTTCCGCCGTGGCCGCTTCTGTGCCGCTCTCGTCGGCCGGTGCAGCGTCGACCGTGGAGCCGCCGCCACCGCCCGCCGAACGGGCCGCTAGCTCCTCCGGCGAGTACGGCGAAACGATCTGCTCGAACAATTCCTCCGTCTCGGGGGCTCCCCCCCAGATCAGGTACGCCACGAGCAACGCGACGACGAGAACCGACCCGACGACGACCCCGATAATCGGCAGACTGGTGATGAGCGCCAGGTTGGCCGCGATTCCGACGATCGGCACTACCGGAACCAGCGGGACCGTGATCGGGCGCTCGAGGTCCGGAAAGCGCCGTCGCGAGACGATGAGCGCGACGTTGACGACCGACAATGGCGCGAGCAGGTTGAACGTGGCGAACCCGGTCAGCGCCTCGAGGCCGAGACGGACGCCACCGAGGCCGCCGTCGGCGGGAAAGAGCATGATGAACGCGACGATGAGGACGACGATGGTCGCGGTGGCGGTCGTGACGCTCCAGAACGGCGTGCCGTAGACGGGATGAATGCGCGAAAATCGCCGCGGTGCCTGTCCCTGTCGTCCCATCAGCGAGCCGATGCTGCTGGCGGCGAGGACGCTCGCGTTCGACGCACTCACCATACTGAAGATCGCACCGGCGACGATCAATGCCATCCCGATACTGCCGAGGAACGCGTTTGCGACGCTACCCATCGCCGTCTCGCCTTCTTCCGCGATGACTTCGGCCGGGATCGGCGCGTTGACCATCGCGACGATGACGAACGCATAGAGGATCGTGACGGCGATGATGCTCGCCGCGATGGCACGGGGAACCGTCTTCCGCGGCTCGATGATTTCGCCGGCGCTGGCGGCGATCGCCGAGAAGCCGAAGAACGTGATGAACGCGAGCGCGGCGACCGAGATGATCCCGCCGAGGTCCGTCGAGACCGCCGCCGTGAACGTCCCGATCGTTTCCGCCGGGGCCTTGTACGCGAAGGCGCCGCCGATGAAGGCGACGAGGATCGCGACCTTCGCGCCGCTGACGACCACCTGAAACGTCCCGCTCTCTTCGGTCCCCTGCGCGTTGAGCGCGCCGAGCATGACGGCCGCCACCACCCCGATAGAGCCGTGAGGGATCGGCCAGCCGTGGGGCACGACGAACTCGAGGAACCACTCGTCCATCGTTGCGAGGTAGAACGCCGTGGTTCCGGTGTACCCCAGGAACAACGACGCGCCGACCGCGTACTCGAGGAGATCGCGATCGAACGTTCGGGAGCTAAACAGGTATCCGCCGCCGTTTTCCGCGTAGATCGATGCGAACTCGGAGTACGAGGCGGCCGTCACCCCCGCGATGAGCGCCGCGATGACGAACGCGATCACCGCGCTGCTTCCGATCTCCGCGACCGCCGTCCCCGACAACGAGAAGATGCCGGCTGCGATCATCGTCCCCAGACCCAGCGCGAATGCCACCCAGAAACCGAGCGTTCGGGTGTGTTCGACCATACGTCTCTTTCGTGAACGAGGCGGTTAACCGTTCAGACGGAACATGCAACCCGAGAGACCGGATCGGTGAGTGATACGAACGCCGGACGGTCGTCCGGAAGAGCGGGACGTGCCGCCGGCGTGCTCCCAACCCCACATTATAAATCGATGACTCGAGTCCGGGAAGGTATGGAACGTGTAGCAATCATCGGAGCCTCGATGACGCAGTTCGGGCAGCGCGAGGGAGAGTGGGTCATGGATCTCCTCGCGGAAGCCGGGATCGAGTGTCTCGAGGATTCGGGTGTCGAAGCCGAAGACGTCGACCACCTCTACGTCTCGAACATGGCGAGCGGCGAGTTCGAGGGACAGACCGGCGTCCCGAACGCACTGGCACACGATTTGGACGCAATGCCGGCGTACACCCAGCGCGTCGACCAGACGAGTTCGAGCGGCGGTGCGGGAATCTACGCCGCCTGGCAATCGGTGGCCAGCGGAGCCAGCGAGATGACTCTGCTGGTCGGCGGCGAGAAGATGACCCACCGGACGACCGGGGAAGCCACCGACGTCATCGCGTCGCTGACTCACCCCGTGGAGTACAAACAGGGCGTGACGCTGCCCTCGTTCGCCGGGTTGACGGCCCGACACTACCTCGAGCGATTCGACGCGCCTCGCGAGAGCCTCGCGAAAGTCGCCGTCAAGAATCACAGAAACGGCGTCGACAACCCCAACGCCCAGTTCCGAAAGGAGATCGACCTCGAGACGGTTCTCGACTCGCCGATCGTCGCCGACCCGCTTCGGCTGTACGATTTCTGTCCGATCACCGATGGATCGGCGGCGCTCATGCTCTGTCCCGAGTCCGTCGCCCGGGAGTATACCGACGACTACGCCGTCGTGACGGGCATCGACGGGGCGACTGACACCCACGTCGTTCACGAGCGCGAGGACCCGACCGTGATGGGCGCCGTCGTCGAAAGCGGGCGGGGCGCCTACGAGATGAGCGGACTCGGGCCCGACGATATCGACGTGGCCGAACTCCACGACATGTTCACCATCCTCGAGTTCCTGCAGATGGAGGGCCTCGGCTTCGCGGACCAGGGCGACGCGTGGCGGCTCGTCGAAGACGGCTATACGGACCGCGAGACCGGGGAACTGCCGATCAATACGTCGGGCGGTCTGAAGTCGAAGGGTCACCCGCTCGGTGCGAGCGGGGTCGCACAGGGCGTCGAAATATACGAACAACTCGTCGGCGAGGCCGGGCCGCGACAGGTCGACGCGGACGCGGGCCTGTGCTGTAACGTCGGCGGCTTCGGAAACTGCGTTATCACGACTATCATGGAGACACCACGATGACGATGAACGCGACGCGGTACGACGACGGCTCGATTAGTTACCCCGGCCACCCGCGCGGTCCTGGCGGCTCGGAACCGGCGGAAATGATCGATCTCAGCGAATACACTGCAGAAATCGTGACCTGGACGACGAGTACCGCCACACCGCCGGGCGTCCGCGAGCCGAATCACCTCGCGATCGTCGAGTTCGATGTCGACGGCGAATCGGTCCGCGCGATCGGTCAGTTGACCACCGGGGACGTCGAAACGGGTGACGAGGTCCGCCCGGTACACGTAGACGAACTGCGCGAACCCGGTGCAGGCATCAGAGAACCCGCGAGTCAAAACTGGGACGGCTATCGGTTCGAACCGATTTCGGACTAACGATCGGATTCGTCGTCGTCTTTTTCGGACGTATCGGATTCGTCGCCGGTGCTGCGAGCACTGTCGCTGCCGTCGCTCTCTCCGTCGATACCCACGTGGTCGCCGTCGCCGTTCGAGTCGTCCGTCGAATCTTCGTCGGAGCCGTACCGATCCCGTAGCGTCTCGAGTTCGGCGTCGACGTCGACGGCCGATTCGCGGTCGTCGCTCGGACGGTCCCCATCCGCGTCAGGCCCGGTATCGGCCGGCGATCCGTCCTCGATCTCGATCTCGATGCCCCGTTCGGCAGTCGTTTGCGACCGGTCCGTCGCCCGTGTCTCGCGTTCGGCAGCGTCCCGAAGGCGGCGATCCACGTCGTCGCGGAGTTCCCGCGCTTCCGTGAGGAGGTCGCGTGCCTGTTCGTCCGCCGGGAGCCCTCCCTCAGAAGCGGCCCGCTGGAGTTCCGCGAGCACGGCATCGAGTTGCGAGAGCGTCGTTCGGCGGAGGTCGCTCGTTCGCTCGCTCGCCGCTTCGGCGGCCGCCGTCGTCCGGTCCCTGGCTTCCCGCTCGCCTCGGACGAGTTTGAGGCTCCGCTGGAACGCCTCGAGAGCGCGGACGCTGGTCTCGAGGACGGCGAGGATGGCGGGGAGTGCGACCTCGTCGGAGAAGCGAAGCAACTCCCGCGGCGTCGGCGGTCGGAGCGGGGGCCGGCGGCGAGGCCGCGAATCGTCGAGTTCGGCGCGAAGCGCGTCGATCGTTTCTGCGAGTTCGCGAACGGCGTCGACGAGCTCGTCGTCGTGATCGGCCATATCAGACCTACGGCCGCCGGTATGAAAAGCCGGGCGATCAACGAGACGGGATCGAGAACCGTTTCCGCGCGACCGCGAATCGTTCTCGATCTCCTGTCAAGACACAATTTTTATGAATCGTCACGTATTTGTTGCAATTGAATGGATGACGAGCGAGGGGGGCTCGTATCAACTGATGTGACGTTCGCACGGACGCTTGATACGCTCAGGCAGCAGGGGTGCAACATACTACTCGTCGGTGCCGAGGCACCCGATGCACACGAAAGAGTCTGTGAGCGGTTGCTCGGAGCACCGGAATGCGACTCGCGGTACCGCTTGTTCGTCCGTGGCGACGAAACGCAGGTTTCCTGTGGAGACCCGCGCGGGGAGACGACCGAACGAGTACGAACGATCGAGTACTCGACCAGGGGCCTCGAGACGGACGGAAGACCCGAACTGGAGTCCGCGGCAGACGGTGGTCACCCGTCGCCCGGAATGATCGGTATCGAAATCGTCGAGGCGGTCGACGAACTCGCGGAGACGGCCGGGGGGTTCGAACCGGCGGACCTTCGCATCTGCGTCGACTCGCTGGTCTCACTTCTGCAGGACCACGACGCGGAGACGGTATTCCGATTACTTCACGTGCTGACGTCTCGCGTCGAACAGGCCCGAGGAATGGCCCACTATCATCTGCCGGTCACACAGGATCACGACGCCGTCAATCTCTTCGAACCGATGTTCGATGCGATCGTGACGGTGCGATCCCGAGACGGATGCTCGGAGCAACAGTGGTACCTCCGGGAGACGGATACGACGTCTGACTGGCTCGAACTATAGACCGTCGCGGAGTCGGTCGTTCACTGACGACAGTCCGACATGTGAGCGCTCGTGAATCGTATCGCCGTTCCGGGGAACGGGCTGGGATCGCAACTGTCTGCCGTTTTCCGGCGGTATCGTTCCAGTCATATCGGTGTTACGGCACAAGGTCTATATGTCAAACGTCCGATCTTTTCACAGAGTACCACACATGGTCGAAGCCACTACTGAGCTTCTCGGTGGAGCCGCCCTTACCATATTCCTCTCACTCTTGTTCTTCGGTGTCGTCGTCCTGTGGGACGTGGCACTGGCTCTGCGAAGCGTCGGCGACAAAATCGACAAGTTCGAGGACAACCTCGACGACGACCTGACGGACATCGCACATAGTCTGGACGGGATGACGAACGGCCCCGGCGGCGGGACGCAGTTGCATCTGAGCGGCGGGACGATTCGTTCCGGTCCGGGAGCGACCCACGCCCAGCAGTCTCCGCAATCGGGTCAGCAACCGGGGGAGCCAGCACAACGGGCTGGCCCGGGCCAGGCCCCACCGCAGGAGGGACCCGGACCGGAGTCTCGGTCACGGCCGAAGTACCGCGACCGGGACGCGCGGCGGGCCGACCGAGCAGCGGAGGCAACCGACGGGACGCTCGAGGAGGAGCGCGAATCGAACGGACCGGGACCCAGCGCGCCCTCGTCACGTCGGGCCCGTGCGGCCCGCTCCTCCGGGACCGATCCAAGCGTTTTTACCGGTTCAGTGCGCCTCCAGTGGTGTGCGAATCGAGAACAGTTTCATTCCCGTCCGCGGCGTCGGGGAGACCACCGAACGACGCCTCTGGGAGAACGGAATCACCCACTGGGACGACTTCGACGGTAGCGTGGTCGGATCGACTCTCTCCGATCGCATCGAGTCGTTCATCGAAGAGGGATGGACCCACCTCGAGCGAGGCGACGTCTCCGTCTTCGCGGAGGCGCTGCCGGCGTCGAGTCGCTGGCGGTGCTACGAGAACGTCAGCGACGAGACCTGCTTTCTGGACATCGAGACGACCGGACTCAGTGCCGCCACGAACGACGTGACGACCGTCAGTCTCCACCGCGGGGGCGAAACGACGACGTTCGTCAAGGGACGCGACCTCACGAGCGGCCGACTCGAGCGAGAGCTGTCGGAATCGGCCCTGCTCGTCACGTTCAACGGCCAACGGTTCGACGTCCCCTTCCTCGAGACCTGTTTCGATATCGACGTCGCCGTCCCGCACGTCGACCTCATGTACCCCTGCAAGAAACTCGGACTCGATGGCGGTCTGAAGGCGATCGAACGGGACCTCGGAATCGACCGCGATATGCCCGACATCAGCGGCCGCGACGCCGTCCGGCTCTGGCACGAGTACGAACGCGGCGACGACAGCGCGCTCGAGACGCTCGTCGAGTACAACCGCGCAGATACGGCCAACCTCGAGCCGCTGATGGACGTCGTTTCACGTCGTCTCCACGAGGACGTCTTCGAGGCGGCGAGAGCGAACGAATAAATCGAGGCCGGTATCGAGCGAGACGCGTTCGGTTCGGACGAGACGGTCCCGTCTCGTCGAGTGGACGACGAAGGGACACCTTATTTACGAGCGTCCTCCCCTATTCTCTCTCACATGACCGATTTCAGCTACGAGACGTCTGTCAACGTTCGGTTTCGCGACCTCGATTCCATGGGTCACGTGAACAACGCGACCTACGCGACGTACCTCGAGCAAGCGCGGGACGCCTATTTCAGGGACGTTCTCGGCGTCTCGTTGGCGGAAACTGACACCGTTCTCGTACGCCTGGAACTCGAGTACGGTCGAGCGATCGAACCGAACGACGACGTCACCATCGCGCTGCGCGTGACCGACCTCGGCTCCTCGAGTATCGAGATGGAGTACGAAGTCCGAGCGAACGGAGAGCGGGCGGCGACTGCTCGAACCGTTCAGGCCCTCGTCGATTTCGAAACCGGTGAGTCACGCCCGCTTTCGACCGAGTGGCGGCGACGGATCGAGCAACGAGGAACGTAGGCGGTAGACGGCCGTCCGAACGGGGACGGGACTCACTGCAGTCTCACATCTTTTCGAAGCGAATACCGTCCGTCACATCGGCGGTCCGATGCTGACTCAGTGGCCGCAAAGCGGCCGATGCTGTCGATTGCAGCCCGCTCGCCGAGCAGGTGGTGGTCGACGGGGGTCCGACAGGTCCCGGGAGACGGACGCTGCGGCTCGGGACCCCGATTCGCGTCCGCACGCTCGTCTCCGCACGGCGTCATACGCAACCGGATACTCCGCACGGCGTCATACGCAACAGGGTACTCCGGATCGCGCTGTGCGGCCCGGGAGGACCCTCTGGGGCGCGATCCGGGTCACTCGAACGAGGCGGTGGGCTCGGAGACGGTTACCTCGCCGTCGCTCGTAACGACGACGTGATATCCGCAGTACGGAAATTCGACGCGACCAGTCGGTCGTTCTCGTCCGTTCTCTCGGGCCGCAAAGAGCGCGTCCAGGGCTTCGGGATTGATGACTTCGTAGAGTGCGTCGTATTCGGGGGGCTCGAGATTTATCGGATCTACCCCTTCCCGTTCTGCGACAGCCGCGATTACGTCGAAGCTGATAGACTGTGTCGCTGCCGCATCCGGCCGATCGACTGAGAGTAGCATTGGCCGGACTCTTTCTTCGATTCGATATAAATCCTCTGGCCTCAAGCTTTGCTTGGAGACCATGTTTGTACATCGAAGCCCACATATAGACTCTCTAGCATTTATTTGCGAGTATTTAAATAATAATATTAGTACATTCTTTGTAGCGTGAACGGTTCGAGAAACGGTACTCATCGTGTGATCTGTAATTGGAATCGAACAGCGTGAGGGCTCGCCCGGACCGACAGACGGGTGATCGATGGCGGTACATGTTCGGCGACCCCTACTGGTCGTTTCGGCCCCTCCCTCCACGTACCATGTACCCCTTCTCGAGCGGTCGAACGACGGGTTCGGACGGCGGCGATAGCTTCGACGAACCGGAAACGTCTGTCTCGGCTCGTATCCTAGAGCCGGGGTCCTTTCTCGAGGGTCACGACGTCCGCGCGGACGGGGATCACGCGGCGTTTCACGACCTCACTCGGGAACTCTTCGAAGGGCGAGGCGTCTACGACGGGACCGTCGGCTACAATCTGGCGCGGGTCAACCTCGACCGGCGGCATCCGGACGCCGGATCCCGGTACGCGGTCGACGCGGACGACCGCACCGTCCTCCGGGCGGAGTTCAGCCCGACCACGGAGTTCTGTCCGCAGGCCGATGCGTTCGTCACGGGGGCGTTTCGGACCTGGAACTGCCTGAGATCCCGACGCGAATACGACCTGGTTCGCGTTCGGGTCCGATCGACTCACCACCAGTCGACGGCCCTCGACGAGGCGCTCGAGTCACTCGAGACCCGATTCGTCGAGACGGGAGAGACTTCCGGACGATTCTGTCTGTCGGAGCGGAGAGCGCAGGACACCCCCGTTCGGACCGTGACGATCCGACCGTCGAGTCACCGTTTTGATCGCCATGGAAACAGGTTCGAACGGGAGCCGTTCTGATCTGCTATGGTAACGGAGACGGGGAACGCGACCGCGACGGTCACGCGCTGGTCGCGCGCGTTCGTCGCGACCGGGATCGGCTTCTTCGTCGTCTGGCAGTTCAGTGTGGCGGCGGGGGTCCCTCGAGCGGCGACCGTTCCGATCGGCGTCTCCGGGTTCGTTCTCCACGTCGTCTTCGGGAAGGCCTACACGCTGGTTCCGTCGTACTTCGCCCGCCGGCTGGCCGTCCCGTACGCGCCGGCGATTCACTTTCCGTTCGCGGTGGTCGGCACGGCCGGCGGGGCCGCCGCCGGCGCCGGAATCGGGCCCCCAGTCCTCGCGCTCGCCGGTGCCACGAGCTGGTTCGTCGGGTGTCTCGTGTTCGTCACTGCGATCGGCTGGACGGTTCGGGACGACCCGACGGGACGTCACACCGGAACCGGGACAGCCGACGCACACCGTGAAACGGTCGATCGACTCGCCAACGCTGCCGTTCCCCTCGTTCTCGCGTATCTGCTCGTCGGCTCGTCGCGACGCCTGGTCGCCGAACTCGGACTCGAGCCGTCGACCCCGTTCCCGGGACCGGCGACGACCCACCTGCTCGCGGCCGGGACGGCGGCGCTCCTCGTGTTCGCGATCGGTTTCCGGCTGTTACCGCGCCTACTGGTCGCCACCCCGAGACCGGAACTCGTCGGCGTCGTGTTGATCGCGGGGAGCCTCGGTCCCGCGCTGCTCGCGTTCGACTTCCGCGGCGGCCTGCCGTTCCGGATCGGTGCGGGGCTGCAGGCGACCGCTCTCGTCGGCTTCGCCGTCGCATACGTCGATCTCTCCCGGCAGAGCGACCGCTGTCGGGTCGGTCGCCGGGCGATCCTCGCGGCCGCTTGCTGTGCCGTCCTGATAGCCGCGTTGGGCGTCGTCTTCGCGTTCGCACCGTCCTCGAACGTCCCGCCGTCCGCATACGTGGCCCATTACCGGCTGGCCGTGGGCGGGTTCGTCGGCCTGACGATCGTCGGCGTCACCTACCACTTCTATCCGCCGGCAGTCGCGTCCCGAACGGGTATCGACGACCGGACCGCTCGATTGTCGATCGTCGCCCTCGTCGCCGGACTGGGCCTCGAGGTCGCCGGATTGCTCGCATCGATTGCGGCGCTGGTCGCCATCGGTCGATGGCTCTCCGTTCTCGGCGCAGTGATCTACGCCGACGTTCTCTGGACGATCTTTGCCGAGCGAGCGAGGTGATCCGGTTTCCCCGGCCGGTACGAACTCGAGTCACGTCGCTCCCGTTCTCGTCAGCGTCCCGGATCGAACGACCGCGGGTGACGGGACGTCTCGGATCGCGAGAGGCGACGCACACGGCGCACCACGCGGGTTCCATCGGCAACCGCTGGTGAAACGGTCGATCGACGCCGTCCCGACGGGAGGGCCCGAGAATCGTCCCAGTGCCGTTTCGGCGGGACGGCGGGCTCGCCCGGGTCACCCGCGGTCGGTTCCGTTTCGGACGCGGGGGCGCTCGCGAGGACGCCGGTGGGGCCGTAACTCGCCCGGAATCAGGTCATGCCACGTGAGTGGACCGCGACCGACGTGCGATACGTCCCGAACACGTTCGCAACTGGGTGTTTCCCCGCTCGGCCCGTATCGTCACCGAAGCAATGAGACCGGATCGAGCGACCACCGCAGAACCGCAATCCGCGACGACCGCTCGCACGGACCGAGACGTGGCGGTCGATTCGAATCGAGCGACGACTACCGTCACCGTTCGGTGTACCGGTCACGTCCGCGACGCCGTCGGGGCCCACGAACTCGAGTTCGCCTTCGAGGGCGACCGACTTCGGGACTTTCTCGAGTCGTTTTTCGACGTCTACGATCTCGAGGACATGCTCATCGCCGAGACCGAAGCGGACGCCGCCCACAGCGGGTGGGCACCGGTGCCGGACGACTTGCCGGGCACCTGGCGCAAGAATCCGGAGGGAGAGCAGACGCGGCCGTACGCCCGCGTCTGTATCAACGGCCGGTTCAACGAACACCTCGGCGGATTCGAAGCCGGCCTCGAGGACGGCGACCGCGTCGCGCTCATCTATCCGTTCATGTTCTGTTGTTGACCGGTACGGAAACCGAGTCGGTCTTCGCACACTGGCGACGGCGTCGTGAACGCTGTCCCGGGAGGACGACACCCCCGGAAGTGGCCGACTCGCGCTGGACCCGTTCGAGACGCCGCGTGCGGGACGCTACGGCGGTCAGTCGGCGGCACCGCCGGCGATCGGTTCCGCGCCGCGTACTTCGTCGTCGCGGAGATAACACTGCGGGTCGGGAGCGAACAGGTCACCCGTCATCGAGAGCGCCCGCAACCGCGACGCGCCCCGACAAATCGAGCGGTACCGACAGTCAGCGCACTTCCCCGTCAACCGCTGCTCACGGTCACGAAGCGCGGCGACCAGCGGGTTGGAGTCGTCCTCCCAGATCTCGCCGAACGGCCGGTCGCGGACGTTGCCAAGGCTGTAGCCCTGCCAGAACTGCGTCGGATGGACGTTCCCCTGGTAATCGACGTCGGCGATGCGCTCGGCCGTCGGATCGCCGCCGTTTCGCTCGAGATACTCGTAGACCGCCGTCGCCTTCGCATCCCCGAACGTTTCGCGGGCGTATTCGACGAGGAACGCGGCGTCGGCGTAGTTCCCGACCAGCAGCGTCTCGATCTCCTCGCCCCGGTCGTGGTACTCGAGCGTGAGGTCCGCCACCCGTTCGACCGCGTCTCGTTTTTCTCTGGGCGAGAGATCGGCGTCGGCGATCTCGGCCCCGCGGCCCCCGTAATCGAGGTGGTAGAAGCAGAATCTGTCGAGACCCCTGTCGACGAGCAGGTCGACGACCCCCTCGAGATCGGGCGCGTTCGCCTCGGTGATCGTGTACCGCAGGCCCGTTTTGAGGCCGACTGCGAGGCAGTTTTCGATACCCCGGACGGCCGCATCGAACGCGCCGTCCGAGCCCCGAAAGCGGTCGTTCCGTTCGGGGAGGCCGTCGACGGAGATACCGGCGTACTGGAGACCGGCGTCTCGCAACGCCGCAGCCCGTTCTCGAGTCAACAGGGTGCCGTTCGAGGACAGCACCGGCCGAAGGCCGAGTTCGGATGCGTAGGCTACGAGTTCGGTCAGATCGTCGCGCACGAGCGGCTCACCGCCGGAGAATAGCACGACCGGAACGTCGTAGGCTGCGAGCTGATCGAGGAACGTCCGTCCCTCGGCGGTCGTGAACTCGCCGGAACCGGGTTCGGACTGCGCGCCCGCGTAACAGTGCGAACAATAGAGGTTACAGCGACGGGTCGTGTTCCAGACGACCACCGGTCGGTGTTGTTTTTCCGCGCTGATCTGTGGCTTCTCGGAGTCGGCGGCCGCGTCGTAGCGCAAGCCGTCACCCTCCGCATCGAGGTCACACAGGAGTTTGCTGATCGAAATCACGCGTTTCTCGCCTCCGAATGCGCCGTCGGTTCGTCGTCAGTTCGCGGGTCACCGCGTCGCTCATCGGCGCGTGTCCCTTCGTCGACGGTGTCGCCACCGCCTTCGTCACCGGCGATCCCGTCCCGCCGGTCGTCGGCCGCATCCGCGAGTCCGCGCGTCGAATATCGATCGACCGCCTCGGCGGGACAGAGCCAGACGTCCACGGCGTCCCGGTCGAACAACCGTGACGCATGTTCGTGCGCTTCCGTTCCGCTCGCGGCGGCGACGCTGCCGACGTGTCGCATCGGATCGCTCGCCTCGTCGCGGACGAACACCTCCCACTGAGGGGTCGGATTTCCGCGTCCGTCACTCGCGACGTGCGAGCGGCGTGTCTTCTCTCCCATATCTACCCCTTCGACACGAACCGGAAGGCCGTTGTGCCACCTCCCACCGCGTGGGAACACCGGCTCGAGCCGTCGAACATCTTCCCGTCTTCCCAGCGGTCGGGAACGAGAGCGGCGCTTTCGGCGATCGCGGCCCACCCTTCGACAATGCGCCCCGAATCCCTCGATACGTCCGAGCGACCGCTGGTCCTGATCTGGGAGCTCACCCAGGCCTGTGGGCTCGCCTGCGACCACTGTCGAGCCGACGCCAGACCGCAGCGCCACCCCGAGGAACTCTCGACGGCCGAGGGCAAACGGTTGCTCGAGGACGCGGCCGAGTTCGGCGACGGCCAACTGGTCGTCCTCTCGGGCGGCGACCCGCTCGTCCGGGACGACGTCTCGGAACTGATCGCCCACGGCGACGACCGCGGGTTGCGGATGACGATCACGCCCAGCGGCACGGGATCGCTCACCGCCGGTCGAATCGCCGAGATGGCCGACGCGGGGCTCAGACGAATGGCCGTCAGTCTCGACGGCGCATCGCCCGAAACGCACGACGCCTTCCGGGGCGAGGACGGCAGCTTCGACGAGACGATACGGGCCGTGGAAGGCGCCCGCGCGAGTGGCGTCCCCGTTCAGGTCAACACGACCGTCTGCCGCCGGACCGTCGACGAACTCCCCGCGATCCGGGAACTACTGACTGAGATCGGGGCCGTCATGTGGAGCGTCTTCTTCCTCGTCCAGATCGGTCGCGGCCGAGTCCTCGAGCCTGTCGCCCCCCGTCGGGCGGACGCGGTGATGGAGTGGTTACACGACGTAAGCGAGACGGAACCGTTCGGTCTCAAGACGACCGAAGCCCCGCAGTATCGGCGGGTTGCGATCCAGCGTCGGATGGCCGCAGACGGGGTGAGGGATGGTGCGGTCGGCCCGGGGAGGACTGACACCGGGGACGGTCCCGGTCCCGGTATCGAGCGCCGTACCGGCATCGTCGCTGGCGACGGCTTCGCGTTCGTCAGCCACACGGGAGAGGTGTTTCCGTCCGGTTTCCTCCCGGAATCGGCGGGCAACGTACGCGGTCGACCGGTGACGGAGCTCTATCGCGAGTCGGCCCTGTTCCGATCGCTGCGTGACCGCGAACGACTCGAGGGCAAGTGCGGCGCCTGTTCGTACCGCCACGTCTGTGGCGGCAGTCGCTCGCGAGCGTTCGCTCACACCGGTGATCCGTTCGCGAGCGATCCGCTGTGTCCGTACGTTCCCGACGGCTACGACGGCCCGCTGCCGTGGGACGGCGACGAGCGTGGGCGTCCCTCGGCCGACGGCTGAATTCCGCGGGCGATCTTTCACGGGCACGAAATCGAGAGAAGCGCGACGAGACCAGCCTACTCGGCCGTATCGACACGATGGGAATACGGCGTGACCTGCTTGAACACCTTCGTGAAGAGATAATCCGCGAGCTGGGGCGCCCCGAGAAGGGCGACGACGGTGATGATCCCCTGGATCGGCCCGATGCGCTGGGCGAAGTGAATGCTGACGGCGAGGACGATCGCGACCCAGCCGACGAGAAGCAGGATCGGTTTGATGAACGCGACGTACGAGAACGAGGAGACGAGAACGCTCGCGATAGTGGTATTACTCGTCGTTTGTGCGACGTCGTCCGAGAGCGAATCGAGTCTGTGGTGCGTCTGGTCGGAGAGGTGTTCGATGAGTGCGCCCGCGAACGGAACGAAGGTTCGGTCCAGGCTTTCTTCCGGCGTCTCGGATTGGCTGACGTTCGCGACGTACCTGTGGACGGCCGGCGTAACGTGCGGAGAAATGATCGACTGCTTCGAAAACGGATACGGCGAGAAGGAGCTATCGAGCGATCGATCTAGCTTTCGGAGATGGCTGATCGTCGTCGCGATGTTCTCTTCTTCTTCGTACTCTTCGATTGCCCTCGCGAGGTGATACTCCGCGAGCATCCGCTCCGAGAAATCGAGGTCGATCGCTTTCTTGGACAATGCGAGAATAACGAGCGTCAATCCGAGCGAGATCGCCCCACAGACGGCCGTCGCCGGGAGGATGAGTTCCTCCGGAACGTCGAACCCGACCGCGGGAATCGAGGCGATGTCGGTCACGAGAAGCACGCCGTAGAACGTCAGCGCGAAGAACAACGCGAACGCCTGGATCGAAACCTTCGACAGCGTTTTCGTGAGTACGTACTCCTTGACGTGATCCTGGTTTGCGAACACCGAACCAGTGAACTTGCGTATTCGTTCGTGCGTTTCTTCTTCGGGTTCGAACTGCTCGTCTTCCCCCCAGTGTACCATTTCTTCGCTCATAATCTGATAGGTATTGCCGGCCCCGTTGTTCTCGAATCCGGCCGCTATCCATATTGTCCCATGCACTACTTATAATTTTCTTTTAATACAATTAATTAAAATACGTCCAATCTGTGAAACGGTACTCGCGTTGAGAATAGTGCTGATAGCATCTCCTCGGTGACGTTTCGGAGGGGGCGAGAGGATGACACCGAACAGACGGCTGATCGACGAGCGTTACTATCTGATAGCTGATAATGCTTCAGCACTGCCTGGAAGCCGAATCCACTCGAGCGAGAACGAAACCAGTTCGCTCGTGGTTCCCGTCGTGAGTGCCGGTTCTGAAACCGAACAGTGACGGGTCACCACGCGAAATCGTCTCGAGCGCCGATGGCGGTGAAGCGACGATTCCGCTTCGGTCGCGGGGGCGTTGGCCTCGACGGACCCGCGGGCAGCGACGGTGTCGGTTACTCGAGGACGACCAACGTATCGCCCATGTCGACGCTCTGGCCTTCCTCGACGGCGATCTGGGTGACGGTCCCGCCGCGGGAGGCGACGATGTCGTTTTCCATCTTCATGGCCTCGAGGACGACCAGTACGTCTCCGGCGGCCACCTCGTCGCCTTCCTTGACGTCGACGTCGAGAATCGTGCCCTGCATTTCGGCGTCGACGGTCTCGCCTTCGCCCTGGATCTCGGTTTCTCCGCCGCTCGACCCACCGGCGGGCTCCGGTCGACTCGCCTGGCCACCGGCAGCCTCGACGTCACCGGCCGGGATCGCCGGGGCGCCGTGTTCCTCGAGTTCGACATCGAAGCGCTTGCCGTTGACCTCGACCGTGAACTCGCGTTCGACGGTCTCGTCGTCGTCCTCGCTCGCACCGTCGCCGGTGTCGCCGCCCCACTGTTCCTGGGCTTCTTCGATTCGCGTCTCGTCGAGTTCCTCGTCGAGATACTTCGTGGTGTGGGTGCTCTGGACGAACTCCTCGTCGGTGAGCATCAGCCGGTGGAACGGGATGATCGTCGGGATTCCCGCAATTTCGTACTCGCGCAGGGCGCGCAGCGATCGTTCGATGCACTCGTCGCGGTCTTCGCCCCAGACGACCAACTTCGCGATCATCGAGTCGTAGTCGGTGACGAGTTCGTCGCCCTGGCGCAGCGCGTCGTCCATCCGGACGCCGATCCCACCGGGCGGGTCGTAGGTCTCGAGAGTCCCTCCTGTCGCGGGGGCGAAGTCGTTGGCCGCGTTCTCGGCGTTGATCCGGAACTCCATCGCGTGGCCGTCGATCTCGACGTCGTCTTGCTCGAAGTCGATCTCCTCGCCCGCTGCGATCCTGATCTGGCGCTTGACGATATCGATGCCCGTGATCTCTTCGGTGACCGTGTGCTCGACTTGAATTCGCGTATTGACCTCGAGGAAGTAGAAGTTCGTGTCCGGACCCAGCGGTCCGTCACGGCCGGGTTCCTCTTCGACGAGGAATTCGACGGTGCCTGCATTGGTGTAATCGGCGGCGGCGACGCCCCGACGTGCGGCCTCGCCGATTTCCTCTCGCAGTTCGTCGGTCAGCGCCGCGGAGGGTCCTTCTTCGATGACCTTCTGGTGGCGCCGTTGCAACGAACAGTCTCGTTCCCCGAGGTGGCGAACGTTGCCGTGCTGGTCGGCGACGATCTGTACCTCGATGTGACGCGGGTTCTCGAGGTAGCGCTCGAGGTAGACCGAATCGTTGTCGAAGTACGCCTCGCCCTCTCGCTGTGCGCTCTCGAGTTGGTCTTCGACTTCGCTCTCGTCCCAGACGACTTTCATTCCGCGGCCGCCACCGCCACCTTCGGCCTTGATGGCGATCGGATAGCCGTGTTTCTCACCGAATTCCGTGACCTCTGCCGGATCGGTGACCGGGTCGGTGGTTCCGGGAACGATCGGAACTTCGGCCTCGTTCATGATCGTCCGCGCTTTGGTCTTCTCTCCCAACGATTCCATCGCGTCGCTGGACGGACCGATCCAGGTGATTCCGTCGGCGTCCTCCACTTTGCTCGCGAATTCGGCGTTTTCGGCGAGGAAGCCGTAGCCGGGGTGGATGGCATCCGCATCGGCTTTTCGCGCGGCCTCGATGACGGCTTCGTGATCCAGATAAGAGTCGGCCGCACGCGCCGGCCCCACGTTGTACGCCTCGTCGGCGTAACGGACGTGTCCCGAGTCTTTGTCGGCCTCGGAGTAGACGGCGACGGTCCCGATGTTCAATTCTTCGCACGCCCGCATGACTCGAACGGCGATTTCCCCGCGATTCGCCACGAGAACCTTCCTGAACATTCCTGTGAGAACCGTCGTGAGGGGCCTACCTTACTTTTTCGCAACGGGTTCGACGACGCGGCCCATCGAACACGTTGGTACGACGATAGTATCGCGTCGGGCACCGATCGGTCCTCGTCGGCAGTGGCCACGACACGGTCCGCAAGCACCGATAGAACGGCCAAATTTGACCTGAGACTGCCCACTCTCGTGTTACTAGATGACACGGTGGTTGGTATGCATGGACAAGCGTTATGCGGTTCGATCCCCTGAAGCACATGATGTATCCACTGGTACTCGTTCCGGCGCAACTCCAGTCGGTTCTCGAGGAACCGCTCCTGCTCGTCGGACTGGTCGTTCTCGTGCTCGTGCTCGTTACGGTCTGGCAGATCGTCGAGATCGTCGACGCCTACGACAAAGCTGCACTGACCGTCTTCGGCGAGTACCGCGGGCTGCTCGAACCCGGGCTCAACATCGTGCCGCCGTTCGTCTCGCGGGTGTACACCTTCGACATGCGGACGCAGACGATCGACGTCCCGTCCCAGGAGGCGATCACACGGGATAACTCGCCGGTCACGGCCGACGCAGTCGTCTACATTCGCGTCATGAACGCCGAACGAGCGTTTCTCCAGGTCGACGACTATCAGCGGGCCGTCTCGAACCTCGCGCAGACGACGCTTCGGGCCGTCCTTGGAGACATGGAACTCGACGACACGCTCAGTCGGCGGGAGTTGATCAACGAGCGGATCCGTACCGAACTCGACGAACCGACCGACGAGTGGGGGATTCGCGTCGAGTCCGTCGAAGTTCGCGAGGTCACGCCCTCCCAGGGCGTGAAAGGTGCGATGGAACAGCAAACGTCCGCCGAACGTCGGCGACGCGCAATGATCCTCGAGGCCCAGGGTGATCGGCGCAGCGCCGTCGAACGAGCGGAGGGCGAGAAACAGTCGAACATCATCCGCGCTCAGGGGAAGAAACAAAGTCAGATCCTCGAGTCGCAGGGCGACGCCATTTCGACCGTGCTACGAGCGCGCGCCGCCGAATCGATGGGCGAACGCGCGGTCATCGACAAAGGCATGGAGACGCTCACGGAGATCGGCCAGGGCGAATCGACGACGTTCGTCCTGCCACAGGAACTCTCCTCGCTGGTCGGCCGCTACGGCAAGCACCTCTCGGGCAGCGACGTCACGGAGAACGGTGCCGAACTCGAGAGCCGCGAGTTCGACGAGGAGACCCGGGAGCTGATCGGGCTGGACGACATCGCGGAGATCATCGGCGAAATCGATCGAGAGGCGACGATGGACGTCGAAGCGATGGAGCAGGAAGCCCGGGCGATCCAGGAGGGCGAGGACATGGGGTCGGACCGGGGCACGGGCATCGATATTTCCGAGACGGGAAGCGACCTCTCCGAGACGGAAACCGAAGCCGGTCCGGAGTCCGACTCCGGATCGGAGTAACCCCCACGTCTCGGATACCGCCCGAAACCGATCCTCGTACTAGCACCGACAGTTCAGTCCGGCCATCGACGACCGAGGCCCACGAAAAAACAGGGTTCGTCGAACCGAATCGCTCAGAAGCGATCCGTCCGTCCCGCCGCTGCCCACGCGTTTCTCGGCGCGTTGCGGGGGACGCGGACGGTTCGATGTTGTTGTTCGCGAACCCGACCGGCGAACGCCCACCGCTTGTCGTCCCACGTTTCCTCGCCACCGGCCGCCGCCGCGGCCGCGGCAAGCGCCTGATCGTGGAGATGCGCACCGATCGCGGCCACGATGGCCGCTGCCTCCTCGTCGTTCGCGTCGTCCGGCAACTGGATGGAGGCGCCACCGGGCAGTACCGACTCGAGCCCCGGGGTATCGCCGTCCGCGACGGCCGTTTCGTCCGCCGGGACCGACGCGGTCGTGCCGTCGTCGGCGGTCTGTTGCTGTGGCGTCATACTACAGCGGGATGTTCCCGTGTTTCTTGTCCGGGTTCGACGCGCGCTTCGTCTCGAGCATTTCCAGATCGGCGATCAGTCGCGGTCGGGTTTCGGTGGGGACGATAACGTCGTCTAAGAACCCTTTGTCCGTCGCTGTGTAGGGGTTTGCGAACTCCTCTCGGTACTCCTCGATGAGTTCGTCGCGGAGTTCGTCGGGATCGTCCGCATCTTGGAGTTCCTCGCGGTAGAGGATGTTGACCGCACCCTGCGGTCCCATGACGGCGATTTCTGCGGTGGGCCAGGCGTAGTTGACGTCCGCGCCGAGGTTCTTCGATGCCATGACGCAGTAGGCGCCGCCGTACGCTTTGCGCGTGATGACGGTCAAAAGCGGGACGGTCGCCTCGGCGTAGGCGTACAGGAGTTTCGCACCGTGGCGGATGATCCCGCGGTGTTCCTGGTCGGTGCCGGGCATGTAGCCGGGAACGTCGACGAACGTGACGATCGGGATGTTAAACGAGTCACAGAAGCGGACGAACCGCGACCCCTTCATCGAGGCGTCGACCGTCAGGGTTCCGGCGTTGACGCGCGGCTGATTGGCCACGAGGCCGACCGAGCGCCCATCGAGACGGCCGAAGCCGACGACGATGTTCTGGGCGAAGTTGTCCGCGACCTCGAAGAACGATCCCTCGTCGACGACGCTGTCGATGACGTTGGTCATGTCGTAGGGCTTCTGCGGGCTCGGCGGAACGATGTCCGTGAGCGCATCGTCACGACGGTCCGGGTCGTCCCACGGCTCGACGCGTGGCGGGTCCTCGACGTTGTTCTGTGGGAGATACGAGAGAAGCCGCTTGATATCGTCGAGCGCCTGTTCTTCGCTTTCGCACGCGAACTGGGCGACGCCGGTCTTCTCGGCGTGGGTCATCGCACCGCCGAGTTCTTCGTGGGTGACCTCCTCACCGGTGACGGTCTGGGTGACGCCCGGGCCCGTGATGTACATGTGGCTCGTGTCTTTCACCATGAAGATGAAGTCCGTGATCGCCGGGGAGTAGACGGCACCGCCGGCACACGGCCCCATCGTCGCGGAAATCTGGGGGATCACGCCGCTTGCCTCCTGGTTCCGGCGGAAGATCTCGGTGTAGCCGGCCAGGCTTTTGACGCCTTCCTGAATGCGAGCCCCGGCGGAGTCGTTGAGCCCGATAACGGGCGCTCCGACCTCCATGGCCATGTCCATGACCTTACAGACCTTCTCGGCGAACACCTCGCCGAGCGAGCCGCCGAAGACGGTGAAGTCGTGTGCGAAGACGAAGACGGTCCGCCCGTTGACCTCGCCGTAGCCCGTGACGACGCCGTCGCCGGGAACCTTCTTCTCTTCCATCCCGAACTGGCTCGTCTGGTGGGTTCGGAGCTGGTCGAACTCCGTGAACGTTCCCTCGTCGAGGAAGTAATCGATCCGCTCACGGGCAGTCATCTTCCCCTTGTCGTGTTGCTTTTCGATTCGAGCTTCGCCACCTCCCTTTCGGGCCTCTTCGCGGAGTTCCTCGAGTTCGTCGATGCGATCTTCCATCGTCATGGGGAAACCCTCCCGTGGCAACTCATTGCCGGACGCAACGGTCACCTGAATAAAAAGCGTTCTGTAACCCGTATTATTTCCCATGAGGGTTTATTGCCCTCGCCACACACACACACACACACACACACATACGACATTAGATAGGTTGTTCGGTTGTACGGCAGTCCGTTTCGCGAATTTCGGATTCTGCGGGCGGACATATCTGTATATTCGTCACACAAAAAGGTCTTATACTAGAGATTTCCTTGTTATCCCATAGCGATGAAATACGATCGACGAACCGTTCTCAAGGGAATGGGTGCTGGTGGAATTGTTAGTATCGCTGGCTGTCTGGGTGACGGGGTCGGTGGCGGCGGCGACGCGGACGCGATGGTGGGCGTTCTTCAGCCGGTTACTGGTGACCTCGGGAACCTCGGTGCTCCAATTCGGGACGCAGCGATTCTGCCCGGAACACAACTCGAGGACAGCGACTACACGATCGACATTCGCGAGGAAGACACCGAATCGACCGCCAATGCTGGCGTCAGCGGTGCACAGTCGCTCGTTGACGCTGGCTATCCGGCAGTCACCGGTGCGGCATCCTCACAGGTGTCGATTACGGTCGCGGAGGATATCCTGATTCCGAATCAGGTCGTGGCCATCTCGCCGGCGAGTACCGCACCGGGGATCACGAATCTCGAGGACGACGACTTCATCTTCAGGACCTGCCCCAGTGACGCGCTGCAGGGAGAAGTCATGGCACAGGTCGCATACGAGGAGCGCGGACTCGAGTCAGCCGCGTCGTTCTATCTCAATAACGACTACGGACAACAGCTATCGGACTCGTTCACCAGCGCCTTCGAGGAACTCGGTGGCACCGTCTCGAACACCGTCTCGTTCGAGGCGGAGCAGCCGTCGTACACCTCCGCGCTCGAGAGCGCGCTGGCCGACGATCCGGATACGATGATCGTCATCGGCTACCCGGCGAGTGGCGAAGTGATCTTCCGGGATTACTACGCCGACTTCGATAGTGGGCAGACGATCATGGTAACCGACGGCCTCCGCGACGGCGAGCTTCCGGGTAACGTCGACAATCCGATGGAGAACGTCGTCGGGACGGCCCCGCTCGCGGCCGGGCCACAACAGGACGCCTTCTCTCAGCTCTACGAAGACGAGTACGGCGGCGCGCCCGGCGTGTTCACCGCACAGGCCTACGACGCGACGGCTGTCAACATCCTCGCGGGCATCGCCGCCGGCGAGACGAGCGGTCCCGCGATCCGCGACAGCATTCGCGACGTTGCAAATCCCGACGGCGAAGACGTCGGGCCGAGCAACCTCGCAGAGGCCGTACAGCTGGTCGACGACGGCGAAGCAGTCAACTATCAGGGTGCCTCGAGCAGCGTCAACTTCGACGACAACGGCGACATGAAGGCTGTCACCTACGAGGTCTTCGAGTTCGCCTCGGACGGCGTGGAAACGGTCGAGGAGATTAACTTCGAAGCGTAACCGGTTCGGCGACCGGTGCAACGGTTCGTTTCTGTGCTGTCCAACTCGGTCGTAGCGACGCGAACCAGCAATCCAGAAACTCGAGAGACCAGAAACCGTTAGCCGCCGAGGAAGTCCTGACGGACCTGCTCGTCGGCGAGCAAGGCGTCGCCGCTGTCGACGTATCTGTTCTGCCCCTGAACGAGTACGTACCCTCGGTCACACCGCCGCAACGCCTCTTTCGCGTTCTGTTCGACGAGCAGGATCGCTGTGCCGTCGTCGTTGATCTCGTCGATCCGATCGAACATATCGTCGACCAGATCCGGCGCGAGTCCGGCGCTCGGCTCGTCGAGCATGAGTAAGTCGGGATCCAGCATCAACGCACGCCCCATCGCGAGCATCTGCTGTTGGCCGCCGCTCATCGTCCCTGCCTTCTGCGAGTTGCGTTCCTCGAGGATGGGAAACCGATCGTAGATGCCGCGCAGCCGGTCTTCGGGGAGCTCGTCGAGAATGTAGGCTCCCATCTCGAGGTTCTCCTCGACCGATAGCGATGGAAAGACGTTGTCGTTCTGTGGGACGTACCCGATTCCCGTCGAGATGATGTCCTCGGGCCGGTAGGTGCTGATCTCCTCGCTGCCAAAGTCGATCGAGCCGCCCATGTAGGTCGTCAGACCGAAGATCGACTTCATGACCGTGGACTTCCCCGCCCCGTTCGGGCCGACGATGGTGACGTACTCGCCGTCGTCGACCGTCATGTCGACGCCGTCGAGGATCTGCAAATCGCCATATCCGGCGTCGAGAGCCGTCACTTCGAGCAACGTCATCAGACGTCACCTCCGAGATAGGCCTCGACGACGGCCTCGTTTGACTGAATCTCCGCGGCCGTCCCTTCGGCAAGAACCGATCCCTGGTGCATGACGATGACGTGTTCGCAGTGGTTCATGATGACGTTCATATCGTGCTCGACCAGCAGGAACGTGTACCCCTGCTCCTGGAGTTCGTGAATGTGCTCTAACAACTTCTTCTCGAGCGACGGGTTGACACCGGCCATCGGCTCGTCCAGCAGGAGCATCTCCGGATCGGTCAACAGCGCTCTCGCGAGCTCGAGTAACTTCCGCTGGCCGCCCGAGAGGTTGCCGGCGTACTCTTCGGCGAGGTGGTCGATTTCGAAGAACTCGAGCATCTCCCAGGCACGTTCTCGCAGTTCACGTTCCTGATCGACGACCGCTCCTCTGGCGATCGGCGTGACGGACCGCCAGAGGGATTCGCCGCGCTGTTGCTTCGGCGCGAGCATCATGTTCTCGAGGACGGTCATCTCGGGGAATTCGCGGGCGATCTGGAACGTTCTGACGAGTCCCCGACTGGCAATTTCATACGGCTCCAGCCCGGTGATCTCCGTTCCGTCGAAAACGACCGAACCCGCATCTGGGGTGTGAACGCCCGTGATACAGTTGAACGTCGTCGACTTCCCGGCTCCGTTCGGGCCGATCAGGCCGGTGATCGTCCCGCGTTCGACCGAGAAGCTCGTGCCGTCGACGGCGGTGATACCACCAAAGTGTTTCTCGAGCCCGTTGAGTTCGAGGACTGGCGCGTCGGTCGAACGGGTCGCCGATTCGTCGACGGCGTGTCCGTCGTCCGCGGACACCGGCTCCGTTTCGACGTCACTCATCGACCTCACCCCCGTCGGTCGCGATGGACCGACTCGATCGACGCGAGAGATCGGTGGCGGCCGCAATCTCCTTTCGGTGGCCGAGCAGCCCGTCTGGACGCCAGAGCATGAGGAGTATAAGCACGATGCCGATGATGATGAATCGGATTTCGTCGAGACTGCCGATGACGTATCCGAGCATCGGCAGGGGGTCACCCGATCCCAGTGCGACGAACCCGTCGTAGATCGTCGGCGGGGCGCGGACGTCGAAAAGCGCTCTGACGATCGTCCGGATGAACCGGGGTCCCTGATACAGGAACGCGGAGAAGACGAAGCCGCCAACGATGCTGCCGGTATTCGATCCCGACCCGCCCACGATGAGTGCGACGAAGATGTAGAAGGTCACGATCGGCATGAAGCTGTTTGGGCTGATCTGGGTCCGGCTTCCCTGCCAGAGGATCCCCGCGAGCCCCATCAGCGCACAGCCGAGCATGAATACCTTGATCTTCGTGCGGTTGGTGTCCTTGCCGAGCGAGCGGGCCGCGAGTTCGTCTTCTCGAATCGCCTTGAGAACCCGCCCGAACGGTGAGTACGCGATCCGGGTCAACAGCAGGTAGAAGGCGACGACGAAGGCGATCACCACCAGCGTGTAGACGCTGTTTACGACGACGTTACTCTGAATGCCAAGCGGCTCCGCGAGTCCGAAGAATACGTCCCCCAGAAGCGTCGGCTCGCCGTTGCGTTCGCCGCCGACGTAGAGCAGATAGTTAGCGACAATGTCGGTCGAGGGCGCTCGGATTCCGCTCCCGCCGCCGGTTCCGAGTTCGGCTCTCGGGATGGTAAGCGGCCCGAGGGAGTACCCACCGAGCGTGAACTCCTGGAGGGACCGCGAGAGCAGAGCGCGACGGATAATTTCGGAGAGACCAAGCGTGACGATCGCGAAGTAGTCCGCCCGCACCCGCAGGGCCGGCAGAGCCGCGACGAACCCGACGAGAGAAGCGGCGACCATGCCGCCGAGGACGCCGACGATCAACGGGAGCCCCAGTCCGGGCGGTGATCCGTCCGGTGCGGCGGTCAGCATCCCCATCGTGTACGCGCCGACGGCCATGAATCCGGCGACGCCGATGTTGAACAGGCCGGTGTACCCCCAGTGGAGGTTCAACGCGAGCGCGGCGAGTGCGTACACGGCCGCGAAGAACGTGATCTGCTCGAGTTGGCTGGCGATGAGATTGGGTCTGACGCCGAATACCAGGCCGATCGAGATGAAGAAGACGTACGTCGCCAGAACGACGCCCCCGATGAGCAACAGATCATACTGCCACCGCGGGAGGTTCGAAATCCACTTCGTTACCACGTCGGGAACGGCCTCGGTGATTCTATCCGTGATCGACGTCATGTCGTTTGTACCCCGCTAAACAGTCCGTCGGGCCGGAAGATCAACACGAGGATCATCAGCACGAATGCCGCGATCGTGTTCATGTCCGATGGGATCCAGACCAACGAGAGGTTGATCGTGATGCCGATAACGAGTGCGCCGGAGATCGCTCCGTAGATCGAGCCGATACCACCGAGGATGACGGCCGCGAAGATCAGGAGCAGGAGGAACCAGCCGAGGTTGATCGAGACCGTACCCCGATCGAGGACGATGAGATAGCCCGCGGCACCCGCGAGGCCCGCGCCAATCACCCAGGTCGCGAATATCACGCGTTCGGTCGGGATGCCCGTGATCAGCGCGAGGTCCTTGTTGTCGGACATCGCCCGCATCGACTTGCCGAGTTTCGTGTACTGCAAGAGCAGGTGAACGCCGGTTATCAACGCGATCGCCGAGACGACGAGCGTTAGTTGATGGACGCTGACACCCGCCAGCTTCGGTGCCTGGGCCACGACGCCGCGAGTTTCCGGCGTGTAGAACACCGCGAGGAGGTATCGCAACGCGAGTGCGACACCGACGCTCGCGATGAGGAGCGGTATGCCGCCCTCATTCCGCAACTTTCGGTAGACGAGCCGATCTATCGCCAGTGCGACGAGTACCGTGACGACCACGGCCGTGACGAGTCCGAGAACGATCGCGACCGGTGCCGCGAATACGTCCATCCCCACAGTGCCCGGCTGCGCACCGCCGTTTGCTCGAAGCAGCAACCGACTGCTTAGATCCGCAACGCCGAACCCACCGATCAGGTAGGCCACCGTCCACCCGGAGAACGCACCGGTCGTAATGAGGTCACCGTGCGAAAAGTTCGCAAATTGGAGAATGCTGTATGTCATCGAGAGCCCGATAGCCGCGAGACCGATGTACAGGGAGTCGATGAATCCGGCCCAGAGGATCGATCCCAGCCGACCAACAGGCAACTCGCCCGTCAGGAGTTGGCGGACCAGATCCCCCATCAGAACGACAACCCCGAGAAGCAACACCACCCCCACAAGTTCCTGTGCTGTCATTTTAGACAGTCTTCCACTTACGATACTTCTTCCCATACTTGTTCGAGTGTTACACCGGTAGTTGATATACTTCACGACAGACCGGCCGTAATGAGTAGAAATCAGTACGTCCGCAAGCCGAATTCGTGATCGGGTGCTGATACGAAAAGCGCCCGCCTCCCCCGGACACGTCCCACCGAATGCTCAGTCGTATCGGACCCGCAAACCTCGTCGGCAGGCACACTTCGTGAGCCCCGATATGGTTGCGATACCCCTCGAGTCCAGTTCTCAGCAGCGTTTTGTCCGACTTCGCGCGCATTCGCTATTTTATACATTTTGCTCTAGAAAATAACATAATGTACTCAATTGCAAGATTTTAGGTTCACGAGACTGTCGACTGGAGTATGGCACAACGAGAATCATGGGCCACGAGAACAGGATTCATATTTGCCGCGGTCGGAAGCGCGGTTGGACTGGGGAACATCTGGCGGTTCCCGTTTCAGGTTGGGCAGCAAGGGGGCGCCGGATTCGTCCTCATTTACCTGCTTTTTATCGGATTGATCGGGTTTCCGGTGATGCTCGCGGAGTTCGTCATCGGTCGTCGAACTGAACGAAATCCGGTTGGCGCGTTGAAACAGCTCGGGTCGGGCAGGCTCCGATATGCGGGATGGCTCTTCTTCACGACAGGATTTCTTATCCTGTCGTACTATAGCGTCGTCGCAGGATGGACGGTTCGATACGTTCTTCTCGGACTGCAAAACGAGTACGTCGGTGACGTCGCGGGCGCTGAAGGGCAGTTCCTCTCCGTGGCGAGCGGTGTCGATGCGGTGTTCTTCCACGCCCTGTTTATGCTCGCCATCATCGCTATCGTCGGGTTCGGTATTCAGCGTGGAATCGAACTCGCAGTGAAAGTGATGGTTCCCGCGATCATTGTCATCATGGTCGGAATGGCGATTTACGCGTTCACCCTCGAGGGTTCGGGTGAAGCGTACTCGTACTATCTCTCGCCGGACCTCGGCTATATCGCCAGCGAGTGGCAGAGTATACTGCCCGCAGCTGCTGGACAGGCGTTCTTCACCCTCTCTCTGGGGATGGGCGTGATGATTACCTACGCGTCGTATCTCGGTGAGGATCGGAACCTCGCCGAAGACGGCCTGATTATCATCGGATTCGACACTGCGATCGCACTACTCGCTGGGCTCGTCGTCTTCCCGATTTTCTTCAGCGCGGGCGTCGATCCCGGTGCTCCCGGTGCTGGTGCAGTTTTCGTGACGCTCGCGGCTGCGTTCGGCAAGCTCTCTCTGGGAGGAATTCTCGGTGCAGTGTTCTTTTTCACTGTCGCCATCGCTGCCCTCTCGAGTGCGATCAGTATCCTCGAGGTAGTCGTTTCATACTTGATCGATGAACACGGGATGAATCGATTGAGTGCGACCGCGATAATCAGCGTCGTCATTTTTCTCGTGGGGCTTCCGACAACGTACCACATCAACGTTCTCAACCTGTACGACCTATTGGTCAACAACGTTCTGCTCGTCTTCGGCGGATTCGTTATCGCGATCTTCGTCGGGTGGGTGATTTACGACTTCGCGCTCGACGAACTGCAAAAAGGTATCGGTGACCTCGGACGGTGGGGGACTACCTGGTTGTGGCTGCTGCGCGTTCCGGCGGTTGTCGGCCTGTTTATCGTCGTCCTGTTGGGGGTCACTGGATACTACGAATTCCTCACCGGCGACTTCGCGAGTTGGCTCGGGGAAACGTTCTAGAGCGGATCCCTTCGGTTCACTCGTACGCAGACAGTTCGAGCTAGCCACCGTCGGACCAACGCGTCGGGGACGGGGCCTTACGCCTCGCCGTAGACCGGTACGGCAGCGCCGCTGGTCACCGCGGCCCCGTCGCTACAGAGAAAAGCCAGTACGTCCGCGATCTCGAGCGGGTCGACCCACGAATCGTGGTCCGCGTCGGGCATCATCTCCCGGTTCATCGGCGTGTCGATCACGCTCGGCATCACGCAGTTCGCCCGCACCGTCCCGCGGTTCTCCTCCGCGAGGGTCTCCGTCAGGAGTCGGATGCCAGCCTTCGTGATTCGATAGGGGCCGTCGCCCTCGCCGCCCTCGAGCGAGGAGCGCGCGCTAATGCTGACGATCGATCCCTCAGCCTCCTGTAGGTGAGGCAGGGCGTGTTTCGACGCGAGAAACGCCGTCTTCAGGTTGACGTTCACGAGGAAGTCGAACTCTTGGAGCGCGGTCGCTTCGATGTGATCGCCGCCGCGCCACGTTCCAGCGACGTTCAACAGGTGATCGATCCGGCCGTGATCGTCGACGACGCGCTCTACGAGATCCGCGACGTCGTCCTCGTCCGTCAGGTTCGCCTCGTAGAACGCGAGCGCCGGTTCGTCGTCCGGGTCACTCTCGAGTAGGCTGTCCGCGTCGCTCGGCGCGATCACGTCCACGGCACAGACGGTGGCTCCTGCCTCGAGAAAACGTTCCACGGCTGCGCTGCCGAGCGCGCCGCTCGCACCGGTGATCACCGCCACGGTTCCGTCGAAGTCGACGTCGAACTCGTTTGTCGCTACCATACCGTACGTGTGCCGTCCGTTCGCATCAAAGGCGGGGGACGGCGGAAATCGACGCCCCGGTCGTCGCATTGCGACGGCCTCCCACTGCGGTTTCGAGGGTCGCGCGGACCTCGTCGCGAGCGAGACGTTCCCCCGGCGTAAACGCCGGGGAGGATGTCATAGTGCACTCGTCGGGAGCGCGACGCGCCGTAACCAGAAGTCGGCGATCGCCTCGGCCAGTTCGGCGTACTCGGCCGGATCTGCCGGTTTCGTTAGATAGGCGTTCGCCGCGAGTTCGTAGCTTTCACGGACGTCGTCGACGGTCGCCGATTTCGTCACCACGAGGATCGGAAGCCGTGCGAGGGCCGGTTCGTCTCCGATCTCCCTGAGTAACTCGAGGCCGCTCAGTCGCGGCAGATTCAGATCCAGCAGGATGAGGTCCGGCAGCGCCGACGGGTCGCTGGCGCTGTTCGAGAGGAGCTTCAACGCCTCCGCACCGTCGGTGACGACGCGGACCGTTATCTCGAGGTCGATTTCGGAGAACGCCTCGCTGAGGTGGCGAGCGTCTTCCGAATCGTCCTCGATCAGGAGCAGATCGATCGTGGCTGCGCGTCTGTCCATCATGGGTGACTCCTGTCCGATAGAACTACGCTGGTCGCGTTCACTCCAGTTCTCACCTGCACCTAGTCAGGGTATCGTTTTAAGGATACGTACTAAGTGATTTGGAACTGGCTCGCCGAATCGGGTTCGGTTCCTGTCACGCGAGCGCGGGAACGACCGGTGCAGCCCCATCGTATCGGGACGGCGGCTGGACTCGGTGGTGGACGCTCGTTATCCCAGTTCGATGGGGCCGTATACCAGGTCCCTGGCTGGGTCGGCCCGAGCATCGTCGGCGGCGGATTCGACGTGCGATTTGCAGTACCGTTCGCGCAGGCGTTCAGACCGCACGGTATCGAGAACGACGAGGTGGGTTGCATCGTCCGCACAGTAGGCTATCTCACAGTCGCCGAGGGATTTCCCGTCGGGGAGTTCGCGGACGATACAGGGGTCCGTCCCGTCGGACGCGAGATCGTCCGCGGGCTCTTCGCTCTCTTCGCGCTCCCGATCTTCAGCGTTCATCTGTCCTCACCCTGGTGGGTCGACTTCGCCCAAACGGGTAAACGTTTGCCCATAGGTAACACACCACATAATATTTCGATCTTACAGCTTCGACCGCGGCCGGTCGTCCGAAATCCAGGTCACGTTCGCCCGGCCCCGACTACGAGAGATGGGCCGTGACGTCCGTCGACGAGACCATTCCGACGTAGTCATCGGCGACGACCGGGAGGTGCTTGATGCCGTAGGTCGTCATCATCGCAGCGACCTCTTCCATGTAGAGGTCCGGTGTCGCGGTCTCGACGTCGGTCGTCATCACGTCAGCAACCCGCAAATCCGAGACGTCCTGGCCGTCGGCGACGGCGTCGAGCACGTCCGTGCTGCTGACGATCGCCTGTGGTGTGGTCCGAACGACCAGCGCGTTGATATCTTTCTCGCGCATTCGCTGCGTGGCCTCCATTACCGTGGCTTCATCGGAGATTGTCTCCAGCGGCGTGGACATCACGTCTTCGACGGTGACTCTATCAGTAGAACCCATGCTACCAGCAATGGGCGCCGGGGTCAAGGTAGTTTCTTTCGGGGAGCCACCCGGACGTCGCGGTCCGAAGACCCAGGGTACCCTCGAACGTCCTCGCGGCGGTACGGACGTCTCCCCGGTCTCGAGCGACGGTTATCGGCCGTGGCACTTCGAACGAACGCGGTCACTCGACACGCGGGGCCGGAGCGAGATAGCCGCCACGTGAGCAGAATTCGGTCGGGATGCAAAGCGGGGTTACGACCGTTGCTCGAGCGCCCAGTCGGCACGGTCGCGCACGATCGGTGACGGATCCCTGTTCGTGAGGTCGGTGAGTCGCGCGGCCGCTGCGTCGACATCGCCGTAGCCGAGCGCGGCGCAGGCGTTGGCCCGGACGTGCGCGTGGTCGTCGTCCAGTAAGTCGAGCAGTTTCGTCCGGACGGGATCGACCACAGCGGGGTTCTCCGAGGCGACGCGGGCGAACGCGAGTGCGGCGACGGCTCGCGTGTCCGCGTCGTCGTCCGACAGCGCCCCCTCCAGTTCGGTACAGACCGGTTCGACCGCACCCGGGTCGTCTCTGGCGACGTCGCCGAGACAACTGATCGCATCGCGTCGAAGCGCTGCCTCGTCGTGGTCGACGAGTTCGACGGCGCGTTCGACGAACTCGAGCGTCGGCACCGCCACGTCCGATCGCGCCAGCCGACCGAACGTTCGCAGCACCGTTCGCCCGTGTTCGGTCGGGTTCGCCGCGAGCGCCTCGGCGAGGACCGGCACCGCCTGCACGACTTCTTCGGGACGCCGCGTCGAGATGCGCGCCAGCGCCCGAAGCCCGTGGCGGTCGTATCCCTGTCGGTGCTCGAGGACGGCGGTGATGGCCGTCGTCTGATCGCCGACGACGGCGGGACGATCCGCCGCGAGAATCGCGAAACAGCGGATCAGTTCACCGGCGACTGGCTGGTCGGATCTGTCGACCGCGACGGCGGCGAGCGTCGCGGCCGACGGTGCGACGTCGTCGGGCGCTTCGGCAGCGATATCGGCGAGACAGGCCGCGATTTCCACGCGAAGGTCTATCCCCGGGTGCTCGAGCAGCATTCGGAGCTTCGGAACGGTCGGCACGCACGTGGTCGACCGGTTTTCCGCCTCGATTTCGGCTCAAATTCGTCGAACGGCAGCGGGCTGTGTCGACGGATCCTCACTGTCGAGTTGTGCGAGGACTGACGGCAGGTCGAACGCCGGTTCCCCCTGCTCCCGACGCTCGACGGCCTCGCCTCCCTCCCCTTCCATGGTGTCCCTGCATTGGAGATACACGGTAAAAGCGTTCTGGCCGGTGTACCCCGTGAAAACGGTTCCACGGCGGATTTCGGGGGTGGGATCGCGAGTCGAGTATCGGAGTCGTCGAAAGTCGGTTCCCATCCCGTTCGCGTCACTGCGAGCGGTGAGTAAATCGTTTCGACGACTCCGATACCTCTATGCCAGCCACTCGTCGGGCTTCGTGTCGTAGTCCACGTCGTCGGCCGCCAGATGTTCGACGTCCTCCCAGGAGACGTCCTCTGTCGCGACCGAGTCGCCGTCGTACCGGATCAGTTTCCCCCGCTCTTCCGGTTCGGGCTCGCGGTTGCGCCGCTTGGCAACCTCGATGTCGTGTTCGTCGACCTCCTTGACGATCGTCAGCAGGTTCACCGGTCGGCCCCAGAGCTCGAAGATCCGCTTGAGCGTCTCTTTTGCCTTGCCGAGGTCGAGCATGACGCCGTTGTACTGGTGGCCCAGCAGCAATTCGTTCGCGTTGTTGTAGTTGCCGTCGTAGACCGCGATCGTCGGCTTTCCGAAGTTGGTGAACTGCAAGAGGAGTTTCTTCTTGACGTCCTCGGCGGCGTCGCTGGCGACGTGGAACTGACCCGTCGCCTGCGAGTGCTCGTAGGTGAAGTAGTTGTTCTCGGTGATGAATTCCTGGGTCAGGAACTCGTCCAGGAACGTGACATCGTTGTGACTCTCCCGCACGTCGAACATCCGATCCCAGCCGGCCGCGAAGTCGACCTCCTCGAGCGCCTCGTCGACCGACGAGTACCGGGCGTCGTCGAACAGGTACCGACCGATCCGCTCGAGTTCGTTCTGGTTGACGCGCGCGAGGAAGCCGCGGTTCTGTCGCTTGACGAGCGAGTAGTGCCGTCGAGCCAATCCCTCGTAGGTCAACACCTTCCAGGGGTACGTTTCGACGTCGATCTCCCCGTTCCGCGCCCGCTCGAGCGCCTCGCGGTCGACCCACTCGTCGGGAACTTCCTCGAGCGAATCGAGCGTCCCGGGGGCGATGGTCTCGATCGCCGACGGCGGCTCGAGCGTTTCGAGAACCTCGTCGAAGTCGACGACCTCCGTGAGGTTTCGCCAGGAGATCCCTTCGACGCGCAGCAGGTGCTCGATGACTTCCTGGCGGTTCGTCGTGTTCTCGACGTACTCCCAGAGTTCCATCCCCAGGCTGTAGGGGTTGAGACCGCCGGAAGCCAGCACTTTCGCCATGTGGTCGGCGTAGTTTACGAACTCGTCGTCGCCGGCGAAGGCCTCGTCGGTCATCATCGTCGACTCCCAGTAGGCCGCCCAGCCTTCGTTCATCACCTTCGTCATCTTCTGGGCGGCGAAGTAGTAGGCCTCGGCGCGCATCATGTCGAGGATGTCCCGCTGCCACTCCTCCATTTCGACCCCCCGCCCGGCCTCCGCGTCGTACTGCTTGCCGTGCTCGCGGACGAACGCCAGGACGTCTTTCTGCGGCGTCTCGGGGAAGTTCGCCGCCCCCTCTTCGCCCTCGAGTTTCTCGACCCACTCCTCGGTAAACACCTCGCCTTTGACCTCGTCGGAGAGGTCGAGTTCGTCGAGTTTCGCCGCGAGGTCCTCGTCTATCTGGTCGCCCGCCGGCCCCTCGATGTCGAGGCGACGGCTGAACACCTGGTGTTGGTCGATGTTGTCCTCGAGCGAGAGACAGTGATCGATCCACTTCTCGACTTCGGCGCGGTCGATGTCGGGATCGGACATGTACTCGTCGATGGCTCGTGCGTGGCGCTCGAGCATGGCGGCGGCGTTGACCTGCTCTTCGTCGGATTGACCGCGGGTAAACATGCCGAACCAGTCGTTGTTCGCGAAGAAATCCGAGTGTGCCTCCACGTGCGTGATGACCGCCTTCTGGTCTGCGACCGTGTTCGACTCCTGGAGGAAGGCGTGTGCGGGGTTGTCGTTGTTGACGATCTCGAAGGCCTTCCCGCCGCTGTACTGGCCCTGCTTTTGCTGGCGGTCGTACTGCATCCCCCATCGCCAGTGGGGATATCGCGACTGGAATCCGCCGTAGGCGATGAGTTCGTTCATTTCGTCGTAGTCGATGATCCAGTATTTCACCGGATACGGGTCGAGTCCCAGCTTCGTCGCGAGGTTTCGCGCCTCGTCGACCGGTTCCTCGAGGTCGGCCGCGATCGCCTGTTTCCGGAATCTGTCTGTGTTACTCATCCTGATCACCCTCGGTCGAGAGAATGTCGTAAATCGCGTCGGTCACGTCCGACTCACCGTTGACGTACGCCACCGCGACGTCGTCGGCGTCGGTCCCGAAGTGGCGCTCGAGTTCCTCGGCGTGGGTCGCGTTGATCGCGTTCCCGCTCGGTTGCGTCTCCACGTACGCGTGGAGGTTGGCGGGAATCTCTTCCATCAGCGGGATCACGCGTTCGCCGGTATCGTTCGAGGAGTTCTCGGAGTCGCCCGCCGCGAAGACGTAGCGGTTCCAGTCGCTCCAGGGGTACTCCTCTAGCAACTGGGCGGCGAGTTCGTACGCGCTCGAGATCTTGGTCCCGCCGCCGCTTCGAATGCCGAAGAACTCGTCGCGTTCGACCTCCCAGGCGTCGGCGTCGTGGGCGATGTAGACGAACTCGGCGTTGTCGTACTTGCCCTGGAGATACCAGTCGAGGGGTGTGAACGTGCGTTCGACGAGTTCGCGTTTTTTCTCGCGCATCGAGCCGGAGACGTCGCGGATGTTGACGACGACGACGTTCTTCTCTTTTTCCTCGATGATCTCCGGGTGGCGATAGCGCTCGTCCTCGCGGCGGAAGGGGACGTGCCTGATCCCCTCCCGGCGAATCTTCTGCTGGACGCTCTCGCGGTCGACGTTTTCCTCGACCTCCTGGATCGAGGCCCACGTGCCGCGTTCCGCGTCCGGAACGTCCTTGTACGCTTCTTCGATCCAGGCCATCGACACCGGGAGGTTTTCCCCGCGTGCCCACTCGAAGACGTCTCTGGGGGTGATGCCCTCGACCTTGCACAGCTCTCGGAGGAAGTCCTCGTCGAAGTCCATCGAGAGTTTTCGCTTGAGCCCTTCCTTGAACATGCGCTCGAAGTCGAGCGTGCTGTTCGGGCCGGTCCGCGTGAGGTCGGTAAACGGACCCTCCTTCTCTTCGACGACTTTCTTTCCCTTCGGATCGAGGTCGAGCCCGAGTTCTTCGTCGAGTTCTTCGGCGAACTCGTCGGGGTCCATCTCGTAGTATTCGTGCTCCCCGCCTTCCTCGCCGGGTTCGCCGTCGTCGCCGTCGTCGTCGCCCGGCTGGGGCTGTGGCTGGCCGACCGGCTGGCCGGTGTCCGGGGTTCCGTCTTCTCCCTGTCCGACCCCGCCTTTGTCGCGCTGGTCGTACTCGAACTCCGGCAGCGAGATGATCTTCACCGGAATCTTGATTTCCCCCGGCCTGCTCTGACCGAGGTCTCCGTACTGGATGAAGTCGGCCAGGTCCTCGCGGCGTTCCTCGCCGACTTCGCGGAATCGATCGAGGTCGTCTCTCAGTCCCATCTGTAGCTCACCTGTCCCATAACGTGTCTGCTCGTCAGTTCGGCCGATGCCTCCGTGTACCCGAAGAGGGAGACCAGTGTTTCGATCGTGTCCGCTTTGACCGTCGCCGTCTCGGTCCCGCTCGGCGGATCGTCCCACTGGCGCGGGTCGAAGTCCTCGAAGGTCCGCTCGACGTCGTCCCAGTCGTGGCTCTCGAGGACCGTCTTGATGACCGGAATCGCGGTGAGATCGACGTCTTCGACCGAGAAGTCCTCGTTCCGGTGTTCCCACGCGTGGCGGTTCAGCGACGTGATTACCTTCTCGCGTCGGAAGTCACGGACGCTCTCGCGGGGAAGGTTCCCCTCGTACTCATCCTCGGAGAACCGTCCGAGGTGCTCGACCTCGAACAACTTCATCTTCAGCGGGTCCGGTTCGACGCGCTCGCCGCGGTCGTTGTGCAGCGGCTCGTCGGTTTCCCAGGCGTAGACGTGTTCGACGTACTCGGCGACGGTCTCCTCGTCGACGCGCTTGTCGTGCATGATCGCCTCGATGACGTCGCTCTCCTGTTGGTCGTAGATGTAGTTCTTGACGGGGACGACGCGGTTCTCGAACTCGGAGCGCTCGTTCGTCGAGAAGACCGGCGCGTCGGCCAGTCCCTCGACCAGCGCGTTCAACACGTCGCGGGGCATGACGACGTCCTCGACCGACAGGTCGGGGTGGTGGCGGTCCCGATCGGTCTGGAGTAGTTCCGCGAGGGTGTCTCGCGTATACGTTACCGGAACGCCGTGGTCACCGTCCGAACCGTCGTCGTCGAAGTCGAACTCGTCTTTGGCCCGTCTGGTGTCGCCCTCCTGTAGGTACCCCTGATCGTAGATGAGCGCCTTGTCAACGAGGTCGAGGCCGTTCGGGAGGTCCTCTTCGTCCATTCGCGTGACGACGGCGTACAGCGCCGCCGACTCGATCGCGTGGGGCGCGAACTCCTGGACGCGCGTTTCGCCGTCGCGGTCTTTGACGGTCACCGTCACCGGCTCGCGGATCCGCTCTCCGAGTTCGTCGTAGCTATCGGCCTCCCAGACTTCCGTCTCGTTCGTTAGCTCACGCCGGATCAGCTCCGTCTCGAGCGAGAGGTTCGTCAGGTAGCCAAAGCGGTGTTTGTCGAGCCGACGTTTGAGCGCCTTCAGCGGATCCATCCCGTTCCGGTCGGCGTGCTGGTTGAGCTGGGCCTCGAGATCGGGATTCGAGATGATCAGCATCTGCGTGTCGACGTCCATTCCGATCCCCTTGTCCAGCTTCACCGACTGCTCGTCCGGGACGTTCAGCAGCTTCTGGAGCAGGTCGGCGTGTTGGGCGGCGTCTTCGACGATCGTGAGAACGCCGTTGCCCTGGGACAGGACGCCGTCGTAGCTGAAGGCTTGCGGGTTCTTCCGTCCGCGCGAGTCGAGTTCCTGGAGCATCCCGTGCATCCACGAGCCGACGAGGCGTTCTTTCGGTCGGCCGTCGTCCTCCGAGTGGAGGACGCCGACGCCCTGACCGACGTCCACGACGTAGTTCTTGACGCGGAGGTGGCTCTCGTCGGTGATCGCCGAGAACAGCGCGTCCTCGCCCTCCCGACGGTAGCGCTCCTCCAGGAAGTCGTAGGCTTCCCGAGAGAACGGATCGAGTTGCGCGTCCACCTGGACGGGAACGTGGTCGTCGAGACCGTCGTTGAGCTGGGCGAGCAGGTCCTCACGGACTTCGGGCGGGAACACCGACAGCGGATGCGCCTGGACGGGGCTCTCGTACCAGTTCTGGTCGTCGCCGGCGGTCGCGTCGCCGCCGTAGCTTAGACCCCGTTCGCTGGCCTCGGCGGTGGTGACGTTCCACTCGACGGTGTACCTGCGCCCCGCCGGCGTTTTCGAGTACTCGCGCAGTCCGTTGACCAGACAGCGCTTGAGCTCTGACTTCCCGGTCGCGGTCGGCCCCTCGAACCAGATTATCTTCTCGTCTTTCGCGCGTCCCGCGGCGATCGATCGCAGGTCGTCGACGAACCCGTTTAGCACCTCGGTGTTCCCGAGAATCGCGTGCTCGCCGTCGTTGTGCGGGTCGTCGAAAAAACGGTATCGCTCCTTCTCTTCGCCCTCCTCGACCACCGTGCGAGTGCCGGCGGCTTCGATCGCCTCGAGCAGGTACTTCGAGGCGTGGGAGGCGACGGTCGGGTTCTCGAAGATCCGATCGACGTACGCCGCGAGGCTCATCGGTTCCTCGTAGGTCTCCTCGAGCGCGCGATCCGCCTCGGTGACGTAGTCGTGTCCGGTCATGTTAGTCTTCCATCTCGGCTTTGGCGACCTCAGCGCCGGCGAACTCGAGCACCTCCTTTGCGCCTTCTTCGGAGTAGCCCTGTTCGATCAGGGCGTCGATCCACGCCGAGCGTTCGTCGTCGTCGAATTCGTTTGCCGACACCAGTGCGGAGAAATTGATGTTGTGTTTCTTGTCCTCCCAGAGCTTGCGCTCCAGGGCGCGGCGCAGGCGTTCGTTGTCCTGCGGGTTGAAGGCTTCTCCTTCGCGTGCGCGCCTCGAGACCCAGTTCGAGACCTCCTGACGGAAGTCCTCTTTGCGGTCTTCAGGGATGTCGAGTTTCTCTTCGACCGACCGCAGGAACGTCTCGTCCGGTTCCTGCTCGCGGCCGGTGAGTTCGTCCTCGATGGTGTCGTCGTCGATGTAGGCCATGACGTGATCCATGTACTTCTCGCCCTGACGTTGGATCTCGTCGATGTCGTACGCCAGCGCGTGGCGAACGTCCTCGATGGCCCGTTCCCTGTACTCCTCGCGAACCGTCTCGAGGTAGCGGTAGTACTGTTCGAAGTTCTCTTCGGGGACCGAGCCGTGGTGCTCCAAGTTCTCCTCGAAGAAGTTGAACACCGTCAGCGGCGAGAGGAAGCCGCGCTGTCGGTGCTTCGAGTCCATGATCGCCTCTGCGATCTCGTCGCCGATGAACCGGGGTGAGATGCCGACCATCCCTTCCCCGATTTCGGCCTTCGCGGCGGCCTCGTCGCGGAGTTTCTTGACGTCGATGTCGTCTCCCTCGTCTATCTCGCCGTTGTAGGCCTTCGCCTTGGAGAGCAACCCGACGGTCTCGGTGTCGGGTTCTTCGATACGGGTGAGAACGCCGAACAGCCCCGCCATCTCCAGCGTGTGTGGCTCGACGTTGATGTCGGGAACGTCGGCGTTGTTCAGCATCTTCTCGTAGATCTGGGCCTCGTCTTCGTACGAGAGGACGTAGGGGAAGTCGATCCGCTTGGTGCGGTCGTTGAACGCTTCCATCTTCTCGTCGCCCTTTTTGTCCTTGTACTCGGGCATGTTGGTGCGGCCCACGATCACCTGGTCGATGTCGATCCGCGGGTTGTTCTTGGGCTTGATCGTCTGTTCCTGGGTCGCGTGGAGGAAGTCGTAGAGGAATTCCCGCTGGAGTTTCAGTAGCTCCTCGCCGGAGAAGATGCCGCGGTTCGCGTTACAGAACGCCCCCGAGTAGTCGAACGCGCGCGGGTCGCTCTCGCCATAGATCGCGATCTTCGAGTAGTTGACGTCGCCGGTGAGTTCCGTCTCGTCCTGGTTTTTCTTGTCCTTCGGCTCGAAGGTTTCCAGCCCCTGGCGCTTGTTTTCGTCGGCGACGAACCGGACGATCTCGACGTGGTTTTCGAGCACCTGCTGGAGGTCGTCGTCGTAGTACGCGAGGAGTCTGTCCATGTAGAACTCGCTTTCCGGATCCAGCGCCTGTTCGTTCTGGATCGTATACGGGGCGTCGAGGTTCTCGTTGAGGTCGTCGATCACCCGCTGGCGCTGCTCGAGGGGGAGGAGAACGAGCGGATCCTGGTTCATCGGGGACCGGACGGTATCGTCGGCCGGATCCTGGTCCTGGATGACGTCACAGAGGTTCGTCCAGCGGAACGTGTACATCCGTCCCTCGTCCCGCAGGGTGTAATCCTCGAAGTACTTGCGGACCTGCTTGTCGAAGTGAGACTTCCCGGAACCGACCGGGCCGAGCAGGAGTTTGATCCGCCGTTCCGGACCCAGGCGTCGGGCACCCGATTTGACTTTGTTGACGAACTCGTGGATGGACTGGTGGATCACCTTCCCGTAGAAGGTGTTCTCGCCGTCGCCCAGCGGATCCTCGCTCGCGAGCTGGTACTCGACCATCCCTTCTGTCTCGTCGTAGGTGGTGCCGTAGTAGTCGAACATGTCCGCGACGCGCTGATGGGCGTTGCGGGCCACCTTCGGGTCTTCGTATACCTCTTCTAAGTACCAGTCGAAGGACTTGGTTTCCCGCAGGTCTGCGGGCATCGATTCCTTGTAATCCGTACTGAGCTGCTCGAGTGTCTCGATGTCACCGGTCATGGTATCATTGCCAGTTTCGGGTTCCCCCGTATACGGTCGTCCGTGATCGCACGGAACGCGGAAGCGGACGTCGTTCGACCAACCGAGGCGTCTCGTGGCCGAACCGTCGGAATCCGTCGCCTCGCGTCACCCGTTGTGGACGCGGCGTGGCCGTCAGACTCCTCGAGCGGGCACCCGGGGAGCGTGACCCTTCGCGGGCGGCGTCTATCTGCCGTGTCATGTGTCATCTATCACCACTGTCCGTTGCGCGACAACCGTTCGGCGTCTCGGGCAACGGTGCGCCGGGGACGGGCGCGGAGTGGATCGGTCCGGCAAACGGATACCGATAGTATTTAATGAGTGAGTAATCCAGCTACTTAACCTTAGCCCCAAAAGATATTTATCAGAATTTTATTGCAGCAATATATTGGCAGAACTATGTTATGATTATCGGTATCACACCACACAATCGTGCCGGGAGGACATAAGTCGACGGCCTGCAATTCCTACGTTGGCTCGCGCGCGCGGCCCGACTGCTCGCGCGACGGTAACGCAGTGTCCCGATTTTCGTCGATCGGTTCGTCAGGTCCGCGGGCGGTTCGTCGGTCGGAGCGTGCGACCGCCGCTTTCGGTCGTCCGCGTCCGACGACGAGGCTTTAGCCACCCCGGCCCAATCGACAGCTATGTCCGATTCGGACCCCGGGGGACACCTGGATCGCTCGAGCCTGCCCGACGGCTGGGACGTCTGGAGTCAGGGCGAAGACGGCCGTCTCGTACTCGCCTACCGGCCCGACGTGTTCAACGCGGACGCGTTTCCCGCCGCCTGTTTGCCGACGCTGTATCTCACCCACGGCAAACGGACTCGACGACCCGGGATCAATCCGGTCGACACCGCCGATTCTTCGGACTGGTTCGTCACGCTCTATCTCGAGCCCGACGTCTCCCTGAACGAGACGCGGCGCTTCCCGACTCGAGCGGCAGCGCTCGAGGCTGTCGTCGAACTCGCCGAGGAGTTCGACGCGGGCGAAATCGATTATCGAGCGCTGTACCAGGTTCCACGGGAAGCATATTTCGAGCGACTCGACGAACTCACTGGTGACGAGCGCAGCGAGTGCTGATCCGATTCGACTGCCCCGGCGTCGCCGGTTCCACTCGAACCGCTCCAGACGTGACGCTTAACAGCCGGTGGCGACTACCCGTTCCTATGTCGACCGTTACGCTCATCGGCTCTCGGCTGGCCGAGCCGGGAACCGAGTTCGTCTACGAGGGCGAAGCCGACGCCTGTACGGGCTGTCCCTACCGCAGCCAGTGTCTCAACCTGTCGGTCGGAACGAAGTATCGTATCACGTCCGTCCGCGAAAACGCCCAGACGCTCGAGTGTGCCATGCACGATGGCGGCGTGCGCGCCGTCGAGGTCGAACCGGCGACCGTCCGGGCGAACATCGCGTCGAAGGGCGCTTTCGCCGGCAGCAAGACGAGCCTCCCCGGCCCCTGTCCGTACGTCGAGTGTCCGAGCCACGAGTACTGCGAGCCGGACGGCGTCGCGTTCGGCGAAGAGTACCGGATTACGGACATTCTCGGCGACCCGCCACACGAGGTCTGTCACCTCGACCGGTCGCTCGAACTGGTGGAACTCGACTCCGCCGACTGAGCACTCACCACTCACGACCCGCCGCGGTGCTCTCGGGTCGAACGGGAACCCGAATGGTTTCTGATCACACAGGACAGGCCGTCGCTCGGCCACGACACTGAAATAGGGCTTTCACGAATTATGGGCTGATTGGCCGTCGATGGTGACAACAGCTCCGGGCGATGTTCGTCTCGAACACGATGGTGGCACGGGTCCGTCGATCGACGGGGGTGAAAATCGGTGACGACACGTTCGGCACCCATCGTCGACCGCGTTACCGACGCTTTCTTCGCACTCGATACGGGCTTTCGGTTCACCTATCTCAACGAGCGAGCCGAAACGCTGCTCAAACGCGACCGCGGTGAACTGATCGGGCGCGTTATGTGGGACGAATTCCCCCAGACGGTCGAAACGCAGTTCCCGGAGGGGTTCCACCGCGCGATGGACGAACAGGTACCCGTCTCGTTCGAGATTTACCACACCCACCTGGAGACCTGGTTCGAAGCGACGGCCTCCCCTTCCACGACCGGTCTCTCGGTGTACATGCGGGACGTCTCCGAGCGACGAGCGCAGGAGACGACGCTCGCCCAGCACGCCGCAGTCGTGGAGGCGATCCGCGACGCCGTCATCACGCTGGATCGCAACCGCGAGATCGTCACCACCAACGGCGCAACCGAATCGATCCTCGGTGCGAGCCGGTCTGATCTGGTCGGTAAACACGTCGAGGCGCTTACCGAACACGCGGGACTCGCCGACGAACACGCCGTCGAGATCGGCCGAGCGATCACCGACGTCGACGTCGGCAACGCCGATCGTCGCCAGGTCGAGTTGCCCTACAGCGGCTCGGACGGCGCGGACCGGATGGGCGAGTTCCGGTTCGTCCCCGTCGAGGACAACACCGCAACGGTCGCCGTCGTCGTTCGTGACGTCACCGACCAGCACGAGTACGATCGCGTCGTGACGTCGCTCCACGAAGTGACGCGATGGCTCCTCGAGTCCGACGACCCCGAGGAGATCTGTGCCATCGCCGTCCACGCGGGCAGCGACCTGCTCGATTTGCCGATCAGCGGTGTCTGGCTGCTCGAGGAGGAACACGGCTATCTCGAGCCAGTCGCCGGAACCGCCGGTGCACACGTCAGTTCGGCGGACTCCCGCGGTTCAACTCACGCGAGGGGCTCGTCTGGGATGTCTTCGAAGCCGGCGACGTCGAACTGTTCGACGATCTCAGAACCGTCGATGGACCCTACAATCCGGAGACGGTGGTTCGATCGGAGATAATCGCGCCGATCGGTACCCACGGCGTTCTCATAACCGGAGCGCTCGATCCGTACCGGTTCGACGAGACGGACGTCGATCTCGTCTCGACGCTCGTCGAGAACACGCGCGCCGCCCTCGATCGAGCCGATCACGAGCGGGTCCTTCGGGACCGAACGGCGGAACTCGAGCGCCAGACCGAACGGCTCGAGGCAGTCGCCGAGGTTCTCTCGTCAGACCTGCAACACCAACTCGCGGCCGTCGCCGACGCACTCGAGAACGAACGAGTCGGCAAGTGGGAGTTCCCGCTCGCCGAAGACACCGTCGAGACGACGCTCGACCGAGCCGAACAGTTCGTCGACGACATCCGGGAGTTCGCCCGCAACGCGACGGCGGTCCGGACTCGCAGCCGGCTCCGTCTCGAGTCGGTCATCGAAGACGCCGTCGCCGAATCGCGACTGTCCCCGGCATCGCTCGTCGTCGACGCCTCGGCGTGGCTTCGAGCCGACCGAGATCGGTTCGTCCACCTCCTCGAGACGGCGTTCGATAGCGCCGCCGCGAGAGCGACCGACGACGTCACCATCCAGATCGGACTCGTCGGGTTCGAAAACGGCGGCAGTCGGGGGATCTTCGTCCTCGACGACGCCGCCGAAATCCCCCCGAACGCACACGACCGCGTCCTCGATCCGACCGCCGACGACGAGACCGCGATCGACGGACTCGGGCTCGCGCTCGTCCGGACTATCGCCGAGGCCCACGACTGGGAGTGTACGGTCACCAACGGCGCCAACGGCGGGACGCGGATCGAGATTCGCGATATGACGACGCTCGAGCGGCGGCGGTAGGAAGGGTAGGAAGCCAGGTCGACGGTGCGGAAACCGAGCGACGAAACGGTCCGGATTCGGTCTCGCTACTTCGATTACTTCGGAATGACCGATTCGCGCGCGATATCCTGACAGAGCTGTCGGTACCCGTCCTGTTCTAACAGCTCCTGTACCGTATCGTTGACACGGACGCGAAGAACCGCAATTCGATCGTTGAGTTCGGCGTACTCCTGGCTGGACTGGCGTTCGGCCTCCGTCTTCTGGTCGTCGAGTAGCGCCTTCTTGGAGGCGAGTGCGAAGAATTCCTGAAGCTGTTCGTCGTAGGTGGATCGAAGGACCAGTTGGTCGATGATCGCGATCAGTTCCTTCTTCGAGACCGGTTTGACGAGGTAGTCGTCGAATCCCATCTCGATGATGTCGAAGTCCGGTTCGACCGCTGTCACCATCGCGACCCGGCAGTCGAGCGATCGGTTCCGGATCGTATCGAGGACCGTGTCCCCGGAGAGACCGGGCATCCGCCGGTCGAGCAACACGACATCGATGTCCTCGTCGATGGCGTCGAGCGCTTCGTTGCCGTCGTACGCCGTCTCGACGTCGCACTCGCCGCCGAGCCAGGCCGCGTACAGGTTCGCAAGGTCCGGCTCGTCTTCGACGATCAGAACGGACGGGGTCTCGGTTGTCATCAAACTTCCTCCTGGTGTACCTGCTCGTAAGACGAATAGTTCCCGATGTATATCAATATACCGGACACTCCATCGAGTAAACGTATCGACGGGAGCCGTTCGACGCCGCGTCGGACGCGGTCGGAGTCGGCCGCGCTTCCGGTCCCCCGACGTGGGTTCACTCGCCTCCGTCGGCGAGCGTCACTCGAGTCCGCGTTCGATCGTCGCGCGTCGCTCGCTGATCTCGGACGCGTCCGTCGCGAGCGTCCGGTCCCCGACGTCGACCGTGAGCGTGCCGTCGTCGGTTCCCGCGCCGAGTTCGACGACCGGAGCGACGCCGTCGAACGTCTCCCGCACGGCTGCCACCGATTCGGTCTGGACCAGCGCGCGACCCGGCTGTTCGTGAAACAGCGCGCCGACCGGATCGTCGCCGGGGATCGACACCTCGAGACCGGCCTCCGCGGTCACCATCTCGGCGAGCGAGACGGCCAGTCCGCCGTGGCTGACGTCGTGGACGGCCAGCGTCGCGTCGTCGTTCGCGACCGTCGCGAGCGACTCGATCAGGCTTTCGGGATCCGACGGAAGGTCGGGGAACCGATCGCTTCCCTCGAACCGCGCCAGGTACTCGGACCCGCCGAGTCTCGACTCGCCGGTTTCGAGGCCGATATCACCGACGAGCACCAGATCGCCCGCCGGTTCGACAGACAGCGGCGGTGCGTCGTACCCGACCTTGGAGCCGACCATCGCGAGGGTCGGCGTCGGCGGAATCGGCCCCGCGACCGAGTCGTTGTACAGCGAGACGTTCCCGCCGACGACGGGTGTCGATAGCGTCTCGCACATCTCGGCTAGCCCGTCGACGATTCCCGTAAAGCCGGCGTAGACCTCGGGTTTTTCGGGGTTTCCGCCGTTGAGGCAGTCGACCGCCGCGAGCGGCATCGCACCCTTGGCAGCGATGTTCGTCGCGTTCTCGAGTGCGATCGCCCGGGCCCCCTCGCGCGGGGCCGTCTCGGTCCAGTTCGGCGCGGCACCTGAGGAAATCGCGAGCCCCGTTCCCGTCTCGCGGCCGTCGCCGCCGCGGTTTGCGCTCGCCTCCCGGATCGCAACGATAGCCGCGTCGTCGCCCGGTCCCACGCTCGTTCGCACGCCGACCTCGTGATCGTACTGCCGATAGACCCACCGCTTCGAGGCGGTATTCGGACTCGAGACCACGGCACGGAAGGCGTCCTCGAGATCGACGGCGGGGAGGTCGGTCGCGGGCGGTTCGGTGTCGACTGTCGGGAGATCGTTCATCGGCGCGCCCTCTCCCAGGAAGTACGCGTCCACGTCGACCACGGTCTCCCCCTCGAACCGGCACACGTAGTTGCCGTCGGTGACCTCACCGATGACCGAGCAACCCAGATCGAACCGCTGTGCGATTTCGCGTACGCGATCGACGTTTTCGGGCTCGACCTCGTAGCACATCCGCTCCTGGGACTCGGCCAGCAGAATCTCGAGCGCCGACATGTTCGGCTCGCGCTGGTGGACGCGCTCGAGGTCGATCTCTGCACCGAGATCGCCCTTGGCGACCATCTCGCTCGAGGCACCGCCGAGGCCCGCAGCACCGAGGTCGCGAGCGGATTCGACCAACCCCTCGTCGACGAGCGCTTCGTTGGCCTCGATCAGCAGCTTTTCGGCGTACGGATCGCCGACCTGCACGGCGGGTCTGTCCTCGGTTTCGGCGTCCTCCGCGAGGTCCTCGCTGGCGAAGCTGGCGCCACCGAGTCCGTCCCGACCGGTGGCGTTTCCGACGAGGACGAGCGCGTTGCCGGGTTCCTGGGCCACGGCGGTCACGAGCCGTTCGTCGTCGGTCAACCCGACGCAGGCGACGTTGACCAGCGGGTTCCCCTCGTAATCGGGGTGAAAGTCGACGCTCCCCGCGACCGTGGGGACGCCGATACAGTTCCCGTAGTGGCTGATCCCCTCGACGACGCCCTCGAAGAGGTACTTCGAGTGTTCGCGGTCGAACTCGCCGAAGTAAAGCGAGTCCGCGAGCGCGATCGGGTAGGCTCCCATCGAGAGCGTGTCCCGAACGATGCCGCCGACGCCGGTCGCAGCGCCGTCGAACGGGTCCACGTAGGAGGGGTGATTGTGGCTCTCGATTCCCAACGTGACGTACGTTCGTTTCCCGTCGCCGGTTCCGGGCAACGCGACGACCGCCGCATCGTCGCCGGGCCCGACGACCACCTGTTCGCCCTCGCTGTCGAACGCCGACAGCAGCGGTCGCGAGGAGCGGTACGCACAGTGTTCGCTCCAGAGATTCTCGAACAGCGCCGCCTCCGCAGGCGTCGGCTCTCGCCCCAGCTCGGAAACGACGAGTTCGCGGTCCGAATCGGCAAGACTCATTCATCTAGGTGGTGAAAGTCGGCCGGTATAGGGGTTTCTATATGCACGTTCGTGAACATCGTATTCGGTCCCTCGAGCGGCTGGCTCGCAGTCGAGCGATCGACGGCAAAAAACGACACGAGAGTCGACGGCACCCGATGGCTTCGAGCGTCGGGACGTCCTTACGCGAACTCGAGATCGAACTCGAGGGACACCTGATTCGTCACGTTGTCGTACAGGGGCGACGTCTCGAGTACTTCCTCGTGCAACGCCTCGAGTTCCTCGGCCGACGCGTCGGCGTCGATGTGGGTCGTGGCACGAATCTCCTCGTATCCTGCCCGCACCTCGTCGCTCAACCCGAGGAAGCCCCGCAGATCGATGTCGCCCTCGAATTCGAAGCGCATGTCGTCGATCTGGATCCCCTTCGCAGCGGCATGACCCGCGTAAGTCACGCTGAGACACGAGCCGATGGCAGCGAGGAGGTGTTCGACCGCGTTCGGGCCGGTCCGCTCGCCGAGTAGTGCCGCCGGTTCGTCGCCAATCACGGAGAACTCGGGTGACTCGATCGTGGTCTCGTTTTGCTCGAAGTCGCTAATTCGTGTCTCGCTGGCGAAGCCACCCGTCCACTCGGTCTCGGCACGAAACGTGAACGACGCTCGTTCTGGCTCTGCAGAGACCGCTTCGATGAGCGATCCAAGTTCGTCGACGTCGAGTCCGTTTACACTAGTCATGGGTTAATTATGCAATACTCTATTTTCTGCAAGCGCGGATAACCCTTTCGAAGTAGTCACAATCTCCGGTATCAGATTAGCAAGAACTAGCAATATTCGTACTACATTAACACCGATATTTCGGTTTCCCGAACGTGGCTCCGGTCGACACTAGTCATCCAACCCATCCATTTGGGAAGTATTGGCCTTTGTGCGTCGGTTCTCGAGCTGGGCAGGTTCGACAGCACGTCACAGAACTCGCCGAACGCCGGGTACCGGTATCACATCCCATTCGGAAATAATGTTTCTTTCCGCCGGGTATACAACCGGACCAGTGCCTACTCGATATTGGATAATACCTACATGACTCTGGAGAACGGAATCGATATGGAGAAGTTCGAACAGCTCACCGCCGCTACCGAGGACGACCCGGCAAACGCCGACTTCCGGTTTTTCGCAGAGACGGAGTGGACCGGCGAGACGACGTGTGAGACCACCGTCAGTGACATCGAAAAAAGTGGTACGCTCGTCGAATCGCCCGAGTTCACCATGGAAGGTGCGTTGTTCGGCCATCGTGATGCCCCGAACGCACTCGAGCATTTGCTTTCCTCACTCGGGACCTGTCTGACGATCACCTACGCCGCCCACGGCGCGAAGCGAGATATCGAGATTTCCGAGATTCGCCTCGAGTTCGAAGGACGCGCTGACATGCGCGGACTCCTCGGGCTCGCCGACGACGTCCGTCCCGGCTTCGATCACATCGAGTGCACCGCACACATCGACTCACCCGCATCGACGGCCGAACTCGAATCGTTACAGGAAGTCGCCCACGCGAATTCGCCGATCCTCGATAACCTCGAGAACGAGGTTACGGTCGACGTGCAGCACTCGACAGCGGAGTGACAGGGCGTCGCGTTCGATCCGTGCATACTCACTCTGGCCCCGGCTGATCGACCGTCCGCTTGGCGCTGTCGACAGTGCTGGACGGTCTCGCTGTCCTCGAGTCCACTCGTTTTCCGTCTCGGCGTGCGGGGGAGAGCCCGATTCGAGTCGCACGGGTAATCGAGTCGTTTTTGATCGGGCCGTCTAAACGTACGATCGTGCTGTCGGTCGAACTTCACACGCACTCGTCGTTGTCCTACGACGGCCGCGACCCGGTCGAGCTCATCTTGGAGCAAGCCGAGGCCGTCGGCCTCGATGCGATCGCGGTGACGGACCACGACGAAATCGACGCGAGCCTCGAGGCTGTCGAACGCGCCCCCGAATACGGCCTGATCGGCATTCCGGGGATGGAAATCTCGAGCAAGGCGGGCCACGTGTTGGGACTGGGTCTCGAACGGGCCGTCCAGCCCGGGCTCTCCTTCGAGTCGACGCTCGAGGCGATCCGCGATCAGGACGGGCTGGCGGTGATCCCACACCCCTTTCAGGAAGCCCGCCACGGCGTGATGGCTCGGATCTCGCGAGACGAACTCGCGGAGGGGGACGCGATCGAGGTCTACAACTCGCGGTTGTTTACCGGTCGGGCCAACCGGCAGGCCGAACGCTACGCGAACGCGCGAAACCTGCCGATGACCGCCGGTAGCGACGCCCACATCAGTGAAATGGTCGGGCAGGCGATCACGCGCGTCGACGCCAACGATCGGACGGCCGACGCGATTCTCGAGGCAATCGCGAACGGTCGGACGACCGTCGAAGGGAAACGAACGCCGTGGCGGATCAGCGTCCAGCAGTTCGCCGGCGGCGTCACGAGGCGCCTGGGCCACGTCCTCAAACTATTCAGATGACTTCCGTTCAGCCACGACGGCAATCCCGTACGCAGCCGCGACGGTCGAGCGGTGGCGAGCCACGATGACCGAGTCGAATCTGTGCGGTGCGGAGGCGGCGATCGTTCGCGACGCGCTCGAGTGCCGCGACCCGCTGCCGGGTACGGCGGGCTTCGCCGGGCAACTCGACGATAGCCTCGTTCGGGACGTCCTCGGACGCGTGCCGCTGTTCGTCGACGCCGGTGCGACGACTACCGACGGTACCGCTGGCCACGACCCGGCGTGGGCGTTCGAGCCAGCCGCTCTCGACGACCCGCGGCTCGTTCCGGCCGGCGCGGTGGCACCGGTGGACGACCCGCTCGCCGGGCAACGGTCACACTGGACGCTGCCCAGCCCGGACCCGGAACCGGATCAGGACGCTGCTATCGATACTCTCGCGAACGCGATCCGGACGGCCGGCGACGCCGTCGGTGGTGGTAGACGAGACGTTGCGGTCGCGTTCTCCGGCGGCGTCGACTCGGCGCTGGTCGCCGAACTCCTCGATGCGCCGCTGTACGTCGTCGGCTTCCCGGACAGTCACGACGTCGAAGCGGCGCGGACGGCTGCCGAGGCCATGGGCCGGGACCTCACGGTGGTCGAACTCAAGCCGGAGGATCTGGAACGCGCCGCGCCCGAAGTCGCGCGTGCGACCGGCCGGACGAACGCCATGGACGTCCAGATCGCGCTCCCGCTGTATCTCGTCGGGGAACGCGTCGCTGCGGACGGGTTCGACGCGCTCGCGGTCGGCCAAGGGGCGGACGAGTTGTTCGGCGGCTACGAGAAGGTCGTTCGGCTCGACCACCGCGTCGACGCCGAGACGGTCCGCGGAGCAGTCCGGGAGCAAATCGAGGGGCTTTCGCGCCAGCTTCCGCGGGACGTGCTGACGATTCGGTCGACGGGCCTCGAGCCCGTGGCGCCGTTTCTCCACGACGCGGTACTCGAAGCGGCGCTCCGATTGCCGGATCCCCTGTTGGCGGACGACGACGAGCGAAAACGGGGATTCAGACGGGTCGCGACGCGGTATCTGCCGGCCGAGGTCGCCACTCGCGACAAGAAGGCGGTCCAGTACGGCAGCCTCGTCGCCCGCGAACTCGATCGGCTCGCCCGCCAGGCGGGTTACAAACGCCGGATCGACGACCACGTCACGAAGTACGTCGAATCGCTACTCGAGGACGCAGACGCCCGATCCGACTGAGCGCGACGGGGGTCCGCTCAGGACGGCAGGGGACAGAGACTCGCGGTGAAGACGACCGTCTCGTCGGTCTCGTTGTGCGCGCCGTGGTCGACTCCGCGCTCGTGGTGTACGACGCCGGGTGCGTCGATTCGCTCGCGCTCGTCGTCCTGGACCACGGTCACCGTCCCTTCGAGGACGTGGAAGACGTTCGTACTCTCGGCGTGTTCGTGAGCCTCGAGTTCCGCGCCCGGCCCGAGGGCGAACGCCTTCACCAGGACGTCGTCGGTGACGACCAGTTCGGCGGTCTCGATCTCTCCGTCGCCCGGCTCGAGGTCGGCGATCGCAGCGGCGTATCTATCGAGCATGTCGGTTGGATTCGATGGAGGATCCCATAACGATGGGGGACGAGACGTCTGTCGTGTGTTCGACGCAGCGTCGATAACACGGACGAGAGCGGAATCGAGTTGCCGGTCGGCACCCGTTGTTGGAAATACGATTTATTTGTTCAGAAAGTAGCAGAAAGAGACGTCTTATAACTCTATCCCCGACCATACGGAACAGTTCGCCGTATTCATTCCGAAGAATAGTCCTAAAGCTCGTTGCTACCGTTAGAGGATGGACTCAGGGGAAGGTCATCGTCTGTTCCAGTAGTTCGGTACCGAAACGGCCGAAACGTATGAGTCCGAACCGATTACTCGATTTCTAGCTGGCCGCTCTTGCCGTCTCCTTCACTGCCGCTCTCGTCCCATTCGAGTTCGAACTCGATACTCAAGTCACCGGGACCGTCTGTCGGCCCTTCGCGTTCGGCTTTGACCTCGAACGTCGGGCGGGCTGGCGGTTCCATCGTCACGGATTCGGAACCTGATCTTAGTGTGATCGCATCACCTTGTTCGAGTTTCTCAGCGACACCGTGAAGATACGATGCGATTTCTTCTCGGGTCTGGCTACTCTCTGAAGTGAACAGAACCTCTTCGGGCATACATAGTAACGATACACCGTCTGCATCGATAAGTGGGCCCCCTGCTGAACGATCGAACTGACCTCTGACTCGGGCATCGATACTTATGGTATTCGCGCGCTGTATGCGGCAGACGAGACGAGACACCGCACGCGAACTGGTGAAATCGGCACGGAAATCGCGCCACAGACCGAATAGAGAAACCGTTTTTTCGACGACGGCTATGGCGTGGCGAACCTGCGCACGCGACCGTCGATCAGTCCTCGGTTTCGGTCGGTAGTTTGTTCGCCGGTTCGTGTTCCACGTTGTCGGCGACCGTCCGACGGTTCGTCTCGCCGATCCGATCGGCGATTTCGCCGACGACCTCCTCGACGTACTCCTGAACCTCGCTGTCGTCGTCTTTGACGAGGGCCCCTTGGCTCCCGTCGGCCCCGAAGTCGGGGTGGATCGGAATCTTACCCAGTAGCGGCACGTCGTAGTTCTCGACGATCGTCTCGGCGCCGTCAGTTCCGAACAGGCCGTGTTGGTCCCCACAGGACGGGCAGATGAACGAACTCATGTTCTCGACGACGCCCAGCACCGGGGTATCGTGTTTGTTGAACATCTGGATTCCCTTCCGGGTGTCGTCCAACGCCATCTCCTGGGGCGTCGTGACGACGACCGACCCGGTCACCGGCATCGACTGCAACAGGTTCAACGTCGCGTCGCCGGTCCCCGGCGGCAAGTCGACGATGAGGTAGTCGAGCCGCCCCCACTCGACGCCCTCGAGGAATTTCATCATGAACTTGTTGACCATCGGCCCGCGGAGGATCGCGGGGTCGTCTTCGTCTTCCATCATCAGGCCCATACTGATGACCCGGACGCCGTCCGATCGCGGCGGAACGATTTCCTCGTTCGGCGTCACGCCGGGGTCGCTCTCGACCGGCAGGATCCGGGGGATGTTCGGTCCGTGAATGTCGGCGTCGAGCAGCCCCACCATCGCACCGCGCTTCTCGAGACCGGCCGCGAGATTGGCCGCGACCGTCGTCTTGCCGACGCCACCCTTCCCGGAGGAGACGGCGATCACGTTGCGAACGCGCGGCAGTACCTCGTCGTCGAACCCGTGTTCCTCGCCGACGTGGGCCCGCAGGTCCGCCTCGAGACCGGCCTCCTCGATGACGTCGCGGATGCGGTTGCCCAACTCGAGTTCGGACGGCGCATACGGCGCGTTGAACGCGAGCGATATTCGGGCGGTCTCGTCGTCGATCGTGACGTCGTTGACTAGCCCGAGCGAGACGATGTCCTCGCCGATGTCCGGGTCTTCGACCGACTCGAGTTTGATTTCGAGTTCGTGTTCTGTGATACTCATAGTGGCTGGATGCTAGCCGTACGAACGGTGTGGAGCGGGATACGTGTGATGGTTCGGCTCTCGAGTGGTGGTTCGGACCGCGAGCGACGAGGCTCTCGACGCGTCGAGCGCAAAAATGAAGATCGACGTCGGTGTCGGTGTTCGGATGCGATACGGAGACGGTTACGGTGGGCCGACACTGCTGATCGGCTCTGGTGGGCCGCCGTAGAAGACGATGCCGATGAGCACGGTCAGAATGAACATTCCGACCCACATCGACGTCGTCAGTCCGACGAGATAGCTCACACCGAGGAGTCCGGTCTTCGTGTCGCGGGGTTCACCCAGGAACCAGGCCGCGAGCATGATGTAGACCGGGACCAGAATAACGGCGAAGATGATGTAGGTCCCTTCGTTGGCGAAGCCGGTGAAGCCGCCGGTGCCGTCGTAACCGTGGTACAGCAGTGTGGACAGGATCGTTTGTGTTGAACTCATGCTTCCACCTCGGGTTCGGCCGGTTCAGCGTGTTCGTGTTCGTGGTCGCCACGCAGGTGTTCGATGGCGTGGAGTTCGACCACGGGAACTAGCTTCGCGAGGTTGAGGAATAAAAGTGCAACCAGCGCTGTCGTCCCGACGAGCGAGAGCCACTCGATCGCACTCGGGAAGTAGGTCCCTGGCGTCGCCGCGTAGATGTCGAACGTGGGGTGGAGGAATCCTTCGACGACGAAGAGAACTTTCTCGGTGAGCGTCCCACAGAGAATTACCCCGCTCGCGATGAGCGCTCGCTTCTTGCTGAACAGGGCCGGTCGAATCCCCTGCAAGAAGATGTACACGAGCGTGCCGAAGATCATTGCCATCGCGACTCTGTAGACCGGATGGGCGATCTTCGCCTCGACCGCGACCGACTGGTTAGACGGTCCGAGGAAGACGCCGTTGATGACCTGCTGGAGCTGGAACCACAGGAACAACAGAGTGAAGAACCCGAGCCACAGGAGCAGTCCGCGGAAGATATCGTCGGTGATGATGTGGTCCCAGTCGTAGGCTCGGCGGAACGCGTAGGCGATGATCGTTATGCCGCTGATCGCCGACATCAGCGCGATGCTGAGGAACGTCGGCCCCTGAATCGCGCCGGTCCAACCGGGCATCGCCGGAAGGAGTGCGAACAGCCACGGGATCACGCCGCCGTGGAGCAAGAGCGGAGCCATGATGATGACTGCGGCGGCGAGCCACCAGACCATCCGATCGATGACCGCGTCTTCTTTCTCGGTGTAGCCAATGGTCAGTATCTTGTAGACCGGTTCGAACATGTCCGGCAGATCGTCTCGCAATCGGCTGACGTCGTACCGGAGCGTCAGGCCGAGGTACGTCGCCGACAGCACGAAGTAGGCCGTGATGACGGTCACGTCCCACACGAGCGGCGAGTTATTGACCGTGATGTGGTAGTGGCCGATGACGCTGGTCACCATCCGGTCCGGCCGTCCCATGTGGACCAGGATGTAGAAACCGGCGGCGGAGAGGCCGCCGATCGTCGTCATCTCCGCGAGCCGAGCGACTGGCATGTACCGGTCCATGCCCAGCAGACGGACCGCGGCTGAAAGGATGATACCGCCGTGAGCGACACCGACCCACCAGATGAACGCGCCGATGTACAGGCCCCACGTAGAGCCGCCACCGGAGCCCCAGTCGCCGAGTCCGGTGACGATCAGCCCCTTCTGGAGCTGATAGGCCCACGCGACGAGAAAGGCCACGAGACCCAGCGCCGCGACGCCGTACACCGCCATGTATTTTTTCGAGAACGTGCCGATCGGACGGAGAATGTCCTCCTCGGACGGCGTCTTCGTGCTCATAGCGACACCCCGTCGATCCGACCGACGGTCTCATCGTCGAGGTACTCCTGTCGCTTATCGAGCAGGTCGACGTCCTCGTACTTGGTCGGGCCGGGAACCTGCTGGGCCTCCGGTCCGGGCTCCTGTCCGAGGTACGTAACGTTCGGGTTCGTCCCGATGTCCTCGAGCAGTTTGAACGAGGTCGGTTCGCCAGTGTACTGGTGGAGCAGAAACCTCGCCTGTTGTTTGCTCCCGTCGCCGAGTTGCAGTTCGTCGAGGGCGTCGTCGCTCTCGAGGTCGACGTACTGTTCGAAGGCCTCGACGGCGGCGAGGATATCTTGTTCGCTACTGAGAATCGTGTTGTTCTCTCCGTCACCGGGTTCGGTGCCTTCGCTGATGATTTCGACCGCCTTCATGACCGCGAGGATGTCCTCGGTCAAGCCTTCGACATTCCCGATCGCGGTCTCGAGATCGTCGCCGTCGCTGAGTGCGCTGTTTATGTCGTCTACCGACGGCGCGGATTTGCTGCTTTCGGTACCGTTCGTCAGGTGGACGATCGCGCGACTCTTGCTCGGATACTCGCGGTGCTGATACGGATCGCTTTTCTCGTCTTTGACGTTGCCGAACTGAATCGCGTCCGGGGGACAGGCGCTTTCACACGCCGTCGTTCCGACTTTGTCCTCGCCCTGTTTGCCGTCCTGCATGGACGGACACATCGTACACTTGCTCATCGTGCCGCGGGGGGCGCGGCTGTCGACCCAGCGTTGGCCGTACTCGTACTTGGCGTGCGTGATCTCGTCCGGATTCTCGGGGCTTTCGAGTCCGTCGATTTCGTCGTACGGCACGTCGGGTTCGTCCCACTGGAAGTAGTTGACACCGTAGGGACAGGCGACCTGACAGTACCGGCACCCGATACAGACGTCGTAGTCGGTCAGCACCAGTCCGTCCTTGTCGCGGGTGTGCCGGGCCGTCGTCGGACAGACCTTCTCACAGGGAGCGTCCGTGCAGTGCTGGCACGGTCGCACGAGCATATTGAACTCGCTCCCCATATTGAAGTCGGTATAGCCACCGGTTTCGTTCACGCCAGCGCCACCATCAGGGGAACTGTGCAGTTCGTCCTCCCACGCCATGACGTACATCCAGTTAACGCCCATGTCGAGGTCGTTTTCCTGGGAACAGGCGCTCATACAGGTAAGACAGCCGTCACAGCGATCGAGGTCGATCGTCATCCCCCACTGTACGTCACTGTGTTCTTGGGTTTCCGTCCCGCCGTGGCCACCTTCGCCGGCGACGCTCTCCGTAACGTCGCCGGCTTTGCCGCCAAATGCACCCACACCGACTGCGGCTGCGCCGACCCCCATCTTCTTCATCGTCTCGCGGCGGGTCTCCTCGCCGTCGCCGTCGAACGCATCGAGCATCCGGGAGAACGTGCCCTTCGCCTCCTCCTGAGCTGCTTCGTACGCCTCGGCGGTCGGGCGCTGGTCCTCGCCGAATTCCTCCATCACGTCGTCGTGATACCGTTCGTGGAATTCGGCCTCGGAGAGTTCGCCTTTGGTGACCCGCATCGCGTCTTCGGCCATCTCCATACCGAGCTTGCTGTCGTACTCGGTATCGTCGAGCATCGACTCGAGTTCGTCTTCCCACTCGTTCCCGAGCGGATGAAATGATTCGTCGTCCGTGCTCATTAGATCAGAACACCTCTGAATATGACACTGGTGTCATGCCGGAGGTACTGAACGGCATGCACTTGAAATCGTTCATTTGTTGATCCTCATTCCCCGTCTCACAACCGAACTCCGATGAAATATAGAGCCGATTTCCAGCACTTGAGAATCGACGCGATCATGTTCGGGCAGTTAAGTCAGCCGGGGCTGCGATGGAAACCCCCCACTCGTCCGGATCGGCTACCGGTACGCGTTCGAAACGGTGAAACGACGATATCAGCGTCGGTCTGTGAGAACGCACGGCACAGTATCGTCGTCGGAAGCTGTGATCCCGCACCTGAGACTGCGTCTGTCGGGTTGTGACTGCGATTGTCTCTGATTGTCTCTTTGTCTTCCCGCGCCAGCACACGAACGAATCGCGGCGAGCGGTGGAACGAATCGCGGAGACAACGATACCGACGACGGCAGCCGGCCCGCCAGGCGCAGCTCGCAAAATACGTCGGCAGAACGACCGCACGGACAGTTACCCCCACTGCACGGCTCGGCCGGGTCCGGTCGATTCGATCACTGGCTCGCGATCTGTTCTTCGAGCGGCCCCTCGTCGTCGATGTTCGGTAAATTCTCGACGAACCGCTTGATGACCGCCTCTTCGGCCCGATGGAGGGTCTCGCTGCAGGTCGATTTGGCGATGTCCAGATCGCCGGCCAGTTCCGTCAGCGAGCAGCACCGCGGCGTATCGTAGTACCCCGCGTCGACGGCGGCGGCGATCACCTCGAGCTGTCGCTCGGACAGTACCTGGCTCTCGTGGAGCCGTTCCCTGACGTGTTCGATCCGGTATCGGAGTCCGAACGTTTCGAGTTGATCCGCGAGTTCCGAGAGGCGTTTTCGGGAACCGGTGACCTCTATCGTCGCCTCGCCGTCCTGAATCTCGACCGGCAGTTCGATCGGCATGCCCGACTCCCGAGCGGAGAACATCAGGAGCGGTGCGGTGGTCTCGAAGTGGACCGTCGCCTCGTTGTCGCTCCACTGAGCGAGCGAGAGTTCGGTAATCTGCGAGTGATCGTCCATGCTCTCGACGATATCCGGGACGGACGACCCGGCGATCCGGACGAGAGCGAAGCCGGTTTCGGAGCCGGGAACGGCAGCCAGCACCCGAAACGTCGATTCGGGATACGCCGTCGATATCTGCTGAATCCAGACCTCGTCGGGCATCGTCAGAGTGAGCGTCGCGTGGGCCATACGAACGTGTTCCTAGTAGACCTATATCCCGGTGGCTACGAATATGTTCGGCTTTTTCCAACGCCGCGGGAACAGCGGCGGCTCCGAACACGTTCGGACGAACGTCCGCGCCACCGCCATCCGAACGACTGATCGACGGCAACCGAACCCACGGAGCAAACGCTCGACGTTCGAGAGACCGAGAGACGACCGTTCGACGATATCCCGACCGCACTCGACGCACTCGAGTCGGGCCGGCGACTGCAATCGATCGCGCCGTTCGAACCGAAACCGCTCTCCGGTGAACTCGACGCTCGGGGGTACGCTCACGAGAGCGAGCAGCGTGACGGCTGCCTCTGGTACACGTGTACGTTCGTATGGAACGCACGTTCCTGATCAGTCCAACGTACCCGCGCAGTCTACCCGACCCGGGTTCTCGCGGGCGGGCGTCGAATACCAGACGGGATGGCCCACTCGAGACCGGCGGTCTTTCCGGCTACTCGACGCCGAAGGTGTTCGCACAAACTGCCTTGTCGCGAGCGTCCCGACTCCGGGTCACATGACCCGACTCGACGTCAGAGACGTGCCGCCGGCGAACCGTCATCCGACCATCCACGAGGAATTCGAGGCCCTCGAGCCGGGCGAGACGCTGACGATCGTCAACGATCACGAGCCAACGCCCCTGTTCTACGAGTTTCAGGCCGAAGTCGAGCGCTTCGACGCCGACGGCTATGAGGTCGAACAGATCGCCCCGGACGAGTTCGTCGCTAGATTTCCGAAACGGGAGGCCTGACGCCGCACGTCGATCGGTCCACGTCTTCCATCACCGATCACGTCGCAGTCTGCAACCGTCGTCGACCGCACGGACGCACCGTCGGGCCAGCCCCGGGAAACGATCGCCGTTCGCTCGCACGGTCCCTCGCAACCGCTCCAGCGAACCCTCGAGACGCTCGCCGATCTCCCCGCGGAGACGGTCCTGAACCAGCGAAACGACCGCATATCCAGTTTCGGGAACAGAAACTGGACGACCACGACTATCGCCACGAGACCGTCGAACGTGACGAGGACGTCGTGACAATCATTCGGCGTTCGTCGACCCGAACGTGACCGGTCAGAACCGCCTGGGGAGGCAGACCTCGGACGATACCGGCCGGGGAGCGGAGATACCGACCAGAATTTGATGCCGACCGCTGTCGAGCGACGAGATTCAGGTGACGTAACGAGAGTCCGGCGACCTGTGCTCGGAGACGGTCCCGGAGGCGAGGGTCGTTCTGTGACGAAGCTCAGATCGGTGGATTATCCGGGACTGGTGGTGCAATGATCAGCTCCTGTCCCTCGCCTATGAGGGCAATCTCAGAGCAGTGTTATCAAACTGCTGGCCATTTCACGCTGCTCACAACCCGTCGAAATCGCGTTCGAGGGGAGACGTCGCCCGATACCTGACCGACGGGGACGCAGTCGTTGCGTCGTGCCTTCGGCGTTCGAGTTCTGAGTCGCATCGAGTGTGGGATCAGTATCCCTGATCGTTCTCGAACTCGTATCGTCTCGCGGCTTTCTGTATGGCCTTCCGTCGGCCGGTCCTGTTCGGACCGTCCGCTTCCACTCCGTTCCGTTCTTCTTCGATGGCCCACTCGGTGATGAGTTCTCTCGCCTTCTCCTCGACTTCCTGTTCGCGCCGCTGTTCCCGAATCGAGACGATCAGTCCGTAGCACGATGCGCTGACCCCCACCACGAGCACGAGAATGAAGCCTTTGCCCATCTGCGGCTGTGCGAGGTACCAGTTCCAGCTCACCGCCCCGGCCGTCAGAACGTATTTCGAAATCGCGAGCGACGCGACGACGCCAGTCGAAAGGTGGCCGGACAGGTACGTGACTATTGCCTCGTACTCCTCGTTCTCGGCGACGAGCGGTGTCAAGTGTGCGAGTGACGTCAGGAGTACTCCACAGACGAGCAAGATCGAGGCGGGATAGTGATCGAATATCAGCGGCTCGGTCGTTGTCACCGAGATGATCGTGTACGTAGAGAACCCACCGAACAGGAACCAATTCGAATCTGTCTCCAGGTCCTTTAGCGACGAGCCGAGATAATAGCCCATTCCGAGTCCGATTGCGGACATCTTGATAGAACGTATAATTTCGCCAGAAATGTCCTTCAGTTCGGTCGAGTGTCCAATCGCACCCCCGAGCAACGCGAGAAAGAGAACGAACAAAATTCCGAGCAGAAAAGCCGTCGCTGGATCGTACCATCGATGATTCCGAATCCGCTCTGCAATCTGCTTCCCCCCCTTGTTTGTCATAGCCAGCCTAAGATTAGGACTTCCCGTATATATTATTAATGCAATATATACACATTATTTACCACACTCGGTCTTAATCCGTGCTCGTGCGGACCCACAGGATACCGAACGGAGTGGGAGTGAAGGGAACCAGATATGTTTGAAACGCTGACCGACGTGTCGAACTGACGAGGTCTCCGTTCGTCACCGCGACGTCGGTCACCGCCGCTCGGCCAGTACCGACCAAGAAGGTTCGAGCGCGACGGTCGTGCTACTCGACGTGTTTCGCCCGAGGTGTGCCGGAACGTGTGTGGGGTGAGCCAGGACTGTTCGCGCAGGTCTTGCGAGGATGGTTGCGGACTACCCGTCGAAGAGGTGTTCGAGGAGCAATTCTGTCAGCTGAGTCGGTTCCTCGTGGGGAACCCAGTGGCTCGTCCTCGACAGTAACTCGAGACGGCTGTCCGTACAGTAGTCGGCGCTGTCGACTGCCAGCGAAGGGACGAGCGCCGCGTCGTCTTCACCCCAGACCACGAGCGTCGGCGCATCGACCCGGTCAGTCGGTGTCGTCGTCGGGTATCGCGCGACTGCCCGGTACCAGTTCAGCATGCCGGTGAGTGCACCGTCCCTGTCCCAGGCACGCCGATACCGAGCCAATTCGTCGTCGGTGAACGTTCCCGGCGCGGCCTGGTCTCGAAGCGATCGCTCGAGCAAGCGGTAGTCGTCGTACCGACAGGCCCGTTCCGGGAGCCACGGGAGTTGGAACAGGACGGCGTACCAGCTTCGACGGAGTTGTTCGGGATTCGCGAGGAGCTGCCGGCGATAGGCGGACGGATGCGGTGCGTTGACGACGGCGAGCCGTTCGACGGTATCGGGAAATCGGAGTGCGAGGTCCCAGGCGACCAGTCCGCCCCAGTCGTGTCCGACGACGTATGCTTCGTCCCGTCCGTCGGATTCGATCAGGTCGACGACGTCTTGCGAGAGTTCGCGCCTGCGATAGGCCGACACAGCCGCGGGCTTCTCGCTTCGATTGTAACCCCGTTGATCGGGGACGAGTACCCGACAGCCCGCCTCTACGAGGGCCCCGATCTGATTTCGCCAGCCGTACCAGAACTCCGGAAAACCGTGGAGTAAGACGACGAGCGGATTTGCTTTCCCGCCGGCTTCGACCACGTGCAACCGATTGCCGTTGACGATCCGTCGAGTCGAACGTGCGTCGACTTCGACCGCAGCGGCAGATTCGCCCCTCTCGTCGACGGTCCGTGACTGATCGGACGCACCCATAATGCCAGGGTGGGCGCCGAGACCGTAAATCGATTCGGACAGAAACGGTCGGTCACGAGTCCCGGGTCCGCTCGGACTATAGTAGTCGTTGCAAGTCATTGCATACCCCGCTCGCGAATTCGCGGCCAGCGAGCGGTGGGTAAATCGTTTCAACGACTACTATAGAAATCCCGCCGGAACTGCGGGCCCTCACGTCCAGACGCGTAGGCAATCCGTCGAGCAGAAGTGGAGGTCGACGCTCTCCTGGCCACCGGATTCGACGTACGTCGTCAGGGTGTACGCCACCTCGTCTGACTCGCAGTTGTCACAGTCCATATTCGGACATCCCCTACGACGTTCTTGAGTATGAACTGATTAGCCGACGCTCCCACCAGTTAGTCCAGTATTGGGACGGCGCAATATTTGCTTACGATCGCGGTTTCGGATTCCGATCGCGGATCCTCGCGAGGGGAGAACGCGTGCTGGAACGAGGACGCGATCGCGATCGAAAGCGGATCCTCACGGACGACGGACGTCCCGTAGCTCACCGTGAGGACGCGACGCCCTCTTCGGCCTCGAGCAGTTCGTGATATCGATTTCGGATGGTGACTTCGGAGATGTTCGCAACCTCGCTGACCTCGTTCTGGGTGACCGTCTCGTTGGTCAGAAGCGCGCCGGCGTATACCGCGGCCGCGGCGAGCCCGACCGGCGACTTCCCGCTGTGGGATCCGGTTTCTTTCGCCGTTGTCAGGAGCTCCCGAGCGCGTCGCTCGGTTTCGTCGGACAGATCGAGATCGCTCGCGAACCGCGGGACGTAGTGTTCGGGATCCGCCGGCTCCATTTCGAGCCCGAGTTCTCGGGCGACGTAGCGATACGTGCGAGCGACCTCGGATCTCTCGACGCGGGAGACCGCCGCGATCTCGTCCAGGCTACGGGGAGTACCGTTCTGGCGGGCTGCCGCGTACAACGATGCCGTCGCGACGCCTTCGATCGATCGACCCGGCAGGAGGTCGTCCTCGAGTGCGCGTCGGTAGATGACGCTCGCCATTTCGCGGACCGTTTCGGGGAGCCCGAGCGCGGAGGCCATCCGGTCGATTTCCCCGAGCGCTTGCTTGAGGTTCCGTTCCCTCGAATTTCGGGTCCGGAACCGCTCGTTCCACTTCCGCAACCGCTGCATCTTCTGGCGCTGACGCGAACTCAGGGACCGCCCGTAGGCGTCTTTGTCCTGCCAGCCGATCGTCGTCGACAGTCCCTGATCGTGCATCATGTTCGTCGTCGGTGCCCCGACTCGAGACTTCTCGCTTTTTTCGGTGGCGTCGAACGCCCGCCACTCGGGACCGCGGTCGATCTCACCTTCCTCGACGACGAGCCCGCAGTCTTCACAGACCGTCTCGGCGTGTTCGTCGTCGACGATGAGTCGACCGTGACATTCCGGGCACCGTTCGTGCTCGCGACTGTCCGCTTCCTGCGTCGTCTCCGACGACTCGGCGACTCGCTTCTCGCTCGCGTGGGTTCGAATGGGTGGAGTGGGCATTGCTCAATTCGAGGCTAATCGCTCGCTGGTGGACTGCGCCGACGCATATTCACCCACTCAGGTACCGGTATTAAAACCCCTGTTACCAGCAATGGATTTTCAGCTCTAAGTGATGGAAATATGGCGGACAGTTTTCGACGCGGTTCTCCGTCGGGTCTGTTGGTGTGGCACTCCGGACTCGAGATTTTGGGTCCGACGCACTCGTCTCTGGACGTGATAACTCGCCGCCCGGTCTGGCCCCGTAGCGGGACGATGCCCGAAATACGCGGGTTCCCGGTGCGGGCCACTCCCCGCCGGGCAACTCGGACGTCCCACACCGTGAACCGCTGGCACCCATGAGCGGTCTCGTCGCGTACCCGTATCGAAACCCTTACTCTCTGGAGGCCGGTGCGAACACGTATGAGCGACGACGCCGTCAGCCCCGAGGAAGTCCGTCACGTCGCGGACCTGGCTCGAGTCGACCTCGACGACGACGAGGTCGACCGGTTCACCGGGCAGTTCGCGGATATCCTCGAGTACTTCGAGACGTTAGACGAGGTTCCGGAAGTCGATCGAACGGTCGACCTCGCGAACGTGATGCGACCCGACGAGGAGCGCGCATCGCTCGACAGCGAGGAAGCGCTCCGAAACGCACCGGAAACCGAGGACGGCTACTTCAAAGGCCCGAACGTCTCCTGATCATGGCGGAGAACATTTTCATCACCGACGAGCGGATCGAGGGGGCGGAAGACGGCCCGCTGGCCGGGCGGACCGTCGCGGTAAAGGACAACATTTCGACGGAGGGCGTTCGGACGACCTGCGGTTCGCGGATGCTCGAAGACTACGTCCCGCCCTACGACGCAACGGTCGTCTCTCGGCTCAAAGAGGCGGGTGCGACCATCGTCGGAAAGGCCAATATGGACGAGTTCGGGATGGGAACGACCACCGAAACGTCGTTCTTCGGCCCGACGGACAACCCCGCCGCCCCGGGCCACGTTCCCGGCGGTTCCTCCGGTGGCTCTGCGGCCGCCGTCGCGGCTGGCGAGGCAGACCTCGCGCTCGGTTCCGACACGGGCGGTTCGGTCCGCTGTCCGGCCGCGTTCTGTGGCGTCGTCGGCATCAAGCCGACCTACGGGCTCGTTTCGCGGTACGGTCTCGTCGCGTACGGCAACAGCTTAGAGCAGATCGGTCCGTTCGGCGAGTCGGTCGAAGACGCCGCTCGATTACTCGACGTCATCGCCGGAAGCGACGATCGCGACGCGACTACCCGGACGGAGGGAGACGATTCGAGCTACGCCGACGCCGCGACGGGCGACGTCGACGGGCTTCGGATCGGGGTTCCCACCGAACTGCTCGAGGGGGCCGACGAGGGCGTCGTCGAAACGTTCTGGGACGCGCTGGGGACGCTCGAAGATCGCGGCGCGACGTATCACGAGGTCAGTCTCCCGTCGGTCGAACACGCGGTGGAGGCGTACTACGTGATCGCCATGTCCGAGGCGTCTTCGAATCTCGCGCGGTACGATGGCGTGCGATACGGACACGCGGGCGATGCGACCGGGAACTGGAACGAAACGTTCGCGCGGGCTCGCGAGGAAGGCTTCGGAGACGAGGTCAAGCGTCGGATCTTGCTCGGAACCTACGCGCTCTCTGCCGGATACCACGACAAGTACTACAAGAAGGCCCAGGACGCGCGTGCCTGGGTCAAACAGGACTTCGACGGGGCCCTGTCGGAGGCGGACGTCCTCGCGTCGCCGACGATGCCCGTTCCCCCGTTCGAACTCGGCGAGAGTTTGGACGATCCGCTCCAGTTGTACCTGGCCGACGCGAACACGGTCCCGGTCAACCTCGCGGACCTGCCCGCGATTTCGATTCCGGCTGGCGAAACGAACGGTCTCCCCGTCGGTCTCCAGCTCGTCGGTCCGGCGTTCGGGGAATCGGTCCTGATTCGGGCCGCGAGCGCCCTCGCTTGACATCGGTCGGCCGGGCGACCGGACGATCCGGTTGGGTGAGGAGACTATTCAACGAATTAATCTGTCGCTTCGCCGGATACATTTTTATACGCCACTGACAACAGTACCCATATCGAACCGACCATTCAGGTTGACTCTCATGAAAATTGCACGGGATCAAGAAGTCGATTTCGACGAGTTTTCGCGGGCGTGTGATCTCGTCGAGAAATATTTCGACGATAGCATCGACAACGTCGCGCTGCACGCTCCCGTTTCGCGTCGGCAGCTCGTCGACGTCCTCGCTCGCGCACAGCTCTCCGGTCGTCAGCTCGCGATCGACGGACTGACTGAGAAAGGAGAGGTCGTCTACCAATCCAACTCGGAGACCCTGCTCTGGCTCGACGGCGGCTTCTGGACCGACATGCGCGGCCGCCACCATCTGGAGCCCGACGAGGGGCGGGCCGCACGCGAGGTTCACCGGCGGCTCATCGAAGCGATCGACGGCGACGTCTCGTACTACAATCGCGAACGCGACCCGTTCGTTCTCATCGAACAGTTCGATCCCTACGAGTAGCACGCGTCCTCGATCCGAGGCTTCCACTGCTGGTAGTCCGGTCTGGCCCCAGTGGAGCGACGGTAATCCGATCTGACCCCAACCGAGCGAGCCGTCGGAGCGCCAGTAGCCGTGGCGTATTCATGTCTGTCGCTTAACTGTCAGTGAACGCCTATCGAAGGCGTGTCCGTCGCTCCCGACCCGGAGAAGATTTTCGACCGAGCGGTTGAAGAAGGCGAACGACGGCTCGAGCAGCCGCTACTCGAGCTCGTTTCGACGAGTTTTATCGCGGGGTTTACGATCGTCTTCGGCATCGTCGCGCTGGGCGTCGTCGACGCGCTGGTCGAACCGCAGTTCGGCGACGTCGCCCACGTAGCGGGTGCGCTCGCCTTCGGCGTCGGCGTCGTCTTCCTCGTCGTCGGGCGTACGGAACTGTTCAACGAGAACTTCCTCGATCCGGCCGCGAAGGCGGTCGATCAGCCCGACTCGTGGCTGCTCGCACCGCTCTTTCGACTGTGGGTCGTCACCCTCGTGTTCAACCTCGTCGGCGGATTTCTATTCGCGCTGGTCTTCGCTGTCGACGGCGTCCTTCCCGCGGGGACGGCCCACGCCCTGGGACGGACCGCAGAAGAGATCGTTCACCGGCCGACGGCGGCGGTGTTCGCGAGCGCCATCGTCGGAGGCGCGCTCGTGAGCCTGCTGTCGTTTCTACTGGCGGGCGTCGATACCGTCGGAAGCCGCATTACGTTGGCCTACGTCGTCGGTTTCCTGCTGGCTCTCGGGCCCTTCGACCACGTGGTCGTCACCGCGATTCACGTCTTCTTCGGGATGCTCTTCGATCCGGTGATCGGTTACCGAACGCTCGTCGAGACGATCGTGGTCGCGACCGCGGGGAACTTCGTCGGGGGACTGGGACTGGTCACGTTCACTCACGTCGCTCAAGTGCGGGGCGCACGAAAATCGAGCGACGCGGACGAGTCGTAACCGGACGCCTCGAGACGCCGGTTATTCCTCGTACGCGAGGTTCATGATCCACTGCGAGAAGGCGTCGCTGTTGGGGTCGACTTCCTCCTCGCCGATGAACGGCGAGAGCATGTCGCCGGCCATCAGGAGCGTGAAATCGAGGTCACGGGCGGTCGGCGTGATGTAATAGGTGTTGTGACCGTCGTAGACGGTTTCCTCTCGATCGACGAGTTCCTTCTCGACGAGCGATTCGACGATGCGACTGCCCTTTCGCGAGGAGACGTCGAGTTCCTTCCAGAAATCGCTCTGGTGGATGCCGCCCGACTCGCGGACGAGCTCGAGGCCAGCCCGCTCGTCGTTAGAGAGTTCGGCTTCGGCCGCGGTAACGCTCACGGTGACCACCTCTCCGTGCGCTTCGCTACAGGCAGGAGTACGTCCATACCCATACGAGGTAGAGCGAGCCGCTTAAATGTGCCCTTCCCCGTCGGCGGTTGATTCGATTCCGTCCCGCTCGCATGGGTGACAGTTACTCGGCCATGCCCTCGCCACAGCCTTCGATACGCGACTCGGGCGTTCCATCGTCGAGCGTCGTGACAGTCCGATAATTCGTCCGACAGGGCGGCCCCGGTGCAAATTCGTATTCCCTCGCGTCATCGCCGAGAGCGATCAGCGACGACGAGCGGGTTCCGAATCCGTTTCGGTGGATACAGACGCCGTACTCGTGATCGCCGAGGACGTCGCCCGCGCGTTCGAGCCAGTCGCCCGCGGTCTCGTTCGGTTCGACCGCGAGCGTGTCCCGGACTGCTCGAGCGTTCGACGCCTGCGTTCGGCCGGCGGCCGTTCGAATCGACGGCACGTCGACGTGGTCGTCGACTGCGACGTTGACGACGACGTGGACGCCGGGGTCGAACTCGATCAGGGCCAACTCGCCGTTCCACTGGTAACAGAACGCGTCCGCCGCGTCGGCGACGACGAGGTAGAAGCCGCTGTACTCGTCGTCGTCGGTCGCACCCTCGACGATCGATTTCGCTTCCAGGGCGGATCGTGCCTCGAGGACGTCGGCGACGAGGAGTCCACGCGAGCGCTCGCCGGCGAGGTCGCTGTCGTTCCACTTGTTCGTGATCCCGACGAAGACGCCGAACTCGTTGTATCCGATCCACGTGCCGCCGGCTTCGCCGTCTCGCGGCGCGACGATCAGTGGCCTCTCGTCGTAGACTCCCGGCGGCTCGGACTCGCGTCCGATCGCCTCGTCACGGTTTGCGGCGACCGCGACCGGAACGTTGTCGAACACCTGCCAGGCGAGTGCGAGCGTACACACGATTCGGGGTTGGAACGCCAGCGTCTTAACTTCCGTTCCGGCGGCAATCCGTTTCCGACGGCCTTCGACGGATCGCGCCCTCGAGTGTGGCATCCGCTCTGTCACGTCGATCGATACGAAGGATACTTGCGTGATTAGCGGCGGGATTGGAGACACGTCTGATGGTGACTCACGAATCTGTGAGTAGCAACGGTACGCTGCCGACTGACTGCGGTACAGACGGCGGTATCGGGTGGGTCGAACGATGAACGCGAGCGAACTCTTCGGACTCGAGGAGGCGTCGCGGGCGGAGCGGGCCCTCTTCGTCGTGACGATGGGCGTGATGCTCTCGCTCGGCGCGGTCGGCTTCCTCCGCCCGTCGGCGCTGAGTAGCGCGCTCACCGGCGCGAAGGGGTGGATTCTCACGTACTTCGGCTGGTGGTTCATCCTCCTCGGATTCGTTCTGCTCGTCGCCGTCTTCGCCTTCACGGTCTCGCGATACGGCCGACTCCGTATCGGCGGCCCCGGCGCCGAACCGGAGTTCGACGTGTTCTCGTGGCTGTCGATGGTGTTCACCGTCGGTTTCGGCGCCTCGGTTCTCATCTGGGGCGTCGCGGAACCGGTGTCGATCGCCCAGCATCCGCCTCCGGAGCCCGTCCCCGTACAGGGCGCATCCGTCGAGTCGATGGCGCTTGCCTTCATGTTCATCCACGAGGTGTTCCCGGGGCTCGCGATGTGGTATCTCCCCGTCGCGATCGCCTTCGGGATCGTGGTCTACACGGACGGCGTCGGCGACTACAAGATCAGTTCGATGCTCGCCGGCGTCGTCGACGAAGATCGCATCCCCGGTCTCTACTGGCTGGTCGATCTGGCGGCGCTCGTCGCCACGATCGGCGGCATCTCGACGACGCTCGGGTTCAGCGCGCAGACGATGTCTGCGATCCTCGGGCGAGTGTTCGGACTCGACGCGGCGGTTCTGACGTACGCTGTGTTCGCCCTCATCGGCGTCGTTTTCCTCGCCGACGTCTGGCTCGGTCTTCGGAAGGGGATCCGCAACGCGGCCCGCGCGACGGTGGTGCTCATCGGCGTCGCGATGGCCCTGCTCGTGGTGGTCGGACCGAGCCTCTACATGCTCGAGTTGAGTCTGGACGCGACCGGCGTCTGGCTCAGCGAGATGTTCCGGTTGACGCTGTACACCGCACCGGGGTCCGACGGCAACTGGGCGGCCAACTGGACCGGCTTCTGGTGGGCCTGGTGGGCCGCCTGGAGCATCTTCGTCGGGAGCTTCGTCGCTCGCGTCTCGAAGGGACGGACCATCCGAGAACTGTTCGCCGTGCTCGTCGTGGTTCCGACGGTCTTCACCTGGGTGCAACACGGTCTCATCGGCGGCTGGGTCCTCGCGCCGGGCTTTCAGGAACCGGTGGCCGAGGCGATGGCGTCGGCGGGGAAGCCCGCCGCGATCGCGAAAGCGCTCCAGATCACCCCGCTCGGAACGGTGCTCGCCGTGCTGTTCGTCTTCATCATCGCCGGCTACATCGTCACGTCGCTCGACTCGGCGGTGTTCATGATTTCCGCCATCACGCTCGGCGACGAGAATCCGAACCCGCGAAACCGCGCGTGGTGGGGCGCGCTGCTCGCACTCTTCGGGATGACGTCGCTCCGCCTCGAGGAGTTTAGCGCCATCGAGTCGCTCTCGGTGACGATGGCGCTCCCGTTCTCGCTGTTCCTGCTGCTCGTCCTGTACGGGAGTTACGCCGTCGCCTGGAACTACACCCGCGAAGACGAGGACGAGACGTCCCGTTCGGACCCCCAGCGGCCCCGTCCGCAGCCGGCCCCTCACAGCGTTCCCGACGACGATTGAGTGACGCCGGAGTTCGCCTGAATTCGGGCCGATATCCGAGCTTACGACCAGTCGCTCACGTCGGTCCCCGCCGTAATCAGCCGCTCTCGAACGGCCTGGCGGTCGACGGTCCCGGACGCCGTCCGGGGAAGCGACTCGGCGAACCCGATCGTCTTCGGCTGCTTGAACCCGGCGAGGTGCTCGTCGCAGTGTGCGAGCAGCGACCGGACGACGAGCGATCCGTTCCCGTCCGCCTCCGTCCGCTCCGAGACCACGAGGGCCGCGACCTGTTCCCCCCACTCCTCGTCGGCGAGTCCGACCACCGCGGCGTCCTCGACGAAGGGGTGCGATCGGAGGGCCGCGAGCACCTCGCCGGGATCGACGTTCTCGCCGCCGGTAACGATTCGATCGCTGCGGCGGTTGAGGATCCACAGGCGGCCGTCTTCGTCACGATAGCCGACGTCGCCCGTCTGGAGACCGCGATCGCCGAACGCCGCCGCTGTCTCCGCCTCGTCCAGGTAGCCCGGCGTAACCGTCGGCCCGGAAACGACCAGTTCTCCCGGTTCACCGGGCCCGACCGGTTCGCCGTCCTCGACGACGGACACGTCGGTACAGACCAGCGGCTGTCCCACGGTCTCCCGATGGGTATCGATCTCTGCTGGCGTGGCGGTCGCAATCTGGGATGCCGTTTCGGTCATCCCGTAGGTCGGATGGATCGGCACCTCCCGCTCCAGGCAGCGCTCGAGCAACTCGTCGGACGCCGGGGCGCCGCCGAGGAGGACGAACCGCAGCGCGTCGGCCGGTCGCCAGCCGGCATCGAGCAGGCGCTTGCACATCGTCGGGACCAGGGAGACGCCCGTGACGTCGTACTCGGCGAGCACGCGCGCGGTCGATTCCGGGTCGAACGCACGCTGGATCACGGCCGGAGTGCCGTACAGCACCGACCGGAGGACGGGCGCCAGTCCGCCCATGTGGTACATCGGGAGACAGCAGAGCCACCGATCCGCCGGATCGACGCCGAGCCGGAACGCCGAGGCGGTCGCGCTCGCGACGAGGTTGCCGACCGTCAGCCGAACCCCCTTCGGCTGCCCGCTGGTGCCCGAGGTGAACATGATCAGTTGCGTCTCGTCGCGCTCGAGCGCGACCGGTTCGACCGTTCGGGAGTCGGAACCGGCCGTCTTCCGCGCGGTCGTCGGGGAGTCGGAACCGGTCGCATCCGGCTCGGTCACCGCGGCCGTCGGAAGGTTTCCGACCCGCTCGTCGACCGGGTCGTCGACAGAGCGGACGTCGATCGAGCCGATATCGGCCGCGATTTCGAGCGCCGCATCCTCGGTCCCTCGTTCGCAGACGATCGCGGTGGGATCGGTTCGTTCGACCTTCGCCGCGAGTTCGGCCGTCGTCTCGCGGACGTTCAGCGGGACGACGGTCGTTCCGGTCCGCATCGCGGCGAAAAAGAGGGCCGCGAACGCCGGTCTGGTGTCCATAAGAAGGGCGATTCGCGTTCGATCGGTTCCGGCAGACACCGCGGATTCGAGGCTCGATGCCGCGCTATCGACACGCCGATCGAGTTCGCGGACGGTCCACTCCGTTCCCGTCGCGACGTCGATCACGGCCGTCCGCTGGGGCGTTGCCGACACACGGTGAGCGACCAGATCGCGCGTCGGCCACTCGAGGAAGCCGGTCATCGCACCCCCCACACGTCCGAGACGCCGAGTCCTTTGGCCTGTGGAACGACCGCCGATCCCTTCTCGAGCAGGACGGGGTCCCGTCCGAGATCAGTCGCGAGCAGATCGCCGGTCGCCAGCCCGCACGCGGGGACGTTCGGTATCGCGGCGGCGAGGTGAACCGCACCCGTCCGCGCGACGACACCGTCGATGGTGGTCGTCACCAGCGGCGTGACGTCGAGTTCGGCCAGCCAGGCCGCGACCTTCCGCGCGATGTCGATCCCGCCGAGCGCCATCGGTTTCAGGACGACGACGTCCGCCGCGCCGGCGTCGCAGATCGCGTCGACGCCGTGCTCGAGCAGGCCCTCGTCGAGGGCGATCGAAACGCCGCTACTGTGCGTTCGGAGATCGGCGTGCCCCTCGAGGGCGCCCCCGGGCAGCGGTTGCTCGAGCATCGACACGCCGAGATCGGAGAACCGATCGAGCGCCGATGTGGCCTCCTCGTAGGTCCACGCCTCGTTGGCGTCGACTCGGAGCTCGACGCCGGGCCCGACGGCCTCGCGCACGCGTCGAACACGTTCGACGTCCTCCTCGACGGTCCGAAGCCCCACCTTCAGCTTACAACTGCGAAACCCGCGGTCGACGGCCGACAGCGCCGCGTCGACGGTTTCCGTCGGCGAACCGTCGCCGATCGTCGCGTTGACCGGAACCCGGCCGACCATCGGCCCCTGACCGAGGTACCGGTACAACGGCGTCGCCTCCCGGGTGGCTTGCAGATCGGCGAGCGCGAGCGACAGGCCGTGACGGGCCGCGACCTGTCGATCGACGGCCTCGAGCGCTTCGCTCGGGCCCTCCCGAATCGCGTCCCGGGCGCGTTCGAGGGCCTGCTCGCAGTCCTCGATCGACTCCGTCCACCCCGGCAGCGGCGTAGCCTCGCCGTAACCCACGGCGAAGCCGTCGGCGGAATCCGCCGTTTCGGACCCCTGGTCGATCAACCGGACCAGAAATCCGTGACGGGCGTCGATCGTCCCGTCCGCCGTCTCGAGCGGATCGGCGAGGTCGAGCGAGAACGGCTGAAACTCGAGTGAGAGGTCTTCGGCGGTGCTCATAGCAGTACCATCCCCCCGGCGAAACAGATGGCGTACATCGCGAGCAGTTTACCGGTTTGCTCGAGCGCCGGATTGAGCGCCTCGCCGTCCGTTCGGGTCCACACAGTCCGCGTGATCATCACCGCGTACGGAAGCGTGACCATCGGGAGCACGGCGCCCGGACCGAATCCCGCCGCGAGCCAGAACCAGACGGGGACGACGTAGGCGAGCGCGAGCAACGCGGCGTACTCGAGCCGGCTCACCCGGTATCCCAGGCGAACCGCGAGCGTCCGTTTCCCCGTCTCGGCGTCGGTCTCCCTGTCTCGAACGTTGTTGACGACGAGAATGGCCGTCGAGAGCCCGGCGACGGGCAGGCTCGCGGCGACCGCTTCGCGCGTGATCGTTCCAGCGGGGACCGTCGTCGCGAACGGGTCCGCGAGGACGGCCGCCGCCTGGACGTAGTACGTTCCCGTCACGGCGACGAGACCGAAGAAGACGAACACGAAGAGGTCGCCCAGCCCGTGATAGCCGAGCGGGTAGGGCCCGCCGGTGTAGGCCCACCCGCAGAGGACGCTCACCAGTCCGACGACCAGGATCGGGACGCCACCGACGTAGACGAGGTACGTCCCGCTGAGTATCGCCAGGACGAAGGTCACGACGGTCGCGAGTTTGACCCGCTCGGGCGAAATGAGTCCCGACTGGGTGACGCGGGTAAACCCCTCCCTGTCGTCGGTATCGGCACCCTTGACCGCGTCGTAGTAGTCGTTCGCGAAATTCGTCCCGACCTGAATCAGTGCCGCACCCACAAACGCCAGTACAGCCGGTACTGGCGCAAACACCCCCTCGGAGGCTGCGAGTCCCGTCCCCACAAGTACCGGGGCCGCAGCCGCGGGCAAGGTCTGTGGGCGGGCCGCCATCAGCCACGCCTTCGTCCGTGAGATTTCGACCTCGGCCGAACTCATGGCTCGAGTGTCCCACTCGAGAGAGTGTCAACGTTGGCATTGCGAGTCGTTATCTCGGGAGAGGTCCCGCCGCGTCCGGGACCACCAACTCGAGCGACTCCATCTCCAAAAACGCCGTCTCGTATCCCTGGTGACGGGCCGTCTGTGGCGGCGAATCGACGTCGATCCGCACCGTATCGCCGGGTCTGACGTCCGCGACCGATCGCCCGTAGTGGTGGCCGAACTCGCCGTCGAGACGCGCCTCGAGTTGCCCCTCGAACCCCATCGCGCCGTCGCGGTCGACGGTCGCACGAAGCGACGCGTTCGCGAGCGGAACGCGATTGTACGGCGTCCGCGGTGAGACGAGCAGGTACTGCCGGTCGTCCTCGCCAGCAAGGCGCGTCTCGGGTTCGAGCAGCGTCACGACGAACGCCGCGTCATCGCTCCGCGGAAGCGCGTTCGGTTCACCGTCCGAATCGATCAGCCGCGTCCCGGGGTACTCGTCGGCCGGTCGGAGCGCGGAGTACGGAATCTCCGCGCCCGTTCCCTCTGGGGCGTGTTCGCCGCCGGCCGGTCCGTCGCGCTCGCTGTCGCCGGTCATCGGCGCGAGCGCGCCGCGTTTCCCCCAGCGCTCGCGATCGAGTAATTCGATGCCGTCGACGACGTCCTCGCGAAACGTCTCGTCGTAGGTAAATTCGAACGTCGCGGTCGCGCGGTCCGCGAATCGGCCCTCGAACGAGCCGGTTCGTCGCGTCGGAATCGGTCCCAGCACGACCTCGGCAGTGTAGGTGCCGTCGGCCGGAAGGACGACGTTGTCGCCGAAATGGAACCCCATCTCCTGGGAGAGCATGGGCCACAGCGACCGCGACGCGACTCGTTCGTCGTCACGCTCGATCGTCACTCGAGGACCGATATCGACCGGAACGACCGTTTCCGTCTCCGGATCCCAGACCGCGATCATCAGGTGGACGCCGCGGCCGGCCGCGGGTTCGACGGGGTGTCCGTCGGTTCCGGTGACGACCCAGAACGGATGGGGGTACGTAAGCATCGGCGCAACGGCGTAGTCGCCGGCTTCGACCGGCTCGAGGGCGTGCATCGACTTCCGATGTCCGGGAAGGTAGACCGCCTTCGGCGGGTCGTCGATACGTGGGATGAGCGGCGTTCCCGTGACCGTCTCCCCGCCGCTATCCGCCGCGTCGTCGTCACCGTCGGTGCCTTCGGTTTCGGTATCGGTCCCACTACCCGGTGCCGCACAGCCCGCGACGGCCGCCGCGACCGGAAGCGCGCTCGTCTCTCGAAGGAACCGTCGCCGATTCATGTCCTCTGTCTTCCCGCTGTCGTCACCGGATGCGTTCCGGCTACTTGTCGCTGTGGTCTCGAGGCGTGTTCCTCGCCAGCGGTCTCTCGAGACGCGTCTCCCCGCTCGGGCCGTCACTCAGTAGTGCCACGGGTAGTCGTCGAAATCGGGGTCGCGACCCTCGACGAACGCGTCTCGTCCTTCCGCGGCCTCGTCGGTCATGTAGCCGAGGCGCGTGGCCTCGCCGGCGAAGACCTGCTGGCCGACCATGCCGTCGTCGGTCATGTTGAACGCGTACTTGAGCATCCGCATCGCCGTCGGGCTCTTCGAGTTGATCCGCCGACCCCACTCGAGGGCGGTCTCCTCGAGTTCGTCGTGGGGAACGGCCTCGTTGACCATTCCCATCTCCGCGGCCTCGGCGGCGGAATACGTCTTGCCCAGGAAGAACACCTCGCGGGCCTTCTTCTGGCCGATCTGTTTGGCGAGGTACGCCGAGCCGAAGCCGGCGTCGTAGCTCGCCACGTCGGGGTCCGTCTGGAGGAACTTCGCGTGCTCGGCGCTCGCGAGCGTCATGTCGCAGACGACGTGCAGCGAGTGACCGCCGCCGACGGCCCAGCCCGGCACCACGCAGACGACGACCTTCGGGACGTGCCGGATCAGCCGCTGCACCTCGAGGATGTGGAGTCGGCCCTGTTCGGAGGCTCGTTCTTCGTCACCGTCGTACTGATACCCGTCCTCGCCTCGTATCGTCTGGTCGCCCCCCGAACAGAACGCCCAGCCGCCGTCTTTCGGCGACGGGCCGTTGCCGGTCAGCAGAATACAGCCGACGTCCGTCTGGCGCTTTGCGTGATCGAGCGCATCGTACAACTCGTCAACCGTTCCCGGTCGGAAGGCGTTGCGAACCTCCGGGCGGTCGAACGCGATCCGGACCGTTCCGGAATCGACCGCGCGGTGGTACGTGATATCGCGAAAGTCGCGGTCGACGTTCTCGACCGACTCCCACTGCTCCTCGTCGAACAGTTCCGAAACCATTGTACGTGTCTCGTCGGCGGCGGCTGAAATAGATTCTCGTCTCGAGGGTGGGGATCAGGCGCCAGCGCCGGCGCGTCCGTCGTAGCCGGTGAGACGGATCCAGACCGCGAGCAAACTCGGCAGGACGAGGATGCTCGCGAGGAAGGCGTATCCGATGGCGACGCTCGTGACGAATCCGAACCGCTGTAGCGACGGCACGAGGGCGAGGACGAGGACACCGAAGCCCGCCGCCGTCGTGACAGCACTCGCGAGCAACGCACCGCCCGTTCCGCGGACGGTCCGTCGAAGCGCGGTGATGCTGTCCCCCCGGCCGTGATACTCCTCGAGGAACCGCTCGCCGATGTGAATGGCGTAATCGACGCCGATCCCGATTCCGATCGCCGCGATGATGGCCGTCTCGGGGGTGAACGCAATCCCCGCGAGATACATCGTCCCGAACAACCACGCTTGCGCGAGCAAGACGGGGGCCAGTACGACAGCCCCGAGCGTCACCGTGCGATATCGGAGCCAGAAGATCAGCGTCAGGAAGACGATGATGACCCCGAAGGTGATGAGGAATCCGTCGACGAGGGTCGTGAGCAGCCCCTGCTGGACGAGTTCCTCGATGATCGGGCGACCGGTCGCGGTTACCGTCAGGTCGGTCTCGCCTTCGATCGTCGTCGCCACGGTGCGCATCTCGTCGGTTATCGTTCCGGTGTCCGCCCCGCCGGAGAGTCCCACCGAGAGTCGAAGCGACCGATACTCGCCGTCTTCGCGGTGAATCGTGGCGGCGGCCCGCTCCGGCGCCGCGTCGTACACGGCGTCGTAAATCGCGGCCAGGTTCTCGTCGGGAACCCCGTCGTCGTCCGTATCGGCCTCGGCGACCATCGCGGCGACCGTCTCGTTGGTCTCGGCGACCGACTCGATGGTCTCCAGCGGGCCCGTCACCTGAAGCCCGCCGTCGGCCAACACCACCGCGGACGACGTGTTCGCCGCCCGTTCCGTGCCGGCCGCGATCCGCTCGAGCGTGTCCGGGTCGGTGACCGGCCCCTCTATCAGGAATTCGGCCTCCGACCGGTCGCGGGACTGGGCGAAATTCGTGTTTATGTACTCGGCGTTCTCCCGGAGGTCGTAGTCGCTCGGCTGAAACGATTCCGGAAGCGAATCCATCCAGGCCGGCGAGTCCCGCGGGAGGAAGTCCGTCTGGTCCACGGACGTCTCGATATCCGTCGCGGCCGCACCGCCCGCGACGCTCAGGACGACGGCGATCGCGATCACGACGTACGGGGCTCGACGGGCGACGTCCGCGCCGACGCTGAGGACGTTCCCGGCCGCGCCGGCGCGTCCGAACGCGGCCTTCCGACGCGACAATCCGATCCGACCGAGCAGCCCGTCGAGTTCGAGCTTCAGCGCCGGAAGCAACAGTCCGAAGACGAGAAACGCCGCGACGATTCCGACCCCGCTGACGATCCCGAACTCACGAATCGACTCGAGCGGGCTGACCGCGTTCGAGAGGAACCCGACGGAGGTCGTAAACGTGGCCGCGCCGATAGCGACGACGACCCCGGCGAGCCCGCGGCGCATCGCTTCCCCGGGCGTCGCGTCGGGATCGTCGAGTTGGGCCTCGCGGTACCGCATCACCACGTGTAACGCGTAGTCGATGCTCAATCCGATCAGCAGGAACGGGACGGCGATCAGGATCTGCGTCACCCCGATTCCGGCCCATCCCATGAACCCGGCCATCCACGCGAGCACGAGCGCGACGCCGACGAGTCCGAGCGCGACGTCGAAGAGATCCCGATAGGCGACCCCGAGTACGCCCAGAATCAACAGGAGCGCCACCGGAGAGATGATCGCGAAGCTCTCGCCGGTCGCCTGGGTGCTCTCCTCGTCGACGATTCCCGCACCGAAGACGAAGCTCTTGGACGAAGAGATGGTACGCGAGGAACTGTCCTCTAACTCGAGTTGGGCATCGACGACGGCCTGTGGCAGGTCGTCACCGGTCGCGTCGCTCGTATCCTGGAACACGAACAGGACGCGTCCCGGCGCGGTCGTCGATCCCGGCTCGTAGTCGGTCGACAAAAGCGAGTAGGGATCGACCGGCCCTCCGAGTTGCGAATCGGGATCCAGGACGCGTTCGACGGTCGCTTCGACGTCGCTCTCCGACATCGACTCGAGTTGCGAGATCTGCACGTCGAGCGACGGTGTCGCCGACCGGGCACCCGGCTCGGATCGCCCGCCGGTCGCGTTTCCGGCCCGGGGGTCGGCCGTCGACTGGCGGATGGCCGTCGTCGCGACGACGTTCGACAGACCGACCATCGGGCGGTTTTCGCGCAACGTCGCGTTCACTGCCGGATCGTCGGCGACGGCCCGCTGAAATCGCAAGCCCTCGAGGAGCGATTCCTTCGAAAGGACGTTTTCCCCCCGGATGACGACTTGAACGACCGTCGTGTTCTCCTCGTCGGTCGTGAAGTTCTGCTGGAGTGCGTCGTATTTCTCGGCTTCGGTGGAATCGCTGCTGAAACTCGCGATCGAAAGCCCCGAATCCACGCTTCCGGCCGCGCTCCCGACGACCAGCGTCGCCACCAGCATGACCGCGACGATGAGTTTGCTGTGATCGGTCACGAACGCCGCGTACCGCTCGGCCGGCTTCATTACCGGTCCGTTCTGCCCCGTGGTGCATAAATATTGTATATTTCTACTAAATTTATATTTAGGCCGGGATCCCCGTTACTCATAGGGCCACCGGCCGAAGAGCCGAGCGACAGAATCGGTATCTCGAACACTGAACGCTATCTATGAGCACACAAGATGCAGTCGCGGCGTTGAAGCGGCTCGGTTTGCCGACCTATCAAGCGCGTATCTTCGTCGCCCTCCAGCAGTTGGGTGCCGGAACCGCCCAGGAGATCAGCGAGGTCTCCGACGTCCCCCGATCGCAAGTGTACGGTGCGGCCGACGATCTCGTCGAGCGCGGACTCGTCGAGGTGACCGAATCGTCGCCGAAGCAGTATCGTCCCGTGAGCCTCGCGGCGGCCCGCGAGCAGTTGACCGACCGCCTCGAGCGAGAACGGGAGCGAGCGTTCGACAACCTGGCCGAGTTGCGGACGACGCCGTCGGAACGCGGAGACGACGGGGCCGTCTCGACACTTCGCGGCAGCCAACCCATCGACGAACGGATCGCGGACTTGATTCAGTCGGCCGACTCGAGCGTCGTCTTCGTCGCACCGGCGGGCAATTCTCTGTCGGGACGGATCGAAACGGCGCTTCGGAGCCAGGCTGCACGCGGCGCGTTCGTGACCGTCGTCACGGCCGAGGAATCGGAGCGCGAACGGTTCGATGACAGTCCTATCACCGTGATCGTGATGGGGGAGGACAACCCGGCCGATTTCGCGGGGCGGGCGCTCATGGTCGACGACAGGACGGTCCTGCTGTCGGTTCAAACTGACGACGAGACCGTCGACGAGGAGGCCATGTGGACCGCCGGCAGTAGCATCGGCCGCATTCTGGCGCAATTCATGCAGTCCGGAATCGAATCGGGTCGCGAACGAACCCCGGACTAGAACACAGCCCCCGATCGGCGGGCCCTGGCGTCTCTTCGACTGTCTCGCGTTCCGCCCGAAATCGACCCCCGGCATCGCCCCGCGGCGTCCCGAAGACGGCCACGAGACGGTCGGCGGGGTGACACCCGCCCGCTCGCCGACCCGTCGATCCGCTCGAATCGACGCACTCGACTCTCTCGAGTATCGGCGTCCGTTCTGTGTCCTCGGCCGCCGAGACCGCCGCGTCCACCTGCGTTCGTGCGCACACGGCACATCCGCTCGCGTGTATCGCCACCACCGTCACCGCTCGCGTGTCTCTCCCTCTCCCGGGTCGTCACCCGCCGAGCCGTCGCCTGACCCCACGCTGTCTCTAAACACCTTCACCTCGCCGTCTTTCGTCAGGCCGATCGTGGTCGAGTTCGTGAGCTGGTTCGCGGTGGTGACCGCTTCGAGTTTCCCGTACAGGTGGGTGTACAGTTCCGGTCGACAGTACGCGATTTTGATACCCGCTTCGTCGCCGTGACCGTACACCCGGCTGACGAGTTCTTCGAAGGAGGTTCCGGCCGAGACGGTAAATTGCGCCGGAGCGCGGAGCGTCCGAACGAGTTCGAGCGTCCGACGCGCCTTCTCGACGTTCTCCTCTGCGGCCCGCTCGACAGCGCTCACGTTCGAGCCGGTCGTCCCCAGTTCGTCGGCAACCTCCCGCTGAGTGTACCCCTTCTCGCGCAACTCGAGTACCTCCACCTGTCGGTCCGTCAGCATCGTCGTGCGGCTCTCTGCCATACGAGGTCAAACAGAAGTGTTTGAGATAACCTTATTGGTCAAACAGGTAACGTTGTGTTATGGCCAGCGACGACGTTCCGATCGGCCGACGGTCAGCTCTCTCGGCCATCGCCGCCGGACTCTCCGGCCTCGCGGGCTGTTCGAGCGGACTCGGAGGCGGTGGCGACCGGTCTGGGTCCGTCTCGATGCTCGCTGCGGGAAGTCTGAACAACGCGCTCGAAAACGGATTGCGATCGAACGTCGACGCGCCCGTCGAAATCGAAGCCCACGGGTCGGCCGAGATCGCCCGCCTCGTCGCGGAGGGGCAGAAAGATCCCGATATCGTCTCGGTCGCGGATACCGCTCTCTTCGACTCGCCGCTCCGGCCGGAGTGGTTCGCCGAATTCGCGACCAACTCGATCGTCATCGCGTACAACCCGGGTACGGACGGCGGGCAACGGCTCGCCGACGCCGGACCCGAGACGTGGTACCGACCGCTCGTGAACGGAGATATCGCGCTCGGGAGGACGGATCCCGATCTCGACCCGCTCGGCTACCGCGCGCTGTTCACGCTCGAGCTCGCGACCGGCTACTACGGGACGGACGCGAACCTGCGAGAAGCGATTCCGAGTACCGAACAGATTTTTCCCGAGACCCAGCTCATCAGCCAGTTCGAGACCGGTTCGATCGACGCCGCCATCGCGTATCGAAACATGGCCGTCGAGCGTGGGTACGACTACATCGACCTCCCCGCCGAAATCGACCTCAGCGATCCGGCGCACACCGATCTCTACTCGTCGTCCACCTACGAACTCCCGGGCGGCAAGGTGGTCAACGGCGGGGTCGTCAGCTACGGATCGACGATTCGCCACCGGGGGCCCGCCGTCCTCGACGTGTTCGCGGAACACGTGACCGGTCAGTACGTGGCCGAGTTCGGATTCGTCGTTCCCGACGGGTACCCCAGATTCACCGGTGATGTTCCAGATGCAATCACAAACTGATACCGCCGTCGAGCGGTTCGACTGGCTCTCGGTGGCGTTCCTGCTCGGCGGGGTGTTGCTCTGTTACTACCTGTTGCCGCTCCTGTCTCTCGTCTTCAGTCAACCCCCGGGAGCCGTCGTCGAACGGCTGACCGGCCCCGAAGTCGTTTCAGCGGCGACCACGTCACTCACCGCGTCGGCCACGAGTGCGGCTATCGCGACGCTGTTCGGACTACCGCTTTCGTACTGGATCGCACGGGCTGACGGACGGGTGAAGACGGCCGTCACCGCCGTGGTCATCCTGCCGCTCGTACTGCCGCCGGTCGTTAGCGGTATGGTGTTGCTCACCGTCGTCGGTCCGAACACGTTCCTCGGGGAACTGGCGTCGGCGAACGGGATCCAGCTTACTCGGTCCTTCGCTGGAATCGTGCTGGCCCAAACGTTCGTCTCATCGCCGTTCGTCGTAATCACGGCCAAAGCGGCCTTCGAGAGCGTCGACCGAAGCCTCGAGTACGCCTCTCGGTCGCTCGGAAAGAGTCGACTGACCACCTTCCGGCGGGTCACACTGCCGCTCGCCTGGCCCGGAATCCTCGCCGGTATCACCCTCGCGTTCGCTCGCGCGATCGGCGAGTTCGGAGCCACGATCATGCTCGCATACTACCCCCGGACGATGCCGGTCCAGATATGGGTCTCCTTTACGACGCTCGGATTAGAGAACGCGTTCCCCGTGGCGATCATCCTCGTCGGAATCGCCGTTGGGACGCTGGTGATTTTGAACGTCCTCGGCACGAATCCGCTGGAATAAACGATGCTCGACGTAACGTCTCTCCGTAAAACGTACGGCGATTTCGAGTTCGGTCCCGTCGACCTCGCGGTCGGAAACGAAGTGCTCTCGGTACTCGGTCCGTCCGGAAGTGGCAAGACGACACTGCTGTCGCTGATCGCCGGGACCGTCGACTCGGACGGCGGAGCCGTCTCCCTGAACGGCGACCGACTCGATGGGCGTCCCCTCCAGGAGCGCCGGACCGGCCTCGTGTTTCAGGACGGGGCGCTGTTCCCGCACATGACCGCCCGCGAGAACATCGGGTACGCCGCGGTCGACGGGGATCGGATCGGCACGCTCGCATCGCTGCTCGAGATCACCGACGTGCTGGATCGGCGGCCCCGGACACTGTCCGGCGGGGAACGACAGCGTGTCGCGCTCGCTCGGACGCTGGCGGCGGATCCCGACGCGCTGTTGCTGGACGAACCGCTGTCGAGTCTCGATGCCCCCATTCGGCGTCGCCTCCGCGGTGAACTCCACTCGCTCTTCGAATCGCTCGAGATCCCGGTTATCTACGTCACGCACGATCAGCGGACGGCGACAGCGCTCGGTGACCGAACCGTAATCTTCCGGGACGGCGCGATCGAACAGATCGGATCACCGACGACCGTGATCAACCGTCCCGCAACGCCGTTCGTCGCGAGATTTACGGGCACCGAGAACCTGTTCGATGCGACGGTGGTCGAGCGGGGCGAAGAGGCCGTGCTCCTTCGAATCGGGGACGTACGTCTCCGGGCCACGAAGACGGAAGCAGCCGAGACGACTGTCACCGTCTGTCTCCACCCGTCACGTGTCCAGGTCCACGCGCCGACCGATGGCGGCGGTACTCGCCGCGAAAATTGGATCGCGGGAACAATCGACCGGTGGTTGAACGAAGGGGACGAGTACCGAGCGGAAATCACCCTCGACGACGCACCGATTACGGTTACGGCGACGATTCGCCCGCCGCGGTTCGAACGATTAGCGATCGACGCCGGTTCGAACGTTCGAATTTCGATCCGACCCGAAGCGATCCACTGTCTCCGCTGACTGTTGCCGTCCGACAGCACTCGAACGCCCCTGTCGCCGAATCCCCACGCCCGAGCGGCATCGCTTCGGACGGCCGTTTCGGCCCGCGAATATTCGATCGGCTGACCCGTTTTTCGAGGTCGAAACCACGAGCGAACCGGTTTCGCGGCCCACGGAACGCGGGTCGAGACGTATTCGACTCCCCCGTCCGAACAGCCCTCTCCGAACCGGTATTTGCTATAGCAGTATGTGATTTACGGGTCGGATACGCGTCCCCCACGGTCCCAGTCCGGACGACCAGAACCGGTCGATCGACCGCGTGGAACTGGTGGCGACCGTCCGGCCCGGACGACGTCGTTCCCGGCCGTCAAACTGGGTACGAGATGGGCGAGACGTACTACGAGGTCCTCGGGGTCGGTCCGGACGCGACCCGGGACGACATCGAGTCGGCCTATCGCGACCGCGTCCTCGAGACCCATCCCGACCACTCCGATGCCGCCGACGCTGCCGCGCAGTTCCGGCGCGTCACGACGGCGAAGTCGGTCCTCACCGACGGCGCCGGACGGGCGCGATACGATCGACTCGGCCACGAGGCGTCCGCCGGACTCGCCCGGGGGTCGGTGTCGGGCGGCGAATCGGGTACCGACCGTGCCGGTCCCGGATCAGCAGCCGCTGAACACGACGGCCGCGAACGACGACGCGGGATTTCGCTACTCCGTCCACGACTGGGACGGCGAGGTCGGTCTCGAGTGGAACCGGCCGCCGACGGATCAATCCACCGCCGTGACGGTCGTGTCCATCGCTCTGTTGTACCCGTGTTCGTCACGGCGAGTCTGACGCCGCTGTTTTCGGTCCCGGTCAACGCGGTCATCGCCGCGTGTACGGTCGGCTACGTGCTCACGGTGACTCGGATCGCGATCGCCGTGTTCGGGAGTTGGAGCGTTCTCTTTCCCGTCGGACTGCTTCGTTTCTCGCTCGTCGATCAGGGCTCGTCACTCGGGTTCGTCGTGCTCGCGTTCGCATGGGTCCCCCTCGGGTACGCCGTCGCGCTGTGGTGGACGCTTCGGCCGTGACCGGGCTACACGGTTTCGGTCCGTCATCGGCGACCCGCGGGATGTGTGCCACGGGCGACTCGCGGAAACCGCGAGCGGCCCGAGCGACGGTATCGAGCGAACACCGTACACAGCCGCCGCTCGTTGTGGGATTCGCGATCGAGATCCGTTCGGAACTGTCCGCGGGGGCTCCGAGCGTCACTGCGAGTCGGCATCGAAGGCGGCACCGATCGCGTTCTCGAGGCGTTCCTCGAGGCGCTCTCGCCGCCGGTGACTCGATTCCGCGTCGAATTCGACCGCCAGCACCTGCGTCCCGGGTCGGTCGAGCGACCGACGATACGCGGATTCGAACGCCGCCGGTGCGACGGTCTCGAACTCGAGATCGTAGAACGCCGCGAGGTCGTCGAACTCGAGCCCGTGTGGCGTCTTGAACTGATCCGTGAACGGGGGGTCGACCGTCTCGATGGGGAGTTTGTGAAAGATGCCGCCGCCGTCGTTGTTCAACAGGACGATCGTCGCGTCGACGCCGCATCGGTCGACGGCGAGTAACCCGTTCGAATCGTGGTAGAACGCCAGATCGCCGGTCACCAGCACGAGCGGCTCGTCGGTCGCGCTGCCGGCACCGAGTGCCGTACTCGTGATGCCGTCGATTCCGCTCGCACCGCGGTTTCCGAGCACCGTCAGCGCGCCGTCCCTGGGCCGGCCGAACCGGTCGGCGTCCCGGATCGGCATACTGTTCGAGACGAACACCGTCGCTCGATCCGGAGCGCTCGAAAACACCGACGACAGGATCGCTCCCTCGAGCGGGTCGGACTCGAGTTCCTCCGCGGCGAACGCGTCGTCACAGATCCGCCAGTGTTCGCGTTCCGCCGCCTCGAACTGGCGACGCCAGTCGGCGTCGGTCGTCGCTCGTGGATTCGCGTCGCCCGACCGGTCCCCCGCGTCGACCGGAGCGAGTGCCTCCAGCAACCCGGTGACGACGGCTCCCGCTTCGGCGCCCAGCAGATCGGTCGCGGTGAACGTGGCTTCGCGCCACGCGCCCGCGGGGTCGACCAGAAACTGACGGGCGTCCGCATCGCGCAGCCAGTGGCGAAGCGCCTTCGAGGTGGGCGATGCCCCGAAGCGGAGGACGACGTCCGGACTCCGCACCGTCGAGATGTAGGCGTCGTAGCCGCCGTAGATCGTCCGCCGTTGGCCGCTGATCCCGCCGGCCCCTCCCGTTGAACCGACGTGCGAGCCGAACCGAAGTCCAGAGAGCGGATCCGCGAGGATCGGCGCACCGAGCCCCTCGGCGAGTTCGACCGCGGCCGACCGGTCGAGCGTCCGGAGCGCCGCCGGGTCCGCGGGGCCGGCGACGATCACCGGTCGGTCCGCGGTCTGGAGCGCCCGCCGGAGGGAACGGAGCTCGGCATCGGAGAGCGTTCGCGTCCCGGACGCCGTTTCCACGAACGGGCCCTCGCGCCCCCGTGCAGCCGCCGTTTCGGCGAACGCTTCGGGAACGTCTCCCGGAACCTCGATCGGCTCGAGCGGCTTGCGAAACGGACAGTTGAGGTGAACGGGGCCCGGCGGAACGCCGGTCGTTTCTGAGAACGCGCGTGCGGCTGTCGTCCGGAGGCTCCGGACGGTTCGCTCGGAGGTGTCGGGTTCGGGCAGTTCGGCGTACCACCGGACGGCGTCGCCGTAGAGTTTGACTTGGTCGACGGTCTGGTTCGCACCGCTGTCGCGCAGTTCGGGCGGCCGGTCGGCCGTGAGCACCAGGAGCGGAACGCGAGCCCGATCCGCCTCCATCACCGCGGGGTGAAAATTCGCCGCTGCCGTCCCGGAGGTACAGATCAGGGCCGTCGGCTCGCCCGTGCGGCGAGCACGTCCGAGCGCGAAGTAGCTCGCGGAGCGCTCGTCCAGGTGCGAATAGACCTCGACGTCGGGATGGTCGGCGAACGCGACCGTCAACGGCGTCGAACGGCTTCCAGGAGCGATACAGACGGCCTCGAGGCCGCTTGCCGCGAGTTCGTCGGCGATGATGCGGCCCCACAACGTCGCGCGGTTCGGTATACTCATCGGTGTGAGGGAGAGCGCAGTTCGTCGAGGATCGGTCGGAATTTTAGCTGTACTTCGTCCCACTCCTCCGTCGGATCGCTGTCGGCGACGATCCCGTTACCGGCAAACAGCGTCACCGTCCCGTCCGTTGCGATCCCGGAGCGAAGCGCGACGGCGAACTCGCCGTCGCCGTCGGCATCGAACCAGCCCACCGGAGCCGCGTACCATCCGCGGTCGAACGTCTCCGTGTCGCGGATCGTTTCCCAGGCCGCGTCCGGCGGGACGCCGCCCACCGCGGGCGTCGGATGCAACGCTTCGACGATCTCGAGGACGTGACGGTCGGCCTCGAGCGTCGCCTCGATCGGCGTCTGAAGGTGCTGAATCGTCGCCAATCGGCGAATCGTCTGCTCACTCACGACCAGTTCCCGCGCGAGCGGTGCGAGTTGCTCGCGGATCGCGTCCACGACCAGTTCGTGCTCGTGCTGAAGCTTCGCGTCGCCCCGCATCCGCTCGACGTGAGCCTCGTCTTCGGCCGACGTTTCACCCCGCGGCACCGATCCGGCGAGCGCCTCCGTCTCGACGCGGTCGCCCCGTTTCGAGACCAGCCGCTCGGGCGGCGCGCCGAAGAACGTGCCCCCGACACCGTAGCCCACGAGAAACCGATAACAGTTCGGGTACTGGCTGCGCAACCGCTCGAGCATCGCGGGGACGTCGACCGGCGTCTCGAGATCGACCGAGAGCGACTGTGCGAGGACGACTTTCGTCAATCGACCGCCGGCGATCCGCTCGAGTGCGGTCTCGACTTGCCGAGCCCAGGCGTCGCGCGAGGTCGTGCGCTCTGTCGTGGCGACGCCGGGCGTCGTCCCCGTCCGTTCGCTCGTGGGCAGCGCCACCAGACGTTCGTGCCATCGTTCGAGTCGCGCATCGGCTTCGTCCGGCCGATTCGCGACCGTCGTCACCCACGTTCCGTCGTCCGTGCGGACGACGAGAACCCGCGGAACGACGAACGACGCGGCGTCGAAGCCGGTCCAGGGCGCTTCCGGCTCGTGGCCATCGTGGAACGAAAACCCGCCGAAAGCCCGCGGACGGGCCTGATCGGGGCCGTCGTGTGAGACCTCATCGAATACCCGGTCCGCCTGCGTCCGAATCCGGTCGAATCGCTCGGGTCCGCCTGCGGTAAATCGGGCGGCAACCCCGCGTCCGACGATTTCGACCCCGGCGGGCGTGGCCCACCGGACGCGCGGTTCGCCGACACCGTCCAGAACCCCGTCGAAGGAAACGTCCTCGAGTTCACGACTGCGGCTAACCAACTCCACGACGCGGTCTGCCGAGCCCGTCCCACCAGCCAGCCGACTTTCACCCGACGATCGGTCCATCGACCGCACGTGAGGACCGACTCGCCTTCAGCCTAACTATTTGCCGACCGGCAGTTCGAGCGGCGCTAGCTATATCGTTCCTCTTCCCAGGGATTGGCCGTGCTCGAGTATCCGCGTCGCTCCCAGTACCCGCGCTGGGGGTCGGTACAGAATTCGACGCCGTCGACCCATTTTGCACCCTTGTAGGCGTACTTGTGCGGCGTGACGACGCGGAGCGGACCCCCGTGATCCGCCGGCAAGGCGCTCCCGTCGAGTCCCCAGGTGAACAGAACGTCGTCGCGGAGGCAATCTGCGAGCGGTAGATCCGTGGTGTAGCCGTCGAGGGCCGAAAACATGACGTGGACCGCGTCGTCGCGAACGCCCGCTCGCTCCGCGAGTTCGGGAAACGGGACTCCCGTGAACTCGCAATCGAAGCGGCTCCACCCGGTCACGCAGTGGAAGTCCTGCGTCTGGGTCGCACTCGGCAGCGCGCGGAAGTCGTCCCACGAGAACGACAGTTCCGTCTCGACTGCGCCGGTGACGGTAAACTCCCACGTCTCGAGGCCCCAGTCGGGCGTCCCGCTCTTCGAGAGGACCGGAAACTCGCTGGTCTCTCGCTGTCCCGGCGGCAGTCGATCGTCGCCGAACTCTTCGTAGAGATCCGTCACGTCAGTATCGTCCATACGCCTCCGTACGTGCCAACCGACGTAGGTGTGGCGTCTCCCGGCGCCGTCCGCAGCCGGAGAGAGGAGGTGGGCCGACCGTCGGATGCGATATGCGACGTCCCCGTGCCGGGACGCGCCCCCTCAGAAAGGGGAAATTAGCACGACTGCAGCGGGATTGAAACAGCCGAATCGAGGCCGCATTCGGTAGTTTCCAGTGAAACCCTCGTCATCACTTTGTACGATATCCCCGAGAGGTACCGTTGCATGGCGAGCAGACAACAACTAACGGAACAGGAAGTGACCGAACAGGAACCACAAGCGGTCGGCGAACAGGCGATGGGCCCCGCAGTCCTCGCATCGGCCGCATCGGTCGGCCTTTCGTTGTACTACTATTTCTTCCGCGGGGAGCGAGAGCTCGGGACCTTCGTCGGTCTCTGGCCGCCGACGATACTCGCGTTCGCGAGTTACTTCAACCAGCGGCAGATGCAAAATCAACTCAACACCCTGACCCAGCCGGGAGCGACGCTACGGAACGCGATCGACTCGGTGATGGGGAACCGGTGAGGCGAAGCAATACCCGCGTTCTGATCGCTGCGTAGCCCTTCGCACACGCACAGGGGCTAGCGTTAATCTGGCCATCGGGCACCATCGACGGTCCCCCATCCTGTGATACCATTGGTTATTTTGTTTCGATCAGCGTGTCATAGAATTCTTCTCGTCCGGTTCGAAGTGACCGAAGTGATAGATACAGGTAACGGTCCTATCAGGCTGTGATTTCATATTTCGAGGAAAATCTATCACTCGCTTCCCCGTCAACCTCAGTCGGTGACAGCTGAATGGCCCTCTCTTTCGAGTCGAGGCGAGTGTTGTTTCGTAATCGGTTGTTTCGCCGGTTATTCGGTGGGCACATCGTTAGTGTGGCCGGCGATGCACTCTATCTCGTCGCGGCGCTCTGGCTCGTCTACACGCTCACCGGCTCATCCACGTATACCGGGCTCGCCGGCGCACTTATCCGAGCGCCACGTCTCTTCCGGGCCTTTACCGGTCCCCTCGTTGACCGGTGGCCGCTCCGTATTATCCTCGTGCTCTCTGAAGTGGTACAGGGAATCATTATCCTCGCAGTCCCGCTCGCGGCTGCATTCGGGAACCTACAAGTTTCCGTCGTGCTCGCCGTGCTCCCGGTTGTCGCGTTTGTTGGACAATTCGCCGGCCCCGCCCAGAGCGCAACCCTGCCACGGGTCATCGACCAGGAGAACATGGTGTCCACCAATTCGACCATCCAGTTCTCGACCCAAAGCGTGCAAGCCATCACCCGGGCGGTTGCAGGGGCGGCGATTGCCGCTATCGGTGCGGTCGCTCTCTTCCTCGTCGATGCGATAACCTTCGCGGTCGCCGCCGTGACGTTCGCTACCATCACAATCCCAGGTGACGAAACCGCTGAGAATTCGCTCCCCACACGGTCTGAATACGTCGCGCAGTTACGGGCGGGCGTAGCCTTGCTTCGTGAGTCGGTGCTCGGTCATATGGTCGTGGCCGTCGCCGGACTAACCTTGTTCTCGAGTGCAGCGATGGCGGTCCTCCCAGCTTTCGCGGCATCGGTTGGTGGCCCCGGAACGTATGGCTTCTTTCTGGCGGCCTTCGCGGTCGGCACACTAACTGGGACGTTGCTCGCTGGACACATCGATACATTTCCGACTGGACACATGGTTATTCTGGGATTCGTGCTTGCTGCGCTCAATTGGACTACTGCTGTCGTGGTTTCCCGGGTGCCACTCGCTGTGGCCTTCTTCGCATTGGCGTATGTCCGATTGGTGGATATAATGTTCTCGCAATGTCGGCCCTGCAGGTTGGAGTCCCTGACGAGATGGTGGGACGCGTATCGGCAGTGACCGGGAGCCTCGTAGGGGTCGCTGGGCTATTTGGCATGCTCGCCGGTGGCATCGGTGGCGACACATTCGGGCCGGTCTCCGTCCTATTCACCGCTAGCATCGGCTTCGCGACAGCAGCAATCTACTGGGTTGGAGTTCCGGCCCTCCGAACCTTCCCAGCCATCACCAATCTCGAACCAGGAGAGTTCGCCTCCTAACCGAAAGTAGCAGGTACCGTCTGTCCCAAGGCTTACGTTCGCACACGTATCTAACAGCCATCTCGCTGAAGACCAGGTAGAACTCGATTCCTCAGGAATAATCCTATGACATGTTTTCTATTGCTGTCGAGTCCCCGTCAAACCTAAATACCCCCTCGCCGAAAGCCGAATCAGATGCCGAAAGTAGAGATCACCATACCGGAACACCTCGAGATGCAAATCGCCCAGATGGTCGAGCGTGGCGAATTCGTCAACCGTGAGGAGGCGATCGAGGACCTCCTCTCGACGGGGATCAAAGCCTACAAGACCAGCGGACCGATGGACGAAGACGAAGCGGGCACCGGCGGAACTGGCCTCGAAGACGACGGGATGATGGGCCACGACGACGAATACGTCTTCTAACTTATACGCCGACGGTCACGAGCGGGATTCCGAACGCGATTGCCGCACCGACCACAGCGACGGCCCCGCCGATCACCACGTCGCGCGACGAGTACTCGCTCATCGGGGCCGTCGTTCGCTCAGCGTCGAGGTCGTGCCCGACGTCGGCTCCTGAATCCGCTTCGGTGTCGTCAGTCATACTCGGCCGTTCACGACGCCGTCACTTAAACGCACTCACACGGCGCTGACCGTCCGCTCGGACCGCAGCGCTCGCGTCACAGCGTCGTGTGTCGTCGCCGCCCCGAGCGATCCAGATTCCTTTACTACCCTCGGCCCGAATCACCCGATAGGAACCACATGGTACTGACCAAACGAGTCATCCCGTGTATCGACGTGGATCTGGACGACGACGGGAACCCCGCCGTCTATACCGGCGTCAACTTCGAGGACCTCGAGTACACCGGCGATCCGGTCGAGATGGCGCGCGCGTACAACCGCGCGGGCGCCGACGAATTCGTCTTCCTCGACATCACCGCGTCCGCGGACGGTCGCGAGACGATGCTCGACGTCGTCGAGCGCGTCGCCGACGAGGTTTTCATACCCCTGACCGTCGGCGGTGGCATCCGGACGACCGAGGACATCAAAGAAACGCTCAGAGCCGGTGCGGACAAGGTTTCGATCACGACCGGCGCACTCGAGCGACCGGAACTGGTAAACGAAGGCGCCAGGGCGTTCGGCAGTCAGTGTATCGTCATCAGCGTCGACGCCAGACGGCGGTTCGACGAGGACGGCGAACACTACGTCGAGATCGATGGCGAATCCTGCTGGTTCGAATGTACGAAGAAAGGCGGCCGCGAAGGGACCGGAACCGACGTCCTCGAGTGGGCCGGCGAGGCAGAGTCTCGCGGCGCAGGTGAGTTGTTCGTCAACTCGATCGACAAGGATGGGACGAAAGACGGCTACGATCTCCCGCTGACCGCGGCCGTCTGCGAGACCGTCGACACGCCGGTCATCGCATCCTCGGGCTGCGGTAGTCCCGAGGATATGTACGACGTGTTCACCGAGGCCGGCGCCGACGCCGGACTCGCCGCTTCGATATTCCACTTCGACGAGTACTCGATCGAAGAAACGAAAGCCTATCTCGACGATCACGGGGTTCCGGTTCGACGCTGACGGCGGGACGGATACCCATCGTCTCCGTTCCGACGGTCGGAATCTGTCCGGACGGCCCGGCGCCGTTCCGCGTTCCGTACGTTTATACCGTCGTGGTCCTCGATTTCTCTCTGTGAAGTGGCGGTGTACGCGGTGTGGCAAACCCCACGCGCGGAACGATCCACCCTGTACTGCCTGCGGGCACACCACGTTCGAGCGGGCGGTCGTCCGTGCGGACGAGGTGACTGAGACCGAGAGCGGTCAGTCTCCGGATTCGACGGCGACTGAAACCGTCGACACCGGCCCCGAGTACGTCTGGGCGTGTTCGAACTGCGGCCGTCAACACGTGCGGAACAGCCCGCCGTGTTCCCGCTGTGGCAGTCCGGATCTCGAGAAGGTAGAACAGACCTACGACGGTCTCGAGCGCGATCTCACCACGCCGAGCTGGCTCGACGTTGCCAGGCCTTACCTCCCGATTCTCGCCGGTATCGGGCTGGTGATCGCGCTGTTCGCGACGGGTGTCGTATCGCCGTCGATGCTGCCGGGGATCGGCCCTCCGACACCGCCCGACGCGCCCGGGCAGGGTGCCGAGGCCGCGGGGATCGACCTCGAGGCTGCGGAACGCGAGGTTCACGAGAGACTCGAGGCCGAGCGCAACTCCGGGGAGCGGCGACGGTTCGACGACGGGCTCGCGGCCTACGCGGAGTACCAGAACCGTGGGCTGGTCGCGGTCGAATTCGACGACGCGGAGCCAACCGGCGTCAGCCCCGGCGAGTTCGGACACTCCTGCGGTGACGTCACGCCGGTCGGTGCGCCGCTGGTCGCCTCCGAGATATCGATCGACTCGGACGACGATGAGGGAGCGTTCGCAACGGCCGTTGCCGACGCGCTCCTCTCGTCGCGATTCGAAGAGGCGGTCCGATCGGGCTACGACGCCGAGGGGATCGACATCCACGTCGCACCGAACGGTGATCTGTACGTCTTCTACGCGGTGTGTTGACTGCTGTTGGCCTGCCCGTCCGGCCGACTTCGAGTGAGCGGGACGGAACACCCTCGCGAAGGTGCGAGGTGCGCAGTACGAGACGAGACGGAAAAACGGGGTTACGAGACGAAGAGAAAGGCGGGAACGAGCGACGGGAAATCGAGAGACGCCTGCGGACGGCTCAGGCCGCTGCCTCGAACGCGTCCCGAAACGACCGCGCCTTTCGGCGGACCGTCACGGCCGCCTCTTCGAGGCATTCGAGCGGGTCGGCGCCCCCCTCGGTTTTGACCGTCAGGATCGGTTCGGTCTGGCCGCCCGATTGTTCCGGATTGACGTCGTAAGTCGCTGCGCTGACGTCGTCGTGTTCGAGCAATGCGCCCTTGAGGACGTTCATGAACGTGTGGTCCTCGCCGGCGATCTCGATGGAGAGTTCGTCCTCGGTGCTCTCGGTGACCCGCAGTTCCATGTCACCCAGTCCGTCCGTCGACTGCTTGTACCTTTCGAAGCAGACCCTCGTCGACCGCCCACCCGAGTCTGTCCCGGCGACGCGGTTCGTCCGTCCCGTCGAGACGCCACCCGATTCACCGGGCGGTTGCGCCTCAAGCGCCGTCCGGTGAAGGCAAATCACTATACGCGTCCGTTCGAACCACGGACTATGCGCTCGCTTCCGGTCTTGCTGGCGGTCGCCGTCGCCGCGACGGTAGCGGGGTCGATCGCGATCGTCGGGCGGATTCACGATCCGGAACGGAACTGGCGCGGCCGAGCGGCGGAACGGCTCGTCTACGGTGTTCCGTGGGGGTCGGTCGTCGTGATCGTCTTCGTGCTCTGCGTCTATCTGTTCGTCCAGAGCGGATTCGAAGATTTCGACGATCCCGTGACGATCCCCTTCCGGACGTGGTCGTATTTCTACCCGCTCGGAATGGTCACGGCCCCGTTTTCCCACGCCGGACCCGGGCACCTCCTCGGAAATCTGGCCGGGACCGTCGTCGTCGCGCCGATCGCTGAATACGCCTGGGGACACTATCCCGACGGTCGTGATCGACACCAGGCGGCCTCGTGGTGGACCGATCCTCGAGTCCGAGCGTTCGCGGTGTTCCCGCTCGCGGTCATCGGGATCGGACTGATGACGAGTCTGTTCGCGCTCGGTCCCGTGATCGGCTTCTCGGGGGTCGTCTTCGCGCTCGCCGGCTTCGCCATCGTTCACTATCCGATCGTGACGATCGTCGCCACGTTAGGCGTTCAGGGCGTCGTACAACGGCTCTATTACGCGCTCCAGGAGCCGATCCGTATCTACACCGTCGAACCGAGTCCGCCCACGGCACCCTGGTGGGCGGGAATCGCTATCCAGGCCCACGCCCTCGGGCTCTTTCTCGGCTTCGTCCTCGGGATCGTCCTCCTCGAGCGTCGGGACACCCGCCCCGATCCGTTCCGACTCTGGCTCGCCGTCCTCCTCTTCGGCTTCTCGAAGGGGCTGTGGGCGATCTACTGGTTCGGTGCCGACGACTCCTTCGTGCTCTTTCAGGGCCCCGGCGTCGCCATCGTCTCGGTCCTCGCGCTCGTCGTCACGCTCGCGATAGCCGGACCGGAGAACTCCCTGGTTCCGTCCCGACTCGAACGACTGTTTCCGGGACGGCGCCGGCCGTTCGGAGGATCGGACGACGACGCGCGACAGTCCGTTCGGCGCCCGCTCGAGTTGGTCGGGGCGGGAGACGGCGACGGCGCCATCAGGGCCAGGATCGGTCGTATCGAAGCGATCGCGAGCGGAACGCAACAGCGGGACCGCGAGTCGTCACTCCGATCCGCCCTGACCGGCCAGGGAGTCGCGTTTCTGGCGGTCGTCGGCGTTCTGGCGATCCTCGTCGGCGTAGCTATCCCGCCCAACTTCCTCGTCGTGGAGGACGCGACTGCGTCCTCGGACGCCGCCGTGCAGATCGATGATTACACCGTGGAATACGTCGAGGGAGTTCCGAACGGCCTCGTCAATGGTATCGGTATCGAAGCGTTCGAGAGCGACGAGGGCCTCGAGTCCAGCGGCGTAATCGTCGCGAGCGAACAGCGTGCCGTCTGGTTCGAGGCGGTTAGCACCCAGCGGCTCGCATTTACCGGCGAGGAGACGGTTTACGTCGGGGGCCCCGGCTGGCGAGAAGCGGTACACGTCGAGCGCACCGGGTGGGAACCGGTCGGCAACGAAACGGTCTATCAAGTCTGGCTCTGGAAGGGCGACACGGATCGCAGACTCGCGTACGAATCCAACGATTCGCGCGCCGAGGTCCGGGTCGCAGGGAGAAACGTGACAATCGGCTCCGAGGACGGCGAGTTCGTCCTCGCGGTCGACCCGAGCGGGATCGGCGCCGATTCGACGGCACCGTTTCCGGACGAAAACGAGTCGACGAGCGTCGGCGGACTCCTCTTCGAACGCCAGAACGAGACGGTTTACGCGGCCGCCGACGGGACGCGGGTCGCGGTCGCGAGCGAGGAAACGTACAACGGATACTGACCGCCGGAGCCCGCCGGTGGTGCCGTCGTTCGGGGCCGATTCGAGTGACTCACACGAGAACGGCACGCGGACGCGGGAGAGGGCACGGCACGCGGACGCGGGAGAATCGATCGGCGTTCCCTCCGGCACACGGGCCTCGAGCGAACTCGAGTACTACGGGTGAGCGGGCGTCCCGATCGCTACTCCCGCTCGTCCCATTCGATCCGGAAGACCTCCGCCTCGAGCGTTTCCTCCGCGGTCGTGTGAAACGCGAACCGCCTCGGAATCGGGAACGCTGCGCGGAATGCGTGGGTCACCGTCCCGCCCTCGTCGTCGGCGAACGACTCGACGAACGCCTGGCTTCCTTCGTTGTGGATCGTATAGGAGACGGCGCCGATCTCGGCCGCCGTCTCGAGGAACCGACGGTCGGCGTGTCGGTTCCCACGCTGTGCGCCGAAAGGCGGGTTCGAAAGGACCGTCGTGTCCGTGACCGAGAACGGGTGTCGAGCGACGTCCCCGCGTACCCACTCGACTCGGGGTTCGTCGCCGCAGTCCGCCGCAACCGCGCGGACGTTTCGACGGGCCACTTCGAGCGCCTCGACGTCGACGTCGATCCCGACGACGCGGTCGGCTCCGGCGAGGGACGCACCGATCGCGAGCATACCCGTTCCGGTGCCGAGGTCGACGACCTGTGCGCCGAGGTCTCCCTGCAACTGCGCCAGGTGACAGAGGTGGGACGCGAGCTCGGGCGGCGTCAGATACTGCTCCAGACGAGCCGACGGCTCGGTAAAATCCGCGACCGACTCGAGGCGCCGAGCGACCGTTCGCCGTGCGAGGCCCGACATAGCCGGTTGTTCGGGCCTCGAGCGTAAAGGGTCTCTCGAGTTCGACCGCTCGCAGAATTCATTGCCGAATGAAATGTTCGAATAGAGTTAAGGATATCCCGTGAAAGTTACAGGTATGGACGAGTGTCCACGGTGTAGGGGGCCCGTAGAAGAACTCTCGCTGGGGGAGGTGTCGACGCTCACGTGCCCGCACTGCGGGTTCGCCGACGTTCCAGTCGAGCACCAGCCCCGGCGTGAGGAGTCGGAATCCTGGCGGGACGCGTTCAATCGATTCTACGACCACTGACTCGCTCGTCCGGGTCGAGTCGTCACTGTCCCGACGTGACCCCTCGTCAGAAACCACAAATACGCGTCTTATTCGTTCGCGGCCGCCGCTTCCGCTTCGTCGTCCTCTGCGTGATCGACGTCCTCGTCGGAACGCGCGGCGACGAGGCCGCCCCGTGCGACACTGTACAGCGGTTCGTTCGCGTGCGTGACGCCACTGATCGAGAACGGGATATTTGCCTCCTCCAGGTGGTCGCGGAACAGTGCCTCGAACCCGCTCGGGCTCGAGGTACCACCGGTAACGACGACGGGAACGTCGAGCCCTTCTTCGACGTCTTCCTCGTCGACTTCTGTGACGATGTTCTCGATAACGTAGTCGAGTAGGTTTTCGTAGTAGATCGACAGCGCTCCTTCGACACCGCCGACGTCGGTCGTGAAGTCGAGTTCGAAGTCGTCTTCCTTGATGGACGTGACCTTGTCGACGGGCGTGCCGGTCGCGCGCGCGGCTTGCTCGTCGACCCAGTCGCCACCGCGTGCGACGGAGAACTTCATCACGGGGACAGCGTAGTAGGCCAAACAGACGTTCGTCATGCCGGCGCCGAACGAGATTCCGAGGCCGGTGAAGTTGTTGTCCGCGAGTTCGGAGTAGATGACCGACATTCCTTCGTTGATGGGTTCGGCATCGTATCCCATATCGTCGAGGAAGGACTCGATCGTTTTCTGGTGATAGAGCGTCGAAAGTTCGGAATCGATCGGGTCCGCGGGTGTCGAAAAGTAGAGCTTTTCGTCGGGATACGCGGGTTCGCCGACGACCTGTTCGATGATGAGTTTCATCATCGGGATCGCGCTCTGTTCGTCGTTCGAGAGGATCCCGTGTTTCATCGGGCGGCGCGTCTCCTTGTTGAAGATGTTCGCGAAATTGAGCGCGTCGTCACCGACGACGTACACTTTGTCGTCCTTTCGGATGTGAAGTACTTCGCTTCGCGAGAGCATCTGCTCGGCCATGTCCGAGTACTCGATCTCTACGAAGGAGTTACGCTGTTGCACGAAAACCGTATCGTTCCCATCCTGCTGTGCTGACAGGATGTTCATCGTTCCAACGTCTAGGCCTTTGGCCATGCAGTGGTAAGGAAACCATCGGATTATAAATCTATGTGCGCACTTCAATAACTGATACTACGAACGAAGACATAATTACTTTCGAACGACGCCCTTTAATTTCTTTTTGCCAGGTCGCGGAACTGTTCGATCAGGATCGAAACCGGTTTCGTAACCGTAGCGATGCTACCGTCGTCGTCAGCAGTTGCCAACTCTTCGGCCCGCTTTTGTTTGCGAAGCGCCTTCAACTTCGCAGTCTGATCGTCGACCGTTGCACTCGAGGTGATCGTCTTCGTTTCGCCGCCTTTCAGTCCGTTGAGGCCCGCGACCTGCGCGTCCACGCCGGCCGATCGGGTAGTCGTGGTGCCCGCGTCGGTGTCGACGGAGACGTCGTCGAAATCGTCGTTCGAGAAACTCAGCCGCCTGTGCTCGGTTTTTTCGACGCCTCCCCAGGAGAGTTCGACGTCCTCCATCGCGTCGTCGATGTCACGTTGGATTTGTGCATCGGTGATTTCGGGGTCGTCGTTCCCGTCGGCATCGGTGGTTCCGGTCCCGGCGGCGTCGGCTCGCTGGGCCATGGTCAGGTAGTGTGCGATCAGCGCCGCACCCGTCGATGCTGTGATGAACGCGAGGCCGACCGCATACGTCGCGATGACTTCGACGGTGTAATCGTTTCTGTAGCCGTTCCAGTCCTTCGGATACGCGACGAGGAAGCCGACGACAGCGGCGATCGTGATTGTGACGCCGCCCGTCGACGCGTACAGCACTCGCCGCTCCGATGGAAGGAGCGTGACGATCCCGAACATCGTAACGGGGAGTGCCGTCATCGCCAGTGCGTACGCGGGACCGACCCACGCAAAGTACCCAGGGGATCGCGCCTCGAACGTGTTGCCCCAGAGAAAGAGCACGAGTCCGATCACCGCCAGCCCGATCCCGCCGAGGAACAGACCGAACCCGGCGTAGACGTCGGTTCGGTCCTCCGGTTCTCCGATATATCGACGATAGAGGTCGAAAAGATAGCCGTCTGAAGCCTGTTCCGCTGACATTAACCCCTCGTTTACCCTCCAGTACTATGACTGTTGGGTCGAGAAACGAACCCGACGTCCGATCAGTTCTCGGAACTCAGTCACGCCGAAGCGGACGGTTCCGCTACCGGATCGGACGCGAATAGTTTAGTACGCAGTGGCACTTCGTCGTTCGTGTCAATCCGCCCAGTTCACACCGTCCGGTCGGTCGAACATCATTCCATAATTTGATATGTGTTGGACGCCCAGGTACCACCATCGCAAATTATGTCTGGTGATACGAACGCCGTCCTCGTGGCAGATAGCGACCCCGAGGTCGTGGCCCGATTTCGATCGTGGCTCGCGGACGACTTCCGGGTCGAAACGACGACCGATGGCGACGACGCGCTCGCAATTCTCGAGGACGTAGATGCGACACTCGTCGCTCGAGATCTTCAAACGGCGTCCGGAACTGCCGTCGCGAGCGAGATTGAACGAAACGCGGCTCATACGATGGCGGTCCTCCGATACACGGAGCCCGGTACCGAACGCTATCGGTTCACGGGCGACTCACTCGTCAAACCGGTATCGAAGACGGCCCTGTTCGAGACGGTCGATCACCTGCTGCGACGCGCTCGATACGATAACCTGGTGGCCGAGTGTGCGTCGCTGGCGGTCGAATGCGGGGCATTCGAGGCGCGTACGGACCCCGGATGCGAACTCGAGGCGGACGACGAGTACGCGGACATCCAGCGGCGACTCGCGGACCTGTTTACGGAACTGGACGAACTGGTCCGGACGTTCGACAGGGACGACTTCCGGGCCGCGTTTACGACGTGCGGCTTCGGCGGGAATACCCCGTCTCAGCAGGCCGAGCGACTCTCGTGAGCCAGACTCGCAAAGCGCCGCCGTTATACGTTCGTGGCCGTAAGGAGAGTCAATGAGTCAGGAGTCGGAGTACAGCGGGGGCGACCTCAGGAATACCGGAATGCGTCTCAAACACGATCGCGAGTGGGACTACGAACTCGAGGAGATCGTCGACGCGATCGAGGAGCGAGACGCGACCAAGGTCGGGTTGCAGTTCCCGGAGGGGCTGAAACGTCGCGGGCCGGCCGTGGCGGACGATCTCCGAGAACTGGCAGACGACGACGTGACGTTCATGCTCTCGGGCCAGCCCTGTTACGGCGCCTGCGATCTCGACACGTACCTGATGAAACGCACCGACGTGTTCGTCCACTTCGGCCACTCGCCGATGAAGAACACGGACAAGGTGATCTACGTTCCGCTGTTCTCGAACGTCGACGTCACGCCGATCATGGAAGAGGCCCTCGACACTCTCGAGGCCCCGGAGGAAACGGCCGGTGTCGGCCTCGTCACCACCGCCCAGCACATGAACCGCTACGAGGAAATGCGCGAATTCCTGGCGGAACACGGCTACGAGGTCCACAGTCGCCGCGGGGACGAGCGGCTGACCCACGAGGGACAGGTGCTTGGCTGTAACTACGCGAGCGCGGACGTTCCTGCGGACCAGGTACTCTACGTCGGCGGAGGGAAGTTCCATCCGCTCGGACTGGCGATGGAACACCCCGAGAAACACGTCGTCATCGCGGACCCGGTCAACAACGTCGTCACGGTCGCCGACACGGAGAAATTCATGAAACAGCGATACGGGGCGATACACCGCGCGATGGACGCCGAAAAGTGGGGCGTCATCTTCTGTACCAAGATCGGCCAGGGCCGCTGGGAGACTGCGGAGAAGATTCTCGACGATAACGAGAACGCCTATCTGATCACGATGGACGAGGTCACGCCGGACCGGTTGCGGAATTTCGATATGGACGCCTTCGTCAATACCGGGTGTCCACGGATCACGACCGACGACGGGCCGCAGTTCCATAAGCCGATGCTCACACCCGGCGAGTACCGGATCGCAGTCGGCGACGAACCGCTCGATAGCCTCTCGTTCGATACGTTCCACGGCACCTGGTGAATTGCGTCGGGAGTCGAGCACCGGGGGTATTCTTCTACACTGCTTGTACAGTGACCCGACGCGCGAGTCGCTCCCGTCTGCCGCCGAGTTTCGATCGAGGGCGAACGATGCGCTACTCGCTTTTGCCACCAATCGTCACCGATCGGTGACGAACGTCTCAAACTACCAGTCTATCCTGTTATCAGAGCTTGAGTGCTATACACATGCAGAAAAATCTCGAGAGAGGGACTGTTTTGTCCAAGTATCGGTAATAGATCACTGATTCCAAATCAGTTTGGAGCAGTTCTTTTGCACACTAGTCACCGATCAGTAGTCGATGAGTAACTCACCTACGAGCGGGTCCGGCCCCGATTCTCGCGACGAGTTCTTTGGTACCCTCGCCGACGCCCGTCGACGGATCGTCGTCCGCATCGTCTCCGAGAGATCGCCGGAGGGAATCGGGAAAAACGATCTTGCGTTCCGACTCGCAGCGGTGATAATTGATACCCCGCCCGACACCGTTTCCGACAGCGACCACCAGCGAGCGCTCGTCGACCTCCACCATCGACTGTTACCACAACTGGCGGACGCGGGGGTACTCGAGGAAACGGACGATGGGGCGGTCGTGACGACCGACCACCGGGCATTCGAGGATACCAGATTCGAACGGCCTGTGTCGATCGGTAGAGGTGACGAACCGGACGATCACGACGCGGTGTTCAAAGCGCTCGCCGACGACCGTCGACGGACGGTCCTGTCGGTGCTTGCCGGCCAGTATCGCCCGATCGACACGGAAACGCTCGCTCGCGACGTCGCGGTCCGCGAGGCGGACGCGACCGAGCGCGAGATTTCGGACCGACGCGTTGACGATGTCTACGTCTCGCTCGTTCACGTTCATCTCCCGCTTTTGACCGAAGCCACGCTCGTGAGCTACGATGCCGAGGAGGGACGGGTTTCCTACGAAGGCCATCCGCTCGTTCCGTCACCGAATACAATAACACTTACCGGGTAGCTCTTCGCATCTTCGGCCATGATCGAAAGCGACTGGAGCGATTGGCTCGTCCGCGACGTCGCAGACGCGACACCGGACGGGGTCGCGATCTGGTATCTCGGCTGCAACGGGTTCGTTTGCAAGGGATCCGAGGGAACGACGATCTACATCGATCCGTACCTCGGCCTGGGTGATCCGCCGCGGACGGTTCGCATGATTCCGGTACCGTTCGACCCGGCCGACGTCACCGAAGCCGACGCCGTCCTCGCGACGCACGAACACACCGATCACGTTCACGGACCGAGCCAGGCACCCATCCTTGCGAATACGGGCGCGTCCCTGTACGCTCCCGACGACAGCATCGCAGTCGCTCGCGAAGACGAGAACTGGACGGCCGAGTGGGACGTCACGGACGACCAGTTGACCGAAGTAGCCGAGGGGGAGACGCTCGAGTTCGGCGAGTTCACGATCCACGTCGAGGACGCCTACGACCCCGACGCGACGCATCCGGTAAGCTACGTGATAGAACACGATGCGGGTACGTTCTTCCACGGCGGGGACACCAAACCGACCGACGAGTTCGGTCGAATCGGGGACGAGTACGATATCGATCTCGCGGCGCTCGCCTTCGGAACCGTCGGCCAGATTCCCGACAAGCAGACCCGCGAGCCGACCCGGACCCGCTGGTACAACGACGAAAATCAGGTCATCGAGTGTGCTGACGCCCTCGAGTGTGAACGACTCCTGCCGAGCCACTGGGATATGTGGAAGGGTCTCACCGCCGATCCGACGGCGCTGCACCACCACGCGCGCAGTTTCGAGCATCCGAGTCGACTCGAGATCGTCGAGGTCGGCGACCGCGTCGAACTCTGATCCTATCGTTCTCTCGATATGAGTCCGTCCGCACAATTTATAATAATGCTATGGTAACGTTGGTCTCATATGAGTAGCACCGCCGACACTGATGACGTGATCGAGATCAGTACTGACGGAATATCCGTCCGGAAAACGTTCACGGCGGACGAATTTCCCGTTCCAGCGATCCGGTTCGAGATCGAATCGAACCGGGACGATCCGGTTACGTTTCAGCTTTCGGAAGACGTTCCGTCGTCGTTTCCGATGGATCGGGTCGGATTCCACCCGGACTATCATAGCGAGGACTGGACGGCTTTCCAGGACAATCACGTCGAGTTCACCGCGACGCTCGAGCCGAACGAACGCCTCGTAACGGTCTACGGGATCCAACTCGAGGACCTAAGTCGAGGTGCGGAATTCCTCTCCGAGCCGACCGTCGTGGAACGCAGCGGCGACGACGATATCGAGCAATCCGAAGCCGAGGAACTCGACGACGAGCTTATCGGCAATATCGTCTCCGAGGACGGTAGTCAGGCCGTCAAAGATATGATCAGCGGGGAGTCGGAGTCGATGCCTGGTCTCGAGGACGTAGAGACGATCGAGCCCGGTCCGGATGTCGATCTCGGAGACGATGTCGGCTCTACCGACGAGACAGCGGAGGATACGATCGGCCTCGATCTCGACCTCAGTGACGTGGATCCAGAACCGATCGACGTCGATGCGGACGACGAGGACGAAGGGGATGAACCGCCGGATATCGATCTCGGGTTCGAAGAAGAAGAAATACCGGAGCCGGATACCGACGAGCCCGCGATCGACACGGATGCCGATGACGCACCCGATCGACCAGGCGTCGATCTCGATATCGGGACCGAGACGAGTGAAACCGATATCGGCGGTGGCGCCGGCGAGGGGACCGCGGCCGACCCACCGGACGATTCCGGCATCGAAATCGACCTCGGGCTCGACGATTCAGAAGCCAGAGACGGTGAGGACGACGCGCCGTCCGTGGGGTCCGACCTCGATTCGGAGCCGGTCGGAGAGACCGATCTCGACACTGATCCGGTTGGAGAGACCGATCTCGACACCGATCCGGTCGGAGAGGCTGTATCGGGCACAGAACCCGCTCTCGATTCGGAGCCTGACGCGGAGGCCGATCTCGATCCCGGACCAGGCGAACCGATCGGGACCGAACGTGAGGAGCGGACCGAGGAATCGACCTCGAGCGTCGAGATCGACGTCGCTGGCTCGGTCGCGGCGCGTCTCGCGACCGAGATTCGTGAAGGGTCGGTCGACGAGGAGGATCTCGAGGTTATTCAGTCAGAGTTCGACCTCGAGCCGACGGGGGCCGACATCGCGAAGATCGATCACCTCCAGTCTCGCGTCGAGGAAGTCACCGCCTACACGGATTCGCTCCAGACGTTCCTCGAAGAAAACGGCACCGGCGCACAGCTCATCGACGAACTCCAGACCAAGATCGACTCGCTCGAAGCCGACCTCTCGTCGATGGACGAGCGGTTGACGGAGACGAACGACCGGGTCGACGACGTCGAAGCCGACGTGGTCGATCTCACCGACTGGAACACCGATCTCGAATCCGACCTGGGGGCCGTAACGAACGACGTCGACGCGGTCGAGGGGACCGTCGACGAACTCGCACACGACATCGGGACTGTCGACGACGACGTCAAATCCGTCGCGGACGACCTCAAAGCGGTCGAGAGCGACCTCGAGGATGTCAGATCCGACGTGACCGAGATCCATGAGTGGCGCGAGGAACTCGGATCGATGTTCTCCGACTAACGCTGTCACGCGGGTGCAACCGACCCGGGTAGCGTCCGGTTGCAGTGCTCGTCTATCCCGAAAACACAACTCGTTTATCCGTCGCCGGTCGAGAACCGGTCGATGGGCGAGACGATACCGATCGCTGTTCCACGGAAGGGCCGGCCGCTCGAGTCGGTACTCGACCGGCTCGCGAATCGACTCGACGTCCCCGAACTAGCGGACGACGTCACGTCGATCCTTCGTCACGAAAAGGCGCTCACGAAGGGAACGATCGACGCCGACGAAACTGACGTCTACCATCGTCTCGCAGAATACAGTACCGTCGACGATCCGACCGCGCCGGAGTTCACCCTGCTGCGGGACGATCGCGCCGGAAAACCGCGCCGAATCGTCTTCGATAGCGTCACGATTCCGCTCGCCGACGTCGAAGGCGCGCCCGAAGACACCGCAATTCAGCTCGTGGGGCGCGAGGAACCGTTTCGCGCCCTTCGAACCCACGAATTCGCACTCGGGTTCGACAGCGCGGATCTCGTTCTCGAGGAGGTCGTCGAGTTACGGCCGGAACCGCTCGAACGGATCGCCGACGTGAACGCTCGAATCAACCCGTCGGACACTGACGTCCAGGTCGTCACCGGCCTCGCAGACACGGTCTACCACACGCTGTTGGCCACGCCCGAAGTCGTTCCCGCAGCAGGGTCGCTCGACCGAGCGTTCCTCGCGGAGTACGAGGGTCCGCTCTGCATCGAGCCGCGGTACGAACGTCTCGTTCAAGCTGTACTCGGTACGCAGACGCTCGACGGAGTAGAATTCCGCTATCCCGAGGCGAGCCGCGAAGAGGAGGCGGCGATAGCAGACGCGGGACTGGGTGTCTATCTGACCGTCACCGGATCGACCGCGCGGGACCACGGCCTCCTGCTCGGCGAACGACTGTTCCCGAGCGAGACCGTCCTGCTCGAAAATACGGTGGAGACCACCGACACGATCGATTACGTCCGCTCGGTGGTGAACGGATCCGACCTCGAGACGGAACTCACTGTCGAACCGTAACTCGTCCCCTCGAGTCCGAACGAGAACGGTGCAGAAACCGTTCGACGCCGTGGGTCGTCTTTTTTGCAACGCTGTGTGGCGGTTCCTCCCATCGTCCTGTCGTGGCTCCGGGCCAATTCTGTATAGCGATATGGGATTTACTCGCCCGAAATATTCCGGAAATGTTGAGTACTCAAGTTGTACGTTCACCTGAATACGGCGGTGACTGCGCTGTGATTTTGTCACTCGATTCCCCCGCGAGAGCGGTCTCAGGCCCTCACGTCCACGTTCGTGAATCCGATTACGCGGTGACGGCGTAGATATGAGCGAGATAGGTTTCCCGGACGCGATCACCCCAGTTGTGGGTGTACGTGTCGATGACGTCACCGGCGACGTCACCGCGGAGGTACTGAACGATCCCTCGATCGCCGGTTCGGTCCCGGAGGTGCGTCGTGAAGAAGTGTCGGAAGTAGTGTGGCGTAACGTTCTCCTGTGTTCCGCCACCAGTCCGGTACCACCCGCGTCTTCGTGCGTGCTTTTCGACGATATAGCGAACGTCCGATGGAGAGAGCCGTTCGCCCCACGAATCACCGGTATCGAGAAAGAGCGGGCGGGCGGGCGATACCGCGTCCGGGCGAATCGCGAGCCACTCGAGCAACACACGCTCCAGTTCGCCGTCCACTGGAACGACCGTGTCTCGCTTTCGTTTGTTCGAGGCTGTCCGTTCTTCGCCGTTGACGGTCGTTCCACGGGCTGGCTCCGCCGAAACGAACAGCGAGGACGATCGGCGTTCGAGTCCGACGCGGGGCGTCCATTCGATGTCGAGTGACCGCGGTTCGAGGTTCAGATCTCGAAGATCGAGGTTACAGAGTTCGCCGACACGCATCCCGGTCTTCAGGAGTGCGATCACGACGGCCCGTTCGAGTGGGTGCCCGATCTCGTCGACGAACGTCCGCATCTCTGCAACCGACAGATCACGCCTCGTGGGATTCGTATCGATCGATTCGGGCAGTTCCTCCATCACGAGTCCCATCGGATTGGCTTCGAAGACACCGACACGGGTCATATAGTCGTAGAATCTGTTGAGATAGGAGGCGTAGGTCGCGATCGTGCTGGATTCGAATTCACCGCGCAGCGAGTGGATCCAGGCCATACACTCCCGTCGCTCCGGCGCAGCGACCGAATCGACGTCGAAGCGTTCGTCGACGAACCCCTCGAACTGTCGAAGCACGCGCTCGTAGGCCTCGAGCGTCCGTTCGCTCTTGCCGTGGTATCGCTGGTCGTCGAGGAAATACGCGATGGGGTCGTCGACCTCCTCCGGTTGCGCCTGCCCGGGTTCAGTCGTCATCGTCACCACCGTCGACCGTCGTGTACCCTCCGTGGCGCCCGCTGTATCGGATTCGATTGTTCGTCTGCAGTTGCTCGATCGTCTCGTCCAGTCGCGACTCGATGTCTTCGGAAACCGCCTCGAGGAGTTCGTCCCACGAATACGTGTCAGCGGAAAGCAACTCGAGGACCTGCTTTTCGAGGCCGTTACCCCCAGGGTCTGGGTCCGGAGAAGAGGGTTCCATAGTGTCTGATTCGAAACCTTTTCGGCCGGCCTGAACCATCGCTCTGACGAATTCGCTTTGACTCATCCCGAGGTCGTCTGCGTGTGATTGCCATTCAGATTTCTGGTAGGCTGGGACGTACGTTTTGACAGCCGTTCGAGATGTATCCGACGTTTCGCCCATATCCTCTCATCAATCGCGGTGACCTTCAATCTACCCATAATTCGAGCTAAGTGACCTTATCTCGACTCGTATATACCAATAGGCGCCAATTGTGTGCCTACAATTTGATATTGCAGTTGAATATGTGACATAGTTTCGGATATTAATTCCACACTGTTGGTACCACCATTCGAGATATGAGAATTGCGTGCGCCCGTCTCGAGTTGGTGTGTGGAATTTCGAACCGGACGAAACGAGGTCAGTGTGCCGTCTTTTCGCTCCTGCTGACGGTGACGGACGGTCGGTTGTCAGGGTCCCGGATGCGCTCCGTCGACGCGTACTCGTTGCGAGCGAACTGGTCCCCCGCTGTAGTAGTCTCTCTCGAGGGGCCGCCGACGCAGCTTCCGGCAGGCTTCCCGTCTGCCCTTTCTCTCAGTCGTCTTTCGAGGGGTCTCGATACGTCGGCCGACGGACGCACACACCGTCGAAGCGAAGTGACCGCTCTCGGTGGTGCCTCTGCGATGTAGACTCCGGCGACGAACGATCCTCGCCGATTACTGGTCGGATGCCGGGCGAGTTTCGGGCGGTCTCAGACGGCAACGGCTGGGTTCACGGACGAACTCTATTCGAGTGAAGCGGCACAGACCGACCCTACTCTCTTCGCGGACGGATACGTGCCCATCATCGCGAAATCGCTTTCCGGAGCCACAGCGGCCGTCCGATCGCACCTCCGTCGGCTCACCGATTCCCGGTGCTCTCGGGACAGTTGCGCGAGTAACCGTACCCGGGGACTCGTGGGTGATTCGGACGAAACGGGGCCTCGTTAATTGATACCGAGCATCATTATCTGGCGGTTGCTGTCGGACTTACAAACCTTATTTCGCTATACAAAGTTAGCAGGGGTGACGGAGCTTCGCCGACTCCCGTTCACCGTTTGGAGTCGTCACCTCGCCACCCGTCCGTCTGCTCGCCCGAGTCTCGAAACCACCGGCCACCCGACCGGTGTCGATTTCGTACACGGAGTCGGTCCTGAAGGCGCTCTTCGATTTCGGCTTGAATCTCGAGTCCGCGATCAGCGTCCACGTCGTGGGCCGTCGCCGCTCGACCGAAGAACGAGGCAGAACTCGCGGTGTCCGCCGTCACGCTGGCGAGTCGCCGTCGCCGCTGGAAGATCGTCGCTTCGTGAAGGACGGCCTGCACGCGGTAATGCGGGACGATTTTGGTCGTCCGCCGCCAGAATCCCGTGCGCGTGAGCAAAAACCGATCGCCGACCCGGAACCCTCGGTTCACCCATTTCAGGTGGGCCGCGACCGGAACGACGACACCGATTACGAGGAGAACGTACCACTGCCGAACGACGGCAGTGTACCGGGCTCCGAGATACGCGACGGCGACGACGGCGGCGAGAACGAGCAGGTACCGGACCGCATACCGTTCTCTGGCCCGCCTCGGTGGGGACTCGAGGTCCACCGGGCCGAAGGGTTCGATCGCCCGCGCGAGCGCGGTCACGCGGTCGGTGTCTGCGAGCGGAATCGCGGATTCAGACCCGCGTGACTCCTGTCCGGGCGCGTATCCGGCCGTCTCGACGCTCAGCGCCGCGAAGCCGAACCACCGAAACGGGATCGACTCGGAGATCGTAAGCGCCTGGACCTTCTCGAGGGGGATCGTCCCGCTGTAGCGCTGGAGGAGTCCACGTTCGTAATAGAGTTCGTCGTCGACGCGTGTGAGACGGAACCCGTAGTAACGGGTGAACGTGAGCGCTGCGCTGATGACCCAGGCTGCGAGCACGAAAGCCAGGAGTCCCCAGACGATCGCACCCAGTCCCGTTACCGGTCCCGGTAGCTCGGCGGGCCGATCGACCGGAATCAACGTGCTGGGATCGAACCCACTGGCAAAAGAGAGCGCGATACCGCCCAGCACGCTCGCTCCGGGGTCGATCGTGAAGACGCTCAAGATCGCGAGTTCGCGCGGCTGGATTTCGAACAGGACGTCTTCGTCCTCCGCCGTCGCCGTCTCGAGTGACGCGGCGCGGTCTTCGTCCGTGGACGCGTCGCCGCCACCGGTTTCGGTGCGAGCGCCGCGTCTCAGTTGCCGTCTGAGACGGCGGGCCTCCGTTTCGTCTACGTACCGGAGACTGACTTCGGTCTCGCCGCCCCCGGCGGTTTCGATGTGGACCGCGGCGATACCGACGACTCGTTCGACGACGTTCTGTCTGATATCGACGTTTTGAATCCGCCCCAGCGGGAGTTCACGGTCCCGACGCGAAATCACCCCGGACGTGACGTCGAAGGTGTCCTCGGTGAGTTCGTACCGGAACCGCTGGTAATAGGCGAACTCGTAGACGATACCCGTGACGATACCGAACGCGACGAGACCGAAAACCGACAGCAGATCCATCCCGTTCCCGCCCGGGGAGACGACGACGCCGACGACGAAGAACACGAACCCGGTATTGAGACTCCGCGAGAGCGACCGGACGGCGATAGACGCTGGATGGAGCTTTCTCATCTCGCCGTTACACTGCATCTTCTCCCGCGCTCTCGATTGCGAGTCGGCGCAACGCTTCCTGTAAATCTTCGGCGCGTGCAGGCGTCAGTCCGGGAATGGCGACGTCCGAGCTCCGCGAACCGGCGGTAAAGACGACGACCGTCGCGAGGCCGACGGTTCGCTCGAGTGGCGACCGCCGAGAGTCGACGTGTTGAACGCGGACGTACGGGACGACCGTCTGGATCCTGGTGAAGACGCCGCGTTTGATGTACAGATCGTCGTCGCGGAGATCGAACCGCCAGACGGCGTACCGTCGCCAGGCGACGAAGACTCGGATAACGGCCAGTACGATAACGACGGCGGCCACCGCCGGAACGAAGACACTCGGTGCGGGGATCCAGAGATCGGTGCGGGAAAGCGCGATCGCCCCGCCGACGACGAGTCCGCCGAAGATCGCGGCTCGAGCGGTCGCGAGGACGAGCCAGACAACCCGAACCCGCGGGGTGAGCCGTTCCATACGTGTCTCGACGGAACAAACGGGATTAAAGGGTGGGAAAGCGACGGCAATTATCAGGGCGTGAGAGACCGGTCTCACGGAACCGCACGTATCGGTCCACCTCTCGACCTGCGTTTCGAAGTCCGGGACGGCGACGGCGGTCGAGCGAATACGTTCGGGTGCGCCGGGAACGACTGCGTGTTCTCGTTCGTCCGGCGTCGTCCGCGAGAAAATCTGCGCGAGGTCGGCCGTCAGTGGGTTGCGGTCCGAACGTCTTCGACGCGATACAGATCTTCCTGGAGTCCGTCCCCGTCACAGTCCTCGTTCGGACACTCGTAGTGCCACCCATCCTGGGTCGCTTCGCCTTCTCGGAATCGATCGCCACATACCTGACAGAAGAGTTGTCCCTTTTTGCACGTGTCTCGGTGTAACTCGAGGGCGAGCTCCGTCTGAAACGACTGGTTGCAGTTACGACAGGTGTGCATATTTCGTCTGACGCGAGCCTCCATCAAAACTGCTTGGGTTCTTTTATTCCGACGGGATCCGAGGCGATTCGGCGTCACTCTCTCGATTTGCCGATAATACGTCGGGAAAAAAGAGCGAACCGGATTCGGGTTTTACTCACTCGAGAGTATGACTTGTGCCGTCGGGCGTTCGGACGTTTGACCCTCTGTGTACGCCGATCGAACTTCCGTACGTGATCTGGAAATTCAGGGAACGAAGGAGCGACACGGAGAACGTGGCGTCTTTCACCAGTCCTTTGTATCCGAGGACGTAACGGTCGAAGTAATGGATACGCTCGTCATCGGGGGGAGACTGATCGCAGGGGTGTTGCTCATCTTGGCGAACGCCTTCTTCGTCGCTATCGAGTTCGCACTGACTCGCGCTCGTCAGTTCACCGAGGAGGAATTCGTCGGCGGTGACCCGAAACTAGAGCGGGCGTGGGAAATGACGGACGATCTCGAGATCTATCTCACCACGTGTCAGGTGGGTATTACGGCCTCGAGCATCGCGGTCGGGATCGTCGCCGAACCAGCACTGGCTGCCATCTTCGAGCCTCTGTTCGAGAACACGGTACTGGCCACGATCGGCAGCGGGGCGATCATCGCCTTCCTGATCATCAATCTCGTTCACCTGACACACGGCGAGCAGACGCCGACGTATCTCGGCGTCGAACGGTCGCGGATGGTCTGTCGGTACGGCGCGGCGCCGCTTTACTGGTTCCACTGGATAATCTCGCCGCTCATCACGATCGGCGACGGCGTCGCGAAGTGGACCCTCAAACTCTTCGGGATCGAAATGACCGGCGCGTGGCTCGAGACCGAAGAAGACGTCATCGAATCCCGCGCAGACCTCCGGAACCGACTCGGATCGATCCTCGAGGAGGGCGATCTTCCGGACGAACGACGCGAAGAGGTGATGAACGCGTTTCAGATCGGCGAACAGTCGATCCGGGACGTGATGGTCGGGTCGGAGGAAATCGTCGCGCTGTCGACGGACGACGACGCCGACGAAAATCTCCGAAAGATGGCCGAACGGCCGCAAACGCGGTATCCGCTGGCCGGCGCCGAACTGACCGACTTTCGGGGAATCGTCTACACGCCGGTCCTTCTCAGACACCGCGAGGAACTCGCCGATGGCGACGTCGACTTCGCCGAACTGGCCGCACCGCCGATGACCCTCTCACCCGATACGGACGTGAGCGACGCGGTCGACCAGTTTCAGGCGGAAAATCAGGAACTGGCGCTCGTGATCGAAGACGGGGAGGTCGTCGGACTCGTCACGATCACCGACTTGCTCGAGGCGGTGATGGGCGACATCGAGGACCCGCTCGATTTGGAACGGCTCGAAACGGCCGATCGCTGAACGGCCCGCCGGCCGCGGGTCGGTACGACGTCGATCGCTCCGCGGTTCAGTCCGCGGAATACCACCGCGCAAATCCACGGCTTTCGTTTTTGCCCGTCGGTCTGAAACTGGGAGCCGTGCACGACAATATTCTGGTGCCAACCGACGGAAGCGACGCGAGCGCCGCGGCCGTCGACGAGGCGATAGCAATCGCAGATCGGGAACGGACCACGGTCCACTTCCTCTCCGTCGTCGACACCGGCACGGAGATGTCCGCGGCCGCCTCGGGATCGATCGCCCCGCAACTTACGGAGACGCTCGAAGAAAAGGCCGAATCCGCACTCGACGAGGCCGCGAACCGCGCCGAACGGGCAGACGTGAACTACGACCGGACGACCCTCGAGGGCGATCCACACGAGGTGATCGCCGAGTACAGCACCGAATACGACATCGACCTCGTCGTCGTGGGGGCGAGCGGCCGATCGGGATTGAAAGAACACCTCCTCGGGAGTACGACCGACCGCGTCGTACGGACGGTCGAGACGTCGGTGTTGATCGCACGCCCCTGAGCAACGAAGCGGGATGCAAGAACGGATACGGCGTGCCGGACCGCTTCAGTCGTCCTGGCCGAGAATGCCGCGTTCGGTCATCTTCCGGGGGTCGAGCACTTCGTCGGCTTCCTCCTCGTCGAGATAGCCCTTCTCGAGGACGACCTCGCGGACCGTTTTTCCTTCCTTGAGCGCGGTCTTTGCGACCTCGCTTGCCTTATCGTAGCCGATGTGGACGTTGAGCGAGGTCGCCATCGCCATCGACTGTTCGACGCGGTCCTCGCAGTACTCCTCGTTGGCCTCGAGTTTTCGCACGAAGCGCTCGCCGAAGACCTGACTCGCGTTCGAGATGAGTTCGGCGGACTCGAGGAAGTTGTGTGCGAGGACGGGTTTGTAGAGATTGAGATCGATCTGCCCCTCCGCCGCGCCGGCGGAGACGGCCGCGTCGTTGCCGACGACCTGTTTGTGGACCTGGTTGACGGCCTCGGCGACGACGGGGTTGATCTTGCCGGGCATGATCGACGACCCGGGCTGGTTCTCGGGCTGTTCGATCTCGCCGAGTCCGTTGCGCGGCCCGGAAGCCAGCAGGCGGAGGTCGTTGGCGATCTTGTTCAGCGACCCGGCGACGGTCCGCAACGCCCCGTGGGCCTCGGACATCGCGTCGTGAGCGGCCTGGGCCTCGAAGTGGTCGTCCGCTTCGCGGAACTGGACGCCCGTCTCCTTCGTGATGTACTCGGCCGCGCGGCCGGGGAACTCGGGGTGCGTGTTCAGCCCCGTTCCCGTCGCAGTCCCGCCGAGTGCGAGTTCGCCGAGGTGGTTCCGGACGTTGTCGACGCGCGCCAGCCCTTTCTCGACCTGCGTTCGGTAGCCGCCGAACTCCTGGCCGAGCGTGACCGGGGTGGCGTCCTGCAGGTGCGTTCGGCCCGTCTTGACGACGTCGTCGAACTCGGCCTCTTTCTCCTCGAGCGCTTCGCGGAGGGTATCGAGCGCGGGAATGACGTCCTTCTCGACGGCCTCGAGGGAGGCGACGTGCATCGCGGTCGGGATGACGTCGTTGGACGACTGGCCGTAGTTGACGTGGTCGTTGGGGTGGACGACGCGGTCGCCGATCTCCGCGCCCATGATCTCGGCGGCGCGGTTGGCGATGACCTCGTTCGCGTTCATGTTCGAGGAGGTACCGGACCCGGTCTGGAAGATGTCGACCGGGAACTGCTCGTCGTGTTCGCCGGCGATGACCTCGTCTGCGGCCTCGATGATCGCTTCGGCGACGTCGTCGTCGACCAGACCGAGGTCGCGGTTGGCTTGCGCGGCGGCCTTCTTGACGACGCCGAGCGCTCGGACGAAGCGGCGGCTGAACGTGATCCCGGAGATCGGAAAGTTCTGGATCGCGCGCTGGGTCTGGGCCCCCCAGTAGGCGTCCGCGGGAACCTGCATTTCGCCGAGGCTGTCCTCCTCGATTCGGTAATCGTCTCCGTCTGCCATAGCGAAGCCTTGGAGGCGGTCAGGTAAAATCCACCGAAAGCCCGGCATCGTCCGACCGAGCGCGCTCGCGCAGGGCCGACTGCAGTCGTTGTCGGCCCGTACCGTGAACCTCGCGAGCCGTCTCGAGGCCGATGTCGTCGATCGTCGGGGTTCCCCAGGCGAACGTTCGCGAACTGGCGGTGTCGACGGCGAGCGTCGCCAGCCCGAGCCGACGCTGGAAAATCGAGCGCCGGGTCGAAACCGTCTGAATCCGATAATACGGGACGACGGTCGTCCGGCGCTTCCAGAACCCGCTTCGAACGACGAGGTGGTCCTCGCCGACGAAGTAGCCCAGATTGACGTATTTCAGGTGTGCAGCGGGCGGAACGACGACGAAGGCGATCGCGGAGAGGTACCAGCGGCCGACGGTCGAAACCCGCGCGAGTCCGAATGCGGCCAGGACGACGACGCAGGCGAGTAGCGAGTACCGGACGAGATAGCGTCGCCGGGCCAGGGTCGGCGGTCGACGAAACGCGGGCGTTTCGACGCCGGTTACGTTCTCGGCGAACCGGTAGATGCGATCCGATTCCGCGAGCGGGACGGCCGACTGGCTGGCGCTCCCCACGTCGGGGCCGTAGCCGGCAGTTTCGACCCACAGGCCGGCGTACCCGACCAGCCGTTGAAGCGGGTTCTCGGTAACCGTGACCGACTGGACCTTCTCGACGGGGATCGATCCGCTGTAGCGCTGGATCAGCCCGCGCTCGTAGACGAAGTCCTCACCCGCTCGTCCCAGTCGGAAGCCGTAGTAGTTCGCGATCGTATAGAGCGCGCTCGAGACGTACGTCGCACCGACCCACTGGAGGGTCGTCACCCCGATCAACACGAGAAGGGGGCCGACGGCTGCGCCGTGGATCGCTTCCGGACCGCCGAGTGGCTGGGCTGCCAGCAAGACGAACTCCGGAACCGGACCCGAGCCGGAATCGGCGCTTTGGAAGAACAACAGTATCGCGACCGGGAAGACGGCCGCACCCCATCGGAACGAGGTCAGTGCGTAGACGAGGAGTTCTTTCAACTCGAGTTCGAACAACGTGATCGGCCCGCTCTCGGCTCGAGTTCGTTCGGTCCGTGCTGATTCGCCGACGCCTGCAGCGTCGGCTGCGTCGGTGGATGACGGTCGTTCGCCAGTGGTGGACGGCCGTTCGTCGGCGGTGGTCGGTCGTGGGCCGCCAGCGTGTGTCCCATCGTCGACGGAGGCCGTTAGCCGCCGGATCTCCGACTGAAGGCGTTCGGCTTCGGTTTCGCTCACGAAGTCCAGGCTGGCTTCCGTCTCGCCCCCGCCGGCGGTTTCGATCGAAACGACGGCGAGCCCCAGGATTCGCTGGACGGCCCCCTGGGACACGTCGACATTCTGAATGCGGCGATACGGTATCTCTCGAGACCGACGGGAGAGAACGCCCGAGGTGACGTCGAACGTGCTCGCCGTGATCTCGTACGTAAATCGGTAATAGTAGGCGATTCCGTAGCCGATCCCGGCGACGAGACCGAGAGGAGACAACACGAACAACAGGTCGATATCGACGTCGAAGACGCTGGATCCGACTCCCACGAGGAAAAACGGAATCGAAAATCCGGTCACCCCTCGCTGGAGGGCCGCCGTCACGGCGCTGAGTGGATGTAAACGATTCATCTCAAACGGCGTCCTCTCCCCCGCTCTCGACGGCCAGTTCGCGAAGCGTATCCTGCAGCTTTCGGGATCGAGACGGGGTCAAGCCCGGTATTCGGACGTCTGCGTTCCGGGAACCGGCCGTGTAGACGACGACGCTCGAGAGTCCCAGCACCCGTTCGATCGGGCCGAACTGGGTGTCGACGTGTTGGACGCGGACGAACGGGACCGCGGTTTCGACGAAGGTGACGACGCCTCGCTCGAGGTAGAGGGCGTCGTCCTGTAACTCGAACCGCCAGATCCGGTAGAGCCGGACGGCGTAGACGGCGCCGAGGGCGATCCCGAGGAGAACGACCACTACCAGGACGGACGTGGGAACGGTGACGAGCCACGTGTCGACCGCGGCGAGGCCGACACCGAGGAGAGCAGCGACGAGAGCGCCCCGGGCGATCCAGAGCAATCTGATGCGGGGGTGGAGCGATTCCATATTTCAAATGTGTCAGCACCGATGGATAAAGCTACGGTTCCGCCGATTCGAATCGGCGGGAGGGACGAACGGTCCACGACCGATGCACCGTCGTCCGAACGACTGGCCGGCATCCTCCGACCTCGAATAGCATCCCTCGGTGTCGGGAGCGACCCTCCGCAGCGAGGGCCGTCGGGAGGGCTGCAGGATGTGTGCGCTCGTGGCGAGCAGTCAACCGAGTGACGAAGGAATTTATCACGGTCTCTGATCAACAGTTCTCACACATGGCTTCAGATGCGTCAGAGACGGATCAGTGGGAGAACGTCGAAATCAGTCACGACGGTCACGTCGGCCGGATCACGCTGTCTCGTCCCGAGGCGATGAACACGTTCAGTACCGGGCTCGCACGGGATCTCGATGCGGCCCTTCACAAACTCGACGCGGACTCCGACACGCGGGCGATCGTGGTCGACGGGGCGGGCGAGACGTTCTCAGCCGGGATCGATCTCTCGGAACACGGCGACCACGAGGACAAATCGGAGTACGAGGGGTGGGTGACCCGGATGGAAGAACCGTTCCACACGCTGACCGAGATGCGGACGCCCGTGGTGGCCGCGGCCCACGGCCACGCGGCCGCCAACGGGATCGGTCTGGTCGCGGCCTGCGATCTCGCAGTGGCCGCCGAGGGAACGCAGTTCGGGGCCACGGCTCCCAAAGTCGGCCTCTTCTGCATGGGGCCTGCGGTGCCGCTGATGAACGCGCTCAACAGAAAGCGCTGTCTCGAACTCATTCTGACCGGCGAACTGATCGACGCGGAGACGGCTCTCGAGTGGGGCTTGATCAATCGCGTGGTCCCCGAGGGCGACCACCTGGAAGCGGCGATGGAGCTTGCGGAAACGATGGCGTCGAAGAGCCCCACGGCGGTACAGATGGGAAAGCGAGCGTTCTACGAGATGGTCGAACTGGACTACGACGACGCGCTCGAGTACTCGAACGAGCGATTCGCCGCCCTCTGTACGACCGACGATGCACACGCCGGGATCGACGCCTTCCTCGACGGGGAACCGCTCTCGGCCGATGAATGGCCCGAAACGTAACGGTCGCTCTCATCGCGGGGGTCGGAACCGTCCCTTCGGTCCAGGTTACCCCTCTGCCTCGAGGTCGTCGTACTCCGCGGGCGTGTACGTCGAGAGTTCCAGGGCGTGGATGTCGGTCGTCATGTGTTCGCCGAGGCTGTCGTAGACTTTCTGATGTTGTTGCACCAGCGGCAGGCCCTCGAATGCGGGCGAGACGACCGTCGCGGCGAGGTGGTCTTCGTCGTGTTCGTCGCGTGCGTGCGTGACGGTCGCCTGGGCGTCCTCGAGATTCGATTCGATGAGTTCCTCGACGGCGGTCGGCTTCATACTGGAGGGTTCGTCGCTCGATGCAAAAGCGCCGCGGTCGCGGCAGCGGTTTCACGGCCGACGCCGACCCGATCGCTCGCTCAGAACGGAGTATCCGGCGGCACGTCGCGGCCCGAAGACCCCTGATCGGCCAGTCCGTCGAGTCCGGTGCTGACCGACACGTGGTCGATCGCGTCGATCTCGGTCGGCAACCGCCGTTGAATCGCGTGGGTCGTCATCGGGCTGATCCCACAGCCGCTGCACGCCCCGCTGAGGTTGATCGAAACGCGGCGCTCCTCGAGATCGATCTCGGTGATCGAGGAGTCACCGCCGTGCATCTCGATCTGGGGGAAGTTCCGGCGGAGGAACAACGACACGTCTTCGCGGACGGCATCTTCGGTGGATCGCTCCTGGTCGGACTCGCTCATGGACGGACGGAGGGTCTCCGGGAGTTTATAGTATCGGTCGAACCGGTTCACGTAGCGCTCCGAACCCGGGGTATCCCGTCGAGTCGATTCGTGAGGCCGGGGTAGCGTGATTCTGCGGGCCACGAGGCGAATTCGATGACGGCGAATTTATGTCGACTGGAGACGCCGTCCAGGACATGTCACTGGCAGCCGAGACGCGCCTGGCGGTCGACCGACGTCCGTTCCTCCTGACCGCCCTGCGGGCCGGCGTCGTCAACTATACCGCCGCTGCCCGCTATCTCGACGTCGACGGCGAAACCGATGCGATCGCCACGGCGCTCCGTCGGTACGCGGACGAATTGCCCGCGTACGAAACCGAGTCGCGGGACGTTCGCGTCCGGATGGAAAGCGGGATCGGGCCGCTCGAGGGAGCGGAGAACGGACCCGGGACGGAACGTTCGAGCGAGGACACGCTCGTCGCCGTCGGCGACAACACCTTCGGTCCCGTCGACGGCGACCGAACCGCAATTCTGGCCTCTGGCGACGTCGATCCCGCTGGGCTCGCGGCTGCGCTCGAACGCCTGTCGCAGGAGGGGATCTCGCCGGACGCGGCCGCCGTGTCACACGAGACGCTGATCGTCGTGGTCGGACGACGGGAGGGTGCGAACGCGCTGCGGGCAGTCGAGGGCGCGCTCGAGCGTGTCGGGACACGTCTCGAGTAGCGATTACGAAATTCGAACGGGCCACCGCTTCGATCGAGTCAAACACCGCGTTCGGGCGTCATCACACGCTTTAACTGTCGTCCGAGGGAAGTAAGCGGTATGACCCTGCACGTGACGAACACGTTGACGGGCGAGAAAGAGCCGTTCGAGCCACGGGACCCCGAGAACGTTCTCCTCTACTACTGTGGCCTGACGGTCTCCGACCCGCCTCACCTGGGCCACGCCCGGTCGTGGGTCCACGTCGACGTCATGCACCGGTGGCTCGAGCATCTCGGCTACGACGTTCGTCACGTCGAGAACTTCACGGACGTCAACGAGAAGATCGTCGCTCGGACCGGCGAGGACGATCTGGGCGAGAACGAATCCGAGGTCGCGGAGACCTACATCCAGCGGACGATCGACGACATGCGCTCGCTGAACCTCCTCAGGGCGGAGGTCTATCCTCGGGTTTCGGAGCACATTCCCGAGATCATCGATCTGGTCGAAACCCTGGTCGAGAAGGGCTACGCGTACGAATCGAACGGGTCAGTCTACTTCGACGTCACCTGCTTCGACGACTACGGCGCCCTCTCGAACCAGGAACTCGACGAGATCGAATCCCAGGGCGATCCCGACGAACGCTCGGAAAAGCGCAATCCGGCGGACTTCGCGCTCTGGAAGGCCGACGGCGTCGATCCCGAAGCCGTCGCGGAACACCGCCACGAGGGCGTCGACCACGGAGGTGAGCCGCCGACGGGGCTGACCTGGGATTCGCCGTGGGGCGAGGGTCGACCTGGCTGGCACATCGAGTGCTCGGCGATGAGCATGACCCACCTCGGGGAGACGCTCGACGTTCACGTCGGCGGTCGTGATCTGGTCTTTCCCCACCACGAAAACGAGATCGCTCAGTCGGAAGCGGCCACGGGCCAGGAGTTCGCGAAATACTGGCTCCACTGCGAACTCTTCCAGATGGACGACGAGAAGATGTCCTCGAGTCTGGGCAACTTCGTCACCGTCGACGAGGCGGTCGACCGCTGGGGGACGAACGTGATGCGAACGTTCCTGACCGCCGGTTCGTACAATAGCAAACAGCTCTACTCCGACGAGACGATCGCCGAGGCCGTAGAGCGCTGGGACCGCCTCGAGCGCGGGTACGAGGCGGCCGTCGACGCGCTCGACTCGCCCGATGCGAAATCGAAGATCGAGGACGGGACCCTCCGCGACGAGATTTCGAGCGCGCGTGAGGCGTTCGCCGACGCCATGAACGACGACTTCAATACACGAGAGGCCCAGTCCGCACTGCTGTCGGTCGTCACCGCTGTCAATCGCCACCTCGAGCGGACCGCGGATGCGAACGGAGCGGAGGGCTACGACTACCGCGGCCTCCGGCGGGCCGTCGAGACGCTCGACGAACTGGGCGGCGTTCTCGGCCTCTCCTTTACCGGCGATACGACCGGTGCTGCAGGACTCGCCGGCGATGTGGTCGACCTGGTCCTCGAGGTACGCACTCGAGAGCGAGACGCCGGCAACTACGAACGCGCCGACGAATTGCGCGACGAACTCGAGGCGCTCGGGATCGAAGTCCAGGATACGGACGACGGGCCGACCTACCGGCTCCCGTCTGGCGAATAGGGCGTATCCGGTCACCGATCGTGACGATCTCGTTGGCCGACCCGCTCAAGTAGGTGGCGACCCTCGAGCCACCAATGAACACTGCCGGATCGTTCGTCACTGCCGGGTTCGACGCGCTGCCCGCACACGTGGCGATCCTCGACGGGACCGGGACGATCGTTTACACGAATCGCTCGTGGGATTCGTTCGGAATCGCACAGGGCCTCCCGAAAACGCGGCCGGCGTCGGAAGCAACTACCTCGCGGTCTGCGATGCGAGCGACGACGACGATGCGGCGGCGACGGCACGAGGTATCCGTGCCGTTGCGACCGGTGACCGCGACGAGTTCTCGCTCGAGTACCCCTGCCACACGCCGGAGCGAGACCGCTGGTTCGTGATGCAGGCGACACCGTACGAACACGACGGCGAGCGGTTCGTCCTCGTTATGCACGTGGATATCACCGATCGTCGACTGCTCGAGCAACGAACGCGCGAACAGGCCGCCCAGATGGAGCGCTTCGCGAAGCTACTGTCCCACGACCTCCGAAACCCGCTGTCGGTGGCGCTGGCACGAGCAGAAACGCTCGAGTCGAACGACGATGTCGACCTCGATCGCTCGAGCGAGGATCGCAGTTCGCTTCGCCCTTCGCTCGAGCGAATGGAGTCGATCATCGAGGATGCGCTGGTGCTCGTCACGGCCGACGCGGTCGAGGAGACCGAATTGATTCCGCTGTCGACGGCCGTCGAAACCGCGTGGGGTCACGTCCACACGAAATCGGCAACGGTCTCCGTGGCGGACGAGGTCGCGATCCGTGCCGACTCGAGGCTCCTGAGTCACCTCTTCGAGAACCTGTTTCGGAACGCGGTCGAACACGCGGGCGACGACGTGCGCATCGAGGTCGGAGCGCTCGAGCGCCAGTCCGCGAGCGACGTGAAATCCGCCCGCTCGGGTGACCCGGGATCGATCGGGCGTTTACTGACGGCGGGCGGGGAGCGACGACCGAATTCGACGGGTTCTACGTCGAGGACGACGGGCCGGGGATTCCCGTAAGCGAAACGCGACCGCGTATTCGAATCGGGCTACTCGTCGGAGGTCGGTTCGGGGAACACCGTGAACCGCACCGCGACGGCAGCGAGTTCCGAGGGCAGTGAGTCGGCCGACGAGAACCGTTCTTCGCCGGACGGCCGCGCAGACGGTGGGTCCGGTCTGGGCCTCGCGATCGTTCAGCACGTCGTCGACGCTCACGGCTGGTCGGTCGCGGCGACGGCGGGAAGCGACGGCGGCGCGCGGTTCGAGGTTCGGGACGTACCGCTGACTCAGTTGTAGCGACGAACGGGACAGCGGTCGAAACGGTCATCAGGGAGTGAAGACCACCGCGGCGCTTATTTCCTCGAGTCTGGTCGGAGTGACTGACATGAATCGACGGCTGTTCGTCGGTGCGCTCGCGACCGGCGCTGTCGGTACGATGGTCGGCTGTCTCAGCAGCGTCGCCGACGATAGCCCGGCCTTTATTGCGACGCCGGCGCGCGTCTCCGAGGAGGCGGCGGGGGAGACCGGCTACGAGTATCGGGGAACCAGAGAGCTGATCGACGAAGCCCGGGTCGGCGACCAGGCGGTCGAGGTGACGAGCTATACCAGCGTCTACGATCGGGGTATCGAACTGCCCGCCGAGCGGTTCGGAGCGGGGGCCCTGAAGGCGGGCGTGTTCTGCGTGACCTCGCACCCGCAGGCCACCGTGGACGGAGCGGAGTACGACCCCGTCGGCGACCGCTCGACGAGGGACCTCGCCGAGCGGGCCCAGAACCACTACGCGGGGATCGAAGTAGACAGGGCACTCGGCGGCCGAGCGCTCCAGGCGCTCGGTCAACGGTTTTCGTTCCAGGCGTACGAGGGAACCGCGACGCTCCGGGGCGAGTACGACGTTCGCGTTCGGATCGACCTCACCCGACGCGACCACGAGGACGACCACGTCGTCGTCGCGGCCGTGTATCCGGTCGCCGACCTCTTGTCGGGAGAGTCGGAACAGGGCAGGATCGATACCCTCACCCGGGGTCTCGAACAGTACGACGGTATCTCCGTCGATATCGTCGATCGGGACGGACACCGGTGAGACGTGAGGAGACGGGAGACGGGAAACCGTACTCGGACCGGGACGGCGGCGATCACTGGTGTCCTCGAGCAAACCGTCTCGGCGGAGCGCGTCGACCACTTACAGTCCGAGCGCAGTGGCTATCGAAAGCCCGCTCGCGAGCGCGCCGAGCAGATAGCCACCGATGGCACCGCCGTTGAGCAGCGGTAATCCAGCGTGTGGGCGCCCTTTGAGGACCATGTGCATGAGAACGAGCAATCCGCAGATAGTTCCGATCATCGCACCGAACGCCGGCACGTTCGCCGTGATGCCGGGGACTGCGGCCGTGGGGAGGTCGAGAAACGAAGCCGCGCTGGCGACGAGAACCGTCGGAATAACCGCGTCGCCGAGGCCGATGAACAGGGCGTCACGCTCGAGCGCGTCCGGGGCGTCTTCGACGGTCGCGTCGGTGTCCGCGTCGGAGCCGTCGCCGGCGGTCTCGCCCGGGTCGTCGTCGAGCGCGTCCGGGGCGTCGGCGTCGCCGGCGCTGCCGACAGCGTCCGCGTCTGTCGCGACTCGGTCGTCCGTGACGGCGTCGCCGCCGTCGCTCTCGAGGACGTCGTCGGCGCTGCCGGCTGCGAGGTAGGAGTACGAGAGCGTCGTCGGGACGACGAGGACGACGGGAATTTTGAGGTCCATCACGCCCTCGGCGAGATCCAGCATGTGTTCGGTTCCGTAGACGCTGATGGCGTCGTAGACGGCCAGTACCGTGAGCAACAGCAGCGTTGGAAGAATCCCGAAGCTAATTCCGAACAGGGCCGCAGCGCCCGCCCCCATCACGACCCCCGCGCTGTCGATGACGTACCACTCGGGATACCACAGGAGCGCCCCACCAACGCCGAGCGCAGCGGCGATGGCGAGGCCGTCCGCGATACCGTCCGAAACGAACGGTGAAACCGCCGGCGGGACGAGTTCCGCGAAGACGTACCACGAGATCATCACGCTCACCCCGACGAGCAACAGCTTGATGAGCCACTCGAGGTCGAACTTGAACGCCGCGAGCATGAGACCGGTCGCTGCGAGCATGACCCCGAAGTAGAGGATGCTGTTCGTCGGATTTTCGGGGTTCTCGACGGCTTGCCGACCCGATTCGTCGAACGGCTCGATCAGTGCCAGCGCACCGACTTGAACGCCGAGGAACAACAGTGCGGTAAGCCCCACGGCGGCGACAACCCGCGTCCGGTCGTTCATGATGCGGCGTTGGCACTCCGCTCGTATTGACTTTTCCACTCCGCGCTCGCGCGACGTGTCCGCTGACAACACCCGTTCGTCCGGACTCGTCCGAAAACGGGGTCGTGCTATCGCGCGTACAGCGTCGACCCGACGAGCGACGGTAGGTGCACGTCGTCGTCCGGCGTCACGGCCAGGTAGGGTCTCGAGACGGGGCCGAACACGTCGACGACGCGTCCGACCTCCTCGAGGGAGTCGTCGAGGACTATCGTCCCGATCTCGTCGCGGTGTTCGTCGCCGTCGTGGCTCGCTCCGCCTCCGTCGGGGGCGTCCGCTCGCAGGACGGCGAGCCCCTGTGCAGTGCGGACGACCGCGCCGACTCTGCGCATCTCACTCGCGCATCGCGACGACGTACGCCGCGACGGCCTGGACGAGGTCGTTTTTCGACGAGTCGTCTGCGCCGCGAACGACTACTCGGCCGCGACGGGCCCACGGTTCCCGAGAGTAGGCCTTGTCGCGCTCGATCGTGGCATCGTACCCGATCTGCTGAACCGCTTTCGCGATCTCGTCGACCGTCGGTTCCTCGACTGCAAGATCCAGGGACACCCGTCGTCCCTCGGCCCGCGAGATAGCGGCATCGAGATAGGCGGGCCAGATGACGTTCTCGACCATGCGCATTTCTGAGTGGTCAGGCGAGTAAACGCTTTTCAAAGCGAGACGGCGCTTCGAACGACGAAAACGGAACCGTAATTCGCTCGGGAGCGAGTTATCGTCGCGCGGCGACGAAACTCACGGCCGCCAGCAGCGCCGCGAGAGCGGCTGAAGCCCCGAATCCGGGCATCGCGCCGCCATCGTTCTCCTCGATATCGTCCTCGTTCGGTCCCGAATCCGTCGCGTTTCCGTGGTCGCTGTACGACTCGTCGACCGACTCGAGGTCGCCTTCGATCTCGGCGTACACCTCGGGGTGGACCTGCTCGATCAGCGTTTCGATCGCGTAGACGACGTTCGGCCCGGGCTGGCTCATCGCGTTGTCGTCGACGGCGACGACGTTGTCCTCCTGAACGGCGGTCGTCTCCTCGAGCCCACCCGGTATCGGTGGCGAATCAGTCCGGTCGGGGTAGACGATCCACGTCGGATCCTCGTCGACGACCACTTCGGAGTTGAGTTGCACCCATCCCGTCTCGCCGACTTCGGCGGCCAGGTTCGTGAACCCGGCCGCGGTCAGTACGTCGTGTTGAAACGTCTCCGACCCGGAGGTCGCGCCGTCCTCGCCGCTGGCGTAGTACGCGAGTGGCTCGTTCGCCCCCTCCAGTGCGGTCTCGTAGATTTCGAGTCGTTCGTCCATCCACGAGATCGTCTCCTCGGCGCCCGCACAGTGGCCCGTCACGGCACCAGTCACGCGGACGTTCTCGCGGACGCCGTCGATCGAATTCGCCGTTTCGAGGACGACGACGGGTATGCCCCTGTCCTCGAGCGTCTCGAGGAGGTCCTGGTTGTAGGTGGCGATGTTTGCCGCGAGGACGACGTCCGGATCGTCCCCGACGATCTTTTCTGCGACCGGGGTGACGCCGTCGTCGGCGGTGATGTCCGTCCGATCACCGGCATCGAGCGACTCCGTGTACTGACTGACGGGCATTCCCACGACCTTGTCTTCGGCACCGATCGAGTAGGCGAGTTGTGCGTCGCCCGGATACAGCGTCACCACCGACTCGGGTTCGCTCTCGAGTGTGATCTCCTCGCCCCGCGCGTCGGTCACCGTCTGTGGATACTCACACTGCGCGTTCGATTCCCCCTGCACGTTCGCCTCCCCCTGCGCGTTCGCCTCCTGTACAGCCGGCACCGGTGCGGCGCCTGCGGCGACCGCGACGGGGGCGATAGCGGAGACTGTCAGTAAGGCGGCGATCAAAACCGTCAATTGCTGTCGCATCGTCTGCGCAGTGAACCTACTTCAACAAATATTTGACTACTGCAACCGAGGTTGGGGAGTATGGAGCGACCGGTACGGACAGCGGTGTGGTCGGCGGGGCTCACAGCCCTGCTCGTCGCCGTCGTCCTGGGAAGCGCCGCGCTCGGACCGGTCCGTATCGCGCCACTCACGGTCGCCATGGCAATCCTGAACGCAGTCGCCGTCCCGTCGGGCCTCGAGATCGGAACCGGTACCCTTCCCGTTCTCGGCTGGTCCGTTCCGCTGCCCGGTCTCGAGTACGCGTCCGTTTTCTCGTTCGAGGTACCGGGAACATATCAGTTCATCGTCACGCAAATGCGATTACCGCGGATCGCGCTCGCGGCGACGGTCGGGTTCGCGCTCGCCGCCGCCGGGACGGTAATGCAGGGATTCTTTCGGAATCCGCTCGCCGATCCGTCGATAATCGGGGTTTCGACCGGTGGCGCGACCGGTGCGGTAGCGGCGATCGCGTTCCCCGGGCTGGTGCCGTTCGGCAGCGTCCACCTCGCCGCGTTCGGCGGTGCGCTTACCGCTGCAGTAGTCGTCTACGCGATCGCGACGGAGGGCGGACGGACACCGGTTGCCACGTTGTTACTCGCCGGGGTCGCAGTGCAGGCGTTTCTCGGTTCGGTGATCTCGTTTATGCTCATTCACAGCGGTGATGGCATCAACGAGGCCATCGTCTGGCTGATGGGGAGCTTACGAGACCGCGGCTGGAGCGACGTCGCGTTCGCCCTCCCGGTAACGCTTCTCGGGGTCCTCGTTCTGGGTGCCTACGCTCGCGAACTCAACGTGCTCTTGCTCGGCGAGGAGGACGCACACCACCTCGGCGTCGACGTCGAACGGACGAAGCTGTTCTTGCTCGCGCTGGCGAGTGTGGTCACCGCCGCCGGAGTCGCCGTCACCGGCGTTATCGGGTTCGTCGGACTCGTCGTCCCGCACATCATGCGACTGATCGTCGGCCCGGACCACCGCATCCTGTTCCCGACCAGCGCCCTCGCGGGCGCGTCGTTTCTGGTCGTGACCGACACGCTCGCGCGGTGGCCGGTCGGGCCGACCGAAGTCCCCGTCGGTATCGTCACCGCGGCGCTGGGAGCGCCGTTTTTCCTGTTCTTGCTCACCCGCCAGGAGGTGCACTCGGTATGAGACTGAGACTGCGTCGTCGAGTGAACGAGCCGGTCACCTCCCGCGGGGACCCCGAGCCGGCGACGATTTCGATCGACGACTGCACGCGGTCGTTCGGCGACCTCCCCGTCCTCGAGAACGTCTCACTGACGGTCGAACCGGGAACGTTCGTCGGTCTCGTCGGCCCCAACGGCGCGGGGAAGACGACCCTGCTGCGGGCGATCAGCGGGGCGATCGAGCCCGATTCGGGACGGGTGACGATCGATGGTGTTGACGTCCACGAGGTATCGTCGCAAGCCTCGAGCCGGCTCGTCTCCGTCGTCCCGCAGGACACGTCGCTGTCGTTTTCGTTCCCCGTGCGCGACGTCGTCGAAATGGGACGACATCCCCACCGCTCGCGATTCTCGCCGCCGACGGACGTGGATCGAGCGGCGGTCGAACGCGCGCTGGAGCGAACCCGGACGGCCGCGTTCGCCGACCGACCGATCGACGAGATCAGCGGTGGACAGCGCCAGCGGGTGGTCCTCGCGCGCGCGATGGCACAGGAGACCCCCGCGCTGTTGCTCGACGAGCCGACGGCCAGTCTCGATATCAGCCATCAGGTGGAAACGCTCGAGTTGGTCCGGGAACTGGTCGACGACGGACGAACGGTCGTGGCGGCGATTCACGACCTGGATCTGGCCGCGCGCTACTGCGATCGGCTCGTGCTGCTCGCGGACGGGTCGATCTGCCGGGACGGTGCGCCGTCGACCGTTTTGACCAGCGAAACGCTCGCCGACTCCTTCGATGCCAACGCGGTGGTCACGCCGAATCCGGTGACCGGTGGCGAAACGGTGACCGCGCTGGCGGACCCACGGGAGACCGAGGCGCTGCCGAATCGCGTCCACGTACTGGGGTCGGGTTCCGCTGCGGCCGGCGTCGTTGCCCGCCTCGAGGCGGCGGGTCCCGAGGTGACTCTCGGTCCGGTCTCGAGCGGCGACGCCGCGGCCGAAACCGCGCGCTCGCTCGAGATCGAGGCGATCGAAACGGAACCGTTCACCCGACTCTCCTCGGAGGACCGGACGGCCGCGGCGCGTTCCGTTCGCAAAGCGGATGTCACGGTGCTTGCGGACCTCGTCCTCGGTGCCGGCAATCAGACGATTCTCGACGCGCTCGAGGAGACCGACGCGCTGGTAGTGGTCGAGACGCGGCCGCTTTCCGAACGGAATTTCGCGGGGACGGCGGCCCGGACTCGCTACGGCGCGTGCCGAGAGCGGGCGATCGAATCGTCGCCCGAGACCGTTCTCACGGCTGTCACGGACGCGTTCGCGGACCGCGACCGGACACAGCCGTCTGCGTCGACCGATCCGTCGTCCGACTGACGGGCGACGGTGGCCCAACCAGTGAACTACCCCACCCTACCGCTCGCCTGACGGCTCGCGCTTGAGGGGAGGGCTTCCTGTTTCAACGACGTGCTTTGCATCCACAACCGAGGACACAGGGAGCGCAGTCTCCACAGGCGCTGATTCGGAGCGTCCCGTTCCTAACCGCTTCCTGATACCGCGAGAAAGAATGTTCCACGCCGCGTTCGCGTCCCTGTCCGCCTCGAACCCACACGACGGGCACGAGTGTTCGCGGACCCACAGCGGCTTGTCCGTCGAAACACCACAGGACGCACACTCTTTTGTCGTCCCTCTCGGGTTCACCGCGACGAAATGCGTTCCTTCGCGCTCGCACTTGTATTCGAGCATCCGCAGGAACGTCCCCCACGCCGCGCCTGCTCGATTCCGAGAGTTGCCCGGCAGTTCGACTACCCCCTTCGTGTCGAGGTCTTCGACCGCCACAAAGCCGTACTCTCTCGCGTAGTAGTTCGAGAATTTGTGAAGGAAGTCACGACGCTTTCGCTTGAGGTCGGCGTGACGCTCAGCCACGACCTTCCGCTGTTCCTCCCAATTCGCGGACCCGTGCTGTTTCCGCGAGAGGTCACGCTGTGCGCGTTCCAACCGCTCGCGTTCGTCGGACAGGTCGAGGGATTCGACGGCAATCCCGTCCGTATCGTGGGCGTACGAGAGAATCCCCACGTCGATACCAACGCACCGCTCGGGATTCTCGGGCTTCGCAGGCGGGTCGTCAGGGGTTTCGACGCCGAGGATAGCGTACCACTTGCCGGTGAGTTCCTGTTTGACCGTGACGGTTTTGATTTCGGCGTCGTCGGGGAGGTCACGGCCACGGGTCTGACGTCGACGGCGTCAGCCCGGGGGAACGAAACCGACGGCGATGCGGACGAATCTAACGGGCGCGATGACGGCGGGACGGATCGGCGGCCGATCATCCTCGCCGGTCGAACCGACGGCGTCCGGCGGTGCGATCGCCCGGCCTGCGTCCCGTGGGCCGGACTGGACGGTTTTTTACCCCTCCGCCACCGAGTCACCGGCAATGACGGAACACGATTACGAGGACCTCGGACTCGTCGCCGGGCTGGAGATCCACCAGCAACTCGATACGGCGACGAAACTGTTCTGCCAGTGTCCGACGACCCTCCGCGAACCCGAGGAGTCGACGCGTTCGTTTTCGCGATACCTCCATCCCACCCGAAGCGAACTCGGCGAACTCGACGACGCCGCCGTCGAGGAGAGCATGGTCGAGCGCGAGTTCGAGTACCTCGCCTACGACACGACCTGTCTCGTCGAGGAGGACGACGAGCCGCCCCACGAACTCGACGCCGAAGCCCTCGAGACCACGCTCGAGGTCGCTCAACTCATGGACATGCGCCCGGTCGATCAGGCCCACGTCATGCGCAAGATCGTCGTCGACGGGTCGAACACGTCGGGGTTCCAGCGATCGACTCTGATCGCGACGGATGGCGAGATCGAGACCAGCGACGGCCCGATCGGAATCGAGGATCTGCTGCTCGAGGAAGAAAGCGCCCAGCGCGTCGAAGAAACCGATGCCGGCGTCCGCTACAGTCTCGACCGGCTGGGAATCCCGCTGGTCGAGATCGGCACGGGCCCCGACATCTCGACGCCGGAACAAGCCCTCGAAGCGGCCGAACGAATCGGCATGTTGCTTCGGTCCACGGGCAAAGTCAAGCGCGGTCTCGGGACGATCCGCCAGGACGTCAACGTCTCCATCGCGGAGGGTGCCCGCGTCGAGATCAAGGGCGTCCAGAGCCTCGACGACATCGACGACATCGTCCGAAACGAGGTCGCTCGGCAGGTCGAACTCGTCGATATCCGGGACGAACTCGAAGACCGCGATGCGTCGGTCGACGAGATCGTGGACGTGTCCGACGTCTTCTCCGACACTGAGAGCGGGGTCATCGGTGGCGCACTCGGGTCGGGCGGCTCCGTGATGGCGGTTCGCCTCGCCGGCTTCGACGGACTCGTCGGCCGCGAGATCGCACCCGACCGACGGCTCGGGACCGAGTTCTCGGACCACGCGAAACGCCACGGCGCGGGCGGAATCTTCCACACCGACGAACTGCCGGCGTACGGAGTGACCGACGACGAGGTGGCCGCGTTGCGAGACGCCGTGGGGGCCACCGAGAACGACGCCGTCGCCATCGTTGCCGCCGAGACCGACGTCGCGAAAACGGCGATCGACGCCGTCGCAGCCCGCGCAGGGACCGCGCTCCAGGGCGTTCCGGAGGAAACCCGGGGCGCGAACGACGACGGCACGACTCGCTACCTGCGGCCGCTTCCAGGTGCGGCGCGAATGTACCCGGAGACGGACGTCCAGCCCGTCGAGCCGGATCCGAGCGAGGTTCGCGAACCGGAGTTGCTGACCGAGAAGGTCGAGCGCTATCAGGACGAGTACGACCTCGGTGCGGGACTCGCCGAGCAGGTCGCGTACGGCGAGTACATGCCCCTGTTCGAAGACGTCGTCGCCGACGGTATCGATCCGACGCTGGCTGCGACGACTCTCGAGTCGACGCTCACCGAACTTCGACGGGACGACGTCCCCGTCGAAAGGCTCTCCCGCGACCACCTCGAGGAGGTCTTCGGGATGGCCGACAGCGGCGACCTCGCGCGAGAGGGTGTGCCGGACCTGCTTCGAGCACTGGCGAACGATCCGACCCGTTCGGCCGAAGCGGCCGCCGAGGCCGCCGGCCTCGGTTCGGCGGGCGAGGACGAAGTCCGAGACGCCGTCGTCGAGGTCGTCGAACGAAACGAAGCGCAGGTCGAATCGGAGGGGATGCAGGCCTTTTCCGGGTTGATGGGCGAGTGTATGGGTGCCCTCCGCGGGAAGGCAGACGGCGACCTCGTGAGCGAACTCCTTCGCGAGGAGATTCAGAAGCGAAGCTGACCGCGTCCGGGTAGCGGATCAGTGCTCCCGACACGGCTCGAGTCAGCGCCGGAGCGTGCCGGCAGCGGCTTCGGACGCTCTGCTGGGGTGAGAGGGTCCCAATATCTGCGCCGTTGAAAACATTTATTCGTACACGCATTGCCCGATCACGTGACCAATGACTGAGACGCCAACTACCGAAACAGCGGCGCTTACAGCGGTCTGTCACGTGCGGGCACCGCTGCTGCTCGAGCCGGTCGACGAGCAAATCGAGACGCTCCAGGCCTGTGAGTCCGAAGGCGCGATCGACGAGCTACTCATTCGAAGCTGGCCGAAGGAAGTGACGCTCTCTGACGAAAGTCCCTACCAGGAGGTTCTCGACAACTACGAGCGGTTCCGGCAGTGGGCCGACGAGCGCGGCGTGACGGTTCGCCCGCCGTTTCGCGAGCGGACGACGACGTCACAGGTGACCGACACCACGAGGGAGCGCCTCGTCACGCCGCTGCTGTGTCTCGAGTTGTACGCCGACGAGGAACTGATCGGCGTGTTCCCTCACTCCACCGAGGCGACTGACGAGACGTACACGACGGACGATGCCATCGCGACGCTTCGAACCGGCGAGATACCGACGCCGCTCGCCACGGTCGAAGCCGACGGTTCACGGGGGTCGACCACGCCGAATACCTGCCCGGACTGTGGCGGATTGCTGATCGACGGTCAGGGGCTGCTCGCCTGCAGCGACTGCGGTTGGGTCGGCACCGTCAGCGCGCCCGGCCGGTACGAGTCCCAGCCGGACGGAGCCGACAGCGAACGGGAGGCTTCGCGGCCGAAATCCCGATAGACGGACCCCATCACCGCCTCACCCGTAATCGGAGGAGCGGTTGCCGGGTATCCCCGGCGGTCGCATCGTCGCGTCCCAGTTGTCGAGTGTGCTTGTTATTCACACTCTTCAATAACCGGTGTCGGTTCACCTCGGTGTCCATCGTCGCTGATTCACCAGTCTTCGCTCGAGGGACGCGATTCGACGGCACTCACTTCTCTTCGGGACGTTCGGTTGCTCGTCGGAGGAGACCCAGCAAGGTATTCGCCTCGCGTTCGGTCGGATCGGCCCTGCCGAATACCCGACGCACCATTCGCATCGTCTTCGCCCGTTTTTCGTCGGGATGGTTGATCTCCTCGAGCAGCGCGGCCCACTGGTCGTAGAGCCGGTCGAGAGTTTGCTCCGGTGCGCGGACACGCTCGAGGTCCGGTAACTGAGTGTCGTCGCCGAGAGCGAGTCTGCGGAGTTCGTAGAGCGTAATGGTGGCTGCCTGGCCGAGGTTCAGGACGGGGTACTCGGCGTTCGCTGGAATCGAACAGATTTCGTCGATCTGAGCGAGTTCGTCGTTCGTTAGCCCGACGCGTTCGCGACCGAAGACCAGCGCGGTGGGCCCCGCAACGGTCGGGAGCCGACCGGCCAGATCCGCCGGCGTCGTGTACGGAAATCGAACGTGACTGTTGTCGTCCTCGTTCGTCACCGCCGTACACCCGATCGTGTGATAGGAGTCGACCAGGTCGTCGAAGCTAAGCTCCGTCGCGTCGGGAAGGACATCTTCTCGGGCGTGGCCTGCAAACCCGTAGGCTTCGCCGTCCGGATCGATTTTCGGAGGATCGACGAGCAGGAGGTCCTCGAATCCGAAATTCTTCATCGCGCGGGCGATGGTCCCGACGTTACCAGGAGACTGCGCGTCCACGACTGCGACGGCGGGTGGCGTTCGAGCCGTTTCGTCGGACGGGGACGACTCGTCAGTCATCGCGGTCGTGGACTCGATCCGACGGGCCCGAACGGTGAATGCCCGACTGCGGTTCGGTTTCGGTTACGAGAGCCGTGCTGACCGTTCGATGAGACCCCGTGGTGACAGACGCGCTCATGTACTACTCGAAGATATAGACGGAAACGCAAAAAAGAGCGCGTTCGTCCGACGACCACCGCTCGAGCGTTTCGCTCTTCGTTCGTCCGTCTCTCGATCGTACTCGCACTGCGAGTACCTGCCGCAACTGTGTTCTCACGTCGGTCTCTCACCAGTTGGTATCTTTTCACGAGTTTGTGCTAGACTGGGAATCATACACAATATCTCGTTGATGGTTTTCATATACGATACCGGTTCATCATTCACAGGTTGTTGTACAGTTCTAGTAACTTTATACAGTTCTAGTAACTAGTGTAAGTGTAGTTTGGGTGTAGTATGAATATAGTGTGTGTATAGTGTAAGTGTGGTTTGAGTGTAGTGTGTGTATAGTGTGAGTGTAATGTGATACGTAGTGACGTGAATACGTTGTGACTAGAAATATGACCTGCTGTGGAACTCCGTGTACGGGGTTACCGTGTTCGTTTCCTATCCGTCCAACTGGATCCCGTGAGTCCAGTTACTGATTCTACACGAGAAGCGGCGCGTGACGACGAGGGATCACCAGGACACGGCTGTGGTCGTGAGCGTTACTGTCGATTCAGATCGGACGAGTCAGCCCTCGAACCAGGAATTGATCGACGTCTCGGCACCGATCGACTGGGTCGGAATCAGTGAGACACGGACACACCCCCGTCGCGTTTGTAACCGCTCTCACATGCGGGGGTTCTGTTACGCAACACACCAGTATCGCGGATGAAAAAGACCATCTTCTGTGCCGGAAATCGTCAAAAACCGGTGAATTCGTTCTACCGCTGCCCCGCTTTCACCGTTACAAACGCGACGGGGGTGTGTGTCCCGTCCACTGAGTACTCCCCAGCACGTCCGATCGGTTCGCGAAACCGATTTCGACGATTGCCGAGCAAACTGTCCCCGAATCGGAAACGAGCGTCGGCCTCCGGAACCGGGTGCAGGGTCCCTGTTTCTGGACCGGTTCGGTCGGGCGTTACATCCGCGATGGGGGTGTCCGTCCCTGTACGCGCCTTTCTCTGGCCTTAGAAGCGCGAGGGTGCCGGAAAGCGATTCGTACTGCAACGTGGCCGTCGTCGACAACTCGAGTCGCTCTGACGGCGTATTTACATCCGCGATCGATCTCCACAGCTTTATTTCAATCCGGTTGGAAGGACCTGGATACCGCAATGTCCGCCAACGACGAACGAGATCCTCTCTTTCGGTACGACGATCCGGTCTTCGCCGACGAGCGTCTGCTCGAGATCACGCACCTTCCGGGTCCGGATCGAATCGTCGGTCGTGACGAGCAGATGCAACGGGTTGCGGACGCCCTGAACCCGGCGATATTCGGGAGCGAGCCCAACCATCTGTTCATATTTGGCAAGACCGGCACCGGTAAATCGCTCATCTCGCGGTCGGTCACCCAGCGGGTGATCACCGAAGCCCAACACGACGACGTCACCGTGAAGTACGCCTTCATCGACTGTGGCGAACAGAACACGGAGGCGTCGATCGTCAAGACGATCGCCCAGATCGTCAACGAGTCCGAGACGAGCGGCGTCACCGTTCCCGACCGCGGCCTGGGCACGGGCGACTACTACAAGCGCCTCTGGCAGGCCGTCGATCACTGCACCGACGTCACTATCGTGATTCTCGACGAGATCGACATGCTCGAGGACGACGAGGTTCTGCGAAAGCTCTCTCGGGCCGGCGAAAATCGCCGTATCTCCGACTCGAGCATCGGTATCATCGGCATCTCGAACAAGATCGATTTCCCGGATCATCTCTCCGAGCGCGTCAAGTCGAGTCTGTCGCGGGACGAACTGGTCTTCTCTCCGTACGATGCGAACCAGCTCGTCGAAATTCTCGAAAAACGTCGCGACGCGTTCCACGACGGGGTGTTGTCCGCCGACGTCATCCCGCTGACCGCGGCGCTCGCGGCCCAGGAGCACGGCGACGCGCGGAAGGCGATCGACATCCTCCGAAACGCAGGTCGGATCGCCAAGAAGCGAAACGATACTCGAGTGACTGCGGATCACGTCCGAGATGCAAAGGAAAAGACGGAGGCCGACCGGTTCAACGAGTTGATCGAAGGGTCGCCCCAGCAGGCGAAGGCGATCCTCTACTCGCTGACGCTACTCACCGAAAATAGCACGGAGAAGGAATTTCCGACGAAAATCATCTACAATCAGTACAAGGAGGTCGCTCGCCAACTCGACTTCGACGTCCTCTCGGAGCGACGAGTACAGGAGATCCTCCAGGAACAGAACTTCCTCAACGTGATCCAGTCCGAGCGAGAGGGACGCGGCCGGGGCCGCGGCGCACACGCGAAACACCGCTTGCTGGAGAACCCGTCGATCGTCAAGAAAGTTCTCCTCCGTGACTCGCGGTTAGCGGTCCTGGAAAACGAGTAAGAGCGCTTCGCCGGAACCGCGGCGCCTTTTTGCCTCGCCTCCGCAGACGGGGTATGGACAGCGTCGACGCCGCCGGTCTGGGGATCGGAGACGACCACCCGCCCCGGATCATGGGCGTGTTGAACGTCAGCGAGGAGTCGCCCTACGATCCGAGCGTCTTCGACGACCCGGGTGAGGCGGCTCGCTACGTCGACGAGGAACTGATCGACGAAGGGGCCGACATCGTCGATATCGGCCTCGAATCGGCGAACAAGCGTTTCGACGTGCTCTCGGCATCGGACGAACTCAAGCGCTTGCACGTCGCGCTCGAAACGATCGAAAGCGTCTCCGGGGACGCGATCTTCTCGATCGAGACGCGCTATGCCGACGTGGCCGACGAAGCGCTCTCGCACGGGTTCGAGATGGTAAACGACATCTGCGGGTTCGCCGATCCCGAGATGCCGGCCGTCTGTGCGGACCACGACGTGGCGGTCGCGAAGATGGCGAGCCCGCCGGACCTGGAGCGGCCCGGGGCCGTCGAGGAAACGGACTGGTCGACACGGAAGTCACCGGAGTGGGCCAGGCGGTCGGATTTCGTCGATCAGGTCTACGAGGCGCTGAAGCAAAACGGAATGACCGACAAGACGATCCTCGATCCGGCCTTCGGAGGCTGGAGCGACGCTCAGACGCTCGAGGACGACCGCGAAACGTTCCGGCGCCTTCGTGAGTTTCGCGCCCTCGGACGGCCGCTGCTGGTCTCGATCAACCGGAAGAACTTCCTCGGCGAAATCGCAGACCGCGAGACGGACGAACGGTTGCCGGTCAGCCTCGCAGCGACGTCGATGGCCGTCGAGCGTGGCGCGCACGTGATCCGAACGCACGACGTGGCCGAAACGCGAGATGCCGCACTGATCGGATCGACGTTTACAGACCGCACGAGCGCGACCGCGGACGGCCTCACGCTCTCGCAGTTGGACGTCCATTCGACGCGTGAACTCCGGTCCCAGCTCCGGGAACGCGGTATCGATCCCGCGTTTGCGGACGATTTGTGGACGCAATTGTTCGAAATCGAGGGCCTCGATCCCGACTCGAGCGGGCGTTTGCTGTCGATCGCGGCCGACCACGGAGCGGTCGGCGAGCGCGTGACGGACGGCCGATTCCTTCTCGCCGGTTCGACGACCTCTATTTTAGATATTTCAGACCGTCTGACGGACGAATCGGGGCGTCTCGATCGTCTCGGTCGTGAGCTGTCAGGGGTGCTGCGTTAAGAGAAAGCTTATGCCGGATGCTTAGAAATGAGGGAGTGGACGCCGGGCGGCCTCCCGGGTAGGGGTACTTCGGAGGCGACCCCCGGCCCACAACACGGAATTATTGTGGTCCAACACGAACAGCGACGACTGAAGTCTGCGTCCCGAGAATCGATGTCTGCGGGCCGTTCTTCGAGAGTTCCCGACAGGTGACCGCCCGTCGTGGAACCCGTCGCCGGACGACTGAGTACGGAATCCGGAGACCCGTCGACGGACGACCGATTACGAAATCTGGAGACCTGCGTTCACAAAACGGGTGGTGGATCGGTAACCGGTGATTTCGATATCGATGTCCACGTCTTCGAGTCGACACGCTCGCGTCGACACAGAACACACAAACGGGTCGCGCGACGAGTACCGACACCGAGCATGGAATTCGACGAGTGGGAACCCGTTTACAACGCGATTCTCGAGGACTTCGGGTACGACCGAACCGGCGACGAACGGGGCCGGGACCGCCTCGATTCGATTCTGAACGCGTCGTTCGATCCGGCGGGGCTATCGCCCCTTCGCGACGCGACCGTCGCCGTTGCAGGTGCCGGGCCGTCGCTCGAGACCGATGCGGACCTCGAACGAGCGCGCGATGCCGACGTTGTCGTCGGGGCCTCGAGCGCCGTCGATACCCTCACAGCCCACGGAATCGACGTCGAGTGTATGGTGACGGACCTCGATAAAAATCCGGAAACGGTCGAACGGCTCACCCTCGACGGCGTTCCGGTCGCGATTCACGGACACGGTGACAATCTCGAGGCGATCCGTGACGTCGTCCCGAACTGCGCTCACGAGTACGTCCTGCCGACGACGCAGGCCGAACCGCGCGGCCGAGTCCGGAACTTCGGCGGCTTCACGGACGGCGATCGTGCGGCGTTTCTCGCGGACGACGTCGGCGCCGCCGAACTCGTCTTCGTGGGCTGGGACTTCGACGATTCGACGGTCGACTCCGCGAAGGCCCGGAAGCTCGAGTGGGCGGAACGGTTACTCTACTGGCTCGAAACCCGCCGCGAGCAGCGTTTCGACGTACTGGATGGACGACGGTCGGAGATCGAGACCGGCGACCTGCCAGCCCAATTCTCGTAAGCGTGTCTCCGGGTCTCGAAAGCGCATCCCGGTGACCGTCGCCAGAGCGCCGATCGCAGGTGTTCCCGGTCAGATTCGGTATTCGACGACATCGCTCGCACCACAGGCTGGACACGCAACGGGCCTCGACTCGAGAGTCGTCCCACATCGGCGGCACTCTTCGATGACCGTGCCGTCGTCACGCCCCCCGACGATCGCCTCGAGCGCTTTCCGTAGCGTCGAACGCGCTGTGCCGGTCGTTCTCTCCTGACCCCTCATGACCGTTCAGTTGCGAATATCACAATTCGTTATTCTCACGTTATCGTGAACGACGCGACGGCAGCGTGAGAGCCGATACTCGATTTCCGTGGTAAGACCCCCCCTAGACACTCGATTCCTTCGTGCGATTTATCGGACCGGGCGTTGCGATTCGTATCGAACGGGCTCCGCTGTCGTTCGTTCGATACGCCCCTCTCTCTCGAGCGCCCGAAGGTGTGCCGCCGCCTCACCGGCACCGAACTTGACGTGGATCCCCTCGAGTTCACCGAACAGGGAACGCGCGACCTCCCAGGGTGTCGACGGTTCGCGGGCCTGGAGGGCGGCGAGCACTCGTCGGGAACGGTGACGATGGTGATCGAGAATTTCGCGTATTCGACCCGCCTCCACGGCGGTTCCGTGCCCGGGACGGAGTCGTTCCGACCGGTTCGCGAGTCGCTCGAGCGTCGCGCGAAACGCCGTGAGCGGATCGCGGGCGGCCCGCGTGTCGTCGTGGGCGAGCGTCGCCGGCGAGGCGCACCGCTCGAACTGGAGGGTTCGGGTATCACTGCCCCCCACGTTCGGGGTCGTCGTAGGTAACACGGCGTCGCCGACGAGCAGGAATCCCTCGCCGGCGAAGGCGGTGTGGCCGAGCGTGTGGCCCGGTGTGGCGATCACCTCGAGCCCCGAGACTCGATCACCGTCAGTGAGCCGTTCGACGGGCGTTTCGTCGGCCATCGCGGACATCGAGTCGTCGTCGATGACCCGCCCGACTGCGGATTTCGGAACGCCCAGTCCTCGCATCACCGCACGGTCTCGCTCGAGACGTCGCTCGCGTGCGACGGCGTACTCGCCGACCAGTGGCGCGTCCCCGGCGCCCATCGCGAGTCGCGCGTCCGCTTCCTCGGCGAGCCGGGGGGCGAGGCCGGCGTGATCGACGTGCCAGTGGGTGACGAGGACGTACTCGAGATCGCGACGGTCGACGCCGGCGCGGTCGAGCCCCTCGTGTAACTGTCGCCAGGCGCGGTCGGTCGGTGGGCCGGGATCGACGACGGCGCGAGAGCCGACGAGGTACGCGCTGTTGGACCCCTCCGGCCCGTCTCCTCCGATATCGATTCGCGTCACGGACTCGGCGGTCATCGGACACGACTCGTACTCGACTTCCCTTATGCTCCACGTTCGGTTCCGATCTCGGGTGGCCCCTCACGAAGCGGGTCCGGTCGTCCCGTCGGATTGGTAATAACAGTTGAGATGAACAGGTCACCACGATACGATGTGGATCAACGAATCATCGTTACAACGCCGTTTCTCGTCTATCTGGCGCTCTGTGGGTTGTTCGGGCTCGCCCTCTCGACGGTCGACGCCCCGCTCGACCAGGGTCAGCCGGCGTTTATCGCCATCGTCGGACTCGTCGGCCCGACGATCGCGATCGGTCTGATCTGGGCGCGAAATTACGCGTACGGACCGCCGGTGTTGGTCTCGACGATGCTCTCGAACGCCTGGTTCGTCACGTATTTCTTTTTCGTTCACGACAACCCGGCGAACGTGTTCGCGGTATCGGGCGACGGCGCGACCGCGTATCTGACGGCGACGCTCGGTGTGGTCGTCGGGTCGCTGTTCACCGCCGGCATCGGGTGCTGGCTGTGGTACTGCGAAAGCAGCGGGTTCCGCTCGGCCGTCGACCGACTCGCCGGATCGTCCGACGCGCAACACTGACGCACAGACGGTGGCTTCGGGACCTACAGTCTTTCGGTACTCGAGCACGCACGTAGACTGTGATCGTTCACTGGCACCGTCGGGATCTCCGCACGCTCGACAACCGCGGACTCGAACGCGCCGGAGCGACCGACGAGCCGATCGTCCCGTTGTACGTCCTCGATCCGACCGTTCTCGAATACGCGTCGCCGGTCCGAGTCGCGTGTTTGCTCGAGTCCCTCGCGGCGCTTCGGAAGCGCTACCGAGAACTCGGGACCGATCTCGTGGTCGTCGAGGGGGAGGCGAGCGGAGCGGTTCCGCGGGTCGCGGCCGAGTACGACGCCTCGACCGTCGTCTGGAACGAAGACTACAGCGGGCTCGCACGGGACCGGGACCGGGCGGTGCGCGCCGCGCTCGCGGACGACGCCGTCGCGTGCGAGTCGGTTCACGACGCGATCCTCCACGAACCGGGGTCGATTACGCCGAATCAGGGCGCCCACTACTCGGTGTTCTCGTACTTCTGGAAGAAGTGGCGCGACCGGGACAAACGAGAGCCGGTCGAGCAACCCGACGCGAAGGAGTTCGCCAGTCTAACAGGTGAGCCGCTTCCATCGCTCTCGGATCTCGGATTCGACGACCCCGAGGCGGCCCCCCCGCCGGTGACGATGTCGGCAGCGCGTGAGCGGGTCGCAGATTTCTGCTCGGGGCCGATCTACCGGTACGCTGAGACGCGCGACTATCCGGCCGAACGCGGGACCTCGCGGCTTTCACCGCACCTCAAATGGGGAACGATCGGCCCGCGGGAGCTGTACGCGGCGACCGAGCGTGCCGCCGACGAAGCGGATACCGACGGGGAGCGTGAGAGCGTCCGCGAGTTCCAGCGCCAACTCGCCTGGCGGGAGTTCTACGCGCACGTCCTCGCGTTCAACCCGGAGACCGTCTCCGAAAACTTCAGCGGATACACGAACCCCATCGAATGGGAGGACGATCCGGACGCGCTCGAGGCGTGGAGGAACGGCGAAACGGGGTATCCGATCGTCGACGCGGGGATGCGACAGCTCAGGGCCGAGGGGTGGATGCACAATCGCGTGCGGATGCTCGTCGCATCGTTTCTGACCAAAGACCTCCTGCTCGACTGGCGGGAGGGATACCAGTGGTTCAGGCGCATGCTCGCGGATCACGATACCGCTAACGACGTCGGTGGCTGGCAGTGGGCCGCATCGACCGGCACCGATGCACAGCCCTACTTCCGCGTATTCAATCCGCTGACACAGGGACGCGAGTACGACCCCGATGCCGAATACGTCCGCGACTACGTTCCCGAACTCGCCGACGCTTCGACCGAAGAAATCCACGGCTGGCACGACCTCGAGCCCGGGGAGCGAGAGCGGATCGCCCCCGCGTACCCGGCTCCCATCGTCGAGCACGCCGTTCGCCGGGAGCGAGCCATCGAACTGTTCGAGCACGCGCGCGGAGAGTCGTCGGAGTAGCGGTGCTCCGAACGGGGACCTGGTGTACACATCCGACGTATCGCCCGTGTGCACGACTCCGGACCCGAAACCGACAGCGCGCGAATACTGGAGTATCGGGCCGAGAGGACGGTGATTTCTCCCGTTACTCAGAATAATATATTTGCCACCACCCTTATCCGCTGGACTGTCCTAGGCGCTAGTATGTCCCCTCCGGACAACCTGTCGTCGCCCAGTAGTGCGGTTCCTCCGTCTCAGGCAATCGTCGAAGCGATCGCCGCACACGAGGGCGTCGACGTGACCGAAATCGAGCCCCCTGCGTACGACCCGCTGTACACGGTCGTCAATCCGGAGGCGCTCGATGAACTGTTCGCCCCCACCGCCGATTCGGCCAGCGACGTGGTGGTAACACTCGAGTACGAGGGATACACGGTCGTCGTTCGCGCCGGAAGCGAAGTCGAAGTCAGGGAGCAATCCTCGGACGACTCGGTCAATCACCCGATCGAAGAGTAGTCGTCAGCCGCCCCGCACGACCCGCCCTCGGATGCTGGCTCGCTCCGCCGAGAGAGATTCGTTCGACTCACTCCGCCCAGTAGGCTTCGCCGGGTTGGGTTTCGAATATCGCCCGCTCGAGGACGTCGATCGCTTTCTCGAGGCCTTCCCGCGAACTGGTCAGTGAATCTTCGTGCTCGATGCTCAAAGCGCCGTCGTAGTCCACCATTCTGAGCGTCGAGACGATGTCCTTCCAGTGGGATTCGCCGTGGCCGTAGCCGACGGACCGGAAGAGCCACGACCGATTCGGCTCGTCGTGATAGGACGTCGTATCCAGAACCCCTTTCTCGCGGGCCTGCGCGTCGTAAATCATGGTATCTTTGGCGTGGACGTGATGGATCGCGTCCCGTTCGCCGAGGTATCGGATCGCGTCGGTGATGGTGATCCCCTGCCAGTAGAGGTGGGACGGGTCGAAGTTCGCCCCGATCCGATCCCCGGTCTCCTCGCGCAATCGCGCCATCCCGTGGGGCTCGTAGACCAGCATATTCGGGTGCATTTCGATCGCGACGTCGACCTCGTGATCGTCCGCGTAGTCGGCGAGTTCGTCCCAGTAGTCGATCGCTCGCTCCCATTGATACTCGAGGGCGTCGCTGTGTTCGGGCGGCCAGGGTGCCGTGATCCAGTTTGGAACCTCGTCGTCCGGACCCCCGGCCGGGAGGCCGGAGAAACAGGTGACGGTACCGACCTCGAGCTGGGCGGCGAGCCGGATCGCCTCGCGGAGTTCGGTGTCGGATCGCGTCGCACGCTCCTCGTCGGGGTGAATCGGGTTGTTGTGGGTCGCGAGCGCGCTAATTCGCATGTCGTACTCGTCGAGTAGATCCGAGAGTTCGGCCTGTTGGCTCTCGTCGTCGAGATACGCGGACCGCGTCAGATGGTCCTGTCCCGGATGGCCGCCGACCCCCGGTTCTATCGTATCGACACCCTGCTCGTGGAGATACGGCAGCGCGCCCTCGAGCGGTTCGTCAGCGAGCGGTGGGGTGTGAACGCCGAGTTCCATAGCGGAGTCGACGACAGCCGGAAAAATAAAACGGGGGCTGGCGAGGGTCGATCAGCCGCTGATCGTCAGCACGCCGTCGTTGACGGTGACGTCACTCGCGTCCGCGGGGACGTCGAACTCCAAATGCGTTTCGTCGGCGGTGACGATCGCCGTTCCGCCGACGATGTCGACCGACGGCTTCCCGCTGATCGGGCCGAAATCGACGACGATGACGGTTTCGTCTTCGTACTCTCGAGTGCTGATAGTGATGTCGTCTTGTTCTCCCGCGACCGCTTCCAGTTCGGGTGGCGTTTCCATAATCACTAGTACGCGGTCCTGGTTCGTAACAGTCGTGCACGAACCTGCGCGTCCGGACGTCACCAGTCCACACGATCGGCCGGGCGACCGGTTGCTGTGGTGACCGCCCCCGAGCACCGTCCCAGACCGTCCCCACGGCACTCTTTGTCAGTCGATCGGCGTTCGATCGTCGATCGTGATCGTGTGCCCTTGTTCGCTCGATTCGTAGATGGCTTCGATAACCGATTGAACGGTGAGTGCTTCGTCGACGGTGCCGCCGCCGTCTCGGGTACCCAATATCTGATCGAAAAACGACCGCTGTTCGTCCGAATGGGTGTCGTTGTGGCGCGTTTCGATGGTCGTGTCTTCGAGGTGGTCGGCACCGGCTTTGCTCGCGGAGTAGACGGAGAGATCTCCCTCGAGGAGGTCGAACCGGGCCGCTGCGTCGGTCCCCCGGGCGACGAACTCGTGGGTAGCCGGCCGGTTCGTCGCCCACGCGACCTCGAGGGAAATCGTTCGGTTTCCCGAACAGCGGATGAACGCGGTAGCGGAGTCGTCGACGTCGAATCCCTCCGGTCCCGCGTCGTCGGCCCACATGTCGAGGTACGCGTACTCCTCGCGCTCGCCGAATTCGCTGCGAGCGACGCCGTTTACCTCCTCTACGGTGGGATAGTCGAGCAGATACAGCGCGAGATCGATAGCGTGGACCCCGAGATCGATGAGCGCGCCGCCGCCGGCGATGCTTCTGCGGGTGAACCACGACCCCCGTCCCGGGATCCCTCGCCGACGGACGTAGTTCGCCTCGATGTGGGAGACGTCACCGAGGGCGCCTCGATCGATCCGATCTTTGACGATTCGCACCGTATTCGCGAATCGATTGTTGAACCCCACCATCGCGATCCCGTCCGACTCCGCTGCCGCGTCGGCGATCCGCTGTGCGCTCTCGATCGAATGTCCCAGCGGCTTCTCGAGCAAGACGTGGAGGTCGCTCTCGAACGCGTCGATGGCATACGCCTCGTGATATTTGTTCGGCGTCGTGATGATGACGGCGTCGATGGTATCGTATAGCTCGTCGTGGTCGTCGTAGACGTCGACGTCGTATCGTCGGGCAAATCGCGTTCTCGCCTCGGCGGCGACGTCCATTCCACCGGCGAGCGTCACGCCGAGTTCGACGAGTCGCTCGGCGTGATACTGTCCGATGTTGCCGAGGCCGACGATGCCGGTTTTAATATCGGATCGGGAATCTATCATCTGTGTGTTAGTATGGGGGGACCCAGCGTTCGGCTCGTTTCGGCCCAATACACCCACAACCGCTATATTGAATAGTTCGACTCGAGCACCTTTGGTCCGTCGCCAAACCGAGGAACTCGTCGAAACGAGGAAAAGATGGCCGGCGAGACTCGAGATCGGTGGGTTCGTGGACCGACATCGCGATTTAGCTGTCCGCCTCGGTCGGGGTCGTCCCCGACTCTCGTTCCGACAGATCGGTGATACCGTGAGCGAGCGCGTCGCCAGTGGCCGTCTCGAAGAGGTGAATCTTCGACCGATCGAGGACCACCTCGATGTCCTGATTCGCCTCGATATCCGTATCGGGGCTGACGCTCATCAATAGCTGGTTGGGACTCGAAGTGGAATCACGCCCCATCGATCCGCCCGCGGCCTCGGAGAGCAGCAGGTAGACGAATACCTCGTCGCCCATGGGCTCGAGAACGTCGGTTCTGGCGTCGATCGGGTCGGTGGTCGATGCGAGCGATTCGGCGTCTCTGGCCATGTGGACGTCTTCCGGCCTGATCCCGAGCGTGGCTGCGTCGCCGACGGTCACGCCGGGAACGACGTTCGGATCGAAATCGACGGCGAAGTTGTCCGTCTCGAGGCCGCCGTCCGAGAGTTCACCGTCGACGAAGTTCATCGAGGGAGAGCCGATGAATCCGGCGACGAACAGGTTCGAAGGCTCGTTGTAACAGACCAGTGGCGGCGCGAGCTGCTGGAGCCGTCCCTCGTTCAGGACCGCGATGCGATTGGACATCGTCATCGCTTCGGCCTGATCGTGCGTGACGTAGATGATCGTCGTGTCCAGTTCCCGATGGAGCCGCTGGAGTTCCGTTCGCATGTGAACGCGCAACTTCGCGTCCAGGTTCGCCAGCGGTTCGTCCATCAGGAAGACGTCCGGGTTGCGAACGATCGCCCGCGCGATCGCCACCCGTTGTTGTTGGCCGCCGGACAACTCGTCCGGCATTCGCTCGAGCATCCCCTCGAGCTGGACGACCTCGGCGGCTTGCTCGACGCGTCTGCGGACCTCCTCGTCGTCGTATTTCCGGAGACGAAGCCCGAAGGAAATGTTCTCGTAGACGTCCATGTGCGGGAACAACGCGATGTTCTGGAACACCATCGCGACGCCCCGATCTTTCGGTGCCAGGTTCGTCACGTCGTCCTCGCCGATGTACACCCGCCCCTCGGTCGGCTGTGTGAGCCCGGCGACGGTCTCCATCGTCGTCGACTTCCCACAGCCGGACGGGCCGACGAAGGTGACGAATTCGCCGTCTTCTATCTCCATGCTCACGTCGTCGACCGCGGTAACCGATTCGTAGCGTTTCGTGATGTTCTCGAGTCGTACTCGTGCCATTGTGTTACTCTTTGAGTGCGCCCGCGGTGAGCCCGCTGACGATCTTTTCTTGTGCGATGACCACGAGAATCGCGACGGGGATCACCCCGAGGATGCTCGCTGCTGCCATGAGGTTGTACAACACCTGGTACTGTCCCTGATAGGCGAGGATGCCGTCGAGTATCGGCGCCCAGTTTTCGGGCTGACCGTCCGTCATCAGGAACGAAAAGAAGAACTCGTTGTAGACGGCGATGAAGGTCAACACGCCCGCAGTCGCGACCCCAGGCGCCGACAGCGGAATGATGACTCGGAACAGCGCGCCCAGTCGAGTCGTTCCCTCGACGCGAGCCGCGTCCTCGAGACCGTCGGGAATCTGGGCGTAGAACGTCGTCAGGATGAAGATCGCGAGCGGCATGAAAATTGCCGACAGCGGCGTCACGAGGGCGAAGGGCGTGTTGTAGAGGGTTCCGTCACCGGTAATCGGTCTGAGGATCGCAAAGTGGGTGTTGAACAGATCGTTCAAGGGAATGAAAAAGGCGGCCGGCGGGAAAAAGGAGATGACGAGCACGAGCAGCATCAGCGGCGTTCGGCCGGGGAACTCGAGGCGGCCGAAGGCGTAGCCGGCCAGGCTGGCGATGACCAGGACGACGATGGTCGATCCGAGCGCGATCACGAAACTGTTGAACATGTAGATGTGGAAGGGAATGACCTGAAACACCTCGACGAACGCGCCGGGGTTGAAGCCGTTCGGCGTGAAGACGATGTCCTGAAGCTGGCCTTCCGGCGTGAGCGCGACCATGAGAAGCCAGTAAAACGGGAACAGCGTGGTAAACAGGAAGAAGATCGCGGCGACGTAAAACAGCGCTCGGTAGACTCGACCGGGGTCGGAGATGGAGTCGGAAACCCACTGTTGAAACGGGCCGCGATCGAGTTCGGCTTCGCGTTCGTTCGTGAGGACGGCACCCCCGTCGGACTGGATTTCGCTTGGCTGTCCCAGCGCGCCCGCCGTTTCGTCTGTCGGTTCGGTGTGGTCGTCGGTTGTCTCTCGTCGGTTTGCCATCATGTAACACCTCCTTCGGTATCGCGGAAGAGAACGAGGTAGACCGCGATGATCAGGCCGATTACGAGCGCCGTCGAAAATGCGACCGCGGCGGCCGTGGCGTAAATGCGCGTCCCCCCGAACATCGCTTCGACGACGAGACACGTCAGCGAGGGGACCGTCGTACAGCCGGCGGTCGACTCGATCAGTCCGAAGACGCGCATCGCGTCCATCGTCCGGAACAGCATCGCGACCAGCAGCGCCGGCATCACCAGCGGGAGCGTGATCAGTTTGAATCGCTGCCACGGTGTGGCCCCCGCGACGCGCGCGACGTCGTACAGGCTCCGATCGACGCTCTGGAGTCCCGCGAGGATCAGGAGGGCCATGAACGCCGACGACTTCCAGATATCGGCCACGAGGATGATGATGAACGCGTCCTGGCTGTTGGCGAGCGGCGTCGAACTAAAGAGGCCCAGACTCTGCATGAGGTCCGATCCGAACCCGACCGTCGGCTGGAACAGCAGGAAGAAGATCATCCCCTGGATGACGATCGGCACCGCCCACGGGAGGATGATCGCGACGCGAACCCACCGACGGCCGGTAAATTCCTGATCGAGGACGTACGCCTGTCCGAATCCGATAACGGTCTCCAGGGTCACGCTGATGACCGCGAACGCGAGCGTGACGAATAACGCCTGCTGGAAGAACGGGGTGCCCAGTTCGACGAAGGGAAACGACGACGAGAGCGAGACGTCGAGAAACTGCCTGGCCAGTCGCGCGTTCCCGGTCACGATATCGATGTAATTCTCGAGGCCGACGAACACGCCCAGCGGGTCCATTCCGCGTGTCTGATTGGCGCGAAGCGACATGAGGAACGTCCGGATCATCGGGTAGAACGCTATCAGCGTCAGCAACGCGAACGCGGGCAACAACAGCAGATACGCGTACGCCGCTTCGCTCAGGTTTTCCATCCAGTTGACGACGGCGTTCCCGGTCCGCTCGTGCTCCCGGCCGCGACCTGTTTCGCCGCCGATCACCGTCCCGCCGTCGGTCGTCGCCTCGTCAGATTCAGTTGCCATTCGTTTGCACCTCCGATTCGCTCTGTTCGAGTTCCTGCTCGAGGTCGTTCATCGCGGCTTCGGGAGCCTGTGCGCCCCGATAGGCCGCGTTGACCGCCTGGAAGATCAGTGCGGACTGTTCGGGCCAGAGATCCGTCGCCGGACGCGGGATCGCGTTCTCGCTCGCCGATTGGACGACGTCGGCGTACCGAGCGACGGGACCGACGTCGCTCGGATCGGCCTCCGCGACCAGATCGAGGTTCGGCGGGAGGAAGCCACCGAGTTCGAACACCGTGAGCATCACGTCCTCGTTAGCGAACGCCTCGAGGACCTGCAGCGCTTCCTCCTGGCGATTCGAAAACGGACTGACGGCGAGGTTCCAGCCGCCGAGTGCCGCAGCGGTGCCACCGGCGTCCGCGTACTCGGCTTCTTGCCGAGTGACTGCGTACGGCCTCGTCATCACGCCGAGGTTCTCACCGAACGCCGCTTCCGTTCCGGTCGCTGCGATCGCGTACGACCAGTTTCGGTTCGAGACCGCGTTCCCGCCGGCAAAGGGGTTGAGCGACTGCTGTTCCGTCCACTGGACGATGGCCGACGGGCAGATCTGCGCGTAGCCCTCGAGGGTGTTTTGCTCTTCTCCCTCGATGAACGAGCGCATCATCCGAATCGCGTCGATAATTCGGTCACCGTCGACGGTGATCGGTCGATCACCGGCGGTAAAGAGGTTGTTCGCGCCGCCGAAGTACGCGCCACCCCACGACGTCATCACCTCGTTGAACGTACAGCACGACAGCCCCTCGTAGGCGGCCGCTTGCGTGGTGAACCCGTAATCGAGGCCGGCCTGGTCTCTCGCGTCGCTGACCGCTTCCGCGAACTCCTTCCACCGAGGCGGGTCCGTTCCCCAGCCGCTCGTGTCGTAGCCAGCGTCCTCGATCAGGTCCTTTCGATAGAGGGTGAATCCGAGGTCCGGAAACAGCGGCAGCGCGTGGAGATTCCCGGTCTGTGGATGTCGAGCCGTCTCGAGGATTGCCTCGAGATAATTGCCGTTGACGTACTCGAGGACGTCGTCCGGAAAGCGATCGGTCAGATTGACGGTCTGTTCGCGCAGAATGAACGGGACCGTCCACCCGCTATCCATCATGTGGATGTCTGGTGGGGCGCGACCGGCCTGCAGCGCCGACTGAGCCGTCTGCATCCGCTGTGCGGAATTGCTGACGACGGTCTGGACCTCGACGCGAATGTCCTCGTCGAGGCCGGCATCCCACAGCGCCTGCTGAATCGAGGGGCTGTCGCCGTCACTGTGCATGATCCCGGCGATGTCTGAGGCGGCGGTCATCACCACCGTTCCCGGTTTGCGGCCCCGGCTCAAGCAACCGGCGACCGCAACGGCCCCGCCCGCGGCGGAGACTGATGCGGTCTTCAGGAACGACCGGCGCCCGAGGCGCGGACGATCGTTTCGACCGGCTGTATCGCGACCCATGACCAATGATCGGTCCACGTTATGGAACTTAATTGTTGGTAATAAATAGCATAATAAAGGCTGAAAGTCGTGATTTCGAACGAGTTACGACGTGCCTGTCGATCGGCCCCCGAAACGACTCACCCCCCGCTCGAACGCGAGTACATCGTCGCCGACGAGCAATCGGCTATTGACAGACGAGGGGTGGCAGCTGCCGGCAAACGACCGATGAGACGGGGGAAAGAACTAGACCGGCGCATCGCGCCGTTCGGAACCGCACTGGCCGACCGGTATCGACCGCAATGACGTTCGGAACCGCACTGGCCGACCGGTATCGACCGCAATGACGTCCGGAGATCAGTCGTCCTCGAGCGTAGGCGGCCTGTTCCGTCCGATGTGGATCTCGTGAGCCTCGACGTCCTCGAGGGCCGCGACCCGACCGCCAACGGAAACTTCGTCGTCGTCCGTTTCGATCGTGAGGCTTGCGACCTCTTCGCTGATTTCGAAGGAGATGTCCCGGATTCGTCCCCGGACGACGCGCTGGCCTCCGATTTCGACGTCTCTCCCCTCGATCGTCGCATAGAACTCGCCGCCTTCGTCGATGAGATCCTTTACGCACCGGCGGATGGAGGCGTATTTCCGGGGATAGGAGCGAGCGGTATCGTCTTCGCCGAGCGTTCGTTCGGCGGTCGTCCAGAGAACGGTACCGAAAAAGCCGGAGATGAGAAAGCCCAACGCTGACCGGTTGAAGATGACGCCGTACCGGTCCTGATCGTCACGCAACGCATCCTGGGTCGCGTACACCGAGTAGTTGCCGTCGGCGACGGCGAGAACGGGCGTCGTGATCCCACGTCGGGCACGTGCGGTGGATGCAACCTCGCCGTAGTCGAACTCCGACGGGTCCGGCGCTTCGGTGCCGGGCGTCACGATCAGGTCGATGCTCACGCCGGATTCGACGGCCGCGCGCAACTCCGCCTCGAATCGAGTCAGTAGGTCGGGCGTAAGCGACAGCGCGAGCTCGAACTCCGCACCGTCGATGACCTCCTCGAGGTAGCGAAGGATCGTCGATCGAGACTTGACCAGGGAGACGGCTTCCGTATCGCGTGCAGGGGCGGTGTAGCGTGCCTCGAGTTCCTGGATCATCTGTTCGAAGGAGGTCTGGACGTCGTCGAAGGACTCGGCGGGATCGATCGCCACGACCTTCATCGGGCGAGATTCCCGGAGTTCGACCAGACCCCGATCGCTCAGGCTCCGAACGGTGTCGTACACGCGGGGCTGGGGAATTTCCGTCCGGTCAGCGATCTCACTGGCCGTGAGTTGGCCCTGTTCTAATACGGTGAGATAGGCGTCGATCTCGTATTCGCCGAGATTGAACCGATCCCCGACGCGCTCGACGGTCGAGCGAAGTTCGTCTGGTGCCATGCCCGACGCTACGGTCCCACAGGCTAAATGATTTATTATATACCGAGTAGCATCTATTTACGAAATCAGGTTGTACCCGGGACGGGCGTTCGAAACTGAGGGTCAGAACTCTTAACCACTCCGGGCCAGAGAGTGATGCCATGCCCAGGGCCCTCCAGGCCAACGAGAGTTCGATGGTCGACACTATCCAGGCCCGGGTCCCTGACTCGATACCGCCGGAAGTAGTCGAAATCGTCCTCGCGCTTCTGGTTCTCACCACCGGTTGGTATCTCTCGAAACTGGTCGTTCGAATCGCCGGTCGCACGGTTGCGCGACGGATCGAGCGGCCGAGCGTCACGCGGTCCGTCCTGCGTGGTCTCCGGCTTGCCGTCCTCCTGTGGGCAGGTATCGTCGCGGCTGGCATCGTCGGGGTCGGAAACACGCAGATCCTCCTGTCGGTAACTGTTATCTCGGCCGTGATAGCGATCGTCCTCGCGCCAATAGTCGGCAGCCTGATCAACGGTCTCTACGTGCTGGCCGATCGGCCCTACGAGATCGGTGACATGATCGAAGTCACCGACGCCGGACACCGCGGTTTCGTCGAGGACATCACGATCCGGTATACCAAGATCTTCACCCTTCAGAATTCCTTTATCGTCATCCCCAACTCCGAGATACACGCACGCGACGTCATCAATTACTCCGCCGAAGACGAACGGACCCGGATATCGATCAGTTTCGATATAACTTACGAAAGCGACCTCGAGGCCGCGCGGCGCGCCGCAGAGCGGGCCGCCCGTGGCGTCGACGAGGTCATCTCCGGCGGCCCGGACATCCGAATCGGCAGCGCCCGGTACGCCGCCGCACCGACCTGCGTTATCCGGGAGTACGGTGATCACGGCATCGGCCTCGACGTGTACTTCTGGATGAGACATCCGTACAAAGAGGTCGTCGTCCGATCCGCGGTCCAGGAAGCGATCGTCGAGCGGTTCGCCGATCTCGACGTCGAATTCGCGTACCCGCACCGCCATCACGTCTTCGACGAGACCAGCGGGGTCGCGCAACTCGCCGTCGACGATTCCGGCTTCGACCGGTCGGTCGCGGACGCGCCAGCCGAGTCCGCCGAGACGGGCGAGGACCCGGGCGACCGATAACCGCGTCACTGGTGGCGGTCTCTCGTGGCGAGGTGGGAGACGTCGCCGTTGCGTTCCCGTGAGCCGACACTGTGGGGGTGATTTATACCGACCCCGGACCAAGTCGAAGCCAGCCGAGAGATGTACGACGACATTCTCATTCCCACCGACGGAAGCGACACGATTTCCGAGACGCTCGCTCACGGGTTGCCGATCGCCGCGAACAACGACGCGACGGTCCACGCGCTCTACGTAGTCGATAGTCGCATCACCGCCGCCGTCGACGAAGAGACCAGCACCGACCTCGAGCGCACGCTCGAGGAGGAAGGGCGACAGGCCGTTTCCGACGTCGAGGAGCGAGCGGTTGCCGACGGTCTCGAGACCGTCGGCGAGGTCCGTACGGGAACGCCAGCGAAGACGATCCTCGAGTACGCAGACGAGCAGGGGATCGATCTGATCGTAATCGGAACGCGGGGCAAAAGTCCTCGCGAGAAGGTAACCTCGCTGGGAAGCGTCTCGGAGCGGGTCGTCGACAACGCGTCGGTTCCGGTGTTCGTCGTCCGGAACGCGGGCGAAACCGAGTAGCGACCGTTCTGCTCCGTCACGAACCGGTCGTCGTCTTGGGACCCGGTCACGGCGGAGAGGATGTCAAACGTGTGCGCTTTCGACCGTGATGACCTCACAGTCGAGGTGGTTTCGCAAATAGCGGTCGATATCGGGGTTGTCCGTCAGGCGCTGGAAGATCCGTCGCAGGCGACTCGCCTGCTTGCTTCCGATGACGACGGCGTCGGCACCCTCCGCGGCGACTTCGTCGAGGATGCTCTCCTCGACGAGAAAGCCGGTCCGGACGACGTAGCGTGCGTTTTCGATCCGTCCGAACGTTCCCTCGACGGCGTTTTTCAGGTCGATACGCGTCACTTTTTTCCCGCTCTGGTAGAGGTCGACGTGCAGTATCGTTAGGTCCGCATCTCGCTCGCGGGCAACCTCGATTGCCTCCTCGAGCGTTCGACGAGAGTGTTTCGTTAACGGATACCGAACGGGAACCACGACCAGCGACATTGGCCATTCGAACGAGTTCTGGCCGGGTAAACCTTTCAGTACGGACAGTCAACACTGTGAATTTGTCTCACGCGGGGGCGTCTCACCCGTCGTCGGACGGAGGGCCCTGCCGGTCTGGTTGACCGCTCGCAGGGGCGAAACCGACCCGGAAAGACACGCATTTACCGCGAGCACTGATACGGTAGGGCATGCAAACCTGGTCGACCGAGGACGGTGAGACCGTCTATATCTCGGAAATGAACGGTGACAAAGGCTCGAAAGGGCCGTTTCTCGTCGCCTACGAAACCCCGGATTTCGACCGTCGCTACGGGTGGTTCTGTACGAACTGCGAGAGTCTCGATAACGCGATGGACGCGATGGGCCGGATCAAGTGCAACCGGTGTGGGAACTTTCGGAAACCGACCGAGTGGGACGCTGCCCACGAATAGTCGCAGCCGCAATCTGCGGATCGGAAAGCGGATCGCGAACGACCGCCACACCAATAATAGACAATTACTGACTGTGAACTCATACCACTAGGTCACTGACCAATCAAATCCGCGACACAGTTCCGGATCCGTGGGACGTAAGCGGTCGTTCTTGTTACGTACCAACATTTATAGTGGTAGCGATCATAGATAGTACCGAATGGGTCCTGTTAACATGCGACTCGTCGAACAGGCCAGGTCGATTTTCGCAGACCTGGGCTACACCGTCGAAGGCAACGGCCCCGAGTTTCGCGCTGAACGAGCATGGAAAGTCGTCCACGTCAATACTGTCCTCGAGTCGGGGAACGTCCCGTCGTCGTCATCGGGGCAGTTCCATTGTTTCGTCGCCGAACCCGACGATGCAGACGATCTCGAGGCTCGACTCGAGCGATCCGAACCGAGCTACGAGTGGGCGATCATCGTCGTCGATGGGGAAGACTATCAGGTCGAACGAGCCCCACCAGGACCGCGAATCTCGGCCTGAAAGTCAGTTCCGCCCGCCCGATAGCAGCCCGATCCCGTTATTTTTCCAGCGCGCGTCGCGTCGCAGTCACGCCGGCACCCGGATCGACGTCCGCTCCCATCGACTCGAGGACGTCTCCGAGGGCCGTCACGACGTAGATGACGTTTTCCGGCCGCGCGGAGTGTCCCATACAGCCGATTCTGAAAATTTCGCCGGCGAGGTCGCCGAGGCCGCCCGCGACCTCGAGATCGTACTGCTCGAGTAGCTGGTTGCAGACGTCCCCGTCGTCTATGCCGTCGGGGACGCGGACGGCGTTCAAACTCGGCAGCCAGTACTCCTCGGGGGCGTTCATCTCGAGTCCCATGGCTTCGACGCCGGCTTTCAACGCGCCGGCGAGCCGTTCGTGGCGATTCCAGCGGTTTTCGATTCCCTCTTCGGCGACGAGCCGCAACGCCTCCCGGATCGCGTAGACGTTGGTGATCGGCGCCGTGTGATGGTACGCTCGTTCGTCACCCCAGTAGCCCTCGAGCAGCGAGAGATCGAGGTACCACGACCGCGGGTCCTCATCGCGTGAGAGCACTTTCTCCATCGCCTCGTCCGAGAGGGTGAGCGGACTCGCACCGGGCGGACAGGAGAGACACTTCTGTGGACCCGAGTAGGCGACGTCGATGTTCCAGTCGTCGACCCGGAGCTCGACGCCGCCCAGCGACGTGACGCTATCGGCGATTACGAGCGCGTCCTGGTCGTGGGCCGCGGCGGTGAGTTCGGGGACGTCGGGTTGAAGGACGCCCGTACTCGTCTCGGCGTGGACGAATCCGAACACGTCGGGGTCGTGTTCGGCCAGCGCGTCCGCCACGTCGTCGGGATCCAGCGGTTCGCCCCAGGGTGCGTCGACTTCGACCACCGTCCCACCGGCCCGGCGAGCCATCGATGCCATTCGACCGCCGAAGTAGCCGTTCGTCGGGACGAGCATCGTATCTCCCGGTTCGACGACGTTTCCGATCGCGGCTTCCATGGCGGCCGAGCCGGTCCCGGAGACCGGAATCGTCCACTGGTTGTCCGTTCGGAACGTGTATCGCAACAGGTCCTGGACCTCGTTCATGATCTCGATAAACGAGGGATCGAGGTGTCCGACGAGCGGCGTGCTCATCGCCCGGAGGACGCGCGGGTTGACGTCACTCGGACCTGGACCCATAAGGGTTCGATCAGGCGGTGTAAGTTCACCAACAGCTGGCGCTCGAGCCGTCTCGGCCTGCGGTTCCTGAGCCATAGACGGGTGCTCGCGTGCCACTCGCAAAGATGTACCGGCATCGGCGAACTGTCGCCAGCGTCGCCGTCACGCTCGCCGCCTGGTTCGATCTCGCGGCGCTGAACGCGCTCTCGTCCGTCCGAATGGCCTCCTGTGCTGTGGTACCGTTCGACGCTGCGTGTCGCTTAAGAGCGCTCGTTGCGTACTCGAACTGCCGTGTTTATCGGTCACGCCCTCTTCGCGTTCGCCGTCGCCGCACTCGTCGCCCAGTCGCGCGGCTGGGATCGCCGTCCGGCGCTACTCGTCGGCGTCGTCGCGGGCGCGTTCGCCGCAGTCCCGGACATCGACGTCGCGTACGCGCTCGTCGGCCTCGCGGATGCCGTCACCGGTTCGGTCGGCGTTCCGACGGCGTTCTGGGCCGCGAGCCGAGAGGTTCACCGCTCGGTCACCCACTCGCTGGTCGTCGGCGCCGTCGCAGCGCCGGCGTTCGGCCTCCTCGCAGCCCGCGACTCGAGTCGCACCTGGCTCGTCCGTGGCGCCGGCAGTGTCCTCCTCGGCGTACTGGTCGCGGTCGCGTTCGTCGACAGCGGCCCGCTCGCCGCGTTCGTCATGGGACTGTTCGCTGCCACCGGCGGTCTCGTCGCCGTCGGGGTCGCCCGCCAGACCCCTCTCTCCGCGTCGGCCATCGGCGTCGCGGCGCTCTGGGGACTCTGGTCGCACCCCTGGGGAGATCTCGTCACCGGCATGCCGCCGGACTGGTTTTTTCCGTTCGGTTCGTCGGTCCTCGAGTCGCGGGTCGTCCTCCATAGCGACCCGACGCTGCATCTACTGGGCGCATTCGCCATCGAACTCGCCACGATCTGGCTCGCGCTGATCGCAGTCTGTCGACTGACGGATCGATCGATCGTGTCCACCGTCAACCGCCGAGCGGCCGTGGGTGCGGCCTACGGCGTCGCCGCGCTCGCAGTGACGCCGCCGACGCTCGAGGTCTCGTATCACTTCGTCTACTCAATCCTCGGTGTCGGCGTTCTCTGTGGAACCGTGCGAGGACCGCCGACGCCGAGGATCGACCGACTGCGTGACCGCTACGTTAGGCGACCCTCGTTCGATGGAACGCTCGAGGTCCTGCTCACCACGATGACGGCCGTAACGCTCGCGCTCGCCGCCTACGCTACCGTATACGTTTTCGTCGTCGCACCATCGTAGGACCCGCCGCGTCGCCGTCCACGCGGATCTCGGACGACCGTTCAGCGACCGGTCACATACGTTTTTGTGAGAACGCTCGGTACGATTCACCGTGTCCCAGACTGCGCTCGAGGGGCTGATCGCCGACGGTCGAACCAACGCGATGGTCGCGTGGGGGCTGATCGTTGTTATCGGCGGAATCGGCCTCGCGGAACTGCTGACGGGCGGAATCCTGTGGGTGACGTTCGCGGCGACTCTCGTGGCCCTGGCGGTTCTCCCACCGGTCGCCTTTCGGTCGGCGCTCGCGATGCTCCCCTGGGAGGTCCTCCTGTTGGCGGCCCTCCCCGTGCTCGGTATGGCGATCAACGCCGACCAACTGACCGGTCACTTCGCCGCGTATCTCTCGGTCGCGGCTATCGCGCTCGTTCTCGCCGTCGAACTCCACTCGTTTACGACCGTTCGAATGACCCCCAGCTTCGCCGTGGTCCTCGTCGTCGTCGGAACCATGGCCGCGGCGGGGCTGTGGGCGCTGCTGCGGTGGAGCGCCGAAAAGACGCTCGGTATTCCGTTTACGGCCGACCACGACGCGGTAATGTGGGAATTCGTCTACTCCGCCGTCGCTGGACTCGGTGCCGGCGTCGTCTTCGAACTCTATTTCAGACGACTCGCCCGCCCCGAACAGCGGCTTCCGGAAGACGCCCAGCCGGCCTCGGAGGTGCGCGATGCGTAGTCTTGCGAGCCGACTCCCCTCCAAGCGCCGTCAGCGCCAGCTCACTTATCTCATGGAAGTCGGATTGATCGGCATGCTGTTCGTCGGGATCGACCGCGGCAACGCCGGGATCGTGATCAACACCGCCGTGGCCCTGGCCGTCACTCAGCTCCCGCCGGTCCTGGAGCGTGACTACGAGATTCCGATGGACCCTCGCCTCACGCTGTGGATCACGACCGCCGTCTTCCTCCACGCGTTCGGTACCGTCGGTCTGCCCGGTGGTACCACGACGCTGTACACCGATGTCTGGTGGTGGGATCACCTGACGCACGCGCTGTCGGCGTCGCTCGTCGCCGCCGCGGGATACGCCACCGTGCGCGCGTTCGACGAACACGCCGACGGCGTGCACCTCCCTCAGCGGTTCATAGCGGTGTTCATTCTGCTTTTCGTCCTCGCCTTCGGCGTCCTCTGGGAAATCCTCGAGTTCGCCATCGCGCTGTCGGCCGATACGTTCGGGATCGACGCCGTCCTCACGCAGTACGGACTCGGCGACACGATGCTCGATTTCGTCTTCAACTCGATCGGCGCGCTCCTCGTCGCGCTCTGGGGCGGCGCCTACCTCACCGACGTTTCGGGCGCGATCCGCGAGCGGTTCGACTCGCGAGCCGATTGACGTTTCCGTTCCCATTCCCGTTCCCGTTCGCCGTGGCCGCACTTCCGCGGCCTTCGGGACGGCACACGATCGTCACGGGTGGTACCTCGTCGGAGTAGGGGCCGTCGGAGACGGCCTCCTCACGCTCGTCGTCGAGTTCGCCCCAGAGATGGCGTTCGGTAGCGCTGCTGTGGCGCTGTTTTCGATCGGCGTCCGCGAGCACAGACGCCGCGAGGCGAGCGAGCGCCTCGCGGAGCCCATCCCGTGGACCGAGAGACGGTCTACCGGAAGTGTACCGAACGACGACGCGAGTCGTTGACCGAACTCGACGGGAACGCGAGCGGTAGCGGCCAGGAGGAGTCGGATGCAGTTTCACGAGAGTGTCAGCGGTCAGTTCACGTTCGACCGATAGCCGCCCCCTACCGCGCTGAATCGACGGGGAGCTTTACGTCGTTACGCGGTGTAGCACGTCGAGCCATGGTATTCAAGAAGATCAGACTCATTGGCACCAGTCCCGATAGTTTCGACGCAGCGGCCGACAACGCGATCGACCGCGCGGAAGAGACACTCGAGCACGTCCACTGGATCGAGGTCGACGAACTCGGGGTCGAAGTCGCGAGCGTCGACGACCGAGAGTACCAGGCCGAAGTCACCGTCGCGTTCCAACTCGAGGAGTAACCCGCGCGGCGTTCCGATCACCGTCACGCACCGTCCCTTTCTTTCGCGTCCGGCCCCTCGAGACCGTGGCTCTTCGACGGCGTGTCAGAACGGTCGAAAACGAGTGGACGAAGGGAGCGTGTGGAGACTGGTTCGAACGGGATCGAGTCGGGTCGAGCGAGTCGAACCGCTGGTCCGATCGCTACGTCCGGAACGACTCACCGCAGCCGCACTCGCTGACGACGTTCGGGTTTTCGACGTGGAACCCTTCGGCTTGCAAGCCGTCCTCGTAGTCGAGGACGCTGCCTTCGATGTACTTCAGACTCGCCGGATCGACGAACACGCGCAGTTCGTGGTGTTCGTAGATCGTGTCGTCTTCGTCCGGCGCGTCGTCGAATCGCATCCCGTAGGAGAGGCCGGCACAGCCGCCTTGCTGAACGAACAGTCGAAGCCCGGCTTCCGTCGCGTCGAGGCCCTCGCTCTCGAGCAGCGAGAGGGCCTCATCTGCCGCGTCTTCGGTTACTTCGATCTCCGGGCGCGTCTCCGCCGTCCCGCCGTCCATACTGTCCGTACTCATATCACCACCTTTCGTCGCAACGATGTTAACTGTGACGCCCTTCGAACGCGTCCGGGCTAGCTCCTTTCGGTTACGAACGGCCTCGCGTCCGATTACGTACCGCCGGCGCGTCCGGTCGCGAACCGCCGCGTCTCACTCTCGCCGCACTCCACTCGGGACCCAGTCGCACTGCTCTCGAGACGTTAGAGACCCGAGCGACGTTGAAACGACCGATAACACGTTCCGAATTGCCGTCTGTCGTTCCGCGAGAGCTCGATATCGTGTTTTGCGAGCAATTCGAGCATCCGCTTTAGGTCGCAATCGTACCACACCGAGAGGAGCCGCACGTTCTTCTGTGCGTAGTCGTAGTTGCGCTCCAGGACGCGCTCGTCCATCGGGTCGACATGCGGTTCCATCTCGTTTCCTCTTCCGTCCTCCAGCCACGTAAAACCAGTTTGCAACTCGTCGACCTGAATCCGAACCGAGCGACAGCAGATGACCGTTCGCTCCGTCACGTTACCGCTCGCTACGTGTTCGTTTCGTCCTCGAGTCGGATTCGCACGCTCTCGGCGTGCGCTTCGAGCCCCTCCGCATCGGCCAGGGTGGTGATCGTCTCTCCGAGGTCTGCGAGACCGTCGCCCGAGAGTCGCTGGACCGTCGTCGAGCGGAGGAACGTTTCGACCGAGAGGCCGCCGGTCACCCGCGCCCCGCCGTTGGTCGGAAGGACGTGATTGGTACCGCTCGCGTAGTCGCCGGCAGCGACGGGAGTATTCGACCCGAGGAAGACGCTGCCCGCGCTGTCGATCCGCTCGAGGATCGACTCGTCGTCCGCCGCGATGATCGAGAGGTGTTCGGGTGCGTACGCCTCCGTAAAGAGGATCGCCTCGCTCATCGACCGGGCGTGGAGGACGCCGCTCGCGTCGTTCGCGAGGGCCTCTCGAATGACGTCCGCGCGTTCCCGTTCGCTCGCCTGGTCGTCGACGGCTGCGGCCACGGCGTTGGCGGTCGTCTCGTCGTCGGTGACGGCCACAACGGACGCGTTCGGATCGTGTTCGGCCTGCGCGACCAGTTCCGCCGCGACCAGATCTGGCGGCGCCGTCTCGTCGGCGATCACGACGACTTCGCTCGGTCCCGCGAGGAAGTCGATCTCCACGTCGCCGCGCACCACTCCTTTCGCCGCCGCCACCCACTTGTTCCCCGGACCGACGATCTTCCGGACGCGGTCGATCGTCTCCGTCCCGTAGGCGAGCCCCGCGACGGCCTGTGCACCGCCGACGCTGTAGACGACGTCCGCACCCGCGGCGTGGATCGCAGCTAACGTGACGGGATTCAGATCTTCCGCCGGCGGCGTGACGACCGCGACGTGGTCGACGCCCGCGACGACCGCCGGGACGATGCCCATGATCGCGCTCGAGGGATACGCCGCCGAGCCGCCGGGGACGTACACGCCAACGCGCTCTATGGGCCGAAACCGCCGACCGAGCGTCCGACCCGGCCCGAATTCTCGCTGCCAGTCTTCCGGAAGCTGGGCCTCGTGAAACTCGCGGACGTTCGCCGCAGCCGTCTCGATCGCCGTTCGCGTCTCCTCGTTGATCCCGTCGACGGCTCGCTCGCAGTGGTCGGTGATCTCGAGATTGCCGAGTTCGACGCCGTCGAACTCGCCCGTGAATTCGCGGACGGCGACGTCGCCTTCCTCGCGAACGCGATCGACGATCTCTCGAACGTCGTCCGTGACCGCTTCGATACCGGCGTCGCGCTCGAAGAAGGCCGCGCGGTCTCCCGGCCCGAGGTCCCCGATCGCCTGGACGTCGATTGTCATAGCGTCAGGTTCGGACGGCGGCGAAAAAACGGTTTCCTTCCGCTCACGCGTCGGGGTTCTCGACCTTCCAGATGCCGACGGCGTCGAGACACGCCCGGACGAACAGATAGACGAGCAGCCCGAACCCGACGACGGCGAGCGGTGCCTGCACCAGATTCGCGAGTTCGACCTCGAAGAAGATCCGAGTGAGCCCGCGGACGACGAAGCTCACGGTCACGAGCCCGAACGCGACGAGCGAGAGTTTGACGAATCCCGATCGGTCCATGTCTCACCGTACGACCACGGTCGCTAAATGGTGTCGGTTGATCTCACGCCGGCGGAGACGGGCTCGCTCGGTCGATCGACACGACCCGTCACTGAACGTCGGCGCTGGCGGCGCGGCCGATCGCGTAGACGGCAACGGACCCTAATACCAGCGCGAGACCCACGAGGACGGCCAGGGCCGGGACGAGCGTGTTCCACAGTCCCTCGAAGCGCGTGACCTCGATGACCGTCATCGTATCCTCGCCTAGCATCACGGCGCGGGTGGCGTCGACCCCGTAAGTGATCGGATTGAACGTCGCGACCGTCTGAATCCAGTCCGGAAGCGCCGGCAGCGGCAGGAACGCACTCGAGACGAACAGCAGAGGTAACTGCAACAGGTTCGCCCCGATGATCGTCGACTCCTCGTCGCGAGTCACGACGGCCAGCACGTTCGAGAACGCGGTAAACCAGATCGAGAACACGACGCAAATGGCCGCAATCGCGACGGCGCCGATCACCCCGGTCTCGATTTCGGCGCCGAGCGCGACACCGAGTCCCAGCACGATCGTGACCTGGGCGACGATCCGAACGATCTCCGCCAGCGTCTTCCCCAGAAAGACGGCGGTTCGATTCATCGGACTGACCAGAATTTTCTCGAACATACCGGTCTCGATGTCGTTGACCAGCCCGATCCCCGACGTCGCGGCCGCGACCAGCGCCACCTGGATGACGATCGCGGGCACGAGGTACGTCTCGTACGTGATTCCCTCGAGGGCGCCCGTCGCGACGCCGCCGAACACCTGGGTGAACAACACGAGGAATATGATCGGCTGAACGAGCGAGACCACGAGAACGAACGGGTTTCGAACCGACTTGATCGTCCACCGAACGAACGTGACCCAAACGTCGCTCGCGAAGGACCCGCCGTGGCCGTCCACGTTCGGTGTGCTCATCGGTTCGCCCCCTCGCCGTCGGCATCGCCGGCTCCGCCGGCACCGACGGCGCCGTCTCGCTCGCCGCTCGAGTCGCGACCGCCGTCGCCGATGCTCTCGGATCGCGGGCCCCCGTTCGGCGTCGGCTCACCGTCGACGGCAGTCGGTTCCGGACGCTCGTCCGTCACCGCGAGGAACACGTCGTCGAGCGTCGGTGCTCGGATATCGAATCCGACCACGTCGATCCCGGCGTCCCGTAACGCGACCAGCAAGTCAGTCCCGCGCGTCCGCGCGTCGCGTGCGGTGACCTCCAGGCCGGTCTTCGTCGGTTCGATCGTCGCTCCCTCCACGAACAGCTTCTCGTCGCGGGCCACCGTCACCGCGCGATCGCTCGATTCGGGATCCGCCAGTTCGACCGCGAGAATCTCCCCGCCGACCCGACGTTTCAGTTCTGCCGGCGTCCCCTCCGCGACCACCGACCCGCTCTGAATAACTGACAACCGGTCGCACAGCTGATCCGCTTCCTCGAGATACTGGGTCGTCAAGAAAACGGTCGTCCCTGCGTCGTTGATCCGTCGAAAGTACTCCCAGAGGCGATTCCGCGCCGCCGGATCGAGCCCGGTCGTCGGCTCGTCGAGGAAGACGAGCCGTGGCTGGTGAACCAGCGCTGTCGCCGCGTCGAGGCGCTTTTTCATCCCGCCCGAGAAGTCGTCGGCGACCTTGTCCCCGACGTCGGTTAGCTCCACGAGTTCGAGCAGTTCTTCGATTCGGTCGCTCCGATCGGCCCGCGCGACGCCGTAGGCATCGCACGCGAACCGGAGGTTCTCGCGCGCCGTCAGCTCGGGATCGATACTCGTCTCCTGTGCCATATATCCGACCGTCGCGCGCACGTGATGCGGGTCCGCGATGGCGTCGAACCCGTTCACCGCTATCGAACCCTCGGTCGGTCGCAGCAACGTCACCAGCGTCTTGATTACCGTCGTTTTTCCAGCGCCGTTCGGCCCGAGAAACCCGAAGAACTCCCCCTCATCCACGAGCAGGTCGACACCCCGGACCGCTTCGGTCCCGTCTGCGTACGTTACTGCCACGTCACGGGCCTCGATAGCGTAGTCGGTCACAGTCGTGTTTGGTCGGGCATCGAAATATACCTGCGAGTTCGAAATCGCTACGTAACTTCGAATTTCGAACTCCCGAGATCCGGTCACTCGTCGGTCGGCTCGAGGCCGTACCGTCCGTCGGTCATCGGGAGTTACGAGTTCACCGCTCGAACCGCCGTCCCGCGTGGTCGCCGACCTCTCGTTCGGCCGACGTCACACCCTTATGATTCGACCCGTGGAAGCATCGCGTATGCAACCGGCGGTATTCTATTCGACCGGCCGAACCGCTCGCCTGCCCCCTCGACCGGCGCCCGAAGGCGCACTCGACGGCGTCCGCACACCCCGACTCGCCTCGAGGAGCGGCCTCGCCTTCGCGAATGGCAGACGGTGAGATCGGTATGACCGAACGCCGTTCGATCGCCCGCCGCGGTACGCTCGCCGTCGTCGGTGCCGTCGTGGCGAACTTGCTCGTTCTCGGCGCCGCCCTCCTCCTCCTCGGATCTGGGAGTTTCGAGCCGTTCAGCGTCGGTTCGGTCGCCTTCGTGTCCGCTATCGGCGCCCTCGGTGCGACGGTCGTCTACGCCGTCCTGGCTCGACTGCGCGAGCGTCCGACTCGTCCCTTCGTCGCGCTCGCCTCGATCGTCCTGCTCCTCTCGTTCGCGACGCTTCCCGAGGCGGCGTCACTCGAGGGCGCGACCTCGAGCCGACTCCTCGTTCTGGCGCTCATGCACGTCGTCGCCGCAATCGTCGCCGTAGCAGCCCTCGTCGGTGGCCACCGATGAGAGGCGTCCTCGTAACCGGGGCCACCGGCACCGTCGGCCGTCACGTCGTCGACGGGCTCCGCGACGCGGCGGACGTTTCCGTCACGGCGGCGAGCCGGGACCCCGATCGGGCTCGCGATCGGGTTCGCTGTCCGACCGTCGCGTTCGACTTCACCGATCCGACGACCTACCGCGATGCGTTCGCCGACGTCGATTCCATGTTCCTCGTTCGACCGCCCGCACTGTCCCGCGTTCGTCGGGACGTGCGTCCCTCCTTGGACGCGGCCCTCGATTCCGGCGTCGAACACGTCGTCTTCCTCTCAGTCGTCGGCGCCGACCGGATCCCGCTCGTTCCCCACGCGCGCATCGAGTCCTGGCTCGAAGCCGCCGACGCCGAGACGACGTTCCTTCGGGCGTCGTTTTTCATGCAGACCCTCTCTACGACTCACCGCGAGGACGTTCGCGACGGCCGCCTCGCCGTCCCCGCTGGCGACGGGAAAACGAGTCTCGTGGACGCTCGGGACGTCGCCGCCGTCGCCGTCCGGACGCTTCGACGGGACCACACGGGAACGTACGATCTCACCGGGCCGGACGCGCTGTCGTACGCCGAGGTCTGCTGGCAGCTTTCGATGGTACTCGACCGCGACGTCGAGTACGTCGATCCGTCACTCCCTCGATTCGTCGTCTCGCAGTATCGACGGGACGTCCCCGTGGCGAAGGTCGCTGCGATGGCCGCGATTTACACCACCGCCCGGCTCGGCCTCGCCGATCGGGTGACCGACGACGTTCGATCGATACTCGGCCGTCCGCCGACCGATTTCCTGACGTTCGCCCGCGATACTCGAACGGCCTGGACGTAGCCATTCCTCTCCGATGGCGAGAGGGATCCTGTAATCGTTGCTTTCTCGTTTTTCGTCTGCTCCCGACGTCGTCTCCGCTCCGGTTCGTGTCTGCGGAACGGGCCGATCGAACGCGCACGGGACTGCAAGCGCTGCATAACTATTCTGCGTCGACCGGACCACCGTTCTATGTGGCCGTGGGAACACGCAATCGTCGGTTATCTCGCGTACTCGGTGTGTTGTCACCTTCTCTTCCGCGATTCGCCCGGTGGGCTCGAGGCGTTCGTCGTCGTTCTGGCCTCGACCCTCCCGGATCTGATCGACAAGCCCCTCGCGTGGGAGTACGGCGTCTTCGAGGCGGGGTACGCTCTCGGCCACTCCGTGTTCTTCATCCTTCCGCTGTCGATCGCCGCCGGAACGATCGCATACGCGGCCGGCCGGCCGCGAACCGGCCTCGCCTTCGGGATCGGCATCTTCTTGCATCCCCCGGGTGACGTCCTCTACTCCTACGTCAGTCAGGGAATCGTCCAGATCGAACTCATGCTCTGGCCCGTCGTGACCGTTTCCGGCCCGCCTCCCAGCCGCGGATTGTTCGAGTCGTTCGAACTGCTGTTCGGTCGCTACCTGGCCGACCTGCTCGCGGGAGACGTCTCGACGTACGTCTGGCTCCAGTTCGGACTCGCCGGCTTCGCGTTCCTGCTGTGGCTCTACGACGGCGTCCCCGTTCTCCGCGAGTGCCTGCTGGGGGGCAAACGGGCCCTTCCGGGATTCAGTAACTCGAGTTCGAAGTGACCGGGCGCCTCGAGACTATTTCTCCCGTCATTCCCGTGTCTTACCCGGCACCGAATACCGAGTGGCGGATACCGAGTGTTCGCTTGACGGCTGCCGTCCGCTCCCCGGCCCCGTCTTGTCTCTGACTTCCGAACGGGCCGCTCGTCGGGTCCATTCTCCCTGGCGACAGCCGCGTCTGTGCCTGTCTCGCTCTGAGTATCCGACTCCGCCGAGTCTGCGCGACGGTGTCGCCTCGTGAATGCCCAACGTAGAACACTGTCAATCCGAGACGACGGCCTTATGTAGGGGCCAGGTCTTCCACACTAATGCGAACGACGCGGCGCACGCCGCCGCGTTCCCTCCGGCCGTTTTCCGGCACGGAGGCAGGAAACTATCCATCTCCTCGGAGCGGCCATCGGCTCGTCCGATGGTCGACTCTGGGATGCTCGGATCGGTCGTGCTCAACGCTGGATTACCAGCGATACAGTGCGCTGGCCTTATATAGGCTGGGCGCGTACTGTAACTTGCACAAAAGGTCCTGCCGGATGCGGTTTTCGGCGGGAACTCGATCCGATGCCCTTATATGTACGAGGGCAGTTGGATATGAACGCAACAAACGCGTGATCGACGGCCCGTTCAACTCGGGCCGTCATCTCGGGCGACGTGAGTTCGAAGGGGTTATGTACCCCAGACAGCTTACGAATACGTCCGAAGGAAATGAGGATCCTACCCCTGCGGTCCGCCGTATAGATGGGATCTGATGTTAGCCCTGGTAGTTCGGTGACGCCCGACCGGTCGTCGCGACCGGCTGTCGTCGTCGAACGTGGACCATTTACCAAATGTGTGAGTGTGTGCAACATTCACCGCCAGACCCCGAGCACATCTCGGGGAGACATAGCATTCATTCCGGTTGATCCTGCCGGAGGTCATTGCTATTGGAGTCCGATTTAGCCATGCTAGTTGCACGAGTTCAGACTCGTAGCAGATAGCTCAGTAACACGTGGCCAAACTACCCTATGGACTCGGATAACCTCGGGAAACTGAGGCTAATCCGGGATACGGTTCGCAGCCTGGAAGTGGCGCGAACCCGAAACGTCCCGGCGCCATAGGATGTGGCTGCGGCCGATTAGGTAGACGGTGGGGTAACGGCCCACCGTGCCGATAATCGGTACGGGTTGTGAGAGCAAGAGCCCGGAGACGGAATCTGAGACAAGATTCCGGGCCCTACGGGGCGCAGCAGGCGCGAAACCTTTACACTGCACGAGAGTGCGATAAGGGGACTCCAAGTGCGAGGGCATATAGTCCTCGCTTTTCACCACCGTAAGGAGGTGGTAGAATAAGTGCTGGGCAAGACCGGTGCCAGCCGCCGCGGTAATACCGGCAGCACAAGTGATGACCGCTATTATTGGGCCTAAAGCGTCCGTAGCTGGCCACGCAAGTCTATCGGGAAATCCGCGCGCTCAACGCGCGGGCGTCCGGTAGAAACTGCGTGGCTTGGGACCGGAAGATCCAGAGGGTACGTCTGGGGTAGGAGTGAAATCCCGTAATCCTGGACGGACCACCGGTGGCGAAAGCGCTCTGGAAGGACGGATCCGACGGTGAGGGACGAAAGCTTGGGTCACGAACCGGATTAGATACCCGGGTAGTCCAAGCTGTAAACGATGTCTGCTAGGTGTGACACAGGCTACGAGCCTGTGTTGTGCCGTAGGGAAGCCGTGAAGCAGACCGCCTGGGAAGTACGTCCGCAAGGATGAAACTTAAAGGAATTGGCGGGGGAGCACTACAACCGGAGGAGCCTGCGGTTTAATTGGACTCAACGCCGGACATCTCACCAGCATCGACAATGTGCAGTGAAGGTCAGTGTGATGAGCTTACTGGAGCCATTGAGAGGAGGTGCATGGCCGCCGTCAGCTCGTACCGTGAGGCGTCCTGTTAAGTCAGGCAACGAGCGAGACCCGCACTCCTAATTGCCAGCAACACCCTTGCGGTGGTTGGGTACATTAGGAGGACTGCCAGTGCCAAACTGGAGGAAGGAACGGGCAACGGTAGGTCAGTATGCCCCGAATGTGCTGGGCGACACGCGGGCTACAATGGCCGAGACAGTGGGATGCCACCCCGAAAGGGGGCGCTAATCTCCGAAACTCGGTCGTAGTTCGGATTGAGGGCTGAAACTCGCCCTCATGAAGCTGGATTCGGTAGTAATCGCCGTTCAGAAGACGGCGGTGAATACGTCCCTGCTCCTTGCACACACCGCCCGTCAAAGCACCCGAGTGGGGTCCGGATGAGGCCGGCGTAACGCCGGTCGAATCTGGGCTCCGCAAGGGGGCTTAAGTCGTAACAAGGTAGCCGTAGGGGAATCTGCGGCTGGATCACCTCCACAGACCGAGACCAGGCCGACGCGCCTGGCTCACTGCGGATCGCGATCGCGGTTTTCGAACCGCACACGTTCGATCGATACAGTCACTCGACTGGCCGATCGGGCACCTCAGAACTACCAGGGCTAACACCCAACTCCCTGCCCGCCTCTCACGAGGCGGGCGTGGGCCCATAGCTCAGTGGTAGAGTGCCTCCTTTGCAAGGAGGATGCCCAGGGTTCGAATCCCTGTGGGTCCATGTCTCGGAGGAAATCTCGGATCGTGTCCCTTAAGTGGGAGACGGCCCGAGGATTGAATCCGAACGAACCGATGCACCACCCCGTGCAAACGTGGGTGGGAAGGGTTAATGCGGGCCGGCCGTCTACCGGCGCGCAGATGAGACCGTGTGTACGTGTAGTCCAGGCGTCCACTGGACCCGTTCCCGGGTCACGATGTTGCGACTCTGTCGCAACGCCGATCCGATGAACGTGGCTACTGTGCCAGCTGGTGGATCGCTCGGCTTGAGAGCTGAAGAAGGACGTGCCAAGCTGCGATAAGCCTATGGGAGCCGCACGGAGGCGAAGAACATAGGATCTCCGAATGGGAATCCCCACCGCAATTGCTTCGCGCAATGGGGAACGCCGGGAATTGAAACATCTCAGTACCGGCAGGAAAAGAAAGCAAACGCGATGTCGTAAGTAATGGCGAATGAACGCGATACAGTCCAAACCGAAGCCTTCACGGGCAATGTGGTGTACGGACTGACGATCACTTCCCGAAACTCGACACGAAGTCTCCTGGAACGGAGTACGAAACAGGGTGACAGTCCCGTACTGTCGACGAGTAAGGAACGAGTCAGCTCCAGAGTATCGGGGGTTGGATATCCCTCGTGAAGTTCGCGGGCATCGACCGCGAAGACTAAACACTCCTCAAGACCGATAGCGAACAAGTAGCGTGAGCGAACGCTGAAAAGCACCCCAAGAAGGGAGGTGCAATAGGGCGTGAAATCAGTTGGCGATGGAGCGACGGGGCACGAAAGGTCCCGACCGAAACGACCGTAGCGCGAGCTACCAGTAGGAAGGTCGGGAAGCCGGTGTTCCGTCGTACGTTTTGAAAAACGAACCAGGGAGTGTGCCTGTTTGACGAGTCTAACTCGCTTATCGAGGAAGGCGTAGGGAAACCGACAGGGCCGCAGTGCTTTGCACAAGGGCCGCCGTGTTCAAGCGCGGGGAGTCAAACGGGCACGACCCGAAACCGGACGATCTAGGCGTGGACAAGGTGAAGCGTGCCGAAAGGCACGTGGAGGCCTGTTAGAGTTGGTGTCCTACAATACCCTCTCGTGATCTACGTCTAGGGGTGAAAGGCCCATCGAGTCCGGAAACAGCTGGTTCCAACCGAAACATGTCGAAGCATGACCTCTGCCGAGATAGTTCGTGGGGTAGAGCAACGGATTGGGGGACCGCACTCCGAGAGGAGTGTGCCCCCCTGTCCAACTCCGAACCTACGAACGTCGTTTGACGCAGGGAGTCCGGTGCGCGGGGTAAGCCTGTGTACCGTGAGGGAGACAACCCAGAGCTGGGTTAAGGTCCCCAAGTGTGGATTAAGTGCGATCGAAGGTGGTCTCAAGCCCTAGACAGCCGGGAGGTGAGCTTAGAAGCAGCTACCCTCTAAGAAAAGCGTAACAGCTTACCGGCCGAGGTTTGAGGCGCCCAAAATGATCGGGGCTCAAATCCACCACCGAGACCTAGCAGTGCGGATCAGACCGCAATCTTGTAGGTTGGCGTTCTGTTCGGGTGGAAGCACGGATGAGAATTCGTGTGGACCGTTCAGTAACGAAAATCCTGGTCATAGTAGCAGCGTTAGTCGGGTTAGAACCCCGACGGCCGAACGAGTAAGGGTTCCTCAGCAATGCCAATCAGCTGAGGGTTAGCCGGTCCTAAGTCAGCCCGTAAGTCGAAGCTGACAACAGGGAAATAGGTTAATATTCCTATGCCAGTGTGCACTCAAAGCCGACGCTTTGGGGCCGCCTGAGCTGGGCCTTCGCCCAGTCGAACAGTCAAAGATCGTGGAAGCCGTAATGGCACGAAGCGGTCGAACGGCTGGATAGCGCAAGTCAGGTCAACCCAGAGCCCGTGAAAAGGTGAGCACACTGTCCGTACCGAGATCCGACACAGGTACTCGTGGCGGCGAAAGCCAAGGTCTGTCGGGAGCAACCGACGTTAGGGAATTCGGCAAGTTAGTCCCGTACGTTCGCAATAAGGGATGCCTGCCTCGCGAAGAGGCAGGTCGCAGTGACTCGGGCGCTCCGACTGTCTAGTAACAACATAGGTGACCGCAAATCCGCAAGGACTCGTACGGTCACTGAATCCTGCCCAGTGCAGGTATCTGAACACCCCGTACAAGGGGACGAAGGACCTGTTAACGGCGGGGGTAACTATGACCCTCTTAAGGTAGCGTAGTACCTTGCCGCTTCAGTAGCGGCTTGCATGAATGGATCAACGAGAGCGCCACTGTCCCAACGTTGGGCCCGGTGAACTGTACGTTCCAGTGCGGAGTCTGGAGACCCCCAAGGGGAAGCGAAGACCCTATAGAGCTTTACTGCAGGCTGTCACTGAGACGTGGTCGCCATTGTGCAGCATAGGTAGGAGCCGTTACACAGGTACCCGCGCTAGCGGGCCACCGAGGCAGCACTGAAATACTACCCGATGGTGACTGCGACTCTCACTCCTGGCGGAGGACACTGGTAGCCGGGCAGTTTGACTGGGGCGGTACGCGCCTGAAAAGATATCGGGCGCGCCCCAAGATTTCCTCACCCGTGTCGGAGACGCGGGAAAGAGCGCAAGAGCATACGGAAGTCTGACAGTGTCCGGCACAACGACGGACGCTGACGCGAAAGCGTGGTCTAGCGAACCAATTAGGCTGCTTGATGCGGCCAATTGCTGACAGAAAAGCTACCTTAGGGATAACAGAGTCGTCACCCGCAAGAGCACATATCGACCGGGTGGCTTGCTACCTCGATGTCGGTTCCCTCCATCCTGCCCGTGCAGAAGCGGGCAAGGGTGAGGTTGTTCGCCTATTAAAGGAGGTCGTGAGCTGGGTTTAGACCGTCGTGAGACAGGTCGGCTGCTATCTATTGGGGGTGTAACGGTATCTGACGGGAACGTTCGTATAGTACGAGAGGAACTACGAATGGGTGCCACTCGTGTACCGGCTGTTCGAAAGAGCACGTGCCGGGCAGCGACGCACCACGGGGTAAGAGCTGAACGCATCTAAGCTCGAAACCCACCTGAAAAAGAGATACCACCGAGATCACTCGTAGAAGACGAGGTCGATAGACTCGGGGTGTACGCACCAAGGCAACGAGGTGTTGAGCCCGCGAGCACTAACTGATCGAGCCACACACTCATAACTACAACATCATCGCATTGGATCCGTGACGCGCGAACGGGTCCGGACGCAAACTGGACTACACATACACAACGGTCACAGACACGAGCACGCAGACACCGTATCACCGATATTGGCATGACGGCGGTTCGATTCCGTCGATCGGCGTTACGGCGGCCACAGCGGCGAGGTACCTCCCGTACCCATCCCGAACACGGAAGATAAGCTCGCCTGCGTTACGGCCAGTACTGGAGTGCGCGAGCCTCTGGGAACCCCGTTTCGCCGCCGACCACTCATACTCGTACTCTCTTTCGCCCCCGCGAGCGACCGCACCGGCGGTCACCCGCGGGGGCGTTTTGCGTATCCAAAACCGGATAGTGACGACAGTAACTCCGTACGTGGCCTCCAGGTACCGAGGCGGGAGAAATCGGTCGCGTATCGCGACCCGTATCAAATATTTTTGGAACGAAACTTATCCGATTGTTTGGAAAAGACCGGTACATGGACACAGGGGAAGCCGCTCCGGACCTCGATACGCTTTACGAACTATTGTCAAAATCACGCCGTCGATACGTCCTGTATTATCTCCTCGACAGCGACCGCGCGAGCATCGGCGGACTGACACGGCAGGTCGCCGCATGGGAACGGGACATTTCGATCGAATCGGTGTCCGAGGAACAGCAGAAATCGGTCGTGGTGTCGCTGCTACACAACCATCTCCCGCGACTCGAGGAACACGACGTGGTCACAGTCAATCGGCGACGTGGCGATGTCGTCAGTGGACAGTGCTTCGAAGTTGTCGCGTCCACCGTGAAACGCGCACGAGAGGATGACGGAATCGGGTCGGTCGTCGGTCCATCGTCTGAAACGTTTCTGTACGGTGATGACGTGTCGGAATCGACGAACTCGGATCGGTAGCTCGATCGGAGACGGTGGTTCTGTACGCCGCTGGTTTTCGAAGCGCACTCTGTGTACGCGGACTGGGAACCGCGACGGCGAAGCAGAGGGCCGGTGTCATCGTGGCGGTTGAGAAGGGGACGAGTGACGGTGAAACGGGGGACGAAAGCTGTCGGCGTGGGATAGTGGGAGACTGGTGGCGAGCGGCGGACGCGTTTACTGAACAGGTGCGGGGGCGGACACGGCCGTCGAATCCGCGGGTTGGCCCACCACAGCAGCGATGAAGCGCGAAGGGGAGGCGTCGGTCCTCGATCTCGGCAGTCAGTCGTCTGTCAGACCGTGAACGACCACACGCTCCGTCTCACCGCTCTCACGTCCCTCTCGCATTTTCGGACGGCGACTCCGGAGCGCAGAGGGGCACGAGGGGACGGGGAACAGTCTCGGGCTTTCGAGTACGCGGTCGGCTACCGATGGCGATCAGTCGCCGTTGGAAACGGGGCCGTGAGCGCTACTGCAGGACCCCTCGGAGATCGACTGGATCCATTCACGAGACCCTTCGACCGGTTCGATATCGGGATTCGAGAGGACGCGGTCGCGCCAGATCGCGTAGGTGATGAGATTCCACGTCACCGGACCGTACGATTCGATGTGGTCCGCGTGCATCGAGTCGGGGACAAAGGCTGGCGGATCGTATCGGTCGAAAACGGTGTCGAGTGGCCCCGATTCGAAGTACCGTTCGATCGGCAACGCCCCCGACCCCTTCTGCTGCTCGACGGGATAGTCGGTACAACGGTCGGCGAGGAGGGATTTCAGCAGGTACTTCGGCTCGAGAAACGTCGGTGCGAGGGTCCCCACGTCTCGGAGGCCTTGAACGTAGCGCCGACGAGTGGGGACGGCGAGTCCGCGACGGGCCAGACGTTCACACCGGAACGGATACACTACCGTCGTGTCGTGGGAGTACGCCAGTTGACGCCACTGTCCGCACGTGTTGTGGCGGAGGAAGCAGTACAGATGGCCGTACGCGGCGTGCCTCGAGAATGCATCGTCAGCGGCGAGGTCGACTCGCTGAGTGAGATAATCGTACTGTGCGTGGATGCGCTGGTCCACCGTCTCTGCGCCGAGTGCCGTGGCGACGACGTCGCTATCAGTATAGAAGGGGAGTTGAACGGCGAACGAGTCTGGGTCGGCGGGATGTCGACCCGCCTGGGTGGCGATACGTAATAACGAGTCGAACTGGTCTGAGAGGGGTCCCGGGACCACCGTCGACGCACGGTCGGGGACGCGCGTGAGGAGCGAGTCGAACCAGGTCGCGATTCGCAGACCCTTCGCTCCTGGCATCCCGAAGAGTGCGTCGGCACCCTCACCGTTGAGGTAGGCGTCGATCGAGTCGCTGTCACGAGCGAAGGCGGCGTCCGTCAGAGCGGTCTGCGCGTAGTGGGAGGGGAACCCGAGACGATCGATGCTCGTCTCGAGGTGAGAGAGGTACTCCGATTCGTCGATATCGACGCGCCGTGGCATCGCGTCGAGTAACGAAGCTGCAAGGTCGGCGTACTCCTGCTCGAACGCGACCTCTGGGCTGTCGAGTTGGATGACGAGTGACGGTTCGTCTTCGCGGTAGGTGTGCAAGAGGGTCGAGTCGACACCACCGGAGAGCATCGTCGCGACCGTGTCGCCCCCACAGACATCCTCGAGGAGTGATGCGAGCGTTCGATCGATGACGGCGGGTGCGTCGTCTGGAGCCAGTCCCTCCGGCGTCTCGCTCCCGCTGCTTCCGGAGAGGTGTGACACCTGCGTTCGCGTCTGGTCGTCGTCTCGGAGCGACCACTGAAGCCACGTTCCCTGTCCGAGTGCGTCGACTCGCGAGACGTACGTCTCCGGTTCGATCGGTGCTCTGAACAGCAGGTGGTCGGCGATAGCCGCGGTCGTGACCGTTCTGTCCGAGACGTCCAGGTGAGCGAGGGCGTTCCTGAAGTGATCGGTCACCACTACGTCACCGTCTGACCCCCGGAGCGTGTACAGTTCCCGCGTCGCCGTTACGCTCCTGAACGCATCGATCTCGTGAGCGCCGTCTAATCGGGTCGAGATGTGTACGACGATGGCATCTTCGACGACGCCGTCGAGATCGTCCCAGGCGTGCCGTGGGGAACTGGCGCTCGTGAGAACTCGTTCGATGGCGTCAGGTCGGTTCCCCGAGATGATCCAGTAGCCACTGTCGGACCCGACGAGTCGACAGTTCGGGTCAGCGAATAGCACGCGTACGTCATTGGCCATACTCGCGATAAATTGATCCTCATTTTCCTTATCGGGATCATAACCGCGACGCCCCGTTCGAGTCACGTCGCCGACAGGAATTGCCCCCGACGACCCGCCGTCTGCCTCGACGGGTCGTTCAGTGCGTACCCGTTTCGACGGTTGTCTGAGACACGACGGAATGAGTGTGCTGACTCTCACCACCTGGGACGGCACGTGCGCGTCTCGACGTCGCTCTCGAGTACGGAAAGACCCGATATCTGTGGTGTCCTGACCGACTACAGGGACGGTATTGCCGGTCTCGGATCGGCGCCGATCGCCCATCGTGGTCGGTGAGAATCGCAGTCGGAAGATTCGGAACCCCGGGCACGTCCGAGAACGTCTCACGTATCTATGATATCCCTGGTTCCGGCGGACGCCTGCCGTGCGCGCTGGGTCGAGTTTCGAATTCACGTACAGTTTCGAGTGACGAGAATGTCGATCACCCCTATGGTATTTTCGCGGTCAGTGACAGTGAGCGCCACGTCGTGGTTCGGAGCGTGCAACGCGACACCAGCCACTCGATGGCCACCCCATCACCCACTCGAACGGACTCGAAGGGCGCTCAGATCTTGCCGGAGAGTCGAAACTGGTGAAATCGGCCGAGTGCGGCGCTATCGCACGTGAACGGATGGGATGGGGCTGGACGAGACGACGGCTGACGGTGAGCGACCGATCAGAAGTCTTCGCCGGTCGCTTCTTCAGCGGTCTCTTCGACCCCCTCCGATATCGCCTCTTCGACGCCGCCGGAGAGGTACCCCTCGACCGCTTCCATAAGTATCTTGAGTATGTTCATAGTCATCACTGACCGTGAATGTATAATAAGGTATCGTATGTGACGCGCTCGCTCGTGGTGGGGAAACTGTCCGCCCGGCCCACTACTGGGCACAAATCTATCTACGTGTGGGATCGGTAAAAATGACGGTCGAAAACTAACCGATCGGGTGAAATATTACGGCTTTGCTTCGAAGATTAGACTCGTCTTCGTCTCGGCGGCCCGGCGGAACCGCGTGAACCCGCCCTCTGTGACGACCTCCCGTGTCCGTTCCTCGCCCGCTTGTGCACCCATCCCGTAGCCGACCTCCTGACTGAGTGAGTTCGGCGTACAGGCCACCGTCGAGATCGAGTACGCGAGACGGCCAAACGGGGTGAGGTTATCTTCGACCCGGTCGTCGGCATACGGTTCGACGATCATCCAGGTACCGTCGTCGGCCAGCGTCTCTCCGACGTGGGACGCCACGCCGATGGGGTCGCCCATGTCGTGGTAACAGTTGAACATCGTCACGAGATCGTAGTCGGTGCCGTTGTACTCCCGCGCGGTCGCCACCTCGAAATCGACGCGGTCGGCAACACCCGCCGTTTCCGCTCGCTCGCGCGCCATCTCGATCGATGACTCGTGATAGTCGACACCGACGACCGTTGCGTCGGGATACGCTTCGGCCATACGAATCGTCGGTGCGCCGTGTCCACAGCCGATATCGGCGATTCGCCCGCCCGCTTCTAGCGTCTCGGCTACCCCGTCGAGTGCCTCGATCCAGTCGAGGAGGAAATTCCCGTAGGCCGGACCGAAGAAGCGTTCGGTGCCGTGGAACACGTCCTCGTCGTGTTCGTGCCAGCCGACGCCCTCGCCCGTTCGAAACGCCTCACGAATGTCGGGTTCGATCTTGCCTAACGACGCGACGAGCTGGAACGCGCCCGGCATGAACACCGGGCTCTCTTCGTCGGCCAACACGTACGCCTGCTCGGGGGTAAGATCGTAGCGGTCGGCATCGGGGTCGTAGGTCACGTACTCGCCTGCTGCCTGTGAGCGAAGCCATTCGCGGACGTAGCGTTCCGTGGTGTTGGTTTTCTCGGCCAGCTCGGCGGACGTGAGCGGTCCAGCCTCGTCCAGCGCTGCATAGAGTCCGAGCTCGTCGCCGATTCACTCGCGTGAACGGAGAGCGCGAGGCTGACGAGCGACCAGCGGGAGCGAGGAGTGCTTTTGCAAGCGAGCGTAGCGAGCGCTGTAAAAGGTCGATGTGCGCCCGGAACACTAACGTCCAGCCTCATCCCGTGGCGGCATGCCGCGTCGGCTGGCTAACCCTCGTGCCGGGCGGGAGAACTCGAGTGAGTTCTCCGGTACTGCTGTCGCGTGCCCGGGTTCGCCGTGCTGTCATCGCACCCGAATGGGTCTGCTCGGACGGGGACTAAAGGCACGCAGTCTGTCTAGACGCGTCGTCCGCTTAACTCTTCTACTCTTCCGCTCTGTTCCTCGCTCGACTGCGACCGTCTTTCTCAACCGGGATTGGGGGCTGTGGTGACGGTGTCTTCGTTCTCCGCGAGCCACCGGTCGTACGTTTCGGGGTCCACTACGACGACGTCGGCGTCCATCCGCGAGTGGCCGGCCCCGCAGAACTCGGCACAAACTGCGCCGTAGCGGCCGGGTTCGTAGACGATGGTTCGGGCTCGCGTGAACTGACCCGGAAACGCGTCCTGTTTGATGCTCAGGTCCGGCACGAAAAGCGAGTGGATGACGTCGTCGCTCGTGAGCCAGATCGTCACGTTCTCGTCGGCGGGGATCACGATCTCGTCCTCCGTCGTGACGTTGGCTCCGGGGTAGGTCGCTTGCCACTCCCACTGATAGCCGGTAACGTATACCGCCTCGTCGTCGGTCTCGGGGAGTTCTTCGAACGACTCGTACCCGTCCACGTTCTGGGTGTCGCTCTCGAGCGCCTGCGACGGGGACACGTACGGACTGACGAGGACGCTGTACCCGGAGAGGCCGACGAACAGGAGGATGATCGCCGTCGCGGTGGTCCAGGTTATTTCGAGGGCGGGATCTTCCCGCGTCGGTTGGGGATCGTCGTTGTCGTGGAACTTGACGGCTGCGTAGACCAGAATCAGGAGGACGAACAGCGTCAACGGTAGTGCAACGTAGAGCAGTTGATACTCGAGTCCGTCGATGAGTTCGCGGTTCGCCGACTGTGCGACGACGGGGCCGGTCAGTGCGAGGAGACTCGAGAGCGCCGAGAGGAGCAGTAGCAAGATCGTGCGGCGGCGGCCACGCATTGACGGGCATTGGGCAGCGCGCGTGAAATACTGCCGCCATGGTTGTCTGAACTGTCACGAACGCGTATCAGTTATAGGCAGTAGATACCCGGTGAAGACCGATCAAAAGTGGTGAAACTCTCGTACCTGTCAGTTCATCTTTATTGAGGCCGGTGGTGAGGCACCGCTATGCACGGCGACGAGCGGTGCGGTCGATCTGTCGGGGGTGGCGGGTAACGATGGACCGTGCGCTCGTGGAGGTCGTGTTGTTCCTCGGCATCCTCGTCGGCTGTCTCGCGACGGTCGTGGCCGCGCGACGGTCGCGAGCCGATCCGTCGCCGGACGGCGGGTACGTGACGAGCCGCGACCGCCGATTCAGTTTGTCCGACGCCAGGGCGGCGGCAATCCGGTGGACAACGACGACGAATCACCGCGAGATCGGCGTGCTCTATATCGCGTTCGGCACGGTCGCTGCGATCTGGGGCGGAATCGACGGCATGATGATTCGGACGCATCTGCTGACGCCGGAAGCGAATCTCTGGACCGAGCAGACGTACAACGAACTGTTCACCATGCACGGGCTGACGATGCTGATCTTCTTCGTCACGCCGGTGTTCTACGGGGTTGGAAACTACTTTCTGCCGCTGTTGATCGGGGCCGACGACATGGCGTTTCCGCGACTCAACGCGATCGGCTTCTGGCTGTTACCACCCGCGCTCTTGCTGGCCCGGCTTGGAATCGTCGCCGAGGTAACCGGAAAGGTACTCGGGCTCGTGGTTCCGGCGGACTGGCTGACGGCGCTGTTCGCGTTACGCGAGCCGGCGGTCGGGTGGTACCTGTATCCGCCGCTGTCGCTCGCGCCGAATCCACAGACGAACTTCCTCATACTCGGGCTCCACCTGAGCGGCATCGCGACCACCATCGGGGCGATCAATTTCATCACCACGGTCGTCTACGAACGAGACGAGTCGATCGGCTGGGCGAATCTCGATATCTTCTCGTGGAACATGCTCGTCACGAGCGCCATCGTCCTCTTCGCGTTCCCCCTCCTCGGGACGGCGCTGCTCATGTTGCTGTTCGACCGCACTTTCGGAACGACCTTTTTCGCCGTCGAGGGCGGCGGCCCCATTCTCTGGCAGCATCTCTTCTGGTTTTGGGGCCATCCGGAGGTGTACATCATCTTCCTCCCCGCGACCGGTTTGATGAGCCTCATTCTCCCGAAATTCGTCGGCCGCAAGCTCTTCGGATTCAAGTTCATCGTCTACTCGACGATCGCGATCGGGGTTCTCTCCTTTAGCGTCTGGGCACATCACATGTTCGTGACCGGCGTCGATCCTCGCGTCCGAGCGAGTTTCATGGCCACCTCGGTCGCGATCGCCGTCCCGAGCGCGATCAAAGTCTTCAACTGGATTACCACCATGTGGAACGGCGACGTCAGGCTCGCAGCGCCGACGATACTCTGTGTCGGCTCGATCGGGATGTTCATCGTCGGCGGTGTGACCGGCATCTTTCTCGCCGTCATCCCGGTCGACATCGTGTACCACGGCACCTACTACGTCGTCGGACACTTCCACCTCATCCTCATGGGGATCATCCCCCTCATGATGTTCGCTGCGAGCTACTACTGGTATCCGCTCCTCACCGGTCGGATGTACGACCGACGGCTCGCGCTGTTCCAGTCGACGCTGCTCGTCGCCGGCTCCGCGCTCACGTTCATGACGCTGCTGGCGCTCGGATTTTTGGAGCTGCCTCGCCGGTATGCGACGTACCCCCCACAGTACTCGGGGTTGCAGGTCGTCGCCACAGTCGGTGCGTTCATCGTCGGTATCAGCGTCCTCATGTGGCTGTACAACATGCTCTGGTCGTACTTCCGGGGAAGCCCCCTCGAGACCAGCGATCCGTGGGAGCTGAAGGCGACCGAGCAGTTCACGCCCGAGTGGCAGTGGTTCGAGGACAGACTCGAGCGCGAGCGCGGTATTCCACCGAGCGAACCGGCGGAGATTCGGCCCTCGTACGTCCCCGCGCGTGAAGTTCGGCCGCCGTCGCTCTACGGCCGAATCGCGCCGGTGGCACGGACCGTCGCGAGCGACGCGGGTGCGGGCGCGACCGGCGGATTCGTCGGCACGATGCTCATGTCGGGTATCCTCTTCGCCGCGGTGATCCTCGGCGCGTTCGACCTCGAGTCCTTCGCGAATCTCGCCACGCTCGTCGGACTCCCCTCGAGCGTCGCCCTCGGGTACGGGCTGTTTCTCGTCGGCGGGATGACGGTCTGGTCCCTGCTGTTTCTCTCGCTACGGGAGTACCTGCCCGGCGAACTCACCCTCGTCACGGGGCTGTGGTACGCGACGGTGATCGCCTCCGGGTTCGCGATCGCGTTCTACTCCGGCCAGAGAGGCCTCGAGCTGGTCGCGTATCTCGTCTTCGTCTTGCTCGCCCACTGGCTGTACGGACTGGGTCTCGCGGGGACGATCACGTACCTCGGCGGCCGCAGGCGCCGTCCGTCGACCGGGGAGACCGATCGAGAATGAGCGCAGATGAAGACGACCCTCGCGGTCCGACCGGTCCGGAGGCGGCCGAGGACGCGGGGCCGGTCGGGCCGACGCTCGAGTCCGAATCGTTGCTGCTGACCTACGCCGCACCGTTTCTCGGCGTTCTCTTGATCGCCGTCGGTCTTCCCCTCTCGATCGTCGGCGGCTACGTCGTGGTTCAGGACCGGGTCGGACTCTGTGGCGAGCCGTCGATCACGGCCACGCCGGTCGACCAGTACGACCGCTTTCCGGAAACCGTCGAGGAACTCCCCGCGGAGGATCTGACGGCCGCCGAGCGACGGGCCCTCGAGGAAGCGATCGAGAGCCCGCTCAGGGAGGGGACGATCGAGGGAGACGTCGCGAACCGCGATGCACTGCTCGATGGAGTAGTCATCGCCTTCGAGGGAGAGTCCTACTACGTTCAGATCACGTCCCAGAACTCCTGTCTCGAGGTCGAGCCGCTGTTGTTTCCGATCGGCGGGGTCGCGATCATCGTCGGTATCGTGGGCGTCCTGACGCCGCCGATCTACCGGAAACTGGCCGGCTTCGAGGAACGGATCCGGGGAGAGCGGCCGGAGTGACCGATCTCCCGAATCGATCGGGTGACGGGCGAGTCGACGCGGCGCTCGGTCCTCGGGAGGGCTGCGGGGGCCGATTGGAACTCGTGGTGAGAGCGGTGCCAGTTGAAACGGGCCAACCGCCTCGTCGGAATACGATATTCCCGGCCCAGTCGTTCGAGCGCCTCGCCTCCTCGTCGATGCTCTTCGACCGTCACCTCGTCCCGTCGGTCCGGTTCCTGGAAGACGGTCCGCGTGCCCGCCCAGATCGAGCGGCACGACCCCATTTGACTGTCGCGAACCTCGCGGAAACTCGGTACCGTCGGTAGGGGCCCGAGGGGACAGCGACCGCAGACCGGGGTTTTTTCCGCTCGCCGTGGTACGGGCAGGTCCCCCGAGGTGACCCGAGTGGGATCTCACGACGACGAACAACGAGCGGCGGCGACGTGCAAGCGCTGCGGGGAGATCGGCATCGTCCAGGTGTTGTCCGACGACAGTCTGTTGCCACTCGGCCAATCGACCTTCTGTGACTGCGACCAGCCGATGCTCGAGGTGTTCGAGACCGATCCCGACGCCGACGACCGCTCGTAGAGACGTGCGACCGGTCCGAGCCGTCGGCCATCACGCGGACACGGACGCGCCGACGTAGAGGACCACGACGAGAAAGACCCAGACGAAATCCACGAAGTGCCAGTACAGCGACACGGTCGCGATCGACGTGTCACGATCGGGCCCGTAGTGACCGCGAAGCGCCCGCCAGCAGAGCGTCGCGATCCCGAGGACGCCAAGCGTAACGTGGAGGCCGTGGAGTCCGGTCAGGCCGAAGAAGGCGCTCCCGAAAACGCCGCTCGAGAGGGAAAACCCCTCTGTGGCGACGAACTCGTAGTACTCGTAGGCCTGGCCGGCGAGGAAGACGATGCCGAGCGCGAGCGTCGTTCCGAGCAGTCCGAGAAAGCGCCGGCGGTTGTCCCCCTCGAGTGCCTCGTGGGCGTAGTGGAGGGTGACGCTGCTGGTCAGGAGCAACGCGGTGTTGACGACGACGAGCGAACCCACAAGCGGCGGTAACTCCTCCGGTGGCCACGTTCCGATCCTGACGAAGAAGTAATAGACGAACAGCGCGCCGAACGTCGAAACGTCGGTCGCGAGAAAGAGCAGCGTCGTCGAGACGTACGACCGGCGTGATGTCGGCCCGGGCCGCGCGTCTCGAGCGGGGGCCAGAAACGCCTGCTCGACCCAGCCGGCCACACCGCCTAACAGGACGATCGTTCCGAGGACGGCGAGGGGAACGCCGACCACAGAGGGGCCGACGTCGGTCTCGCGGCCGAAGATATAGATCCCGAAGCCGGCGTAGAGCCCGGCGGCCCCGGCGGCTGCGATCAGCGGCCAGCGGCTGCGGTGGTGGTCGTGATCGTCGTGATCTCCACGGCTGCGGCGGTCGCCGTGCGCCCCACGGTCGCTGTGGTCGCCGGACTCTTCGGATGGTTCTCCCCCTCGAACTCGGTGGCCCGTGTCATCGGTCCGGAGATCGGTCTCGTCGCGCGGCGCTCCGGATGCACCAGCGTCCATATCGCCGCTTCCACATCGAGGACGAAAAAGGATCGCCGCTCGAGTGGCGGTAGGGGGTCACTACAGGGCGTTAGTAGAAATACTCGTCTTCCGATAGCTGGACGTAGCGGCCGTCGCGGTAGCCGAACTTTCGCCGTTTGTACGTCGTGAGGATCTTCGCCGCGTCGATCCCGGCGCTATATCGCCTGTCGATCAGGACGTTGTCGCCGCTGGCGTCTTGCATGTCGGTCACCGTGTCGAACGCCCAATCCCAGTCGTCGGGGCCGTAGTCAGCGACGATATCCGCGAAGGCGACGTTCCGAAGGATCTCGTCGCCGATGGCGCGCTTCCAGACGTCGTTGTAGTTCTCGAGCGAGTCCGTCGCGGCGAGTCGGCCGGCGATTTTGCCGGTCCGGACGGCGACGTGGTAACCGCCCTCGTGGAACGCGGACGTCGTTCCCATCGCGCCGCCGGCCACCGCGATGTTCGCGGCGACGGGCGACTCGATCGGTCGCGTCGAAGAGATGGGATACGTCTCGGTCCCCTTCGATTTCCCGCGGTCCTGGACGCGCGGAAAGTCCGCTTCGATGTCGTACTCGTCGCCGTACTCCTGTTCCAGAAGCCGGCTGATGTACTCGGCGCCGGAGGGGATTTTCTCGTCCTCGGGGCGCAGTAGCTTGTAGGAGCCGGGACTGTCGACGTCCGTGAGGGACATCCCGATGGGCATCGTGAGGCCGACGCGCGCGACGGTGCCGTCGTTCGGAAAGATCCACGGGTAAGCGGTTTCGCCGGGCATGTATCCCCACCAGAACTTGAGTCGATCCTCTTCGAACACCTCGTCCGGGAACTCGCGGTACTCCTGGTAGGCGATGTGGTTGGCGTTCGGCGGCGAGAGGTAGTCCGACACGCTCCGGCCGGGGGCCGTGAACTGATCGAGTGCTTCGAGGGTCACCCGCCGTTGTGGGCCGTCGGCGAGGACGACGTATTGCGCCTCGAGTTCGTCGCCGTTCGACAGCGTCAGCGTGTGGGTCGGTCCCGCGGACCCGGTCGCTCGCAGGTCCGTTTCGAGGCCCCTGACGCCGGTGCCGACCCGCAGGTCGGCTCCCGCGTCACTCGCTCGCTCGTGGAGCCAGTCGTCCATCCGCGTGCGGTTAAACGTGTAGCCGAACTTCGGGTAGTTGGCCTCGATTCCCGTCGTTCGGAGTTCGACCGAACTGCTCGGCCCGATGAACTCCGTCGCCTCGAGTTCCTGGAGAACGACCCCGTCGGGAATCTCGCGGTAATCGAACTCCATGATATCGACCCAGTAATCGAGCATCCCTGCGGCGTCGGTCGAGTCCGGCCCCAGTCCCTCGCGGTCCTCTCGAGGCACTCCCTGCTCGAAGAGGACCGTTTCGGCGCCGTGGGCCGCAGCCTGCTCGGCCGCGGACGCACCAGCGGGGCCGCCGCCGACGACAGCGACGTCTAAGCGTTCCATACGGGGTTGAGACTCGTTGAGCCATTATAAAAACTGCGAGGCGAATTTCGTCCAAATCGCCACGGTCCCCGCTTTCCCGGCGACGACGCCAGTGGAGTGGGGCGGGTGCGCCCGTCCGACGGAGCGAGTATCGTCGACCGGAGCCTCTCTGCGGGCCCGCCGCCGTTCGGAATTCGGCTCCCGGTCGTCGGTACACGGTCGTGCCGCGAGACGAACGCTTTTGACCGCACTGGACGAGTCGATGGACATGAGCGACGCTGACACACCGGACGTTCTCGTGCTTCGGAAAGGCACTCACGGGACACCGATCGAACAGTACGCGGACGCGATCCGCGACCGACTCCCGGATCGCACCGTCTCCCTCGCGCGAACCCCGGCCGACGAGCGCGAGGCGATCCGGACCGCTCGCTTCGTGACGGGCATGACCCTCGAGGAGGACCTCGTCGCCGCCGCTGAGAAACTCGAGGTCTTCGCCTGTGCCTACGCGGGAACCGGGCACCTCCCCCTCGACTCGCTCGCGGAGCGGGGCGTCGCGGTGACCAACGCATCGGGCGTTCACGGTCCGAACATCGGCGAACACGTTCTGGGGACGATTCTCCATTTCACCCGGCGATTCCACGTTGGCGCGCGCCGGCAGCGTCGCCGCGAGTGGCGCCACTACAAGGCTCACGAACTCCAGGGCTCGACCGTCACCGTCGTCGGACTCGGTGCGATCGGAACGGCGGTCTGCGATCGGCTCGAGCCGTTCGGCGTCGAGACGATCGGCGTCCGCTTCACGCCGGAGAAGGGCGGGCCGACGGACGAGATGATCGGCTTCGAAGGCGACGCGTTCGACGACGCGCTCGCGCGGACGGACTACCTCGTTCTCGCCTGTCCGCTCACGGAGACGACCCGAGGACTGATCGACGAGGACGCGTTCGTCACGATGGATCCCGGGGCTGTGCTGGTCAACATCGCCCGCGGGCCGGTCGTCGAAACCGACGCGCTCGTCGACGCGTTGCGCTCGAACTGGATCCGCGGTGCCTCACTCGACGTGACCGATCCCGAGCCGTTGCCCGAGGAGCATCCGCTCTGGACGCTCGGGAACGTCCAGATCACCCCTCACAACGCCGGCCACACGCCGAAGTACTACGAACGATTGGCCGACATCGTCGCCGAAAACGTCCGTCGATTCGACGACGGAGACGTCGACGAACTCGAGAACCAGGTGCTGCCCTGATCGAATCGCTCCGACACCGACCGGGTCCCGCCCTCCGTCCGACGCACTTTTTTGGCCCCTTCCCCCGAATCCGGAGTATGGATCGCTCACCTGCCGACGCACTCGCTCGAGCGAGGGTCCCGCGATGACACTTACGTTTGACGGGACGCTCCTCGTCCCAGTCGCCGATCCGGACGACGGCGAGCAGACCGCGACCGCACTGGCACCGCACCTCGAACCCTCGAGTACGGTGCTCGTCGTCAACGTGATCGAGAAAGCGGGCGGCGCACCCGACAAAGCCTCCGTCGAACAGCGGGAGGAGTACGCACAGGAGATTTTCGAGCGCGCGCGTGGGCCGCTCGAGGGACGGGCCGGGACCGTCGAGACGGCCGTCCTCTTCGGAACGAACGTCGTCGAAACGATCATGGACGCGGCGTCGGAACGCGCCGTCGATGCGGTTGTCTTCGAACCGCGCGAGGGAAACCGGTTCGCCGAACTGCTCACCGGCGACGTCGCGCGACGACTGGTCAAGCGCGCGTCGGTTCCGGTCGTCGCGCTGCCCCGCGAGGGGTGACCTCGAAGTCGATACAACCAGAGACGACCGAATCTCGACGGTACCTGCCCTAGAGGTAGCCGTTCTCGAGCAATAGTTCGCCGTTCAACACGCTCGCGCCGGCGGCACCGCGGATCGTGTTGTGCGCGAGGCAGTTGAACTGCAGGCCGAACGGCGATTCTTGCAGTCCGCCCGCGGCGATGGCCATTCCGTCGCCGAGCGTGCGATCCATCCGCGGTTGCGGACGATCGGGTTCGTCGAACACGTGGATGAGCGGGTCGGGCGACGAACGGAGGTCGAGCGATGGGTACTCGCTCATTGCCGCGGCCGCCTCGTCGGTGGTCAGGTCCTCTGCAGTCTCGACCCAGACGTTCTCGAGGTGGCCGTCGATCGTCGGAATGCGATTGCACGAGGCCGAGACGGCCATGCCGTTCAGCGACAGCGACGCGCCATCGAAGTCACCCAGCAGCTTACGGGATTCGGTCTCGAGCTTTTCTTCCTCGCTGCCGATGTAGGGGATGGCGTTGTCGATGATCTCCATCGAACTGACGCCGTCGTACCCCGCGCCGGAGACGGCCTGCAGCGTCGAGACGTGGACCTTCTCGAGGCCGTAGTCGGCCAGGGCCGCGAGCGTCGGGACGAACGTGATCGTCGAACAGTTGGGGTTTTTGACCATCGCACCGTCCCAGCCGCGTCGATCGCGTTGCACCTCGAGCAGGTCGATGTGGTCCGCGTTCACCTCGGGAATCACGAGGGGAATGTCGTCGTCCATCCGACCGTTCGAGGAGTTCGAGGAGACGACGTAGCCGGCCTCGCAGAACGGCGGTTCGACCTCCGCGCCGATGCTCGATGGAAGCGACGAAAACAGGAGGTCGACGTCGTCGGGGACCTCGTCGGGGTCGGTCGCCGTGACGGTGGTGTCGGCGACGTCGTCGGGGATCGGGCTGTCGACGCGCCACTTTGCGGCCTCTCGATACGTCTTGCCAGCGCTCGACTCACTCGCGGTCAGTGCCGCGATCTCGAAGTCTGGATGCGGGTCGAGCAACTGAATCAGTCGTTGTCCAACGGCGCCGGTTGCACCGAGTACGCCTACTCGTACTGCCATTTCCGGCCACTCCGAGTCGTGTCCGCAAAACCGTTTGGGTTTTCGGTAGCGCATGTCAACCCACGGAATTACAGGGGTTTGAGACGAAGGGCCTCGGCGGTATGCGTGGAAGGACGCCGGTGGCGGGAGTCTCGGTGATGGAGACCCCGTCCGACACCGTCCTCACAGAGATATCGGCATCGCTCCCGTTCGTGGCGTTTCGACACGCCGTCGCCCCGGATGCGACGGCCGTTCGTCGTTCGACTGGCGATGGGGGTCCGTCGACACCGGTTCACGGCGTCCGGATAGAAGATATTAAGAAACGGGAGTGGCACCTAGAAGCCGATGCACTACCGACAGGACCGACTCGAGGCCGCCGACGAGAGGTGGTCCCGATGACGAGTTCGACCACGAACACGAGCGACCGGGGGCTGTTCGAGACGAATTTCAGTATCGGCGCAACGGCCGTCGCAGCAGTCGCTGCGTTGCTGGCCGTTTTCTTCGCCTGGTTGGGGTACACCGACGGCATCGTGCCGGTTGTCGGGTATCAGATGAACATTCTGACGGGAATGGTCGGCATGCTGTTCGGGGCGGGTATCGCACTCGTCGCGTTCGTCATGGCCGCTTACATGGAACCCGGATTCGAGGAGTGAGGACGCGGTCTGCCGGTATCGGTCGAGGCTATTTTCAGCACCGTCGGTGGTACCGATCTGGGCGAGTCCCTGCGTGTTCCCGCCCGACGATGCGACGAGTGATTCCGCCGACTGTGCGTTGCCGTGACTCGCGCTGTGGCTCGCAATCGCTCGGGACGACGGATCGTGGACAAAAACCGACTTACGCGGGTACTTCGGCGCCTTTCTTTCGGGTTACGTAGCCAGCGATTCGATTCCGGACGCCCTTGGAATCGACGTTCGTGAGTTTCTCGACGCTTTCTTTGTTCTGTTCGAAGTCGGTCGTGAACGCCTCCGGGTACCGTTCCAGGAGGAGGTTCCCGGTCTTCTTGACGTAGGCCGGTTTGATTGCCATGGAGGGATTTCCGTCTAGAGACTCTTATAACGCACCATTTCTACTGGTGGCCGCCGACGAGTCGCCGAGCGTTTGCTCGGTAAACGCGGCGGACGCAGGTCCCGAGACGGTCCGTCCTCCGGCGTCGCGGCTTCCGGACGACGACGTGGATATCAGTCGTCGGGTCGGCTGACACCGAGTACGATCGCGATTCGTCTCGCGAGACCCGCCTCGAGGACGTCGGTTACGAGAATCACGAGAAAGACCGTCCCGAGCAAGAGATCCGCACCCGCGGGATCGGACGGCGGAGTCCTCGTCCGCAGGCGAATGGCGAACAGGGTCGCGACCGATGCGGGAACGATCCCGCGGGGCCCGACGAAGCTCATGAACGCCCGCTCGCGGAACGAGAACCCTTCGTCTCCGGCCGTCGAAACGAAGACGGAAAGCGGTCGGAGCACGAGCATCACGACCACGACCACCGCGAGTCCGGCGAGCCCCAGCGCGCGGACCTCGGAGAACTCGAGCAGCGCAGCGAGGACGATGAACACGAACGAGAGGACCAGCAGCGTCACGTCTCGATTGAATCGCCGGATGCTGTCCCGGTGTGGCAACTCGAGGTTTCCGAGCGTGAAGCCCGCGGTCGCTGCAGCCGCGATACCGGCCTCCGAAAAGACGGAGTCCGCGATCGCGAACGCCATGATCGCTCCAGCGAAGATGAGAAGTCGCGCCGCCTGCGGTACCTCCTGGGCCGGAAGGTCGACCCGTGTGAGGAGATACCAGACGACGCCCGCGATCACGAATCCGGTCGCGATCCCCATCCCGAGTCGTTCGATGAACAGGAACACGTACCCCCGCGGCGAGAGTTCGACGGCCGTCATCGCTTTGAAGAGGACGATCGCGAGGATCGCGGCGGTGACGTCGTTGACGATCCCCTCGACCTCGAGGGCGGTCGCGACCTCCTCTCGAACCGAAACGACGGCGAGAATCGGCGTGATGACCGTCGGGCCGGTGGCCACGAGTAACGCACCGACGAGAAACGCGATGTCCCAGCTCGCACCGAGCAGGAGCCGAACGACTAGGGCGGTTCCGAAGAACGACACGCCCGCACCGATCGTGACCAAGCGCCCCACCGCTCTCGGGGCGTTTCGAACGATCTCTCCCTCGAGCCGAAACGAGCCCTCGAAGACGATGAGCGCGACGCTCACCCCGACGATGGTCGAGAGCGCTCCCCCGAACGTGTCGGCCGTGATGATACCGAGGCCTTCGGGACCGATCGCGACGCCGGCGACGATGAGAAACAGGACGCTCGGGACGCGATATTTGGCCGCGAGAAACTGGGCTACAACGCCGAATCCGACGATCGCCGAGATGAGTGCGACGAGTTCGAGGTCGACGTGGATAGACACTCGTTCACTGACCTCCGGGACCGCGACACTCGGCGTGGCGTTCGTCGGACGTATTGACGATCTCCAGGCGCTGGCTTGATGCATCGACCGCCATCAGACGTTCTTGCACTCCCACGCCCAGTGGTAAAATCTTCGTCCCGTGTTGGCCCAGACTGTTCACCCGCGATGGATTTTTTCTCGTATAGGGAGACGACGGTGATCCGGTCGAGCCGACCAATGTGTCGCTCGGCCCGCACTGTCGCGACGTACGAAACTCGGCACGCGTCCTAGACGAGCCGATACACCTCTCGCCTTCCGGATCAGCATGGTGCTCCGACGAAACGGGACCGTCACGGCTCGAGGGAACCGCGATTCACCACGACGAGTGTTTGCGCACGCGCTCGAGCGCCTCGCGTTCGCGCGGCCCGCCGGCGCGGTCGACGACCGAAGCGGCGTACGCGAGCCGGTCCCGGAGGTCTTCCTCGTCGTAGTCGTCGACGTCGAGCCGTGAGGCGGCGACCGTCGCCTCGACGACGGCCCCGAACCCGCGGTCGATCGTCGGGACCGTCTCGCGTTCGATCCGCGACTCGAGGGGCCGAAGTGCCCATTCTTCCCAGTCGGTGTCACCGTCGGTCCCGGCGTCGACCCGTTCGACGGCGACGCGGGTCCACGCGCAGGCGGATTCGAGGACCGGCTCGCTGGATTCGACGATCGAGAGCGCGGCATCTGCGAAGGTGACGGGATCGTCGACGAACTGGACGTAGCCCTCGCCCTGCCGGTGGAAGTTTCGGCGGGTCCGCGTGTTGCCCCACGTTCGCGCGGTGACGGGATCGCCGGCGTAGAGACCGAGCGCGGCGGCGTTCCACAGCCCGTTGGGCCCGAGCGTCGTCACGAGCGTTTCGGTGACGCCGGAGAGGGCGACGGGCCACTCGGCAGATCCACCGTCGTCGTTGCTGTCGGCCGATCCTCCCTCGCCGTCGGCGACGAGCGAGCCGAACCCGTCGTCGCCGTTACCGTGGCCAGTGCGATCGCTCGACTGCGGGTCCCGGTCGTCGCTCACGGTTCGACCGCCCCGTGTTCGAGCGCGATGAACAACCCCGCGGCAGTGATGTCCGCCGTCGTCCCGGGATTGATTCCGCGGGCGACGAGATCGTCCGCGAAGGAGTCGACGGCCGTCGGATTCGTCTCGAGTGCGTCCGCCTCGACCAGGTCCGCTGCACGGTCGGTCACCGCTCGAGCCGTCGCCTCGTCGTGGCGGGTCGTCACGAGCGTGTCGGACCGCTCGGCGAGCAGCGAGAGGAACACCGCGGCGGCCCGATCCGAGACCGGGCCGTCCCTCTCGGCGAGTCGCTCGGCCGCGGCGAACGAGCGTTCGAACCCTCGAACCCACTCGCGAGCGACGTCGTCCCCCGGGACGCTTCGGTCCAGGACGTCGTATAGCGTCAGTCCGCGCTCCTCGAGCGCCGGGATCGCATCCGCGCCCCGTCGGACGTCGAGCGCGGCCATCTCTGCGGGCGGGTCGGGGACCGCGACGTCGACGTACTCGAAGGCACGGTAGAACGCCGCCGCGTCGCTGACCGTCGTGTCTCGGACGACGGCCTCCGCAACGGGTTGTGACACCTCCTTGCGAGCGGCCCTGACGAGCGGGACGAGCAGCAACAGCGACCCGAACTGCGTATTCCCGCCCGTCTGAGCGGACATCCCCTCGATCGCGTGCTCGAACGCGGGACCGACCGCCGCCCCGTTGGCCGCTAACTCGAGTCCGCCCCGCGCCCCCACCGCCCCCGCGAGAAAGTGATCGAACCGCAGGTCCGGCAGGTCGCGACGTCGGTCGACGTTGCCAGGCTTGGGCGTTCCCGCCACCTCGAGGAGGAGCGCCAGTTCCGCGTTCGCTTCCGGCGATCGCATACGTCTCGCTGCGTGCCGGGGCGGCTTAGGGGTAGGGGGTTGGCTGTCGTCGCGATCGCCACCGGTCGGCTGTCGCCGCTGGGCGGTCCGCCACAGGTCGTCGGACGTCGGCCGGGTTCGGCGTCCCGTCGATTTAATACCGATACCGGACACCATCCACTATGGGTTACGATATCGCAACCAAAACGGACCCCGAATCCGTCGTCCCGGAGGAATGGGGCGGCATGTGGTTCCTCAAGGACGAACTCGAGACGACTGACCTCGGCATCTCGGTGCTCGAACTCGAGCCCGACGGGAAGGGGAAAGAACACGACGAAACTCACACGGGTCAAGAGGAGGTGTACTTCGTCGTCGCGGGGACGGTCGATATCGAACTGCCCGATTCGGACGAGACGGTGACGCTCGAGGCGGACGACGCGATCCGACTCGATTCCGAGGTGACGCGCCAGATTCACAACCGCGGCGACGGGCGGGCGAAGCTCGTGTTGGTCGGCGCACCGCTGTAGCTGTGTCGCTGACCGGACTCGTCCGGGAGCCGACTTCCGTTTCGAGGCTCGTCCAGGCTGGTTCCAGTTCCACGAGGATGTCGAAAACGGGTCGAATCGCACGTCGTGCAGTCCGGTCCGTCGAGCGGTCAGCGGTCCGTCGATTCCCCTTGCACGATCGTGAGCCAGAACTCCTCGATTTCCTGGACGAATTCGATGAAATCTTCGGGTTCGACCGGCTTCTGGCTGTAGTGATCGGCGTCGATGCCGTGTGATTTGACGATTTCTTCTCCCATGTCGGAACTCGTGAGGATGACGACGGGAAGGTCCCGTAACGCCGGCTCGTTTTTCAGTTCGGAAAGCACTTCGATGCCGCTCTTTCCGGGTAGTTGTGGTTCGAGTAGAACGAGATCCGGATCGGTCGCGTCCTCGTAGTCTCCGCGTTGATGGACGAAATCGAGCGCCGCGTCGCCGTCGGAAACGGTGGCGATGCTATTCGTGAGATTTGCTTCGTCGAACGATTCGGTAAAGAGACGTGTGTCGCCGGGGTTTGGTTCCACCAACAGGATGTCGATCGGATCGTTCATAGGAACCACAGGCCAGTAGTTTGGCTGTGAGCGACCAGTACGATAAAACGATTGGTTCCGGCGGTCGAGGGCGCGGTTCTTTCGAGATGCTCGCGCCGCTACCGGATTCGCCCGTCCGATGAGCGGGGGTATCGAGCCGTCTCGAGGCTGCCCGGTCGATCGACCGCGGCGGCGACTCGCTCGAGGACCGCGGGGTTGTCGCTCGGCCGGCCGACGCTGACCGCGTCGGCACCGTACTCGAGATACTCGCGAACGGTGTCCTCGTCGCGGACGCCGTTGTTGGCGATGACGAAGAGATCGGTCGCCTCGGCCACCTCGGCGATCACCGACTCGGTATCCATCGCATCGACGTGGACGAAGTCGGCACCCGCAGCTTCGAGGGTCCGTGTGAGCGTCGCCAGGTCGACGCCTACCACCTCGGCACGGACCTTTATCCCGACCGTAACGCCGGTATCGGCCGCCCGGTCGACGTAATCGGCGAGACGCGCGCCGTCTCGCAGGAGCGCCTCGCCACAGCCGACGGTACAGAGTTCGTCCTGCCGACAGTGAGCGTTGATCTCGAGATAGGCACCGTGATCCCGGCAGACGCGGGCAGCGTCGGCGATCGGTTCGATGGTCGTGCTCCGGACGTTGAACGCCGGTTGAATCGGGACGTCCGTCAGCGCCGCGAGTTGACGGTCGATAAAGGCGATCGGATCGGCCGGGAGGAACTCGGATCTGTCGCGTTCGACGAGGCGGCGTGCTGCCGCCCTGGACTCCGCATCGAGGGCGATCCCCCCCAGGAACGCCGCACCCGCGTATCGCGCCCCGGCCCGCGCCCAATCGGCGTCCGCCTCGCCACTGAGGCTCGCGAGGGCGAGCGCCGGTGTAAACGACACTGATCCGGCCATCGTTCAACTGACGCGGGAAATCGCGCTTTCGACCGCGCGAATCACGTGGCTGGCGTCTTCGCGCGAGTTGATTTCGATATCGGTCCGGACCGTCGGCCGGTTGAAGTCGGCGTCGTCGGTCGTGTCGATCACGAACGCGTCAGCGAACGGGTACGCGGTGGCCAGTCCCTCCGTGCTCGGGTCGGCGTTGACGGCCTCCATGAGATCCTCCGCGGGTCCGGAGAAGGCGTCGCCGCCGAGGAACGGCGAGACGGCAACGACGGTCGTCTGGGCGAGCGCGTCGGCCACGCCCGGCAGCGCGAGCATCGGCCCGATACTGGTGACCGGGTTCGAGGGCCCGATGACGACGGTGTCCCGGAGGGCGTCGAGGACGCCCGGTGCGGGCTCGGCCTTCGAGGAGCCGCGGAACTCGACCGTTTTGACGGTCGGTTCGCCGTTACGACCGACCCAGTACTCCTGAAAGTGCATGAGTCCCTGGTCCGTGTGGACGAGGCTGGCGATGGGATCGTTGCTCATCGGAAGCAAGTCGATCGTCAGTCCGAACGCGCCGGCGAGTTGCTGGGTCACCTCGCCCAGCGTCTGGCCCTCGTCCAGGAGGCTCGTTCGTGAGATGTGGATGGCTCGGTCGCGGTCACCGATCGTCATGAATTCCGCGACCCCGGAGAACCGCCGCCAGTTTGCGAGCCGCCGACTGTCGGTCTGTTTCTCTTCCGGGAGGTATTTCGGCCCCTTCGAGAGTCCTGCGGCCTCCGCGATGTCCATCAGCGCCGAGTTGGTTCGGTGCGTGTCACCGTCGATTCCCCACCACGTCTCGCGATCGAGAACACCACCACCCTGAAACAGCAGCGTATCGACGTCAGGCGAGACGATGAGTCCGCCGAGTTCGATGTCGTCGCCCGTATTGGCGACAACCGTGGTCTCCTCCGGCGAGAACGCGGCGGCTGCACCGTCGAGCAGCTTCGGCGTCCCAGTGCCCCCGGAAAGGATGGTTACCATACGCACAACTCTCGAGCGAGGCTACTTAATCGCTTTCGGCCGCGACGAACGATTGCCGACGATCTGCCGACGGCCGCTCGAGGAGCGTGGATCAGTCGGCGTCCGTCCGCGGAGGGACGTTGGTGTTCGACCGGAACAGGTTCTCCGGATCGTACGTCGTCTTGACCTCGACCAGCCGATCGTAGTTGTCGCCGTAGAGTAGTTTTACGGGGTCTTCGTTCAGCCCCGGGAAGTTGCCGTAGCGGCCAGAGGCGACCGGCAGCGCCTGCACGTCGGCGAACACGTCGCGGGCCCAGTCCACGTTCGCGTCGTCGTCATCGGCCTCTTCCCAGTTCGCCTCGACGGTGAGCATGTACGGCTTGTCCCGGTGCCAATACGCGGTCGAGTCCTGCGGAACGTCGGCGACCGCGTCGCCTAAGTGCCAGCAATCGACCGTCGACAGCGCCGACGGACTCGAGTCGTTGTACCGAACCATGAGGTCGAAGACCTCGTCGGTGAGTTCGTCGAGGAAGATCGACTTCCAGTAGTACCGCAGCCCGTCCGGGTAGTCCTCGTCGAGCATCGACTGGAGGTCGGCGTAGGCCATCGGCCCGCTCATGTCGGCGATGGGCGTCGCGACCTCGCGAAGCGGTTCGAAGACCTCGCCGTCGGTAGCCGACTCGCCGCGGGCGGAACCGAGGAACACGATCGCCGGTTCGTCCCACGTCTCCGCGGGGAACTCCTCGAGTTCGGGGACGTGGGCGGTGAACGCGAGGACGCCGGCGTCTCGCGGCGCGGTCTCGGTCCACTCCCGGAAGGCCGAAAGCGCCGCGTCGGCGTCGTCGGCGTGGTACCAGACAAAGAACGCGTACACCTGGGGGCCGACCTCGTGGAGGGCGTACTCGAACGACGTGACGACGCCGAAGTTGCCGCCCCCGCCGCGGACCGCCCAGAAGAGATCCTCGTTCCGCGCTTCGCTGGCGGTGCGTCTCTTCCCGTCCGCCGTCACGATGTCGACGCTGATCAAGTTGTCCAGCGCCAGTCCGTACTCGCGGCTCAGGTGCCCGTAGCCGCCGTTGAGCGTCAGGCCGGCGATCCCGGTCTGGGACACGGCTCCGAGGGCCGTCGCCAGTCCGAACGCCTGCGTTTCGCGGTCGACGTCGCCCAGCGTCGCGCCGCCTTCGGCGTAGACGGTCTCCGCCTCGCGGTTGACCCGAACACCGTTCATCTCCGTGAGATCGACCACGATCCCGCCGTCGCAGACGGCCGTCCCGGCCACGTTGTGCCCGCCGCCCCGCACGGCGAGCGGCAGGTCGTGCTCGCGAGCGAAGGTCACCGCCGCGACGACGTCGCAGACCCCGGCACAGCGCGCGACGAGCGCCGGATACCGCTCGATCATGCCGTTCCAGATCGCTCGAGCGGCGTCGTACTCCTCGTCGGACGGAGAGACCACGTCGCCGCGAAATCCCGCGACGAAGGACCGAACGTCGTCGCTCGGCAGGTCGTGAAACGCAGCTTCGCCTTCTCGTCGTTGCACTGTTCCCATACCCCACGGTAGGCGCCCCACGGAGATATAATAGTAGTATATCTAACACGATGATCAATCGGGTAGATATGTCCGATATCGCGCCGGTCGTTCGTATCGCGAGGGCGGCAAATGGTCGGAGACGCATCCGTTCTGTCCGATCGAGCCATGCGATGACGCGCCAGTTCTCGAGTCTCTCTCGTCCGCCGGAGCTACTATAATTGTTAGTCATGTGAAACTATAAGCTCGGGTGAGGCGTAGAAACTGTGAGGAACAATGTCAGTGACTGCCACACCAATAGACGACGGTGTAATTGACGGTCTCGGCGAGAGACTCCATGGCGAGTTACTTCGCCCGGGGGATCTCGGCTACGACGACGCCCGAGCGATATGGAACGGCATGATCGACCGCCGACCGGCGCTCATCGTGCGAGCGATGGGTGTTTCGGACGTGATCGCGGCGGTGGCTTTCGCCCGTGAGTACGACATGTTGCTCGCGATCCGCGGCGCTGGACACAACATCGCGGGGAACGCGGTCTGCGACGACGGGTTGATGCTCGATCTCTCGGCGATGCGGTCGGTTCGCGTCGATCCGGAGGAGCGGACGGCTCGCGTCGAGCCCGGGGCGACCCTCGCAGACTTCGACCACGAGGCGCAGGCGTTCGGGCTGGCGACGCCGCTCGGGATCAACTCGACGACCGGCGTCGCGGGGCTCACGCTCGGTGGCGGGTTCGGCTGGATCACTCGCAAGTACGGATTGACCGTGGATAACCTGCGCTCCGTCGACATCGTCACCGCGGACGGCGAACTGCGACACGCGAGCGAGGACGAAAACCCCGATCTCTTCTGGGCGGTCCGCGGCGGGGGCGGCAACTTCGGCGTCGTCACGTCGTTCGAGTTCGCCCTCCACGAGGTCGGTCCCGAGGTGCTCGCGGGGATGGTCGTCTATCACGGTGCGGACGCGCCAGCCGTCCTCCGGCACGTGCGAGACTTCAACGAGACTGCGCCGGATGAGTCGACCGTCTGGGTCGTCTTGCGCAAGGCACCGCCGCTTCCGTTCCTTCCCGAACCCATCCACGGTGAAGACGTGATCGTCGTGGTCCCGTTCTACGCCGGGGACGTCACCGAGGGCGAAGGAGTGCTGGCTCCGATTCGGGAGTACGGCGAACCGATCGCCGATACCGTCAGTCCGCGCCAGTACACGACGTTCCAGCAAGCGTTCGATCCGCTCCTCACCGAGGGCGTCCGGAACTACTGGAAGTCACACAACTTCCGAGAGATTTCGGACGACGCTATCGATACTGTGGTCGAATACGCGCGGGACCTCCCGTCGCCGCTCTCCGAAATCTTCTTCGGACAGCTCGGCGGCGCGATGGGCCGGGTACCGGCGGACGCGACTGCGTTCCCGCACCGCGACGCAGCGTACGGGATGAACGTCCACACGCGCTGGGAGGATCCCGCCATGGACGACGAGTGCATCGATTGGTCCCGGGAGTTCTTCGATGCGATGGCGCCGTACGCGACCGGCGGCGTCTACGTGAACTTCATCAGCGAACGCGAGGGTGAAGAGGCCCTCGCCTACGGGGAGAACCACGATCGGCTGGTCGAGGTGAAGACGACGTACGATCCGGAGAACCTGTTCCGGATGAACCAGAACGTCGAACCAGCCCGCTAATTCCCCTTTTTGGACCGCCACCGCCCGTTTTCGAACCGCTAGTCGCCGATCCAGTCCGCGAAACTCCCCTCGAGCAACGTTTCGGCCTGCCGAGCGACGTACTCCTGTTGCATTCGCTCGACCGCGTCGGCGAACCGTGTCCCCTCCTCGAGCCCTGCTCTCACCCGCGCTCGTTTCCAGCCGGCCGGCGTCACACCCTGGCGGACACGGCGTCGAAGCGGGTAGAGATACTTCGCTGCGTCTTCCTCGCGAAGCCCGCGGTTCGTGAGTCCGTCCTCGGCGTGGGCCAGCAGGTCCTCGTAGAGCGCGAGTCCGTCGGTCGTCTCCTTGCCGTCGTTGGTGATCCAGGTCAGGTCGGCCTCGAGACCGTCCGTCATCGCGGCGTAGAAGTTCTCCCGGGCGATCTGCCAGTCGAGTTCGAGGACGGGATGCTCGAGACGGGTCAGACTCTCCATCAGGCCGGCGAAGGCGGCGAGAAAGGACACGGAATCCCGAACCGTCGGCTGGGCGGGGATCGGTCGGAACTCGATACGAGCGTTGGCGGCCGACCGCGTCGGGCCGCCGAAGACGGGGCGAACCCACCGCCAGTAGGTGCCGTGTTTGCGACTGAAGTGCGGGAACTGGTCGTCGAAGCGCTCGCCGGACTCGACCGGCATCGGCACGATGGTTTCGTCGTCGGCGATTCGGTCGATCGCATCGTCGACCGTCTCCAAATCGTCCGGGAATCGGACCTTCCCGTCGCCGGTCGTGGGATCGTTCAGGACGGTTTCGAAGACGCTGATCCGATGTTCCATCCAGCCGTCGCGGAGGATCTCGTCGGCGGACGCGTCGTCGTCGTAGAGATCCGGCGGGAAGAACGGGGAGTTGACGCCGAGCGCGAGGAGCGGACCCGCGATTCGGAGCGCGTAATTGAAGTACGTCGAAAGGTCGGGCGCGTGGGGGACCTGATAGTGCGGTTGAATCGACGTGATGAGGCTCTCCGGCATGACCGTGTCGGCCTGGACGGAGACGTGGGGCGCTTCGATGCGCATCCCCGCGGAATCGGCCTGCTCCGTGTTTGCCATCGCGTGATAGCGCGCGGAATCGCTCATGTTCGTCGCGATTCGGATCCCGCGTTCGGTTCCGTCGGCCGCGAGTGCGGTTCGTTCGACGCTATCGGTGAGGTAGGTGCCCGCTGTCTCGCCCTCGGGTGGGATCGTCCACATCGCGTCGCTGACGAGTCGCATCCGCTCGGACTGCGTCACGTTGAGCGCCGCCCGTAGGCGCGCTTTCACCTCCGACTCCTGGGCGGCCAGCCCGGGTGCGTTCAGCGGCTGCGGGCTGGTCGTCATTTCCGCGTTGTGCAATCCGAGTTCCTTTTCGAAGCCGATCAGTTCGAGTAGCCGTCGTGGAACCCGCCGCAACGCGCAGCCGTCGGCTTTGACGGCGTAGAACTCGTACTCGAGGCCGACGATCGCCTGCGGGTTGTCGAACACCCCCTCCTCGACGGCGTCTTTGATCACCTCGGCGTCCGCCTCGGCCCGCTCCCGAAAGTCGACGGCGTCGACGGACAACACGTCAGCGACGCGTTCGGCGAGTTCCTCCTCTGGCATACCACCCAGTGGGGACGCGAACGCCTTTAAACACGGCCTTCCATCGTCGGCGGCCGATCGTGAACGCGCCGCGGAGTGATCGCCTCTCGGCTATCGCACCCGCTTTCGTCTCCGAATCGTTTTAGGCTCCGAGGTGAGAGACACCGTCGATGGAGTTCGCCACGTTCGCCGACCGCGCCGGGACGATCGAAGCCGAATCCGCAGATCTCGAGATCGTCGCTCACGTCCGCGAACTGCTCGCGGTCGCCGGCGACGACCTCGAGGTGGTCGCGCGTTTCGCCCAGGGGCGGGTGTTCCCGGCCTGGGACTCGACGACGCTCGACGTCGGACCGAGCGCGTGTTACGAGGCGATCGCCCGCGCGGCCGGGACCAACGTGGGTGCCGAGGACGTCGAGGACACGCTCGCGTCGGTCGGGGAGATCGGTGCCGTGGCGGCCAGCTACGATTTCGGCGGCCAGCGCGGGCTGGGTGCGTTTACGAGCGCTGGTGGCGGACCCGCTGGCGGTGGCGACGACCTCACCGTCCGCGAGGTCGCCGACACGCTCGAAGGCCTCGCGGCCGCCGAAGGCTCGGGCAGTCAGGACCGCAAAGTCGACTTGCTCTTCGGACTGTTCAATCGGTGCTCGAGCGAAGAAGCCCGCTACCTCGCCCGACTCGTCCTCTCGGAGATGCGCATCGGTGTCGGCGAGGGAACGGTCCGAGACGCGATCGCCGACGCCTTCGACGTGCCCGGTGATCGGGTCGAGCGCGCCCTGCAGGTCTCGAACGATTACGGGCGAGTGGCCCGGATCGCGAGGGACGACGGGATCGAGGGACTGGACGCGATGGACCTCGAGGTCGGCCGCCCCGTCCAGGCGATGCTCGCTCAGGCGGGGACGGTGACGGACGCGCTGGGGGAGTGGGACGAAGCCGGCGTCGAGTGGAAATACGACGGGGCACGGATCCAATTGCATCACGAACCCGCCGACGCCGACGGGCCCGGCGAGTCCGGCGAAACCAGAGTCTTCTCGAGAAACATGGAGGACGTCACCGAGGCCCTTCCCGAAGTGGTCGAGTTCGCCCGGGAGACGCTCGCGGTACCCGCGATCCTCGACGGCGAAGTCGTCGCGGTCGACGACGACGGGACGCCGCTCCCGTTTCAGGCGGTCCTCAAGCGATTTCGGCGAAAACACGACGTCGCGAAGGCTCGCGAGGACGTCACCGTTCGGCCGGTCTTCTTCGATTGCCTGCACGCCGACGGCGCGGACCTGCTCGAGGAACCGTTGACGACGCGCCACGAACGGCTCCGCTCGGTCCTGGTCGATTCGGAGGCGGAGACGGATCGTCTCGGGGACGACGAAATCGATGGGCTCTCGCTCCTGTGGGAATCCGCCGATCCCGACCAGATCGAGTCGATCGACACCGAGGCGCTGGAATCGGGACACGAAGGCATCATGCTGAAAGACCCAGGGTCGACGTACACACCGGGCCGCCGGGGCAAGAACTGGCGCAAGCGCAAACCCGACGTCGAGACGCTCGATTGCGTCGTGACGGGCGCCGAGTGGGGCGAGGGGCGGCGGGCGACGTTCCTCGGGACCTTCGAACTCTCGGTGCGTGCTGGCGAGTCCCTCGAGACGGTCGGGAAGGTCGCGACCGGCATCACCGACGAGAAACTCGCCGAGTTGACCGACCTGCTCGAGCCCCATATCGCTGCCGAGGAGGGACAGAACGTGAACATAGAACCCGCCGCCGTCTTCGAGGTCGGCTACGAGGAGATCCAGTCGTCGCCGACCTATTCGTCGGGCTACGCGCTTCGATTCCCTCGGTTCGTCGGCGTCCGGTCCGACAAGGACCCCGCGGATGCGGACACGCTCGAGCGACTCGAGCGACTCCGAGGGCGGTGACCGTCGACCGCGGTTCGACCGACCAGCGGTTGGTACGACGCGGGGTGACGCCGAAACGGGATCGACACCGGAATATCGGTCGAACCGGCGGAACAGCCGCGAACCCGGTCGAACCGATGTGACGGCCACGATCGATCTCTGATTGATTACTGTCTAATATGGAAAGAAATATATTGCCGTTCTCGACTAGTCTACGCATGCCCTCTCCGTTCGAAAACCCGGTTATCCGTTACGGGATGGGATTCGGTAGCGCCGTAATCCTCACAGTCGTCGCGTTCACCGTTCTCGATGGTCTGGCCCGCTGGATCGTCCTCGGCATGGCAGTGCTCGAGATTCTCGTCGTCCCGCAGATTCTGAAACTGGCCACGGAAAACGCCGCGGAAACGGCGTGACAATCGGTCGAATGGCCCGCTATCGTACGGACCGTTTCCACCGTTCACGCTCCAGAACCCGCACGACGGTCGGCGACGTGGCGGTCGCCGTGTCCTCCCGCCCGGGCCAGCAGAGCGGACGCTCGTCTCGGCGCGGCCGACCACATGTAAGCACCCTTAAGAGCCACGGGAAATTGAATTCGCGTATGCAACCGCGCGACCTGTCCGATCACGTCGCCTACGAGGCGGGTCGAGGAATCGAGGAAGTCGCCCGCGAACTCGGGCGCGACCCCTCCGAATTCGTCAAGCTCGCGTCGAACGAGAACCCACACGGCCCCTCGCCGGCAGCGGCCGTGGCAATCCGCGAGACAGCCTCGAGCGTCAGTTCCTACCCGAAAGCCGCACACGCCGACCTCACGGCTGCCGTCGCCGACCGCTGGGACGTCGCCGACGCACAGGTCTGGCTGGCCAACGGTGGCGACGGTGCGATCGATTACCTCCATCGGGCCACGCTCGAGTCGGGAGACGACGTCCTCGTTCCCGCACCAGGGTTCGCCTACTACGGGATGAGTTCCCGCTTCCACCACGGCGACGTCCGCGAGTACGAACTCTCTCGGGCCCGCAACTTCGACCAGGACGCGGACACCGTCCTCGAAGCGTACGAGGACGAACGGGTCGTCTGGCTCACCAGCCCGCACAATCCGACCGGATCGACCATCGCGCTCGAGCAAATCGACCGGCTCGCCGACGAAACCGACGAGGAAACGCTGATCGTCGTCGACGAGGCGTACGGTGAGTTCGCCGACCGGGACAGCGCCGTGACCCTCATCGAGGGTCGAGACGGATACGACGCCCGGACTGACGTCGCCGTATTACGCACGTTCTCAAAGGCGTACGGACTGGCCGGCGTCCGACTCGGGTACGCCGTCGTCCCCCAGGCGTGGGCGGATGCCTACGCGCGCGTGAACACACCGTTTGCAGCGAGCGAACTCGCGTGCCGGGCCGGCCTCGGCGCCATCGAAGACGAAGAACACGTCGTCCGGACGGTCGAAACGGCCCGCGAGTCCCGCGAGTACATGCGCGAGAACATCGATGCCCACGTCTGGGAGAGCGAAGGGAATTTCGTCCTCGTCGACGTCGACGACGCCTCGACCGTGGCCGAAACGATGCAAGAGCGGGGTGTCATCGTCCGCGACTGTTCGAGTTTCGGCCTGCCGGGGTGTATCCGCATCACCTGCGGCACCGAGACCGAAACCGAACGAGCAGTCGAGACGCTCAACGACGCGCTCACCGATCTGGGTCTCGGGGCGGATAGCGCCGACGAACCGGACACGGGTCCGGAGGTGGCAGACCCATGAGGATCGCGGTCACGGGCACCCCCGGAACCGGAAAAACGACCGCGACGAGCCTGTTCGAGTCCAGACGAGCCGAAACTGATCGCGGCGAAGTCAGCCCCGATCTCGAGGTGATTCACCTCAACAGCGTCATCGAGGACGAGGCGTTCTACACGGACGTCGACGCCGACCGCGAGAGCGTGGTTGCCGATCTCGAGGCGCTCGGGGCGTGGCTCGAGGACCGTGACGACGTCGTGATCGAGTCTCACCTCGCCCATCACTTCGAGGCCGACCGAGTTGCCGTCCTCCGGTGTCACCCGGACACGCTCGCGGAGCGACTGCTCGAGCGCGGCGAGAGCGAGCGGAAGGCCCGAGAGAACGCTGAAAGCGAGGCGCTGGACGTTATCCTGTCGGAAGCGGTCGCGGAACACGGCCGCGAGTCGGTCTACGAGATCGACACGACGGACCGGGGCCCCGAGGACGTCGCCGGCGATCTCGCGGCCGTCGCGGCGGGGACGCGCGAACCGAGCGCCGGCGAGGTCGACTTCGTGGGGTATCTGACATGACGCTGGACAAGTTTCGTCCATACGTGTCGCGGTTTCTCGATCCGTTCGTCACCGGGTTCGACCGGGTCGGAATGACGCCCAACGGGGTGAGCGTAATCGCGTTCGGAATGGCCGTCCTGGCCGCGGCGGCCTTCGCCCTCGGTGGGCGCGGAGAACCCACGTGGTACGCCGTTGCGGCGGCGCTGGTCTTTTGCAACGGCTGGCTCGACATCGTCGACGGTGCGCTCGCGCGCGAACAGGAAGTCGCCTCGGCGGGCGGCGATTTGCTCGATCACGTCCTCGACCGGTACGCGGACATCGTCGTCATCGCCGGACTGGCAGCGGGACTCGAGGACTATCTGCTCGGCTTCCTCGCCGTAACCGGCGTCGTGATGACCTCGTATCTCGGAACGCAAGCCCAGGCGGTCGGTCTCGACCGAGTCTACGGTGGACTCGTCGGTCGTGCGGACCGGCTGGCGATCATCGGACTCGTCGGATTTCTCGCGTATCCGCTCGCTGGGACGACTCTCGGCGGGTTTTCGATCGTGGGCTGGCTCCTGATTTTCCTCGCGGTCGTCGGCCACGTGACCGCACTCCAGCGGTTTTACTACTCCTGGGCCGCACTCGATTGACATCCTCCCCGCCCTAAAGGGCGAGGCGTTCTCCTCGCGCTTCGTAATCGCTCGCTCCGTCGTCTCAGCACCCATTTCTCCGATTCGGGACCGCGCCGTATGCTTTATCCCTCGCCACGATATAGGGTCTCACATGGTTCAGTGCGAGATGTGTGGGGCCGAGACGTCGTCCCCGAAGACCATCAAAGTCGAGGGCGCGAAGTTAGACGTGTGTTCGAACTGTACCGACTTCGGAACCGAGGTGAAACAGCCCGCGAGTTCGAGTGCGTCCACGAAGTACTCGACCGGTTCGAGTTCGTCGTCCTCGAGCGGTGGCGGTCAGTCCGCCGGCTCGAGTACCGGCTCGTCGAGTTCGAGTAGCTCGAGCCAGCGCCGCCGGACGGACATGTTCGACGACATGGAAGAACTCGCGACTGACTACGACGACCGGGTCCGCAACGCCCGCGAGAGCAAGGGGCTCAGTCAGTCCGATCTCGCGAACGAACTCAACGAGAAAGCGAGCCTGATCCGTAAGATCGAGCGCGGTGATACGCTCCCGAGCGACCGCGTGCAGTCGAAACTCGAAAACTACCTCGATATCGATCTGAGCGCGGAGGGGAGTTCCGGCGGGGACTCGGAGTGGTCCGGCGGCTCCTCGACGGGGAGTTACACCCTCGGCGACGTCGTCAAGCGCAAGGACTGACCCGCCGTCGTCGACGTCGAATTCGACACTAACGACTCGGAAGCTATTTCTTTCGTGCGGGAGGGGTTGGCGATATGTTCGTCCTCGTTAACCTGAAGACGTATCCGTGTGATCCGGTCGCCGTTGCGGAGGCCGTCCGCGACGTCGACGATACCACAGACGCTCGCCTGGCCGTCGCGCCACAGGCGGCGCATTTGGAACGGGTTGCCGATACGGGCGCGGAGACGTGGGCCCAACACGTCGATTCGGTCGAGTACGGGAGCAACACCGGCCACACGCTCGCGGAGGCTGCCGTCGACGCCGGTGCGGTCGGGACGCTGATCAACCACTCCGAGCGACGACTGAAACTGGCAGCGATCGACGGATCGGTCAGGGCGGCCGAGCGGGCCGGTCTCGAGACGGTCGTCTGCGCGAACAATCCGGCCCAGATCGGCGCGGCCGCGGCCCTGGGTCCGGATGCCGTCGCCGTCGAACCGCCTGCACTCATCGGGACCGGCACACCGGTCAGCCAGGCCGATCCCGACGTCGTCGAGGACGCCGTCGAGGCGGCCGAAAACGTCGATTCGGACGTCTCGGTTCTCTGTGGTGCGGGAATCAGCACGGGCGAAGACGTCGTCGCGGCCGGCGATCTCGGCGCCGAGGGCGTTTTGCTGGCGAGCGGGGTCGCCAAAGCGGACGATCCCACGGCCGCACTCGAGAATCTGGTCGAACCGCTGTAAACCGTCGACACTGGCGCTCTTCTGCGGCTGGGACGGGTTCGTGACGCGGTTCCAGCGGCGACCGACTTATCCCCGTCTCCGCCGAAGGAATCGATATGACTGACGACGGACCCGGTCCGGAGCGAGACGCCGACATCGCGGCGGGTATCGCGTCTGACGAGCGTCCCGTGACCGTCGCCCTCGAGAACCGATTGATGAGCCACGGGATTTACGTTACCACCGCCACGTGAACGGGCGAGGCTGACCCGCCCGTCGACGACGGGACCGGATTAACCCTCGAGTACGAAACCGTCTCCAACGCCACCGCGGTCACGAGCGACGAAGTCGGGGCGGTGGTTCGGGCGCTTCTTTCGATCGGTGACGAACGAGAGTGGACCCCGGGCCGACTCGATGCGACGTCACTGACGACCGACGGTACCGTCCGCGGACGGTGGCGCGTCGAGCGCGAGTGGTTCGAGCGACTCGGAACGGAGCTTTCGCAGGTCGAATTCTCCCGTCGCGTTCTCACAACTATCGAAAGTCACCGACGAGATCGGGACAGTTGTTGAATGCGAACCGGGAGATAGATTAATAATGACTCACACACCTGATTATTGTAGACTATCCGATGAGTGGAGAACAGGTGTTCGTTTCACACGCTCCCGACGACCTCAGCCTCGTTCAGGACCTGTTCTCCACGGTCAAGAACTTCCCATTTGGCGTTCATATCACACTCGAGGAGATCGAATCGGGTCGCTTCCGAAAGCGACTCGAGGGTCGTCTCGCCAACAGTGACGTCGTCGTCGCCATCCTGACCGAGGACGCGACCGATAATACGTGGATCGACCAGGAAATCGGGTACGCGGTGGCCAAAGGGATTCTGGTGTTGCCGTTGAGCGACGAGGGGGTGAGTCGCCGCGGCTACATCAGCGACGTCGAGGGCGTGACGATCGATCGAAACAATCTCTCGTTTACCATCTTCAATCTCCTCTGTCGGTTGCGAAGCGAACTCGCACCACTAGGGGCGCTGTCGGTTCCGAACTGGTATATCCGGTTTCCGTGTACGGTCCCCGACTGCGGCCACCCGGTCACGCTCGAACTCGAGCAGGGACAGACGAAACTCTGGAAACTCCACGCCCACGGAAAATACCTGACGACGTCGTGTGAGGTTTGCGAGTCGACGTACTACTTCAACCCGGCGACGATCGGATTCCTGGGTCGGGAAGACGGAATTAGCCGTCAATCGGCTTCCCGGAGCCGTTCGTAGGCGTCCGTGACGAGTTTAAACGCCGACTTGCTCCCGCTTTTCGTGTCGGGATGGGCTCGTTTGACCTGGTCGTGAAACGCTGCTCGCAGTTCCTCGTCGGTCGCGTTCGCACTCACGCCGAGGATGTCGCGGGCCCTCGTCTTGCGGATGTCGACTGCGGCGACGACTCCTCGTTTCTCGGCCTCCGCTTTGCAATCGTGACAGAGCCACTCGGTGCGCTCGTCGATGGTGGTGACGCGGAAGGGTTCCTCGGATGCGTGTTCGCGACACTGGCTACAGAGCGTTCAGTCGTCGGTTTCGTTCACATCCGGCGTGTCGCCCGAGTCGGTCTCCCCGGTCGACGCCCCACCGACGGAGCGGTCCGCATCGTCGCCGCTGCGGTCTCGCGCTTCGGCGACGCAGGTCGGACAGCAGGTGAGGGTAGTCCCGTCGTCGGGTACGACGTCCTCGAGGTCGATAAGAAGGACGGAGCGGGTGCAACCGTCGCAGTTGTCCCGACGCTGATCGAGTGATTCGCCCTTCCGTGCCGCGGCTCTGGCGTAGGGTTCGCAGTCCTGACAACAGACGACTCGTTCGCCGTCCGGCATCGTCACCGTCGTTCCGTTCTCAGGTGCAATCGTTCGGCTACACCCTTCACAACCGGCGCGTCGGTCACCGACGACAGCCATCACTGGAACGATTTGATCTATTCCCTATTAGTTCTTTTTGCTGACAATCGCGCGTGCGTAACCGTCGATCGAAACGATCGGCATCGAATTCGAACGCGCGAGTGTAGGATCTGCTTACCGAATGTCACCGAACGGATCGGTCGGTCGGCGTTCGTGAACGGCGACGATAACAAAGTGCCCTCGAACCGACCACCCACTCGTGCGAGGCGATCCTCGCACGGAGACGCTCTGTCCGTTGGATGGCGCTCGGCGATCAGTCGTCGCCGAGTTCCTCCTCTCCTGTCAGATTAGACGTGGCGCTCGATTCGAATCGGGAAACCAATAGTCCCTGGGCCCCGACTCTCGCGTATGGACACGGCAGTTCGATCCGAGAGGAACGCCGACCGGTTCGACCGCGAACGGGTCGTCACGGCGGTTGTCGACGTCGGGTTGGTGGTCGCCCTGGTCCTGCTCGGGAACATCGAGCACGGCGGTAATCCGATCGCCGAGCCGCTCGAATCGCTCGGCACTGTGACACCGTTCGTGATCGGATGGGTTTCGGTGGCGCTCCTCGCGGGGATTTACACGCGCGACCGCCCCCTGGACCCGGACGGAGTTCGACTGGCGGCCGTCACCTGGATCGCAGCGGCGAACGTGGGACTCATGCTTCGGGCTTCCTCGCTGTTCGACGGGGGAACGACCTGGCCATTCCCGCTCGTGATAACGGGAATCGGACTGATCGCCCTGCTGGGCTGGCGACTCGGCTACCGTCTCTACCGTCGTAGGCTGGCGTGAGGTTTCGTTCTGGCCCGTCGCTTTATCCGCGCTCGTTTTGCAACGAAGTCAGACAACGATTTCGGGAGCCGTCTCGGCGTCGTTCCTTTCGAAGCCGTACGTGGCCGATCGTGCATCCCGTGGTGGGAGAACGAGGTCGGCGATTGTTAATTAGCGCATTCTGAGGCCGGAAATAATGGCGTCATAAGTTATGGGAATTCATAGCCTTGGCCACTAGTTAGAAACGCATCTACCACGAGCCGATTATGGGGAACACTTATATGCCTGTTCCTCATAGTATAGAATAGATTATGACTGGATATTACGACCTAGTTCTCGGCCTCATCCCAGTCGCACTGCTCGGTGTTACTGCAGCCCTGACGTTCGTGGGACTATCGATAACCGCCGCGGTGCCGCTCGGTTCGTTCGTCGCGATGGGAATCATCGGTCACGCGATGTTCGTCAACACCCCCGCAAACGGTTCCGACGAGGCCCAGTCTACGCGTCCCCCGCTCAACGCGGACTGAATTTTCCAGTCACTCTTCTCGACACTCCGTTCCGTTCGATTTTGCGTTTCCTCTCCATTTCCCGCCGACGGCCGTTTCCCACGGCGTGTTTCTCCCTCTCGCGGATGGTGCGGCCCCCGAAATTCCGATCGACTCTCACCGCGAGGAAACCGTTCCCCAGAGACCGGCCTGATCGGTGGCGAGAACTTCCCCGCGGTATCGGTCCGGCACCTGCCGAAGTGTGACTGCGGTGGTTCGAGTGGAACGGGCCCCGCTCTGCTCGTCACACCCCGGTTCTCGCCGCGCCACATTTCGAAGCCAGCAGCGTCACGTCACGCCTCCGAGTCACCGGCGGAGCGACCGAGCGACGCAGCTGAGTGCGTCGTGGAGGTTTGATCGAAAACGCGATTTCCGCTCGTCCGCTGCGGGACCGTCTCGGGTCTCGAACCCGGACACGACGGTACCCACCGGGCCGAGGGTACTCGACGACGCGGGCTCGAGCCCGTTACTCGCCCGCCGGTCGAATCTTGAACCCGTACCGCGTGACGCCTTCCTGCGTGTAGATGCGGCGGATCGTCGTCTCGACCCGGTCGCCGACCGAAAAGGCAGCGGGAGCAGCGTCGGTGCCCATCGCCGGTGCGCTGACGGTTCCGTCGCCGTCCTCCGTCTCGAGTGCGACGATCGTGGCCGCGAAGTCACCGGAGCGAGCTTGCTGTTCCGCGAACTCCGGCGGCGCACCGCCCTGCGAGATCGTCGTGACGGCCTCGATCGTGCCTTCGGCCGCGAGTTCGACGGGTTCGTAGTCGGCGAGCGCGCCGCAGTCGTCACACGCGCCTTCCGGCGGGAACGACAGCGCTCCGCACTCCGTACAGCGTCCGGCCTCGAGCCGGTATCGCTGCGGGATCGAGCGCCGCCAGGAGGGGACGCTCACGTACGCGCCGCCGCCCGACGGGGGTCCGGTGGTCACGACGCCACGCTGGCGCAGATACTCGGCATACGAGAGGGGCTCGTCGCCCTCGAGTGCCGTCGCAGCCGGTACGTTCCCGTCGGCTGTGACGACGAAGGCATCGGCACTCGCTCCGCTCCCGTGGGAAACCGCGAGGACTGAGCCGTAGCCGTCGGAAAGCGCCACGGCGAGTGACATCGGGACGCTCGCGGCGCCGAGGTCGCCCAGTTCGTGGACCGTTGCGGCGGCCTGAATTTCGTCGGTGCCGACGCCGGCCGCGCCAGCCGCCCGGTAGGGAAGTTTCCCGTCGGGCGCCTGGATCGCGGCGGCTTCGGGATCGGGCTCGACCTCCAGCCCGTCGACTGCGCCGCCGATCGTCTCGGTGAAGGCCTGTCGGTCGTACTGAGTGACCCCCAGCGTCCGGGTTTCGTCTTCCCCGGTCGTTCGGAATCGAGTTCCCGGATACGGCGCGGAATACTCCGCGCGGTCGACGATTTCCGCCGGACCGTCGCGCTCCAAGACGAACGCCGCTGCGCCGGCACTGGCGGCGTGATCGATGCCGTCGTCCGGGTCGCCCTTCGGTGCGTCGGCTGCGACGACGAGGGCGGTGGTCGAATCGGCAGCGAGCGCGTCTTGCCCGGCCCAGAGCGCGCGCGTTCCGGCCCGGGTGCTTCCGGTGAACACCTGTCCGGCACTCGACTCCGTGAGGGCGAGCATCGCACCGAGGCGCGCGGTGAGGTCGTCTTCGGCTTCCGGTGGCCGCGACGATGCGAATCCGAGCCAGTCGACCGACGACGGATCGGTCTCGGCGGCCTCGAGCGCTCGGGTCGCTGCCTCGTAGGCCATCGTCAGGGCGTCTTCGTCGGCGGACGCGACGGCTTTCTCGCTCACGCCGGCCGCGTTGAACTGCCCCCAGGCCTCCTGGAACGCCTCGGCGCTGATGCGGAATCGCGGCGCGTACGTTCCGACGCCGGTGATCGCGCTCATGCGTTCACCTCCGTTTCCTTCTCGAAGACGTGGACGACTGCCGCACCGCCGCTGCCGCCGACGTTGTGGGTCAGTCCCCGCGTCGGATTCTCGACCTGTCGCTCGCCGGCGTTCCCGGAGAGCTGTTTGTACGCCTCGACGACCTGTCCGGCACCCGTCGCGCCGATCGGATGACCTTTCGACTTGAGCCCGCCGGAGGTGTTGACCGGGAGGTCGCCGCCGAGTTCGGTCTTCCCCGACTCGATGAGCGTGCCGGCCTCCCCTTTCTCGCAGAACCCGAGGTCCTCGTAGGCCAGCAGTTCCGCGATGGCGAAACAGTCGTGAACTTCTGCGAAGTCGAGGTCGTCGGGTGAGACGTCGGCCATCTCGTAGGCCGATTCGGCGGCCCGCTGGCTCGCGGGCACCTCGGCGTACGAGTCGCGCTGGAACAATCCGACGGTGTCGCTGCCGGCACCGACGCCGGCCACCCGAATCGGATCGTCGGTGTACTCGTCGACGACGTCCTCGCTGACGATCAGCGCGCAGGCCGCGCCGTCGGAGGTCGGACAGCAGTGATAGAGATTGAGCGGGTCCGCGACGACGGGTGCCGACTGTGCGTCCTCGAGCGAACACTCGAAACCGAGCTGTGCGTGGGGGTTTTTGGACCCGTTCGAGTGGTTCTTGACGGCGACTTGCGAGAGGTGTTCGCGCGTGGTCCCGTACTGTTCCATGTGAACGCTGGCCATCTGGGCGTACACGCCGGAGAACGTGGTGCCGGAGAGTCGTTCCCACTCGGTCTCACCGGAGACGCCGAGCCAGTACTTCGTCGCGTCGGAACTCATGTCCGACATGATCTCGAACCCGCCCGCGAGTGCGACGTCGGCCATCCCCGATTTGACGGCCTGGACCGCCTGTCGAACCGCGAACCCGCTGGCCGCGCAGGCGTTTTCGACACGCGTCGTTGGAACGCCGTCGAGCCCGACGTGTTCGGTCACCGCCGGGCCGGAGAGACCGAGCTGGCGACCACCGACGCCGAGGTTGCCCACGAAGGCCTCGTCCACGTCTGCTGCCTCGAGTCCCTTCGGTACGCTGCCTGTTGCCGCTTCGAACGCCGTCCGGAACAGCGACCGGTAGCTTTCCGACGGGAAAGCCCCGTAGTCGGACTGCCCCGCACCGACGAGATATGCGTCGCGCATACTCGCCGTTCGTGTATCCAGGTGAAATAAGTGTACGGTCTCATCACACATCACGTCTCAGACCGCTGAAATCACCGGTAAGCGTCCTGTTCTAATACGAATAGGTGGCGAACAAATTCAAGCTCGTTCGTATAACAGCGAATCTCTCTCCGCGGTCGAACTCCGTTCATTGCGTCTGAGACGCGACGCGGGATTCAAGCGTCTCGTCACCGTATGTCGGATATGTCACGCGCGGACGAGCTCGTTTCCGCCCTCGAGGCGACCGACTCGCTCGTGATCGTCTGTCACGACAATCCGGACCCGGACTGTCTCGCCAGCGCGCTCGCACTCGAGTCGATCGCGTTCGAACAGGATGTCGACCAGGTGACGATCGCCTACGGCGGCGAGATCTCGCATCAGCAAAACCGCGCGTTCGTCAACATGCTCGATATCAGCCTCCGGATGCTATCGCGTACCGATATCGACGACTACGATACGATCAGTTTCGTCGATCACACCAGGCCGGGAGTGAACACGGAGGTTCCGGCGAACGTCACCCCCGACATCGTCGTCGACCACCACCCTGGCGAATCGAGCCGGGCCGGGTTCGAAGACGTCCGCACCGACTACGGTGCGACGGCGACTATCTTCGTCGAGTACCTGTGCGACCTCGGGATCGACCTCACGGAGCGACTCGCCTCGGCGCTGCTCTTCGCGCTCCATCGAGAGCGACTCGATTTCGTCCGCGAACCGACGCGACGCGAGTACGAGGCGGCACTGGCGGTCTACTCGGACGCCAACCTCGAGATGCTGGAGCAACTGTACGGAAGCGCGTTCACACCGGGGACGCTCGACGCGATCGGCCGTGCCATCGTCAGTCGGGAACGCCGCGGATCGGCGATGATCGCGAGCGTCGGCAAAACGACCGAGACGGATGCGCTCCCACAGGCGGCGGACTACTTGCTCAATCTCGAGGGTGTGGATACGGTGTTGGCCTACGGGATCATCGGCGACGCGATTCGCTTGAGCGGTCGCTCGATCGATCCGCGGGTCAATATGGGCCAGACACTGCGAACCGCGTTCGACGAACTGGGTTCGGTCGGCGGCCACCACGACATGGCTGGCGGCCGAATCGAACTCGGACTCTTCGCCGACGACGAGGGTGACGCGGCCGAACTGCTCGAGTTCGTCGGCAGTCGACTCACGCGGCGATTCTTCGATGCACTGAACCTCGATCAATGAGGTCGCTCAATCCGCGCAGGTCACTCTTCAGGAGCGCGTGTCCGACCGTCGGCCACTCGGTCGGCCAAGCGGGACCGACGCTCGGCGACGTCCTCAGTCGATATCGATCGAGTGCGCCTCGTCCGTCGGTTCTCGCTTGGGCAGTCGGATCGTCAGAATGCCGTTGTTGACGCTGGCCCGGACCGTGTCGGCGTCGACCGATTCGGGGAGGCGAATCTGACGGCTGAACGATTCCAGTTCTCGTTCGCGTCGGATGTAATTCTCTTCGTCGCCGCCGATATCCTCCGCGCGTTCGCGGTTGCCGGAGAGAGCGAGCGTCTCCCCGGAGAGGCGCAACTCGAGGTCGTCGCTTTCGTACCCCGGAACGTCGGCGGTGACGACGAACTCGTCCCCCTCGTCTGCGAGGTCGATACTCGTCGCCGCGGCGCCCACCGAGAGGTCGAGTTGGCTCCGGTTGTCGAGTTGCGTTTCCCACGAACGTGCTGCCGTCTCGAGCTGGCGGTTCAGTCGGTTCAGCAGGGCTTCGAGTCCGTCGAACGGACGGGGCCTGTCTGACATGGTATACCATATGTAGGTGACCGACCGCGAAAAAAGCCACTTTCGGACGACGTGATCCTCGTCCAATTCGACATGTTATCGCGGCGGATGCGGCAGAACCAACGGGTTGGCTGGTCGTTTTTAGGCTGTCGCTCGTACGGCGGAATATGACGGAAGCACTGTTCGTCGTCAGCGAGGAAGGGTACTGGGGAGAAGAATGCGTCGAGCCCCTCGAGACGCTTTCTGAAGCGGGAATCGAGATTACGGTCGCGACCCCGTCGGGGAGTCCGCCGGTGATCGACGAACGATCGATCGATCCCGACCAGGTCGGCGAAGAAACCGCCGAGCACGTCCGTGAGGTCCACGAGACCGACGAGCGACTGAACGATCCGATCCCGGTCGCACAGGCCGACGCCGAGGGGTACGACGCCGTCGTCTTCCCCGGCGGCCACGGCACGGCGTGGGACATCAACCAGGACAAACACGCCCGCGGACTCCTCCGCGATATCGTCGAGGGCGACGGCAAGGCGCTCGTCGTCTGTCACGCCGTCGGCATGCTCGCGTTCGCCCGCGACAGCCACGGCGCGTTCATCGTCAACGGTCGCGACGTGACCGGATTCCCCAACGAGTGGGAGGAGGGCATCGTCGACGAGGCGGACCGAATGCCCGACGGTCGCAAGCTGCCCTACTGGGTCGAAGACGAAGTGACGGCGGCGGGTGGCAACTGGGACGCCGAACTCGACGCCGACACCAGCGTCACCGTCGACGGCGACCTCATCACCGGCCGCGGCCCCGGCTCCTCGAGCGCGGCCGCCGAAACCCTGCTCGAAGAACTCGGCATCGAACTCGAGGCCTGAACTGACCGCGCTCCGAATCGCGTCGGCGATTGTCCCGTTTCTCTGCGTTGGTCAGAGACGGTACCGGTTCCTGCCGACGACTCCGGGACGGAACGTCTCTCCGCAAATCGTTCGCGGACGAGGCTCCAAATCAGTCCCTTTTTACACGCCGCCGGGGAAGCACCCCCTATGAGCTTCGAGGAAGACGACCGCGTCGTTCTGCACGACGAGCACAGCGAATTCGACGGCGAAACCGGCACCGTAACCCAGACGATGGAGTCGATGTTCGGTGACGTCACGTACACCATCAGCTTCGACGACGGTCAGGAGGCCGGCGTCCCCGAGGACGACCTCGAGGCGGCCGACGACGTTGCGGACGCGGACGAGGAGTAGCCACCGCGTGCGGGCCGGCGCTGTCGCTCGGGACCGGCCACCGAATGGCACCACTGAATCGAACCGTCGCCACAATCCAGTCCGACACGACCGAGTCCGGCCCACTACCGGCCCGATAACGCACATCACTTCGACCCGCAGATGCCACAGATCCCGTTACACTACGTCGATTTGCGAACGTTCTGCTACGCCACCGAGGACGAAAAGCGCGTCGAGCAAGCGCTTCGGACCTTTCTCCCGGAGGAATTCGAAATCGACCGCGCCGAGAGCGAGGGCCACTACGGCGACCGCATCCTCGTCCTCTCGGCCCGCGTCGAGAAGGCGGACGACGTCCGACACGTCCTCTCGCGTCTCGCGGACCTCGAGACGTTCGACCAGTTGATCGACGAACTCGACGAGCGGGTCACCGAGAACACCGAACTGTTTCTGCGATTCGACAAACAGGCCGCCTTCGAAGGAGCGGTCCGCCTCGGCGACGGCATCACGTTCCGTGCGAAGGTCGAGGCCTATCCCGCGAAGAAAGAACAGGCGGTCGAAAACGCCAGAGCGGTCCTCGAGCGGCTTCGGGACGAGGAGTAGCCACGTGAATCGAGAGGCGCCCCGTCCACCGAGACGCAGTCTCCGGACGTCGAGACTGTGCCGACGTCGGCCGAAACGTGACTGACCACAGCCGCCTGTGCCGTTCGATATCGCCGGCACTGGCCCGGATACGGGGTCCGTTTCGCCGATTGCAAAGCCCTTTTGACTGGCCAGTCAGTAAGTTCGAGTAGTACCTTCCTGAATGACGGACGAGACGATTGCGGATCTCATGGAGGCGACGTACCGAGCGCTGTGCAAACACGGCTACGCGGAGCTGACGATGCAGGATATCGCCGCCGAATCGGACAAGAGCAAGGGGACGTTGCACTACCACTTCGAGGGCAAACAGGACCTCCTCGAGTCGTTTCTGGAGTATCTGCTGGAGGAATTCGAGGCGCGAACCGAGACGACTCCGGGCGAGACGCCGGCCGAACGACTCCACGAGTTTCTCGACGAACTGCTGACGCCGGCCGACGAGGACTCCGCCGAAGAATTTCGAACGGCGCTGCTCGAGATCAAGGCCCAGTCGCCGTACAACGACGCCTACCGCGAGCGTCTTGGCGAGTTCGACAGCGCGCTCCACGACCGAATCGCGGGCCTCGTCGCGGACGGCCGCGAGGCGGGGGAATTTCGCGAGGACGTCGACCCGGACGAGACGGCAGATTTCCTGGTGACGCTGTTCAACGGCGCGCAGACGCGAGCGGCCGCGGTCGATCGGTCACCCGAACTGACGAAATGTCACGTCCACGCGTACATCGACGAAACGCTTCGACCGACTGACTCGAGCGAACGAGGTGACGGGGCCGCGAGTTGCGCCGAGTGGCGGACTGAAACGGAGACGGACGTGGAGGCGAAATCGGAGACGGACGTGGAGGCGGAGACGGACACGGAGGCGGGCGAATGAGTCTCCTCGATCGGCTCGTCAGCTGGTTTCAGCGGCGGGTCTACGGACGATTCACGGGACTGTTCAAGGGTCGAGACGAGTTCGATCTGACCTCGGGTGACATCGCTCGGCCGCTGTTCTACCTGTCGCTGCCAATTATCGTGACGAACTTGCTGCAGACCGCGTACAACCTCATCGACACGTTCTGGCTCGGCCAGTACAGCACGGAGGCGCTGGCGGCGATCAGTTTCGCGTTCCCGATGGTGTTCCTGTTGATCTCGGTCGGAATGGGACTGTCCGTCGCCGGGAGCGTCCTCGTCGCTCAGCATATCGGCGCGGACGAGGAAGCCGAGGCGGAATACGCCGCCTCTCAGACCGTCGCGCTGTCGCTGCTCGGCGCAGTGATCCTCGGACTCGTCGGCTACGTCTTCGTCGAGGAACTGCTCGGCCTCCTCGGCGCATCGCAGGACGTGTTGCCGCTGGCGACCGAGTACATGCAGGTCATCTCGCTCGGCATGGCCTTCATGTTCGGCTTTTTCGTCTTTATCGCGCTCATGCGGGGCTACGGCGACACGATCACACCGATGCTGGTCATGTTCGGCTCCGTCCTCCTCAACGTCGTCCTCGACCCCTTCCTGATCTTCGGCTGGGGTCCGTTTCCCGAACTGGGCATTCAGGGCGCGGCTATCGCGACGGTCTTCTCGCGGGCCCTCGCGCTCGCCGTCGGGCTGGCGATCATGTTTCGCGGGGCCCGGGGCGTCCGCATCCGGCTCCGACAGATGCGCCCCGATCTCTCCTTCGCGAAAAAGCTCGTCGGGATCGGGTTTCCGGCATCGATCGAGGGCATGGGTCGCGCGCTCTCGATCAACTTACTACTGGTGATCGTCGGATTCTTTCCCACGTACGTCGTCGCCGCGTACGGAATCGGGACGCGGGTGTTCTCGGTGATCTTCCTCCCGGCGATCGCGGTCGCCCGCGGCGTCGAGACGATGACCGGCCAGAACGTCGGCGCGGGCAAACCGGAGCGAGCGAAAGCCGCCGCCGACTTCGCGGCTCGAACCACGTTCATCGTCCTCGGCGCGCTGGGAGTCGTCGCGTGGGTCGGCGCAGAGCCGATCATCGCCGCGTTCACCGACGACGCGCAGGTCATCGAGGTCGGCGTGACGTTCCTCCGGTACGTCGCGCCATCGTTCGGTTTCATCGGCGTCATGCGGGCCTACAACGGCAGCTTCCGGGGGACCGGAAAGACGCTCACCGCGGCCGGGATCGTGCTGGTGATCTACGGTCTCGTGCGCCTTCCCATCGCGGCGACGCTCTCGCAATCGGCCCTCGGCTATCGGGGGATCTGGCTCGCGTTCGCCGCGTCGAACGTCCTCGGTGCCGGTCTCGCCTACGGCTGGTACCGCCGGGGAACCTGGCGTCGCGTCGACGTGACCGGCGGGCCTGCCGCTCCCGGCCTGGGCGACGACGTCGAACCGAGTACCGACGATTGAGCCCACACGATACCCCCGCTCCTCGAGCAGCGATCACTGCGTCGTCGAACGGGGCGTTTTTGCCGTCCGCGCCAGAGACGTGAGGTATGCACGTTTCTGTCGTGGCCGACGATCCGGTTCGAGAGGCAGTCGTCGCCGCACTCGACGACGTCGATATCGACGTTCGCGAGACCGACCCGGGGGCGCTGGTCGACGCGCGCTTCGCCGTCGTCGGCGACGTCGTCGGTTCGTCGTCGTTCGACCGGGCGAACGAAGCCGCACGTGAAGGCTCCACGCCGTGGATAGCGGTCGAAATTGGCGGCGTCGGCGGCCACTCGTTACCGGCCGTCGATGCCGCCGTAACCGGCTTTGCGCCCGCGACCGGCTGTTTCGACTGTCTCCGCGCCAGAGTCACGTCGAACACAGAGGCCGAGGACGTAGCGGAGAGGCCCCAGGCAGATCGGAGCGCAGCGCGACTCGCCGGGGCGATCGCCGGTCGGGAGTGCGTCCGCGTCCTCTCGGGGGACGACGGCTCGATCGTCGGGCAGGTTCGAGAAGTTCCACACGCTCGACGGCCCTTGTTGCCAGTCCCCGGTTGCGAGTGCAGCGATGGGTCGCGAGATCGGACGCTCGACCGAGACGCCGACACGCTCTCGCTCGATGAGGCCGTCGAGCACGCGGAAAGCGCGATCGACGACCGGATCGGCCCGGTATCGAGCATCGGCGAAATCGAATCCTTCCCGGCCCCCTACTATCTCGCGACGGTCGCGGATACGACGGCGTTTAGCGACGCGAGCGCCCCGCAGCAGGCGGCCGGCGTCGCGGACGACTGGAACGCGGCGCTGATGAAAGCCGTCGGCGAGGGCCTCGAGCGATACTGTGCCGGCGTCTATCGCGATTCAGACTTCGTCCACGGACGCGAGACCGATCTCGAAAACGCGGTTCCCCCGACGGCGCTCGTCCGGCCGGCGGACGCGCCCGCCTACGATTCGAGCGACGGACACCGCTGGGTTCCAGCCGAGAATCTGGAGACCGGCGAACCGGCGCACTTGCCAGCGGCGGCGGTCCAGTTCCCGCAACCGGGTGCGGAACTGGTTCCGCCGATCACGACCGGCCTGGGCCTCGGCTCCTCGACGGTCGACGCCCTGCTATCCGGGCTGACCGAGGTACTCGAGCGTGACGCGACGATGCTCGCCTGGTACTCGACGTTCGAGCCTCTCGGGCTATCGGTCGATCAGCAGGCGTTCGAGACGCTCGAGCGACGCGCCCGGAGCGAAGGCTTATCCGTGACGCCGCTCCTCGTCACCCAGGATATCGACGTCCCCGTCGTGGCAGTGGCGGTCCATCGCGATCCGGACGGGTTCGACGGGCGAGCGTCGGATTCGGCCGCCGGTGGCGCCTGGCCGGCGTTCGCAGTCGGCTCGGCCGCCGGTCTCGACGCCGCTGCGGCCGCGACGTCGGCGCTCGAGGAAGCACTGCAGAACTGGCTGGAACTGCGGAGTCTCGGTCCCGAAGACGCTGCCGACGCGGGCGGCGCGATCGGCGAGTACGCGTCGTTCCCCGACCGCGCGCGGGCGTTCGTCGACGTCGAGCCCGCAGTCCCAGCGGCCAGCGTCGGGCCCGATTCCGTCCCGACCGGGCTCGATCGTCTCGAGTCGCTGTGTGCGCGGACGGTCGACGCGGGATTGACACCGTACGCGACGCGATTGACGACTCGCGACGTCGATCAGATCGGGTTCGAGGCCGTTCGTGTCGTCGTTCCCGGCGCACAGCCGCTTTTTACCAGTGACCCCTTCTTCGGCGATCGAGCGGAAGACGTCCCACGAGACCTCGGCTTCGAACCGAACCTCGAGCGGGCGTTTCATCCGTATCCGTGACTGGCGCGAACGGTCGCGTCCCGCTGGTCCGCGTTCGACGGCTCTCTCGCCCGTCGGTCGCGACGTCGTCGCTCACCGCGCGTCACGCGGTGCGGCCGTGACGCGCCGACGGTCCGCCTTCTCCTGCGAGATTATCCCGTCTCAGAATCGGTGGTCGTGCCGTTCGTCTCAGAACCGGTCGCATTGTCGGTCGTCTCGACACCACCCGTTTCGGGTTCGCCGGCTGGACCGGATCCTCCACCGTCTTCCCGCTGGATGTCCAGTTTCAGACCGTCGTCGGGGATCCGGACGACGACGAGGGTCGTACTCGGCGTGATCGTTCCTTCTTTGACTGCCAACCGCTCGCCGTCCTGTCCCAACTTCGTCGCGCGAAAGAGCTGTTCCGTCGCGTCGAGATGGGGCGACGTCGCCGATTGACCGGCCGTGATCGTGTAACTCTCGTCGTACGTTTGGCGGTCCGTCTCCGGATCGTAGGCCTCGAGCGTGAGGTTGTAGTACTGCTCCGCCTCGCTGTAGATCTCGACCGGCACCAGGCCCCGGAAATTCCCCTGGTAGTGTTCCTGTAGCGCCTCGACGCAACCGGAGAGGCTCACGGTGGCGGCGACCCCGACGGAACGAAGTACCCTACGACGGTTCACGTGCGGCGTTCGGGGTCGCACGACTGTAGGCGTTACTCTTCGTCCTTTGCTCCCTTGATCGTGATTGTCATCCTCTTCCATGAGATTTTTGAGTCGAGAGACGAATATCGGTTCATGGAGAAAATCGCAATCGATGACGTCGACGTCGAAGTCAATCCGATGGAAGTCCACTCGGTCAGACGGCCGGTCTCTGACGCGCTCGGATTTTCCGACTTCGCGATGAATTACTTCGAACTCGAGCCCGGCGAGTCGTTCTCCGGCGGACTGCACACCCATCACGATCAGGAAGAGGTTTTTTACATTCAGCAGGGAACTGCGACCTTCGACACCGAAGAGGGGGAGATCGCCGTGGACGAAGCGGAAGTAGTTCGATTTGCACCGGGCGACTTCCAGCACGGCTATAACGATACCGAGGAACGGGTCGTCGGCTTCGCATTCGGCGCGCCGAAGTCGAAACACGACTGGGATCAGATCGAGTCGATGGTCTACTGCCAGGAATGCGAAGACGAACTCGGCCACGGCCTCGAACTCACTGATGACCAGGCGTTTCAGCTCACGTGTACCGAGTGTGGAACCACGTTTACGCTCTGAATTCCGCCCTCTGGCAAATTTCTGCCGTCTGAGCGCGTGGACAGACGTCGGCGACAGACGAGTCACGGCGGTAGACGGGTGCGGGCCACACGGGTCGCGGCGTCACACGGGGCGGCCTCGTCGCCGACCGGGTGTCGGAAATTAGCCGGAACCTTTTCACGAGGGACCGAAAGGATCTACGTATGGCTACAGCAGACAGTTCGGCCGTGGGGATCGACACGACGCTTTTCATCACCGTCTCCGGGCCGCCGGGATGCGGGGCGACGACGCTCTGTGAGCGTCTCTCAGAGGAAATGAATTGCCCGTTCGTCTCCGGTGGCGACATCTTCCGCGAACTCGCCGACGACCGCGACATGAGTCTCAACCAGCTCACCGCGAAAGCGGACGAATCCGACGAGATCGATCGCGCGCTCGACCAGCGACTCCAGCAGATCGCCGAACAGTGGGGGATGGCCAACAAGCCGTTCATTCTCGAGTCCCGGTTGGCGGGCTGGCTGGCCGGTGAGCGAGCGGATCTCCGCATCTGGCTCGATGCGCCGGAAGACGTCCGTCTCGAGCGCATCGCCGATCGCGTCGAAACAGAAGCCGAAATGCGCGTTCGCGAGGTCAGCGAAGCCGGTCGCTACAGATCCTATTACGAGATCGATATCGACGACCGCGGGTTCTACGACTTGCATATCAATACCGCCCGCTGGTCCAAGAACGGCGTGTTCGCTCTCGTCCGCACCGCTATCGAGGAGTACGATCCCGAACTCGATGAGGGGGCCTTCACTACGCCCGCCGTAGATCTGTAGCGGTCATCTCGACTCATCGACCGCTCGAACGGGGCCGTTCTCGGACACCCGAAAAGCGACGGAAGGCGGGCCAGGGACGATGCGCCGCAGGAAAACGTCGTCGGATTCATCACAATAGCGCCTTCTGTCGGGTGGTCGGGTCACCGCTCGAGTCAGGTGAGCCCCGGCCGGAGGATCACTCGCTGTCCGGCGAGTAGTTCGGTGCCTCGTCGGTGATCACGACGTCGTGGGCGTGGCTTTCGGCCTGTCCGGCCGCAGAGACGCGAACAAACTCCGCCCGCTCTTTGAACGACGGAATCGTCTCCGCGCCGACGTAGCCCATCCCCGATTGCATCCCGCCCGCGAGCTGGTGGAGTTCGGACTTGAGCGTTCCCTTGTACGGCGTCGCGGCTTCGACGCCCTCCGGAACGTACTCGTCGTCCTCGTCGGGTTCCTCTTTGAGGTACCGGTCGCTGTCGCCGGATTTCATCGCGCCGACGGATCCCATGCCGCGGTATTGCTTGTACTTCTTTCCGTTCATCGTGACGACTCGACCCGGCGCTTCGTCGGTTCCAGCGAAGTAAGAGCCGAGCATGACCGCATCGGCACCGGCGGCGACCGCCTTGATAGCGTCACCGGAGTAGCGGATGCCGCCGTCGGCGATCACAGGGACGTCGTGATCAGCGGCGACGTCCGCGACCTGCGCGACGGCCGTGATCTGTGGCATCCCGGATCCCGAGACGACCCGGGTTGTACAGATCGATCCCGGACCGATTCCCACTTTCAGCCCGTCGGCGAAACCGACCAGGTCCGCGGCCGCCTCACGGGTTCCGATGTTGCCGACCACGACGTCAGCGTCGACGGACTCTTTGATCTCTCGAGCACCGTCGACGACGTTCAGGTTGTGTGCGTGCGCGGTATCGATAAACAGGACGTCCGCACCGGCCTCGTCGGCCGCGAGCGCACGATCCGACTCGAACGGGCTGACGGCGACGCCACAGCGAAGCCGCCCGTCGGCGTCTCGAACGGCTTCCTTGTATTCTCGACGCTGGAGGATGCCCTGCATCGTGACGAGCCCGACCAGCAAGTTCTGATCGTCGACGACCGGAACGCGCTCGATCTTGTGATCGTACATCAGATCGAACGCGTCACGCGCGTCGATATCCTGGTGGGCCGTGATAACCTCGTCCGTCATCGCTTCGGTGACCGGATCGTCCTCGTTGACCTCGAGGTGCGGCCGGATGTCGGTACTCGAGATGATCCCCAGTACTTCGCCGTTCGTGTTGACGACGGGTGCGCCGCCGACGCCCTGCCGGGCCATCAGTTCGTCGACTTCGCGAACGGTCATCTCCGGGTCCGCGGTGACTACCGAGTCGAGGGGGATGATGAGTTCGTCAGCGCTTTTGACACGCTCGATTTCCTCGACCATCTCGTCGACGTTCATATTTCGATGGAGAACGCCGAGGCCGCCGTGGCGTGCCATCGCGATGGCCATGTCGCTTTCGGTAACCGTGTCCATCGCCGCCGAGAGGATCGGGACGGAAACCTCGACGTTCTTCGAAACGCGTGACGTGAGATCCGCGTCGTCGGGTTCGACACGACTTTCCTTCGGCCGGAGAAGGACGTCGTCGAACGTTAGCGCTTCCGGTACCTGAAGTTTCGAAGAATAGGGCTCGTGCTCGGGAACGTCGTTCGCCATGTAAACCGTCCGGTCCCCCTGGCAAAAAACGTTGCGAGATGAACGCGGGTGTGTACGGTTGACGGGGCTCTCAGCGGCTGATCTACTCACGTGTCACAGCGGGCACGTCGGCTGGAGACGACGGTGTCGTGTCGTTTAGCGGCCTGTTCATTGCGGTCGGTTACTTTAGCAGGTGGACGAACGTCGTCGCTCGCTCACCGTCATTCCGCACATCCCCGTGCCGTCACTCCACGCATCCCCGTGCCGTCACTCCACGCATCCCCGTGCCGCCACTCCACGCATCCCCGTGCCGCCACTCCACGCATCCCCGTGCCGCCACTCCACGCATCCCCGTGCCGCCACTCCACGCATCCCCGTGCCGCCACTCCACGCATCAGCGTGCCGCCACTCCACGTATCGACAGTACCGAATCGAATCGACGAATTCAGCGCCAATATGCCGACCAGTTGTGTTCATTTTCCTCCGATTGTGACCGTTACTGACGAATATTCGTCGAGTCGTGAAACGCTCTCTCACACAACGTTTATTGAGAGTCCGCTCGTCTTTATGAATATGTACGCTGTGAGTACAGCCGCAGCCCGAATCGTCGGCCGGACGAGCTCCGACTCCGCCTTCATTGCCGAATTCGGGAATTTCACATCGAAACTCACAGCACCCGTCACGAATGCCAATGGGAACGACTGGTGTCCGGACCGGTCGGTACGGGATTGTCCATCCTCTCACCCACGGGCCTCGGGTTACGGCCATCGGCCCTGACCGATGAGTACGTCACAGCATCCGGTTGCGCTCCGGATGGAGCGCATCGTCGGGGGTGACGCCAGGCTCCTCGCGCTGGTCATGATGCTCCCCTTAGTCGATGGCGTCTTCCCCGCGCTGATCCTCGCAGACGCCCTCAGCGATCCGCTCGGCGCAATTCAGGTCGGGTTGCTGATATTCGGCGGGAGCGCCACCGTCGCCGTCATCCTCGCCGACATGGACGGTACCCCCCGCGAGCAGGCAGCCGTCGTCTTACTCGTCGGAGTGCCGTTGATCCTCCTCGCGGCGCTGGAAGCCGCGCTCTCGCCCGCTATCGAGAGCGTCATCGACATCGTCATCTTCGAGCGGTTCGCAGCCCTCGTCATCGCAACCATCGCGGCGAAGACCGCCAGCGCGACCATCGGCGAGTATCTGCCGAATCCCGTCGTCGTCCTCGGACTGGGGCTGATCGCGAGCATCGACCCCTCCAGCGCAACGTTCGAGGTGATGACCGATCCTGCCCTCGTCGCCCACGCGACCCTTGCGGCAGCAGTCGGCGTGGCCTTCGCACTGACCGTCGCCCTCCTCGGGCCCTACCTCCGAGAGTACATGGACATCGACCGATTCCGCTTCGGAAGTGCGGTTGCGCTGGGCTTGCTCCCACTGTCACTGCTCGGCATGGCCTTCGGCCAGGCGCCGCTTGCCGCCCTCGTAGTCGCCGCCCTGTTCGCCGTCGACCCGTCGTTCACCGGGACCGACAGCACGAACGCGAGTTCTGATTCCGATGCCGACGACGCGACCGTTCAGATGGGGACGCTGACGGATGGCGGTGCCGGCGACCGACCGACCGAGCACGACTCGAGGAGTTCTCAGAGCGAGGACGAACCGGGAACGTATCCGAGTGACGATGCGACGGATACGGCGGGTCGAGCCCCCTGGCTGTAGCCCGATTCTATCTCGAATCGAAACCACTTTAGGCAGGATACGCCAACGGAAATACGCGGGGTCGTGGCCAAGCCAGGCATGGCGACTGACTCCAGAGGCACCGCGCCCGGGACGACACTCCAGACTGATATACTGATCGGACACCTGATCAGTGTCCGTGTGATGACCCTCTGGAGTTCCGAGGCGCACCGGAGATATCAGTCGATCGGGGGTTCAAATCCCTCCGACCCCATACAGCCTTTAACTCTACCGGATTCGTACGAATTGGAATTGTCGGAAGTGAAATAATTGCGCCGAGGTGGTCGGCGTGACGATTTCCGAGGCAGATGCGGAACGCCTTCGGCAGAATCAGTCGGCCAATCCGCTGCCGACGAAGAGCCGGGAATTTCGGTGCACCGAGTGCGGTGCGCGCTGTACGTTGCTGCTCGACGGTCAGTCAGACGATAGTACTGCATTGATCGTTCTCGCCAAAAAGAACGAATAACAGCGTTTCGCTCCAATTCGTCGATTCATTGTGATGACCACCCTTATCGGCTAGCTGAACGAAGGGTGTTCTATGTACGACCAGATTCTACTCGCCACGGATGGCACGATTGCGTCGAAGAACGCGGAATCCCATGCAATCGAACTCGCCGAGACACACAATGCTACCCTTCATACTCTATTCGTCGTCGATGAGAGCATCTATACGGCATACAGTGGGGACGAGTATGTCGACGAGGCAGAGGGGCCTGAGCATGGACTCGAAGAACTCGGACAGGAAGCCATCGAGGAGGTCCGGAGTAGTGCGGAAGACAGTGGGGTCGAGATGATCGGGGCAGTAAAACACGGACATCCTGTCGATACGATACTCGAGTACGGAGATCGGCAAGATATCGATATGGTCGTCCTCGGCACGAAACACCGGCCAGCGGAATACCGCGCGCTACTCGGGAGTGTAACCGAGCGCGTGCTTAGACTAACCACTCGGCCGACAGTCGTCGTGAAAACGGAAGTCGACGAATAAACCCGGAGACTCAGTAGGATTCTGACGCCCCGGGTTTCGAAGCGTCTGCTCGTCAATGAGGCAGTCGTGTACGTCCTCGGGGGCAGCTATTCGGATAGTCCCCTGTTATGGAAGTTACAAGGCTAAAACCCTGCCCTTCAGGACGGGGATACAGCCGACAACTCCTCCATTGACCACGCTTGCTGGCACTACTGGATATTCCACGCTCGGGTCGTTGCTTTTAATATCCAATTTCCCATAACAGGTTATGAACACAGTCCGATGTTGGAGACGACCCGCACTTATCTACGCTCGTGATCACTTCGATTCAAGCCTCACATTCCGCCATTCGTGTCAAATGGTGGTGTGTGGGAGTGACGGATTGTTCATCAACGGGAGCCAGCGTCTCGGCTGTCAAACGCAAACTTCCGATCTTGACGAGCCTGTCCGCGTCGAGCCGCTCTCGCATGCGGCGGCTATTCTAACGCCGATTGCCATCCTGCTGTCACCTGCTGTTGGTACGCTTCTGATGTCGTTGAGTACGGCAATCGCCGTCATCAACGCACAACTGCTCCGGCGCGTCGATCTGTCTCTCCCAAACCCACCTGGAGTGACATCACTAACTGATGCTCAAACTGTAGACCGAGACTCCCCTACTCATAACAGGAGGAGAGTTTTCAGTGGAGACCTCTGTCTGTAGTCGTCTCGGGATCGGTCTGGAGTGTCCAACGTAAGCGGAACGCTTGTACCAGTTCATAGAGCCACAAGATGACGAGTGCGGTATATCCGGGCCCGAAGAGATACGCTGACCACGACTGATCCTGATAGAAGAAGCCGACACCAACCACCAAAATTGCGATATTCCACACCCAGACCATCCACGTTGAGATCACTGACGGGATGTTTCCACCTGGGATGAGATCGGCGTCCAAATGCCCTTCGCGCAGGGCAGGGAGATTCCGGAAGTAGAGTAGCAGGCCGGCAAGTGCGATGGGGAGCGCCCACCCCACGAAGAAGAAGTGAAGCGCGCCGTCTTCGATATACGCCGGATCCACCCACTCGACGCCGAACAGAACGAACGGTGCGAACCCCGCCGGCCCGAGCATCCAGAACTGGGCTACCAGCACTGACAACGCGATACCCGACCGGGAGTCTGTCGACCGATACGTCTGGACGAGGTTGTACAGGTACAGTGCAAATCCCGTCGCGAAGAGGACCAGCCCGGTCGCCGTGACTGTCCGGCCCATCCCGATCCAGGGGCCGGTAACCAGTGGAAAAATGCCGGCGACGAAGAACCACGCCGAGTAGTTCCGTAACCTCTCGCTGTAGAGATCGGTACCGAGCAGACGAGGAAAGAGGTCGTAGAGCGTGCCGATGGCCGCGAGCCCGAGAAAGCCCCACGCGTTAGCGTGGACGTGCGCTTCGCGTAATCCGAGCCAGCCGCCGGGAACCTGCCAGACGTGGGCGAACAGCCCGTACGCGTACGTGATACCCCAGAGGAACACGAAGACCGACACTAGGTACAGCCCGGTCGTCGCGTTCCACGCCCGATCGCTTTGCATAACCATCCGCAGCATCACTACCAGCAACCCGGCGACGAGGAGCCAGATCGCGATGAGTCCGCCATCGAACGCCCAGGTGTGACCCCATCCGCGTCCGTACCACAGCAGGAGAAATCCACCGTTCAATCCGATGAAATTCAGCCAGTCGTAGTACTTCGAGGGAAGTGGACGCTCGAGTTTCCGAGCTGTGAGCTGGGGGAGCATTCCGAACAGGAGCTGCGTGAAGCCGCCGATCGTTACGAAGTGGATGTGACTCCACGAAACCCAGCCGAGACGCGGGACGAGATTGAACTGCTCGAGGCCGTGATAGACAGCCAATACGAGGCCAGCGAGCAGGAACAGCCCGCCTGCGAGGTGGAACGGGGTGAACCGAATCGGGTGGCGTGCCATAGTTACGCATACGGACGCAGGCCCGAAAGGAGTTCCTACGGATATCATAGCGTATATCGAATATTTTCGAGCTCAGTTAGCGTCTCGTGGGCGAATACGCTGATACAATTCAGAGACTATACTTTTCCAGCGATACCCTTCCCTCAATTCGCCTAATAACTATGTCGATGGTCAGTGATTCACACGCCATATGTCCGACTCGGCTACCGGGAAGTGGAACATCGGAATCGGCCTTGGAGTGATGGTCTTGTTCATGCTCTACGGGTTCTTTCTGATCTATATGCGCGACTTCGCCCCGAGCCGTGAGGCCTGGATTGCGGGATCGAATGTGAGCCCGCACTTCGAGGCGCGCCTCGCGCACGCCCACGGAAACCTGTTTTCGTTGCTCAATATCGTCTTCGGGGCACTGCTCCTGTGGTTGCCCGTGCGCCAGCGTCGTGCCCGGTGGATCTCGCTCTTGGCGCTGGCCGGACTTCTCATGCCGATCGGTATCCTCTCGGAAATCTATCTCAATCTACCCCCCGTACTGGTTCTGGTCGGGGCAGCTTCAATTGTCGTGGCGACGGCGCTGTTCGCACTCGAACTCGTACGAATGGACATCGACGGTTCGAAATCCCTGTAACTCGAGAGCATAGCGAAAATGTTCGAAGGTGAGTTTAATTGCTCGCAGTATATATAATATCCATGGGACAAACAGTTAGCAGCTACATCGAGACAGACTCACTCACCACAACCCACTGGCTTGCGATATTGCTCGTCCTGATAACGGGAGTCATCCACGTCTACGCCGGATTTATCGAAGGATGGATTCCCGTTTCGCTCGCAGGAGTCGGGTTCCTCGGCGCCGCCGTACTGTTCCTCTTAGATTATCGACGCTCCCTTCTCTATCTGGTGGGAATCGTCTATACGGCAGTACAGTTCCCGCTCTGGTACGTAGCAAACGTCGGCGAATTCAACGATGCTCGGGTACGTGGACAAAGCGCTTCAGGCGGCACTTATCGTCGTTCTCGCGCACCTCTATTTGGAGGCACGAAGGGCCTCCGACCGGGATCGTGAAGCGACGGCCGCTTGAGTACTCGAACCGGTCACATTCCCGCCCATCTCGTGTGGGACGACATTGTGCGCGTTACGCTCCCTGGCGAGGTGTCTCAATCGTCTTGATACCCCTTTTCGAAGCCCCGGAATTCGGTTCGGTGGCCCTCCTCGTCGGCGAGAATCGTCACTGGAAGGTCTTCAGTGACCGGATCGTCAGCGTCCTCGGCAGCGTCGATGAGCGATCGATACGTCTCGATAGTGCCCTCTTCAGCGTCGAGAACGCCTCGGATAACCGAAAGCACGTTAGTCGAATCCTCGGGCGGTTGTAGCGAGTCCTGCTGTGGAGTGAACTCCGCCGAGCTGGGCGGTCGGGCGTCCAGTTGCTTGAGACGGTTCCTAAGTTGCTGGGCGTGGGTCAGTCCCTCCTGGATGTCTTGCTGGAGGCTCTGCTTGATCTCTTCGGCACGGACGCCGTCGAGGACGATCGCGTTCGTCTGGTAGTTCATCACGGCCTCCATCTCGTGCCGTAGGCCTTCTGGAGCAGGTCGATGACGCGGTCTGAGGTCATACGAGTTATACTTCCATCCAGACGCCGAGATACCCGTCGCTGATTCCCGTTGTCCCAAAACGCGCTCAAAGGGCACGCAACCCCGGCTCGAGGTAGCGCCGGCCCCGTCGAACCCCCAGTAGTTAAGATACAGGCTATCACGGACAGTACTCGGGGGATGGATTAACGAGTTTGGGGACGTGTATCGTACATATGGCGTATCAATTCGAGTGTGCGGCCCCGGACTGCGTGTTCCTGATTCGAGCCGCGGACGAAGAAGAGGTCATCGCACAGGTCCAACGACATTCGGAAGAACGACACGAGAAATCCCCGCCGCCCGAGGGCGTAATCCGCGAGCGAATGGAGACCGTCGACGTCGAGTGATACTGCTGGACTCAATCCCCTTCGAGCCAGGCACGGCGAAGTCGGTCGACTTCCGTGGACGTGACGTCGTCGCGTTCAACGGCTACCTCAATGTCCAAGTCGGTGACTGTGCCACGTTCGAGAACTCGCTGAAAGACGTCCTTGACGCCGGTAGCTGTCTCGTCACCGTTGACCGAATACCGGCCGCCCGCCACTTCTCCGAGGAGTTCGACCGTGTGCTTGAGGTCCACCTCGGACGGTGACTCGCCGACGTCCCAGAACACTGTCACATGCCTATCGCACTGGTTTATGGCAACTGGTTCGGGGACGACATCGACGACTGCAATCTCGCCTGGGACTGTCTCTCGGAGTGATACCCGATTACGAACGTTCCGGAACGAGACCGTTACCGGAATAGACTGGTCAGGCAAGATGTAGGGGCGGTGAATCGCACGCGTCGCGTCAAGATTGACCGTGAGTGCGTTACTGTTCGATTCCGCCGGTGACCGTGTCGGCCCTTTCCGTGACCGTGTTATGGCCCATGAACCGGGCCCAGACGACCAGCAGGCTCGGAAGGACGAACACGCTGGCGAGAAACGCAAAAACGATCGTCAGCGCGGTGATGAAGCCGAACGACTGAAGGAACGGCAGGATCGCGACGAGCAACACGGCGAATCCGCTGGCAGTCGTCGCCGCGCTCGACAGCAGGGCGCCGCCGGTCCCGGTTACGGTCTCGTGTAACGCCGCCGCAACCGTTTTTGCCTCGGAAAGTTCTTGATTGAACCGCTCGCTGATGTGGAGACTGTAGTCGACACCGAGCCCGATGGTGAGCCCAGTAATCATACCAGTGACGATATTGAACGGAATGTCAAGCAGCGCCATCGTCCCGAGCACCCACGTCAAGGTGAACCCGACAGGCACGATCGTGACGATGCCAAGTGACGCGCTCTCTTCCGTGAGCCGGTAGGCTACCGCGAGGACGACAAGTACCGACAGTAGCGCAACGACAAGACTCAGGAGCGCCGTCTCCGCGAGCTGGTCGGCCGTGATTTGGTTGACGATGACGTCACCCGTCGCAGTCACGGAAATACCATCCCCGTCGGCGTCGTCGGCAATCCACTCCATCTGGTCGCGGACGACATCGTCGTTGACTCCACTGTCGACGGTCACGACCATCCGGACGGCCTGGTACTCACCGTCTTCCCGGTGGACGACATCGGCGGCCTCCTCGGGTGCAACCCGGTAGAGTTCGTCGTAGACAGCGGTCACGTTCTCGTCGGGGATGCCGTCGCCGTCGGTGTCGGCGACCGACAGCGTCCGGTTGAACGACTCGTTGTCCGCCGCGACGCGGGCCATCACTGTGATCGGATCGGTCACTGCGGGCTTACCGTCGGCGTATGTCGCCGTCGCCGACATGTCGCTTGCGTTCGTGCGTGCGGCGTCGAGCCGGTCGAGTGCCGCAGGATCAGTCACGTCGCCTCTGACGAGTATTGTGGCTGTGGTGTCCTGTCTGACGAAGTCCCGGTCGAGCGTATCGATTGCCGTTCCCGCAGTGTACGTCCCGGGCGCGATCGGACCGGGGAGGTCTTTCAACCAGTCGTCGGGATCCTCCGCGAGGAAGTCTGACCGTTCGAAGTTGGCGTCGATATCTGTCGCTCCGTACGCACCCGTAGCGCTGACGAGGAGCGCAACGGCGATGACGACGTAGGGTGCCTTCGTCGCTAGTGTCGCACCCGTATCCAGTAGGCGATTGATCAGCCCGCCCCCGGTTCCGACCGCAGGTTTCACTCGGTCAATTCCCCGGCGTTCGAGCAGTTCGTCGAGTTCGACTTTCAGCGCCGGAATGAGAAGACCGAAGACGAGAAGCGTTGCCACGATACCGATGGCGCTGACGACGCCGAGTTCGCGGAAGACCCCGAGCGGGCTCGTGAGGTTCGAGAGGAAGCCGATGACGGTCGTCGTAGTGACGTAGACGAGTGCAATCCCGACACTCCCGAGTGCGACAGCCATGGCACGAGTGGGTGGTATTTCGCTGGACCCGTGGGCCTCGCGATAACGCATCACGACATGGAGGCCATAGTCGATAGAGAGGCCGATCAACAGGACGAGCACGACGATGAACGGCTGGCTGAATGCGATGTCGAACCACCCCATCACACCGAACGTCCACACGAGGACGAGAGCGATCCCGAGGAGGCCGAGCACGATGTCGAGCAGGTCCCGGTAGACGACCACGAGCACGAGCAAGACGAACGCGATTGCCAGCGGGCCGACCAGCAGGACACTGTCGATCATCGAGCCCGTAATCTCCGTCGAGACGATCCCGTCACCGTAGATCAAGATGGACATCGAGTCGTCCGGCGCTAGGTCCGTCATGGCGGCCTGCGCGTCTTCGATCTCGTCTGGCGCGTCACCGGGCGCGAACGACCCGCCTGCAGTCTCCTGGGTTACGACGAGCAGCGTCGCGTTTGTCTCAGTGGATTCTGGTTCGTAGTAGTCGGGCATGAAGGCGAGTGCCCGTGCCGACTGGTTCGAATCTCCGCCCAGTACATCCGCGATGAGGGTCTCGACTTCCGAATCGTTCAGCGATCGGAGTTCCTCGGTCTGATTCTCAAGTGTGGGGTCGAGGTTCGCTAACTCCCTCTTGTCCTCGGCGAGGCTTGCGTACTCGTCCGCGAGTATCTGTTCCGTGACGTTCCTCGTACTGTCTCTTGTCTCGTTTTGAGCCGCAGCCATCGCAGTTCTGTCGGTCGTTGCGTTTCTGTCAGTCGATTCGCGTCGCTCCTCGACAGCGTCTGCGAACAGAGCGTAATCCTCCTCGGTGAGGGTCACTGACGTGTTGGCGTCGACGGCATCGAACGCGGATCGGACGCTCGCGTTCGGGTTGCTTGCGAGCGAATTGAGGGTACCCGCGAGTTCCGCTTCTGTCCTAGCCAATTCGTGTTCGCGAGTCTGAAGCGCAGTGGCCCGGTCGTCGCGGATTGTTGCGGTCGCGACTAAGTTTGCGACACTTTGGGTGGAGTCGTTCTCGACGAGTGTCTCGTTGATTGTTTCGTTGGTTTGGAGCGCTCGCTCGTATTCGAGCATGGAAACGAGCGTCTCCTTATCGAGGACGTCGTCGTCCTGGACGATGACCTGTGCGGATGTCGTGTCCGTCGTCCCGCTAGAGAAATTTGCGTCGACGTAATCGAGGGCACCAGCCTCGTCGGCGTCGGTCTGGAACTGGTCGAGCGATGTCGAGCGGTCGACCATCGGCACTCCAGCGGCGACAATCGCGGACGCGATGAGCATGACCGCGATGACGAGCCGTGCATTGTCCGTGATCCACTCGCTCGTGTCGAACATTACTGAAGACTCACCTTCGGTTTCGAAGACGTGAACGTGACACGAGACACAGCAGTTGCCACGTCACGCTTCACGCGAGACAGTTTACCGTCAATAGAAGTCCAGACGACGGGAAATTGAGAGTACGGTCCTATTGCCACGTATTCGTGGAGTATCGACATTACGTGTCTGTATACTCCTCGGCCGGTTAGTGATCAGTACGAATTGTCGAGGTGTGACCTAATATATTCGTAACTAGCGCTATTATAAGCGGTCTGTTAGGGTGACCTACCGACGATGCCACACGCGAAACTCGCGATAGATATTCCAGATCATACCTGGATTGGTGACCTCTCAACCACTCATCCGGAGGTAGTATTCCAGGTCGTTACGAGTATCCCAAGTGAAGAAACCGGTATTGGACTCGTCCGACTCGTTGCAACCGACCCGCTGCCTATCATCACCGACATTCAGGCTCGTGACGACATCGAGGACCTCGATCTGCTCTGGAAACACGACGACGAAGCGCTCCTCCAGATACAGACGGCGAATCCACTCCCGCTCCTCCCGGTCTGGCGGGCCGGCGTGCCGCTCAAGATGCCCTTCGATATCCAGGATGGGGAGGCCACGTGGGAGGTGACGACATCGACGAGTCGCCTCTCGAGCCTCCGCGACCACCTCGACGATATGGGTATCGGATTTTCTATCGAGTACGTTCGTGAGATCGATGCGAGCCAGGCTGACCAATTGCTGACTAACCGCCAGCAAGAGGTGCTGATGGCCGCCGTCAAAGCCGGTTACTACCGCGCACCACGGGAATCGACGTTGGGTGACGTAGCCGAGACGCTCGGCGTCGCGAACGCAACGTGTAGCGATGTGCTCCATCGTGCCGAGGGCCACATCATCCACTGGTTCATCGAGGAGCACATGGAAGCGTAACTCGTCCCGGGTGTGCATCGACGGATGCGCACCACGCTACGATATTTGGTGCCGCGTTACGGAACCATTCCCGGATCGGTCGGGCCAGAGACTTGCCACGGACGTTCGACGCCGACGGTTACTCCTCTGGGCCATCCTCCGGCACGAGTTGCTCCTGAAAGCGGGCAGTAGGAACGGGTTCGATACCTTCGGCTTCGAGTCTGCGGTTTTCCTGTTCGACTCGGACGCTGAGAAGCCGCTGAATTTCTCGCATCCGGAACGCCATCGTACGGAGCTCGTCGCGTTCGGAGGTTTCTGAACTTGGATCGTTATCGGATTGATCTGAAGTGTCACTCATCGTGGTACTATTTCACAGGCTGTTATTTAGTACTCGGGTCGAAACACGGTTCCGAAGGGGTGATGGGAAGTCGAACGTGAAGAGGGACAGTGCACAGCTCAACTGATATCTTCGTACGGACGATGAGGTGATTTTTGGGCTATCGCAGTTGGTCTCCCTTCTGATGGGCACGGACGAACGCGTGTCGGAAGACGTTCAGTAACACGTACGTCTCGTACTTCTGTGTCCGACAGTGTTCACAGGGTTGCATATCCATACTAATATCTTCAATGACGTCGGCGTAGTTATCAGTCAACATGATCAGAGCATCCTCGATCTGGGGTTGTACCGCGTCAACCATCTCCTCGACTGCAGCGTCGGCCCCATCGGGAAGCGAGTAGGAGAGCACGATCGTGTTTGCGGCGTAGTACTTCGTAGTGCCACCGCGGCCCTCTTCGAACCGAACGACGTCTACGAGTCCGGCATCACGCAGTTCGTTGATGTGATGGCGGACGGTGTTCTCGGTACGATCGATGCCCCGATCGTCAAGTCGCTCGTGAACGTCGGTCGCCGTCAGCGTTTCGTCTGCGAGAATATCGAGGATCATCGCCCGCATCGGTTCGTCGATCGCGTCGGAGACGCGCGTATCTCGAACCGCGATGTCGTGGAGTTGATGATCGCCATCAAACGTGCTCATATGCGGAACGAGGCAGGCACGCAGGGAAAAGGTGGTGGGTGACAGCGGGAAGAACGCAGGCCACGGATAAGATTCGCGCCGGATCGAACCGACGAAAGCTCTAGACGACCCATTTGTCCATTCCTATGGGCTGTGTGCTTATTCAAACATATCATCTAAAAAATACTTATTGTGATCTGGGCGCTACATGGAACCGGAATGAGCGAAACGACCCAATTCCGTGTCTTGGACTTCGACTGTCCGACCTGTGCAAGCACTGTGGAACGAGCGCTCTCGAACGTCGAGGGCGTCGAATCCGTCGAGGTACACTACACGACCGGCCGCGTGGAGATCAACTACGACGACGTCCGCGCCGACCCCGACACGTTCGCACAGACAATCGAAAACCAGGGATACACGCCTCAAACCGCCTAACGGTCCATGAATACGCAATCAGCAAAACGGTATTACCGGAAACAGAGGAAGGCCATCGTCACTGCAACGAGCGGCCTGCTCTACGGTGGCGGCTGGAGCCTCGGGTATCTCACTAGCCTCGACACGGCGAGTGCTGTGATCCTCATCCTCGCAGCGATCATCGGCGGCTACGACATCGCCAAGACCGCGTACCACGAGGTCACCAACCGGACGCTCGGCATCAAGACGCTGGTGACATTCGCTGCCGTCGGTGCCATCCTCATCGGGGAGTACTGGGAGGCTGCCGCTGTCGTCTTCCTGTTCAGTCTCGGCAGCTACCTCGAAGGGAGGACGATGCGCAAGACCCGCAACGCACTTCAGGAACTGCTGGAGATGACTCCCGAGACGGCCACCGTTCGCCGCGACGGAAAACAGCAGGAAGTACCTGCTCGCGAAGTCGAGGAGGACGAGGTCGTCATCGTCAAACCAGGCGAGAAAATCCCGGTCGACGGTGACGTTGTCGACGGCGAGAGTGCCGTCAACCAGGCACCGGTCACCGGGGAGAGCGCCCCGGTACACAAGGCCGACGGCGACGAGGTGTACGCCGGCACGGTCAACCAAGAGGGGGCCCTTGAGATCTGCACGACTGGTTCGGGCTCGGATACGACACTCGAACGCATTATCCGCCGCGTCGAGAAAGCCCAGGAAGCCCAGTCACCGACGGAGAGCCTCATCGACCGGTTCGCCAAGTACTACACGCCGAGCGTGATTGTCCTGGCTATCGGCGCCTACGCCGTCACTCAGAACGCCATTCTATCGCTGACGCTCTTAGTGATCGGCTGTCCCGGCGCCCTCGTCATCGGACCGCCGGTCAGCATCGTCTCCGCCATCGGGAACGCCGCACGCTCTGGCGTCTTTATGAAGGGAGGCGAACACCTCGAACGGGCCAGCAAGATCGACCTCGTCGCCTTCGACAAGACGGGGACGCTCACGAAGGGCGAGACGACCGTCGCGGACGTCGAGGGATTCGGAACCGATGACGGTGAAGTGCTCGGACTCGCGGCGACCGCCGAGAAGAAGAGCGAACACCACCTCGCGGACGCCATCATCGACGCCGCCCACGAGCATTCACGGGCAGCCACCGACGGTGGCAGGACAGTGATGGACGAGAGCGATACGAATCAGACGGCCAGGGGTGCCACGATGGAATCGATTCCCGATCCGGACGACTTCGAGGTGGTCTTCGGGAAGGGCGTCGTCGCTCACTACGACGGCCAGGAAATCATCGTCGGGAACCGTGCGCTGCTTGACGACCGTGGTATCGACGTCCCTGAAGCCATCGCTGACTACGTCCGTGGCCGCGAAGCGAGCGGCGCCACGACCGTCCATGTCGTTCGCGACGGGACTGTCATCGGCGTGATCGCGATGCGTGACGAACTCCGGGAGGCTGCCCCCGGCGTCGTCGCAGCGCTCCAGGACGCCGGCATCGAGACGGTGATGCTCACCGGCGACAACGAGCGGACCGCCGCCGCGGTCGCCGAAGAGGTCGGCATCGACGAGTACCGTGCCGAACTGCTTCCCGAGGACAAGCAGACCGTCATCGAGGATCTCCAGGGCGACGGCCACGTCGTCGCGATGGTGGGCGATGGTATCAACGACGCTCCCTCGTTGGCGACTGCTGACGTGGGAATCGCTATGGGCGCTGCGGGGACGGACACCGCCATCGAGACGGCGGACATGGCGCTGATGGCCGACGACCTCGAACGCATCCCGTACGCGGTCACGCTGAGCAAAGCGACGCGGTGGAACGTCCTCGAGAACGTCGGGCTCGCGGTGCTGACCGTGATCGTTCTCCTCGCGGGCGTGCTCACGAGCTACGTCACCCTCGCCACCGGTATGCTGGTCCACGAGGCTAGCGTCCTCGCGGTCATCCTCAACGGAATGCGGCTACTCCGGTACTGATCCCAAAGACACACTATACACCATGACAACGAGTGAAAATTCACCCGACGTCGATCAGACAAACTGGCGTGTCGATTACGAAAACGCTGAGCCGATTCGCATCCGTGATCCCGTCGCTGAAGCGCTGACAGTTCTCGAACCGAATGAGCCGTTCGTCATCACCTACAAGGACGTCGTGAAGGCTGCAGGCCACTCGTGTCCTACTGCCTCTGGTGCCTACCGGATCGCTCAGCTTGGATTAGACGCACTGTATCCAGACTGCACACCTGTCCGTGGAGAGATCGAGGTAACTGCAGGTGGACCGAAAGACGACCCGAGCTACGGCGTGATGTCGCGGATCGTCTCCTACGTGACGGGGGCGGCCGAAGAAGACGGGTTCGTAGGACTGGCAGGAGGATACGGTGGCAGGCAGGACTCGCTTCACTTCGGCGACTTCGAGAGCGACGATCCAGCCTTCGGATTCACGAGAACCGACACCGATGAATCAGTTCGCGTGACGTACCACGTTGCCGACGTGCCGGCCGCCGGTCCCGCGACGCAGGCTCTCCAGAAACTGATCGATGGGACTGCGACCTCGGTGGAGCGTGATGCGTTCAGCGAAGCGTGGCACGGTCGTATCGAACGCATTCTGTCTGATGACGAGTTCTTCACGGTTGACCAGTCAGTACCGTCTTGACTCGGAGCATCGCAGAACAACATCGGGTAGAACCCTCGCAGCTGTTCACACATCGCCCGCTACTCGAATTCGAGTTGCTTCCATTCCATCCCGGTCGGATCCTCAGGTGGCTCGAGAGGGCTTGAGCGCAGGTCCGCTTTCACCGTCGGTTTGTTGTACGCTCGCGGTGCGATTTCGTTTGGCCCGTCGGGGTAGAACAGTGACGCGAGCAGTTGGATATGCCCACGTCCGACACAGAGTTCGCACTGCCCACCGCCGTACATACTGATGTCCTGCTCCGCACAGTACTCGATAGTCTCGAGAAGCGACCGGACAGTTCCGAATCGCGATGGGACGATGGAACACCAGTCCGGCTCGAACGGCGCGTCACGGAGGTTGGCTGTGCTGTGGACCGACGCACCCAACGAGAGTCGATCTGAATCCTCCGCGAGCAGGTCGTGTACGTCGTCGGAGATGACAGGATCTGCCATGACGGCATCGGGGAACGTCCCGAAGACCCGGCGATAGAGCTCGGGATTCGGTGCTTGACTGTCGCCGTCTCCGTCGGACTGGCCGTTCAAATCGAGTACGCGGACCGCGTCGATCTCCGTGAGTCTCGCGAAGGTATCCGTGGTCCACCCATCGGTCGGCTCAAGCGCAAACTCGCAGGTGGGGTTGACTGCGAGTATTTCTTCGACTCGAGTCGTGTCCCCATCCGGGACCGGAGTACTAACGACGAATCGAACCGGTGAGCGCTCCCGACCGAAGCGGGACGCCAGTGTCGTGTCGTTTTGCTTGAGGGCCAGGTCAAGTGCGGCACTCTCGATTGCCCAGCGTCGATACGACCGTGAGACTTCGCGCTCGGGTGGCTTCGTCGGAAAGAGGTCGACGGCTTCGAGCGACTGCGAGAACTCGTCGAACGTATACTCGCCTGCGAAATCGAACGGCAGTGTATCTGGCAACGCTTCGTGATCGATGGCCTCGTGAGTGATGTCTTCACCAGCGCCGAATTCATCTTCCAGCAGGACGAACGTTGAGGTGACGCGAGTCGTCTCGCCCACCATCTCTCGGCGACGGCTGGTCCGATCCGAAGCCGATATTGTCAACGGAAGGTCTGCGATGCGCTCGTACAGCGTCATGTCGCGGTCCAGAGGGCACACGCGAGGGGCAGACCAACTCCCGTGCCAGTAATACGGTCGAATACACTCGCGGACGAACGCGACGAGCGGGCGTGGTGGGCCTGCTGTTCCATATTGGAGTATAGTGCAGTAATCACAAATCTATTGCGATCTATCCCCGTTAACGCTAACAACTACAAGGTAAATACCTCCGCCGTCAGACAAGGATGAAGGCGACACGGTGGGGAGCAACCGCCATTCAGAGGGCTGCGCCGAGTTTTCAACGCCCGCTTTAAGTGACAGGCGTTAGGTTATTGAGACAAGAATCGGCCGGGACGGAGCGGATTCCGATCCGTCCTTCGGAGGCGCCCTGTCCGCCTACGAAACGAGATGATCTCCTACAGAAGAGCGACGATGAAAATTATTTCACGGTAACAGCCACAGGTACACTCTTCACATCGAAGACGTGCTCGTTCCCAGTAATCTTCTGCTCGAGCGTGTCCATCGCTTCGGCCATCCGTTTGTAGAGACGCTTCTCATCGATCGATGCGTCGGCACGTTCCGCTCGCGTTTTCGCATAATGGAGTCGGTTCGAGTGGAACACCGTCCAGTACTCCAGTCGTTCCGAACTGCTCAATCCCACGGTGTGATAGTTCTCCAGATCCAGCCAGACGTCCGTTGGTTCTGGCGAGAGACGCTTCGTGTGAGTCGGGAGTCGACGGCCGTGAGTACGATCGCTGCTCCCAGGGATGTCGTCAGTGAGATCGACGACCCACTCCATGTCCTCGTCCGGTGGATAGTGCAGATGCTGTCCGTCTTCGCAGCTTCGGACCAGGAGATAGCCACCGTCTCGAACGGCCTCCCAGAGGAGCGACAGCACGGATTCCTGGTTCCCGAGATGGTGAAATAGGTACGCGGCGAAGACCGGGTCGAACGTACCGATATCGGCGTCAGGGAGGTTGTTCACGTCGAGCCAGCGGTATTCGATGTTCGACGCCGCGTACTGGTCCTTGGCGATCTCGAGGGCATTTCGCGACTGGTCGATGGCGACGACATCGAAGTGGTCGTCGTTTCCGAACCGACTCTTGGTGACCGTTCCGTAGCCACATCCCGCGTCGAGGACGCGATACGGTGGCTCGATGTCTCGCTCCTGAAGCTGGTCCACGATTCGCTCGATATTCCGGACGTCCTGTTCGCGATGAATTGCGGCAGACAGTTGCAGTCGATCGTGATCCACCTCGACGTCGTACTCGCTCGGTCCATCGTGGTCCGACTCATCCAAAAACGGCTTCTGCGGGTCGGAAAGGAGCTCGTCCATCATCCGAGAGAGGGACTGCTGGAGCCTGCTCTGTACTCTTCTGGCGTTTCGTACGTGAAGTACCCCGTCTTCCGGCACTCCTCCCTGAAGTCCTGGACGGCCGAAAACGATTCTGGATCGAGCGTGCTCGTCGGAACGTTCTGCTCCGAGAACCCGATTATCGACGGCGTCTCCCCATCGAGTGCGAGCCGTCGCATCGTCTCGACGAGGCTCGTTTCGCCCATTCTCGTGTCGTCGACGGTCGTCCAGAACGTCCCCAGGACCGCGTCGATCTCCTCCTCGAGGTCGGCCTTCTCGAGATCGACGTGAACGGCAGATACCGGCTCGAGGTAGATATCCTGCTTGCGGCCGGTCGAGGAGTTCCAGTCGATGACGACGTCCTTTGCGATAGTTTGCTCCTGGCCGATATCGTCGGCCATGGCGAGGAGGACGCGGTACACGGTGGCTTCAGTCGGCATCTTTGATTCCAATACAAATTACTACGCAAAATGAGTGGCGGATCGGGGTTCGGGGAGACGCTATACGTGGTTTTGTTGAAATCTTCGGAGAGAGACTGTCTCGAGCAGTAATGTGACCGGTTTCATCCCCTTCCAAAATCACGGTTTCTCAGATCCGTTGATCAGACATTTCACGTGGCCTGGCGAGCTGTCGCTCGTTACTCTGTACATCCCTCATGACTGTCTCTTCAGACGCATCGCTCGCGTGAACAGGCCAGCAGCCACCACAAAATACACGACTGCCGACACGTCGTTTGGGACAGGATCCGTGATGGTATCGGTTAGTGTTGCCACACCATACGCGAAGCTAAGCAGTGCAAGTCCGAGTTTCACACTCCATGGCAGACGGGATAAGAGGCCGACGCGTGAAGACGTTTTGTCAGTCGCCATATATACTCGGAGGGGAGATTGATTTATAGTGTTTCGGCCGGATCGAAAAATTAGATATACTCGCACACCGATCTAACGGCTGTTTTATCAGGAAAGCTATCGAGATTATAGTATTCCGAGGGAGGCTTATATGTCGGACGGGTCGAACTGCTCGAGGCCTTCCCGCTCCTCGTCCAATAACTCGCCCTGCAAGTATCGTCGACCGACGCCGGTGATGTGGTAGTACCCACCGGTCGCGTCTTTCTTCTCGATGAGTCCAGCGGCTTGCAAAATCCGGACGCGCTGCTGGATGGTCCCCTTGGTCGGATCCATGTTCCTGGCGATGGTCGCGGGCGGGGCCTGAAAGCGAGCGGCTTCGAGAAAGAGATCCGGTCAACTGTCGAGGATCCCTTCGAGAAGCGCTTCCTCGCCGCGTCTGAGTAGTTCGTTCGCCGTGCTCGGGGCGCAATCGAGTTCGTCCGCAATCTCTCTGTAGGATGCCTGTCGCGGCATCTCGTAAAATCCGAGTTCGTAAGCGACTTCGAGGGTTTTTCGTTGTCGGGACGTCAGCCACTCGATTGCGTCGTGTTGCTCGGGGGTGTACTGTCCTACCCACTCGACGGAGAGCGGGATCCGTTCTGTGACGTCGGTGAAGGCGGCCCGCAACGACTCGCTGGTGGCGATGACGGTGACGGCGACACCATCGTCGGTAATCGAGAGCGGTCGATCGAACAGGATTGCGTATTTTTCGGCAATAGCAAGCACTTCAGAGAGGCGTTGGACGAGGTGCGCACGCCAGCCGGGCGTGCGCGGCTCGTGCGTCAGCAACATCCTCGTCGGAGTGCAGCGACTTACTTGCCTGGTACTGGTATTACGCGTACGACGACTACCACAACGAGGAGTTCACTGCTGAGCCAGAGTATGTAGCGGTTGGTCAAAAGCAGGGACAACTCAGTAAGCTACCACGCCCTGAAGGGCGTGGCGTTCCGCGTGGACTTTCCGTCCTAACTATCGAGGCTGTCCAGCGCCGATATCTCGTCGACGGGGCAAGTCTCGCTGTCGAGCGTTTCGATCGCTTCTCCTTGGCGATAATGAACGTCTCGAGGAGGTCCTCTCACTTCGAGTCGGATGCATTCGCGCTCGAAGAATTCGATAGACAGGCTGGCGGTAGTCTCAGGAACGGAGCAGCAATGAGTTACGATGTTGATGGGGCAAACTCCGGAATCACTTCCCGACGATAGAGTTCGAGTTGCCCGATGCGTTCAGACGTCGGTCCGACCGGCATCAGAACGAACTTGGTACACCCGGCGGCGACGTAGTTCTGAATCGTGTCAACGCACTCCGCGGGGGTCCCGAACGCCGTACATTCCTCGAACGTCTCCCTGGAAATACTGAGGTCTCGGCGCTCGAGAACTCGTTCTTGAACTCGACGGGCTCGGTCCGGGTCCCGATCCACGTGAGACAGCAGAATCACACCGGCTTCGTCACGATCGACCTCTCGTCCGGCCGCCTCACAGTACTCCATCAACCGCTCCAGTTTCGTACCGAACTCCTGTGGCGACATCAAAGCCGGGAACCAGCCGTCACCGTACTCGGCAACTCTGCGCAGGGCCGCGTCACTATTCCCTCCGATCCAGATGTCCAGCGCCCCTCGAGCCGGCTTTGGGTTTACCGTCGCACCGTCGAGGTGATAGTGCTCTCCGTCGTAATCGACGTCGTCCTCGGTCCAGAGGCGTCTCAGGAGTTCGATCGCCTCTCGGAGGTGTTCGGCTCGCTGCTCGGGTGAAATACCCACGACTTCGCAGAGTCGGGGGTCGGCCCCGAGACCGACTGCCATGATCACCCGGTCACGCCCTCCCGTGAGATAGTCCAGATTCGCGTAGGTGTTCGCTACGTCGACCGGGTTTCGAGCCGGGAGCGTCAATACGCTGGGCCCCATTTTGATGTCCTGGGTTCGCGCAGCGATCGCGGACATCAGGACGGTGGGGTCCAGTGCTGGGTGCTCGGACAGAACGTGATCGGGCATCCAGAGTGAATCGATTCCTAACTCGTCGGCCCGCTCGACGTACCGAAACAGCTCCTCGGGTTCGGGGCATCCGTCGTGAAACTGCCCGAGACCAACGCCGATGGCGATATCGTCCATGCCAACCACTAACATTGAATTGGGTGAGGTGGTATAAACGTTGGCTCGAAGACGACGCTGGATACCACCGAACGGGCGATGGGTCCACAGGATGCGTAGAATCGAAGCCGAAGATGAATACGACGCTCCACCGACGACTGTGGTGATCGATGGTGCGCTCACGCACCGGATCGAGTTCGGATCGATCGTCGAGGACGCTCGCGGTGAGTCCGAACCCGAGTCGATTCGAGCGGTCGCAGACGGGTCGGGGTTCGTCCGGCCAGTTTCCAGGGGGGTTGTCAACGTGAACCAAACTATATGGTGCGTTGCGTGTAAAGCGTCGAGTCAGGAATGACGAATTACGACTGCGTCACCGTCAACGACATCGATCTCTACTACCAGGATGTCGGCACCGGAAAACCGGTCGTGTTCCTCCACGGTTTCGGGGGAAATCACCTGTCCTGGTTCCGTCAGATGCCGGCGTTCGCCGATCGCTATCGTTGTCTCGTCCCGGATCAGCGGATGTTTGGCCGGTCCGTCGACGCGCAAGACGGGCCCGGAGTCGCCTCGCACGTAGCCGATCTCACCGCGTTCCTCGATCACCTCGAGATCGACACCGTTGCGGTGGTCGGCCACTCGATGGGCGGTTGGCCCGCTGCGTCGTTTGCCACTCAGCACCCCGAGCGCACCGCCGCGCTGGTACTCTCCGGGACCCCTGGTGGTCTCCTCCCACCCGATGAGCATCGCGATCTGATCGAGAAAGCGGCGGACACACTCCCGACGGTCGATCCGCTCACCTCGGAATTGTCGTTTCTCTCGGACGCTATCGACGCTCTGAATACCGATCGCCCGGCAGAATTCGCTGCCGTACGGCCACCGCTCGACGACCTACCGATCGATCCGAACAGTCTCGTCACGGCGGGGATTCCAACGTTCCTCATCGCGGGGGAGGCCGATCACTTCATGCCTCGATCGGCAGTCGAAGCGGTGACAGAGCGTCTCGAGGACGTTGACTCCGCCATCGTGAACGGTGCTGGCCACTCGTCGAACTTCGAGCGTCCAACTGCGTTCAATCGACTGGTTGGTGACTTTCTCGAGGACCATCTCACAGCTTGATCCGCCGGTGATACCGTGTCGAATGTCGAATTTCGATCGGACGACCCGGCTCCGTCGAATCGTCGATCGATGACGTCTCTCGGAATCGTGCCGAAGACGGAGCGCGATTGTGGCGCTCGGGGTTCTGTCAGCACGGCCTCGAACTGAGTCGTCTGGCCGTTCAGACCCGGTCCCGAGACGACTCGTCGCCTTCTACCGCTCGAAATGAGGCCTCGGTACACGAGCAGGCGTTGTAGCCGCTCACCGATCGACAGGACCCGTCCGCCGAGAGCCACACGACGGCTGCCTTCCCACAGCCGTCACAGATGCCGATCGTCCGTTGCCGCTGTGCGTCTGATTCGGCCATATCGGATACTGTTTACGAGCAAACCGATAACTGTTTCTAAACGGCGCGAAACCGTCGCGACGGTGAATTCATCGTTCGAAGTATCGGAGACCGATTCGGCAGAGCGGATTTCTGATCTCGAGTAGGCGCTCTGTCGACCGTCTCGGGGTCACGCCCCGTGGCATCCGTCTCGACAACCTGTGAACCGAAATACGGGGGAGCGCGGACGGATTCGTCCGTATCAGTCCCGTCCGCACCGGCCGCGGTTCGTTCGTCCGATAGACGGTCTCGAGGTGAACGCGTGGGACCGAGTCGGAATGCCGGCCTTCGTGAAAGCGAGGTGGTGTGGCGGTCCGCGGCGAAGGGATCGCGCGACGGATTATCTGGGCTCTGTCTCCGTTTCGGGCCGTTGAATTTCCGGAAGCAGGAACCGAACGATGTTTCCGCGGGGCGAATTCTCCTCGAAGACGAGTTCGCCCCCGAGCGAGTCGACACACCACTGCATGACCCAGAGACCGACGCCGGAGCCGTGATGCGTGGTACTCGCCGCGAAATGCTCCTTTAGAACGTCGGTCTCGATGGTCGGGATCGTCGGGCCGGTATCGAGAACGCTGACCGCTCCTTGATTCGTGTTTGGCTCAGTATCGACTCGAACCACGACTGACGGGGCGTCGTCGTCGTTGTGAGTGATGGCGTTGTCGATGGCGTGAATAATCGCGTGACGCAGACCGTCGTCGGCATTTACCCAGACCTCCGCCCGAGTAGAGACGGTGAGATCCGCCGCTGGATACTCGGCCTCCAATTCCGTCACGATTTCCGTGACCAGTTTTCCGATGTCCGTCGGTGTCCGTTTCGCTGCGTCCGGTTTCGCGATTTCTTGGACCTGACGGATCGAATCGCTCAGCGTCCCGATCTCGGCGGCTATTTCGAGGATCATATCCACCTCCTCTTCGATCGTCTGTTCTTCGACGGCTCGTTTGAGTCGGTCGGCGTATCCGATGAGAACGTTCGTTTCGTTCCGAAGGTTGTGCCGAACGACCCGATTGAGAAGTCGGAGACGTCGCTCGCGAGCTTTGTACTCGGTGATGTCTCGAATCTCGGCGACGACACACGTGGTGTCATCGAGCGTCGTCTTGTTGAGGCGAACACGAACCCAGATCAGTTCGCCGTTCGCTCGCTTGATCTGCCACTCGAACGTCTGCGGTTCGCCGGCGGCAGCCGATCGAATCCGCTCGATCGCTTCGTCCTGTGAAAATCTCGTCGAGGGGGCTGTATACTCCTCTATTTCCATCTCGAGGAGTTCGCTCCGAGAATAGCCATACAACCGTTCTACCTGATCGTTCGTGTCGAGCACCGCACCTGTCTCCGGGTCACGTAAGACGATTCCCGTGTCGATGTCGTCGAATACCCCCGGCAAATCCGCGTTCCGATCCCCTTCCATGACAATAACCAAACAGAATAACTATAAAAACCTACGAACTGCGGAAACGATTACCACCGTCGGGGTAACCGTTAGTCGTCCGTCGAATATAGTAGTCGTTGAAAGTCAGTGCACACCCCGCTCGCGAAGTCGCGGCCAGCGAGACTTTGCTGGCCACTCCACTGCGAGCGGTGAGTAAATCGTTTCAACGACTACTATCGGTCCCCGTCCGTTCGGACACCGATGCCGCGTGACATACGGTGACGAACTGCCCCGGAGGTCACCGATAGTGTCACCGAGTAGGCGCTCTCCTCTCTCGCGGTAGCTCTCGTCCGGTCGCCTGACGGACTTTCGATAGCGGTCCGTTTGACGAGATCGAGTCACCAGTGCCGTAACAACTAATAGTAATTGCCGAAAATAACCACCCGCCTCTGCTCCCCCATCCAGAGGCACGATCTTCCCCCGTCCCTTTCCGCGTTTCCGATAGGTTGCACACGGAAACTGTTCTCACGGTGAATTCACCGGTGGTGCGCTCTCAGACCTGGACTGGCGATACGAATCGATATGGCGCGATTCACCCGATTCGATGGACCGCACCGGGCGACAGTACTACCACCGATCGGTTCTTCGGCCGCAGGTGACGCACCCGCGGGCGACGACTGTGCGGGTCTCAGTTCAGCCCTCGTCAGGCTGTCCGCTGGTTCGTTTCTCAGAGAGATCCGTCTCACGGTCGAGACACCGGTACTGCGCTACCTGCGTTCGGTCGGCCTCGCGAGAATTCGTGTCCTTGTCGACCTCGTAGACGGTATAGGTACAGTCCTCACGAGTGAACTCGACGACAGCATAGCCGTGCCGGTGCCAGTTGACGTATTCCAGGTGGTCGTTTTCTTTCGTGGCGATACCGGCGAGTGCTTCGTCGTCCCAGGTGCCGGGGAAGTCGATGACGTCGGCAGCGTTCACGCTCGTGACCGAGGGCGTCATAAGTTCGATACCGACGCGGTCGTACGTTTCACCCGGTTCGATTTCGCCGTACCCTCCTTTCAAATAGCCGGCCACGGCCGCGTGGAGGTCGCCGGTAAGGACGACGAAGTTCTGTGGGTCCACATCGGCGACGTGTTGCATGAGTTCCCAGCGCTCGTACTGGAATCCGTCCCACGAATCGAGGAACAGTTCGACTTGATTCCAGCCGTCGCCGATGGTCAGCGGCATCGTCAGTACTTCGTTTGCCCAGACCGTCCACGTCGCCTCCGACTGGCTCACCCAGTTTTTCACGTATTCTTTCTGCTCGCTTCCGAGCATCGTCCGTCCGCGTGCTTCCTCGTTGGTACACGTGAGCCGTCGACCGTCGCCACACGGAGGGCCGTCGCGGTAGAGTCGTTCGTCGGTAACGGAGAGGTCGACGAGGTCTCCGAACTGGATATCTCGCCACAACCGGAGCTGGTCGTGGAGATGCGGTTCGCTCGGATCGAACTCGACTCGGGCGGGCATGTACTCGACCCAGGCCTGAATACCGTTCGCGGTGATTTCCATCGCCGTCTCCGGGTCGCCACCACCGTCCGTATCGGGAAGCACGGGTGCGTCGGTGGCGTAATCCCAGTATCGGTTGTTCCCGATTTCGTGATCATCCCAGCCGTGAATGAACGTATGCTGTTCGACTCCCTCCTGTAGCAGCGGATCACCCCTGTACGTTTTGTACAGGGTTCGGAAGTCGGCCAGCGACTCTGCCAGGTCGGCTCCACTGGGAAGTTCGATGTCCCGACCGTCCGCAACACTCGTCGTCGGGGAGGTGTACGATCCATCGGAAGATTCGTAGATAAAATCCCCGAGATGGAGTACGAAATCGACGTCCTCATTCGCGACGTGGTGGTACGCACCGTAGTATCCGTTCTGGTAATCCTGACACGTCAGGACTGCGTACGACAGCGAGTCCGGACTGGCGTCGGAGGCGGGAAGCGTTCGACAGCGGCCGGTTCGCGTCGCGACCCCGTCGTAGACGAAGCGGTAGGAATAGCGTCGATTCGAGTTCAGTACTCCGTCGAGATCGACGGTGACGGTGTAGTCGTGAGCGGGCCGGATGCGATTGGCCGGGATCGTCCCCTCGTGGACGATCGTCTCGAAACTGTCGTCTGTCGCCACCTGGACACCCATCGGCTCCGCAGCGGCGTACGCGTCGGGGTCGATTCGAGTCCAGAGGATGACGCCGCTTTCGGTCGGCCCACCGCTTGCAACCGACTGGGGGAACGTTTCGTCCGGATCAGCATTCTCGCCGCAGTCGAAGACGGTTCGGTCGGTGACCGTTCGCGCCGAGACTGTCTGAACGACGTCTCGCTCGGCGAGTATTGCAGCGAGACCGCCCGTGACTGACGCGGTATTGATCCGCTCGAGAAAATCGCGCCGATTCGGCCGCCGTCGAGTTTTGTCCTGGTTGGACATATACGATAGTAATATTGAACGCTATTAGATTATTATAATTACTATACGTATTATTATGGGTGGGAAAGAAGCGGACGGTACGTATATACGACTACGTTTCCGATCGGGCGGCTCGAGTTGTCGGCATCGCGGATAGTCGCGAACGGCGTGTGCTCCCGCATTCGGTAGTGTCCGTCGCACCACGGAGCACTCCTCGCACCGAACAGGGGGCTCGAGTGCACCCCGGCGATGTGTGGTGTGTGGTGTGTTCACCCAAGCGCGCGTGCGACGACGGTGGCACTCAGGGGTCCGACTCGTTCGTGCCGACGCCGGAGTCGCCGAACGAAATTTAACGGGATGCGCCAAACGTCGTGCCAGCAGCAGGGACCGTGCTTGCCACAGTCCGTCAGTCGAGAGCGTGTGCCCGCCGATCGGTCGCTAACGATCGGACTCCCTATCGGGACGGCGGTTCCGAGGTCGATAGAGGTCACTCGTCCATCGTCCCGTCACGGCGAATAAAGGGGGAAACGCACCGATTCACCTGAGCACTCGGAAGTCTTCGGATCCGCAGGAACACGAGTTCGTTCCGATCGGGCGAATACTTCCGTTTAGTAGCTCTTTCGCTGCGTACGCCGAGTTGCAGCATTCACACACGGCCACGATTCGATTGTGGTCGCGCACGGTGATCACCCCATCATCGAGAGTGTCTCGAGCCGCCTTTAATGCTTGGAATTCACGTTCTGTCGCCCATCGGTACGTGATTGTAATCTTTAGGTACGTATATGCTGACGATAATGCACTTCATCGACGCGAGGTGACCGACCCCTTTCATCGATACTGGCCGGTCGATTGCGGCGTCCAGTGCCGTCCGAGCCTTCGACGACGGACGTCGGTCCGCCGGCCCCTGTTTCACTGCGGTCGAAGATTGCCAGGGGAGTAGCGAGGGCGAGATGGGGGTGGGTTGGCGAGCCAGCGGTACTGCGTCTCGAGGTGAGGTGGGCGATGACCGGCGACCGTCACATCGTCCGCTGATAGCCACACTCCGGACAGTGTATTTCCCGTCGCCGAACGAGTAGTAGGCTCTCGCCGCATCGACAGGGTCCGCTGATCGACACTTCGCCCGTGTGCCGGACAACAGCGCGCAACGTGTTCTCGAGTCGCTGGACCCGGTCGCTCGTCTCCTCGAAGTCGGTGAGCGGTCGCTGAAAACGCGGCCGGCGGTGCCTCGTCCTGCTCGACCGCTCCCGGTATCCCATAGTCGTCCCCACCGTCGATGTAGAAACAAGCGTGTGGTGGTGCCTTGCAAGGGGATGAAGCGAGACGCGTCGGTGAGGGACCCGAGTCGTCCCGCTTCGGGAAACGGTGACGTCGAGTTACTGTGGTATCCGACGGGACCCGTCGTCTAGCTCACTCACGTGAATGGCCACCGTCCGTCCAGTGACAGTCTCAACTGCGGTCCGTGTCGATTGCCTCGAACTCGTACCAGATACCGATCAGTGTACCGACGAGAGGGAACACGAGGAGCGTCAGGCCGACGGTTTCGAGCCATCCGCTAGTCCCCGCGACGATAAAGCCCCCGAACCACGCGAGGATCAGGGTCCCGAGGCTACCGAAAGCGATGAGCAGTAACAGGAGACGATCGGTGAGTTCACTCACGTGCGGGGAGTCGCCCCCCTTTCTGATAAGCGCCGAGCCTGAACTGGCCCGTCCACGGTCGTCTTCCGACCCAGCCCACGGGATCCGCTCGATAGACCGGCAGCCGTCTCTCGCCGACCGGCCGCCGAGCGGTCTCCGGGTATGGAATCCAGGAACGGGGTACGACGTGACTCGGAAGCGATCGGTTCGGCTCTGTTGAAATCCTCAGAGGGTTACACGTTCGCCCGATAGTTTGATCGGATGCAGGCCCTCCCGAAATCGCGGTTACTCCAGTTCGTTGAGAAGGCGTATCACTTGGCTCGTCGAGCTGTTGCTCGCTACTCTTCAAAGTTCTCGAAACAGCGGTACACACTTCACCAGCACATCGTCTTGCTCTGTCTCAAGGTACGAAAGAACACGACGTACCGGATGCTGATCGATGAACTCATCGAGATGCCCCGGGTTCGGAATGCCATCGGCCTTGAGGAACTCCCTTCACCCTCAACGCTTTGTAAAGCGTTCAGCCGACTCGATATGGCGGTTTGGCGCGTTCTACTCAACCTCTCGGTCACACTCCTCCCGACCAACGGTGTCGTTGGTATCGACGCCTCCGGCTTTGACCGCAGTCACGCCTCGAAACACTACACGAAGCGAACGGAGTTGACGATTCAACAGTTGAAAGTCACGCTCCTCGTAGACACGAGAGCGAATGTTATCCTCGATTTGCACGTAACGACGACACGAAAACACGATTCACAGATCGCACCGACGCTCGTCAAGCGGAATACCGCTGAAGTTGCGATTCTTCTTGGCGACAAGGGATACGACGACGAGAAGATTCGCACGGTAGCCCGTGAAAACGGTGTACGTCCGCTCATCAAGCACCGCGAGTTTTCGTCGCTTCACAAGGCGTGGAATGCTCGACTAGATGCCGACCTCTACGGTCTGCGGAGTCAGAACGAGACAGTGAACTCTCGACTCAAACGCAGGTATGGAGCATTCGTCCGCTCACGACACTGGTGGAAGCAGTTCCGTGAACTCGTTGTCGGCTGTCTCACTCATAACATCGAGAAGGCACTCTAAATAGAGAGATCATAGATCGAAGTCTCCCTTACAGCCAGCCCTCTGGCAGTTCGTCCTGATGCCGGTCGATCAATTCGAGGAGGGGGCGTAACTCATCGAATGCGGGGCCTCGTGTGACGACGTTCTTCTCGCGGTTCCATTCGATGAGGCCAAGTGACTCAAGTTTCGGGAGGTGGGTGTGCGTCATCGCCATGAGCATCTCCTCTAACTCCTCGTCATCCGTGGTCAGGTCGTCGGGGATCGCTGCCTCGTCTTCGGGATTGTGATCGAGGAGCGTCATCAGGAGCCGCCTCCGGTAGGGATTTTCCAACAGGCCAAACGCTTCCTCAGACGTGAGTGCTCCGACCGCTCTCTCTCTCTCTCTCTCATGATTCTTACTGGGGGCTCCTTTCGGGAAGTCCGTCCCTGTAGTACAACCGCTTTTTAAATACTCCGCCAGTTGTCGACGCTGACGGTGGACCGTGCGTTGGGAATCCCGATATCGGGGGCACGCGTGGAGGAGACTGGGCATTAGTCGGGTTTCGCTGCGAGCGCTTGGTCGACGACGGTGTCGAGCGCACGGCGCATTCGTTGAGAGGCGGCGTTCGGACTGATGCCGATGAGATCGGCGATTTCGCCGAGTTCGATGTCGCGTGGGATGTGCCAATACCCCTTCGCGTGAGCAGTCGCCAGAATGTCGTACTGTTCGCTACTGAGTTCGCCTTCTTCGAGCGGCTCACTAGGGATCGTGGGATTGTACAGTGCCTGCAACTGGAACTGGATGTCATTGTCGTGGCAGCGTTGGCGGAAGTCACCGAGCATCGACCGGTTTGCGAACTGGAGGCGAAAGTTCCAGCGATTCGCACTCCCTTCGGCGATCAGGACTTCGGCACGGCTCTCGATCATCGGCTTGATGAGCGCATCGATTTCGGTGCTCCAGCGAATCTCGAAGAGATGCCGTCCGTCGGCCTCCGTGAGCAGGTTGACCTCCTCTGCCAGTGGATCGCCGCGAATCGTGGCCTCGACGTCATCGGGGTTTGCCCCGTCAACCCAAAACAGGGGGATGATCCCGTCTCGAAGGGGGATGACACGGACGAGTTCGATCTCGATGTCGGAATACTGTTCGAGGAGTTTTCCGAGCGCGAACTGGTCAGCCGGTATCTCGATATCGGTAATAACGGTCATATCCGTACGTACGCTCCACACGGCATTATCGCTAGCCCTCGGAGTCAGTGAGGATCTACTGCCCGGTAGCTCTGAGGGCAACGTATTTAGGCGTCGGTGAACCGATCCAGGCGACCTCCCGAGGTAAACGTCGCCTCCTTACCATACGGCTGTTTCAGCGGGGAGATTATCGAAATAATGGGATTTCAACAGTGCCATCGGTTCGGTTCGCACACCGGATCGCCGGTTCGTCGCCGAGTAACGTTTCACAAACATAACGGATATAGTACATTACCGATGGGATCAAATATGTGCGTAAACAATAGAGAGCGTATGAGCCGAACAGAAACCGCGGACGATGCATCGGTGCTGGTCGAACGAACCGCCGGATTGACGGCGGTTCTCGGCGTGTTCGTCATGCTATCGGCGGTCGTTTTCACCATTACAGACTATATGGGGATTCACAACGTCGTCGTCGGTGCTGTAGTCGCGGTTATCGCCTCGTATCAGGCCTATCGGACCGGCGAAAAACGATCGCCGAGCGTCGTTATCGCCGGCGTACTCGCGTTGCTCGGAATCTGGATCGTGGCCTCCCCGTTCGTCTTCGGCATCGAGCGCGAACTGGTGATCGGGATCAACAGTCTCGCCGGGGCGATCATCGCGATACTGTCGCTCGTCGGTGCCTACGGCAGCGTCCGAACGTCGAATACGACCGCCTCGAGGGCGTAAGACAGCCACGGAATTTTCGCGGCGCAATATTTCGGACCGGAGTGTGGCGGCGGCCGAAGTGCGAGGAACCGAGTCGTCGGTTCGGCTTCGACTCACGGTTCGGAACGCGTCCGGTGCGTGGTTTTTCGGTGGAACCGTGACGGCAGTCCGCGATGATGGTTTCGATGGTCGGTCGTGTGGACTCAGGCGATGGAGAAGACACCGATCGTGACGAGGATGAACGCGGCTTTCAGACAGACGTTGACGACGACCACCTTCGTCCCGAACGCCGCCCCCCAGATGCCGAACTGAAACGGTATCGACCGCTTGACCGTTCCGATCGTCAACGAAACGAAGCTTCCCAGGAGAAGGGTGATCACCGCTTCCTCGGGCGTCAGCGCGTCGCCGACGAGGGGGGCGACGGTGATCGCGCCGGTGGTCGGATCGACCAGCGAGACGAGGATCACCGGTATCGCTGCTCCCGGGAGCCCGAGCACCCCGGCCAGCGGTGCCACGACGGTGGTCGGATCGTCGAGACCGACCGCTTCGAACGCCGCGAGGATCCGATCGGCGTACTCGAGCGCGACGACGACGAGCGAGTACACAACCAGCAGTCGGGGGACGATCGAGCGCAGGCGCTCCAGAGTACTGACGCCCGCGTCGGAGAGCGTCTCGCGGATCGTCTGGTCCCCTTCGTCGGGCGAATCGGGTTCGATGTCACTGCCATCGTACTCGTAGCCGCGCAAGAGGACGGCGCCGGCAACCAGACCGACGAGAGAAATTGCAAGCGAGATGCCGGCTCGCGCACCGACGTAGAGCAGCCCGACCCGTACGCCCAGAATCGGTACGAGAACCGGCCCGTAGTACGTGAAAATGTGCTGGACGAATCCGAAGAACGTGTTGGTGACGACTGCGATGAGGGTCGCCCGATCGTCGAGGAGTCCCTCCTCGCGGAACTCCGCGAGCATCCCGTAGCCCGCGGTCACCGAGACCGCGTTCGTGAGGATGGCGGTGCCGACTTCTCGGGGGAGGTTGGCCGGTTCCGTGAGGACGCGACCCGCGCGGGCGACGAACGCGACCACTCCGAACTCCACCGCGACGTTCGCAAGCCCGACACCCGCGCCGATCAACAGCGAGATCGTCAGCACGCGCGGGAGGACGTCGCCGACCAACACGGAAACGAGCGATGGCACGCCGCTCAGTTCGAATTGGAACAGGAAATGGTCGTCGGATCGCACGCCGACGACTCCCGTCGTGTACGCGACTGCGACATTCCGGCAGCTTTTCTTGCTCCCCGACGTCCCCGTATCCATGAGCGACAGCGACATCCACGTGGCCGCGATCTGTGGGAGTCTCCGGGACGGAAGTCACACTCGGGCCGCACTCGAGCACGCACTCTCGGCCGCAGAACGGGCCGGAGCGACCACTGAACTGCTCGACCTGCGGGAGTACGAACTGCCGATCTTCGACGCCGACCGCGACCGCGCGAACGCGGGCGACGCGGAGTTGCTGGCGACTCGCGTCCGCGAGGCCGATACGATCATTCTCGGGTCACCGATGTACCACGGTTCGTACGCCTCGCCGCTCAAAACCGCACTCGACTACTGCGGATTCGACGAGTTCGAGGACAAGACGGTCGGCTTGCTGGCGGTCTCGGGCGGTTCGTTCCCCGTGACGGCGCTCGAGCACATGCGGTCGGTTGCCCGAGCGCTGAACGCGTGGGTCATTCCGCACGAGGCGGCGATTCCGAGCGCGAACTCGGCGTTCCACGACGGCGAGTTCGTCGATTCGAGTCTCGAGACGCGCGTGACGACGCTGGGCCGACGGGCCGTCCAGTACGCGGCTATCGAGCCCGATCCGGATTCCTTCGAGAGCGATCAGAACGTCGGCGCGGAAGGAAAATAACCGTTCACCGGGCCTCGAGACGTCGTTTCAGGTGGCGAGGAGCCGTTGAAACCGGCGCTGGTGTGCGAGGAACGCGAAGAGTCCGAAGACGAAGCCGCCGATTTGCAGGGCGACGATCCGGATGGAGACCGTCATACCGACCACCGTGATCGGTGGTGACGACAGGCTCCACGAGGTAAACCAGGCCGTAACGAGCAGTATCGACGCGCCTGTCGCCATCAGTAGCGCCGGCACCACGGGCGTGAACGACGTCCTGCAGTTCGATCGGAGCCGGAAGACGTGCCGTTCGAAAACGAACTGTGTGGTGAGGATACCGGTCAAGACGACCGTCCCGATGACGATTCCGAGACGGTCGCCGACCAACTCGGCCACGAGCAGCCAGAGGACCCATCCGGTGGTGAGAACGAGTGCTACACCGAGGCGGCGAGGTTCCAGCAGGTCGCCGAGGTCGCTCACTGTCGCACCGAAGACGCCTGAGCGGAGCAACGACCCACAGAAGAGCACACCGAGGCCTGCGAGCGCTGTCGACGTCGTCCGCGAGTCGACGACGAGGCCGAACCAGATACCGACAGCGAGCGTTTCGATGGACGCGGCCGAGAGGGCGGCGGTAACGCCGACGACGCGACGACGCGTCGTTTGACCGAGAACCTCAGGCTGGCGCAGAACGCTCATACTCTGTCCCATTGCGGAGGCATCCCTTTCGTTATGGTAGCCATTATGCCGTGATAGAGCAGAAATTGTGGCCATTATCCCTCGCGGAACGGAAATCGCCGATCGTGATGGCTTTACTGAATGAAACAGTTGCTGTAGACACTACTGATGTGACTTGAGCCGAAACAGTCTCAGTTGTCACCGTTTATCGATCCGACCGAGACCGCGGTCGTATTTCGTCCCGGAGACGTTTCGGACCGGGGGAACGATCGCCACCGATCGGGTACGGCGCCGACGTGAAAACCGAGTTGAAACCGCCTTTTCGAGACCGTCACGCGATTCGTGACTCGCTGGTCGACGTTTCGAAGTCGTGTTCGACAGATCGATACTCGGCTTCGATCCGGGCTGTGACGAACAGTGTAACCGTTTCCTGAACGATTAGCCGACGAATAATGCGGGGTCGAAAGCTCCCCACGTCGGAAACAGTGGATAGAACTATGTGCGGCGGTGTGGTCGTGGCGGATTATGCCTGAGACGGACCAACAGGACAAGACACTATCCGAGCTCATCGTCAAAGAGGCGGTCAACCAGGGGATGGATTCGCCGATGCGCGACTCTATTCTCGAGGCTGTCGAAGAAGCTGACGGCTCGAAGTCCGGCGGACGGATCCCGCTTGCGGGGGCGCTGGTGGGCCTGGGTGCGGCCGTCGGTTTTCTCGCGGGCCGACAATCGCACGAATTCGAAGGGACCCCGATCGAGGAGGTCGAGGAGCCCGATATCATCGAAGACGTCCGAGAGTCTGCCGAGGAGGCGGCCTCGTCCACGGCGACACCCGACGAGGTCGAGGTAGAAGTCGAATCCGAATCGCGGCGGCTGCCGAAATTGTTGCTCGTGGTGGGTGTTCTGGCCGGGGCCGCGTTTCTCCGACGGCGGCTCTCCGGCGGCGAAGAAGAGGAGTGGGAACCGATCGAGGAGTTCGAACCGGCGACGGGCGGGGAAACGGAGGAAGAACGGGCCGAACCGACCGAGGAGAGCGTCGAGGAATCCGAGGAAACCGAAGGGGAGAAACTGGAGGACGAGACCGAAGAGTAGGCGGCCGCAACCGGCCGAAGACGATTGACTCGGGAGCGTCCGAACGCTCTCGGACCCCGGACAGGGCCGGTAGTTCGTCGGGACCGGACTGCTTGTAACGCGTTCTACTGGCTCAGGATCACGTCGCGTTCGTGGATGATCGCTCGAGTCGTCGCGCTGACGAAGGAGCTAAGGGAGCGACGCCGACACTGTGAACGCAATGGAGACGACCCACCGGGTGTTCGTCGGTGACTCGCGCGATCTTTCGCAGGTAGCGGACGACTCCGTCGAACTCGTCGTGACGTCCCCCCCGTATCCGATGATCGAAATGTGGGACGACCTCTTTACCGAACTCGATCCGGCGATCGGCGACGCGCTGGCGTCGGGAGACGGACGCGGGGCGTTCGATGCGATGCACGCCCAACTCGAGTGCGTCTGGGACGAACTCGAGCGGGTGCTGGTCGACGGGGGGATCGCCTGTATCAACGTGGGTGATGCGACGCGGTCGGTCGACGGAAGTTTTCGGGTCTACCCGAACCACGCCCGGATCCTCGGCGCGTTCGAGCGACGGGGATTCGAACCGCTGCCTGATATTCTCTGGCGGAAACCGGCCAACAGCGCGGCCAAGTTCATGGGCAGCGGGATGATCCCACCGAACGCCTACGTCACCCTCGAACACGAGTACGTCCTGGTGTTCCGGAACGGCGAGACGAGCCGCGAGTTCGAGCCGCGAGCCGACCGACGGTACGAGGCGGCGTACTTCTGGGAGGAGCGCAACCGCTGGTTCTCCGACGTCTGGACCGACGTCACGGGCGAACTGCAGACGATCGACGAGGGGGACGAGAAACTCCGGGAACGCTCGGCGGCCTACCCGCTCGAGATCCCGTACCGTCTACTCTGTATGTACTCGACCTACGGCGACACCGTCCTCGATCCGTTCTGGGGAACCGGGACGACCACGCTGGCGGCGATGTGTGCCGGCCGACATTCGATCGGCTTGGAACTCGAGGAGGCGTTCCTCGAGGTATTCGACGAACGGGTCGATGACGTCCCCGCCCTGTCGCAGTCGATCGGCCGGACGCGCCTCGAGCGCCATCGGGCGTTCGTAGAGCGCCGCCGAGAGGAGGGCGAGCCGATTTCGTACGACGCCGAGTATTACGAGACTCCGGTCGTGACGAAAATGGAGCGCGGGATCAGACTTCGGAAGGCGCGAACGGTCGATCGGACCGAAGACGGCTATCGGGTCGAGCACGCGCCACTCGGGGAGGAGTGAGGTCTCGTCCCGGAGGAGACGCGTTCGTGTCTGGTCGCGAGGCGTCCGCTGCTCCGGGAACGACGCAGCTGGTCGGTTCCGGATGTCGAGCCAGTATCGGCCCGGTTCGCGAACGTGAAACCGACGCGAAGTTTTTACCTCCGCCGACCTCAGCAGAAGTATGGTTCGCGGTCTCGAGGAATCCGAGGCGATTCCCGTTCGCACGCTCGCCGTCGGCTCGTCCGAGTGGCTCCGGACGTCGACGGCGGGACTCGCGGACGAACCGGTCACGATAACGGGAACCGTCTCGTCCGCTTCCGAACTTTCGAACGAACTGCTCGACGGAACACACTGTATCCTGACCGACGATCGCGACGTTCTCGAAGCGATCGACGGGAGCTGTCCGATCGTTTACGCCGTCGATCCAGCAGCAAACGAGCCGATCGACAGGCTGGTTGCCGACGGTGCCGCCGAGGTGATCGCCAAGACGACCATTCAGGAGCCCCCGCTTTTGGCCCATCGACTCCGGCGGACGGTCGAATTCGCCTCGTCGGAGTTCGGCTCAGACCGCTCGGAAGAGTGGTACCGAAGGGTCATCGAGCAGTCGTCGGATCTGATCGTCGTCACCGACGAGGACGGGACGATCGGTTACGTCAGCCCCGGCGTCGAACGCGTCGGGGGGTTCGATCGAGACGAACTGCGCGGGTCACAGATTTTCGACTACGTTCACTCGGACGACACTCAGAAAGTGATCGACACGCTCGAGGCCGTGAGCGAGGCCGCCCCGGGATCGACACGGACCGTCGAGTACACGTGTCAACACGCGGACGGCTCGTGGTTCGTTCACAAGGCTTCGCTCACGAACTGTCTGGGGGACGATCCCGTAGACGGCATCGTCGCGTCGATTCGGGACATTACGGAGTATCACCGTATCGAACGGGAGTTGAGCGAGTCCTTCAAGCGTGTGACCGATGCCTTCTACGCGCTGGACTCGGAGTGGCGCTTTAGCTACGTCAACGAGCGTACGCTCGAGTTGATCGATCACGAGCGTACCGACTTGCTCGGACGGAGGATTCTCGACGTCTTTCCGGACATGGAGGGAACGGATTTTCAGTCCGCTGCAATCGAGGCGATGGACACACAGGAGCCACAAACCGTCGAAGCCTACTTCGAACCCTACGACGCGTGGATCGAGGCGCGCATCTATCCGTCCCCATCGGGCATCTCCGTCTACTGGCGTGACGTAAGCGATCGTATCGAGCGCGAGCAGAACCTTGCCGAACGGACGGAGCGATTACAGACGCTCGTCGAGAACGCCCCGGTCGTCCTGTTCGTCATCGAGGACGATGGCTCCTTCACGCTCTCGGAGGGTCGCGGCCTCGAGAACCTCGGGTTCGACTCCGAGGAGATCGTCGGAACGCCCTATTCAGACCTGCTCGAAGAGTACCCTACCGTCCGTGACGACGCGCGTGAGGCCCTCGAAGGCGAAACAGTTCACTCGCGGAGGGAACTCGGCGACCGCGTCTTCGAAATGTGGTACCGACCGATCAGGGCCGACGATGGCGTCGACCGCGTGATCGGCGTCGCAAGCGACGTCACCGAACGGGTTCGGTATCAGAACGCGCTCAGCGCCCTTCACGAAGCGACGAGCCATCTCCTGGCCGTCGAATCGACCCAGGCGGCCTGTGAGTACATCGTGGACGTCGCCAACGACGTTCTCGACCTCGACAGCGCGGTTTACCGGTTCGACGACCGGAAAAACGAACTCGTCCCGGCGGCGGCCGCCTCGGCGTTCGAGTCGACGTTCGGCTCGCCACCGCGGCTCCAGCCAAACGACAGCATCGCCTGGGAGACGTTCGTCTCCGGCGAGCCGACCGTTTACGACGACGTCAGAACCGCCGATATCGTTCACGACGAGGCGACCGATGCACGGAGCGGCCTGTACGTTCCGCTCGGCGAACACGGGGTTCTCGTCGCGCTCTCGGAAACCGCTGGGGAGTACGATACCAACGCCGTGGAGCTCGCGAAGTTGTTCGCGACCGCGGCAGAGGCCGCACTCGATCGGATCGGCCGAGCGCGCCGATTGCAAGAACGCGAGCGAGAACTGAAACAGCAGAACGAACACCTCGAGCGGCTCAACGAGGCCAACGACGTTCGCCAGGAAATCGAACAGCTCCTGTTGATGGCCGACTCCAGAACGGATATCGAGCGCGGCATTCCCGAACGGCTCGTCGACCTCGAGACGTGTTCGCTGGCCTGGATTGGTGAGCCCGATCCAAGCGGCAACGAGCTCAGACCGTGGTCACACGACGGGCTCGAGCGGGGGTATCTCGATGCCGTAACTGTGACCGCAGTCGACGATACGGCCGCCGAACCGGCGGGACGAGCGGCCCGGACGCAGGAGGAAATCTACGTCGACAACGTCGCGGAGTCGGTCCACGACGGCGAGTGGCGGGTCGCCGCGCTGTCCCGAAACTTTCAATCCGTGTACGCGGTCCCGCTCGTGTACGACGATTTCCTCTACGGCGTCCTTTCGATTTACAGCGAGGAACGGGACGGGTTCGACGAGACACTTCGATCGACGCTGTCGGAACTCGGAGAGACGATCGCCTACGCGATCGACGCCGTCAAACGGAAGAAAGCGTTGCTGGGCGACAACCGCACGGAAGTGGAACTCGAGGTTGCAGCGGATGCCACGCTGTCCCAGCTCGCAGGGCAGCTCGGTGAACCGGTTACGTACGAAGGTGCGACGGCACGGACCGACGGAACGCAGATCGTGTTCGCCGCCATCGAAGGGTCGATCGACGACCTCGCGGACGCCGTCGATTGTACGTCGCTCGAGGGAATCAGCGAGGTTTCGATTATCGCAGAACACGACGGCGGAACGTTACTCCAGCTACAGTTCACCGAGCCGTTTTTGGGAACGATCGCCGATACGAACGGGGCGCGGTTACGGGAGTTCGTCGCGGAGGAATCGAGTGGCCGTGCGATCGTGGACGTTCCCGACGGAGTCGAGATTCGAGAAGTGTTGTCGGGGATCAACCGGAGCGGTCCGTCAGTCTGGCTGATCGCCCGACGCGAACAGACAACCGACGACCTGTCGACGCTCAGCGGCCCCGCACGCAACACGCTCCTCTCTACGTTCACGGATCGCCAGCGAGAGGTCGTACAGACCGCCTACCACGGCGGCTTTTTCGACTGGCCCCGCCAGGCGACCGGCGAGGAGATCGCGACGTCGCTCGACATTTCTTCGCCAGCGTTCCACAAACACGTCCGATCCGCCGAACGAAAGTTGTTCGCATCACTTTTCGACGGGCCCGCGACGACCGGTGGGTTAACTGATTAACCCTCTTCCGAGGCGGCTATTACACAGTTAACGATCAGGTTCTTTGCAACAAATCGAGAACGAAGTGATGACTTCCCATTGACGTACTGGGGGTACGTACAAACTATGACCGAGATGAGTTCACGATCACCGTCGACTACGATGGGGGATCACCATTCAGTGCAGTACGACCGACTCGACGACCAGCCGCTCAGCGTTGCCGTAGCGGAGGCCGTCGCAACATTTCGTAACGAGGATGTAACCGAACTCGACCCGCTCCACTACTCGATCAACGCAGATGCGCTCGAGCGGCTGTTCGAACCGCGTGCCGACGGACTCCGCTCGAGCGGATCGGTCACGTTCGAGTATTGCGATTGTCTGGTGTCGATCACGGCTGACGGGGAAATACGCGTCGAGTCGGTCTAGCGCTCGATTCTGTCCGGGCCGGCGCGGCGTCTCGTGTTTTTTTTGTCGCGTTCGTCGAGAGCGACAGCGCTGTTCTTCCGGCGTTTTACCTAAACCGAGGCGCTGATCCAGCGGTCCCGGCCCGAGTAATTCGACGGCCGCGCCACCGGCGGGAGCGCAGGTTACGACCCATTATCCCACAAGGGTAAGCGGATCGACGTCGAACGCTGGGGCATGTCCACTCGAATCCTCGTTCCGATAGACGGGAGCGACCCCGCGAACGCCGCCCTCGAACACGCGCTTGCCATCGCCGCCGAACGGGGAGCGACGGTCCACCTGCTCAACGTCGCCGACACGAACCAGCCGAGTCTCACGCGCCTCGGCGGCGACGTCGTCGACGTTCTCGAGCAGGAAGGCGCCGAAATCGTGTCGGACGCCGTCGAGATGGCCGAACGACGGGGTGTGTCCGTCCTGACGGACGTCGTACAGGGCGACCCGCGGTCCGTCATCGTCGAATACGCGTCCACCGACGAGTTCGATTTCGTCGTGATGGGTGCGCACGGACGGCGCGGACTCGGGGAGTACGTACTCGGGAGCACGACCGATTACGTCGTCAACCGAAGCGAAGTTCCGGTATTGACGGTTCGTTCGGCCGACGACGCGACGCCGACCTACCCCTACACGGATATCCTCGTTCCAACTGACGGGAGCGATCACGCGACGGAAGCGTTGGAACTGGCGGCGGCGTTCGCGGAGCAAACTGGCGCGCGACTCCACCTCCTTTCGGTCGTCGACGAGATACCCGAAGTGATCGACGCCGGGACCGCAGAACTCCCCGCCCAACTCGAGGAGAACGTCCAGGACGTCCTCGACGAGGCGAGAGCGGCCGCCGAAGGGACCGGCATCGAGGACGTGACGACGACCCTCGAAACCGGATCGATGCCGCGCGAGGTCACGGCTTACGCCGATTCGGAGGGGATCGATCTCGTCGTGATGGGGACCCACGGACACACCGGTCTCGACCGACACCTCCTCGGCAGTTTCACCGAACGGGTCATTCGAACGTCCTCGGTGCCCGTTCTCACGACGAGGCGAGGCGAGACGGACGAGAGCGATTGAAACCCATTGGCTAACTGAATTGTATGAATCTGCTCGATGTATCTAGAAAAAGTACAAATAGCTCGATTTTAAATCGTCAAGGGATGGTACCACAGACGGCGATCGAGTATTCGATGGTGGTGATGGACCGGTGAATGCGCAATCGATTCCCTCGCGTGCTCGCGTCCGGTCGGAGATTACGAGAAATCGGCTCCGAGTCGCGCTCGCCGTGCTCATCCTCGTCTCGGCGGCGGCCGTCGCCGCCAACGCATCGGCGGGCGGAATTTCGACGGCCTCGAAAGAGAGCGTTCCGAACGCCCCGGCGACGGACAATCATACCGTCGTCACCGAATCGGGACGTGCGGGGACCATTACCGCGTACGCACCCGACGGTGAGGTCGTCTATTACAACAACACGCGGACGAAGTACTTCGACGTCGATCCGGTCGACGGCGATCCGCTGACCATCGAGTACGCCGCGACGGACACGATCCACACGGAAGGACCGACCTGTGGTGATCCGCCGTGTACCAGAAACGTCATCGAGCGTGCCGACCTCGAGACCGGCGACGTCGAGGTCGTCTACGAACGTTACGACTACAAGGAGTACGCCGGCGAGTGGCACGACATCGATCGTATCAACGAGACGCACATCGTCGTCGCCGACATGGTCTCGGACCAGGTCTTCGTCGTCGACACGGAGACGGAGGTCGTCGAGTGGCTCTGGGACGCCCAGAGCGACTTCCCGCTCGACGGTGGCCACTCGTGGCCCCGAGACTGGGCCCACATCAACGACGTCGAGTACATCGAGAGCGGCCAGATGGAGGGCCGTATCATGGCCAGCCTGCGGAACCAGGATCAAGTGGTTTTCCTCGACCGGCAAGAGGGGCTGCTGGGCAACTGGACGCTCGGTGGCGAGAACGAACACGATATCCTCCACGAGCAGCACAACCCCGATTTCATCCCCGAAAGTGACGGCGGCCCGGCCGTCGTCGTCGCCGACTCCGAGAACGGCCAGATCAAGGAATTCCAGCGCGAAAACGGCGAGTGGAACCGAACCTGGCTGTGGGAGGACGACCGCATCCAGTGGCCGCGGGACGCCGATCGACTCCCGAACGGGAACACCTTGATTACCGACACTCACGGCAACCGCGTGATGGAAGTCAACGAGTCCGGCGGAATCGTGTGGGAGGTCGGATCGACGCTCCCCTACGAAGCCGAACGCCTCGAGACCGGTGACGAGAGCGAGGGCGGCCAGAGCGCGGCGGCCCTCGGCCTCGAGTCCAGAACGCCCGACGAGTCCGGCAGCGGCGGCGGGGGCGGTGGCGACGGTGGTGAGGGCATGCTCTCGTTCGAACCCCTGGAGTACCTCGGCGGCGTCGTCGAGTGGGCGCTGCCACACCGGATCTACAACGCCCTGCTCTTCGCGAGCCCGGTCTGGATGGGCTCGTCGGACTTCGCCGCGATCGGAATCGTGCTTCTGACCGGACTGACGTGGGCCGGCCTCGAGGTCAAGTGGCAACTCCACGACGCGGGTGTCAGGTTCCGTCTCCCGATGTACCGACAGGGAGGCGAGTAAACTCCGGCGTCGGTTTCGCCGTCACGGACGCTCGAGCGGCGGACTGACGCGTCCACGTCAGGCGAGCAGGTGACCGCCGAACAGGTAGAGACTAGCGAGAATCGTCTGGAAGGACAGCGACCCCGCGGCGGACAGCACGACGAACGACCGTCCGTCCATTTCCGACAGGCCGGCGGGAACGGTGAGCAATCCGCGGACGAACAACATCGTGTTACTCACCGGAACGGCGAGCGCCCCCCACCGGTCGAACCAGCCGTCGAATCGGTCGAGTTTGGATTCCGTGATCGGGAACCAGCGCTTCTGCAGGACGTAGTCGCGCCCGCCGCGACGGACCAGACAGAAGAGACAGAACTGGCCGATCGTCGTCCCGACGACCGCGAGTACGACGATCGCGATCGCCTGCGAGATCGTCGAACCGATCAGCGCGAGCGCAGCAGGCACGACGAGTTCACTCGGCATGAACCGCAGGAGCATCGCCCCCTCGAGGATACAGATCCCGAAGAACACGGCGAGCCCGATCTCCGACGTAAACATCGACTCGAGCCAGGACGGCGACTCCTCGAGTTGTAGCGGATGCATAATTCGTGCGTAATCGGTCCCGAATGTAAGCATTGTCGATTCCGTGATGCCGATCGGTGCCATTGTCGATCCGTGATGTCGGTCAGTGCCATCGTCGGTCCGTGATGCCGATCGGTGCCATTGTCGATCCGTGATGTCGGTCAGTGCCATCGTCGGTCCGTGTTGCTGGTCAGTGCCGTTGTCGATCCGTGTTGCCGGTCGGTGCGTCTCCAGTATTAGATGCGGCGGCCGTCGATCATAAACTATGTGATGGCGCCGTACGAACAGCGGGTCGATGGAGATTGGACGAGTGCTCTTTCTCGGGGGCGCCTTCCTGACACACGCGTTCGTGGGGTACGCACTCGTTCGCGGATTCACGGACGCCGATCCGCGCATCGGCATCGTCTTCGGGCTCCTTCCGGACGCGGACTTTTGCTTTCCGGCGGCCTGGGGGTGGCCGCTCGTTCATCGGGGGGTGACCCATACGCCCCTGTTTGCACTGACGGTCGTCGCCGGAAGTTACGCGATCAGTCGGTACCGAGAGACCGCGGTCGCCGTCGGACTGGCGATCGGATCGCACCTGCTGATCGATTCGCTCTCGCCGAAGGGAATCGACTGGTTGTTCCCCCTCGAGACCACGTGGAGTCCGGGACTTCCGGTTCACAGTCCGACCGCGACGGTCCTGCTCTGGGCCGTCTCGATTGGTCTCCTCCGCTGGCGAGCGACCGACGGTCGCACGATCGATTAACGATCGCCTCGAGGCGGATTCGTCTCGGCGTTCGCCTCCGACTGGGTCGATTCTCCGGATTCGTTCCGGTTCACCGGAACGGATCGGTGTCGGGCGGGTGATTTCGGCCCATTCAGCCGGTCGGGAGGACCAAGCCCCGATACGCGACCGTCAGGCCGAGAGACCCGAACAACGCCATCGTTCCCAGGAGCAACACGGTCCGATTGATGCGGCTGTTTTTCGACTTGAACCAGTCGAGCGTAACGTGAGCGTTCCAGACGGGAGCGAACGGTGTGATTCCCATCGGCGTTACGACGTCGCCCGCGAGATGAGCGACGATGCCACCGGTACCGATGACGAAGCCGAACTGAAAGGCCTGCGGTATCGAGGGTTCGACGGCGGCGAGTCCGGTGCCGGCGACCAGTCCGACGACGACGGCGAACCAGATCGTGTGCGTGGGTCCCCGATGGCGGATCCGCGGCAACGGTTGATCGAGATCCGGAAGGTTCGCGACGCCGACGGCGAGCAACGCCCCGAGCAACGCCAGTTCGAGCGACCAGCGGCTGGTCACCAGCGGCAGAAACGGTGCGTACAGTAAGGCGTTGAATCCGGAGTGCCCTTCCTGGTACATGGCGGATGACTGGCCGAGTCTCGGGACCGGACGGAAATCAACTGCACGGTCGGCCCAGCATCGGGCGCTCACCGAAGCGCCCGAACGCCGAATGTCGACACCGACAGGCCGCCGATCAGGACCGGCATCCAGTAGATCGCACCCCGGAAGATGAGAACGGCCGCGGTGACCGCAGACGCCGGGACGCCGGTCGTCGGGACCAGGAGCGTGACGAACGCGGCTTCGATACCACCGAGTCCACCCGGGAGCGGTGCCGCTCCCGCGAGGTTCGCAAGCGGGATCACGAACAGCAGAACGTACGCCGGGACGTCGTACCCCAACGCCGCGAACGCGACCGTGAGCGCGGCCGTTTGGAAGAGCCAGCCGCACAGCGACAGCCCGATGACCGCGGCGAGACGCCACCGGTCGGTCGCCACGCGCTCGATGTTCTCGAAGAACCGCCCCATTCGATCCGCGATATCTTCCTCGAGCGTCTCTGAATCGAATCGATCCAATCGGCCCAGTCTGGGGGCGATGACCGAAGGGAGTCGCTCGACGATCGTGGTGTGATACCGCCAGACGATCACCATGACGATCACGATACCGCCGATCAACGCGACCGCCGAGCCGACTGCCGTCTCGAGGCGACTGCCCAGGGCGGCGGTGGTCGCGTAGTACGCGACGCCGACGAGGATGAGCGAAATCGAGGGGACGACGTTGATGACGTCGACGCTTGCAATCCCGACGAGGCCGCTTTCGTAACGAGCGTCCGAGACTTTCGAGATGAGCAAGGCGGCGATCGGTTCGCCGCCGGCCTGGCCGAACGGTGTCACGTTGTTGGCGAAGACGGCGCCGGCATAGACGAGAAACGACTTGCCGATCGGGATGTCGACACCCAGCGTGGCGAGGACGGTTCGGAGCATGAGGCTCCACGCCGCGAGCCAGCAGAGCGCGAGACCGAACGTCCCGGCGACCAGCGACGGCTCGGCCGACAGCAGCGAGTCGACGACACCGCGCGCACCGACGAAGAAGAACAGTACGGCGAAGACCGCGACCGTCCCGACGGCCCCAATAATAAACGCACGCCGATTTCGCTCGTCCATGCCTGGTATCAATCGTCAGCAAACTTGAAACGTCTGATCGATGCTGAGGACCGGATCGATCCGGAAGAGCCGCTGCTGTCGCGCTTCAATCGATTTATTTGCGTGGAGCCGAGTGCCACCAGTAATGGACAGGACTCGTTCGTCGAACGTCCTCTTCGTCGTTCTCGATACGGTCCGGAAGGATCACCTCGGACCATACGGCTACGAACGGGAGACGACGCCAGCACTCTCGCGGTTCGCCGAGGAGGCGACCGTGTTCGAATCGGCGATCGCTCCTGCACCGTGGACACTGCCCGTTCACGCCTCGTTGTTCACCGGGCTCTATCCGAGCCAGCACGGGGCCGACCAGGGGAGCCCGTACTTAGACGGCGTGACGACGCTCGCAACCGTTCTGTCGTCGGCCGGCTACGACACCGCGTGTTACTCTTCGAACGCCTGGATCACGCCCTATACCAGCCTCACCGACGGCTTCGACGACCACGATTCGTTCTTCGAGGTCCTTCCTCGAGACGTTCTCTCTGGCCCGCTGGCCAGCGCGTGGCAGGCAGTCAACGACAACGACTACCTCCGCGAGTTGGCGTCGAAGCTCGTCAGGCTCGGTGCGATGGCACACGCCAAACTCGCAAGCGGCGAGGGCGCCGACTCGAAGACGCCCTCGGTTATCGACCGGACGAAGTCGTTCATCGACGAGAGCGACAGCGATGCGGGCTGGTTCGCGTTCGTCAATCTGATGGACGCCCACCTCCCGTATTACCCACCCGAGGAACACCGCGAGCGCTTCGCTCCCGGTGTCGACCCCGACGACGTCTGCCAGAATTCCAAGGAGTACAACTCCGGGGCTCGAGCGATCGACGACGACGAGTGGGAGGCTATCCGTGGGCTCTACGACGCCGAAATCAGCCACATGGACGCCGAACTCGGCCGGATATTCGACTGGTTGCGCGAGACCGGCCAGTGGGAGGAGACCACCGTCATCGTCTGTGCTGACCACGGCGAACTCCACGGCGAACACGACCTGTACGGCCACGAGTTCGCCCTCTACGACCAGCTGATAAACGTCCCGTTACTGGTGAAACACCCCGAACTCGGCGCCGAGCGCCGCGACGATCTCGTCGAATTGCTGGACCTCTATCACACGACGCTGGATGCCCTGCACGTCGACCCGGCCGACCTGGGCGAAACGACCGGCGACGAAGCGGCCGTCGCACGCGATCCGACGCGCTCGCTCCTCTCGAGCGATTACCGCCGGTTCGACGGCGCGGCCGAGACGGATCCCGGACAGCGGGCTGTACTCGAGGGCGACGATGGCGATTACGCCTTCGTCGAGTACGCCCAACCGGTTATCGAACTCCATCACCTGGAGGAGAAAGCCAGCGAGGCGGGCATCGACCTGTCGGACGATCATCGGGCGTATTCGCGTCTCCGGGCCGCCCGATCCACCGATGCGAAGTACGTGCGTGCAGATCGTATCCCCGACGAAGGATACCGATTGGACGACGATCCGGCCGAGGAATCGCCCGTCGGCCCGGCCGACGACGAAATCGTCGACGCGACCGAACGCGCGCTCGCACGGTTCGAAGAGGCGGTCGGCGGTGCGTGGGACGACCCCGACGAACGGGTCGCAGACGACCGTGACGCGCTGGCGGACGCCGACGAGGAAACGCGGGACCGGCTCAGAGAACTCGGCTATCTCGAGTGAGACGGACCGACCGGCACCCATCCCGGATCGGACTGTTTCATCGATCGGTATCGGCTGCATCGATCGGTATCGACGCGATAAGGCCGGTCGCGGTGACTTTCTCGGAACCAATAAGAATACGTAGGTCGACTCGAAAGGTAGCCGCAACTAATGGAGGACCAGCACTTCCTCGAATCGGACTGGGACTACTGCCTGGTGCTGGATGCGTGCCGGTACGACGTGTTCAGCGAGGTCTACGACGACTACCTCGACGGATCGTTGGAAAAGCGCTGGAGTACCGGGTCGTCCACGCCAGAGTGGGCCTATCGGACGTTCACGGACGAACACGATCTCGCGTATTTCTCCGGAAACCCCTTTATCAACGATCTGGGAATCCCGCTAAACGAACTCAAGTGGGGGGCGAGCTGTGACTACGAGTGGTCGGCTTCGGACCACATCAGCAACGTCTTCGACGTCTGGAAGACCGGGTGGGACGACGATCTCGGCACGGTGCCGCCGGACAGTCTGGCGGAGGCGTTCCACGATAATCGCGCGGCCGTCGACCGGGCCGATCGGGCTGTCGTTCACTACATGCAGCCACACGCGCCCTACCTCTCCCGCGGCAAAGGGCAAAAGCTCAAACAGATCCAGAAGGGGATCCGAAAGCAGGAGGAAGCGGAAAAGGAACCGGACGGTGGGAGCGGCGCACTGTCGTCGCTCGGCGACACGATCCGCCCGAAAGTCGAGACCAAACTCGAGGGAAGCGAACTCGCCCAAAAGGCCGGTCTCTGGCTCGAACTCGATCCGGCGGACCTCGTCAAAAACGGAACCCGAGAGGCTGCGATGGCACTCTACGAGGAGAACCTTCGAATTGCTCTCGAGTCCGTCGCCGACCTGATCCCGCAACTGGACGGGAAAGTCATCGTGACGGCAGACCACGGGGAGGCGTTCGGCGAGGAGGGCGTCTGGGAACACCACATCGAAACCCACATCCCGGCGCTCATGGAGGTGCCGTGGCTCGAAGTCGAGTAAGATACCGTTCGAACGAAATCGGGACCACCGATCGCCGCATTCCGTCGGCGATCGCGATTATCTGACCGGCAGCGGGGGCAGCTATGAAGATCAGCCACTACTTCGAACTCGAGGACCACGTCACCGGCGGTATCAAGGAGTCCGTCGTCCACCAGCGAAAGATGCTGGACCACCTCGAGCTCTCGTACACGACGGACCCGTCGCTCGACGCCGATCTGATTCACTGTAACCTGATGGGTCCCCGCTCCGTCTGGTACGCGAAGCGAGCGCAGCGCCGGAACGTCCCCGTCATCGCGAACGCGCACGTGACGGCCGAGGATTTCGGCGACAGTTTTCGATTTACGAACGCGCTTGCGAAACCGCTTCGACCCTACCTCGAACGGGCCTACGGATTGGCCGATGCGCTGGTCTGCCCATCCGAGTACAATCGGCGGCTGATAGAAACCTATACCGACGTGCCGACGACCGTCATCTCGAACGGCGTGGACCGGGAGAAACTCGACGGGTTCGAATCGTTCGAGTCGGAGTACCGAGAGCGATACGACCTCAGCCCGCCCGTCGTGTTCCTCGTCGGTCACGTCATCAAGCGCAAAGGTCTCGAGACGTTCGTCGAACTGGCCCGTCGGAAGCCCGAACTCGATTTTGCGTGGTTCGGTCACCTGGATCTCTCGCTCAAGGGACGGGAGACGACGGCGTTGATCGAAAACGCGCCGGACAACTGTACCTTTACTGGATTCGTCGACGACGTTCGCGGTGCGTTTGCGGCGGGCGACATCTTCTGTTTCCCGACGCACGAAGAAAACGAAGGGATCGCACTCCTCGAGGCGATGGCCGCCGGAAAACCGGTTCTCGTCAGGGATATCGAGACGTTCTCGTGGCTCGAGGACGGCGAGGACTGCCTGAAGGTATCGGAATCGGGTGTCGACGGATTCGTGGAGGCGCTGGAACGGCTCGCGGACCCGGCGGAACGAGACCGCCTCGGATCGAACGCGGCCAGGCGAAGTGAGGCGTTTTCGCTCGAGTCGGTCGCGAACCAGTATCAGTCGCTATACGAAGAGGTGGCCTAGATGAAAATCGGATTTTTCACCGACAGTTACTTTCCCGAGATCGACGGCGTAACGTACACGATCAAGCTTTGGCGCGAAGAGCTCGAACGGAAGGGACACGAGGTGTACGTCGTCTACCCGGACGGCGATTACGAGCCCGGTGAGCGAGAAATTCCGGTCAGATCGCTCCCGAATCCGTTCTACGCCGGCTACAGGATTCCACTGACGAAACGACCGTCGTCCCTCCCCGACCTCGACGTCGTTCACTGTCACGGGCCCGCTCCGATCGGCGTTCTCGGTCGCTACTACGCCTGGAAAAACGACCTGCCGACGATATACACCCACCACACGCCGCTCGAAGAGTATTTTCACCAGAGCGTCAAACTGGAGTCGGTTGCAGGCGCCCTTTCGAAAGGGTACGTCCCCCTGGAGAACGCATTTCTCGAGAGTTTCGACGTCGTCACGGCGTCGACCGAACGGATCGAGCGATCCGTCGAACACGTCCAGCTCCCCGTCGGAATCGATATGGACTTCTTCCAGCCGACGGAGGCGGACTGGTATCCAGACCGGACCGTGATCGGCTACAGCGGTCGGCTCAGTATGGAGAAGAACGTACACGAGATTTTGCGAGCCGCCGAGGAACGGACGGAGTACGACTTCGTTATCGTCGGCGAAGGCCCCTATCGCGATTGTCTCGAGCGAAACGCGCCGGACAACGTCGAGATTCGCTCGTTTCTCCCCCGCGAGGAATTACCGATCTTCTACTCGTCGATCGATATCTTTCTGACCGCGTCGACCGCGGACACGCTCGGCCTTTCGACGCTCGAGGCCAACGCCTGTGGGACGCCCGTCGCAGCGGCCGACGTGCCCCCGTTCGATCGAACGATCGGAGCTGATAACGGTGAGCGGTTCGAATACGGAACCCTCGAATCCATGGTCGACGCCATCGAAACCTGTCTGGCGACCGACCGCGAGACCAGAGCGGCCGTCGAACGCTACTCGGTCGGCTACACCATGGACCACCTCGAGCAGTTGTATCACAACGTGCCCCTCGCCAGGGACGACGCACACGTCGAGACCGAGAGCCCGTGGCGCTTCTCCGAAGAAGAGCGGAGTTGACCCGCGTTTCGTTCCGGGTCACCACGCCCTCGTTCTGGTCGAGCGATCCTTCCGGAGCGGAGCCCACACCCGACGTCTCGATCCGGAGTTGTGACGCCGGTCGGCCGGTCCCGTGCCGATTGTGAAGAACCCGAGCGGTCACCGGGTGGTCGTCGATACAGAGGGAACCCGGTATCCGGAATCACACTTCTGGCTCACTAATTTTCGTAGATTCATATGGGAAAATATTGGGCCCGTGTGGCGGTATATCATGACAATAGTGTCGGAACCGACCCGGCAGTTCAATGCCGGGGAACTCCCCGACGGCTACGGGAAATGACTCAGGATGTACGAGGACAATCGTTCAGACCGGACGGACGAATCGACAGACAATCGACTGAAACGGCGGTCCTTCCTGACCACGGCGACGGCTGCCGCCGGGACGGGGGTGTTCGGCTCGAGCGCCGCTGCGACGCCGTACGACGGATCACGCCACGCGATCCCGGGCCGAATCGAGGCCGAAGACTACGATACCGACGGCTCCTTCTGGGCGTTTCGAGATTCCACGGCGGGCAACGCGGGCGGCGCCTATCGGTCGGACGATGTGGACATCGAGTACGGAGGCGATAACTTCAACATCGGGTGGACGGAGTCGGAGGAGTGGCTCAATTACTCCGCGACAGTCGAGTCGTCGGGGACGTACGAGGTCACTGCGCACGTGGCATCGAACGATGGCGGCGGGACGTTTACGCTCTTACAGGATCAGCGAGGCCTGACGACGTTCGACGTTCCCGACACCGGCGGCTGGCAATCCTGGACGACGGTGACCGCCCGCGACGTCTCGTTCTCGAGCGGAACCCAGGTGATCCGAATCTACGTCGAGGAGGGTGGCTTCAACCTCGACTGGCTCGAGGCCGGGAGCGGCGGCGACGGGCCGCCCGAAGATGGCGGCGGAACGGACAACTATCCGAATCTCGATGGCGACGGCTGGGAACTCGTCTGGAGCGACGAGTTCGACCGGGGTTCGATCGATGCCTCGAAGTGGAGCTTCGCGACCGGCGGCGGCTGCGGCCGGAACGGCCGGTTGAACACCGACTGTTCCTGGGGCAACCAGGAAGAGCAGTACTACACGGACGGCGACAACGCCTGGGTCGAGAACGATCGGCTGATAATCGAAGCTCGGGAAGAACTGGCTCCGAACGGCCAGAACCCCTACACCTCAGCCCGGCTGGTCTCGGAGCACACGTTCGAGAAACAGTTCGGGCGCGTCGAGGTGCGCGCCAGGTTGCCCGCAACGCAGGCTCTGTGGCCCGCCATCTGGATGCTCGGGCAGGACATCTCCAGCGTGAGCTGGCCGGACTGCGGTGAAATCGACATTATGGAGCTGACGGGCGACGACACGGACACCGTCCACCAGACGATCCACGGCCCCGGCTACTCCGGTGGCGGTGGCATTTCCGCGGACTACAGCATTTCGGGAGACTTCACGCGGGAGTTCCACGACTTCCAGCTCACGTGGTACGACGACATGGTGAAGTTCTGGGTCGACGGCACCCACGTCAATACGCTCACTCCCGCGGACGTCGGTGGCAACCAGTGGGTGTTCAACGACCAGTTCTTCCTCCTGCTCAACGTCGCGGTCGGCGGCATCATGCCCGGCTATCCCGACGAACGCACCCAGCTACCCCAGCGCATGGAGGTCGAATACGTGCGGGTGTACGACCCGATCTGAGGGTTCCCCGTACCGTCTTCCGCCGCTGCTCGCTCCACGGATAGAATCGGCTCGATACCGGCCCTGAACTCGAGGCGGTCCACCATCGCCTGCCCCTCGGGCTCTATTCGGTCGCCGGACCGCCAGGAGACGCAGTTCCGGGCATCCACCTGCGGCCCAACCGGTCCCGTTCGTGATCCAATCCGAGACGGACCGCCGCGATATGCATATTACTCGCGAACAATTCGAGATATGCAGTTATAGAGCGCCGGGAGAAACGGCAGTTATGACCCTCGTACTCGCGGGAGCCGTCCTTTCGCTCTGCCTTCTTCCGTCACTCCTGTTCGTCGGATTCTGGTACGGCCTGGGACGCATGCAACGAAGTCCACTGGTTGTTCGCTCTCGCAAAAGGGCAGGCACCACTGATCCGGCAGTCACGTGGAACGATGTGGTTACCGCGTACGCTGATCCACAGACTGCGCTCCTCTCCAACTCATCTGCAATACGGTCGACGCCGACTCGTGACGATCGGTGTTCGGTGTGTGGCGCTGAGAACGATTCGTTCGCGTCGTTCTGCCGTATCTGCCTTCAGAAACGCAAGTGAGACGAACTGTGGATTCGTTCCTCGCCGGCACTTTAGTTCCACATTATTCTTTTATAATATATATTTAATAGAGACAGCAATAAATATGTTGTGATGGATCGAACGGTTCCGTGATCAAGGCTATAAAACAATGGTTTTCGCGATACTGATGGCCAATCACTGCACCTTACGACTTTGGGGATAGTGGAGACCTCGATTTCAACTTGATCGTCATCGCCGGCGCAACCCTGCCGTTCGACTGGGTCTATGACGGAGAACTCTTCGAGAGGCCACGCGAGTGCGACCAGGAGTCGCTTTCGCGTCTTTTGCGCTCTTATTCAAAGCACAGGATTGACCCCATAGTAGGCAGTCGACGACGATTTCGAGGTAAATAACCTCGAGTATCTGCTTCCAGAACGCGAGCGTCGTCTGAACTATCCCGTTACCGACTGGGTAGACCAACGGTTCGAACTCCCCACCAATGAATCGTACACCCTGGTCGGTCTCGAGACACTGAATCCGCTCGTCGACGAGGGTGTCGATCGGTGCTGTGAACACACCATCGCGAACTTTCGATATCAGCACCGGACACTCGTATTGTCGAGTTGCAACTGCCAGTCGAGCAAGCGCCGACACGACCATCCGCTCTGACTCGTCGTCGAGGTCGTCGTGCACACTATTCGAGAATGTCGAACACATCCACGGCTTTGTACTCTTTCCCGCGTTCCTTTCCAGTGACTTCTTCGAGGAGGCCATCTTCTTCGAGATCGTCAACAACTTTGTAGGCGGTCCGACGGGAGACATCGAGATACTCCATCAGATCTGGTGCCGTGAAATACGGATACTCGAGCAACTGACGAGCGAATTGGTCCGTGTTCGTCTCGTCCGGGTACTCGTTTTCGTATCGTTCCTGGAGTTCACGGAGTTCGTGTGTTCGACTGTATGACGTCTCGGCCTGACTTCGGAGGCCCTCGAGGAAGAACGCGAGCCAGTCGTCCCACGCACCGTCTTCACTCACTGCCCGCATTTTCTCGACGTACTCGACTTTGTGCCGATTGAAGTACGCACTCGGGTAGATGTATGGGCTCTCGAGATACCCCTCACTCGCCAAGTAGAGGATAATCAGAAGCCGACCCAGCCGTCCGTTTCCGTCCGAAAACGGATGGACCGTCTCGAAGAAATAGTGAATGATGGCAGCATCAATGAGCGGATGATATTGACCGCCCATCAGGAGGTACGACTCAAGCGACTGCATGAGGCCATTGACCTCTTCCGGGGCCGGGGGGACAAACGGACGTTGTCCAGTTCGCGGACTTGGCAACTGAACCATCTGGTCGCGGAAATCACCGACCACGTCACCCTCGTTACGCACACCTTCGAGCAGCATTGAGTGGAGCTTTTTCATGAGCGAGAGCGTTATCGAATCCTCACTTTCGATTCTGTCGAGTCCGTCGGTGAGCGCGTCCTCGTAATTGAGGGCTTCTTTCAGGTCTTTCTCGATTTGCGTGTCTGTTTCACCCGAGGGGTGGTGTGTGTGATACGCCTCGACGTCCCGATATTCCACTTCTGCACCTTCAATGCGAGCTGATTCAACGGCCTCGATACGGATGAGAGACGTGTAGAGGACTGTGGAGAAGTCCACCGTGGAGCTAACTCCGTCGACACGACCGATCTGATACGCGGTATCGGATACGAGGTCACGAGTTCGATCCGAAATCTCGAGCTTCGGTTCTACTGGGAGTGGCTCAGGTGAATAGTACGGATTTGGATGGTATGGCACGTACTTTCCTGGTGCACTGTCACGAAGCTCTCGCGTGGGCATTTCTGTAGTCCCATTTCTCACCCAGTGGTATAGGTGTTTTTATACCAAGTATACGTATGGGGCGATATAGAACTCGCGTGTGAGAACGAACGTGAGAAGTATACGTGATCAGTTCGCCACCGCATCTCTGTGTAGAGAGTATAATAAGCACCTGCACCATCACTTTCACTTCACGACGGCGGAGTCCCGGTAAGACCGACGGCCGATCACGGTGCAGCACCTCCGTTGGCCAGCTCCATCGGAGGGTATAGGTCGTTGACTACAGCATTCGCTTGGTTAGAATTGGGCCGCCCACGCCTTTGATAGGGTCTTTTTACGTGGGCATGTAAAGAATTTGATAAGTGCCCGGGGAGGGCTCCGAACCCTCGATCTCCGCATGTCCCAGGTTCGAGGCTCGGCAGTCCTCGAGGGACACGGAGGCTTCCAAGGCGAAACCGCACCGAATCTCTGAACCCTATGAGTGCGGCGCTATGTCCAGCTAAGCCACCCGGGCTCGATTACCGATAGTGCGGTCCGTTTCTTTAACCTTCCCATTCGGCATCGCTGTGTAACGTGGACCCACGGCACTGTCTAGATGAGCGGATTTCCCCGAGTTCGTATCTCTACTCAGACATACTGTGACTGGTGAGGACCGTGAAACGAATTCGAGAGAATACAGCGTGCTCTGCAGTGGCTGGACCGATTTGTGTCGTCGGTCAAGACCGCAATCGTCACGGTCGCTCAAACTGCTGAAATTTGCTGATCTGGCTCAACTAGACAGTGCCGGACCCACGGATTTATCATACGGTATTACAAACGACAGTGCATGAGCGTTCCCGGCATCGTCCACTCTACTCTCGATGGCGAGGAGATCGCGGCGCGGGTCTCTCTCGGCAGTGACGACGAGATTTTCATTACGCCAACCCGAACCATCGTCTACCGTGCAGACGGTCTTCTGAGCGACGAATCGGCAGACGAATTCCCGCACGACGCAGACCGGCTGACCCTCTCGGAGGGTCGGCGGAAAACGAAGTTTACCCTCGAGTACGCAATCGACGGCGATCGATCGTTCGCAGTTCCGGCGGGGAAAACCGACGACGTCCTCCATCCCGTCCTGGCGGGGGTGTTAAACGGCAACGAAATCACCGATCCCGGCGAGACGGTCGTCAAGACGTATCGGTTCAGCGAACTGACGCTGATCATCACGAGCGATCGACTCGTCAAGCACATCGGCGGTGCGGTCTGGGACGAGGACTACGAGGAGTACCACTTCGACGACGTGACGAAACTCGCGTTCGAGGACGGAAGCGTGGCGATCCAGATCGTCCTCACGGTCGACGGACGTCCCCAGCGGATCAAGGCGCCAAACGAGGAGGCAAACGACATCCGAGAACGTCTCCAGCGAGCCCTGTTCGACTATCACGGCGTGAGTTCGCTCGCGGAACTCAACAGCGTCGTCGGCGACGCCGTCGACGAGGAGCCCAGTACCGGCGGGTCGGTCGATTTCGGCGGCGGTGTCGATCCACTCGATGCGAACCCTCCGGAACCAGACACCAACGGGAACGGTGAGTCGCCGACCGATGCAGGGAACTCCCGACCGGCCGATCCGCTCGCCGGCGGCGGAACGGGCGACGGTCAGATGGCCGACTCGGAACCGTCGAGGGCCGCCGACAACGAGACCGGGGTCGCCCAGTCGCCAGGAGCGTCCGCCGCGCCAAATCAGGGTCGAAGCGGTGAGGACTTCGCGGAGACTGCGTCCTTCCTCGGGGAGGCGACCAACGTTGACGCGACGCTCGCGGACGAGGCGTTCGGTGGCGAATCCGGGCCCGAGTCCGGCTCTGGGGCGCCGGAAACGGATCCGGAACTCTTAGAACGACTCGAGGCGCTCGAGGCCGCTGTCGAGCGCCAAAGCGAGATTATCGAGCGACAACAGGGGACGATCAACAAGCTAATCGTGGAACTCCGGCAGGGTCGTTAGTCGTCCCGGCCGGTCACTTTTCGGATACACGAGGAACCGAACGGGCCGAGTTCCCCCGCGTCGAGATCGACGAAGTAGCCGGTCGTCAGCCCCGACCCACAGCGCTGACAGGAGAACTCCCCTTCCTTCGTGACGACGTCTCGTTCGAATCGAACGTACTGGCGGCTTTTCGGGCGGACGATGCCGTCGTCCCGTTCGATGAGGCCCCGGAGTTCGGCTTGGTCGAGGATCGATCGCGTAACCGTCGGGTCGGTCGTAATCGTCTCGATTCGGTCGACGGTGTCGGCGAGCGATATCGTTTCGTGCTCGAGTCTGGCGAGTAGCGCCAGCCCGAGTTCGACACGGTCGTCGTCCGCTTCGAAGGATGGGTCGAGCGAATCGGCGTCGCTGTCGGCGTCATCCTCGAACGGGTCGGCGTCGTCGTCAGGTCCGTTTTCGGGCCGGTTGTCGTCTCGATCCATCTATCGATGATCGTGACTCGGTGCGAATAAACGTTGTCGCAACGGGATGCAACGGCCGGTCACCGGATAGTGAAGAACGAAGACGACGGTTCTCAGCGGATGGGAATCCGCCTGTCGTTGATACTGTCGGTGTGTTGAATATCAAGCTGGAACAGGACGCGACCGGGACACGAGATTCCGGCGCCTACCAACCAATGACTCGAACGATCGTCGACACGGCTGAAAAAGGAGCGACCGGAAACCAGACACGAGAGACCGCACCGACGCTCGAGCGACAGCGGTCGGAGTGTCCGGAGTGTACGGGCCGGATCCAGCACGACGAGGAACACGGCGAACGAACGTGTACCGAGTGTGGCCTCGTTCTCGATGCGGACGAGATCGATTACGGGCCCGAATGGCGGACGTTCGATGACGCCACGGAAGACGAATGCCGCGTCGGGGCTCCAATAACGCCGTTGAGACACGACAAAGGTCTCAGTACGACGATCGGGTGGCGGAACGAGGACGCCTACGGGAACGCGATTTCGGCGCGAAAGCGATCGCAGCTGCAGCGATTGCGGACCTGGAACGAACGGTTCACCTCGAAGAACGCCCGGGAACGGAATCTGAAGCAGGCCCTCGGCGAGATCGAGCGCATGGCATCGGCCCTCGGATTGCCGGACTCGTGTCGCGAGACCGCCGGCGTGATGTATCGCCGGGCCGTCGACGACGGGTTGCTTCCGGGTCGATCGATCGAGGCGATGACGACTGCCTGCCTCTACGCGGCGGCACGGCAACACTGCACGCCGCGGACGTTAGTCGCGTTTGCGTCGGTCAGTCGAGTCGAAAAACTTCCGATTCAACGCGCGTATCGGTATCTCTCGACAGAACTCGGGTTGCAAATCGAGCCGGCCGATCCCGTCCACTACCTGCCGCAATACGCCTCGGAACTCGGGGTAACCGACGATGCCGAGCACCTGGCTCGGGAGATCATCGACGCGGCGAAGGCTCGCGATCTTCACAGCGGCCGGAGCCCGGCCGGGTTGGCGGCTGCGGCGATTTACGGGGCGGCTCAACTGACGAACGACCGGCTCACCCAGGCGACGGTCGGCGAAGAAACCGGTGTGAGCGCGGTGACGGTCCGGAATCGATACCGAGAGTTACTGGCGGCCTACGACGAGGCGCGTGATCGATAGATGTCGCGAAGACAACTCGAGCGGACGATTCTCGATTCGCTTGCCGATTCGGGACCCCTTTACGTCGTGGATCTGGCAGCGGCGGTCGACGAACACCCGCTGACGATCGAACAGGCCTGCGAGCGACTGCACGACGCAGCGGACATCCGGCCGATCGGCTGTCGCCGGTACGACATCACCGCGACCGGCCACCGACGGCTCAGCGATGTGAAACCCATGTCCAGCGGATCGGACGTGCAGACGAGAACTGAAGGACGGAGCTAACGCGGTCCTGGAACCGTCAGGAACCCGAGTCGGTCTCCAACCGGTCGCTTTTTGCATCCGAATTTCCTCCTGCTCTCGGGAGTGGCCGTGGGGGTCCACGCCGCGACGACGATCGCGTGGCGTCCCGCGGGCGCGATGTCGTGACGTTCGTACCGGGGGCTTCGAGTCTCCGGTCTCCTCGTCGCATCGCCCGCGGAGTCGTCCGGTCCGCCAATGACGGGATGAGGGTACGGGGGTCCGCCGAGGAACTGGTACTCGAGCCACGCGTCGGTGCGTGTGTGCTGCGTTTCGTTACTCGACCCAGACCGTTTTCCTGTTGACGAACTCGAGCATACCTTCGCGCGCGAGTTCGCGGCCGTACCCCGACTCCTTGATGCCGCCGAACGGGACGCGCGGATCGGATTTCACGAGCTGGTTCACGTAGACGCAGCCGGCGTCGATTTCGCGGGCGAGGCGTCGGCCGCGTTCGCGGTCGGTCGTCCAGACGCTGGCTCCGAGTCCGAATTCGGTGTCGTTGGCCTTCCGGACGAGTTCGTCCTCGTCGTCGATTTCGTAGACGGCGGCGACGGGACCGAACGTCTCTTCGCTGTCGGCCGGACACCCCTCGGGGACGTCGGCAAGGACCGTCGGCGGGTAGTAGGCGCCCTCACGATCCATCGGTTCTCCGCCGGTGAGGACTCGCGCGCCGGCCTCCACGCTCGCTTCGACCTGCTCGTGGAGTTCCTCCATGAGATCAGTGCGGGCTTGCGGGCCGACGTCGGTGTCCTCGTCCATCGGATCGCCGATCGTAAGCGACTCGACTTCGTCGACGAACCGGTCTACGAATTCGTCGTACACGGCCGTGTGAACGAGGAACCGCTTCGCGGCGATGCAAGACTGCCCGCCGTTTTGATTGCGCGCCCACGCGGCCGTCTCGACCGTGTCCGCCAGGTCGGCGTCGTCGAGGACGACGAACGGGTCGCTCCCGCCGAGTTCGAGGACAGATTTCTTGAGTTGCTCTCCAGCGGTCGACGCGACGGCACGCCCGGCCGGTCCGCTGCCGGTCACGGTCGCGGCTTTGACGCGCTCGTCCTCGATAACGTCGTCGACCAGATCCGACGGAATCAGCAACGTCTGGAAAACGTCCGCCGGGTAGCCCGCCTCTCGGAACACGTCTTCGATCGCCTGTGCACAACCGGGGACGTTCGAGGCGTGCTTCAGCAGACCGACGTTCCCCGAGGTGAGGTGCGGAGCCGCGAATCGAAATACCTGCCAGAACGGGAAATTCCACGGCATCACCGCGAGGATCGGTCCGAGCGGATCGTAAACCGTTTCGACGGCCGAACCCGGCGGACTCGGATGGGCATCGGCTTCGAGGTAGGCGCTGCCGTGTTGCGCGTAGTGATCGCAAACCCACGCGCACTTCTCTACCTCTGCGAGTCCCTGGCCGATCGGCTTGCCCATCTCTCTGGCCATCGTTTCGGCGTACTCGCGTTTGTTCTCGCGAAGGACGTCACCGGCGTCCGCGAGCAACTCCTCGCGCTCGCGGATCGGCCGTTCGCGCCACTCCGCGTAGGCCTCGGTCGCCCGCTCGAGTGCGGCCTCGACGTCCGATTCCGTGTGTTCTTCGACCGTCTCTTCTCGTTCGCCGGTGGCCGGATTGATTATCTCCATGGGGGAAGTGTGTACGGTGAAAACGTTAAACGTTTACATAATTCGGTCGACTGGTCGGGCCTGTGGTCGCCTGCGGCCGGCGCTTTCGAGCGACGGTACCAGCCCACCGCCCGTGTAGATTCGCACGGCAAACGCAGGTCGAGGGTCGTTTTCGGAGCCAGGTGTGCGCCGGTGACGCTCGATCCCGCCCCCGCTCGAACCGGTTGGTCAGGACCTTCAAGTACGTGAGACTAGACGCTTTACGTATGCCCGACGTCACAGCACTCGATTCCCTCGAGGAGACGACCCACGCGGAGGTATTCGACGGCGGATCGCCCCGAACCGTCCGCCTCCGCCTGGAAGCTGACGAGCGCGTCCCGGCACACCGTCATCCCGATTCGAACGTGGTCTTACTCGTACTCTCCGGTCGCCTCGAACTCGCGCTCGGCGACGAGACGTACGCTCTCGGGCCGGACGACGTCGTTCGGTTCGACGGCGATCAGGACATTTCACCGCGCGCGGTCGAACCCAGTACGGCGCTTATCGTGTTCGCTCCGAAACGCGACCCGTAAGGTCGGATCCGTTTCATACGGACTACTGTAAGTCATTGCCGGTGCAACCGCGACCGTCCTGCGGTTGCACCGGTACATCGTTACAGCAGACCGTCTCAGCCGACCGTCGTCGCCACGCCTTTGGTCTGTCGGTAATCGCTCGCGAGCAGGGACTGCAGCCGGGATTCGATCGCTTCGTCGTCGCCGTCGACCCACGAGGCTGGTTCCCTGATCGGCACGACCAGGAACCCGCGCCCTCGAATTTCCGTCGCGTGGAGTCTCGCCATGTCGAGATCGAGTCGGTGACGTTGGGCCGTGTACTCGCGAAGCACGCGATCGGTCGCGTGCTCCCCGACCGGCAGGAGGACATGCGCGTTGATCGCCCGCAACTCGGCGTCGAAGAAGCGTTCCAGGTCGGCGTAGTCGGCCACGGTCGGTGCCTCGCCGTCCGGGAGGCTACACATGTGGACGTAGCTCGCAAAGCAGTTCTCTAGGGTGGGATGCGTCCACGACCCGCTCGCGAATTCGACGTCGCGAAGCAGTTGCTGGATCGCGAGTCCGCTCTCGGTTTCGGTAAAGGGAACGCCCGTGGATTCACCGCCGTGAACGCCGGGATAGTCGCCGATGACGTGGAAGTCGGCGTTGGCGTCACTGTAGCCGAAGACTGCGGTCCGATCGTCCGGATCGGAGCGGTCGAACGGCGGTCGGAATCCGAACGGATTGCTCGTCCTGTCGGTGACGTTGCGCACAGTACATCGAAACGTAGCGACCGCTCAAAACGCCGGCGATCGCGGCAGTACGGGACTTCATCCGATGATTCACGGCCTATCGTAGTCGTCGAAACGAGGTACTCTCCGCTCGCAGTGGGGCGGCCAGCAAAGGCTCGTTGGCTGCGACATCGCGAGCGGGGGTGTGTACCGACGTTCGACGACTACGATACTCGACCGATGGCCATCGAACGGCCGGCACCTCGAGTCACCCGATGGCCGGTCGCTGGCGGTCCGGAGCCGGTTTCGGATGACGGTGGGTTTATAATTCAGACGCGCATTTCGTTCTGTAAATGCATCAGATGGGCCATTACGGCTGTGCGCTGCTTTCGTACGCGCCGCTCGGTACCATCGTCGCATTCGGGGGGTACGGGGACGTCGCGATCGTCGGCGGTCTCGTCTGTGTGGCGCTGTCGACGCTGCCGGACTACGATCACCGTGTCCCGCTGATCTCCCATCGGGGACCCACTCATTCGATCCCGTTCGCGCTACTTGTCGGTGCGGGCCTCGCCGCCGTGACTGGCTTCCTTGTCGACTCCTCGTCGGCGTTCACTGATGCGAGCGTCGTCGCCTTTGCCTTCCTCGTCGGCGTCGTCTCGATCGGTTCGCATCTCCTCGCAGACGCGTTGACACCGATGGGAATCAGCCCGTTCTGGCCGTTCTCGAGCCGTCGGTATTCACTCGAGGTGACGACCGCCGCGAATCCGATCGCTAACTACGGGTTGTTCGGTCTCGGTGTCGGTGCGGTCCTCTCCGGCATTTCGATTATCGTCGTTCTCGGCTGAGTTCCGTCAAAACGCTCTTCGAGGGGACAGATCTACAGGCGGATCAGGCCGAGTGCCTCGGGGCTTGACCCCGAGGTGGTTCACGGCGAGAGTGCAGTCGAGTTCTCGTCCGAGGGCACTTCGCGTCGGCTCCACACCATCGCGACGGCGAACGTCGAGAGGAGGGCCACGACGGCGACGAGGTACGGGGCCTCGAGGGCGGGGTTTACCGCCCGCCGGCCGAAGAAGAGGACGACGACGACCAGCGGCGGCCCTGCGAGCAGCGCGGTGACGGCACGCCCCGAAAACCGGCGGCGACCGACCATCGCGGCGACGATTGCCGCACCGAGCAACGTGAGAGTGACGGCGTACTGGGTCAGTTGCATCGTCGGCGAGTACGTCGCGATCCCGGCGTCGACCGCTGGACTGAGGACCACGTGGGCCGGCACGGCGGCGATACCGAGTGCGAGCGAACCGAGGACGTGAGGCTTCGAGAGCCGCGGTGCCCAGACGCTGACGGTGGCGACCAGAAACAGCGTGAAGATCGTGACGGCCGTCCAGAAGTGCAGCGAGAGGATGTCCATCGTGTACTGCTTCACCGTCTCCCGGCCGAGAGCGACTTGTACCGGCGTCAGCACCATTCCGAGGACGACCAACGCGGTCACTCGCCGGTCGACGTCGGGGAGTCGCCAGGCTGCCAGTGCGGAGCCGACGATCGCAAAGCCCGCGAACATCGCGACGAAGCGGTGGAACCACTCGTAGAAACTCGGCAGGTTCGCCGGCAAGAGATTGAATGGCCCGCCGTCGCACCGGGGCCAGTTAGCCTCACAGGCCAGTCCGGAGCCTGTCGCCTTCGCCGCGACGCCAAGCAGGATCGTCGCCGCGACCAGTGTGAGCGTGGCGGTCAGCAGGTGCGGATAGCCGAACCGATCGATCAGCGACCGAAGTCTCGAGTCGGGCGTGTGATTATCGTACGACACGGGCGTTCTGTCGAGGATTGGAACGGGCCGTACTTAGGTTGCCCGAGTCGTCCGGTTCCGCGGGAACACGAATCGGGCGTTCACTGCGGCCCTTCGGGCCGACGTTCACCCCGGGTCCCCTCCCAGTGTGTACAGTCAGAAATCACCGCTACGCGTCGTACTACCGGCCCACAACCGCGGTCCGGTGGTTTCCAGATCGACCGAGGTGGCGGCTGTGCTGGTGGCGCGTTCGGAGGCCGATAGTGACGTCGTGGGCCGCTGGTATCCGTGCAAAATGTGGATGGCCGCTCCGAGACGAAACACGCTCACGCCGATCGACGACTCGACGTTCGTCGGATTCAAGGACCGTCCTCGCCAGCACCAGACATGGACAAACGCGAACGGCTCGACGCCTACCTCGAGTCCCACGACCTCGAGTCGGTCTGGTTCGCCCGACCGAACTCGTTTGCGTGGCTGACCGGCGGACGCAACGTCGTCGACCGCGAAACCGAAGCCGGCGTTGCGGCGATCGGATACGACAGAAACGACCTGACCCTGGTCGTAGACAACATCGAATCCGATCGTATCGTGGCCGAGGAACTACCGGACAGAGAGGAGAGCGAGATCTCGATCGAACGATTCCCCTGGCACGCGTCCTCGCTTTCCGACGCGATCGCCGAGTGCGCGACGACGAATGGACGTGCGGCGTCCGACATTGCGGTTCCCGGACTCGAGCGCGTCGACCCGTCGCCGCTTCGCCAGCCGCTCACCGAGCGCGATCGCGACCGTTACCGCGAACTCGGCAGGGAGACGGCAGCAGCCGTCGAATCGGTCTGTCGGCAGGTGCGATCCGACGACACGGAAATCGAAGTGGCGTCGGCCCTGCGCGTCGCACTCTCGGCTCGAGAGATCGAAGTGCCGGTCGTCCTCGTCGGTGGGGCCGAGCGGGCACGGAAGTACCGCCATTACACGCCCACGCAGGCCCACCTTGGGGACTACGCGCTCGTCTCCGTGACGGCCGAGCGGGCCGGTCTTCACGCGAGCTGTACCCGAACCGTCGCCTTCGATCGGCCCGAGTGGCTCACAGACCACCACGCCGCCGCCGCTCGCGTCGAGGTAACGGCACTGGCGGAGACACGGGCGATGGCTGGCACCGACGAGGCCGCGGTTGATCCCGCCGCCGATTCCGGCGGAGCCGGAACGGCTGGCGACGTGTTTCGCGCGATTCAGAACGCCTATGCTGCCGTCGGGCACGAGGGTGAGTGGAAGAATCACCATCAGGGAGGCGCCGCCGGCTTCGCCGGCCGGGAGTGGATCGCCACGCCGGGCCACGAGGCACCCATCGTAGCTCCGATGGCCTACGCGTGGAATCCGACCGTTCGGGGCGCGAAAAGTGAAGACACTGCGCTCGTTACCGACGACGGAATCGAACCCCTGACGACGACCGGTTCGTGGCCGACTTCGACCGTCGCGGCGGTCGATCGAGACGTCGAACTCGAGCGGCCAGCAATCCTCGAACGCGAGGAGTGACGACGAGCGGGAAGGTCGATCACCGGGTCGACGCGTGCTGATGCGACGTCTCGGGACGAATCCGGTATTGATGCGCCGGTGGCTACTTCGAGTCGTCGGTGCGGAGTCGAGGTGTCATTCCGCGGTCTCGTGATCGTCGGCGTCGTCGCGCTCGGTCGTCCCCGTATCTGTCGTCTCGACCTCCGCGTCGTCCTCGAATTCGACGACGTCGCCGTCCGGACCGGGTTCGTCGGCCGCGGTCGGTGTCGTGTCGTCGACGGTGATCGTGACTGGTTCCATCGCTTCCTCGAGGTCGGCTTCGGATTCCCGGCCGCCGTCCCGGTCGAGAACGCGATCCAGCGTGAAGATGGTGTTCAGTTCCCGCTGGACTTGATCGACGACGCCGCCGACGAGTTCGCTCGGGTGAATCGCCGTGTACTCGTACGGGTTGTTTCCGGCACCCTCGCTCGCTCGCTTCTCTCTCGTGACGCGGTCCTCGTCGTGAAGTTCCGCGAGCGCCTCGCGGACCGTGCTCGGATAGAGGCCGGTCCCTTTCGCGACTTCTTCGGAGGTGCTCCCGGGAGTCGCGAGGAGGTACACGTAGATCTTCGCGCGGGTCTCGGTGTCCAGGATCCACGAAAGCAGGTCGACGATCCGCTGATCGAGCTCCTCGACGGCCGCGTTTCGGCCGGGTCCGTCCGCGTCGGTCTCGACGAAATCGGCCGGTTGCTCGAGCGATTCGTCTCTCTCGTCCGCGGCATCGACCGGTTGCTCGTCAGTGTCGTCGGAACTCATGTGTTCACTCGTACAGGACGAAGTCTCGCGCGGAGTTAAACCTTTGCGGGGGTGTTCACTCGGTGTTCAGAAGAAGGGATTCGCACAGCGCGTCGGGGCCCTCCGCTTCGAACAACTGACGCTGTCGGTCCGCGCCGCTCTCGCGCTCGTAGACGCGTTTGATGCCGTCGATTCCGAGCCGCTCACACTCCCGGTCGACGAGTTCGCCGAGGCCGACGGTCCCGTCGAGGTCGCGGTCGATGAACGACGCGTCCTGTCCGTACCGGATGGCCCGCCACTTGTTTTCGTCGAGCAGTTCCCGTCGGTGTCGGTGACCGCTCGCTCCGTCTTCGTACTCCGCTGCCAACGCCTCGACGAGCGCGTGGGCGTACTCGACGAACGCCAGGACGGTGTCGGGGTCGGCTTGACTGTCCGGCGTCCGAATTTCGACGGTCCCGTGGGCGGTGTGCGGTCGAACGTCGTACCAGAGTTCGCCCCGATCGTTGATCGATTCGGTTTCGAGCATCACGCGTTCGAACCGGTCGAACGCCTCGAAATCCGCGAAGTGGGTCGGCATGCCGGTATTCGGCAGCGCCTCGAAAATTTTCGCACGCGCGGACTGGAGCCCCGTGTCGAAGCCGTTCCAGAACGGCGAATTCGCCGACAGCGCGAGCATGATGGGCACGAACCACCGCAGTTCGTTCGCGATCCAGACCGCCTTATCCGCGTCGTCGACCCCGACGTGAACGTGGACCCCGGCAGTCGTGTTCCGGTGCTGTGGATACTGGATTCGGTCGAGTTGTGCCCGGTACCGGGGTTTTTCGGCGTGCTCGAGTTCTCGCCACTTCGCGAGGGGATGGAGGCCGGCGGCGGCGATCTCGTAGCCGTGTGCGTGCGCGTGGTCGACCAGCGCCCGTCGGATAGCGAGCAGCGACTCGCGCGCGTCCGCCGGGTCCTCGATCAACGGGGTCTGTGTCTCGATGACGAACTTGAACAGTTCGTGATCGAGTCGCCCCTCGAGAATTTCGGGCGGGTCGTGTTCGTAGACGAGTTCGTCGGTCCCGCTCGTGGGACGGCCGTCCTCGTCGACGACGAAGTACTCCTCTTCGATCCCCAGCGTCCCCATGTGCGTAAACGATTCTCGCGACCCGCGTTCCATCGTATCGTGCATTCGTCGCCGATAATAAATACAATTTGGAGTCGGTTCGTACGGCCGGAACCTCGAGCCCGATCGAACTGGCTCTCGATCGTCGGCAGTTCAGGACGACACCGTTTCGGTTTCGGGTTCGACGTCCGACTCGTCGCCGCGGAGTTTGAACTTCTGAACTTTGCCGCTCGGGTTCTTCGGAAGTTCGTCGACGAAGTAGTACGTTCGCGGTCGCTTGAAGTCAGCGAGGTGATCGCTCTCGAGCGCGAACGCATCGAGGTCCCCCGCGGTGACGTCGGCGGTGGAGACGACGTACGCGACGACCGTTTCGCCCCACTCCTCGTCCGGTTCGCCGAGGACGGCGGCTTCTTCGACGGCGTCGTGCGTGAACAGGACGTCTTCGACTTCGGTCGGATAGATGTTTTCGCCGCCGGAAACGATCATGTCGTCTTTCCGGTCGACGACGTAGAGGTAGCCGTCGTCGTCTTGATAGCCGAGGTCGCCGGTGTAGTACCACGTCGTCCCGTCGGCTTCGCGCAGCGACTCCGCGGTCGCCTCGGGGCGGTTCCAGTACTCGCGCATCGTACACGGGCTCGCGATCACTATCTCCCCGACCTCGCCCCGCTCGACTTCCCGGTCCGGGTCCGCGTCGGGCTCGACGATGCGGATGCGGTGATTGAGCCCCGGCAGTCCGGCCGAACCCTGTTTCGAGAGCTGATCTTCCGGGGGCTGAAAGACGCCGGCGGGGCCGATTTCGGTCATCCCATACGCCTGCAGGTAGTCGTCACAGAGGTACTCCCGACAGTTCTCGAGGACCTGTTCGGGCATCGGCGCTGCGCCGTACAGTCCGAGCCGGAGCGACGACGTGTCGACGTCCATTTCGGCGGCCGTCAGCGAGAGCGCGTTCCAGGCGGTCGGTGCGGCAAACAGGAGCGTTACGTCGTGGTCTGCGATCGCCTCGAGGACCGCGTCCGGTTCGAACTCGTGGTGGATCACGTTCGCCGCGCCGCGGTGGACTCTCGGGAAGAGATTACAGTGAAGTTCGGCGCAGTGGTACAGCGGCATCATCGAGAGGCCGACGTCGTCGCGGGTGAGGTTCGACTCCGCGATGCACAGCAGATTGTGTTCCACCATATCCCGGTGTTCGTGGACGACACCCTTCGGGCGGCCCGTCGTTCCCGACGTGTAAATGAACGCGTACACGTCGGTTTCGTCGACGCGGACGTCGGGCCGATCGGTCGATTCCGACTCGAGCAGGTCGTAGAAGCCGGTCGCGTCCGCCGGGACCTCCTCGCTGTCGTCGTCGATGAACACGTACTCCTCGACCGTTTCCAGAGACGGTCGGGCACCCTCGACCGCTTCCCGCGTCGCGGATTCGAAGAGGACCATCTCAGCCTCGGCGTCGTTGACGATGTATTCGATTTCGCCCGCCGGCAAGCGGAAATTCAGGGGGGTGAAGACGGCACCGATCTTCGAACACGCGTACACCGTAAGCGCCATCTCCGATCCGTTGTAGAGCACGGTCGCAACTCTGTCTCCCTTCTCGATTCCAGCCTCGAGCAACGCGTTCGCCAGCCGATTGACGCGGTCGTCGAACTCGGCGTAGGTCCACCGCTGGTCCTTACGCGGATAGACGATCGCGTCACGATCCGGATGGCGCTCGACCGTCCCCTCGAGCGTGTCGCCTAATGTGGGATGCTCAGACATACCACGAAATGTACGAGGATCGACCTTATATTCTTTATTGAGGTTTAATTGGTTCTGCGGGACGGGCGACCCCCTGTCGCTCGCCACCGCTGTCGTTCTCGACCTCGCAGTCGGTACGGGAGCGTCGTTGCTCGATGGAACGCCGTCGACGATCGACGAACCCTCGAGATGGCACCGCTTCAGGAGTCCGTGTCGCGTCGGTCCTGACCCACGAACACGGTCGGATTCGGGTTCGGTGACGGGGCGAATGCGGACACTCTCGTGGTCGGTCTCGAGTTCGGAAACCGAGACGCGCCGCGACGTTAGTCGCGACAGCAGGTCTGTGCACCGTAGGGGTGCTCGTGTTGCTCGTGACAGTGTTTGCACTCGAATTTCGTGATGTAATTTCGATGCATATATCTCTCAGAGCGGAACCGATCCTTTGGAATAGACACCAGACAGGACGATGAGACACCAGACAGGACGATGGTAGACAGGTAACCAGGACCCACACGATGGAAACACGTGACTTCTCCCGGGCACGTCGATGGAGAAGCGACTGAAGGAATCGGAAACGACAGGAACGGTCGGCAGGGATAGTGGTCTGTACCCACGATGCAACGACGCAATATCTTCCGCGGTCTGCTGCTGGCCGTCATGGTCGTCTCTGCCGGCAACCTTGCGGTCGCATGGCTCGGCGCCCCAACTGACGCTATCGCCGCCGCGGCGAACCAGACCGACAGACCGCTCGAAGAGCGAACTCCCGTCGTCGATGACCGCCACGGGGCGACCGTCATCACGACCGATCCGCCGGGAGGGAACGACGGCCTCGGAGCCATCGTCGCTTTCGGTGCCGACGGCCGGCCGCTCTACCACAACGACACGTACGGCAACTACTTCGACGTCGATCCCGACCCTCCCGGTTCGAAGACCGTCCTCTACGTCGCGGGAAGCCGGTACGATCCGTGCCCCGACGCCCTCAAAGCGCGGACGAACGCCTCCGTCGGCGACGGCTGTGCAGCGGTCGCAATCGAGCGCGTCAACCTCACCACAGGGGCGACCGAACGGCTACATACCGCTGTTACGGGCTGGGACATCTGGCACGACGTCGACCGGATCGACAAACACCGACTGCTCGTGGCCGATATCGCTCGTGATCGCGTGTTCACGCTGAACACCACTTCCGACGAGGTGACGTGGGAGTGGCGCGCCGAGGAGGATCTCGACCCCGACAACGGTGGGAACCCGGGCGATTGGACACACGTAAACGACGTCGAACTCCTCGACGACGGCCGGGTGATGGTCAGCCTCCGTAACCACGACCGGGTCGTCTTTCTCGACCCGGGTGAGGGCATCCAGCGCGACTGGACGCTCGGCGCCGAGGACGCCTACGGGATCCTCTACGAACAGCACAATCCGGACTACATCCCGCCCGCCCGCGGCGGCCCGGCGATCGTCGTCTCCGACTCGGAGAACAACCGCGTCCTCGAGTATCAGCGCGAAAACGCCACGTGGACTCGAACCTGGGAGTGGCAAGACGAGCGACTCCGGTGGCCACGCGACGCCGACCGACTCCCCGGAGGCCATACGCTCGTGACTGACTCGCACGGAAATCGCGTGATCGAACTCTCCGAGAGCGACGACGTCGTGTGGAGCGTGAGTATCTCGACACCGTACGAAGCCGAGCGCCTCGGGACCGGAGACGAGAGCGCAGCGGGAAAGAGCACGGTCGCATTCGCGAACCGATCCGTCAGCGCGGAAGCCGCCGGCACGGACCGAACCTCGAAGACCGGCTTCTCGTGGCTCGTCGCCTTCGTCACCGGCCCGGCGATCAACGGCGTACTCCACGTGGCACCGACGTGGATGACTATCGGAGATCTGGTGGTCGCGTGCGTGTTCGTCGCCACAGCAGCGACGGCCGGCATCGTGGAGGCGTACTGGTCGGGCGTCGGGCAGCGATTACGGCAGTGGCGGGGATCGCGATGACCGACGTCCTCGACAGGTGTTAGATGAGCTCTTGTGGCTGCTTTGCGCCATGCTCTCCTAATTCGCTATCGAACGAGACAAGTGTCGCGTCGACAGCGTCGGCCGCTGCGAGCACGAGGGCGTCCATCGGGTACAGAAGCGTCTCCTCTTGGAGGCGATTGGCCGCAACGATGTCAGAGGCGTCGAGGAACGTGATAGTCGTCCGAGAACTGACCCGCTGTTCTATTTTCTCGACGCGGTCGCGTTCAAACTGCTTCTTTTTCGTGAGAACCGTTCGAAGCTCCATGAGATTCAGCACGGACGTATTCGTCTCTTCGAAGGCGTTGAGTGCACGAATTGCGGCCGCTGATCGGTCAGTGTCTTTGGTAACTGCAGCGACGATAACGTTTGTATCGAGAAAGAGTTTCATATGTGTTCGCGGACGTCACGGACCGCATCGACAGCATCCGTATCGACATCGACGGCGAGGTCTGCGAGCGCGTCACCGAGGGGGACTTCCGCGTCGTCTTCGGGATCATCTGCCATGAATTCGGTGAAGTCGTCGGTGGTGAGGCTCATACATAACGATACCAGTGCCGTTTGCAAAAACCTGCTGGTGAATTGACTCCTGTCGATCGGGGCCTCTCGCGCCCGGTCGATCAAATCAACTCCTGATCGCATCGAACGGTGTGCCGGTCGATCAGGATCGGCGATGGAGGCCAGCGAATGAGTCATAATCCCGAACCGAGGATTCACGTATACGAGCCAGTGCCGGCCGAATACGTGATCCGTTTTCCGTCGGCCTCGAGTGCGAGTCCGCATTCGTCACAGAGCCACCAGCCGATCAACGGGTCGCGTTCGTCGATCACCGAGCGACAGTTCGGACACTGCAGCGGACCGTTGTTTCGAGGCCCGATCATTCGGCCACCTCGTCCACTCCTCGAGCGCGCTCCCGCTCCGTCTCGGCGTCGCCGTGCGCGGTGGTCCACATCCCACAGGCGTCAGCGAAGCGTTCGACGCGTTGCAACAGGAGGGCGCGGCCCTCGTCAGTCAACCGGTACTCGGTCGCGCGTTCGGCCGGGCGCTCGCGTCTCGAGAGGAGGCCGCGACCGACGAGGATTGTCAGATTCGGATACAGCCAGGTGCGGTCGATCAGGGGATAGACGCGCCCGAGTGTATGCGCGATGCCGCGCTCGTCGCACAGTCTGCCGTCTCGCTTGCGCCGGGCGATTGCCTCCAGGCAGTCGCGCTGGAAGGCGGTGAGGGCGGTCCAGGTGGTTCTGCCGTCGGATCGTGGTCGGTCGTGGGGTGATGCGTCTGCTCGAGCGGGGCTTTCAAGGCCTCGCGAATCGTGGTCTTCCATGGCTTCCAGAGGGTTGTATTGGGAGCTCCGTGCGGTCTCGGTGTCTCGAGCACCGGGCCGCTATTTACAGACCTGAGCGGCAGGTCGAAGTGGCGCTCCGTTCCAATTTTTCATGGACCAATATTTAATCATTGTCAAATGATTAGTCATGGTACAATGATTAATGTCCGGTCCATGACAATTTAATACCGTCTACGTCACAGTATGGATATGGCTGGCCGGCCTCCCGACGTGACTGACGAGGAAATTCTCGACCTTTTCGAGGCCGCAGATGGGAATCAACTGACAACATCTGACATAAAACAGCAACTCGGCTATACGCAATCCGGCGCGTATCGGCGTCTCCGAACACTGGAGGAAGCAGGATATCTGCGAAGCAGGAGTATCGGCAACAACACACTCTGGCGATTGAGTGATGAGTATCTCACTTCCGAATAAGCGTGAGAAATAGCTATTCTACCTGAATGAAATCATCGCGGCCGCGCCACGATTCCGAGGTGATCCGTGTGATACTCCTCGAGTCTCTTCTCCTCTAATGTCTCGTACCCGTCCGACAACTCTTCCCGGACGTCTGCGAAAACGGCCGCCGGCTCTCGAGTCACGTCCTCACTTCGAGCCTTCACGGCCAACAGCAGTCGCCCATCGTCGGCCAGAAATCGCTGGTTCTCGAGCGCCACCCGCGCCTGCCCCCGCGTCGCGACGTCCTGGACGATCACGTCCACGTCCGACTCCACGACGTGGGCGTACGTCTCCGGCTTCCGCGCGTCCTTCAGCAACGGAAAGAGCCGGTCACGCGTTTCCGCGGCCTCGAGCAGATCGCGCGCCGGTCGCGCGGCGAACTCGACGGCGTAGGTGGGGCCCGCAAAATCGGCGACGTGGCTCACGGTCGTCCCGCTCGCGGCACCAAGGTAGAGGACGGTCTCGCCCCCCTCGAGTCCCGTGTCCATCCCCAGCTCGAGCATCGCACCGAGTTTCGATCGGGTCGGGTTCCAGGCCCGCCACTCGCCGTCGGTCGGCTCGCCGTAGACAGGCTCTCCGCGGGTCGCGAGGCGCTCGCGGCCATCGAACGCGCGGCGCTCGACGCCCGCCGGGAGGGCCTCACGCATCGTCTCCACCTCCGTGGGGCGCGTCGTCATCGCCACCCGCGTTCTCCTCCGCCGCTCGCGCCTGAATCGTCTCGATCCGGTCGGCCAGTTCCGCCTCGAGTTCGGGGCGCAACTCGCCCGAGTAGTGATCGACGCGGGCCGCGATGGCGAGTTTGCCGGCTACCGCGCGGGCCGCGGACCCTCGGTCGTCGGGACGCGTGCCGCGGACCGCGTCGTGCGTGTAGATGATCCCGTGCTTCGGCGACGGCGCGTGCCCCCGCAGGTGGGCGAACAGCGCGTCCTCCGCACCTAACACCTGTATCGTGCCGCTCGGTTTCTTCGCCAGTTCCTCGAGCCCGCCGGCCAGCGACACGAGTCGCGCGGCGAGGACGGGCTCGGCGAGCGCGGAGAGGTTCGGCGCGACGGCGGGCGTCCGGCGTTCGATGAACGCGCGCAGGTCGTCTGCCTCGTCGGCCAGGTCGGCGATTCGCTCGGCGAGCGACCGGATCGCGGGCTCCTCGAGGGCGTCGGCTTCGCCCGCCGCGACCGCTCTCGCGTACTCGACGCCGGTCCCAGCCTCTGGATCGACCGTCCCCGCCCACTCGGCCAGTCGCTCGGCCAGTTCGTTCGCCGTCCGCGCACAGTCGTCCATCGCCCGCACCGCGTGGACGAGCTGGCGGTCGTCGGCCCGCTCTCGTTCGGCTACCGCGGCTCTGGTCGCGTCCGTCGTCGCCTCGCGTACGGCGTCGTAATACTCGTCTTCGTCGTTCGCGAACCCCGCCTCGAGCGCGAGGGCGGGCCACTCGCGCGGTTCGTCCGCGCTCCCCTCGCGAATCGCGGCCGCCATCGCGTCGGGGTCGTCCGGATCGACGTCCGCGAACCACCCGTCCGTGTCGGTCATGGTCGCTCGTTCCCGCCCGGAGCGATTAAAGCCCCCGTTCGCGGGATCGAGTTCGGGAGTTCCTGGAACGGACGGCGCGTGTCGGATTCGCTCGAATACGCTACGAGGAGAAACGAGAACTCGAGTCAGACCGGTTCAGACTCCGAACGTCGCTCGCAGCATGTCTCGGGTCCCCGGGCCGAGGCCGACGGCGACGACGGTGATCATGAGCAAGACGGCGTAGCGAGGATTCTCCTCGAACACGGTGTCGTCGAAGATCCAGATGATGAACACGGCGGCGGCGATCTTCACGAACAGGAAGGGCCAGGCCGAACCCGTTACCGAGACGACGTCTGCGGGAAGGACGTCGGCCGTCGTGTTGGCGATCGCACGGTTGATCGGGTGCTTCGGAACGAGGTTGGCCGGGAGTCCGAGCGTCGTCGCCCAGTCGAGGCCGACGACGTTCGCGACGCCGTCGACCGCGTGAGCCCAGATGACGACGATCCCCATGTACTGCGTCCCACGGTTTAATTCGGGAGCGAACTGCTCGATAGCCACCCAGGTAATCCCGGTCGTGAGGGTCGCGCCCACGAGGATCACGACCGGGATCAGGGGATAGAATTCAGCGTAGGGTTCCGTCGCCGCCGTATACGCGAGATACCCGACCGCGGCCGTCAGCAGGGCCGTTCCGATACCGATCAGCGGGTACTCGTAGCCGGAGACGTAGTCGTTGCGCTCGAGCCAGACGGAACTGACGACCGCGATCAGGGCGATGAAGAAGACGGTGAAGTAGATGAGCGGGCTGATGATGAACCCCGACCACGGTAACTGGATGGCCATATCGCCGGTCGCCTCGAACGAGGCCGCGTTCGCGTCTTCGACCACGCGGAGCGCGCCCCCGAAGAGCATGAACGGAAACAGGGCGAAAAAGCCCGCGCGATAGCGTTCGATCCCGAGGCGGCGGACGATGAAGATAACCCCGATAAGCAACAGGACCAGTGTCGGGATGTATCCGGCGTAGGAAACGAACGTGTAGCCGGGTTCGGCGGTCGGCCCGGCGTCGGGGGGTGCCTGGTCGCAGGCTACCTGTTGGCCGTCGGCCCACGCGACGCAATTCCAGCTGTGAGCGTCCGCCACCACCGGCCCCCAGAAGTACTGCCAGATGATATCGACGTACACCCGCTGAGGGAAGAGAACGGCGCCGAGGACCACGATGATCGCGAGACTCGCGACGGTCGCGGCCCAGACGCGTTCGGCCCCGAACCGATCGATGAAGTCGTCCATACCCGAATGCCCTAGTCGGAGCGCTTACCGTTTCCGATTTCAGCGCGCGTGACTGTTACCGGTCCGCAAGTGCCCCGCCGGGACGCGACGACCGACTTACCCGTCGATTTCGCGCGCTGCCGCGAGCAGGTCGTCGTGAATCGCGCCGTTCGAGGCCACCAGGCCCGTACTATCGTGGCGCCAGCGCTCCCCCTCGAGATCCGTGACGACGCCGCCGGCCTGACGGATCAACTGCACGCCGGCGACGGTGTCCCACGGGTTGGCCCGCAGGTTGGTCAGGGCTCCCTCGAGCGCGCCCGAGGCGACCAGCGCCAGTTCGAACTGGGCGCAGCCGAACCGGCGCATGTCGCCGAACCGATGGACGACCTCGCGACACGCGGCATCGTACTGATCGCGTCGATCGAAGTCCCACCAGAAGGTCGGACAGACGGTCGCCGCCTCGGGGTCGTCGCAGTCGCTGACCGACAGCGCCTCATCGTTGCGAAACGCGCCCGCGGGCCCGACGCGGTAGGTATCGGAGAGGGCCGGACAGACGGTCGCGGCGCCGACCGGTTCGCCGTCGTCGACGGCTGCGACGGCGGTCCCGAACGCGCGGATGCCGCCGACGTAATTGTTCGTCCCGTCGATCGGGTCGACGATCCACGCCGGACCCGATTCCGGGACCTCCTTCAACGCGTCGTCTTCTTCGCCGACGATCGGATCGTCCGGGCGGGCGTTCCGAATCGTCTCGATGACGGCCGCCTGTGCATCTCGGTCGACCTGCGTTACGACGTCCGTTTTGGTTCCCTTGTTTTCGACCGCGAGGTCGGTTCGGAACGAGTCGGCCGCGATGGCAGCACCCTCGGCTGCCGCGCGAACTGCGACCCTCGCGCGGTCGGAATCGGCTTCGGCGTCGCTCATGGCACACCATCTGCGACCGGGGGACAAAAGTGATCGTACTATCGGTTCTCCTTCCTGTGGCCGTTACCAGTCTTCCTCGGGTACGTACGGGTAGCTCCAGAGGGTTACCTGCAGTACGATCGACTTGAACCAGGCGTGGTACATTCGGTCGATCTCTTCGTCGGTGTGATCGCTGTTCGCGAGGAAATCGCGGATCGTCGCCGTGATCGGGAAAATAAACGCCACGAGGTATCGCATGTGGATGTGATCGACCGCGTCCGCGTCGTCGACCTGATTTTTCTTCTCGCGGGTGTGTCGACGTCCGATTTCGAACTGATAGTTCAGCCAATCCTCGTCGTACGGGGTGGTACAGGTATCGCGGATCCACTGCCCGAACCGCTCGCGAACCCGCTCCAAGTACTCCTCGTCCGGCGTCCCCTCGCCGTCGGTAAAGTAGTACATCAGGAAGTCGTGGTCGCCGACGAAGTCGTACCACAACTCGAGGACGTCGTCTATCTGTCCCTCGAGGACGTCGCCGGCCTGGCGAAGAGCGTCCTCGTCGTCGTCGTCGAACAGCACCGTCTGTTTCAACCGGTCGAACTCCTCCACGGTGATCGGTGCGTCAGGAACCTCGTCCGTTCCGTACGTGTATCCTGGAATCTGGTCGCTGCTCATCGCGGGGAACGCTCCCACCGTTCGTGCTATAAATGTGGGCCCCTCCGTCCCCGAATCGAACCGGTCGGGACGACGACGTTTCACCTCGCCGGATCCGACTCGAGCGTCGAGTCGAACGACGACGCGACGGCCGGTCTACCCGATAGTATCCGACATCTTCGGCAGAAGTTTGCGAGGGAAGATCGCTCCGTTGGGATCTTCCGCATCTTACGATGCGAGGGGAGGGAATCGAACCCACGAACTCCTACGAGAGCGGATCTTGAGTCCGCCGCCGTTGACCGCTTGGCTACCCTCGCACGCATCTCTCTCTGAAGCCCTCCCCGAGGTTAAATCGTCCGATTCGCGTTCGACGACGTGTTGGCGACACCGACGAACGGCCCCTACTCGAGGAGAGGACACCGGTCGAACGCGGTCGGTAGTCGACGGTCGGACAGCGATTGACGACCCGCGGCTACGGCTATCGGGACGCGGACCGGGAACTCGACGGGCAACGGCGCGGAACGCGTCGTACCACGACGTGCTCCAGCCGTGGGATCCGCTCACTGTTCGAGTTCCGCAACGCGCTTGTCGCAGTTCAGACACTGGTATCCCCCCTCGATATGGGAGTAGAGGCGCTCCCCGCAGTGCTGACACCGACCGTAGGGCTGGATCATTCAGTCAATGTAGGGTGGCGTAACCGAATAAAGGGGGTGCTTACACATTCAACTCGATGACTGATCGACGGCGGGACGCCTCTTCGCTTTGTATTCGTTTCTCGTGTCTGTACTGATCGCTGAAACGGCGCCAGATCGGACTGGAGACGCGGACGGGGTCCCTCGGATCGACCACCGACGAGACCGACCGAATCTCGTGTCGACCGCGAGAGTACACCCGTCGAGTACGACGGTTCGTGGACAAGAGATACGACGCTGAACGCCCTACCGGGACGCGATGAGTGACCACACTCGAGACAATACCGTCGCGCCGCCGATTTCGGGGAGTCCGACCGGGTGGAACGAGGGGCGTAGCACGTCGAACGGGTGGGAACATGGCACTCTTCGACGCGCCGTGATCCACGGGATCGCTCTCTATAACGCACACGAGTTCCACGAATCGCACGACTGCTTCGAAGCGGAATGGTATAATTACGGCCGCGGTACCACCGAAAGTGCGTTTTTGCACGGAATGGTGCAAGTCGCAGCGGGCGCGTACAAGCACTTCGATTTCGAGAACGACGCCGGCATGCGACGTCTCTTCGACACGGCGCTGCAGTACCTCCGGGATGTACCGGACGACTACTACGGTATCGACCTCCACGATGTGAAAACGACTCTCGAAGACGCGCTGACGGATCCGAACGCAGTACACGGCTGGCAGATCGAACTCGACGGTGCGTGTCCGGAAGCGACACCGACGGATTTCGAGTACGTAGCCGGGCTCGAGGGATAGGAACACGGCTCGGACCGCGAGAAGAACCCGAGTGACGACGACGAGAAACGGGGATCGAGATGGCGCTCGGCGATCGGCCGGTGCCCGAAGATCGGTTGTCGCTCCTGTTGCGGGAGGCCGAACGGGTTTGCGTCGTGGGCTTTCCCACCGGCCACGTTCACACCGCTGTCGGTTCCCCTCGTCGGTTCGCGTGACACGATCTTTGTCTGGTGAGACGGATCGCCGAATCCGCGTCCGGTGTGATTCCGGGACCGGATGTCACGAAATCGGCGAGCGACAGCCGTCGGCGTCGATCGTACACGTCAACCGCGTGGATCGTTTCGCCGGTCTTACACTCTCGACGTGTCACTGGCTCTCGTTGCGATCGGTGTACGCACCGGCTAGAGCGGTGCCGACTCTCGTCCTTCGAACACCGCACGGCGTCGTATCGGTGAAGAATGTGGACGGCAGTTTCAAACCCAGCGTCGCGAGCCACCACAAGCGCGCGTTCCGCGGCCTCTTCCGATTCCGGTTCGGCTCGCAACACCCGGTACGTACCCCGACGCAACGAGCGTCCCGACTGCTAGCGTCCCAACTGCTCGTGCTCGTCGCCTGCAGCCATCGTTCGATCGGGACTGCGGCGGATCGAATCGCATTTGCCGTCGCAGTCGAATAGACCGATAATGAGAGTCGCACAGCTTGGGTCGGGGACACCTGAAGTTGCAGTCGTTGCGGGTATCCACGGAGACGAACCCTGTGGCGTGAGGGCCATCGAACGACTGCTCGACGAACGGCCCACCGTCAAACGGCCGGTCAAACTCATCGTCGCGAACGAGGCGGCGCTGGAGCGACAGATTCGGTTCGTCGACGAAGACCTGAACCGCGCGTTTCCCGGCGATCCCGACGCGGAGACACACGAAGGCAAACTCGCGTCCGATCTCGTCTCCGAACTCGAGGGCTGTCTCGCTTTCTCGATGCATTCGACGCAGAGTCACGCCGAACCGTTCGCCATCGTCAACGGCGTCGGCGAGACCGCGACGGACGTCGTCCCGCAACTCCCCGTCACGGCGATGGTCGAAACGAGCACCTTCGCGGAGGGCCGACTCTTTTCGGCGGTCGAGACGATCGAGGTCGAGTGCGGCCTGCAGGGCTCCGAGACGGCCGCCGAAAATGCAGATCGTCTCACACGTGCGTTTCTCACCGCGGTGGACGTGTTGCCCGGCGATACGGTTCGCCGGGACCTCCCCGTCTACCGGCTCGTCGATGTCATCCGCAAGGATCGGGCTGACACGTACGAGGTGTTCGTCGACAACTTCACCGAAGTCGAACCGGGCGCTCCGTTCGCCGCGGCCGACGGCGAAGAGCAGATCGCAGAGGAGTCGTTCTATCCGGTATTGATGTCATCGAACGGCTACGAGGACGTCTTCGGGTACACCGCCGAAAAAATAGACGTCATCGAGACGAAAGCGACGGCGGAGTAGCGAGACCGAAGACGCAGTCGCGGAGTCGTACCGTACCCGACGGCGCAATCGACCACGTCTCCTCGCGTGGGGCGTTTTCCACTTTCCTGGAGCGGATCGATCTCGCCTGCTCGTGCCCTTTCGGTAGTCTCACCACGTCGGGTGGCTTCGAACGCGGTTGCGTGGGTACCGATGACGCAAGGCATATCCCCCTCACTACCGTACCGGGCGATATGGAGTTTCCGCCGAACCAGGGTCTCGACCAGGAGGAGGTCAACGAGCACGTCGCCGACGCGATCGAAGAGAACGAAGTCGTCCTCTTCATGAAGGGGACGGAACTGATGCCCCAGTGTGGGTACTCCCGCAAAGCCCTCGGTCTGATCAGCCATCATCGCGACGAGTACGAGACGGTGGACGTTCTCGAGTCGCTCGACGAGTATCGACAGGCACTATCGGACCGAAGCGGTTGGGAGACGATTCCACAGACGTTCGTCGACGGAGAGTTCGTGGGCGGGTCCGACATTCTCGAGGAACTCGAAGAGCGCGGCGAACTCGCGGACACGCTCGACGGGTCGAACCAATCGTGAGCGCGACCATACATTAATCAATCCTGATATTTCACGGATCTAATAGCAGGTCATATAAGTCACGCCCTCGTACTAGAACATCACGACTGTCGTCGCACACACCTTCCCACTATGTCAACAGAGGAATCCAGACACGTTTATCGACTCCACTCGACCCTCGAACTGCCCCTCGAAGAACTTCGCGAACACATCGACGACGCAACGTTCCCCGATGGAATCGACGACGTCGAAATAACGCGACGCAACAATACGCTCATTTTGAAAGCCGTTGCGGAGGACCAATCGGTCAGTAAGTACACTCCAACGGCCCAACTCAAAGCCAGCGTCACTGAGAATCGGGTCTACGAGGAGGACCCCGACGAGCGGCGACAATCCTTCCGCTGGGACGAAGAAGAGGAAGAAGAAATCGAATCTGAGCTCGTCGAGTTCGCCGCCTTCAAAGGCGATAGAGAAACTGTCCTCCAGAATTCACTGCTCCAGTACGAGATGTTTCTCGTCCTCTGTGAAATCGCCGAAGCCGCTGAAAAAGGAACGCTGACGGCGATTTCGGAGCGCGACGGCGACCTCGAGGCGACCCGAATCGTCGACGGCGAGCCACGTCCGGCCGATATCGAAGTCGTCGAAGGCCCGCGGGATCGCGGATCCGGACAGGGCGGCGTCAACTGGCGGGACAACAAATTCATCAGCGATTGAGCACCTGGAAGGGGCGGATACGAAATAGACAGGATCGGTTGACCGTCTCGAAGTCGGGAGCGACTGCGACGAGCCGGACCGAGTAGCGACGTTCGTTTCGCGGATCCCACCCCCTATCACTAAGCCGAGATACGTCGACAGAGTCATCCATGAGTCACGGTTCCAACGCCGGTACTCCAAGCCGCGTTGCGATCGCCTGTCAGGGTGGTGGCAGCCATACTGCGTTCACCGCGGGCGTCCTCAAACGCCTCCTCAGAGAGTGCGATACGCAATCGTACGACCTCGTCGGATTGAGCGGAACCTCCGGCGGAGCCGTCTGTGCAACCGCCGCCTGGTACGGGTTAGCCGAACGGGGGACCGACTACGCGATCGAGACGCTCGATGCGATCTGGCGTGACTTTTCCGCCCGATCGCTGCCCGATATGATCGCCAACGAGTGGGTGGTCCAGCTGGCGCAGTTCGCCGCCCACGGCGGGCCGTTGCCTCTGTTCAGCCCGTACGAACTCCCGTATACCGACGTCGGTCGCGAACGGTTTCTCGACACGCTCGAGTCGCACATCGATTTCGGCCGCGTTCCCTCCCTCGCCGCCGACACGTCGATCGATCTGATTCTGGGCGCGGCGGACGTCACCGAAGGGGAATTCGAAACGTTTCGCAACGAGGCGGTCACCGCGGAGACGGTCCTCGCCTCGGCAGCGATTCCGACGCTGTTCGAAGCGGTGGGGATCGACGACCACTGGTACTGGGATGGGCTGTTCTCTCAGAACCCGCCGATCCGCGACTTTCTTACGGTGCCACGGGACGCGGCGGCAAAGCCTGACGAAATCTGGATCGTTCAGATCAATCCGAAACACCGCGAGGAGGTTCCCGAGTCGGTGGAAGACATCGCGGACCGGCGCAACGAACTCGCGGGTAACCTCTCCCTGTACCAGGAAGTGTCTTTCATCGAAACGATAAACGAGTTGATCGAGAGCGGGAGTCTTCCGGAGGAGTACAAACCCGTCACTATCGAGTTCATCGATCTGGGGAGCGATCTGACCGCGCCGTCGAAAGTCGATCGGGACCCGACGTTCGTCGATCGGTTGATGAAGCGGGGAACTCGGCGCGCCGAGCGTTTTCTCCGGGAACAGCGCGATTGATTTGCTCGTTCCCGCGACGATACTCCGAAGGGGTACTCAGTTTGCGGCGGATACTGATGCCGAAACGGACAGATTCGACCCCGGTCAACGGCGACCGACGATCGGCAGGTGTGGGCTCCAGTTGACCTGTTGCGTTCGCCGACAGTACGCGGCATGTAACGTTCAGTATCTCTCGAAGAGGCGTATTTCTGTCTCGAGACTGTACGAATCCCTCCATGGCGCCTCACATCAGTCGACGACGATTCCTGACGGTTGCAACCGTGGGAGCGACGACGGGAAGTGCCGGATTTGCGGTACGAGGGTCCGCTACGCCTCCGGGCCCGGACGAACGGACGAACGCGATCGATCGAGTTCCGAATTCGGTCGGACTCGAGACGCTCGCCGACGGGGTAGCGATGCCGGTGGCGGTCGAATTTGCGCCGGAGGCCGACCGACGGTACATCGCCCAGCGCGACGGCCGCGTCGTCGTCCACGAGTCGGACGGGATCCGCGAGGAACCGTTTCTCGATCTGAGCGAGACAGTCATCACCGGGGGCGAACGAGGACTCCTGGGGATGACGCTTCATCCGGAGTTCGCGGAAAACCGGCGGCTGTTCGTCCATTACAGTACGTCGTCTCGGCCCGGGACGCCACAGGAGTTCGACCACACGGGCGTCATCGCCGAATTCGAGGCGACCGACGAGGGAACCCGGGCGAGGCGGAAGACCGAACGAGTCGTGCTCGAAGTGCCCCAGCCGGCGAATTTCCACAACGGTGGTGATCTCGCGTTCGGCCCGGACGAGTATTTCTACGCCGGTATCGGGGCGGGCGGTGGCGGAGGCGGTGGCGGACAGGATGTAACGACCGACTTCCTGGGCAGCGTACTGCGCATCGACGTCGACGACCGGGCGGCGGATCGGGGGTACACGATCCCCGACGACAACCCGCTGGTGGGCCGCGAGGGTCTCGACGAGTATTACGCGTGGGGCTTTCGGAACCCCTGGCGTCTGTCGTTCGACGACGACGATTTCTTCGTCGCGGACGTCGGCGAGAGCGACTACGAAGAGGTGAACCTCGTCGAGAAGGGCGGCAACTACGGCTGGAATATCATGGAAGGCACGCATTGTTACCGGGACGACGACTGTCCGGACGAGCCGCCCGTCGACGGCGGCGGTGGCGAATCGTTCCGCGATCCAATAATCGAGTATCCGCACGGAGAGGACGCCTCGAGCGTGACCGGCGTCTCGGTTATCGGCGGCTACGTGTACGACGGTTCGACGATGCCGGCGTTAGAAGGCGCGTACGTTTTCGGGGACTTCCTGGCCTCGGGACGGTTGTTCGCAGCGACGCGCCCCGAGGACGAGGGGGACGTGTGGCCGACCACCGTCGTCGACGTTTCGAACGGTCCGACCATAGAGCGCATCCTCTCGTTCGGTCGCGACGACAGCGGTGAGGTGTACGTTCTCGGGATCGGACCCGACGGGGGCGGCCTTTATCGCGTCGTTCCAGCGGCGTGATCGGACCCGAACGCGACGATGCTCGAGGCGTCGCGGGGGAGATCGTGGTCCGTTACAACGGAAGCGTTCGCCGCGGACCGCGAACGGGACGATCGCACGGTGACATCGACGTCGACGCGAGGGGCCAGGGACCCTACGCGTCGTACATGGTAAACTCGCGCCAGTGCCGGAGCGACCACATACCGAGCGCGGTACAGATCAACCCGGCGGACAGCGGGGTGCCACGGTGATCCGGCGAGTGAACGCGACGAAATCGCGTCGAAATGGCCGTCGCCCGAAACTGCGACGAAATGGCGGCCGAGCGGTCCGGTGGCGCGATGAAACGAGGAACACCTCCAGATAACGGCGACCCGACCGGGCGCTAAACGTTTTTAAGCTGCCCGCGAACGGGACGTATGGTCGATCCGGCACCGTACGAACTCGTCGGCCGCCTCGCCGTGGCAGCGTTCGTCATGATCGCACCGTCGCTGTGCTTTCTGGGGTTGGTCCGGGGACTCGAGCGACTGCGCGACGACGCTCTCATTCTCGAGTGGGCGCAGAACCGAAGTGGCGACCCGGAGTACGAACTCCCGACGGAAAGCGACGTACTCGCCGCGCTGGCGACGGACATCGGGACCGAACCGGGCGATACGTCGGCCGTTCGGTGTCCAATCTGCAGCGCGAGAAATCGGACCGAAGTGACGTACTGTAACGGTTGTCTGCATCGCCTGGAATAGAACCGAGCCGATATCGTCCTGTTCGGGAGCGCTCCGATTTCGGAACCGACCCGCTGTCGCTGCTGCCCCCGTCGACGAACCGGTTCTACGGTGCGGCCGGGACGTGCACCTCACCCGAGACGCTGTTCCCACTCCTCGGCGGTCATCGAATCGCCGGTGACTCCGTTTGGCCCCTGGGCTGCGAGCGCTGCAGCGGCCTCGTCCATCACGTCGGCCTGGAGAATCTGCTCCCGTTCGTCGTCGGGAAGGTGTTCCCAGATGCGCGTGTTGACTCGACCGCCGGGATCGATCGCGTTGACGTTGATGCCGTCGGACTCGACCTCGAGTGCGACCGCCCGCGTGAACCCTTCGAGACCCCACTTCGACGTGATGTACGCCGCAGCCCCCGGAATCGCGTTCCGGCCGAGACCCGAGGACACGTTCACGACGTTCCCCGACGGCCGGTCGCGGTCGAGCATTTCCTCGAGGACCCGTTTCGTGAACAGGGCGACGCCTCTCACGTTGACGTCCATGATTCGGTCCCACTCGTCTTCGCTCGTGTCGACGAGCGACTGTCGCTCGTCGCCAAAACTGAGACCCGACAGTCCGGCGTTGTTGATGAGCGTATCGACGGCACCGAAGCGTTCGATCGTCGACGAGACGACCCGGTCGACCGCATCCGCGTCGCGGACGTCTGCCGGTGCAACCAGCGTCTCGCCGTCCGCCTCGTTCGCCGCCGACTCGAGGTCCTCTCGGTTCCGGGCAACGAGAACGACGTTCGCACCGAGGCTCGAAAGGGACAGCGCCATCGAGCGACCAAGTCCTCTGCTCGCGCCAGTGACGATGATCGTCTCTTCGTCCAGGTTCGTCATGTGTTGCTGCCGTCGTAGTCCAGGAAGTAATACGTTCGTCCCTCGCTGCTTACAGGATCGGTCACGTCACGGTCCGGAAACTCCGTCCCGATCGAAAGCGTTGCCGGTGACGGTGACGCGGCCCGACCGAGGCTCCCGACCCACAGTCCGCTGATTCCGACGCACGGTCTCGTGACGCGTCCGCTCTCGAGGTACCGGTTGGTCGGCTGCGACGCGCTCGTTGGATTCCGTCGGCGAAGTGCGGTCCCGCGAATCGATACTTTCCGATGTCGTCCACTCGGTACGGGGTTACCCCGACTCGAGCGGACCGGGTCCGAACTCTCGACAGTCCTTTCCGGCGACACAAAGAATTTACATCTCCTAATTATATCTAATTACGAGATGGCCGAGAACTTTCCCGACTACGTCGACGTCGACTATACGGACGGTGAAGGCGAAGACCCTGCGGATTACCCGCACATTCAGGAGAAGATCGAGAAGGCGATCGAAGTCACCCGCGAGGGCCTGGAGGCGTACGAGAACCCGGCGGTCATGTGGACCGGCGGCAAGGACTCGACGCTCACGCTGTATTTCATCAAGGAGGTCGCCGACCGCTTCGATCTCGAGGTCCCGCCCGCGGTGTTCATCGACCACTACCAGCACTTCGATAAGATCCACGACTTCGTCGACCATTGGGCCGACGAGTGGGATCTCGAGGTGATTTACGCTCGCAACGAGGACGTCGGCGCCTACGTCGAGGAACACGACCTCGAACCGGGCGACGATATCGAAATTTCGGACCTGTCCGAACACAACCAGCACCACGTGGAAAATATCCTCGAGTACGACGAGGAGGCGTTCCCGTTCCTGTTGGACACCTACGTCGGCAACCACTTGCTCAAAACGGTCGCGCTCAACGACGCGCTCGAGGAGTACGACATCGACGGCGTCATCTCCGGCGTCCGCTGGGACGAACAGGAGGCCCGCGCGGACGAGACGTTCTTCTCACCGCGTCACGACCCGGACATCTACCCGCCACACGATCGCATTCAGCCCATCCTGCAGTTCGACGAGGCGGCCGTCTGGGAGGCGTTCTGGAACTTCGTGGTGCCGGACACCGTCGAGAACTTCCCGGAGGAAGGCTACGTCCCCGAAAGCGACGACGACCTGCCGGCGGGCGTCGACCAGGCTGACGTCCCGATCTCGCCGAAGTACTTCGCCGGCTTCCGATCGCTGGGCAGCGAAGTCAGCACCGAGAAGAGCGACCAGGAACCCGCCTGGCTCCAGGATCTCGAGGGGACGACCGAGCGCGCGGGACGCGCCCAGGACAAGGAAGACCTGATGGAGCGCCTGCGCGATCTGGGTTACATGTAGGCCGGCCGCGGTCGACGACCGTCGAATCGTTGCTCACCGAATTACTCTCCCGTTTTTTCGAACGTGACGGCACCGCCGATATAAATGGGGCCACAGCCGCGACAGATCACGAGTCGATCGATAGCCGTCTTTCTACTCGCGGTTACCGGCCCGCAGCCCGATATTCGCCGTGTTTGACGCCGAGTGCGAGCATGAGCAGACCGAAAACGATCATCGACGGTGCAACCATCATCAGTATGGTGTCCGTCGGCATCATCCCGCCGCCGATCAGGCCACCGACGCCGAGTGCGATCACGACGATGAACGCGGCCGCCGTTTTTGGAAGGTCGAAATCCATGGGCGGTCGTTAGGACGGGGCCGTCAAATGGTATCGGGAACCGGAAGTCCGTTCACAGAAGTTGTCAAAGAAAAGTGATTACTCCGACGGACGAACCAGGTTCGCCAGCGCGACGATGATACCGAGGAACCAGCCGATCGGAAACGAGATGCCGACCCACATCGCCGCGTAGGCCGGCCCCTCGAGCGTGAAGTTGGATCGGAGATAGTCGTTCGCGCCGCCGAGGACCAACACGTTGTCGAGCGCCCAGACGGCGAAGTCGTAGCTGGGGTCGAGAACGTACGGATGCAGGGACGGCGTGACCAGCGCCGCGACGACGGGCGGCAGAAACAGCGCGGTCATCGCGAACGGGTACGCGAGGCCGACCGTCGAACCCCGACCGCCTATCTTCGAGAACGTGGCGGCGAGCGCGGTCGAAACCGTCGCGACACCGCTTGCGACTGCGACCGCAAGGACTGCTTCGAGAGGGATTTCGACCTGTTCCATGTACGACATCGCGCCCCACGCGACGGTTAGCAGTCCCCACCCGAGCAGCGCCACGCCCGTGACGCCGACGATTCCCAGACGAGTTCGCGTCGAGTCGAGTTTCGCCGCGTAAAAGCGGGTCGCGAGGCCGAGAACGGTCAACGGATAGAGAACCAGCAAGCCGATAATTCCGAGGACGCTCCAGCCGTGGTAGCCGACCTTCTGTGGCAGGGTTTCGGGCTTCCACTTGCCCATGACGGAATGACCGCGGCCACGCTGTCTGGGGAAAACGATCTCCATCCAGACACCGTGTATCCGACGGATGTCGGCTCTGACTGCGCCGACGAACCCCCCACCGCCACTGCGTTGTGTGCGGGTAGACATACGCCAGCCCCTAGCCCGGCGAACCGTAAGCTTTCCTGCTTATTCTTTGCAAGTGATACGTCGTCCCGAAACGAGTCGCGAGGCTCGGACGCCGCTACCGGATGGGAGCCGTCAGTTCCAGGGCGCGAATCCCGGGTCGACCTGACGGCTCGTTTCGTCGATGGCATCAATCGTGTTGATATCCTCTCGGTCGAGGTCCACGGTGAGCGATCCCCAATTATCGGCGATGTGGTTCGCACTGGTCGCTTTCGGGATCGCAGTAACGTCCTTCTCGCGAGCCCAGGCGAGACTGACCTGGGCCTCGGTCACGTCGTGTTTCTCGGCGATCGACTGTATCTCGGGCTGGTCGATGATTCGGCCGCGCGCCAGCGGCGAGTAGCCGACGACGTCGACGTCCAGGTTGTCGCAGGTTTCCCGGACCGATTCCTGGGGGAGCAGCGGATGGAACTCGACCTGATTCGCGAAGATCGGCGCGTCGCAGACGTCGACTGCGACCTCGAGTTGTTCGGGTTCGAAATTACTGACGCCGACGTTGTCGATCAGTCCCTCGTTGTAGAGTTCCGCGAACGCGGCGAGGGTCTCCTCGGCGTCGTAGGTCCTGGACGGCCAGTGGACGTACAGGAGGTCGAGATAGTCGACGCCGAGTCGGTCGAGGCTCTCTCGAGCCGTCTCGAGGACGTCGTCGTGAGCCAGATTCGATATCCAGATCTTGGTCGCGAGGAAGACGTCTTCGCGATCGACGTCGGCGGCCGCGATGCCGTCGCCGACGGCGGCTTCGTTGCCGTACGCCTGGGCGGTGTCGATGTGGCGGTAGCCGGTCTCGAGAGCGGTTCGGACGCTCTCGGCGCACTGCGTGGCGTCCTCGTTCTCCCAGGTTCCGAGGCCGAGCATCGGCATTCCGTCGGTCCGTGGGCACGTTTCGGGAGCGATCACGTCGGCGTCTTCTGTTTCCATACAGTGACGGACGCGGAGAACGCGAAAAGGGGTTGTGGTACCGGTCAGCGGTTCGGGTTACGACACGGAAATGAGACGGGAGACGATGCGTGCGGCCTGTGAACGGCACTCGTGGTCGAGCGGAGCCGTGATCGACTGTCCGAGACTCGTATAGATGGGGCCGTTATTGGTACAGGTGGTCCCAGGGACGTTCCCGCTCGAGTGCCGCGCTCGCGGCGAGGACGGTGTCGTCTTCGAATCGGCGGCCGACCAACTGGAGGCCGACGGGATGGTCGCGGTCCGTCAGTCCGGCGGGCGCGGAGGCGACCGGATGGCCGGTCCAGTTGAACGGCCACGTCATCGGCCACTCCCAGGCCTCTGCGCCGAGATCCTCCTGCAGTCCGACGTCCCCTCGCGAGAGCGTCGGCGCGACGAGCAGATCGTAGTCGGCCAGCACGTCCTGGACGGCGTCGTAGACGCCGGTTCGGACGATGCCCGATCGGGCGACGTCCTCGGTGTCGTACTCGTCGCCGATGTGGAGCATCGCCAGCAGGCTGTCGGAAACCTCCTCGGACCGCTCTCGAAAGTCGACGCCGTGGGACGCTTCCATCACTGTCGCAGATTCGAAGACGGACGACGTGTACGTCGGCATCGCCGCCTCGCTCAACTCCGCCATCGAATAGTCGTGGCCGACGGTCACCGTATCGACCGTCGCACCGGCGTTCGCGAGCGCATCGACCGCCTCGTCGACGACCGCCCGCACCTCGTCCGCGACCGGGAAGACGTCGAGGTCAGGACTGTACGCGATACGATACCCGTCGATCGACCGTTCGAGTGCGTCTCGATACGCTATCTCGGCGGGAACGCTGTTCGGATCGGCCGGGTGCGGACCGTCCATGACGGAGAGGAGGAGGGCTGCATCTGCGACGGTGCGGGTCATCGGCCCCTTCGTCGTGTGCTGGGGTTCGCGGCCGAACGCGCTCGGCCGACCGTCGTCGGGCACCAGCCCGAACGTCGGTTTGAACCCGTAGACGCCGCAGGCCGCGGCCGGAATGCGAAGCGAGCCTCCCGCGTCGCTGCCCGTCGCGATCGGTGCCATGCGAGCGGACAGCGCCGCGGCGGAACCGCCGGAGGAGCCGCCCGCGTTGAGATCGGTGTCGATCGGCGACGCCGTCGGGCCGATCACCTCGTTGTCCGTCGTGCCCTTGTGTCCCAGCTCCGGCGTGTTCGTCTTTCCGATCACGATGGCGCCGGCGTTCTCGAGGCGCTCGACTGTCGCAGCCGTTCGTTCGGAGACGTAGTCCTCGAACAGCGCCGAGCCGTACGTGTGCCGGATCCCCGCCTTTTCGGCCCCGAGGTCTTTCAACGCCAGCGGGACGCCGTGGAGCGGCCCGACGTCCTCGCCCGCCTCGAGCGCCCGGTCGGCTTCGGCAGCGGCCTCAAGGGCCTCGTCTTCACAGACCGTGACGAAGGCGTTGATCTCGTCGTCTCGCTCTTCGATCCGTTCGATGTGGGCTTCGACGACTTCGGTCGCCGTCAACTCCTCGTCTCGAATTCGGCTCGCCAGTTCCGACGCCGAAAGTCGTGTGAGTTCCGTCTCGCGTGACATACTGCTAGAACAAGACGGGAGGATGATATACGTTCGTCCGACGTACGTGGCGGTCTGGCGTGAATCGAATCCCCTCTCCGTTCGATTATCGCCCCACCGATCGGGTAGTCGAGACTCGAGGTTCCGTCTCTCGGGATGATCGACAATTGCGGTCGGCTGTTCTTCGCCGGGTCGAACCCGCCGACCCGGCGAGTGGGCCCCTACTGGTACATTCGCAGTGGCTGGGCCTGGGTGCTCTCCTCCTGGCCGATCGCCTGCATCTGCCGCGCCAGTCGCTCTCGCTTCGCACGGATCTCCTCCGCGTGGTCGATGAGGTCCTGGACGTCGATATCGAGGCCGGTGATCGGGCCGATCCCGTCTTCGAGGAGAACGCTCGCTGCCTGCGGATCGGGGAACTGGGGGTCACACTGGACGATGAGGCCCAGCGTGTCGTAGCCCTCTCGTGCAGCGGCGTCGATGAGCGCCCCCGTCGGACCGGTGATGACGCCGTCTTCCGGCGGGATCGGAACGTCGGCCGTCTCGAGCCGGTCGCCACCGTCGGCGGTCGCGATGCCGTAGATATCCGGTCGGGTCTCCTCGTCGCGTTCGGCCGGCAGTCCGCTGAGATATACCGGCGTGGCCCCCCGGTCGATGATCCAACCGGTCAGGCAGTCGGCGACGTTCCCGATGGCCGCCGAACCGATCGGCGCGTCGCTCTGGAGGACGAGCAAGTCGTGGTCCTCGCTGACGTAGAGGCGCACCGGCGGGCGCGCGGTTCGGTTACCGCCGCGGTAGACGCCGATCCTGGCCAGTCCGTCGCAATGGACGCTCGCGTAGTAGCGCATATCCAGTTGCGTAACGAGGTGATCGGCCGCGAGCTTTCCCACGAGGCCGACGCCCGGGAATCCCTCCACGAGCGTGGGGTTCTCGAGTTCGACGTCCGGTCCCTGCTGGCGAATCTCTGGCATAGCCTGAGAGAGGGCCGTCAGCGGTATAAAATCGAGGGCGGACGGCGCCTCCAGGAACCTGTTCACGGTCGGAGCACGAGCCGCTCCGTCGACTCCGCCCGCAACTCGAGGGGGCCGATCGAAGGCGGCTCGTACCGCTCGTCCGCGAGCGTCGAGAGCCGGGTGATTCCGTCCGCTTCGAAACCCACAAGCGGCGGGCCAGCGAAACCGCGTCCGATGGAGCCACTCGAGCGGTATCGATCGATCATCGACGATTTCGACGCGTTCCGTGCGGCCTGTAAGCGGCCGCTCGGCAACGCCGTCCGCGTGAACACGATCAAGGCCTCGGTCGACCGGACGACCGCAGCCCTCGAGCGAGAGGGGGTCGGGTACGAGCAAGCGGACTGGAATCCGCGGGTTCTGCGCCTCGAAACCGATTCGCCCGGATCGACGTGGACGTCCTTTCACGGGTTCACGCACGGCCAGGAGGAGGTTTCGGCCGTCCCGCCGGTCGTCCTCGATCCCGAACCGGGCGAGCGAGTCTGGGATTCTTGTGCCGCCCCCGGTGGAAAGACGACACAACTCGCGGCGCGCATGGACGACCGCGGAACGGTCGTCGCAAACGACAACAACCTGGGACGCATCTCGGCGCTGCGATTCAACGCGGAGCGCCTCGGTGCGACCAGCCTCGCGGTGACGAACGCCGACGCACGGACGTACTCGCTCGAGCGGTTCGACTTCGACGCGTTCGACCGGGCCCTGGTCGACGCACCCTGTTCGTGCGAGGGAACGATCCGCAAGAACCCCGACGCGCTCGACAACTGGTCCGAGGGACACATTTCCTCCGTCTCCGGGATACAGAAAGGGATCCTCCGGCGAGCCGTGCAGGCGACTCGAACGGGCGGCGTCGTCGTCTATTCGACGTGTACGTTCGCCCCCGAGGAGAACGAGGCGGTCGTCCAGCACGCCCTCGAGACCGAATCGTGTCGCCTCGTCGATTTCGAACTCGAACTCGAGCACTCCCCGGGCCTGACGGCGTGGGAGGACGAGGACTTCGATTCGAGTCTCGAGCGAGCGACCCGGATCTATCCACACCAGAACGACACCGGCGGCTTTTTCGTCGCGAAACTGGAGGTGACCGCGGAATGACCGACGGACGCGACGGTGGCGATCCGGAGACGAACGTGGGCGATCGATTCGACCGGGTGCCCGAGAGCGAGGCGGACCGCACCGTCGAGGGCCGGGCCACGCGGACGGCGATCGTCGACTACTTCGCGGATCGGTTCGGCATTCCACCGGAGACGTTCGACGACTACACGTTCTGGGAGAAGGGCGCGGGGAAAATCTGGATCTACCGCGGGGAGGCCCCGTCACCGATCGAAATCGAAGCGATCGGGATGACCTGTCTACGGACTCGGCAGGAACACTGGAAGCCCACGACGGACTTCGTCCAGCGCTTCGGGCGGGTGGCGACCGAGTGCGTAATCGAACTCGAGCGCGACGAGGCCCGACGGTTCGCCGCGGGCGAGGACCAGGATCTCGAGTGGGGCGGCGACTGGGGGTATCTCATCGCCGCTCACGACGTCGCGGGCGAACGCGAACCGCTCGGCGTCGGCCTGTTCGTCCACGGCGAACTCCGCTCGATGGTGCCGAAAGGTCGGCAGCGAACCCTCGAGTCGTAACGATTGCGAACCGGGGTCGTCGGTCGTGCGCCCGACATACGCTGGTAGTACCAGCCAGTCCATTACCAATGACAACGGAGTTTCGACACACATAAACCACGGCGTCCGAACCACTCACCTATGCCCGACGCGACGCAGCTGCGAGACAGCACCCAGATAATCCTCCCTCGGGAGGTACTCGAGGGGCTCGAACAGCAGCTCGTCGACGAGTTCACCGTCACCGTCTTTCCGGAGGGTGAGCACGCGTGTCGAATCATCGGCAGTCCCGTCGAGATCAAAGCGGCCAGCGAGTTTCTTTCGCGCCACGGGGTACGCGTTCGCTGATTGCGCGTCCCGACCGCGTCTCACCGCGGCCCCACGTTGGGATCGGCTTCGCCCGTATCCGGTTCTGCCTTCGTCGATGCCCTCCGCCGGCGGCACCGGTCTCCGTCCCGTTCCCGACGCTGGATCGCCCCGATGACGTGGCGGTCGGAGCGATCGTGAGACGAGTCCGTTCTCGATCCGATGTATCGTTCGTCGACGATCGGTCCGGGATCTGAAATCTACTCTCTCGTCTCCTCGAGCACGGACCGGTCGAGAATCGAAACCGGACGCTCACCGCTCGGGATGAGTCGGTGCGTCGAATCCGCCCCGGACGAGCGGCTTCGAGATGTGTCGGCGCGCACACGGCGGGACCTCGTACCAACCGGGCTCGAGGTCGCGTTCGAGCGGTCGGTGGGCCTTCTCCGTCCGCGACGTTCCACAGTCGCGGCAGCGATAGCCCTGGTTCCGTCCGGCGCTCTCCATCGTCCGTCCGCAGTCGGGGCAGGGCGGGGTCACTCGCTCGGTTTTGACGAGGTCGCGGACGGCGATCTTCTCGAGTTTGAGCGTGCCGTCGGACACCTCACCGCAGGCGGTGATTCGATCGCCCATCCGGAGCGATCGAACGCGATCCCTGAAGCGCTTCGTCGGTTCGAAGGCTGCACACGTGAGCCGCTCCGGTGGCCCTTCGGCGTCTACTGGCGTCCCGGCGGTCGGTGCGTCGAGGTCGAGGAAGACGTGACCGCCCCGACGGGTCTCCGGGTCGGTCGCGACTCGGCCCTCGAGCCGGTAGGCCCGACCGTCTTCGACGGTTCCGATCCCGCCGGGTTGGAGGTGACCGTCCGTCCCCTGATTGGTGACGAACAACTGGCTCTCGGCGACCGGTTCGCACTCGGTGCGTTCGGCGACGGACCGGACCGCGTCCGGATCGTCGCCGCGAATCCCGTGCAGGATCGGACCCGGCGTGTGAGGGACGCAAACGGTTTCGCTCTCGCCGCGGTCGACCGTATCCCAGACGTCGGGATAGCCCCAGTCGGCCGCCGCGAAGACGCTCTCGCGTTCGACTTCACGCGGCGTCCCCCAGCGGTCTGACTCGCGGTAGGAGATGTACTCGTACGTCCACTCTTCGAGCGACCCCCAGGCGCCGATCGCGGCCAGCGCGCCGATCCGTCCCCGGCCGTCGCCGGCGTACCACGATCGATACTCGTGTCGCTCGAGCAGTGCCACGGCGTCGGCTATCGCCAGGTGATCGCGGATCGCCGCGTGCGCGAATCGCTCGACGTCGGCGGGCGTGTCGCGTTCGTCGGGATCGAGGTCCGCGACGACCAGACCGGGATTCGTTCGGTCGTCCGCCGTTTCGGCCAGCTCCTCGAGTCGCTCGCGTGCGATCGTAAACGCCACCTCGGGATCGCAGTCGGTGTGGATCGCCAGTGCGGCGTTCCCCCGCGTCTTGTACTCGACAGCCGGGTTGAGACGGACGAGAAGAGTCCTCGAGACGATCGAAGAGCCGCCCGTGGAGCAACGCTTGCGGAGGTGGTCGGCGATCTCTGTGGCGACGTAGGTCGTACACATCCCCCGCTCGCGCGAGTCGGTATCGTCGATCCCCACGATAGTCATCGTCGGTTCTTGCAGTCCCGTCGAGTAACCCCTTTCGGGACGTTCCCCAGCGGCGGCGGGGACCGAAGGGACGGGTACAAAAGTATTCTCCCGATACGGGCCCCAATCGCAACCCGGCACACCGACGTCTCGGGGAAAATGTCTTATAGGAGGAATCGCTTACGTCCCCGTATGTCCCGTTCGGCACTGGTCGGCAACGTTACCGCGATGCTAGAGGACGCGGGATTCGTGGTCAGCGACCGGTGTGCGATCCGGCCGAAGAGTTTCGATATCGCTGCACGGCGCGGCGAAGATCTGATCCTGGTCAAGATCCTCGCGAACATCGACGCGTTCAACGAGGCGACGGGCCACGAGATGCGACGGCTGGGAACCTACCTCCAGGCGACGCCGCTGGTAATCGGCCTCCGCAGTCGCGACGAGGATCTCAAGCCGGACGTCGTCTACTTCCGCCACGGCGTCCCCGTCTTCAGTCCAGATACGGCGTACAACCTGTTTATCGAGAGCGTCCCACCGTTGATTTACGCCGCTCCGGGCGGCCTCTACGTCAACATCGATGGTGACCTGCTGGCCGACGAACGCCAGGACCGCGACTGGAGTCTGGGCCAACTCGCCAGTGAACTCGGCGTCTCACGTCGGACCGTCTCGAAGTACGAAGACGGCATGAACGCGTCCGTCGAAGTCGCGATGGCGCTCGAGGAACTGTTCGACGCGCCATTGACCAGCCCCGTCGACGTTCTCGAGGGGGCGGACGAGGTCCACGAGAGCGAGGCGACGCCCGACGATCCGGAAGCGGATCCGGACGACGAACAGGTCGTCGCCGTCCTCACCCGGGCCGGGTACCGGGTTCACCCGACGGTTCGGTCGCCGTTTACGGCGGTCAGCGAGGACGAAGACGACAGCGACGTCGTCCTCACCGGTCACTCGAAGTTTACGAAGGCCGCGGAGAAACGCGCACGGATCATGAGTTCGATCGGCAACGTCACCCGCACGCGATCGGTCTACGTCGTCGACCGGGCGAAACGTGAGTCCGTCGATGGCACTGCGCTGGTCGAACGCGACGAACTCGCGCAACTCCGCAACGCAGACGAACTGCGAGACGTCATCCGGGAACGCTCCGAACGAGAGGAGGCTGCCTGAACGAGTTCGTCGGAGCCGATCGATTTTCCAGCGCAGAACGCGACTCCGTCGACGACTATCGTCAGGGGGCGTCGCCGCTCTCCACCTTCGATCGCCTCAGACGGTGTCCCCGATTTACCTCGAGCCGTCGCCGTACGTCTCCTCTAAGTACTCGACGATGTCGGTGCTCTCGTGCATTCCATCGACACCGTTCGATTCGTCGGTGATGACGGGTACGCCCGTCTGGCCGCTGATTCGCTCGACCTCGGTGCGATCGCCGTGTGACCGGGGGACTTCGATGGTATCGTAGTCGAGACCGAGTTCGTCGAGTTTCGAGCGGACCCTCGCACAGAACGGACAGCCGGGGAGGTCGTACATCGTAATGTCTGCCATGGTGTGGTAAGGTACACGTCTCGAAGGCCAAGAACGCAGCGGTAGCGGGTATCTGCCTGCAAAAAACGGTGCCGCGAAAACGTGGGTCGGTACCGCCGGCGAGACGTCAACCGAGCATGCCGCTCGTGGACACGTAGAAGTAGCCCACGAGGACGATCGCGAGAACCCACTGCCCGAACTGGACGTCCTCGTATTCGCCCATCGCCGTTTTGATGAGCGGGAACGCGATGATACCCGCCGCCAGGCCGTTCGAAATCGAGTACGTCAGCGGCATGACGGTGATCGTCAGGCCGGCTGAGATGGCCCACGCGGGGTCCTGCCAGTCGATGTCGAGGACTCCCCGGAGCATCATGATACCGACGGCGACGAGCGCGATGTACGACGCGTACGCGGGGATCGCTGCGACGACCGGCACTGCGACGAGCGATACCGCGAACAAAACCGCGACGACGAGGGCGGTGAATCCGGTGCTGCCGCCTTCTTCGACCCCGGCGGAGGACTCGATGTAGGTCGTCACGGTCGACGTTCCGATCATCGCACCGACCGTCGTCCCGACTGCGTCGGCCATGAGCGGTTTCTCGATCTCGGGCAACTCGCCATCCTCGTCCAGGAACCCGCCGAATTGCGACACGCCGATGAGCGTCCCGGCGGTGTCGAAGAAGTCGACGAAGAAGAACGTGAACACGACGAGCGCGAACGTGAGCGGTTCGATATCGCTCAGGCCGTCGATGAACGCGCCGACCAGCGGTGTGATATCGTAGTGCGGCGACGTCACGGACTCGAAGCTGACCGTTCCCTCCTGGGTGAGAAGTGTCGACGGTGCGAGTGCGCTCGCGGACGCGACGCCGGCGTACAGGAGCGCCCACCCGGCGACCGCCGTGGTGAAGATACCGACGATGATCGCCCCTTTCACACCGCGTGCCCAGAGGACGAACGTCAGGAAGAGTCCGGCCACGGCGAGCACTGCGGCGGGGTTCTGCGCGATGCTCCCCAGCGTAACCATGGTCGCCGGGTCGGACGCGACGAGTTGCATTTCCTGAAGACCGATGAACAGGAGGAAGACACCGATACCCGCGCCGACCGAGAATTTCACCGGCTTTGGGAAGAGATTGATGATGTACTTTCGAGCCCCGACGGCGGTGAGGAAGATGAAGATGATCCCTTCCACGAAGACCGCCGCGAGTGCCGTCTGCCACGGAACACCCAGTCCGATGACGACGGTGAAGGTAAAGAACGCGTTGAGGCCCATACCGGGCGCGAGTCCGAACGGACGTTTTGCGTAGAACGCCATGACGAGCATCGCGACGACCGATGCGAGAATCGTCGAGATGGCGAGCATCTGAAACACTTCGTTCGCGCTGTAGACGGCCCCATTGATGGTCGTCTCCGCGTTCATCTGGCCCTCTTCGTTGAAGCCCATTATCGCCGTCATCAGGATCGACGGGTTGACGACGATGATGTACGACATCGCCAAGAACGTCGTCATCCCCGCGATCAATTCTGTTTTGAAGTCTGTATCGTGTTCGTCGAATCCGAAATACGCTCCGAGTTGATCTACGGACCCCATATTGGACGCTCGAGCATTATAAGACAGTTAAGTTAAAAGTTCCGGCCTCATTATCCGCCAGAATCCCTTCATTTGTTAATAAACGAACCCGACGAACGCTCCCGCCGTTCGTCTCGAGAAATGGCGATCGAGATCGATCGTCGAACGCGGGAGCGTGCGAGTGACGGAGAGGTGGATGATCGACGGACCAACGTATTTCATCTCCGGCCACGTACTGTGACAACATGAAGTTTGTTATCATGGGATACGGTCGAGTCGGATCGCGCACGGCGACGATCCTCCTCGAAGAGGGCCACGAGGTCGTGATCGTCGACAGCGACATCGACCGGATCGAACGGGCCGCCGACGCCGGATTCGAGACGGTGCAGGGGGACGGGTCCGACGAAGACGTACTCGTCGAGGCGGGGATCGAAATTGCTCACGCGATCGGTGCGTTCACCCCGGATCTCAACGTCAATTTCGCGGCCTGTATGGTCGGGACGCACCACGGTTGTCGGACCGTTTTGCGGATCGACGAGGACTACCGCGAAGACATCTACGAAAAGTACGCCGAGGAAGTCGACGAGATCATCTATCCCGAACGTCTCGGCGCAGCGGGTGCGAAGACGGCCTTGCTCGGCGGCGACTTCAACGTCGTCGCGGACCTCGCAGAGAATCTGCAACTGACCGTCCTCGAGATCAAAGACGGGTCGCCGGCGGTCGGCAAGCGGATGAGTGAACTCGAGTTACCCGAATCCGCCCGGATATACGCCCACGGCCGGGCTCGCGAACCACTGACGATTCCGCTACCGGGGACGGAACTCGCCGTCGGCGACGAGGTCGCGGTCATCACTGAAACCGAGCGAGCGGACGAGGTTCGGTCGTCCCTGATGCCCGCTCGTCCGTAAGCGCCGCGTCCTCTCGAACCGTCGTGTCGCGTGTCACGAACCAAGGTGTTGCGCGGCGTGCACCGTAGTGATGAGCGACGTGCGCCGCGGTAGTGGGTGACGTGAATCGCGGTAGTAGGTGACATGAACCACGGTAGTGGGTGACGTGAACTGTGGTGTTATCCCTCATGAAATGTGGTGGCATGTGACATACCTCGTTGCGTCGTGTGGCACTATCGTGATGGTGTGTGGCACGAACACCGGTGGCTCGGCTCGAGCAGTAGTCGTTTCCGTCTCGTCGGTCGGTGGGTGCGGGTACGTTTCGACGTCGTCGGTCCGACGGCGTTTCGTCCGTGGCCACGAAGGGAGAAACGGCACAAGGCGCGAAGACGGATGGGGGATGGGGAGGGGGAGTGGGACCGCCAACGCGCCCGTTCGATTCGTCATCGTACCCGTAAATAAAACCGCGTCAGACGACCGACCGACGCGAGTCAGACGCGGTCAGGTTTGCGTCTCTTCCACGTCCTCGAGTCGGAAGACGAGGACGTTCTGGTGGACCATCGAGGGGACGAACGAAAACGGGTACCCGTAGACGTGGAGGTCCTTCGTCGGATCGTACCAGATCAGATTCGCCGCGAGCGTTACCGGGGCGGTCGACTCGATCGCCCGCGCCAGATCCGCCGAGAGGAACTCGTACGATTGCTCGCGGTACATGTCACCGATGAAGACCACCACGTGGCCCTCCGGCGTGACGACGTCCGTAAACCGATCGAACTTCGCCGCCATGTCCGCGAGCCAGTCGGCTTTCGTCCGGTGCCCTGCGGACGGGTCGGTTGCATCGGCCTCGTCGTCTTCGCCGGACGCGACGCCGTCGAACGAACCGAGCTTGCTCTCGCGGGTCCGTCGCTCGTTACGCGTTTGCTCGAGTTCGTCCATGTGCCAGTAGGGAACGTCGGTCAGCAGGAGGTCCACCGAATCGTCGGGAACGTCCGCGATCAACTCGGCGCAGTCGCCGTGGCGCATGTCCTGGTCGGCAAGCGGTGGATCTCCCCGCGCGCGGCGCTCCTCGTTTTCCCGCTCGAGAACCTCGTGATAGATCTCGATCCAGCGCTCGGTCCGCTCGAAGCCGATGGCCTCACGGCGGCCGGTACCCTCGTACTCGCACACGCTCGCGCCGAGTAACGTGCCGCCGACGCCCGCGAAGGGATCGAGGACGGTGTCGCCCGCCGACGTGAACCGGCCGATGAGTTCGGCGCAGAGTCGCGGCGGTTTCTGCCCCCCGTGTTCGCTGCGGAGGTCGTGCTGGAGGTCTGGAGGGTAGCTCTCTGGGATCACGGACTTCGTGGCGTACTTCCACTCCTTCCCGGTGAGGTCGTTCACCCGGTTTCGCTCGTCGTAGACCCCTCTCCCTTCGATGTAGCGCTGGTGATCGGCTAACTCGTCGGTATCGATCACTTCGCCGTCTTCGACCGGCAGGGATTCTTTCCGTGCGCGATCGGCATCGAACTCGCCGTCATCGTCCGTGAACAGGCGACTCTGGCGGTGTCGGTCCCCGTCGTCTGCCATACCTCGAGTGCTCACTCGGGCCGCTTAAACGCTTGCAGCATCGATCGGTCGCGAGACGTCAGCCGGTGGGTCTCCCGCCCGACTTTTTCACGGTGCCGTCCGAAGAACACTGCGACGATGCTGCCAGTCGGAGACGTCGTTTCGCTCGTCGTCGGCCTCCTCGCTCTGTGGATCGGTGCCAGATCGCTCGTGACCGGCGCGTCCGCACTCGCCAGCGCCGCCGGCGTCTCCGCGCTCGTCATCGGCCTCACCGTGGTCGCGTTCGGAACGTCGTCCCCGGAGGCCGTGGTGTCCACCGAAGCGGCGCTCGAGGGGCGAGGCGATATCGCGGTCGGAAACGTCATCGGTTCGAATCTGTTCAACATCGCCGTTACCCTCGGCGTCGTCGCCATCCTCTCACCGTTTCGCGTCTCGCAGACGTTGATTCGGCGGGATGCATTCGCGATGGCGGTTTCGACGGTCGTCGCGGCCGGCGTCCTCGCGAACGGAACCGCCTCGCGACTCGAGGGCGCGATCCTCGTCGCGCTGTTGGTCGGATATTTCGGCGTGCTCGGTGCCGCAATTCGGGCCTCGAGCGACACGGAAACGCCGCCCCTCGCGAGCGCGGAGGTGGATCGGCCACCCCGCGGGGGACCGCCCGACGAACACGCCGGAGCCGAACTCCGTCCCGGCCGCGAGACGGTCCGCGTCCTCGTCGGACTCGCGCTCCTCGTCGTGGGTGGGCGAGTGGTGATCGATTCGGCTGTCGGGGTCGCCACGGCCGTCGGCGTCTCGGAGTGGGTGATCGGTGCGACCGTCGTCGCGGCCGGTACCTCCCTGCCGGAATTCGTAACCTCGGTCGTGGCCGCTCGCGGGGACGACGTCGGTATCGCCGCGGGCAACGTCATCGGCTCGAACGTCTTCAACGTCCTCGGCGTGCTCGGTATCGCCGCGCTGGTCCGCCCGCTGGCCGTCGATCCGGCCGTCGTCATCGCGCTGGTCTGGCTCACCGTCCTGACCGCCTTCGCGACGGCGGTACTCGCGACGGGGAGACGGCTGACCCGCCTCGAGGGAATCGTCCTGGTCGCGCTCGGTGCGGGGTACTGGATCGTCAGTGCGGCGGTCTGACTCGAGAATCCGCCCATCGTCGGACGTCCGTCGGCGGTCGGGCGCGTCCGGTGACGTGAGTGTTAGCGAGACCCTTTGTGTCCGGGATTCGTTACCGCTCGTATGAACATGCTCGTCGACGGCGAGTGGCGAACCGACGCGTCGGAGTCGACCGGCGACGACGGTTCGTTCGTCCGTCAAGAGACGACGTTCCGAGATGCGGTCAGGGACGAACCCGACGCTCGGTTCCGGCCGGACGCGGGTCGGTACCGTCTTTACGTTTCATACGCGTGCCCGTGGGCCCACCGGACCCTCGTGATGCGGTCGTTGAAAGGGCTCGAGGATGCGATTCCGGTCTCGGTCGTCGACCCGTACCGCGACGAGGACGGCTGGCAGTTCACGCCCGAGAAAGCCGGGTGTACGCGCGATCACGAACACGACTCGGACTATCTCCGAGAACTGTACGTCCGCGCGGACCCGGACGTGACGTGCCGCGTGACGGTGCCGGTCCTCTGGGACACGGAGACGGACACCATCGTCAACAACGAGTCCGAAGAGATCATGCGAATGCTGGACACCGAGTTCGACGGGGTCCCCGAGAGCGAAGCGAGTGAGGGCTCGTCAGTCGAGCGAACCGAGTCTGACGGTGTCGCGACGCGGGACGTGGACCTCTACCCTGACGGCTACCAGGACGACGTCGACCGGATCATCGACGAGATCTACGACCCGATCAACGACGGCGTCTATCGCGCCGGTTTCGCGACGGAACAGGCCCCCTACGACGAGGCGGTCGAGGACCTCTTTTCGGCGCTCGATCGCTGGGACGCGGTGCTCGCCGACCGACGATACCTCGCGGGCGATCGATTGACGGAGGCCGATATCGCGATGTTTACGACGCTCGTCCGGTTCGACAACGTCTATCACACCCACTTCATGTGTAACGTCCAGTACGTCCGTGAGTACGACAACCTCTGGCCGTACCTCCGCGATCTGTATCAGACGCCGGGCGTCGCCGAGACGGTCGACATGAGCCACATCAAAGAGCACTACTACACGACGCACCCGGACGTGAATCCAAACCGAATCGTGGCTCGAGGACCGGACCCGAACTTCGAGGCGCCCCACGACCGAGACGAACTCCCGGGCGGACCGCCGTCCGATCTCGTTGCGACCGGCTTCGCCGACGACTGACGGCCGGTTTCAGGACCCGCTCGGCGGACGGCCGGATTCTCGGCGCCAGTCCGCGAAGCTGTTTTCGATATCTTCGCTCGAAACGAAGGCTTTCCAGAGGATCCACGCGAGCGCGATGACCGGGAGCAGCGGCAAGAGAATAATGACGAGGATCGCGGCCATCACGTACCCGAACAGGGACATCTGCGTATTCGGTCCGTAACCCGTCGACTCGGACACCTTGGTTGACATGTACGGTGGTACGAACGTGTCGCTATTCCGTCTTTCGACTCTGCGGGTCGCCAACGCGCCCGAGCGGGGCCAGTCGGGCGGTCGACGCGCGGACCCGCACCGACACTCACGGCCGTCGAGCGACCGTCTCTCACGTCGTCTCGAGCCCCTCGCGACCGCTCGACTCGTCGCTCAGTACGGCCTCGGAATCGTCCTGCGGGCGGTACCCGAGCGTCTGCATCGTCTCGGCCAGCGAAAGGAACCGTTCGGAATTGTCCGAGATTCCGTGGGCGATCAGCGGCGAGTCCTCGAGCGTGGCCGTCGCGGCCGCGTCGAGCACCCGCCGGCAGTCGCCGGGGCTGAGCCACATCGCGCGGGCGTAGCGCTCGCCGACACCGTCACGGTCTCGACACTCCTGGCGGAGTTCGTCCCGCGTGAGGAGCCAGCCGATACGCAGATTCACCACGTCGAACCCGTGTCGCTTCGCGTAGTACGATCCCATCGCTTCGCCGAAGACTTTCGTAACGCCGTAGAAGGTGTCCGGATCCGCCCGCCCGTCCGGGCGAACGATCGCTGGGGTGGCGACCGTCGACTCGGGCCTGACCACCGAGACCGTGTTGCTCATGTTGACCGCGTGGTTGGAACTCGAAAAGACGACCCGCTCCAGGTCGTTCTCGACTGCGGCTTCGAAGGCGTTGTAGAGGCCGTCCACGTTCGGTCCGCGCAGTTCGTCCCACGCGGCTCGCGGGGAGGGGTTCGCGGCGAGGTGAATCAATACGTCCTGGCCTTCGAGGGCGTCGGCGAACGCTTCTCGATCGGTGATCTCGAGCGGCGTGGTGTCCAGTTCGTCGGTCGGACTGTGGGAGAACAACGTCAACTCGTGGTCGTCGGGGAACGCGTCGATGGCTTCGCTGCCGACGTTCCCCGCCGCGCCGGTGATAGCGATACGCGTCATACGAAACGAACACCGACGCCGCTGAAATAGGCCGACCCAGCGCGTTCCGGTCGCGGGGTCCAGTCCGACACGCCGTCGTCGGACCGGGTCGACCGGAGCGTTTTTTCTCGATCAGCCCTACGTTTATCCGTGAGTTCCACCACGACGTGGTCTGTCGAACTGCTGGTCCCCGAGGACGCCGATCTGGATGCCGCCGGCGAATCGCGGACGATCGAGGTCGGCGAAGACGAGTCGATTCTCGCGGCGGCTCGGGCCGCGGGCCTCTGGCTGTCCGCGGACTGCCAGCAGGGGTGGTGTGTTACCTGCGGCGCGAAACTGCGCTCCGGCGAGGTGGACCACAGTCGGGCCAAGCGGTATTATCCGGAAGACGAGGAGGCGGGATTCGTCCTCACTTGCGTCGCCCGACCCCGTTCGGACTGCGTCATCGAGGTCGAACAGTACGACGAACTGCTTCGACATCGCGCCGACCACGACCGACCGCCCGGACGATCGAAGTTCGGATAGGTGCGAGCACCACACCGGCGAGACCGACCACCGGTACCCGCTCGCCGAACGCGCCGAACGTTTTCCCGATCGCTGTCGTACGATCGGCCATGACGGAGCCGACCGCACCGCAGGCACCGCAGTTTACCGGCGTTTTGCTCTACGATGGGGACTGTCCGTTCTGCTCGGCCGCCTCGACGGCGATGCGGCAACTCGAGCGGGTGGGCATCGTTCCGTGGGACGATCCGGCCGCACAGGACTTTCTCGAGGCCCAGTTCGGTTCGGTCCCGTTCGCACTCTTTTTCGCCGATATCGAGGCCGAGACGGTCTGGGCCGGTCGAGCCGCCGCCACCGAACTGTGTGATCGGGCCGGAATGCCGGTTCTGGTTCGGGATATCGTCGACGAGCGATACGAACGGTTCGCGGACGCCATCCGGTTCGTCTCAGGCGCCGACCGCGAGGTCGATCCGTACCACGACGCCTATCCGCTGACCGACGACGCCGCGGCGCTGTTCGACGAGGTGGCGGCGGCGAGCAACCGGACGCACGTGCCGCTAGACTCGCGGTGAGTCACGCCGGATTCGGTGCGGGCAAGGCACGGAGCCCGCGCGGCGGAACGAGGTAGTTCGCGCGGGAACGAACGGTGAGATACTGCAGGATACCACTGTTCGACCGCATGACGGAGAGGTCGGACCCTGTCATCGCTTCGCGCGTCTTCACGAAATCCGCGATCGAGCGCTGCAGCGAGAGGAAGTGCGTGGCCGCCGTGTCGTCGTCGGTCGAGTCGAAGTCCCGTCGAAGGACGATCGGTTCGCCGTCCTCTCGAGCGCGCGCGGCCTTCTGAGCGTGGCCGACCGTGCCCTCGTGCTGGGCGACCTCGGCCGCGCTCTCCGGAACGTCGGTGATCCCGCTCGAGTCGCCGAGGTTGTGACCGGCTCCCTCGACCAGGTCGTCCGCGGCGTGAGACGGCGAGAACATCTTGGCGACGCGCTGGGTGCGGCTGTCTTGCTCGTACCACTGACGGAGGTTGAGCTGAATATTCGAGAGGTGAATCGTCGTCCCGCCGCCGAACGGCCCGTCCTGAATCGTCACGCGATCCTCGGTCGCCTGATTCTGCCTGAACCCGGATTTGAATCCCATGAACATCGGTGCATCTTCCGGGACGGGTTCGCTCTCCGGAATGCCACTGACGCCGGACTGGCGCGCTGCCGGGAGGCCACGTCCGATGAATCCCGTCCGTCGGTCCGCGACGTCGAAAATTCCGTCGATCGTCCCCTCGACATCGAGGCCGTTTAGTTGCTCGAGCTTCCCTTTCAGGGCTTCCTCGGCGCTCAGCGTGACGTGACCGTAGTCGCTGGCCAGGTGAACGAGCGCGTCGTACTCGTCGATCGCGATCGCGGAATCCTCGATCGGTGCGAGCGCGCGCGGTTCGGGCAGGTCGACCTCGTCGGGGAGGGCTGCGTCGAACCGGTCGAAGTACGCCGGGCTGTAGCCGATTACGGACGCCAGGCCCTCGTTACCCCGCTTGTACGCCTTCTCGAGCGTCCGGAACGCGGACTCGAGTCGGTCGCGCTCCTCGGATGCATCGGCGGGGCCGTCCCCGATGTAGTCGAGGCCGAGCAGGAGGTGGTGTTCGGGCGGTCGCACGTTTCCGTCCTCGTCGGTCGAGAGAAATTCGTTCCAGGCGTGCTGGCGTCGGGGGAGGTCGTCCGGAGCGAGGGTCGCCTGTGGCACGTCTTCGGTCTCCTCGCGCTGGAGGCACGCGGCGAGCGCGCTCGCACCGCCGATGGCGACGGCGCTGCGAACGAACCCGCGACGCGAGAGTCCGCGATCCGGTCCGTGCATGGACGTCACTGAGTGCCCGTCGCAGAAGGGGGTTGCGGTCCCGTCGCCTTCGATAATCCGTCCTCCCGAAACGGTCTACTCGGCGGTGTACCGTTCCGAAATGGATACATTCCACGGGCGGCACGCAAACCTCTAAGTGGCGACTTATGGGAGTCATTCGGTGCGATGTCCGAGGAAAAACCACACGCTGCAGGCAGTGTCGAAGCGGGTGACACCAGCGAACGAGTCGGGATGGCGGTCCTTCGCGAACGTGGGCTCGAACCGGAGGAACTACGCGAGAAACTGATCGATGCGATCGGTGCCGAATTCACCACCTATTACTACTACACGAACCTGCGGATGCACCTGGCCGGGCACGAAGACTACAAGGAAATAACCGAGGACGCACGCCTCGAGGACAGGGCGCACTTCGAACTGGTCGCACCGAGAGTGTACGAACTCGGCGGCGCGCTGCCGAACGACATCCGGGACTTCGCCGACCGGGCGTCCTGTCCCGATGCCGAGGTTCCGACGCCGATGGACGACGAGGGCGGTTTCGACACCCACGACCTCGACGCGGAAAGCGTACTGGAGGTACTGCTCGAGGCCGAACGCTGTGCGATTCGAACGTGGTCGGAGGTCTGTGACATGACTCAGGGGGTCGACCCGCGGACGTACGACATGGCACAGCGAATCCTCCAGGAGGAAATCGAACACGAGGCCTGGTTCGTCGAACTCCTCTCGATGGAGCGGGACGGCGAAATCAATCCCGCCGGTCACTTCATCCGGGGCGAGCCAGGTGACGCACCGCTGTCGACGAACCGCCGGTTCAACGACAGCGCGTGAACTGTCCGGTCCCGGTCGCTTCGGCTTTCGGAACGTAACCGCCCGGGCCGGGAGACGTCGGATCGATCCCGTGAGCGACTCGATCCGCGATCCCTCGACGTCGTTTGCGGCGGTCCGCCCGCCCGACCCGCCGTCGCACCGATACAGCCATAGAGTGGTATGGGCTACCAATAAGCATGGAAGAGGTCGAAGTGTTCGTCGATATCGACGCGCCGCCGGCGGCCGTCTGGGACGCGCTCCGCTCGTTCGCGAGCTATCCCGAGTGGGACCCGATCGGCCGAACGATCGTCGGCGTCACAGTCGAAGACGGTACAGCTCGGGGACGCGATCTCTCTTTCGCACTCGGCAGTCGCCCCATTCGACCCGCGGTAGTGGCGATCGAACCGCAACGGCGACTCGCCTGGCTCGATCGGCTGGTCGTGCCGTTCGCGTTCGATCGGTACCACGAATTCCACCTCGAGCCGATCGACGACGGTGAGCGATCCGACCGATCGGGGTCGGGCTCGCGGTCCACCGATGGCCGTCGCACGCGACTGCTCCAGCGCGAGACGGTTCGCGGTGCGCTCGTCCCGTTAGTCTTCGATCACGCTCGCGTCGAAGAATCGTTCGCGACGATGAACGACGCGATCGCGGCTCGAGCCGAACGGTCCGCGAGTGTCGCCGTCTGACCCTCGGCTGCGGGAACCGGCCGTCCGTTTCGCGAGCCGACTCAGACCAACTCCGACAGTCCCGAGAGCGACTCGATTTCGTGTGCCGGTTCGGTCGGGAGCTCGTAGCCCACGCGGTGATCACGACGGATGAACGCCGCGTCGACGCCGGCCGCGTCGGCCGCAGCGATGTCGACCCTGCTATCGCCCACGTACAGCGGATTCCCGACGCCGAGGTCCGCGAACGCCCGTTCGAGGTAGTACGGGGTCGGCTTCTTGCGTTCGATCCCCTCGAGCGTCGGTTCGCGGCCGTACCAGGCGTCGAACCCGCCGAGGTCGCAGTGTTCGACGATGTTCCCGATCGTCTCGTGTTGGTTGTTACTGACGATCGCGGTCGGGACTGACAGGGACTCGAGCGTCACGACGTCCTCGTAGTGTCGTTTCCGACCGGTCCGAAGTTCGGCGAGTTGAACCGCGATCGCCGCATCCTCGCGGGCGGTCCAGAGTTCTTCGGGACCGATGCCGTGATCGTCCGCGACACGGCGTAACGAGTGGACGTCGGGGCTCAACAGCGTCTCGACGTGATCTGTCGGCGGTTCGGTGACGCCGACGGCTTCGAAGGCCTCGTGCATCGCCTCGACCAGTACGTCCCGTTCCGTCGGCGTCGTCAACACGCCATCGTTGTCGAAGACGACCGCATCGTACGCCGTCCCGGTGCTCATGTGTGTCGTCGTAGGGGACGGACGGATTTCGTTGTTTTCCCTCCGAACGATTTTCGGGTCGTTCCGCGCGGATCGCGTTCGGTTTCGAGACCGTCCGACCGTCGATTTTCGCCCCCACCGTGAGCAGAAAATACTTATACGGTTGTTGGAAACCCAGGATCGACGATACTGGTCCCACCATGACACCCGCTCGATCCGACTCGACATCGACGACGGGCGGTGACCTGACGATACCGCCGTCGGTTCGAGCGTTCGTTCGCGCGCGTCTCGGGATCGATCCCCGGGCGCTCGGCGCCTTCCGGATCGGACTGGGACTGGTGGTCGTGGCCGATCTGCTCGTCCTCAGGGCACCGGGGCTCCGCACGTTCTATACGGACCGCGGAATCCGCCCTCGAGGACGTTTCTCCGACGCTCGCGCAGTGGTCACTCCACGCCGTTTCCGGATCCCTCTGGGTGCAAGCAGTCCTGCTCGCGGTCACCGCGCTGTTCGCGACGTGCGTCTCGTCGGCTATCGGTCTCGAATCGCGGCCCTCGGTTCGGCGCTTCTCCTCGCATCGCTCCACGCCCGCAATCCGTATCTGGTCAACGGTGGCGATACGATCCTCGTCTCGCTGCTCGTCCTTGCAGCGTTTCTGCCGCTCGATTCGATGTGGTCGCTCCGTCGTCGGCCCGATCCCCGGCGGGGCGAGACGCGTATCGACGAGGAGCACCGCATTACCACGACCGCGACCGCAATCGTCCTCCTCCACGTCGTGAGTATCTACGCGATAAATGCGATTCTCAAGTTCCGGAGCGACGCCTGGATGAGCGGCGTCGCGGTCCGGCGGATATTCCGGCTCGAGGACTTCGTCTACCTGTTCGGTCCGATGCTCGCGGAACAGACCGCTGCTCTCACCGCGATCAACTGGCTCTGGACGGTGACCCTTTCGGCGTCCGTGCTACTGATTCTCACGACCGGCTGGCTTCGGGCGGCGATCGGCGTCGCCTTCGTCGTCTCCCACCTCGGAATGGCGGCGACGATGCGTCTCGGTGCCTTTCCCTACGTCATGGTCGCCGCCGTGCTGTTGTTCGTTCCACCGCGGATGTGGGATCGTCTCGCCGAATTCGCGTCGAGGACCGATCCCGCGGGTCGGCTCGAGTCCATCGCGTGGGAGCGACGGAGTGGCCACACGGCCGCTTCGATGCCGTCCGGCGTCGCAGTCTGGCCGCGTCTCCGCCGCGGGGGGCGCCTCGCTGGAGTCGTGTTTCTCGTCGGATTCGCCCTCTCGATCGGATGCTGGCAAGTGGTCGCTGCCGGTCTCGTCGACGCACCCGCCGCGACAACCGACGGGGAACTGGACGGTGCGAGCTGGGCCTTTTTCGCTCCGAATCCCCCGGATTCGTACAGCTGGTACGTGATCGAAGCCGACCGGGGTACCGGGGACCCGATAGACCTCGTCGACGGAGGGACTGTGGATTTCGACCGGCCGGCGGACGCGATGGATCGCTATCCGACCACGCTCTGGAAACGCTACGGGACGAAAACGCGGGGCGCGGGCGAGGCGCACCGCGAGCCGGCGGTCGCATACTTCTGTGATCGCGCTCCGGCCGACGTCGAATCGGTGACCATCTATCGGTTCGATCAACCGGTCGACGCCGACGGCCCGGTCGGTGAGCCGATCCGACGCGAGCGGATCACGGCCGCCTGCGGCTGAGTGGCCGGCCCGCGGCTGGGGCGGCCACCGCGACCGGTCGAGAGACGTTCGGAGGGAGATTCGTCCGCAGGTTCAAGTACTGATGGGCGGCCAGAGTCGTCGTGATCTGCAACAACGCACCTCGAACGAGCGTCGGTACGGCCGACGCCGTCGTTTCGATCGGACCGATCGACGCCGCCGGTCGACGCCGTTTCAGTCGGGTGGACGATGGGACATAGGGCGCTGGTCGCCTACCGGCGATCGGATCGGCTCTACGACCTCCGGTACAGTCACTGGGGGGGCGAGTCCCTGTCGTTCGCCGATCGGATATCCGCTGACACTCCCTACGCCGATGGCGCGATCGAACGCGACGTCCTGACGGACTCCATCACGCGCGATCGGATTCTAACGGACTATCTCGATCCCTGCGTTCACGAGGCGCTGTATCTCGTCACACCGGCGGCCGAGTACGCGGTCGACTCCTTTCGAGTCTGCTGGCTCGAGTGGGCCGGTGGATGGGACAGCGGTCGGGGCGCCGTCGTCGCGGTCGAACCCGCCGATGACCGGGCGCTCAGGGTCTGGTTTCGATCGACCAAGACGGCACTGGCAGACGTCGTCGAGATGGGCGCACTCTCGCGGCGAGCGGCACGGGCCTATCTCGAGGCCCGAATCTGCGACGATCTGGACGCCGCGGTTTACACCTACGACGACGTGCCGGCGACCGATCCCGACCGGACGTCCGCGTCGATGGCCGACCGCTGGTTCGAGACCGGAAAGCGCGATCGCGAGGATCAGACGTGCGGGCCGGACGCGGCCGATAGCAACCCGGAGCCAGATGCGCTGGACGAGACGGACGCGACCGACGCGACCGACGGCACGGACCGGATCGACGACGAGGACTGGCCCGGTTGAACCGGACTTACTCGCCGGAGGCCCATCGTGCGTCCGCGAGCGTGCGCTGTACGACCTCGTCGCCGACGGCTTCCGCCAGCGTTTCGAAGCCGACCCGTTCGCTCCGGTCGGTCGCGTTCGCGACCAGCCGAGAGACGATAAATTCGGGCGTCGAACGCCCGACCGTCCCGAATCGAGGCTGGTAGTCGACGAGTAACTCGAGGTCGGGACTCAGCCCTTCGGCGAAGATGCCGTCGACCCGCGCCTCGGGCGGCAGGGGCTCGAGATCGTCGGCGAGGTGAGTGACGAAGACGCCGAGCGCGTCGCGATCGACCGACAGCGTGACGAGGCCGTGAAGCAGATCCGCGGCGCTACCCGGCTCCGTGATCGCCTCGAACTCGTCGACCAGCATCAGCGTACGCCCGTCCGTCGAGAGCGGCGGAACGATGGAACGCAGCGTCGACTCGAGGACGCCGGCGTTGAAGCTCGCGTGCCGTCTGTGAAAGACCAGGGAGTCGACCGGCGCCACCTCGGCGCGGTCGGCCGGGACCGGCAACCCCATCGTCGCCAGCAGGACGACCTGACACAGCGTCTCGAGCAGGGTCGTCTTCCCGCCGCTGTTCGCGCCCGTCAGGACGGCGACGCGCTCGTCGTCGGGGACGGAGTCGACGCCGGCGGGGACGCTCGAGATGTCGTGTTCACCGAGCGCGTACGTGATCGACTGGACGCTCTCGTCGTCGCGCGCGGCGAGCGTGAGATTCCGCGCCTCGACGACGGAGACGGTGGCCGCCCCGCCGTCGACGAACGTGGGACGCGAACAGTCGTACTCGAGCGCGAAGCGCGCGAGCGAGAGATGCAGCGCGATGTCGTCGACCGCCTCGACGGCCCGCTCGACGCCCTCGCGAGCATCATCGAGCGTGTTCCGAAACTCGTCCGCGACGGCTTCCTCCCGCTCGTCGATAGCCGCGGTAAGGTCGCCCCGGAGCGTCCGTAACGTTGCGCCGACGAAATCCGTCGCGTCAGTCGCTTCGGTCGGCATCGCGTCTCGAACCTGATCGATCGTCACGGCCGTCTCGTTCAGGAGGTGATCCTCGAACGACTGGCGGAATCCCTCGACGTCGCGGATCCCCTCCGAACGGAGGTCTTCGATCAACGCGAGCGCGTTCGCGTCCATGTCCTCGACCGCACCCAGTGCGTCACGCAATCGATCGAGTTCTTCGTCCGCGCCCTCGCGTACCCGGCTCCCGTCGAGTGCGGCCAGGGCCTCCGCGGCCTCGGCCAGCCGGCCGCCGTCGAGGTCGGCGATGACGGCGAACGGTCCGGAGTCGACCCCCGCCTCGAGCAATGCCAGTGCGGCCTCGACGGCGGCGTGTTCGCTGCCGTCACGCTCGTCGTAGCGATCGTAGGCGTCGAGGACGGCGGTGCGATCGTCGTCGGAAAGATCGGCCCAGGCGTCGCGGGCCGCGAGGACGTCCTCGAGTCGGTTCTCCATCGCGTCGCGGTCGGCAAGCGGCGTGAGCACTCGAATCCGATCTGCCGCACGTTGGGTGACGGCGTGGCCGACGGCGAGGTCGAGTAGCTCCTTGTACGCAGACCGGGCGTCACTGGTCGCCAGAACATCCATTCCCGCCCCGCCTGTCGCCCGGCGGAGGATTCGCGTCGCCCGGCCGCGGGCGAGGCCGGCATCGGAAAGCGTCCGCACGTCCCCGCTTTCGATCGCCCGGATCGCCTGTTCCCTTCCCAGTTCGTCGACCAGCGTCTCGCGCGTCTTCGGGCCGACTCCCCAGTACTCCTCGAGTCGCATACACCCTGCACTCGAGGCGACCATCTTGAACGCTGTGTCATCCGCGTGTCATCGGCCGGCCCAACTCCGCCCCTCGGGTGGCCCTCGTGGTCGAGAGGTACTCCGACCGGTCGATCGGTGCTGCGCGTCGCTCACCCGCCACTCGTTGCTCGAGTCGGGGGCGACTCGAGGTCGGACGGGATATCGAGCGTGGTCTCGCGATAGGTATCCACGAACGTGAACAACAACGGGGAATGAAGGAGACCGTAAAAGCACAAACACGGGGATTTTTATCGACTCGGTGCCCTACTCACTCCCATGACTGATGGGCGGGGCGAGACTCCCCGGCGAACAGGAATGACCGAAAAGTGCGGCGTCGTCGGCGTCTCACTCGACGGTCGGGACGCGGCACGACCGTTGTACTACGCGCTCTACGCACTCCAGCATCGGGGGCAGGAATCGGCGGGTATCGTGACCCACGACGGGTTCCAGCAGCACAGTCACGTCGAGATGGGGCTCGTGGGAGACGCGTTCGGTGAGGGCGACCTCGACACGCTCAACGGGTCGGCGGGGATCGGCCACGTGCGCTATCCGACGGCCGGGTCCGTCGATTCGTCCTGTGCGCAGCCCTTCTCCGTCTCGTTCAAGAGCGGTTCGCTCGGCCTCTCACACAACGGCAACCTCGTCAACGCCGACGAGATCCGCGACGAACTCGCCGCCGCGGGCCACGCCTTCACCAGCGACGGCGACACGGAGGTCATCGCCCACGACCTCGCGCGGAATCTCCTGGAGGAGGATCTGGTCCGAGCCGTCAAACGCACCATGGGTCGGATCCACGGGTCGTACTCGCTGACGATCAGCCACGACGATACGATCCTCGGCGTGCGGGATCCACAGGGCAATCGGCCGCTTTGCATCGGGGAACTCGAGGACGGCTACATTCTGGCCTCGGAGTCGGCGGCGATAGACACCCTCGACGGGGAACTCGTCCGCGACGTGCGACCGGGCGAACTGGTCGTCCTCCAGGACGGTGGGCAGGGATTCGACACGTACCAGCTCGTCGAACAGGAGCACACGGCCCACTGCTTTTTCGAACACGTCTACTTCGCGCGGCCCGACAGCGTCATCGACGGGACGCTCGTCTACGAGGCCCGGCGCGAACTCGGCCGCAGGCTCTGGGAGGAAAGCGGCGTCGAGACGGACGTCGTGATGCCGGTCCCCGACTCCGGGCGCGCGTTCGCCTCGGGGTATGCCGACGCCGCGAGCGAGACGACCGCCGACGGCGAACCCCGAGCCGGGGACGACGAGGGCGTCGAGTTCGCCGAGGGGCTGATGAAGAACCGGTACGTCGGCCGGACGTTCATCATGCCGACCCAGGACGAGCGCGAGCGAGCGGTTCGGCTCAAACTGAATCCGATCAAGTCGACCATCGAAGGGAAAACCGTCACCGTGATCGACGACAGCATCGTCCGCGGGACGACCTCGACCCAACTCGTCCAGTTGCTCAAAGATTGCGGTGCGAAGGAGGTTCACGTCAGAATCGGCGCGCCCGCCATCGTCGCCCCCTGTTACATGGGAATCGACATGGCGACCCGCGAGGAGCTGATCGCCTCGGACAAATCGACCGACGAAATCCGTAGCGAAATCGCCGCCGACAGTCTCGCGTACCTCTCGACCGACGCCGTCGCCGACGTCCTAGAGCAGGAACGCATCGACCTCTGTCTCGGTTGTGTGACCGGCGAGTACCCCTACGACATCGAGGGCGAGGAGACCGACCGCGACGTCCACTGTCCCGACCTCGGCGGGCAACCGATGCACGCGGACGACTAATATCGCACGATTGCCGTAATCGCGACTACCGCAGGCAGGCCGCGACGACCTCGAGCATGCCTTCTCCCCGAACTTCGTCGGCGAACAGGGGGACGCGGCGCACGTCGGTCCCCCGAAAGAGATCCTGCGCTTCGGACAGTGCCGACTGCTGGACGTTCCAGCGCCGCTGGCAAAACTCGCAATCGTCGAGGTTCGGTTGCAGGAACTCGCCTTCGACGTCCGCCGTCACGTTCGACAGCGGTTCCATCACTCGATTGACGACGACGGTTCCGACCGGAATCTCGAACTCATCGAGTTGCTGACGGAGCCGTTTCGATTCGATGACGCTCATCTCCTCGGGGACCATGACGATTCGAAAGTCCGTTCGCGCCGGATCACGCAGCGCGGCCCGCAGGCGCTCGATGCGCTCGCGCAGTTCCTGTAAGTCCGCTACGTCTCCGCCGTCCTCCGGAACCTCGGCCCCGCCGAACATCCCTTTGACCCCGTCGATCATCCCGCTGATGCGCTGGCGGAATTGCACGAGTCGGCCCATCATTGTGTCCATGATCTCCGGAAGCTGCAACAGTCGAAGGGTGTGTCCGGTGGGTGCCGTGTCGACGATCACGCGCTCGAACCGTTCGTCGTCCATGTACTCGAGCAAGAGTTGCATCGCGGCGGCCTCGTCTGCACCGGGCATCGCACCGCCGAAGAGCGCGTCCATCGGCGATTCGTCGCCGAGCAGTTCGCCCAATCCACCGAGGGGGGCGTCCGCGGCGTCACCGTCGAGGGGGCCGTCGGCGCTTTCGCCGGCGGAACCGCCGAGAAAGGCGGCCTGTCCCTCCTCGAGTGCGGCGTCGGGGTCGATTTCGGCCGCGAAGAGCGGGATATCGTCGCGGATCCGGTCGGGTCGCGCGGGGACGTCCGTCTCGAACGTATCCGACAGGGAGTGGGCGGGGTCGGTCGAGACGACGAGCGTCCGGGTGCCACCGCGGGCGCTGTCCAGCGCGGTCGCTGCGGCCATCGTCGTCTTCCCGACGCCGCCTTTCCCACCGTAGAGTACGTAATCGGGCCCGTCGATCGGCTCCTCGGATGGCTGCACGTCGATGGTCTCTCGTCGCCCGGTCCCTTCCTGGTCGACCGAATCGGTCGGCGTCACCTCGATCCGTTCCGCGCCGCCGTTGGTCTCGGTCGCCGCCTCGTCTTCCGCATCGACCGGCTCGACGTCGATCCCGCTCATACGGACCGATTTCCCGCCCACACAGGAGTATTCGTCGGTCTCGGTTCGACGAACGTCGCGTCGTCGATTCCGGTGGCGGGTCGTCGAACGAACCGCGACAGTAGGACACAGTTAACGGCGACGTAGCTCGCTTGCGTGAGAACGAACGCGACGACGACGGCCTCGAGCAGCATCTCCCGCTACGTGTGGGCCCGTCGGGTATCCGTGTCGTGGCCGGCGGGTCACCCGTATCGGGAAGTCGCTCGGAGCCGGGGAACCGGTGCGTCGCTTGCGTCCGACGGCCGGTGACTAACGCGGTCGGAACGAGGGGTGAGAAGCGAGCGCGTCGCCGGGAGAACGACGGATCACTCGAAGTACTCTGTCAGCCGCGCTGCGGCTTCTTCGACCCGCGGGGTGACGAGCGCGAACCGTACCCACGCCGTTTTCGACTCGCCGAATGCCTCGCCGGGCATCCCCGCGACGCCGGCGTCGTCGATCAGCCGCATCACGTTCTCGAGCGTCCCCGGGAAGCCGTCGAATCGAGCTAGTACGTAGAACGATCCGTTCGGGCTGGTGTACTCCGCCCCCGACGCGTCGAGCGCGTCGGTGAACGTGACGACCCGTTCGCGGAGTCGGCGCCGATTGCGCTCGTAGTATTCGGTCGGCGTCTCACGGAGGGCGTTTAGAACAGCGTACTGACCGGGCCTGGTGGTCGCCACGTTGACGAGCATGTGTCGGCTTTTGGCTGCCTCGACGAGGTCCGGCGGGAAGATCGCGTATCCGACTCGGAGCCCGGTGACCGCCATCGACTTCGAAAACGCGTTGGTGACGATTCGGTGATCGGAATCGACAGTGAGCGCGCTCGCGAACCGGTTCGAAAGGTCGTAGTGGTCGTACACCTCGTCGCTGATCAGGAGCGCATCGTGCGCTTCGGCGACCGCGACCAGTTCCCGCATCGTCCCTTCGGGATAGACCGCACCCGTGGGATTGTTCGGGGTGTTCACCACGATAGCTGCCGTCTCGGCGCTTGCAGCGTCGCGAACGGCACTCGGGTCGAGTTGTCCGTCGGCCGACGTCCCGACGAACGTCTGCGTTCCGCCGAGCATCGTCGTCTTTCCGGGATAGTAGGGGTACACGGGATCCGTCAGCAGTATCTCGGTCCCGCTGTCGCGCTCGAGCGCCCGGGCCATCGCGAGGTAATTCGCCTCGCCTCCTCCGTTCGTGACGACGACCTGCTCGGGGTCTACGCCGCGGCGTGCCGCGATCTCCTCGCGAAGTTCGAGTACGCCCTCGCTGGGCGGATACTGAAACCGATCCGGCTCGAGGTCGGCGTACTCCCGGAGGCCCTCGCGGAGCGCCGCCGGGGGGTCCCAGTCGGGGTTGCCGCTGACCATGTCGATGACGTCGCGGTCCGCCGCGTTCGCGTACTCCATCACCCGGAAGAACAGCGGCGTTTCGTAGTTCATGTGGTATCGAGTACTGTGTCGGCGCTCTCCGTCGTTCTTTTCGTTTTCCGGCCGGACCGGGCCGTGTCCGGGCCCCGAACGGTGGTGAGCCACGTCTCCGTCGTCACGAATTGCAGTCCGTGGGTTGACGTCCGAGCGGCCCGTCGACCCGAGCATGAACGACGACATCGACCGCGACCTGCCGATGACGGTCGGCGACGCCCTGCGCGATGCCGAGGAGACCCTGTCAGTCGCTGAATCCTGTACCGGTGGCCTGATCGGTGCTGCCATCACCGCGGTGCCAGGCGCGAGCGACTACTTCGACACCGGGGTGACGAGCTACGCCTACGACGCCAAGCGACGACACCTCGGCGTCAGTCGCGAATCGCTCGACGAACACGGTGCCGTCTCGGAACCCGTGGCTCGGGAGATGGCACAGGGGATTCGGGACGTCACGAACGTAACGTGGGGCGTCTCGACGACGGGGGTCGCCGGACCGAGCGGCGGGAGCGACGAAACCCCCGTCGGGACCGTCTACATCGGGGTGTCGTACGCGGCCCCCTGGGGAAGCGAAGCGTCGTATTCGACCGTCTCACGGTACGTCTTCGACGGTGACCGCGCGGACGTCCGCGCGAAAACCGTCGATCAGGCGCTCGCGGACCTCCTCGCGGAACTCGAGGCGCGCTGAACTCCGTCATCCAACTCGAGGCGCGCTGAACGTACCCGTCGATGGTGCCTCTCGAGGGGTCGGTTTCAGTTATCGTCGCTCGAGAAAAACACGACTGGATGACAATCTCGAGAGTAAACTATTCCCGGATCGCCTCCCCAGAGTCGACTAGATGAACAAGAAGGGCCACGTGCTGAACGCCGTTCTTTTGAGTATCGGGCTAGGGTACCTGCTCGAACCGGCGGGGGATCTGGAGACGTTCGAGACGATCGTGATGATCGGCGTTCCGATCACGCTCGGAGCGCTCTTTCCGGACGTCGATACAGCGTTCGGCAAGCATCGAAAGACGCTGCACAACCTGCCGATCCTCGTCGGGTTCGTCCTGTTTCCGTACGTATTCGAGAACCTCATGTACGTCTGGATCGGTGTGTTGACCCATTACGTCCTCGACGTCGCGGGGAGCAAGCGCGGCATCGCGCTGTTCTATCCGGTCTGGTCGGAGGAGTTCGGACTGCCGACCGGTGTCACGGTCAGCAGCAAGCGGGCCGATCTCATGATGGTGGTCGTCACCGCGGGCGAACTCGTACTCGCCGGCGCAGTCGTGTTCCGGCTCCCCCAGTGGGGACTCTCGATCGGCCGACAGCTGGTCGGGGTCTGACGGCTCGTCCGCCGAGCCGCTTCTTTTAGCTGTCGATCGAGTCCGAACGGTCTCACCGTCTCGAGTCACCAGTCGTTCTCCGGAACGATCGACAGTTGGTTGCCGTTGATCTCGATTCGATACTCGTCGACGGCAAAGGATAGTTTCGGGTCGTTGCTGGTCGTGATGAGCGTATCGAGCGCCTCGGGATCGACGTGATCGTACAGTGCAGAGTCGAGTGCCATCGGGAGGTCGGTCGGATCGACGTTTTCGATGCCGGCGATGGCGTTGGCAATCGCAACTGTCGGCGTCGTACTCGACCAGACGTATCGACCACAGAACAGTTCGTCCCCCATATGTTGACCTCTATGAGACGACCCATCGACGACTCACTTTGGTATGGTGTCGTTATTCCGGTGCCAACTGTCAGTTGCGCAAGCTGATACCGCGATCGACCCCGAGCGAGCGGACCGTCAACGAGAGGGCTCACTCGTCGACGGCCTCGTTCCCGGTCGACGAGCGAGGCCGGTGGACTCGGGCAACCGGGCCGGTCCGGTCGACCGCCGGCTACCGAACCGGCCGAAACCGAGCGAACGGACGGTCAGGCGCACCGGGCGGACCGAAACGGACACGACGGGCAATCTCGAGAGCTACTGGCGATTCGGCGTCCAGTCCTCGCAGGCGTCCATGTCGTCCATCGCCGTCTCGTGGCGGGCACAGTATGGAATCATTCCGTCGGACGAACGAACGTACTCGAAGTGCGTGCAGTTTCCACAGTAGCGGTCAGTTGGGGCAGCCGACCGTGCCTTCGGAGAGTCGACGATTTCTGCACCGGTGCCGTCGTCGCCCTCGAGCGGCGAGGAGATGTCCGCGGTCGTCGATCCGCCGTCGCTGGTCGCAGCACCGACGGATCGCCCGGGCGTCGTCGCGGTCCCGCCGCCGATTCCCGTCGAACGGGGGGATCGTCCCGGAGACCGACGCGCACTCGACACTCCCTCCCGGATAACGCCCGCGCCAGCGTCTTTCGTGTCCGTTTCAGCGCTCGCGTTCGTCTGCGTTTCGACGTCACCGTCGGGCATCCCACCGAGAAAGCCGATCCCGCCGAGGCCGCCCGAACTCGTCGAGTCGTCGATTTCGACGACGGTCTTGTTGTGGCGAGTGACGTTCATTTCGAGGTTCCCCCCGGGGTCGTTGCGCCGTTTGAACGTCGCGACGGCGGCGAACAGACACCAGATCGCGGTCAGCAACCCGAGCAAGTAGATCGCGGAGACCTCGAGCGTCAACTGGTCACTGCCGTATCGCCACTGGTGTGGGTAGGCGTGCCAGAAGAGCGCGACCCCCAGCAGGCAGAGGCTCGCGCTGATCGCGGCCGTCGCCTGGATACGGCGGCTGGCCGGTAACACGACGAAGACACCGACGAGGACGGTCGGAACGCTGAGTCCGGCCAGAACGCCCGCCGCACGGACTGTCGCGAACTGGGCGGCCATTCCTCCCGAGAGTTCGACTGCGAAGCCACCGACGGGGTCAGTCGTCGCCACGAGGACGGCTACGACTGCCAGGAACGCACCCACCAAGACGAGCGCCGTTCCCGTGTACAGCCGGCGACTCGTCACCCCAGGCGCGGTTCCATCGTAGACCTCCGTCAGGCTTGTCATGGAGCCTCGTTCGGTTCCCTCACACAAAACGATACGTCAGACACATGTAGTCTGTTGGATAATTAACGTGACGGACGGCGTATGGTGGCTGAGTACTCTTCCGGCTGGGGTGAGGGGCGAACCGGTCCACCGCCCGAAACGAAAGCTTGAATCGGCGGCCACGCGAACGACTGCTCATGAGCGACGAGGAGGCGGACTCGGAGCCGGCGGTTTCACTCGGCGAACGCACGCCCGTCGACGGCGCGCCGCTCGCCCGGGTCAGTTCCCGACTCACCTGGCCGAAAGAGAAAAGCGAGGTCGACCGACTCGAGGGCGACACGGTCATCCGGACGCCGGACGGCCCGCGCGAACTCTCGGCCGTTCTCGAGGACGTCGACGAGACGTACTTCCAACGCTACCAGGAGTTCGAAGGTCACGTCCAGGACGTGATCGGAACCGGCCCTGTGCCGACCGCGGACGAATAGTATCGTGGCGTCCGAGCCGGATCACCACGGCGGTCGCTGGTTCCAGCGCGGACCGGAGCTCACCTGGGTGCAGAAGTCGCTGGTGGTCGGTGCCGTCGTCGCACTGTTGTGGATGCAGTTCGTTCCGAACAGATTGGGCCCGCGGGTCGCCGTCGACAGCGTTCTGCTCATCGGCGGGCCGCTCGCGCTCGGACTCTCGCACGGTAACCGCATCGGCTGGCGCGTCGATCGGCTCGCGGTTCGAAACACGATCCTACTCGCGCTGTTCGTCCTCCCGTTCTACGTCGTGGGTTCGACGTTCCCGACGATTCGCGCGTTCTATCCGATCTGGGAGACGTCGGCTGCGCCTGCGGCGTTCGTTCCCCACGCGGTACGACTCATGGTCCTCGCGCTCGCGGCAGAGACCTACTATCGAGGATTGCTCTGCGTCGGCGTCAGGGAACTCGGATTCGTCGCCGTGTTCATCAGCCCGGTCGTCTACATGCTTCACCACTCCTCGAAGCCGCCGATCGAATTCCTGCTGTCGGGTCCGACGGACGTGTTGTTCGGTGCCGTCGACTACAAGTCGAATTCCATCCTCCCGTCCGTACTCGCCCACGGCGGCGGACTCGTCCTGCTCGATTGGCTCGTTCTCCACGAGCCGCTGTTCGATCCGTCGATCGTCGTCCGGTACCTCGAGTGGTTACCGATCCCACTCTAATACCAGCGTCTCGAGGGCGAGCGTGCTGGACGGCCTGGTAACGCGGACACTCGATTCCCTCGCGGCAACGAAATCGACGTCCGTTGGAGTATGATGTTGATTCGATCGACAGTCACGACCCTCAACACTTATTGGGCCAACTCGCAAACGTGAAATATGGACGCCCGCACGGCGTTTTTCGCCCTCCTGGTGTGTACACTCGGCGCGCTCGCCGCACTGGTAGTCCTACCACTGGTGGAGTACGTCATGTCGGCCTGTCTGCTCGCAGCGTTTCTCCGTCCCGCGAACGAACGACTGGCCCAGCGAGTCGGGACACGCGCCGCCGCGATCTCGCTCATGGCTGCTGCCGTCGTCGCCGGCATCGTTCCACTCGTCCTCGTTTCGCTGGTCGTACTCCGCACGACGGTGTCGACTCTCGAGGTGGTCGACGGAACGCGAATCGCGACGTACGGTCGCGACGTGGCGCGATCCACGCTCGGACTGAGCGAGGAGACAGTCGTCGCACTCGAAGCCGCCGTTCGGTCGGAACTCGAAGGGGCGTTTTCGAGCGTCGCCGAGGTGACGCTTTCGCGGACCATCGACCTCGTTACGCTGGGCGTCGACCTGGTCGTCGGAACGATCGTCTTTCTGTTCGTGCTGTACGCTCTCCTCGCGGAGGGTCCGGCGGTCGTCGCCTGGTTCCGTGACGTCTCACCGCTCGATCCCCGAGTGTTCGACGAACTGTTCGCCGAAGTGGCCGACGTCACCCGCGCCGTCCTCCGCAGTCACGTGCTGATTGCAATCGTGCAGGGAGTCCTCGGCGGCCTTGGACTGGCGATCCTCGGCGTTTCGTACGCAACGACGCTCGGGGTCGTCCTCGTCCTCGTCTCGGTTCTCCCGACGATCGGAATCTGGCTGGTCTGGGGTCCGGTAACGATCGCGCACGCGGCTTCCAGCGGACTCGTACACGGGGGCGTCCTGTTGGCATACGGACTCGTCGTCCTCACCGTCACCGACTACTACCTGCGAGCGTTCCTCGTCGATCGCGGCTCCGATCTTCACCCCGCGGTCGCCCTGCTCGGAGTTATCGGCGGCCTCCAGCTCTTCGGAATCGTCGGACTGTTCGTCGGTCCCGTCGTCCTCGCGAGTTTCAAAGCGGTCGTGAGCCGACTCGATCGCCACCCCTCGCGTCCCGGACTCGCCGACATCGAACGGAATCGGCAACTCACGGAACAGAACGGGTAGGAGGTACCGCCGGGGCGCTATCGCTCACCCCGATTTCGAGAAGGCGTTCAGGTTCGACTGTAGTCCCGCTGCGAGTTCGGATTTTCGCTGCAATCGTGCGTGCGACACCGGCAACCGGGTCGCGACCTCCGAGACCGCCTCGTGGAACGTCTCCGCCTCGCCGTACTCGCCGTCGAAGGCGTTGCGGACGCTCTCGCGAACCTGCCAGACGCCGACCGGCGCCCAGTAGTCGTCGCTCACTTCCCGCAAGACGAGACACTTCGCTTGGCGGCCGATCGACTCGAGGTACTCGAGGACCCCCAATCGAGCGGCGTAGTAGGCGCCAGCGGTCTCTTCGACGTAGCTCGAGCGCCCTTCGTATCCCTCCGACGCACTCGCCATCCAGACGTCGTCTTCGGGATCCGGGTTCCAGATACTGCCCGGCGCTTTCATCTCGACGAGTTCGAACTCCCAGGTACCGGGCGCGAGGACGATCCAGTAGCGGTTCCCGACGTACTCGTTGGCCCAGACCTGCACCTCGTCGATACTCGATGCGTTCCGTATGCGCCCGCGCAGGTAGGTTCCGATCGTGTCGTCGACCGCGGTGATCGACCATCGTGTCGGGACGAGTCGGCGCTGTTTCGCCTCGCCGAGCGCGCCCGCAGAAAGGATCGAATTGATGTCGTAGACGTCGAAGCCGCGTCGATAGAGGTAGGTCATCGCCCCCTGGGCCTGCCAATCGTCGTCCTCCAAGGTTTTCTTGATCGGACGGGGAACGTACGGGTTCTCCCGCAGCTCCGCGTTCCGAGCGCTGGCGCGGGGACCGCGCGGGGTCGCGACGTCCGTTCCGGTATCCAGCCCGAGATCCGGCGTGTCGTCCAGTCCGATTTCGAGGTCCACGGGTCGATCGGCGATGGCGACCTCGCGCTGGACGCCGACGAACCCGTCCCAGGCGTCGTGGACGGACGGCGCGAGTCGGCTCGCGATGCTCGGCGAATCGACGTTCGCGCGCTTGCTCGAGTTCAGGAGCCCGGTCCGCCGCTGGAGGACGTCGTCGATCGCGTACCCCTGCTGGTACCACTCTCCGTCGGTGACGTACTCCGCCGCGGCGTCTTCGTCGCCGACCGGAGAGAGCAACCCGACCGGGATGTCCGGGTAGTTCGACCGCCCGACGAAGATCGACGGCGAGGTCGAACCGACGAGGGTGTCGCCGCTCAGCGCATCGTCGAACCGGCGCTCGAACTCCGCGAGATGATCCGTGATCGCGTAGGACTTCTCCTTGGCGAGTTGGCGGCGCTTTGCCTCCTCGTCGGGCTCTAAGTCCTCGATGTAGTCGTCGAGGCGCATTCGTCCGAAGTTGGGTCGGCACGGCTTTGAATGTTGAGTTCGAGGCGGGCGCTATCGTCCCGGTTTCGGCCCGGGCGGGACGTAAACAGCCGGTCGGCTGAGGAATTCGTTCGACGAGGGAACCGACCGACGGAGATGTCAGAGGCAGAGGCCCGGTCGGCGGTAACCTACCGGACCTCATCCGCCAATTCACGCCGGATCGATAAGTACCCGACAGCGCGTTTTCAGAGTCGGAAAACGGTGGTCGAAACGTCGGCATCTCGGCCGAGAGCCGCGTTGTCCCACCCGGCTGGACCGCGTTGTCCCACCCGATCGGATCGATTCGTCGCCCGTTCGAAGACGGTGGTGCGGCGACCGGGAGCGAACGGCCGCTGTCGAACGGCTCGAGAAAGACAACCGTTAAAAACGGCGGGCGGGAAGTGGTGCGTATGAGTACGACCGACGACCGAGAGACGCGCTCCTGCGTCTCTTGCGGACTCAATATCGCGGGCACGAACGCCGCCGCGTTCAAGTGTCCAGAATGCGGCCAGCAGGTCTATCGCTGCGCCAAGTGCCGCAAGCAAAGCAACCTCTACGAATGCCCCGATTGCGGTTTCACGGGACCATAAGTTCACCATGGGAAAAGTCGCTGCCAAAATCAAGGTCATGCCGGACAGCCCCGAGATCGACCTCGACGCGCTTCAGGAGCGCCTCGAGAGCGCCCTGCCGGAGGGGGCGAAGATCAACGGCGTCGAGCGCGAGGAAGTCGCGTTCGGTCTCGTCGCCCTCTACCCGACCGTTATCGTACCGGACGGTGCGGGCGGCACGGAGACGGTCGAGGAGAATTTCACCGACGTCGACGGCGTCGAAAGCGTCGGCGTCGAAAACGTCGGTCGAATCTAACGACGGCCGGTCTCGTTTTTCGCCGATTCACGTCCCTCACGAGCCGGTCGTCTCGCGTCCGGCATTCCCGTCCCGGACGCCTTTCGTCGCAGGAGCCCGTCGTGGCCGATGGACGCCCGAACAGTGTTCGCCTGGGGACTTATTCGGTCGCGGGACGGACGACTATCTCCGAGCGAGGCTGATCGATCGCGGCTCGGGGCCCCACTCGGCGGTGATCTTCGTCGGGGTTCTGGGTGGCACCTCCCTCCTCGGATCGGTCGATCTGTTCGTCGGCCCGCTGCTCATCGGGTTCGCGCTGACGGCCATCGAAGTACCCGGTGATCACTACGACGTGATCCGGGGACCCACGAGATGACCGAAAAACCGACGACCGCCGGTTAGCTCTGATTCTGCTCTCGATTCGCGCCGAGATCTGCCTGAGAAACGATCTCCGCCCCGACGGGCGAGAGATCGACGGTCACGTCCTCGGTGACGGCCTTGCTGATCTCGTCTAAGTTGCCCGCGAGCACGGTCAACACGTCGTCCGGGTTCGCGTACAGGAGCATGTTCCCGTCCTGTCCCTCCGCGACGAGTTGCGTGTCGTTCAGGACGATCTGATTGTTCTGAATCGTCGCCGACACGACCGGTAGCGCCGCCGGTTTCCCCGGCTCGTCGTCTCTGACCCGTCGAATGTGCACCTCCTCGAGATCGATGACCTCCTTGTGTTTCTTGATCTGTTCGGCGCAGTCGACCATATCGTTGAGAAGGGCCGTTCGTTTCTCGTTGCCGTGATCGCCGTCGAGACAGTGCTGACAGACGCGGAGTTCGAGACGCATTGACCGCCGATTGGAGATGGAGACCGATGAGAATTCCGCTTCCACACCCGGCGAGGCGCGGCGCCGAACTCTCCTCGAGTTGTCGGTTCGACGCCGGATACCGCGCTCACTCGCGCAACCGGTCGTGAATGTCCCGAATGCGCTCGGTCCCGCGGTCGACGTAGCCGCCGTGAAAGCACAGCGTGTGATCGACGTCGAGTGCTCCGAGCGCGGCGACCGACTCGGCCGCGCGGTCCATCTCCGGCGTGAAATGGGGTTTGGGCCCCGCGAGCGGCTCGTCGCCGTCTGCAACGAGTGCGTCGCCAGCGATCAACAGATTTCCGTCCGGGAAGTAAAGCGAAATATGACCCGGTGAATGTCCGGGCGTCGCGACGACCTCCATCGGACCCGCGAGCGTCGAGATCCGAACGCCGTCCGCGAGTTCGAGGTCGACTTCGACGGGCGGGTAGCGGTCCCCGTCACCCTTTATCGGGTCGCGCTCGCCGGAGAGGTACGGGACCTCGTCGCGGTGGCACGCGACGACCGCGTCGACTCGTTCGAGCAGTTCGGCGAGGCCTGCGGCGTGGTCTCCGTCGTGGTGCGTGAGAGCAACCAGCCAGACGTCCTCGAGTTCGTACCCCAGATTTCGGAGGTGAGTCTCGAGCGTCTCGACGGCGCCACGAGGACCGACGTCGAGGAGTACCAGCCCGCGCGCCGTCTCCGTAACTGTCGGGGTGATCGTGATCTCTCGACCGCCGTAGTCGACCGTGATCGGCAACGCGTGGACACCAACGCTTCCTTGCATGCAGCGGCCATTCGATGCCAGCACGATAGAGTTGTCCGTCTCTCGGCACGCACTCGTGACTCGGACTGCCATCGGGCGCCCTCCCTTCGTCGCAATCATGAACAATTATACAAGTTTATTACCGCCGAATTGCAGATTCAATGTGATGAGGAACAAGTTTGAAGTTTCAACTCGCGATGCTGATACTACCCCCCTTGCTGCCGTTCGACAACAGGACCTCCCTGACACGGTTCTGCCGTTGATCGAGTCGTACGACGAGATCGCTGCTGACAGGGATCGGTTCCTCTGGCAGTGGCTCTATCACCTTTTTCCGACGTTCAGGTTTTCGTGTGTCCAGGACGAACGCGGTCGCACCGTCCGCGACGCGAAATTGGTCGCGACGATATTCGCCGTCGTCGCTGACGACGTCGCGGAACAACACGCCGATCGCGCGACGTTCGACGAACTGACCGCGATTCCGTTCGACCACCGGCGTTCGAACCCGGATCGCGACGACGTCGACGGCGACGTTATTCGGTTTTTATCGGACGTCTGGGAACAGTTCACCGCGCTCTACGACAGCGGCCCCCGATCCGCGGAATTCGAGGACCTGTTGCTGTTCGATCTCAAGCAGGTGTTTCAGGCGGTCGAATACTCGTACCTCGCGAACGATTACCCCGGTCTGGTCTCGGAACGCGAACTCTGGCGGTACGACGCGTACAACATGCTGATCTTCGTGTACGCCGATATCGACCTCGCGAACGCCCCGTCGTTCGACTCGAGCGAGTTGTCGCTGCTCCGGCAGGTGTGTGACCGGACGCAGCGAATGGCGCGCATCGGTAACTGGATTTCGACCTGGAAGCGAGAACTCGCCGAGGGCGACTGTAGTTCCGGCGTCGTCGTCCACGCGTTGGAAAACGACATCGTCTCTCACGAGACGATACGGACGATCAGGAGAAACCGGACCGACGCCGTAGTCCGTCCCGTCATCGAATCGATCGAGGAATCCGACGTCGTCGACCGGTTCCTGCAATGTTGGCGAGCAGAATACGAGAAGGCAATGCAGTTCGAGTCGGCGATCGACAGCATCGATGTCGGAACGTATCTCGATGGATTCGAACGAATACTGGACTACCACATCTCGAGCGAGGGGCACAAGTGACGGTCGCGTCGTAACGGGTTCGTAACCGGAGTCGATTCCCGGACGGGCGGTTCGACGTGGGTCGGTTCGGTTTTCGACGTCGTAGCCGCGGCTATCGGTGTCGTCGTTCACCGAGGACCGTGACGGAGACAGAGACGCCGTCCCGCTATACAGCGCCTTCCGAATTCAGAGACTGTGTACTCCTCGGCCCGTCTCCTTTCGGTGTGGCGAAAGCGGAGGCGTTCACCGACGGCCTCGACCGCGTTGACCTGGACGGACATCCACCGGTCGGATAGCGTTGCCTGGCCGCTTCGGTATGATCTCATTTCGGGGCCGAACGGGACCAGCATCACGTTTCCGGTCGGATCTGCCGGCGGAGCGGTCGCGAGGAGCGGACGACCGTAATGTCCACCTAGATGATTCTCCACCGCTCATAACTTTACCACCTCGTAACACGTGGCCGGGTATGGTTGGGTCGCTATCACAACACGAAGAGGCCGACTCCGTCAGTGCAGGAACCGAGGACTCGAACCCAATCCAGTTCACGTACGATACGTACGAGGAGCTCCTGGTCCAGCTGCGATCACGGGGATACGAATTCACGTCGTACGATGGCTCCGTCACCGACGGCGAGGTTTTGTTGCGCCACGACGTGGACTGGTCGCCCCAGCGGGCGACGAAGATCGCGGAAATCGAGGCCGACGCCGGTGTCTCCGCGACCTACTTCTTCTTGCTCTCCTCGCCGTTTTACAACGCGTTGTACGAGGAGAATCGAGACGCCATCGATCGAATCACCTCACTGGGGCACGACGTCGGCTTGCACTTCAGCACTCACCAGTACTGGTCGTCGGAACCCGCGGACGAGGATCTCGTTGCAGCCGTCGATCGCGAGCGCGACATCCTCTCGTCGGTGGTCGACGAACCGATCGACGTCGTCTCGTTCCATATCCCGCCGGATTGGGTGCTGAAACGGAGCTACGACGGGTTCGTGAGCACCTACGAGAAACGGTTCTTCACGTCGATCGCGTACCGGGGAGACTCGAACCAGCGGTGGCGTGATTCGCCGCCGTTTGCCGACGGGTTTCCCGGGCGACTACAGATCCTCGTCCACCCGGGGCTGTGGGCCGAATCCGATCAAATGTTCGCCGAGCGGTTGTACCGCGAACGTGACGACCGACATCTGGCGATCAGTGAATTCCTCAATTATCAATTCATCGAGGACGGCGTGAGTAGATCGTAAAACGATAGCTTTGAACGAAAGACATACTTCGACCCACCGATCGAAAAATGGAACATACACAACTCGAACCTGAAGACGAACCGATCCGCGAGCCGCGGATCGTATTCGCCAGCTGTACGGACGCCGGATTCGACCTCTTTCGGTACGTCCACGAGGAACTCGCCGAAGTGACCGAACTCGTTTCGCTGACGCCCGAACAGGGCGAGCGGAACGGCGTCTGCAGTTACTACGATCACGCCGAGTACGCCGCGGAGCAGGACATTTCGGTCTACTATCCCCAGACCTACGGAATGGACGAGCGGGACGTCGATCACTTCGTCACCCTCGACGCCGATCTCTTGCTCGTACACGGCTGGCAGCGGCTCATCCCCGGGGACGTCCTCGAGTCGTTCACGCGCGGAGCGCTCGGCCTGCACGGGTCGGCCTTTGGATTGCCGAAAGGGCGGGGCCGGTCGCCGATGAACTGGTCGCTCATCGAAGACCTCGACAGGTTTCTCCTCTCGGTGATGCACCTGGACGAGGGGGCCGACTCCGGTGACGTCGTCGCAACGCAGAAGTTCGACATCAATCGTCACGACGACATCCAGTCGCTATATCATAAGCTCGTCATGACCGGTCAACAACTATTCGACGAAATACTCGACGACGTCCTGGCTGGAACCGCAGAACTCGAGGTTCAAACGGCTGAACCAACCTATTACCCGAAGCGGAATCCCGAGGACGGTGCTATCCACTGGGAGGATTCGACGAGAACGATCTACAACCTCGTTCGGGCCGTCGCACGTCCCTATCCGGGGGCGTTCACCGAACACGACGGAACGCGCGTTACCATCTGGGACGCCCAGCCGTTCTCTGCGGATCTACTGCTCGACGAGCGCCCCGGCACGGTCGTTCAGGTCTTCCAGGCGAGCCAGCAGTTCGTCGTCAAGACGAGCGACGGCACGCTGCTCGTCACCGACTGGGAGGGGGAAAATTGGGACCCAGAGCGAGGGATGGTCCTCGAGTCGCTCACGAACGAGCTATCGGATAGCCCGAACCGGATCGATCGGCCGGAACACGAGGACTCGTTGACGCGGTAGTCGTGCGGGCAGCGGACCGATCCTCGAGCGGATCTCGTCGAGCGGATCATCCCGAATACGTGTGTTTTATAACCGTCACCGGATAATCCGGTCGTACGACCATGCCGAAGTCTAATGGCCCTCGTCAGGGAACTCGGAAGAAGCTCGCGAACAAACCTCGAGATCGCGGTACGTCGCCGCCGCAGCGGGCGATTCAGGAGTACGAGACCGGTGAGAAAGTACATCTGAAAATCGACCCGAGCGTACCGGACGGTCGCTTCCACCCTCGATTCGACGGGCGAACCGGCGAAGTCGTCGGGAAACAGGGGAGCGCGTTCAAGGTACAGATCAACGACGGCGGGAAGGACAAAACGCTGCTCGTGACCGCAGCACACCTTCGCGCGCAGAATCAGGAAAAATCCCGGATCTAACTCAGGGATGACGATCTTCAAAGAGATCGTCGACGAGGAGTTCCTGACGGTCTCGGAAACGAAGGAGCTGCTCGCCGACATCGAAGCCGAACGCGCGTTGGACGAGGATCGCGAGCTGCGCTACGAACTCGCGCGAGCCATCGAACACGCAAACCGGTTTGCCGTCCTGGAACCCGCCGATGCCCAGCAACTCGTCGACGACTTGCAGGCTCTCGAGAAGGTGGACGAGCCCACCGCCTACAAAATCGCGAACCTGCTGCCGCGGGATCGGGACGAGCTCCGGTCGGTGTACGCACAGCAGCGATATACCCTGTCGGGAGACGAACTGGACGAAATCCTCAACGTCGTCGCGCAGTACGTCTGAGATCACCAGCCGTCCGGTTCACGGAGCGAATCAGCGGTCGAACGCTATCGTTGCGCTCCGTCCAGCCGTCTGATAGCGGGCCGACTCTTTAAGTACGACGTCGCCGTATCGGGATTCAATGAGCGAAGCCGATGGCGACGAGACGGACGTTCGGCGTGCGGTCGTGTTGGATTACCTCGCACACGGACTGTCGGAAGACGGCCGACCACAGTACGCGAAGTCACCGGCAGGCTACGCTGTTGGTATTGAGGACTTTCAGCTCTACCAGGTCGCGTTCGATGAGGACGAACGGCTCACGATCGGGAGCGAGGTGGTCGTCGAACCGCCCGCGGAGCGGGACGTCGTTACCGAGGCACATCGTGTCGAATACGACGATCTCTCCTCCGGCGCGCAGTCGGAACTCGAGTACGTCGTCGCCGATCTCGTCGAGGACGACGAGCAGCGATTCGTCGACTTCTACAACGACGCCCAGCCGATAACGCTTCGACTCCACCAGCTCAACCTGTTGCCGGGAATCGGGAAGAAGCTCCGAAACGGCATTCTCGACGAGCGCAAGCGCAAACCCTTCGAGAGCTTCGAGGAACTGTCCGAACGGGTCTCCGGGCTCCACGACCCCGACCAGATCCTCGTCGATCGTATCCTAGAGGAGTTGCGCGACGACGACCTGAAGTATCAGACGTTCGTCGGCCGTCGAGAGCAACAACAGGGCCAGAACTAGGCGCCGCTCCAGAACGAACGGTACTCGCCGGCGCGAGTGTCGTTCTTCGGGTCAGTCGTTATTTTGTCGTATTCGTTTCACCTGCTCGGCGGGCTCGTCGACGGGCCCACGTCTCGTTCGTCGTCCAGTGGGCGACGTCGTCGAAACGCGACTGTGACGACCGCCGGGCTCTCGGCCGACCCGCGAGACGGTGCGTTTACACCTGCCCCGTTCATAGCGGCGACAATGAGAGATCCAGACGGGTTAATCGCCCGAGCGGGCGTTCGGGGCGATCCGGACCGCGACCAGCACTTCCTCGTCGACGATCGCGTGCTGGACCGGTTGCCGACCTATCTCGAGGAGATCGACGCCGACACGAGCCAGCTGCTCGAGATCGGCGGTGGGACGGGCGCACTGACGGATCGACTGCTCGCAGTCGCAGACCACGTGACCGTCGTCGAGCGTGATCCAGCCCTCGCCAACTTTCTACGCGAGGAGTTCGCCGCCGAGATCGACGCCGGTGACCTGACGGTGATCGAGGGTGACGCCTTGGCCGTCGACCTTCCGGACTTTTCGGCGTCGGTGTCGAACCTCCCGTACGGCGTCTCGAGCGAGATCGCGTTCCGGCTGTTTCCGGAAACGCGTCCGCTCGTGTTGATGTTCCAGCGCGAGTTCGCCGAGCGGATGGTCGCCGAGCCCGGAACGAGCGAGTACGGTCGACTGTCGGTCTCGAGTCAGCATTACGCTGACGTCGAACTCGTCGAGTCGGTGCCCAAAGAGGCGTTCTCGCCGCCGCCGGCGGTCCAGAGCGCGGTGGTACGTGCGATTCCGCGCGAGCCGGACTACCACGTCGACGACGAAGCGTTTTTCCTGCGATTCGTCAAAGCGCTGTTTACCCAGCGCCGGAAGACGATCCGCAACGCGATCCGGAATACGGCGCACATCTCCGGGCTCGCGGATCCGGACGCGGTCGTCGATGCGGCCGAGGACGCCGTTCTACGGAAGCGGGCCGGTGCGATGGCGCCGGCAGAGTTCGCGGCGTTGGCCCAACTCGCGATGGAGGTCGGTGATCCAGGTGCCGACTGATCCAGAACGGCGGTTCGACCGGGCCCCCCGAGTTCGGTCGGACGGCCCCTATCGGAGGGCCGATCCGTCCGGGACGACCGACGAATATTCAAAGCTGCGCGAACGACTCGCCGGTGGGACGAACGTATGGCCGGATTACTGACGGGACTCGACTGGTTGTCGGAGGCGATTCCGTCGACGCCTCTCAAGGTCGCGGTCTCTCTCGCTGCAGTGGCGGTCGTGATCGTGGTTCTCCTCTCCTATCGTCGATTCTACTCGTGGGTTTGCGAACGGTCGAAGCCGTTGTACGCCGACATCGTTTCGATGACCCTCCTCATCGGGGTCTGTCTGGCGTGTCTCGGAATCGTCACGGGAGTCTGGGGACGTGTGGAGGAAGTACAGCAACTGTTCACGACTCTCGATCTCGGTAGCGATGCCGTCCCCCGCGCGATCTTTTCGTTTCTCATGCTGGTCGTGACGATGATCGTTACCCGATTCGTCCGACGAGTGATCGAGGAAATCTTTGGCTCGTCGTCCGCCGTGACGGCACACCAGCGAAAGATTACCCACCGTCTCTCGCAGGTCATCATCTGGTCCGTTTCGCTCGTCGTCGTACTGGGCGTCTGGATCGACGACCTCGGGAGCCTGCTCGTCGGGGCCGGCTTCCTCGGGATCATCGTCGGCATGGCCGCTCGTCAGACGCTCGGGACGATGCTGTCGGGCTTCGTGTTGATGTTCGCCCGGCCGTTCGAGATCGGTGACTGGATCGAGGTTGAAGACGACGAAGGCGTCGTCACCGACATCTCGATCGTCAACACGCAACTCCGATCGTTCGACGGGGAGTACATCATGATCCCCAACGACGTCATTGCCTCGAGCATGGTTACCAACCGCTCGAGACGCGGTCGCCTGCGCCTCGAGATAGAGGTCGGCGTCGATTACGCGACCGACATCGATCGGGCGATCGGCCTCGCGGAGGACGCGATCGACGACGTCGAGCAGGCGATGTCCGCGCCGTCGCCGCAAGTCGTGACCAGATCGTTCGGCGACTCGGCGGTCGTCCTCGCCGCCCGTTTCTGGATCGACAAACCGAGCGCCAGGCGCTACTGGCAGGCGCGAACGGCCGCGATTAGCGCAATCAAGCGAGCGTACGAGGCCGAGGACATCACGATCCCGTTCCCACAGCGCGAACTCTCGGGTCGGAGCGAGACCGGCGGGTTGCAGGTCGCCGACGAACGGCGGTCGACGACGTCGGAACAGGCCGCTGAAACGGGCCAGTCGGGCGATACCGACGGTAACGAGAGCGTCCAGGAACATCGGATGACAACGCCGGAGGAGAACTGAATGGGGCTCGAGAACAGACGCGAGGAGGGGCCCGACGTCTACCAGCCCGCCGAGGACTCCGCGTTGCTGGCCGAGGCGGTCCGTGATCGACTGACGACTGCGGAACTCGTGCTCGAAGTTGGAACCGGGTCGGGTTTCGTGGCCGAGCGGATCAGCGACGAGACGAACGCACGAGTGATCGCGTCCGACCTGAATCCGCACGCGGTGCGTCAGGCCCGCGGTGGCGGTGTCGAGACGGTGCGGGCGGATCTGGTCGCTCCGTTTCGCGACGAGACGTTCGACGCGGTGGTGTTTAATCCGCCGTATCTCCCGACCGATCCCGACAACGAGTGGGACGACTGGATGGAACGGGCGCTGTCGGGCGGGGAAACCGGTCGCGCCGTCATCGATCCGTTTCTCGAGACGGTCGGTCGCGTCCTCGCCCCGGATGGGGTCGTCTACCTGCTCGTTAGCAGCCTCACGGGCGTCGACGAGGTCGTCGAGCGCGCCGGCGACGAGGGCTTCAGTGCCGTGGCTGTGGCAGACGAGTCGTTTCCCTTCGAGACGTTGACCGTACTCGAGTTACTCCGGTGACCGGCGCACGCGAGCACGCGTCGCGAAACGACCTCGGTCGCTACGACGTCGTAACCGACGAGACGGTTCGAAACGGCCGAATTCGGCGCCCCCTCCCGATGGAATTACTACAGTGTATTAGTTCGGATGGAAAATATTAAGCGTCGGTATAGCCTAGCCGGAACCACGATGACTGAGTACGTTTCGACCACGCCGGGGCTGTATCCGCTCCCGGACTGGGCGAAAGACGACCTCTCGGACCTCAAAGGACATCAGAAACACGACCTCGTCAGCGGCGACGAGGGCGATGCGATCACCGCGGCCTACGATGCAGCCCGCGAGGAAGTGATCGAGGTCCAACAGGAGGCCGGACTCGACCGCATCGTCGAGGGCCAACTGCGGTGGGACGACATGCTCGCACACCCGCTCGCGGTCCACGAGGCGGTCGAAACGCGTGGGATCGTCCGCTACTACGACAACAATAACTTCTACCGCGAACCGGTCGTCGAAGGAGAACTCGGATTCTCCGGCGACGTCGCCTCGGAACTCGAGTCGGCCGCCGAACTGACCGACGACCTGCAGGCGGTCCTCCCCGGCCCGTACTCGCTTGCGGATCTCGCCACGGACGACCACTACGGGGACGAGGCCGAATTCCTCGACGCGATCGCCGATTTCCTCGCCGACGAGGTGGAGGCGTTCCCGGCCCACGAGACGTTGTTCCTGCTCGAGCCCTCGCTCGTCGAGAACGCCCCGGGTGACGGCCGAGACGAGCGAGCGAGCGAGGCGATCGATCGGGTCGCGAACGCGACCGACGCGGACGTCGTCGTCCAGCCCTACTGGGGGGCACTCGAGGAGAAAGTCTACGCCCACTTGCTCGATGCGGACATCGATGCGGTCGGGTTCGACTTCGTCGCGAACCAGGACGACAACGTCTACAACATCCAGGAGTACGGCGCAACCGACGACGCGTCCCTCGGCCTCGCGGACGGCCAGAACACGCTCGTCGAGGATCCCGAGGCGATCCGCGACCGGGTCGATTGGGTCCACAACCAGCTCCAGGTGACCGAGTTCGAGACGATCTACCTCACTACCAACACCGAAACGTTCTACCTGCCCTACGGCAAGTACGTCGAGAAACTCGAGGTCCTTGCCGAAGCCGCGGATCTCGCGGAGGTGACCGCCGCATGAGCGCAAACGAGAACAAAGATCAATTCCGACCGGACGACCACGAGAACGACCACTTCCTGCTGACGACCGTCGTCGGTTCCTATCCCAAACCCAAGTGGCTCAACCGAGCGAAGGAACTCTACGAAGACGACGACGCCGATTTCGACGAGGAGAACTGGCAAGAAGCCAAAGACGACGCGGCCCGCCTCATCACGGGCGAACACGAACGGGCCGGCCTGGACGTCGTCGTCGACGGCGAGATGCGCCGCACCGAGATGGTCGAATTCTTCGCCCATCGAATCGAGGGCTACGAGTTCAACGGACCGGTCAAGGTCTGGGGCCACAACTACTTCGACAAGCCGAGCGTCGTCAGCGAAGTCGAGTACGACGAGAGCTGGCTCGTCGACGAGTACGAGTTCACCGCGGCCGCTACCGACCGACCGGTCAAAGTCCCCATTACGGGACCCTACACCCTCGCGAACTGGTCGTTCAACGAAGCCTACGACGACGAGGAGGAACTCGCGTACGACCTGGCCGACCTCGTCAACGAGGAGATCGAGAAACTCGTCGACGCCGGGGCTCGTTACATTCAGATCGACGAACCCGCGCTCGCGACCACGCCGGACGACCACGCCATCGTCGGCGAGGCGCTCGAGCGCATCGTCGCCGATATCCCCGAGGAAGTCCGAATCGGACTCCACGTCTGTTACGGCGACTACTCTCGAATCTACCCCGAAATCCTCGAGTTCCCGGTCGACGAGTTCGACCTCGAACTCGCGAACGGCGACTACGACCAGCTCGACGTCTTCAAAGATCCCTCGTTCACGAAGGATCTCGCGCTCGGCGTCTGCGACGTTCACGTCGCCGAGGTCGAGTCCGTCGAGCAGATCGAGGACAACATCAAGAAGGGCCTCGAAGTCGTCCCGCCCGAACAGCTCGTCGTCTCGCCCGACTGCGGCGTGAAGCTGCTTCCCCGCGACGTCGCCTTCGGCAAGATGAAGAACATGGTGCAGGCGGCCCGAAACGTCGAGGCGGACCTCGACGCGGGCGAGATCGATATCGAACGCGGGACGCCGACGCCGGCGGACGACTGACGTCGTCCTCGGTATCGTAATCGGATTTCGTTTCCGACGAGATCGATCGTAACGGTCGTGTTCCCCGCGGTGAATCGGACCGTACGACGCGTGTGCGAAAGCCTGAATGGCGAGTGAAAGCGGGGACCTGCCGCGTCCATCGCACCGAAAATCAGTCGTACGTGAACAGCCGCACGTCGCAATCGGGACACACCAATTTCTCCGACGGCGTCGATCCCGGTGGGGTCACCTCGCCGCAGCAGGTCGTTCGTGAGACGGTCAGTTCGCCGTCGCAGCGTGGACACCGCTCGAGGAGCGACCGTAACGGCCGGCCGGCCACACGGCGAACGTCCGCGTCGTCGATCCAGGCCCGAAGCGCGCGGGTGGCGGCGAGTTCAGCGACGACGACGGCTTCGTCGATCGAGACGCTGTGACCGGCCTCGACTTCGAGACGAACGGTCGTCGCGCGCCCACGCCAATCTCGACCGACGTGCGCATCGACCGACGCGTCCGTCAGCGCGTCCGCTTCGTCGGCGAGCCCCTCGAGGTCCAGGTCCCGGAGGCGGGTCATCTCTCGGCGCCACTCGGCTCGAAACGCGTCCTCGAGGAAGAACTCCTCGCCGTCGGGGACGACGATGCCCGCCTCGAGCAGCGCGGAGACGACGGCGTCGCCCGTCGGTCCGGCCGTCTCGCCGTCCCCGCCGGTCGCCAGCCCGGAGTCCGGTAGCGGTCCGTCGTCCCGGTCCGTGTGATCACCGTAGACGCCGAAATCGAACGGAACCACGGCGAGCAGTCGTGGGGCGAACCCGGGCGTGTAGGGCACGAGGTAGCCCCGTAGCCAGATCGCGACCGCACCGACGAGGGCGACCCCAGCGGCCACTCCCCGGCGACCGGCTATCGTCAGGATCGCGACGCCGATCGACAGCACGACCCCGTTAGTAACTGTACACGGCCAACACCGGTTGGCGCCGGTGTATTCCGCTCGTCGAATCCGCTGTCCGAAGCCGACCATGGGAGTTGGTTTCTGTTCATCCATCATGAATATGACCGCCACAGACACACTTATTTACAACGGGTGTAATAATCAGTTGGAATGATGACTACCGGAACAGATAGTGGCCCACTATCGCCCCGCTCCGGTCGCGTTCAGTTCGTCCGTCGGTGGCAGACACGAGTGGACTCGCGAAAACGAGCTGAAACGATCCTCGAGCGACAGCGGGTGAGACGCGATGGACGGTGACCAACTGGTCGAAATCCTCGAGGATGCGGGTCTCTCGCCGTATCAGGCGGACGCGTTCGTCACGCTGCTTGGGCTCGGATCGGCGTCGGCGACCGACATCGCACAGGCCAGCGACGTCCCCGATCCGCGGATCTACGACGTGTTGCGGGGGTTAGAAGAGAAGGGGTACATCGAAACGTACGAGCAGGACAGCCTCCACGCCCGCGCACACGATCCGGCGGACGTACTCGCCGACCTTCGGTCGCGGGCGAACAGATTCGAAACGGCGGCCGACGAAATCGAGGACCGATGGAGTCGGCCGGACATCGAAGAGCACAAGGTCAGCATCGTCAAGCGACTCGACACCGTACTGACCCGAGCCGACGAGTTGATCCGCTCGGCGACGAATCAGGTGCAGATCGGACTGACCCCGGCGCAGTTTGACGACCTTTCGGACGCGCTTCGGACGGCCCACGAGTCGGGCGTCGACGTCAAGGTCTGTCTGTTCCCGATGACGACTTCGAAACCGGACATTCCGTCCGCCGAGGTGCTGGCCAGCACCTGTACCGAAGCGCGGTACCGCACCCTCCCGTCACCTTTCGTGGCGCTCGTCGACCGTTCGTGGACCTGCTTTTCGCCACACGGCGACTCGACGAACGAGTACGGCGTCATCGTCAACGACCGAACGCATACGTACGTCTTCCACTGGTACTTCCTGACCTGCCTCTGGGAGATTCACGACGTCATCTACTCGGCCCGAGACACCGATCCACCGATCACGTACGTGGATCTCCGGCAGTGTCTCCAGGACGTCGAACCGCTGCTCGGTGACGGGGCGAAGATAGAGGCCACCGTTCACGGGTTCGAAACGGATACGGGCCGCGAGATAACGCGTCGAGGGACGATTACAGACGTCACGTACGCGGGCCACGCGACGAACGACGTCCAGGAGACGCCGCTTTTCCACCTCGCGGGAAAGGCCTCGCTGACGCTCGAGACCGACGACGGGACGTACACCGTCGGCGGCTGGGGGGCGATGCTCGAGGACTACGAGGCGACGCGAATTACGATCGAATCGATAGACTGACCGCTCGCGATTTCGTTTCGGTCGATTCGGTGCAGTTCTGACGTCTTTCGTGACCGTTCCGATCAGTGCTACCGATCGAGTAGCGGCCGTTTCGCCACACAGCGGACGACTTCTCCGAGAAGTACCGGCAATTATGACAGATGTGAAGTGATTAACAACGGCTGTTGTACTCGATCCATTAATTATATAATGAGTGAATGTCATACACCGTTATATGGGTGAGAGGCACTCGCACGGGAAGGCCGGTATCGACTCGAGCGTTTCGCGGCGAACGTTCGTCAAAGCAGCAGGTGCAAGCGGGACCGCGGTCGGTCTCGCGGGGTGTATTTACGGCAGTTCCTCGTCGGAAGGTGCTGTCGTCTGGGGGATCGGCCCGAACGTAGTGGAGGCGGTCGGAGACGAGGTCGTCGACCTCCTGACCGAAAACGGCGCGGACGGGGTCGACATCGAGCTCCAGCCCGGTGACGAAGACACGGGCGCCCGACGGGACACGTACACGAATCTGTTACAGGCTGGCGAAACGCAGCCAGACCTCTTGTTGATGGACAACGGCTGGGTGAACGTCTTCATCCAGCGCGGTCACATCGCGAACCTGAGCGACGAACTCGACGATTCCGACCTGTCGACGATACAGGACGAATACTTCGAGTCCTTTACAGCGACGGCTCGTGATCCCGGCTCCGGCGATCTGTTCGGGGTCCCGATCTTCCCCGACTACCCGACGATGCAGTATCGCAAGGACTACGCGCGTGCGGCCGGCTACGGCGAGTCCGACTTCGAAACGTGGGCCACCGAGCCGATGACCTGGCAGGAGTGGGCCGAGATTACCCAGGAGATCGTCGCCGCCTCCGACGCGAGCTACGGGCTCGCGACCCAGTGGGACACGTACGAGGGAACGTCCTGCTGTACCTGGAACGAGGTCATGTCCTCGTTCGGCGGCGCGTACTTCGGCGGGCGCGACAACCTCTTCGGGCCGGTCGGCGATCGACCGGTGACCGTCGACGAACCGGAATTCGTCGAGGGACTCAAAATGATGCGGACGTTCGTCGCCGACGAACACGGCGAGCACACGCTCGAAGAGTACCCCACCGGAATCGCCACCCCGGACATCACCTCGTGGGCGGAAGAGGACGCCCGCAAGGCTATCCTCGACGGAAAGGCCGCGATGCAACGCAACTGGCCGTACGCGATCAGTATGAACGTCGATACGGCGGACGGTGCGCTCCCGGTCGAGGACTACGGCGCGATGCCGATTCCCTACGGGGTTACCAAAGACGATGCGAATCAGCCCGGAACCGGTGGCAGTACGTCCGCCCTGGGCGGCTGGCACGTCACCCTCAACCCGAACTCCCAGAACAAGGAGGACGCACTCGAGGTGATCCGCGCCGCGATGACCGACGAGTTCAACCTCGGAATGTTCGAACTCTACGGTTGGGTCCCGCCGAAACCGGCGCTGTTCGAGACGGAGAAGGCTGCACAGGTCGAGCCGATGGGGAACTACATGGAGACGCTCCGCGTCGCCGGTGAGAACGCGATGCCGCGTCCGGTGACGACGGTCTGGCCGAACGAGTCCACGCTCATCGCCGAGGAGGTAAACGGGGCGGTGGCCGGCGACAAGAGCCCCGATGCCGCGGCCGCGGATCTTCAGACCGGGCTGGAAGAGATCGAAGAGCAAGCATAAGGATGAGTACCGAAGATCGAACGTCCGGTCCGCTCGAGCGATCGAATCGATCGGGCCCGATCGTCGCGGTCGCGCGCTGGATGGAAAACCTCGGCGAGACCGGGTTCGCCTACCTGCTGTTGACGCCGGTATTCGTCCTGTTGACAGTGATCGCTCTGTATCCGCTGTTGCGAACGCTCGAGCTGTCGATGTTCCGGAACGTCCTGACGGATCCCGAATTCGTCGGACTCGAGAACTACATCCAGCTGTTCACGGGTGGTGCGGACCCACGATTGCCCGGGTCGACGACGTTCTTGCCGAATATCAGCGTCGACGCGACCGCCCCGTTCGTCCACGTCGACGGTCTATTGCGGAGCGCGCTGGCGGTGACGCTCGTCTTCACCGCCGTGAGCGTCCTCTTCGAGACGCTCATCGGCTTCGGCCAGGCGCTCGTTCTCGATCAGGACTTCCGCGGCCGCCGATGGGTTCGCGCCGCGATCATCATCCCGTGGGCGATCCCGATCGTCGTTCAGGGGATGATCTTCTTCCTGATGTTCCATCCGACGGCCGGTTTCCTGACGGAACCGTTATCCGAGATCGGACTCGTCCAGGCGACCAATACCCTCAACGATCCGCAGAGTTCGCTGCTCATCATCACGGTCGCGGACATCTGGAAGACGTCCGCGTTCATGGCGTTGCTCATACTCGCCGGCCTCCAGAGCATCGACCGAAGCCTCTACGACGTGGCCGAAGTCGCCGGCGCCACCAGGTGGCAACGGTTCAAACTCGTCACGTTCCCGCTCGTGTTACCGACGCTCGGCATCGCGATCCTGTTCCGGACGATCGATGCCATGCGGATCTACGGCCTCATCGATTCGGTCTCGACCTGCTCGACGGTCCCGTCGCTTTCGTGTATGGTCGTCTCGACGTTCAACACGAGCAGGGGTCTCGCGTCCGCGATCGCGTTCGTCACGGCCGGAATCATCGCCATCGCCGTACTCGGCGTGATCTACCAGCAGTACAAGGAGGGATTCTGAAATGGCGACACGGACCGATCGGACGGGGGGACCCGCGGACGACGAGAACGGGGGCCCCCTCGAGCGGTGGACCCGTAGCGTTATCACAGACGCGGAAAAACGCAGCCGCCTGTACAAGGCGTTGTTCTACGTCGCAGCGGGCTTTTTCCTCGTTACGACGCTGTTCCCGTTCTACTGGCTACTGGTGTTGGCACTGAAACCGAACGGGGACATCATCTCCGGCAGTTGGGCGCTTCCGATCGTCGGTGTCGAATTCCCGCACATCAATCCGCTGCAACCGGGCGAACCCAACGTCCTCGCCTTCGTCGAGGTGTTCCAGCAAGTGCCGTTCCATCTCTACGTGTTCAACAGCTTCGTGCTCGCGACGACCACGACGGTCATCGTCATCGTCCTCGCGAGCCTCGCGGGATACGTCTTCGGCCGACTCGAGTTCCCTGGACGCGGCGTGTTGATGCTCGCCATCCTGGCTATCTCGTACTTCCCGCCTGCAGCGTTCCTGATCCCGCTGTTCGACGCGTTCCTCGGCAACCCGGTGACGGTGCCGTTTCTCGGCGTCGAGTTGTTCTCGCCGCCGCGGCTGGTCAACACGCCGAGCGCGATGATCATGCCCTTCAGCGCGCTGTTTCTGCCGCTGTCGATTTTCATCCTCACCACGTTCTATGCGCAGATTCCGGACGGTCTCGAGGATGCAGCACGGGTCGAGGGCACGACCCGGTTGGGTGCGCTGTTCCGCGTGATCATGCCGCTTTCGGCACCCGGTGTCGTGACGGCGGCCGTGCTGACGTTCATCTCGGTCTACAACGAGTACTTCTTCAGCTCGATCATGTCGCTCCAGAACGAACCCGAGCAGTGGTCACCGCTCGTCGGCGGCATTCTGAGCTATCAGACGCAGTACACGACAGACTTCAACCTGATGGCAGCAGCCAGCATCGTCGGCGTATTGCCCATGCTGATCGTCGTCATCGTCGCGCAGGAAAAGATCGTTAGCGGACTGACCGACGGAGCACTCAAAGAATAACAATGGCACGAGTACGACTTGACAACGTTACGAAACGGTACGAAGACATCGTCGCCGTCGACGATATGAACCTCGAGATCGAGGACGGCGAATTCGTCTGCCTCGTCGGGCCCTCGGGCTGTGGGAAGTCGACGACGATGGAGACGATCGCCGGCCTCACCAAACCGACAGAGGGGACGATCCACATCGGCGAGACGGACGTCACCTCCTTTCCCCCGAAGGATCGAGGCGTCGCGATGGTGTTCCAGAACATCGCGTTGTTCCCACACATGGACGTCTTCGACAACATCTCGTTCGGGCTGCGCCTTCGGAAGTACGACGACGAGGAGATAGAGCGGCGCGTCGAACGCGCCTCGGACGTCGTTCAACTCGAGGGGATGCTCGATCGGATGCCGGACGAACTGTCCGGAGGCCAGCAACAGCGGGTGGCGATCGCCCGCGCCATCGTTCGGGAACCGGCCGTCTTCCTGATGGACGAACCGCTGGCGAACCTGGACGCGAAATTGCGCGTTCACATGCGAACCGAACTCCAGCGACTGCACAAGCAACTCGACACGACGATCATCTACGTCACGCACGATCAGGCGGAGGCGATGACCATGTCGGATCGGATCGCCGTCATCGACAGCGGTGAACTCCAGCAGATCGATCCGCCGTTGACCTGCTACAACGAGCCGGCAAACCGGTTCGTCGCCGGCTTCATCGGTTCACCGTCGATGAACTTCGTCGACGGCGAACTGAGCGAGGACGGCCTCGAGACCGATCACTTCGACCTCGCGTTCGATCCGGACCCGCTCGAGGCCGCTCCCGGGGACGCCGTCACGATGGGGATTCGTCCCGAGGATATCTACCCTGCGGCCGACGCCGACTCGTCGACCGCTACGTCGTCGGTCATCGAGGCGACGACCGACGTTCTCGAACCGATGGGTGACGAGATATTCGTGTATCTCACGCTCGACGGCTCGGGGGGACAGCTGATGACGAGCGAAGAGGCGTCGGCTGCGTCGAATCAGCTGTTGATGAGCGTCGCGCCGGATTCGGCCATCGACGAAGACGAACAGGTGAGCGTCGTGCTCGATCGGTCGAAGGTCCACCTGTTCGAGACCGCATCGGGCGATGCCATCGCACACGGTGTCGAAGGGCCCCCGGATTCGACTGCGGAGTCGGATGCGGTGGCGGAGAACGTCCGAGCCGAAGTCGATCCCGGAGGGGGCGATGAGTGATCTCGTCTCTGTCGTCTACTACGGCGGCCTGCTCGTGCTCTACTTCTTCTGGATCTACGGGATCGTGTCGTTCGGTCTGGATCTGAAGAACAAAGTCCTGCCGGGAATCCAGCAGTATCGTCGCGGCCGAAACCGACAGTCGGAAGAACGAACACAAGATGACGAACGTTCAACGAAAGAAGAGCAGTTGTACTGACCGCAGCAACGCGACCGTCGTCCGTCGGAGCGACCGACCGGTGGTCGACAGATGAGCGGCGACTACGCGCCCGTTCGAACGGGCATCGTCGGACTCGGTAACATCGGGCACCACCACGCCGACCGTCTCGTCGACCTCGGTGTCCCCCTCGAGGGGGGCATGGACATCGACCACGAAGCGCGCACTGAGTTCGCCGATCGGTACGACGTCGACGTCTACGACGACTACCACAGTCTCTACGACGAAATCGACGCCGTCGTTATAACGACACCGAACAAGTACCACGAGGAGTACGCCGTCGCCGCCCTCGAACGCGACTGCCACGTCCTGCTCGAGAAGCCGCTCGCGCACACGGTCGAGAGCGCTCGCCGGATCGCCGACGCGGCGTCGGCGTCGGCGGGGACGTTCCAGATCGGATTCAACAATCGGTTTCTGAACGCTGTTCAGATCATCAAGGATCGGATCGAACGCGGCGACTTCGGGGACCTCACTCACGTCGAGGCGAACTACGTCCGTCGGCGCGGCGTCCCCGGCCGCGGTTCGTGGTTCACCCGTCGGGAGGTATCGGGTGGCGGTTCGCTCATCGACCTCGGCGTTCACGCGATCGACCTCTCGATGTACTTGCTCGGCTATCCGGACGTCGAGGAAGTTTCGGGGGTGACGCGTTCGAGCTTCGGCGACCGGGACGACTACGCCTATCTCGAGATGTGGGGCGCTGACAGCGGCCCGGACGGGTTCGACGTCGACGATTCGGCGAGCGCGTTCATCCGGTGTACGGGGGGACACACGGTCTCCCTCGAGGTGGCCTGGGCGACCAATCGACCGCCGACGCACGAATTCGTCGTCCGCGGAACCGAGGCGGCCGCACGATTCGATCTACTGGAGGGTGATCTGACGATCCACTCGGCGAGCGCCGACGGGCCGGATCACCTGCTCGATACCGCCGTCGAGGTCCGCGAGAACGACACCCACGCCGACGAACAACGGGCGTTTTTCGACGCGGTCACGACCAGCCGCGATACCTGCGGTTCCATCGACGACGCGGTCACGGTCCAGGAAATTATCGATGCCATCTACCGCTCGAGTGAGGGCGGCCACACCGTGGTATTCGACGAATCAGTTCCGTGACCAGCGCACTCACGAATTCGTCACGACCGGGCTGACTCGACGTGGCCGCCGGACGGCGGTCCCGATACGTCGCCGGCGACGAACGACGCGCGCGCGTCACCGATTCCGGCCGCAAACGGTGCGAACAGTATCGACTGAATTTTATTTTATATTAAACAATCGTGAAATTTATGCGTGCCGATTCCGTCGTTCGAACCGTATGGAGATCGGAGTACACACGCCACCGCTCGCGAACGAATCGCTCGAGGACGCGCTCGCGTACCTCGCGAACGTCGGGGTCGACGCCATCGAACCCGGTGTCGGGGGATATCCCGGCGACGACCACCTCGACCGCCGGACCTACTTAGACGACGAGGCCGCACAAGCCGACCTGAAAGCGCTGCTCGAGCAGTACGGGATCACGATCAGCGCGCTCGCGACCCACAACAATCCGCTCCATCCGGACGAAACACGGGCCGAAGAAGCCGACGTCGAACTCCGGGAGGCGATCAGACTGGCGTCCCAGTTAGGGGTCGGTACTGTCACCTGTTTCTCGGGGCTGCCGGCGGGCAGCCCGACCGACGACACTCCCAACTGGATCACGGCGCCGTGGCCGCCCGAGCACGCCGACGCCCACGAGTACCAGTGGGAGGTGGCCCTGGACTATTGGACCGACCTCGCGGCGTCTGCGGACGACCACGACGTCGACCTCGCCCTCGAGATGCATCCGAACATGTTGGTGTACGAACCGCACGGGATGGCGCGCTTGCGCGCCGAGACGAACGACCGCGTCGGGGCGAACTTCGATCCCTCGCACCTCTACTGGCAGGGTATCTCGGTCACCGACGCCGTTCGATTCCTCGGCGAACGCGAGGCGATCCACCACGTCCACGCCAAAGACACACGTATCTACGAGGAGCAGGCCCGCGAAAAAGGGGTCCTCGATACCACGCCGTACGACGACGAGGCGAACCGGTCGTGGCTCTTTCGCTCCGTCGGATACGGCCACGACGAATCCCACTGGAAGGATCTCGTCTCGACGCTCCGAATGGTCGGCTACGACGGGACACTGAGCATCGAACACGAGGACTCGCTGACCAGTTCGCGGGAAGGCCTCGAGAAGGCGGTCGACCTGCTCGAGCGGGCGATTTTCCGAGAGCAACCCGGGACCGCGTACTGGGCAGAGTGACCGAACCGTCACCGTCTTACGACCGGTCCCTTCGGTCCGTGATCGAAGCGTCCCCTCGGTCCCCGGGACTCGATCACCCCCTCAGTCCCCGGGACTCGATCACCTCGTCGCCGTAATTCCGCCCGCCCCGTCGGATTCGGCGCGGTTCGGTCGTCCTGACAGAAAGTTCTAACAACACCTATTGTGAATGAATAGCCATGACGCTGGAAGTCGGCGTACTCGGCTACGGATTCATGGGGAAAGCGCACGCGAACGCGATGGCGCGACTGCCGATGTTCTTCCCGGATGCGCCCGAAATCGAACGGCGGGTCCTCGTCGGCCGCCACGAGGACGCACTGTCGGACGCCGCCGACCGACTCGGCTTCGAATCGATCGCGACGGACTGGGCGGACGTCGTCGACGACGTCGACGTCTTCTACAATCTCGGGCCGAACCACGCCCACGTCGAGCCGTCGATCGCCGCCCTCGAGGCCGGCACCCCAGTATTTTGCGAAAAACCGCTCGCCCCGACGCTCGAGGACGCCGAAGCGATGGCCACGGCGGCCCACGAGGCCGGGACCGACGTGCCAGCAGGGTGTGCGTTCAATTACCGGTTCGTCCCGGCGATCCGGTACGCGAAACGGTTGCTCGAGGACGGCGAACTGGGCGACATCCACCACGTCCGCGCGCGATACCTCCAGGACTGGCTCGTCGATCCGACGGCGCCGTGGTCGTGGCGCAACGACGAAGAACTGGCCGGGTCCGGCGCGCTCGGCGATCTCGGCTCCCACTCGGTCGATCTCGTGCGATTTCTCGTCGGATCCGACGATCTCGCGGGAGAGATCGACCGGGTCAGCGGTCACCTGCGGACGTTCGTCGAGGAGCGGCCGACCGAAGACGCCCAAAGTGCCGGAGGCCCCGAAACGCGGCCCGTCACCGTCGACGACGCCTACTCCGCACAACTCGAGTTCGAAAACGGCGCGATGGGAACCCTCGAGGGATCGCGCTTCGCGACGGGCCACAAGAACGATCACAGCCTCGAGATTCACGGCTCGGCGGGTAGTCTCCGGTTTTCGCTCGAGCGCCTGAACGAACTCGAGGTGCTTCGCGGCGACGATCGCGGGTACGAGACGATACTGGTCACCGACGAGGACGATCCGTACGTCGACCACTGGTGGCCGCCGGGTCACGTGCTCGGCTGGGAACACACCTTCGTCCACGAGAACTACGAATTCCTCACTGCGGTCGATCGCGGCGACACGTATGCGCCGAACTTCGACGACGGACTGGCCGCTCAGCGAGTCCTCGACGCGATCGAAGAGAGCGACGACAGCGGCGAGTGGATCGCTCTCGAGTGACCTCGTACGGGCGACGAACTGACCGATCACCATCGAGCGACCGTTCTCCGTTCGTTCCGGACCCGTCAGTTCCGGAAACTGATCGCCTATCGAGCCGATCGGAGTCGGATCGGTGCCCGTTTCGGAGAACGGACGGGAGCGACCGATGACCGCGGCCGATTCACTCCGACTCTATTCTGCTTACCGTGTGAATCTGACCGTACCGAACGCCGCCGTCTTCCGGAGCGTTGCCGTCGATTTCGAGATAGTCCGCCTCGAATCCCGTCACCTCGCCGCTGACGGATAGCTGGTGATCTTCGGTCCGTTCCTCGTTGCGAACCTCGACGACGTCGCCGATATCGACGTGGTTCTGGACCAGTTCCGCCGTTCGTCTGTCGTCGGCGTCGGGGGCAACAGTCAGATCTGTCATGGTGGCCTGGCGGTAGCGTGTCGTCCCGCGTAGCTCTTGAGCACGAATTCGCAACCCGCTTCGCCGTTCATCGCCGGGAATCACGACGGGCAGATGCGTCGGCTCTCGACCGCCGAGGAGAGCGACACGCTTTCTGAAGCGGAGCGACCCGTCGTGCGGTACGTGGAAGCCGTCTCGCGGCGCCGACGACGGTTTCGGACTCCTACTCGATGCGCTGGAGACGGAATTCGACGACGCGGAACTGGTCGTACTGACCGCGGTGATCGCCTTGGAGAACTATCGGACTCGGTACACCCACGCCGTGACCTCGATCCGCAGGGCCTGTCGGACGGCGCGTTCTGTCCGTGGCCCGAACGACCGTTTTTGTACGAACCGGTCCAATGGGAACCAATGAAGATCATCAAGGACAGCGTTCACGACCACATCCAGGTCGACGGCGTCGCCCGCGACCTGCTGGATACGCCGGCACTCCAGCGACTTCGGAACATCAGACAGCTCGGGACCGTCTCGCTGGTCTATCCGTCGGCCAACCACACACGTTTCGAACACAGTCTCGGCGTCTATCATCTCGCCGGCGAGGCCCTGGAACACCTCGGTGTCGAGGGGGCGCGAGCGGAACGGGTCCGCGCAGCGGCCATCCTCCACGACGTCGGGCACGGGCCGTTCAGCCACAACCTCGAGTCCCTGACCCACCGCCGGACCGGCCGCTATCACGACGACGTTCACGAACTCCTCGCCGACGGAGCGGTCGGTGACGTGTTGCGCGATCACGACCTCGAACCGGCGACGGTGGCGGATCTGGTCGCCGGCGACGGACGGTTCGGACAACTGGTATCGGGGGAACTCGACGTCGACCGAATGGACTATCTGGTGCGTGACGCACACCACACGGGAGTCCCCTACGGGACGATCGACCACGGCCGCCTCGTCCGCGAACTGGCGTTCGCCGACGGCGAACTCGTCCTGGCCGAGGGAAACGTCCAGACGGCCGAGAGCCTCCTCGTCGCTCGAGCCCTGATGAACCCGACCGTCTACAGCCACAGCGTCGCTCGTATCAGCAAGGCGATGCTTCGACGCGCCGGGGAACGGCTGCTCGAAGAGCCATCCGCCGACGTCGACGCCTCCACGCTCCAGCGAATGGACGACCACGACCTGATCGTCGCGTTGCGGTCCTGTGAGTCGACGGCGGAATTGTCCCGACGACTGGATCAGCGGGACCTCTTCAAGCGGGCGGTGTGGGCCGAAATCGACGACGTTCCCGGCGGGATAATCGAGGCCGACCACGAGTCGATCCGCGAGTTCGAGCGGGAGATCGCCGATCGAGCGAGCGTCGCTCCGGCCCACGTCGTTCTCGACGTGCCGAATCGACCCTCGATGACGGAGTCGACGACGCGCGTGATGGTAAACGGCGATATCCGCCGACTGGGACAGCAGTCGCCGCTGGTCGAAGCCCTCCGGGCGGCCCAGTACTCCCAGTGGCGTCTCGGCGTCTACTCGCCGCCGGTGCTGCGCGACCGCGTCGGCCGCGCTGCGGTCGACGTACTCGGCCTCTCCATCGACGGCGCGCTGGTCAGCGAGGTGCGCGACGGACTCGACGCGACGCTGGATCAGTTCGTCGATTGAGCGTTATTCGTTTCCCGCTCGCCGATTGCTTCCCTTCTTCGCATCTCGATGAGTTTTTCCCGTGTTTTAAATGAAATGATCGAAGCAATAGATGTTCAAACAGATTCCATATGGCGGAAACAGACGACGTAATCGCGAAGCGAGAGGGAAGCCCGTTTCTGACGGTACTCGTTGCCATCGGGCTCACGATCGCGGGCGTCCTCGGATCGATCCTGTTTGCGGTTCCGGTCGGGATCGTGGGGGTACTCGGCCCTGGTGATCCGACAGGATTACTCTGGTTCGTCATCACAGCGGCCGTCGCTGCGGAAATCGGCTATCTAGCGGTCGGGTACGGTTACTGTCGGCTCCGAGACCGTTCCACTGCGTCGACAGGGCTGTTCGACGGGCAGACTCGAGCAATCGTGATCGGTACCGTCGGTGCGCTCGTCATCGGCATCGGGCTGTTCTCGCTGCTCGGGGTTTTCGATCTCCAACCACGGACGTTCTACACGACGGAGGAAATCGATTCGGGGGTGTTTTTCGCCACCGCCGCGGTGATCGTCCTCGTCGCCCCGCCGACCGAGGAGTACCTCTTCCGCGGGGCGAACCAGGGCCGACTCCGCGATGCGTTCGGTCCGGCCGGGGCGGTCGCGGGTGCCCCCTGCTCTTCGGTGCGGCCCACGTTCCGAACTACCTCGGATCCGAGGTGCCAGCGTTGATCGCTGCGCGACCGTACTCGGCCTCGTCGGCGCCATCTTCGGATACGCGTACGAACGAACGGGGAACCTGTTCGTGCTGATCGCCGTCCACACCGGCTACAATCTCGTTCTGATGGCCGTGAGCGCGACGGCATTCGTCTAGCGGCGCTCGAGGACTGTGAAAATCCGGTCCGACGGCGAACCGTTGAAGACCCTGACGGCGAACTGATCGGTATGGAACGAACGGGAACGATCCTGCGCGGCCGCGAATTCGACCCCGTCGAGGGTCGAATCGTGATCGACGAGGACGGCCGCATCGAAGCCATCGAGGAGGCGTCGGTCGACAGCGACGACCTCATCCTGCCGGCGTTCGTCAACGCCCACACCCACATCGGCGACTCGATCGCCAAGGAGGCCGGCGGCGGCCTCTCGCTCGAGGAACTCGTCGCGCCACCGGACGGTCTGAAACATCGGCTACTTCGGGCGGCCTCGCGAGACGAACTCGTGAGCGCGATGAATCGATCGTTGCGGTTCATGCAGCGTGCCGGCACCGCCGCTTGTCTCGACTTCCGCGAGGGCGGCGTCGCAGGGGTTCGAATGCTCGAGGACGCCGCGGCGGGCCTCGAGATCGACGCGGTCTCCTTCGCCCGAGAGTCCGCCGACGCCATGCGCGCGGGTGACGGATTCGGCGCGAGCGGAGCCAACGATGCGACCTTCGACCGGGAACGGGAGGCGACGCGCGAGGCCGGCAAGCCGTTCGGAATTCACGCGGGCGAGGTCGACGAAAGCGACATTTCACCGGCGCTGAACCTCGACCCCGATTTCCTGGTCCACATGGTTCACCCGGAACCGGTCCATCTCGAGCGCATAGCCGAAAGCGAGATTCCGGTGGTGGTCTGTCCGCGCTCGAATCTCGTGACCGACGTGGGGCTGTCTCCCTACGAGGCGCTCGACGAGCGAACGACGCTCGCGCTCGGCACCGACAACGTGATGCTCAACTCGCCGTCGATGTTCCGCGAGATGGAGTTCCTCGCGAAGCTTTCGGCCCTCCCCGCGGACGTCATCCTCCGCATGGCGACCGTCAACGGGGCCGAAATCGCCGACCTCGAGTACGGTCTGCTCGAGCCCGGACGGGCGGCACGACTGCTCGTGCTCGACGGCGACTCGGACAACATGGCCGGCGCTCGAGACCCGGTTCGGGCCGTCGTCAGGCGCGCTGGCGTCGACGACGTCCGGGAGGTCGTGTTCGGGGATCGGTAGCTCAGTCGAGTCGCTCGGACGTCTCCGCGTGCGCTTTCGAGAGCGCGACGTACCTGTCCGCCGTCGCCTCGAGTTCCGGATCGTCGATCGTCGTCTTCGGTTCGGCGGGTGACCCGACGACGAGCGTCGACGCGGGAACCTCGGTACCTTCCGTGACGACGCTGCCGGCGGCGACGACTGCCCCCGGACCGATGTGTGCCCCGTCGAGGACGACCGCATTCATTCCAACCAACGCCCGTTCGGCGACGGTCGCGTCGTGGACGATCGCACTGTGGCCGACGGTGGAATAGGGCTCGAGCGTCGCGTCTTCGTGGAGAACGGCGTTGTCCTGAACGTTTGCACCTTCGCCGACGACGATCGTGCCGTGATCGCCGCGAAGCGTGGTATTCGGCCAGATACTGGCCTCGTCTTCGATGACGACATCGCCGATGACGACGGCAGCGTCGTCGACGTACGCCGAGTCAGCGATCTGCGGTTCCGTTCCGTCGAACGTGCGTATCATGCTCGTTCCTGTCTCGAGAATCGCCTTGAAGATGCCCATCGATGACGACGCCCGTGTTTCCGCGAACGCCGTTCGGGTTCGGACGCCACGGACCCTCGTTTCGCGCCCGCTTGCCGCTCGGGCCGAGTTATCTCGTCCCGGATTATTTCCAAAACCAATACAGTTTGGCGGCACGGCTAAATCAGAGTCCGTCGAATCAATAGTCGGCGGCACGGAACTATCCACTCGGACAGTCGTCTGCCGCCGTGTCATCCCCCCGAACCATGGCGGTTCGGAACCCCCCTTTCGAATCCGCTTCCCGCACTCATTTCCCCTTTCGTCCACTTCCCCGACGAGTATCCGGTCGATAGTCGTCGCAACCGCCCCTCGAGTTGCTGAATCCGATTCCCATCACTCCACAGCCGTCTCAGTTGGGACGCGATTTCGAAGGCCGTCCGCCGCCGCCGGTCACACCGTGGAAGGTCCCCATCCTGCGACAGCCGTCCTCACGAACCGGCCACAATCCGACCGTCGACGGTCCGTTCGAGGACGATCGGCGGGAACGTATTCACCCCGTACGGTCCGCATCTGGGTGTTTCTTGCACCACGTGAATCGATTCCTTCGACGCCGTTCCGAATTCGACCCGTCCGAACGGGGGTCGTCGGGAGTGGTTTCGATACGAGGTCGCCTCTATCGGACGCAGTCGTCCGGATCGGGGGCTCAGAACGCGTTCCCCTCGAAACTCGTGTCCGCGTGCAAGCCGTCTTTCAGCGCGTCGTGGACCTTGCAGAGTTCGAACCCCCGCTCGATGATCTCCTCGCCCGTGTCGCCGTCTACGTCCGCCTCGACGCGGATATCGAAGTGTATCGACTCGAGTTTGTCGTCGTCGTTGAGTTCGCCGGTCGATTCGATCTCGATCCGGCCGAGGTCGTCGACCCCGCGTTGCTGGCCCCCGACCCGGAGCGCGGGAACGTAACAGGACCCGTACGCCGCCAACAGTGCCTCGAGGGTATCGGGCGCGTCCTCCCCGTTCGCGTCGATCGTCGTTTCGAAGTCGCGGACCTCGTTCGTGGCGCTGTACCCTTCGTCGGAAACGGTGGTCGCATGCTTTGCCATGGCAATCGAGGACTCCACGGGCGGCGCTGTAAACGTTGGTGGTGGGTGTTCTACACCCGACTCGTATCACTGGTCCCCGAACGCGAACGGATCGATAGCGCGTGCGAGCGCGTGTACGCGCGCTACCGTCCACGCGGAGGCGGGACTGTCGTCGAGTCTGTCAGCCTGCGTCTGCAACGGTATCGCGTTTGCCACTCAAGCCCCGACGGTGTACACACCGAGTCATGACCTCCTTCGACACGCGGTCGGCGAACAAGCTCAGTATCGTTTCGACGGTGATCGACAGCGTGCTGGCGTTTCGGCGCGGCCGTCCGAAAAGCGGACTCCTGCTTCTCGGCGCGGCCGCGCTCTCGTCTCGCATTCCCGGGGTGGGAACGGCAGTCTCGCTGGCTCTCAGACTTGCCCGCCGGCTTCGATGATCGAAACGCACCATGGTTGACGTCACCGGTCATCTCGCGATGGCGATGTTGTTCGCCGCGCCGGCGTGGATACTCTGGGGCCGACGCGGCGCGCTCGGGTTCACCGGGTTCGCGTTAGCGACGGCGATGCTCCCCGATTCCGACCTCGTCCTCCAGCAGGCGCTGCCGGTTACACACCACGGCGTGACTCACACGGTGGTGTTCGTGACGCTGGTCAGCCTCATCACCGGACTCGCCGCGTCGAAGTGGCTCACCGAGTGGCTCAACGATCATCGCTGGATTCGAAGCACTCACATAGAGACGAGCACGGTCTTCGTCTTCGCGACGAGCGGGCTCCTCGTCGGCGGCACGAGCCACCTGTTCGCGGACATTCTCTCGGCCCCCGACATCGCGCCGCCGCTCGAGCCGTTCTGGCCGTTCTATTCGAAGCCGATCATCGTCGACGTCATTTACTACGATTCGCCACTCTGGAACTTCGGACTGATCATCGTCGCTATCACACTCCACCTGGTACTCGCGCGGTACCGGAGCTATCCGCTCGAAACCCGCTACCGGATCGGGACGCGGGAACGGCGCGACGATCAGCAGTACGGAATCGGCAGGGACTGACGTCCTCCGTTCGGCCTCGTCCCTTCTCGCACCCGCCGTCGCTCGGCGATCCCCCGGTCGGCCCGGCCGCTCTCGGGTCTCGAGCGGGACAAAAATGGGCAGGGTTCCGTGCGGGCGCTCGGTCGATCGAGGCGGCCGTCCGCGTTCAGGGCTCGAGTTCGAACGGTTCGTCGGCCTCGAGTACGTGGACCTCCGCGTCGCTGCCGGTCGCAGCGACTTCGCTGGCGAAGTCGTGCGGGTCCTGCTCGATCGGCGGGAACGTATCGTAGTGTTGCGGGAAGGCGTGGTCGACGTCAAGCCAGTCGACGGCGACGGCGGCTTGCCACGGACCCATGGTGAAGTGGTCGCCGATCGGGACCGTCGCGGCGTCGGGTTCGAGATACGGTCCGACGACCTCGCGCATCTCGGTCATGAGGCTGGTGTCGCCCGCGTTGTAGAATGCGGTCGACTCCTCGTCGCGAACCTGCGTCGGCATCGTATCTGAGACGACGAACCCGGCCGGCATCCCGCCGCTTTCGTCGTTTTCGGTCATGATCCCGTTCGTGTGGTCGGCACGGACCATCGTAACGTACGCGTCGCCACATTCGACGGTCCCGCCGAGGTTCATACCCATCCCGCCGACGGCGTCCTCGAAGCCGAACTCCTCCTGGCAGAACGAGGTCAGTTCGGGCGTTGCGACCAGCGTCGCGTCCGAGAAGGCCCCGGCGTCGGCGATGTGATCGGCGTGGCCGTGTGTCAACAACACGTAATCGGGCGTGTCGACGTCGGCCGGCTCGAGTTCTGTCTTCGGATTGTCGAAAAACGGATCGATCAGCAGCGCCGTCTCCCCTACGGTGACGTGCCACGTCGAGTGGCCGTGCCAGGTAAGCTCCATAGCGTTCGCTGAATTGGAGCGAAGATAACTTAAAAGTGGTCGCGACAGACAGCTGTCCCGACGGGCAGCCCGCCGTCGGACGGTGTCGCTCCTTCTGATCGGGGTCAATAATTGCTTTCTACTCCGAGAGCGGCGTATACGATCACCCATATTTATACGTCGGCTGCGTCTATAATACAAAGCCGCAAGCGAACTGACACACCACGCATGCGGTCTGGGATCGAATCCCAGTTGATCGTCCCCGTGACTAACGCTGGGCGGTGGTCGGCGATACCACAGCGACGTCCCAGAACGATCCACACCCACCACGCCACACGGCGACCGACAACGCGACCCGCGAACTGCTGTCCGCAGTCGCAGTCGGGTCGCGATGCCGTGTCGTTTTTTAGCCGGGGCTCGTACGCCAACCATGCTCGCACTGACCCTCGAGGAGTTCATGGTAGAATTGAACGACGGATCGATCAAGAACGTCGGACCGAAAAACAAGGCGGCGACGGCCAAGCTCTTCGACGTGGAATCGGCCGAGGCACGGGAGTTCGGCGACAAGCGGATCAAACTCGTATTCGAAGACGAAGACGACAACGAGATCCAGATCTCTCTCTTTCCCGAACACGTCCGGTCGCTCGTCGACGACATCGAGGCGCTCGAGGAGGATTCACCCGTTTTCGAGTGACAGCGAGGCGATCGTAAAGACGTCGTCGACGCTCGTGGAGCGAACGCATTTCGACAACCGTTTTAGGGCGAAACTGCTTGGTCCGAGTAGATGGGCAACTGTATCATCTGCGGCACACCCGTTGACGGCGAGATCTGTCAGAGCCACGAGGAGGATGCTGTTTTCGAATTCACCGGCACGTCCGCCTCACAGCTCACGCCCGGTCGGTACTACCGGGGGACCGTCGACGGCTACGCCGACTTCGGTGTCTTCATCGACATCGGAGATCACGTAACCGGACTGTTGCACAGAAGCGAACTCGACCGACGACTGGAGAGTCTCGACTGGGAACCGGGCGACGACGTTTTCGTTCAGGTTCTCGACGTCCGCGACAACGGCAACGTCGACCTCGGCTGGTCGATCCGTCAGCGCGAACGCGAGTTCCGCGGCAAACTGATCGAGACGGCGGATGGCGAATACCGTCCCGACGAACTCGAGGCCGAAACGGACGACGAAACCGACGACGAAGCGGACGCGCCTGCGATCGGCGAATCGACGGACGACGGCGAGCAGGAATTCAGCGACGACGGCGGCGTGACCGCCGGCGAATTGCAGGCGGCCGCCGACGAGCCCGAGCCCGAGACGAGTCCCGACGCCGTCGACGAGAACCAGCCCGCCGCCGCGGAAACTGCCGGTACCGTCGCGAGCAGCGGGTCCGTGGCGACCGAATCAGCCGCCGCCTCGAGACCTGCGACCGACGCCGAATCCGATGCCGAATCCGAAGCCGCGCTCAATCGAACCGCGATCGACGCGATCGAAACGCAGGTCGGCAACGTGGTCCGCCTCGAGGGCGAGATCACCGGTGTTCGCCAGACCAGCGGCCCGACGGTCTTCGAACTGCGCGACGAGACCGGCACCGTCGAGTGTGCGGCCTTCGAGGAAGCCGGCGTCCGCGCCTACCCCGACGTCGAGGTCGACGACGCCGTGGCACTGGAAGGAGAGGTCGAACGTCACCACGGCGATCTGCAGGTCGAGACCGAAGTCCTGGAGGTACTGAGCGACGAGGACAGAAAGACGGTGGTCGATCGCCTCGAAAGCGCTATCGAACGCGAGGCGCGCCCGTCGAACGTCGCGCTCCTCGCCGACCACGAGTCCGTCGCCGCCGTCGAAGACGAAATCGCCGACGCCGCGACCACGATCCGCCGGGCCGTCATGGAGGCGCGCCCGATCGTCGTTCGTCACGGCGCGACCGCCGACGGCTACATCGCCGGCGCCGCCATCGAGCGAGCCGTCCTGCCGCTCATCCGCGAGAAACACACGCGTGACGACGCGGAGTATCACTACTTCGAACGGCGCCCGCTCGACGGCCGCGTCTACGACATGGACGCCGCGACGAGCGACGTCACCACGATGCTCGAAGCGCGGGACCGCCACGGCGAACAGATCCCGCTCGTGCTCCTCGTCGACGCCGGCGCGACCGTCGAGTCCGTCGACGGCTACGAACTGCTGTCGCTGTACGGCGCCGAGGCGCTCGTGATCGACGACAGCCGAGCCGACGAGCAGATCGACGAGTCCGTCGACGTCACCGTCGCCCCGTCGCTCGCGGACGTCGACGTCACGGACGTCACGTCGACCGCGCTCGCGGCGAACGTCGCCGCTCACGTCAACGACGACGTCCGCACCGACCTCGAGCACCTCCCCGCGCTCAGCTACTGGGAAGACACCCCGGCGGCGTACATCGAACTCGCGACCGAGGCCGGCTACGACGAAACCGGCGTCTCCGAGCGCCGCGAAGCCGTCGCGCTGGAGGCGTACTACCAGTCGTACAAAGACAAGCGCGAACTCGTCATCGACCTGTTGTTCGGCGAGAGTGAGGGTTCGGATGCGCCGCACGACGGTGATCTCGCTGCCCACGTCTCCGAGCAGTTCCGAGACAAACTCGAGACCGAACTCGAGACGGCCCGCGAGAACCTCTCCGTTCGGGACGTCAACGGCGTTTCCGTCTCGGTCCTCGACACGGACGCGTTCACACACCGATACAACTTCCCGACGACGATCCTGCTGTTGGATGCGCTCCACAGGAGCGAGCGCGACCGGGTGAACCCACCGTCCGTCACCCTCGGCGTGGGCGACGACGAACTCCACGTCCGCGCGACCGAACCGGTGAACGTGCGCGATCTCGGCGATGCGATCGCGGAAGTCGTGCCGAACGCCGGCGTCAGCGTCGTCGGCGGCCGCGACGGTCACGTCGAGTTCCTGCCCGGCGAACGTGATGCAGTGCGCGAAGCCGCACTCGAGGCGCTCGGCGAGACGCTCGCGTAAGGCACGTCTTCTCCGTCGTCCGCTCGTCCGAAAGCGATAGCGCTGATCGAGCCGACGGCTCACTCGATTCGACCGGGCGGACGCAGTGAGGACGGTCGGGGCCACCAACGTATTTCCGGTCCCGAAAGAAAGGAGACGTATGAACGGAACGGAGGGGACAAACCGTGAGCCGCCTGATGACGGTCCATGGACCCGTCTCCGCGAGAACGCGACCGCAGTCGCGTCGATGCTCGTGACGGCGTTCTGGCTCGGTGCGATGTTCACCGGGCAGGAGTGGTGGCTCGCGGCGTTACTCGTCGGCTACATCGCCGTCGTCCCGCTGGTCGCGATCCTGTTCGGCGACGAGGAGGACCGCCGAGAGTGGGTCGACGACTATTCGTCCGGCGAGACGGATTCGAACACGAACACGAACACGAACACGAACGTCGACTCCGCAGCGGCCGGCCCGGCTGATGAGGCCGGTACCGACGTCGACGCGCACGACGCCCTCGAGACCCTTCGCGAACGCTACGCGGCGGGCGAACTCACGGACGAACAGTTCGAACGGAAACTCGAACGACTGCTGAATACGGAGACGCTCGAAAGCGCCGCGCAGTGGCGACGGGATGCGGGTACCGACCGGGAGAGAGAGACCGAGCACGAGTCGTAAGCGCCACAAAATCGCGATCGCCAGGTCGCTCGCTGAAGCGCGGGTCCATCCGCGCTCGTGGCGAGCAGTGCGGCCCGTGGCGGGTGCGGTTACGGCGAGAGCGGCCTGGAGTCGGCGCGAATCGACTCGAACACCCAGAGCGCCCATTCGCGTGCGATCGCCGCGTCGGTGTCGACGAAGACGCGCATCGTTCCGGTTTCGTCGTCGTAGCCGCCGATTCCGACCCGCTCGTCGAAGACCGCGAGGCCGTACGGAAGTGCTTCTCTCGTTCGGACGGTGACGTCACCCTCGTCGATGGCTCTCGAGAGATCGGCGTCCGACTCGTCTCGAAGCGCCTCGACGGTACGGGGGACGTAGACGAGTTCGACGGTTCGATCTTCGAGCAGTCGGTCGCCGGATTCCTCGGTTCCGGGCGGAATCATGTGAGTCGTGTTGAATCCGCTGAACGAGTCGCTCTCACGGAGGAGCGAGAGGAAGCGGGCGATCGGCGCGTAGGGATCGGCCGGGGTTGCGACGGTTACCGTCGCGTCGGCGAACGGTTCGATGACCAACTCCTCGTGGTCCTCGCAGATGTATTCGAACAGCGGATCCAGTCGTCGGGCGGTCCGGAGATAGGCTTCGAACTTGCAGAGGCCGTCGGCGACGACCGTCCCGAGTCCCGTCAGTCGGTAGCGATCGTCCACGCGCTCGCCGTACCCGTGTTCCTCGAGCCACCGAACGAACCGGTGGCTCGTCGCTCGTGACACCTCGAGCGTTTCCTCGATCTCGCGGCGATCGAGCGGTTGGACGAGCAACGCCCGAAGCACGTCTCCGTGGCGAACGATGTCGACCATCGCGTCCGTGTCCGGAAACGGTTCCCGCGTGCGTCGCTGCTGGTCCCGTTGAACGTCCCTGTCGTACCGTATGAGTTCGTCGAGAAGGCTGTGAGTCACGGTACTCCCTCCTTGCCGGTGCGTATCATACCGTACTCCGTTCACGGGCTTAACCCTGTCTCAGGTCGTGAAACGAGATTCGCCGGCCGATTTTTATCTCAGTACTTACATTTAGCTCGATCGAGCACCTCTCCCGAATCATGGAACCGACGACGCGTTCATCCCCGTCCGAATCCGCGGACACGCGAATCCCGTGGGACACGCCGACGGTCCGTATCATCCTTCTGAGCACCTTGCTGGCCCCGCTCGGCGTACCGCTGATCAGCCCGACCTTGCCGGTCGTTCGCGATACGTTCGGCGTCAGTGAACCGACGGCCAGTCTGCTGATCAGCGCGTACTTCGTCGCGGGGATCGTTCTCTCACCGTTCATCGGAGCGCTCGCCGATCGACTCGGTCGGCGACTGGTGCTCGTCGCGAGCCTCGTCGTCTTCGGCCTCGCGGGCGGTGTGACCGTCTTCGCACCCTCGTTCACGTCGGTCCTGCTGATACGGGTCGTCCAGGGGACGGCGTCTGCGGGCGTCTTCGTCGCCACGGTCACCATCATCGGCGACACCTTCGAGGACGCGCAGCGAAACGCGGTTCTCGGAATCAACACGGCCGTTCTCTCGGCTGGGGCGGCGATATTTCCGGTCGTCGGCGGCGTTCTCGTCGCCGTTTCGTGGGACGCACCGTACCTGTTGTACCTGCTCGCGGTCCCGCTCGGTGTGGTCGCCTGGTCCGTTCTCGAGGAGTCAAACCGCGGCGGTGATCGATCCAGCAGTTCCGAGCGACTCGATGGGGAATCCAACATCCGGCCGGTGAGCCTCGACGCGAACTACGTTCGCGGTGTGCTCGCCGCCGTCGGAACGGGGGGCGTACTCGCGATGTACGTCGCCACGTTCGCGGCCGAACTCCTGCTGTTCGGCTCCGTTCTGACGGCGGTTCCGTTCCTCCTGACCGGTTCGTACGGACTCGCACCCGCCGTCGTCGGCGCCGTCTTGATGCTCGCGGAAGGGACGTCGGTCGTCGTCTCGGCCGCCAACGGCCGGTTTGCGAGACACATGACGAACTCCGCGATCGTCGAAACGGGGTTTCTCTGTCTGGCGGTCGGATTCGCCGTCGCGTGGCTCGCCGGGTCCGTTCTCGAAATCGGGGCGGCAAGCGCAATCATCGGCGCCGGTATCGGACTCGTGTTGCCGTCGGTCGATGCCGAGGTGAGCGACCGTGTCACCGGCCGCTACCGGGCAGGCGCATTGAGTCTCCGCAACAGCACGACGTTCCTCGGACGGACGCTCGGTCCGGTCGCCTTCGCGGGGATTGCAACGACGACCGGCTACGCGCCGCTGTTGCTCGGCGGTGCGGTCGCCGCGCTCACCGTCGCCGGCTTCGTCGCCGCGGGGATGCGATGGACAGGCGATCCCGATCGGGTCGCCCTGCGACGCGCGTGACCGCCACTCAATCGTCCTCCGGACGCTCGTCGGCACCGTCCGGCGGTTCTCTCACGACCTGCGTCTCGTCCGGCCAGGTGACGCTGCCGAGGAAGGGGATTCCGATCCGCTCGGCGGCACGGGCGATCATGTGGGACCCAGTCGGCACCGTCAGGAACAGAAAAACGATCCCGATGAGCGCGGTCAGCCCCACGTTACCGGGTCCGAAGTGGACGAACCCGGCGAGGAAGACCGCGGCGGTTCCGAGCGTCGTCGGCTTACTCGTCGCGTGCATCCGGTTGTAGACGTTCGGTAATCTGAGCAGTCCGATCGTACCGACCGTCAGGAAGAACGTGCCGATGGCGATCAGCGAGACGACGACGATATCGCGAATCATTCGATCACCTCGCCTTCGGTGACGAACTTCGCGACCGCGACGGTCGCGATGAACCCGATGATCGCGAGGACGAGGCTCACCGTGATGAACAGCCCGCGATCGGTCACGAGGGCGAACAGGACCGCGATCGCGACCACGTTCGTCGCGATAGCGTCGAGTGCAACCACTCGGTCCGGGTTCGTCGGGCCGCGGATCACGCGATAGCTACAGAGGACGCAGAGTCCGCTGACGACGATCAACGCGGCGTGGATCGCGATCTCGAGGACGGCCGGGTCGCTAGCAGTCATCGTCGACACCCCCGTCTCGGTGGTCCGTCGTACTCTCTCTTGTGCCTCCGGAAACGACGATCTCCGGCGGCGGATCGGACGGCGACGCGTCTTCGTCGAACAACTCGAGCGCGTAGTCCTCCCAGGTATGGATGGGGTCGGCGATGGCTTCGGGATCGCGGCCGTTGACGCCGTGGACGTACAGCGCGTTCGTCGACTCGTCGTAGTCGAGCGTCACCGTCCCCGGCGTGATCGTGATGCTGTTGGCGATCACGGTGATCGCGACATCGGATTCGACTCGCAGGGGAACGAGGATCACCTCCGGTTCGATCGGCATGCCGGGCGAGAGAACCCGATAGGAAACGTCGATGTTCGCCCGCAGGAGTTCCCAGCCGAACGACCCGAGGTAAAGCCCGGCGTACGGGAGCGCTCGAATCCCCCGACCGAGGTCGAGGCGTTTGCTGTACAGCCGACGGAAGATGAACGCGACCGGCAGGCCGACGACCAGTCCCGCGAGGAACCCGCCGACGAGGTTCGTCGGCGTAAGCGACATCCCCCGAACGAATACCCACAGCGTGGCGAATATCACGCCGATGACGGGCCAGGTCCGGACCTTCACGCGTGATCACCTCCGCTCGCGCCTGAATCGGCCACTTCGCTCGCATCGGTCGGATCGACGGCGTCGACGTATCCCTCCGTATCGAGTGCGGCCTCCGCGGCGGTCGACGCGAACTCGTAGACCGGCTCGAAGCCGACTCCGACCGCGACGATCGCCGTCGCGAGGACGATGAGGACCGCCACCTGGACCCGATCGATCGCCGCCGATTCCACGGCCGGCGTCTGTGCTCCCCAGAAGCTCAGGTTCCACGTGCGGGTCGCGTAGGCGATCGTCAGCACGGACCCGACGAGCAAGAGCGCGATCACGGGACCGGCCGACGCCGATCGAGCCGCCGCATCGAAGACGAGGAACTTCCCGAAAAAGCCCGACAACGGAGGGATGCCGACGAGCGCTAACGAGGCGACGAACACCGCGATCGCCATCGGTGGTGATCGTTTCGCGAGACCACCGAGATCGTCGAACCGGCTCGAGCCCGTCGCCGACCGTATCGTGCCGACCGCGAGGAAGAGCAACCCCTTCGCGAGCGTGTGATTGAGCGCGTACACGAGCGCGGCGACGACGCCGAGCTGGCGCAGTTCGGGACTCGTCGTGGTCGCCGCGACCGCCACCGGAATCGCGATGAATCCGACCTGACCGATGCTCGAGTAGGCGAACACTCCCTCCAGTGAATCCCTTCCGACGGCCCCGATGCCGCCGACGAGGATGCTCGCGCCGGCCATGAGAAACAGCGCCGCTCCGACGAACGACAGCGGCGAGTCGACCGCGAGTTCGGTTCCTGGAACGCCGAGATCGACCGCAACCTCCGACCCGGCAAACACGGTAAAGGAGAGCCGGATAATGGCGTATATGCCGACTTTTTTGGTCGCACCCGCCAGCAGGGCCGCGATCTGTGGCGGCGCGGCTCGGTAGGCGGTCGGGATCCAGAACTGGAAGGGGACGAGTCCGGCCTTGATCGCGAACACCGACAGGAGCAAGCCGAGCAAACCCACGACCGGAACTGGGTCGAGTCCGTAGGCCGCTGGCTCCGCGAGTCGCTGAGCGAGATCCGCCATGTTCAACGTCCCCGTCGACGCGTAGATCCCGCCGACGCCGAGCAAGAAGACGGCGCTGGCGAGGAGATTGAGCGTGACGTACCAGAAGGCAGCGCGTGTGTGCTCGGCACCGCCGGAGTAGGCGACGAAGACGTAACTGGCCATCAACATCACCTCGAACCAGACGAAGAGATTGAAGAGATCGCCAGTGAGAAACGCACCGGTGACGCCCAGCGCGAGGAAGTGAAAGAGCGGAAAGTAGTAGCTACGGCCGTCCCCACCGGGAAGGTGCCGGGTCGAGAAGACCAGCGACGAAACGCCCAGTACCGCGACCATGGTCAGCATGAACGCCGACAGCCCGTCCGCGACGAGCGTGATCCCGAACGGGGCCGGCCAATCACCGACCTGGTAGGTCGCGATCCCCGGCGCGTCCGGCGCGAGGACCACGAACCAGTCGATCGCCGCGACCGCGACCGCGTATGCGACACCGCCGCCGAGACTCACCGCCGCTCGAGTCCGCGGCCGTCGACCGAGCAACAGCGTCGCGACGGCCGTGACGAGAACGACCAGCATCGGGGCGACCACGAGCGACGAGTCGGCGCCGGTCTGCGTCGCCGCCAGGGCCGTCATCGCCGATCACCCGTCGCCGGTAGCTGTCGCCGACTGCCCGTCGCCGGTAGCTGGCGCAGACTTCTCGTCGCCGTCATCGTCGATCACCCTTCCGCGTCACCGGCCGGTTCGTCCGCAGCGTCGTCATTCTCGATCACCCAGTTTCGTAACGTCCAGCGTGTCGTGTTCTTCGTAGACTCGATACGACAACACGAGCGCGAACGCCGTCATGCCGAAGCCGATGACGATGGCGGTCAACACGAGCGCCTGAACCACCGGGTCGGCCGTTTTCGGGACGTGATCCCCGTGGCCGGCCAGGACCGGAACCGAATCGGCCGTCGCCGGCGCGATCCCGCCCATCACCAGCAAGTAGAGGTTCGCGGCCTGGCTGATGATCGCCAGGCCCCAGACGACCCGGATGAGGTCCCGTCGCAGCAACAGGAAGGTCCCGAGTGCGAACAGCGCGCCGATCGTCGCCGCGAGGACGATCGCCGTCATTCGGCTCCCACCACCGAAAGGATCGTAAGCAGCCCGCCGACGACCACGCAATAGACGCCGAAATCGAACGCCAGCGCGCTCGCCACCTCGAGGTGGTCGTAGAGAGGGATCCCCTCGAGCACGACGAACGTCTGTGACAGAAACGGCTGTCCGAACAGCAGCGGTGCGAGGCCACTGAGGACCGCGATCGCGAACCCGTAGGCGAACAGGCGGCGGTATGCGACGACGACGCGGTCGCGCGACGGCTCCTTGCCGGGATCGACGTCCCGCCCGAGGATACCCCGCTCCAGGAAGTCGAGGCCGTAGGCCATGTAGATGATCGCGAACGCAGTCGTCGTGAGGACGCCGCCGATGAACCCGCCGCCGGGAAGGTTGTGCCCCTCGACGAACAGCGAAATCGCGACGACGAGGACGATCGGAACGATCGCTCGAGCCGTCGTGCGCATGATGACGGTCGTCACGCCGAATCACCTCGCGAGGACTCGCCGTCGGTCTCTTCGGTCGGTCCACGCTCTGGTGGGGATCCGAACGAATCATCCCCGGCGTGTTCGTCCGCGACTCGCGTCTCGTCGGCCGGTTCGTCCGCGGTCAGTTCGTCGGTTGCGTGCGGTTCGTCGGCCGACTCCTCCGGGGTCGGCTCGTCCTCGAGCAGTTCCTCACCGGCTCGCGTCTCGATCAGTCCGCCGTCGCCGCTGTCGCGCATGACGATCAGCGTCAGAATCGAAATCGCCGCGAGCGCGATCACGACGAGTTCGCCGAGCGTGTCGAAGCCGCGGAAGTCGACCAGCGTCACGTTGACGACGTTGGACCCGCCGCCGTCGGGCACCGCGTGCTCGACGAAGTAGCGGGCGATATCGGTCGAGCCGCCGGGGCGAGCGCTGGTCGTGACGAGCACGGTGACGAACGCCGTTGCACCGACTACCAGCGAGAGCGCGACGTCTCGGACGCTCCGTCTGAGCCCGATCGCGTACGACGCGGGGATCTCCTCGATGACGAGCAGAAAGATCACGAGGACGAGCGTTTCGACGACGAGCTGCGTCAACGCGAGATCGGGGGCGCTCGCGAGGATGTAGAAGATGGCGATCATGAATCCGAGAATCGAGAGCGTGAGGACGCCCGCGACGTGGGAGTCGGAGAGAACGACGGCGAGTGCGCCGACGACGGCCACGAGCAACACGAGCGCGATCGAAACCGTGGCTTCGACGCCCAATTCGGTCGGCTCGATCGCGTCCGCCGCGACGAAGCCGCCGATCGCGAGTACGCAGGTCGCACCGAGCGTCCACGTCGCGTACGTTCTGAGCAATCCGTTGTGGACGCGCCCGGCGAGCCACCTGCCCTCGTCCGTGAGGCCGTCGACGGCGGCGTCGTACCACCAGTTCGGACAGCTCTGTGGCACCGTCCGCGGAATCGAACGGATGCCGTCGTGGAGACGCTCGTAAAACGGGAAGGCGAGGACGCCCGCGCCGATCGTGACCGCGCTCATCCCAACCGGAGTCGAGTACGACGTCGGCAAGCCGACGTGCATCTCGTGGGGGTCGATCGCCGTCGCCTCGAGGCCCGACTGAACGATGACGGACACTGCGAGTTGCGGGGAGACGCTGACGACCGCGGCGAGGAGCGCGAGCACGGCCGGTGGAACGAGCATGGAGAGCGGCGGGCTCTGGACGGAGCCGAGTTCGTCCGGTCTGTCGCCGAAGAACAGGGACAGAAACCGAAGCGAGTAGAGGACGGTGAAGACGCTCCCGAAGACGGCGACGGCGGGGTAGAGCCAGCCGAGGAGTCCGATGTCGTGGTGGTGGCTCGCCTCGACGGCGGCCTCGTAGAGCAATTCCTTCGAGTAAAAGCCGTTGAACGGCGGAATGCCGGCCATGCTGAGCGAGACGATCGTCGTGATCGCGGCCGTGACCGGCAAATTGCGACGGAGCCCGCCGAGTTTCGCGATTTCGCGGGTCCCCGCCTCGTGAGCGATGATCCCGGCGACGAGGAACAGTGGGGCCTTGAACAGCGCGTGATTGAGCAAGTGAAATACCCCCGTCTCAGCGCCGTAGACGGACGTGAAGCCGAATCCAGCGATCATCAGACCGAGGTGACTCGCCGTCGAGTACGCCAGCAACTCCTTGATGTCGGTCGACGCGACCGCCATGAGCGCACAGACGGTCATGGTCGTCAGTCCGAGCGTCACGAACAGCAACAGCCACTCCGACCCGAGGAGCATCGGCCGAACGCGCCCGACGAAGTACACGCCGACTTTGACCATCGTCGCGGAGTGCAGAAACGCCGAGACCGGCGTCGGCGCCGCCATCGCGTTGGGAAGCCAGAAGTGAAGCGGCACCTGTGCGGATTTGGTCGCCGCGCCGACCGCGAGCAGTCCCAGGACGGGCACGAACAGCCCCCGATCCCGAAGCGCCGACTGCATCGCGTCCGGGTGCTCGAGCATGGCGGCCAGGTTAAACGCGGAGGCGGGACCGACGACGTCACCGGCGACGAGCGAGAGCAAGAGGAGTCCGACGAGCAAGAAGAGGCCCCCGCCCACGGTAACGAGCATCGCCATTCTCGCGGCGTACTGCGACGACCCATCGGCGGTGTAGTAACCGATCAGGACGAACGAACAGAGGCTCGTGAGTTCCCAGAACAGAAAGATCGCGATCAGGTCGGCGGCGAGCGCGACGCCGATTATCGATCCCATGAACGCGAGCAGGGCCGCGTAGTATCTGACGAGGCCCGACTGACCGTGCATGTACGCCGGCGAATAGGTGAATATGAGCGCCCCGATCCCGGAGGCGAGCAGCGCGAACAGGAGCGCCCACCCGTCCACGTAAAACCGGAGTGCGATCTCGAGAGACGGGATCCAGGGGAGCGTGACGGTTCCCTCGGCACCGTACTGGGTGGCCAGCAAGCCAAACGAGACCAGCGCAACGAGGGTCCCTGCGAACCCGGTCCACTCCCCGAGAACGCGAAAGAAAAGAGGCGTAAGTGCTGCAGCGAGAAACGGGAGCGCGACCGCGGCGACTATCACCGCCTGGTCGGGAGACATTCGATACGGCGAGGCTATGGGGAGACCGCCCTTAAACGGTTCCTTTCGGCTGGCTGCAGGGTGGGGATACGACGACGTCGAAGGCCGACCGTCGTTCGGGTGGCCGGCGGGTGACGAACTACGCCGGCCGTCCGGAGATGCTTACAATCCCCGAGTCCGACACGCTTATTCGCGAACGGCGACGAATCACACACAGTGAGTACCGAGACGCCCGAACCGACCGAAACCGAAGCGTTCGAGCGGGTCTGTGAGGCGCTCGTCGACCGGATTCTCGCCGGTGAAATCGAGCGTGACGAGGTCGAAAAAGCCAAGCTCGAGGCCTGCTCGGAACACTCCGCACCGAAGGTTCCGAAGAATTCCGAACTCCTCGACTACGCGCCCGAAGAGCACCGCCAGGACCTGGAGGCCGTTCTCCAGCGCAAACCGGTTCGGACGGCATCGGGCGTCTCGCCGGTCGCGATCATGACCTCGCCCGAGCGCTGTCCCCATGGCAAGTGTCTCTACTGTCCGGGCGGTCCCGACTCGGAATTTTCCTCGTCACAGAGTTACACGGGCGAGGAACCGGCCGCAGCCCGCGGCGTTCAGAACGACTACGACCCGTACGGACAGGTGACGCTCCGACTCGAGCAACTGCGCCAGATCGGCCATCCCGTCGACAAGGTCGAACTGATTCTGATGGGCGGGACGATGACGGCTCGCAGTCACGACTACCAGGAGTGGTTCGTCAAGCGAGCGCTCGAGGCGATGAACGACTACGACGTCGACGCGGAACCGGAACCGGCAGAGGGGGTCAGCTTCGCCGAGGATCCGGCGGAGTACGAGTGGCGGTACGTCGAGGACGTCATCGCGGAAAACGAGACCGCGGACGTCCGCAACATCGGGACGACGTTCGAGACGAAGCCTGACTGGTGTGATCCGGAGCAGATCGATCGGATGCTCGATCTCGGCGGGACGAAAGTCGAGGTCGGCGTCCAGACGACGTACGAGCGGATAAACAGGGACATGCACCGCGGCCACGGCGTCCAGGAGTCGATCGATGCGAATCGCAGGTTGCGCGATTCGGCGTTCAAGGTCGGCTTCCACATGATGCCGGGCCAACCCGGGATGTCGAAGGAGATGTGTCTCGAGGACTTCCGGCGACTCTTCGAGACAGACCAGTGGAAGCCGGACTACCTGAAGATCTATCCCACCCTCGTGGTGCGGGGCACCGCGACGTACGACTGGTGGCACAAAGACGAGTACGAACCGCTCTCGAACGACGAGGCGGCCGACCTGATCGCAGAGATCAAGTCGATGATCCCCCGCTACACTCGACTGCAGCGCGTCCAGCGGGACATTCCGGCGGACTTCATCGATGCCGGCGTCTGGAAGTCGAACCTGCGCCAACTCGCCAGACAGCGGATGGACGACCACGGCTGGGAGTGTGAGTGCATCCGCTGTCGCGAAGCCGGCATGAACGACGAGGAACCCGAGGACGTCGAACTGGACGTACTGACCTACGAGGCCTGCGGCGGTACCGAACACTTCATTTCGTTCGAGGACTTCGAGCGGGATCTGCTGGTCGGGTTCTGCCGACTTCGGTTCCCGAAGAACCCAGTTCGACCGGAACTCGAGAACGCGGCCCTCGTCCGCGAACTACACGTCTACGGCTCGGAGGTCGCAGTCGGGAACGACGGCGAAACCGACCAGCACCAGCACCGCGGGTACGGCCGCCGGCTGATGGACCGCGCAGAGACCATCGCCGCCGACGCGGGGTACGACAAGGTGAGCGTGATCTCCGGCATCGGCGCTCGAGAGTACTATCGGAACAAACTCGGCTATCACCAGGACGGCCCGTACGTCAGCAAGCGCCTTTGATTCGATCGGACGGACTCTTTGGCTGCCCGGCCGAACTCGCCCGCCATCTGAGCGAACTCGCTGACACCGTCTTCCGGGCTGTGCGCGCATTCTCCGCGAGCCGGCTGACACCGTACGGCCGGGACCGATACCGGACCGTCTTCAGCCCGGTGGCCGTCCGGGGCGGTCGCTACCGATCTCACGTTCTCGATAGCCACTTGTCGACAAACGACCTGCTTTCCCTCGATTCCCGCAGCGCAAAATTTATGGTAATAGGCATTGGATATTCAAGTGCCGACGATTGTCGGCACCGTTGTCAGCTCCCCCCACCCTGACAGCGACACACCGTCGCCGCTAGCTCGAGTGCGCCGTATCCACCGAATCGCCACACCACTTGGGCGATTACGGCGCGCTCATCGCCCGAACCCCTTTTCCGGTCGACCGGATCTCACGACGGAGTGGGTTCTGTTCGCAGCCCCGTTCGGGCGTCCGGACGGTGACGGGACACTCGGCTGCTGACACCTGTCGTCACGTCCGTTCGGCCGCGTCCGAACTCACGTCCGTGGGACCGGGTCTGATTCGTTACGGACAGCACCTCGGTCGCCGCGGACTCTGCTCAGTCGATCGTGACCTCGAGTTCGAGCAATCCGAGATGGGAAGGGGCACGGCCGCCGTTCGAGCGGAACTCGGCGGGTGTCGAGTTGACGACGTCGTAGAAATCGGCCTGGTCCTCCGGCACGAGGATGCTGCCGTCGTCGCGCTGGAGGAACGCCGGTGCGTCCGTTCCCTCGATCAAATCGAGTTGGTCAGCCCACTCGCCGTCGGCGTAGATGAACGTGCCAAAGGAGAATCGTCCCGCGGCGAGGGCATCGTGTTTCGACAGGTACATGCCCGCCTCTTCGGCGTTGAACTCTTCGTCGCTCACCCACGCGATGGCCGCGATGCCCTCGGCCTGGAGGAGGTAGAAGTCCCAGGACAGCGAGGCGTCGAACACCGCCCAGGTGCTTCGTGGACCGATCGTGTGGACCTCGACACTGAAGGTCGGAACCACGCGAGATCCCTCCGGTTCCGGGACGAAAGTGACGTCGTACCCCGGGACGCGGATGCCGCGGTCGTGGTAGACGACGCCGTCGACGTCGATATCCGCCTCGATCCGGTCGACGATACCGCGGACCGTCGCGCCACCTTCGGCCTCGAGGTGCTCGAGGAAGTCCGGAAACCGGGAGACGTCGGTCCAGAGTGAGTCTTCGTCAGCGCTCATGCGTCTCGACCTCCGGTATCACGAGCGAGACCGCCGACAGCGTCGTTCATACCCCGTCTGGGTACTGGCACGGATTATGCCTTCCGACCTCGACTACTGTCGGGACGAATTCCTCGGTCGGCGATCGGGAGGGCCGATGCGCCCCGATGGATCGTCTCGAGTCCGCTCCCACGGCAGGGCACGCGGGACAGAGCCGGTACGGCGACCGGAGCCGAAGACCCGACGGCGATCGTCAGTTCGGGGGTCCACGACGGTTGCCAGTCGAACGAACCCGACCGCTGTCGGTACCCGAACGGATCTCCGACCGGGACACTGGCGGTGGAGCGACACGCCTTTTTGACCGGACCGGGCAGTGTACGGTATGGAACCAAAGCGGGAACTCACGAGCGTCGACCTCGCCGCTCTCGTCGGGGAACTCGGGGGCTACGAGGGGGCGAAGGTCGACAAAGCGTATCTCTACGGGGACGATCTCGTCCGCCTCAAGATGCGGGATTTCGATCGTGGCCGCATCGAACTGCTCCTCGAAGTCGGCGAGATCAAGCGGGCGCACACGGTCGCCCCGGAGCGAGTCCCCGACGCACCCGGCCGGCCGCCGCAGTTCGCGATGATGCTCCGCAATCGACTGTCCGGTGCCGACTTCGCGGGCGTCGAACAGTTCGAATTCGACCGAATCCTCGAGTTCACGTTCGAACGCGACGACGGCACGACGAGAATCATCGTCGAACTGTTCGGCCAGGGCAACGTCGCGGTCACGGACGGCGAATACGAAGTGATCGATTGCCTCGAGACCGTCCGACTGAAGTCTCGAACCGTCGTTCCGGGCTCGAGATACGAGTTCCCCGAGTCGCGGACCAACCCGCTTTCGATCTCCCGTGAGGGCTTCGACCACGAGATGGACGATTCGGATACGGACGTGGTCCGAACGCTCGCGACGCAACTCAACTTCGGGGGCCTCTACGCCGAGGAGTTGTGCACCCGCGCCGGCGTCGAGAAGGGATTGGACATCGAGGACGCCGACGAGGACGTCTACGATCGAATCTACGAGGCGATCGACCGACTCGCGATCGATCTCCGAACCGGACACTTCGACCCGCGGATTTACCTCGACGTCGACGACGGCGGGGACGGCGAGGGTGACGGCGACGGTCGGAGTGACACCGGCGACGGACGCGTCGTCGACGTAACCCCGTTTCCGCTCGAGGAACGCGCCGAACTGACCGCCGAACCCTACGATTCGTTTCTGACTGCGCTCGACGAGTACTTCTTCAGGCTCGAACTCGCCGACGAAGCGGAGCCGGAGACGACCTCCCAGCGGCCGGACTTCGAGTCGGAAATCGCCAAACACGAGCGCATCGTCGAGCAACAACAGGGCGCGATCGAGGGTTTCGAACGGGAGGCCGACTCGCTTCGCGACCAGGCGGAACTGCTGTACGCCGAATACGGACTCGTCGACGAGATACTGACGACGATTCAGACGGCACGCGAGCACGACCGCTCCTGGGACGAGATCGAAGAGCGGTTCGCGGAGGGTGCCGACCGCGGGATCGAGGCCGCAGCGGCCGTCGTCGACGTCGACGGGAGCGAGGGCACGGTTACCGTCGATATCGATGGCGAGCGGATCGATCTCGTCGCCGATCGGGGCGTCGAGCAGAACGCCGATCGGCTCTACACGGCGGCAAAGGACGTCGAAGGGAAAAAGGAGGGTGCGCTGGCGGCCATCGAGGACACCCGTGAGGATCTCGCGGACGCGAAACGCCGCCGCGACGAGTGGGAAGCGGACGAGAGCGAGGGTGGAGCCGACGACCACGAGGAGGACGAGGGAGAGACGCGCGACTGGCTCGCCGAACCCTCCGTTCCCATCCGCGAAAACGAACCCTGGTTCGACCGGTTTCGCTGGTTCCATACCAGCGACGACTACCTCGTGATCGGCGGCCGAAACGCGGATCAAAACGAGGAACTCGTCAAAAAGTACCTCGAGCCCGGAGACAAAGTGCTCCACACGCAGGCCCACGGCGGTCCCGTCACCGTTCTGAAGGCGACCGATCCCAGCGAGGCGTCGTCCGCGGACATCGAACTCCCGGACTCGAGCATCGAGGAGGCCGCCCAGTTCGCCGTCTCCTATTCGTCGGTCTGGAAGGACGGGCGATACGCGGGCGACGTCTACGCGGTGGACTCGGATCAGGTCTCGAAGACGCCCGAGAGCGGCGAGTACCTCGAGAAAGGCGGGTTCGCGATTCGCGGCGAGCGGACCTACTATCGTGATACGCCGGTCGGTGCGGCGATCGGGATCCAGTGTGAACCGTATACGCGAGTGATCGGCGGGCCGCCGTCGGCGATCGAAGATCGAGCGGAGACGACGCTCGAGATCGAACCCGGCCGGTACGCGCAGGCCGACGCGGCGAAACGGATCTATCGGCGCCTTCGCGAGCGATTCGCCGACGAATCGTTCGTCCGAAAGATCGCGAGTCCGGACAAGATTCAGCACTTCATGCCGCCGGGCGGAAGTCGGATAGCCGACGATTGACGGTCGCTGCCGTTGTTATCCTAAGTTTGGGGACCGAATAGGGCTCGAGGCGGTGAATCGAGCGCCAAGTTACAACAGGTAGGATTCGGCGATCGAACCGAGTACGGGCAGTTTCGTTCGGCTTCCTTTCACCGCCATGACGAGGAGGTACACCCAGACTAAAAAGAGAGCGAACCAGATTCCGATCGAAGACAGGAACGTAAATAGCGAAACCAGAACGCTCAGAATGTCGGGCAGGATGAGATTCATCATGAACGTTATAACGCTGAGTGTAAAGAAAATCGCGATCGAAGCGATCCCGAAGACGATACTCTGTGCGGCGTGGAAGCGAGCGAACTCGTTTTGATCCTCGAGGAGGTAGACGAGTATTCCCGACAGGGGTGCCAAGACGTACGATAACGCGCCCACGACGTTTCCGTCGGGACCGAGGCTCGTCGCCGCCTTTGCTGCCGATTCCGTTGCAGTTACTGCTTCATTTTGTGTTGACATGGAACTTCAAACATCTCAATGGCCGCCACCTATTTTACTGTATCGGACACTTTCCAAATAAAAAACTACATCAGTATTGTTATATTTAGACCGGTGCGTGTGGCGTTAGTTGCCCTCTCCTGCGTTCTAAACCGCAAAACCGACAGCCTACTCAAAGGTCTCTTCCATCACCACCAGAAATACTTTCTTTTAATTACCAATTGATGAGGGTGTTCTGTCGCGACGACAGAGAGGGGGTGTGTGGAACGCAGGGACCACTGACTTCTCCACGAACTTCTGTAACCGGCGTCTCGTCCGTTCGGGCCGGGTCGGTGCCGTCGGACGACCGTCCGGCGTCTATCGAGGCCGAAGTCCGCCAGAGACGGAGCGACGGCTGCCCGACCGGACCGCCCATTTCCCGCCAGAACGTCCACGGCCGGGTCTGAATGACGGACGTCTCGAGCGAATGTCGGGACGCGTTACCGACGATCGGTGCAAGTCGAACCGGGACAGAGACGGGTGAAAGCTGATACCTCGAGACCTGTCTACCGACGCTGATCCCCGATGCCCGTGTTCGACGAACTCGCGCTCGCCGCGTTCGGCGGCAGTACGTTCGTGGCACCAGGTATCATCGCCGCGGCCGTGGTCGTGGCCCTGGCGCTTGCGGTCGGATTCATCGTATTCCTCGCGTTCAGTCCCCGCACTCGAACGGGTCCGGCGACGCAGGCCGAACCCTCGTCCACCCGCGACACCGGCCGAAGCGAGACGGATTCCGGCCCCGATTCGAACGCTCAGACGAATTTCGAGCCCGGATCTTGATTCGGTTCCGGATACCCCGATCGAAACCGGCCGTCTTCGTCGCGGCGTATCCGCGTGCGATCGCTCGAGCGACGGCGCCGGTCGCCCCCTCGATTCACGCCCGTACACGTCGATCGCCCGACGACGCTGACTGCATCGCCTCCGTTCGAGAGACTCGAGGTTACGTGGATGTGATCTTCGAAAGTGGTGCAGTCAGGAACGGTTCCGACGCCGTCGGTCGTGGTGAGTGACCGTTTCGATTCGGCCGCTACTCCGATTCTCGAACGGCGTTTTCGGGGCGGTCTCCGGGCCATTTTCGAGGTGATTCGGACTTGTCGTCTCGATCCGATACCGGGCCCGTCTCGCCGTCTTCGAGCGCCGAAAGACACTCGTCGACGGTGTGGATACGCTCGCCGTCCGAACAGGGTGCGACGTACCGGAGGTCACCGTTCTCGTAGACGGCCACGCACACGACCGGGACCCGAATTTCGCTCATCGCGTCGTGACCGAGTCGAGACGGCGTCTGATGCTCCTTGAACGCCGGCCGAAGCGTGTACCCCGCCCGGTCGGCCCAGGACTGGAACGTCTCGAAGATCTCCGAAACCGAGGGCCCGGTATCGGCGAGCCTCTCGATCGCCGGCCGTACCGACGACCAGGTCTTGACGCACACGTCGATGCCTCCGTGTTGCTCCTCGAGACGATGCGATCGGGCGACGGTCTCTCGGAGCATCTCCACGGTGTCCGCTGACGCCCGGCTCCGGAGGAAGAGCTCTACCCGGATCGGTTGCGCTGTGTCGCTGACTGAATCCGTCATTATGCGTAGAGGGGGCGGTCGCCGCTCGCTCCCTAGTCGTCGCGGCTACCTTCATCACCATAAAGCTAGCAATGTATGAGCGGCATCGACACTCACACCGACGGGATGGTCGCACCACGTCCGGAAGTCACGAGACCAGGTCGCACCGATCGGGGCGCGGCCGGACGGGCGCCGCAGGTCCGGTGGGGCTCGCGAACGCGGTCCGCTGGTAGCCTCGACTGCATCGCCTCACTCGTCGGCGACCGTCGGTTCTCCGCCGGCCTGGTGTCGGGTCGGCGCTGTCGACGTGGTATCGTCGGTCTTGCGGGCCACACTGCGCTCTGCACCGTCGTAGGACGATCCGAGTGCGATGAGGAAGCCGACCATCGCGGTCACGAGTGCGACGCTCCCGATCGCAACGGCCCCGATCGCGGCCAGCGTTCCCGCGAGAACTTCACTTGCGGTGAGCAACGAGACCGCAGTCACGGCCGCGATCAGCGCGAGGAGTCGGCCAAGTCGACCGGTGTCGAGGCCGTGAAAGGACCTCTCACCGGTCGTGTCGAGTAAGACCGCCACGATCCCGTTGTAGGAATCGTCGGTTCGCGCGTTCCCGAGGGAGTGGATCGACTGTGCGATCCAGACCCCCGCGGTGAAGTTGAGCAACGCGACGAACGAAACGAGGCCGACCTGTCCATCGACGAACAGTGCGGCCGCGATACCGCCCGCAAACGTCACCGCCATGATGGCGTGGGTAACGAGCGAACGGACGCCAAAGTCTTCGAGGTGGGCGATGGATTTTCTGTCCATACAGGAAGGTGGTTCGGCGAAGCAATCCCTTTGCCACCTAACTATGTCGAACGTGAACATATGTCAGACATTCCAGTCGCCGGTGAGATCCGTTCCGCGGCCGTCCCCTGCGTTCGACGTCGGGGTGAAAACCGGACAGCCGAACCGCCAGCCGCCGATCGCAGCCCACTTACCGCCACCCCGTCAACGGTCACCCATGCAGATCAAAGACCGGGAGCAAGTCGAGGGCGGGCGCGAACGGGTCACCGTCGTTCCCGAAAGCGTCGACGACCTCTGGCACCTCCAGTACGTCCTCGAGCCCGGCGATCGCGTCGCTGGCGATACGACCCGTCGGATCCAGCGCAACGACGAGCAGATGCGGGATACCGGCGGCGAGCGCGAACACATGTGGGTCGCCATCGCCGTCGACGATATCGAGTTCCACAAGTTCGCCAACCGACTGCGGGTCGGCGGCGAAATCGTCGCCTGCTCGCGCGAGGACCAGCTCGGATTTCACCACACGCTGAACGTCGAAACGCGCGACGAGATCTCGATCGAGAAACGGTTCAAACCCGATCAAGAGGCCCGACTCGAGGAGGCCGAGCAAGCGACGGAAAATCCCGACGTGGCGATCGCGACCGTCGAGGAGGGACAGGCACACGTCCACACCGTCGCGCAGTACGGGACCGAAGAACGGGCGACCATCACCGGGCCGACCGGCAAGGGGGAATACGCCCGCGAGCGATCGGAGCTGTTCGCCGAACTCGCAGCCGTCCTGAAGCGACTCGACGTCGACGCGATCATCCTCGCAGGCCCCGGGTTCACGAAGCAGGATGCCCGGAAATACCTCGAGAAGAACGAACCGGACGTCGCGGAGTTGATCACGATGGTCGATACGTCGGCCGTCGGCGACCGGGGCGTCCACGAGGTCCTCAAGCGCGGCGCCGTCGCCGACGTCCAGGAGGAGACGCGCATCGAAAGCGAGGCCGAGTACATCGACGAACTCACCCGTCGCATCGCGGAGGGTGCCAAAGCAGCGTACGGCCCCGAATCAGTCCAGCGGGCCGCAGAGTTCGGCGCCATCGAGCGGTTGCTCGTCCTCGACGACCGACTGCGACAGGAGCGCGGTCCGGACGGCGAGTGGGGGATCGACGTCGACGAAATCGTGCGAACGACCGAGCAAAAAGGCGGCGACGTGACGGTCTTCTCGAGCGAGTTTCCGCCCGGTCAGCAACTGGCGAACCTCGGCGGAATCGCCGCACTGTTACGGTATCGTCTCGAGTGAGACCGCCGTCTAGCGTGCGTCCGACTCGATCTGCACTTCGTCGCTGGCCTCGATTAGCTGGATCAGTACCGACGCGAACAGCGAACCGGAACTCCAGATCGCAGTTTCGCTGTTGTCGGGTCCGAGGACGCTCAGGAGGATGGTGTCGTCGTCGACGATGACGATCCGACCCGAGCGCTGATCGTCGGTCCGGTGGGCGGGCGGCGTGTCGACGGTGACGCCCTCGACGTCGGCGAATCGATCCTGGACCGCTTCGGTCCTGCTGACGACCACGACCGTCACGCCGGCCGCCGCGCGCTCCCTGAGTATCCGTTCGATCGAGTCCGTGACGAGTTCCGGGAGTCGGGTGCCAAAGACGATCCGCTCCTCGGCTTGCGAGAGGATATCGTCGGTCCGATCGTCCACGCGATCCCGACCGCGGACCGTCCAGATGTCCTCCTGCGTTTCCTCGCCCGCGGGCTCGTTCTTGACGGTGTCGACGTACTCGAACGCCCGGTCCTGCTCGCGTTCGAACCGGTCTCGAAGCGTTTCTCGCGCCTGCTCGACGCTGACCGGCCGATATCGGATCGGGTTCGATTGCTGAACCTCGAGTAATCCGCGCTCTTCTAGGCTCTCGGCGACGCTGTAGACCTGCGAACGAGGGACGTCGGTGATATCTGCGACGTCTCTCGCAGCGCCCGCGCCGAGTCGGTGGAGCGCGATGAACACCTTGGCCTCGTAGCTGGTCAATCCGAGGCCCTCGAACGCGTCGACGGCCACGTTTTCGTCGACGGTCACCGCTCGTCACCCTCCGCCGATCGATCGTCGGCCGCGGTCCGCCTCCCACCGTCGCTCGCGGCGGGGGTCGGGCGGCGGGCCCCCGACGGGTCGAAGGAGACGTCGGGTCCGAGGTACCGGGTCCACAGCACCAGCAGCGCCGGGAGGACGACCACGCTCGCGAGGAACGCGTACGTGATCGTCAGCGCGGTGATGATGCCGAACTGTTGGAGGGCGGGCAGGATCGCGAACGCGAGCGTTCCGAATCCGCCGACGGTCGTCGCTGCACTCCCGAGCAAGGCCCCGCCGGTACCGGTTACCGTCGTCCGCAGTGCCGACCAGACGTTGCCCTGTCGCTCGAGTTCGAGCGAATATCGGTCGCTGACGTGGATGCTGTAAGCGACGCCGAGCCCGATCGTGAGGCTCGTGATCATCCCCGTGAGGATGTTGAAGGGCATCCCGATGACGAACATCGTTCCCAGGATCCAGCTCACCGAGAACGCGACCGGCAAGAGGGTCACGACTCCGAGCGTCGCGCTGCTGCCGGTCAGCCTGTACGCGACGGTCAGGAAGACGAAGACGGCCACGAGCGTGATCAACAGGCTCTCGATGACGGTATCGAGCAGGTCCTGTTCGACGATGTAGCTGACGATCGGATCGCCGGTCGCGATGGCGCTCCAGCGGTCGCCGCTGTCGGCCTCGATCGAGCCGGCGATGTCTCGCATCTCGCTGGTCGTATCGCCGCTCGAGGCGCTGGGCTGGACGGCGATGACCAGTCGTGCGGACTGGTACTCGCCATCGTCGGTGCGGTGGAGCACCTGACTCGCGGCTTCCTCATCGATTTCGAACAGCTGGTCGTACAGCGCCGAGACGTTCTCGTCGGGGACGTCGTCGCCGTCCGTGTCGGCCGCCTCGAACGACTCCTCGAACGACTCGTTGCGACCGGCGACCGATTCCATCGTCGACAGCGGATCCTGCACGTCGGCCTCGCCGGTCGCGAGCTCGTAGGCGGTGTCGCTGTCCGCGGCCTCGCTCCGAGCGGCATCGATCCGCTCGAGGACGGCCGGATCGGAGACGGTACCTTCGACGAGTATCTGCGCCTGGCTGTCCTCCCGCTGGAAGTGATCGTTGACGTAGTCGAGGTCGTTTTTGGCCTGGTACTCGCCGGGTTGAAGCGATCCTGGCAGGTTGTCGGTCCAGTCGGGCGGACTGTCCGCGATGAAATCTTCCTGTTCGAAGCTGGTGTCGACCTGCGTCGCGCCGTAGACGCCGCCAGCAGTGAGGACGAGGGCGCCGATGAGGACGACCACCGGTGCCTTTCTGGCGGCGACGGAACCCACGGCGAGCGCGTCGCTGAACCGACCCTCGCCGGTGCCGAACGCACGTTTTCGGCGATCGAATCCGTGCGCTTCGAGGAACTCGTCGACCTCGATCTTCGCGGCGGGAATGAGTGCGCCGAAGACGACCAAAGCGGCGACGATTCCCACCGAACTCACGATGCCGAACTCTCGGATGGGGCCGATCGGGCTGACGAGGTTCGAGAGGAAGCCGATGACGGTCGTCGCCGTCACCCAGACGAGGGCGACGCCGACGCCTGCGAGCGCGATCGACATCGAGCCGCGAACGCTGTCGGTCGAGCCGACTTCTTCGCGTTGCTCACGATGGCGCATGAAGACGTGGATCGCGTAGTCGATCGAAAGCCCGATCAACAGCACCGGCACCGCGACGAACATCTGGTTGAACGCGATCCCGGCCCAGCCCATGAAGCCGAACGTCCAGACGAGAACGGCGACGATGCCGACGATGCCGAGTACGATGTCGAGCAGGTCGCGATACGCCACGACCAGCGCGATCACGACGAACAACAGCGCGAGGGGGCCGACGATGGCGAGACTGTCGCCCATCGACCGTTCGATCTCGTCGGTGATGACGCCGCCACCGAACACGAGGTACTCCTGGTCACGTGCGTCCGCCAGGTCACGTATCTGGAGTTGGCTCTCGATGATGCGATCGCTGACGGCCCCGGCCATCCCGGACGTCGTCTCGGTGTCGGTCCGCTGGGTGAGATACGTCATCCGGGCATCGGCTTGCGTACTTCCCGGCTCGTACGACGTCGGCATCAACGCGATCGCGAAGTTGTCCTCCGACTCGTTGCCGGACAGGGTTCGGGTGAGCGTCCGCTCGTACTCTCGTTCGTCCAGATCTTCGAGCGCGTCGATCTGCTCCTCTAACGGCGGTTGCTCCGAGCCCTGGAGCGCCGCGTACTCCTCCTCGAGGACGCCGTACGTGCCCGCTCTGTAGACGCCCTCGAGCTGGGACGAGAGATTCTGGTACTCGTCGTTCTCGCTCGGCGCGTCCGTTTGCGCGCGTATCTGGTACCGCTGCGATTCGATCGTCCGTGCCTGTGCGACGGCCGACTCGTACCGTTCGGTCTGGTTCCCGCTTACGTCGGCCGTGGCGTTCTCGACGACCGCATCGAACTGCGCCTCGAGTTGCGCCGAGCGCGTCTGATACGCAGTCTGGTTGATCGCACCGTTCTCGTAGGACTCGTTCAACTGCTCGTACTGCCGCTGGAGCCCGATCGACCGGTTGAGTCCGTCCTGTAACTGCGACCGCGTCTCGTTCAGTTCGGCGGATTGTTCGCTCCTGATGGCCGTGACCGCGACGATGTTTTCGACCCCCGTAATCGACTGGTTCTCGACGAACGTCGAATTGATCGACTCGTTGGCCCGCAGTTCCTGCTGGAACTCGAGCGACGAGATCATCGAGTCCTTGCTGAGGACGTCGTCGCCGCGGACGATCAGTTGGACGCTGGTCGTATTCTCACGCTGGTCGCTCGTGAAGTCGCCGTCGATGCGCTCGAGGGCTTTCGCTTCGGGCGAGTCGCTCTCGAACTGCGAGAGCGAGGAATCGTCGTCGACCCTCGGCATCCCGGCCCCGACGACCGCCGTCGAGAGCAGGAGAACGACGAGGACGATTCGCGTGTGCGTCGCGATTGCATCGGCGAGTCGCTCCGGAAGACTCATCCGGACACCTCTCGGATGAGTTCAGATATGTCACAGGAGACCATTCTGTTGTTATGATCCTACAAACTCGGCGTATATACGTGTTTGGAAATCGTGTTCGGGCGGTTGATTCCCGAAATCGGGGGAAAGAGAGTATAGTACTGAATGTAACGGTGTTAGTACAGTCCGATAGGTGCGCGGATTAAGTGCGCGTTCGAACCCGCCGCCGCGTCGACGACGTCAATCGATCGAAACGGTCAGTAGATCGTCGGCGAATCGGACGTCGCCGTCGTAGTGAGCGCCGAGCGACTCGAGCATCTCCTCGTGGCGACCGTCAGTGTGGGGATAGAGGTGCGTCAGGTAGACGCGACCGATTTCTCGTCCGGCCAGTTCCCGACCCAGCGATTCGGGCGTCGGGTGATTCGAGACGTCGACGTCGTCGGGGAACGAGCAATCGTGCGCGAGGATCGCCGTCCCCTCGGCGAAGTTCGCCAGTCCTGCGAAAGCCTCGCTGTCGCCGCTGAACGTGAACAGATCGCCGAACCGATACGCCAGACACGGAAGCGAGTGTCGCGTTTCGTAGGCGGAGACGTCGAACCCTGCGACGGAGAACTCGCCGGGGACGATCTCCCGGACCTGTAACTCGAGTTTGTCCTGCATGTACTCGTAGACCGACAGCAGGTCGTCTACCATGGCCTTGGTTCCCTGCGGCCCGACGATCTCGAGGTGTTCCTCACCGGCGAGCCAGCGAGCCTTCATCAACGGTACCACGTCGGCGACGTGATCGAGGTGGTGGTGGGTCAAAAGGATCGTCGAGACGTTCTCGTAGCCGACGCCTGACTGCTGGAGCCGGTGGAGCACCCCGGCGCCGCAGTCGATCAACAGCGTCCGGCCGTCGTCCTGGACCAGAATTCCCGCCTGAACCCGGTCGCCGGTGGGCATCGCGCTCCCCGTGCCGAGAAAGGTGATTCGCATGGGCGAATCTGGCACCTCCGCCCCGATAAGGATACTCCTCGTGCCCGCGTCGGCACAAAGATTCAAGCAGGTGGACTCTCCAACGTGGTGTACCGTATCGATGGAATCGTCTGCGATCACTCGTCCGCTGGATCGCGTCCCGATCAGCGAGTGGTACTCGAGCCCGGAAGCCATCGTGGTGGCGAACCGTCCCGTCGCTCGGACGGTGAGGGAATGATCGGCCGCTTCGAGGATCCGTTTCGACCGTCGGTCACGAGAACCACGCTGTATCGGGTCGTCGGCTGGCTGCTGTGGGTGTACGTCGTCAGTCTGCTGGTTGTCGGTGTCTACAGCGTCCTGTGGATTTTCGAAATCGCCGGCGTCCTTCCCGGACGCTGGCTGTCGACCGCCTGGATCGGCGTCCCCGCGATAGGATCGGTGTTTCTCGTCCTGTTGATTCCGCTCTATTACGCCGGTCGGTCGAACGATCGATAACGAGCGTGCCACGCACGAACCGAGTCGGTTTCGTCGATACCCGCGCTATCGCTCTCATGTCCTCGTCGATCGCCACTGGTGGCCGTCGCCGCCCGCCTCGGCGCCGTCAGTTCGACAGTCCTTCCGATGGGAAACGAACGGCGCGTATCGGCGGTTTTTTCGCCACGACGATCGGATCAGCGGACGATACCCGTACCATGACGGTCGTTCTCGCCGGCGTCGGCGCCGATAGCACGAATTTCGGTGCACTGGCACCCCTCTACGACGACGGACGCTTCGAATACGTTCCGATTCCCGAGAAAACCGACGCGACGGCGGAAACCGAAACCCTGGGATCGTGGCCGCTCAGGGTTGGCGAGGGCGTAGCCGCGGACCTGACGACCCGCATCACTCCGCAGCCGGGACACGACGGCGCGGAGACGGTTGCCGGGGATGCACTCGAGTCCTGGCCCCTCCACCACGATCCCGATTTCGAGTCCTTGACCTACGGGGAACACCGGACCAGCGGGTACGTCTCGCGGCTGCGCGCGCTCGAGTCCGGCGACGTTTCGGCTTCTACGCCGGCCTTCGCCGGCCCGATGGGGACCGCGCCCACCGGTATCTGATCGGCTTCTTCACCGTCGACGAGGTGGTGGTCCTCGGCCCCGACACCCCGCCGACCGAGCGCGCCGCGATCATCGCCGCCCACCCGGAAAACGCACACGCGAAACGCGCCCGGGACGGCGACCTCTACCTCGAGAAACAGATCGTGATCGTCGACGGCCGCGAGCCAGGTGGCCTCTTCGACCGAGAGCCGATTCGGCTGAGCGACTACTACGTCGCGGACGGCAACGAGCGGCCGCAGTATTACCTGCGTGAGGAAATCGCGACCGAATGGAACGTCCGGGCCGGCGGCGCGAACATGATGTACAAACCGGCCTACAGGTGCGATCTCACGGGGTCCGAATTCCGCGAGTTGATCGGGGTCTCCGGTGAGCGGACGGTGACCGGTTCGCACACCGGCTGAACGGACAAACGCCTCCGTCGGTCGTCGCGCGTGATACGGCCTCGAGAAACCCTGGAAACGATACTTCGGCACGCCGTCCGTCCTGGGTCGACCGACGACACGACGTCGATCTCGCTCGAGATCCCGGCGACGACTAGCGCCTCTCGGTGCGCTCGAGCGGGGCGACAAACGGCGCGACGTCGCCGAACGTCGGGCCGGGTCGTATCTCGCCGTCGGGATCCTCGTAGTCGACGACGCCGTGGTCCGCGAGACGCGGCAGGTGATCGTGAATCAGCCTGATCGTGAGCGCTCGAGGATCGACGTGTTCACCGACTTCCACGGCCCGGTGGTCCGACACGAGATACCGCACGAGGTCTCGAGTCGTCGTTCGCTCCACCGCGTTCAGTCGGCGAAGCGTGCCCCTCCGCGTTTCGTTCGAGAGGAGCGCGTGAACGGTGGCGCTTTCGAGAGAGTGCGACCTTGCGTACGACATGGACGACCGTCGGTGGTCGATCCGTAGGTCGATGTTCCCTAACCGGTTAGGGCCGGGAACGAACCGTTCGGGCCGGTTCGTGGCGCGACGGGACGCTTCCACCGGTTTTCTCTCGGTCACGAACTGGCCCGAAGTTTGATGAGTCCTGAATTCGACCGTCAGAGCGGTGACCGAACGTGGTTGACAGATCGAGAATTGCACGATCACCGGCCACTATCGCCGTCGGCTACGCGGTGATCGGCACGATCTGGATTCTCGCGTCGGACGTTCTCGTCTACACCGTCGTCGAAAATCTCGGGGTAGCGATCTCCGTTCAGGTGCTCAAGGGGTGGCTATTCGTCGTCGGGTCGTCGGTCGTCCTCTACGGACTCGTCTCGTACAGCCAGCGAGATATCGAGCGAACGAACGAACGGCTCGACCGAGCGCTCCAGCAGACGAGTATCCTCCAGCGAATTATCCGTCACAACCTGCGAAACACCTGCAACATCATACGAGGGAACGCCGAACTCCTCGCGGCCGATTTTTCTCCGGACAGCGAGCGCGCCGACCGCGTCGAAACGATCACGAAACAGACGGACCGACTCGTGGAACTGAGCGAAAAGACCCATTTGCTCCGGGACGTGGTCCTTGACGATTCGATCGCGCCGCGACAGATCGACCTCTCTCAGCTCCTCGAATTGCGTGTCGAGAAGGCACGCGAGCAGTATCCGAACGCGACCATCCAGGCAGCGTATCCCGAGGGAGTCGTCCGCGAAACCGATCCGCGACTCGAGACCGCCATCGACGAACTCATCGAGAACGCGGTCGAACACGACGACACGGACGAACCGGTCGTCGAGGTGTCGATGTGGGCGAACGAGGATACGTCCGTGACGATCGACGTCAGCGATACGGGCCCGGGACTCCCCGATATCGAGCGGACCGTCTTCGAAGAGGGAATCGAGACGCCGATGGCTCATTCGGAGGGCGTCGGCCTGTGGATCACCCAGACGATCATCTCACGGCTCGCGGGGACGATTGCGATCGAAGACAACGAGCCCCGTGGCACGACGGTTCGGCTGACGCTACCGGCGGCGGGCTCACGGTAACGGTACCGGCACCAGCGCGACCGCGGTTGCGGCGACCACTTTCGCGCCGTGCCACGCAGCCCGAGCCGTCTGGAGTGACGATACCGAATGGATCGGTTTCATGTAGCGATACCTCCAACAGTGCTGTTAGTGACAGCTTCCGACGATCCGCCGCCGCGTCACGCACGCGTCGAGCGCCACGCGACACCAGGACCGCGAAACTCGCTCGCTCACTGGACCGCCGCCCGCAATCCGATCCGGGTGGCGATCAACTACGTCGTCGTCTGGCTGATCAGGATCTCGCCCAGCCTCCGCCTCAAACGCTGGCTCCTTCGCCGGATCGGCGTCACGGTCGGCGACGGCGTTTCCTGGGGCCTCGAGGCCACGCCGGACGTTTTCTGGCCCGATCTCATCACCGTCCGGTCGGATGCGATCGTCGGCTACGACGCGACGATCCTGTGTCACGAATTCCTCCAGGACGAGTACCGGACCGGCGAGGTCGTCGTCGGCGAACGGGTGATGATCGGAGCGGGCGCGATAATCCTCCCGGGCGTCGAAATCGGTCCGGACGCTCGGATCGCGGCGAACTCGCTGGTAACTCGTGACGTCCCGTCCGGGGCGACCGTCGCGGGCGTGCCAGCGGAGCCGATGGGACGCGGGGGAACGGACCGAGACGCGGCGAATCTCGAGTAGCGAAGATCGGTACTCGGAGCGCGGGGTAGCGGGTCGAGACGCCGATGAGAAGCGATCGCTTCCGAACGGTCCGTGCGGGGTGGATCGTCGGTCAGAGCCGCCGGAAACTACAGCGACGACCAGGACTTTCGGGCCTCGTTCCAGGAGGTGATGTCGGCGATCCAGCGGGCGGCGATCATCTTCTTCAGATTTTCCGCCGGGAAGCCGCCGAACGTGTCGACGGGAATCGATATGCCGAGTGCGGGCTTGACGTCGTGGGCGACGGCTTTCTCGCCGACGGAGATGACGGTCCCCTTGTCGTCGAACTCCCAGGTCTTCAGCGGCCGGTTCTCGATCGCACGCGAGATGTTCTCGCCGGCCACTTCCGCGGCTTGCCAGGCGGCCTGTGCCGTCGGCGGGGCGGGCTGGTCACCCTGATCGATGATGGCCGAATCCCCGATGGCGAACACCCGTTCGTCGGAGGTCTGGAAGTTCGCCTCGGTCGGCAACCGGTTGTGCTCTTTCTCGAGATCGGTGTCGTCGAACGCGTCTCGGCCGGTGATTCCGCCGGTCCAGACGAGGACGTCGTACTCGAGGGGTTCGCCCTCGTCGAACTCGATCGCATCGTCGTTCGCCTCGGTGATCGGGTCGTCCGTGTGGATCCGGACGCCGGCGTCCTCGAGGAGGTCCCGAAGCGCCTGCTGGATCTCCGGGTCGTTACCGGGGAAGATTTCGTCGAGGGCCTCGACGAGGTGAATTTCGATCGGCGCGCGATGGATATCGCGGAACTCCGCGATTTCGCCGGCGGTCTGGATGCCGGAGAGGCCAGCGCCGCCGATGACGATCTGTGCAGGATCGCCGCGAGTCGCGTTCTGGCTGGCGTCGGTGACGGCCTCGTGGATTTCCAGTGCGTCGTCGAGGCTCTTTAGCGTCAGCGAATGTTCCTCGAGGCCGGGAATTCCGTAGTAGGCGGTCTGGCTCCCCAGGCCGACGAGGACGTAATCGTACTCGACGTCGTCGCCCTCCGCGAGTTCGACGGTCTGGTCGTCGACGTCGAGGCCGACGACTTCGTCCTTGATAAACTGGGTCGTCGGGTCCGTTATCTGATCGACCGGGAAGGTGATATCCGAGCGGACGTCGGGGTCCCGGATGACGCGGTGAGACTCGTGTAGAACGAGATGGTAGTCGACGTCAGCGATCCACGTGAGCCGGGCGTTTCCCCCAAGTTCCGACTGAAGTTTTTTGATCGCACCAGTACCGGCGTAACCGGCACCGAGCACGACGACGTTCTCCGTCATACGCCACACTCAGAAACCCTACGATACAAAGGTGTTGAAACGGGGATTCGTGTGTACGGTGTTCTCATTGGACTATGATCACACGTTTCACAGATCGACCGCGACAACGGGGATCGTCACAGGATACGCTTGCCGAAGGCACTCGCCGTCAACTCGGCCGCCATCGTCGCCGTCTCGTTCGCCTCGTCCAGGATCGGATTCACCTCGACGACGTCCATCGATCGGAGGATCCCGTCCGCCTCGTCCCGACGCGAAATCGCCTCGAAGGCGGCGTGCGCTTCCCGGTAGGTGACGCCGCCGCGGACGGGGGTGCCGACTCCGGGCGCCGTCTTGGGATCGAGCCAGTCGAGGTCGAGGCTGACGTGAACGCCCTCGGTGCCGTCTGTCGCGACCGCGATCGCGTCCTCGATGACGGCGGAGATGCCCCGCTGGTCTATGTCGGACATCGTAAACGCGGTCATCTCGCTGTCTCGAATCAGCGCGCGCTCGCGCTCGTCGATGCTTCGGAGGCCGACGTAGACGAGCGACGATTCACGGAGCCCGGACGCGGGCGCCCACGTCGTCTCTCCGAATAGACCGCGTCCGAGGGCGGCAGCCAGTGGCATTCCGTGAACGTTTCCGCTCGGGGAGGTCGCCGGCGTGTTGCAGTCGGCGTGGGCATCGAACCAGATCACTCCGAGAGCCTCCCCTCGCGCCGACCCGTTGAGCGAGCCGATCGCGACGGAGTGGTCGCCGCCCAGCACGAGTGGAAACTCGCCGTTCGCGAGCGTCGACGCGACCCGGTCGCTCAGCGGGCGACAGACGTCTTCGATCTCCCGGAGGAATTTCGCGTTCCCGCGCCTGGGCTGGTCCGCGTCCGGATCGCGTTCCTCCGCCCTCGGCATCGATAGATCGCCGTCGTCGACCGGGGTCACGCCCGCTCGCTCGAGCCCATCGGCCAGACCCGCGTATCGGATCGCAGACGGTCCCATGTCGACGCCGCGGCGGTTCGCTCCGTAGTCCATCGGCACGCCGATGAGCCTGACAGTCCGTCCCATACTCGGGATACGGCGGCGACTGGTTTGGTCGTGGCGATCCGCCGACCCGGCGTTGGCGATAGTTTTAGGGGCGGACGATTCCAATTTCACAGTAGTATGATGCTGAGCGACGTGATGGAAGACTATCTCAAAGCCATCTACCAGCTCCAGCGCGAGACGACAGATCGGATCAAGACCTCCGAAATCGCCGACGAGCTGGACGTCACGTCGCCGACCGTTACCAGCATGCTCGACAAACTCGAAGAGCGCGAACTCGTCGACCGCGAGAAGTACCGCGGGGTGACCCTGACCGACGAGGGCGAGACCGTCGCCCTCGAAATCGTCCGCCATCACCGGTTGCTCGAGGCCTATCTCACGGAACACCTCGACTACGACTGGTCAGAGGTCCACGCGGAGGCCGATCGACTCGAGCACCACATCAGCGAGGACTTCGAGGAGCGCGTCGCCGACGCCCTCGGCGAACCCACCGTCGATCCCCACGGGTCGCCGATTCCGAGCGCCGACCTCGAACCGCCCGAACGTCCCGCCGGCGAATCGATCACCGAATTCGACGAAGGGGCCGCGGTTACGGTCGCCGAAGTCGCCGACCACGATCCGGCCGTCCTCTCGTATCTTGCCGAACACGGCGTCGAACCCGGCGTCGAACTGGAGATCCTCGAGATTGCACCGTTCGGAATGGTGACGGCTCGCTCCAGCGAGGTCGACGAACCCGTTTCGTTGCCGGAATCCGTCGCCCACCACGTCCGGGTCGCGAAACCGACGGAGCCGAAGCCGTAGTCACCGCTCCCGGTCTCGCGAACCGACCGCTCTCGCCGATCGATTGAACAGTTGCGGTTCCCTGACCGATAGAACGAACCGGAATTACGCAAAGCTCCGATCCAATCGGCACAATCTCGACCGAACGCACCGTTGACCCGCCGGGTTTAAGGAACGCAACTACGAATATGTGAGTATGTCATCCATCGAACTCACACCCAGCCAAAAGAAAATACTCCGCGCGTTGACGAACCTCCACAAAGAGTCCGAAGACGCGATCAAGGGGGAAGATATCGCGGAACAGGTCGACCGAAACCCCGGCACGATCCGGAACCAGATGCAGAGTCTCAAAGCCCTGCAGCTGGTCGAAGGGGTACCGGGGCCGAAAGGCGGCTACAAACCCACGGCCTCCGCCTACGAGGCGCTCGAGATCCAGCAGATGGACGAACCCGCGGCGGTCCCGATGCAACACGAAGGCGAACCCGTCGACGACACCATCATCGAGGAAATCGACCTCTCGAGCGTCCACCATCCTGAACTCTGTCGCGCGGAGGTCCACATCCAGGGATCGCTCGGCGACATCCACGAAAACGACGCGGTCACCGTGGGCCCGACGCCGCTCTCGAAACTCGTCATCGAAGGGACCGTCGACGGGAAAGACGACACGAACAACATCATCATCCTTCGGATCGACGACATGATCGCGCCCGCGGAAGAACCGGCACACTGAATCGGCGCGCCCTCTCCGTCTTTTCTCTTTCGTCGCAGCGACCGCGACCGTGACTGCGGCCGCGTTCTCGAGTCCGCCGATCCCGTTCCGTTCATTCGGGGGCAACGTCGACGCCGCTCCGCTCGCTGCGGTGGCCACCGTCGATGCTGTTCAACCCGTATCCACGCCCAAAATCGCGTGCCCCGCGTCAGTTCGTCTCGCCCGCGTCGTCCCCAGCACCAGCCGCGGCAGCCGGAATCACGTCGACGCTCGCGACCGCGTCTCCGTCGTCGACCTCCATGACGATCACGCCCATCGTGTTCCGACCCACGGTCGAAATTTCGTCGACGCGCGTGCGGACGATCTGGCCGCGCTCGCTCATTAGCACGACCTGATCGTCCGCCGCAACCGCTTTCACGGCCGTTACGGAGCCGTTTCGCTCACCCGTCTTGATGTCGATCAGCCCCTTGCCGTATCGCGACTGCGTTCGGTATTCCGAAAGGAGCGTCCGTTTACCGTAGCCGTTTTCCGTGACCGTCAGCAGCGCGCGTTGATCAGCTTCGTCCGTCGCAACCAGCCCCGCGACCGCGTCGCCGTCCTGCAATTTGATGCCGTTGACGCCGCGGGCGTTGCGTCCCATCGCTCGAACCTCGTCCTCGTCGAAGCGAATCGTCATACCGCCCTCCGTCGCGACCACGAGGTCCTGGGACCCGTCGGTCACTTCGACGTCGACGAGTTCGTCGCCGTCCTCGAGATCGGCGGCGATGATACCCGTCGAGAGGATGTTGTCGAACTCCTCGCCGGCGGTGCGCTTGACGTAGCCGTGTCGGGTGACCATCGTCACGTATTCGTCGTCGCCGAACGCGTCGGTATCGACGATGGCGGTGATGTCCTCGCCGGGATCGAGATCGAGGATGTTTACCGCCGATTTACCTCGAGCGGTCCGACCCATCTCGGGAATTTCGTACGTTTTGAGGCGATAGACCTCGCCCTGATTGGTAAAGCAGAGCAAGTAGTCGTGGGTGTTCGCCCGGAAGACCGTGGCGACGCGGTCGTCGTCTTTGACGTCCGCGCCGATGATGCCTTTGCCGCCGCGTCCCTGGGGATCGAACTCGTCGATCGGCATCCGCTTGACGTAGTCGTCCTCGGTCATGACCACGAACACCTCCTCCTCCGGAATGAGGTCCTCGTGTGTGACGGTCCCCTGATCCTCGACGATCGAGGTCCGACGTTCGTCGGCGTACTCGTCTCTGATCTCGCGGAGTTCGTCCTTGATAACGCCGAACAGTTCCTGCTCGCTCTCTAAGATCTCGGTGAGTCGCTCGATTTCGGCCACCACGTCCTCGTACTCGTCTTCGATCTCGGCGGCCTCCATCGAGGTCAGACTCCCGAGTTGCATCCGGACGATGTGGGTCGCCTGATCCTCGGAGAAGTCGTAGGCTTCCTGGAGTGCCGCTTTCGCGGCCGCCCGATCCTCGCTGTTTCGGATGAGTTCGACGACGTCCTCGGCGTTCTCGACGGCCGTGAGTCGACCCTCGAGGATGTGCGCTCGGTCCTCGGCCTCTTCGAGGTCGTACTCGCTGCGCCGGCGGACGACCTCGCGGCGGTGGGCGACGTACTCCTCGAGGGTCTCCTTCAGCGAGAGGACCTGCGGCTGGCCGTCGACCAGCGCGAGGTTGATGACGCCGAAGGTTCGCTCCAAGTGGTTCTCGAGCAGTTTGTTCTTGACGACTTCGGCGTTCGCCCCGCGTTTGAGTTCGACGACGATGCGGACGCCGTCTCGATCTGACTCGTCGCGAAGGTCGGAGATGCCGTCGATATCCCCCTCGTTGACGTCCTCTGCGATGCGTTCGACGAGTCGCGCTTTGTTGGCCTGGAAGGGGAGTTCGGTGACGACGATGCGCTCGCGGCCCGACTTCCACTCCTCGACCTCGAACTCCGCGCGAACGCGAATGCGGCCCCGGCCGGTCTTGTACGCCGAGTAGATGGCGTCCCGGCCGACGATGTTCGCCCCTGTCGGGAAGTCCGGCCCCTTGACGTGATTCATCAACTCGTCGACGGTCGCGTCCGGATTGTCGATCAGTTCGATCGTCGCATCGATCACCTCGCCGAGGTTGTGCGGCGGGATGTTCGTCGACATGCCGACCGCGATTCCCGACGAGCCGTTGACCAGCAGGTTGGGAAACGCCGCCGGCAGCACGTCCGGCTCTTGCAGTCGGTCGTCGTAGTTCGACGAGAAATCGACCGTGTCCTTCTCGATGTCGGAGAGCAGTTCCTCGGCGACGGGCGCCATCCGCGCCTCAGTGTATCGGGGCGCGGCGGCCGGGTCGCCGTCCATCGAGCCGAAGTTCCCCTGGCCGTCGACGAGCGGGTAGCGCATCGAGAAGTCCTGGGCCATCCGGACCAGGGTGTCGTAGATCGCGCTGTCGCCGTGGGGGTGGTAGTCACCCATCGTCTCCCCGACGATCGAGGAGGACTTGCGGTGGGACGAACCGCTCGTGACGCCCATCTCGTGCATCGCATAGAGGATGCGCCGGTGGACGGGTTTGAGTCCGTCGCGGACGTCCGGAAGGGCACGGCCGGCGATGACGCTCATCGCGTAGTCGATGTAGCTCTGCTCCATTTCGTCTTCGATGCGGACGTTTTCGACCGCTCTGGCCTCTACGTCCGTCGGATCGGGTACGTCTGAACTCATGTAGTTATCTCAGAGCTGCTATATGTCGATCCACTCCGCTTCCGGCGCGTGGTCTTTGATAAACTGCTTGCGCGGCTCGACGGCGTCGCCCATCAGGACGGAGAACATCTTGTCCGCCGCCGCCGCGTCTTCGACCGTGATCTGTTTGAGGATGCGGTTGTCGGGATTCATCGTCGTCTCCCAGAGCTGTTCGGGATTCATCTCACCCAGACCCTTGAACCGCTGCACTTGCGAGGGGTTGCCGTCGCACTTCTCGGCGACGATCTCGTCGCGCTCGGCGTCGGTCATCGCGTCGTAGGTCTCGCCGCGGTATCGGATTCGGTACAGCGGCGGCTGGGTCGCGTACACGTAGCCACCCTCGAGCAGCGGACGCATGTGCCGGTAGAAGAACGTCAACAGCAGCGTCCGGATGTGTGCGCCGTCGACGTCGGCGTCCGTCGCCATGATAATCTTCTTGTAGCGGACGTCGTCGACGTCGAATTCGTCACCGATCCCCGCACCGATCGCGGTGATCATGTTTCGGATCTCGTCGTTCTCGAGGATGCGATCGAGTCGGTGTTTCTCGACGTTCAGGATCTTCCCTTTGATCGGGAGGACGGCCTGGAACTCGGGATTCCGGGCCTGTTTCGCGCTGCCGCCCGCGGAGTCACCCTCCGCGATGAACAGTTCGGCCTCCTCGGGGTCTTTGGTCTGACAGTCCGCGAGCTTGCCGGGGAGGGAGGTCGACTCGAGGGCGGACTTCCGTCGGGTCAGTTCCTCCGCCTTCTGGGCAGCCATGCGAGCCTTCGCGGCCTCGACGGCCTTCATGACGATCGCCTGGGCGGTGTCCGGGTGCTCCTCGAAGTAGGTTCCGAGACCCTCGTGCATTGCGCTTTCGACGATCCCGCGGACTTCGCTGTTGCCGAGTTTCGTCTTCGTCTGACCTTCGAACTGCGGGTCGGGGTGTTTGACCGAAATGACCGCCGTGAGTCCTTCGCGGATGTCCTCGCCTTTGAGGTTGTCTTCCAGGTCGGAGAGCAGGTCGTTTTCGTTCGCGTAGTCGTTGACGCATCGCGTCAGGGCGGTCTTGAACCCGGTGAGGTGGGTCCCGCCCTCGCGCGTGTTGATGTTGTTCGCGAAGGCGTGAATCGAACCCTGGAGTTCCTCGGTGGCCTGCATCGCGACTTCGACCTGGATGTTCTGATCCTCGTCCGCGAAGTAGATGACGTCCTCGTGCATCGACGAGCGCGTCTCGTTCAGGTACTCGACAAATTCCCGGATACCGCCCTGGTACTCGTAGGTCTCGGCGACCGGGCCCGCCTCGTCCGTCGTTCCCGGGCGCTCGTCGCGGAGCGTGATGCGGACGCCGGAGTTCAAGAACGCGAGTTCCCGAAGCCGGTTCGAGAGCGTCGAGAACGCGAACTCGTCCGTCTCGAAAATTCCCGTATCGGACCAGAACCGGATTTCGGTTCCCGTCTCCTCGTCAGGTTCCATGTCTCGAACGCGCTCCATGTCGCCGACCGGTTCGCCTGCCTCGAACGAGTGACGGAAGACGCCGCCGTCGCGTTTGACTTCCGCCTCGAGTCGTTCGGACAGGGCGTTGACGACCGAGACGCCGACGCCGTGGAGGCCGCCGGAGACCTGGTACGATTTGTTGTCGAACTTTCCGCCGGCGTGGAGGACGGTGAGAATGACCTCGAGTGCGGGGCGGTCGTATTCCTCGTGGGTATCGACCGGGATGCCGCGACCGTCGTCGGTGACGCTCACCGAATTATCCTCGTGGATCGTGACGGTGATGTCGTCGCAGTAGCCGGCCAGTGCCTCGTCGATCGAGTTGTCCACCACTTCGTAGACAAGGTGGTGCAATCCTCGAGAATCTGTAGAGCCGATGTACATCGCCGGTCGTTTCCGTACCGCCTCCAGGCCTTCGAGAACCTGAATTTGACCGGCGCCGTACTCGCTTTCCTGGGACATGTAAAACCTGCTTTCGGATAGCGGGCCGGTCCTAATAAAAGTCACGTGTACGCGCGCGAGCGCGTGCCATCGCCCACACCGTCGGACCGTCCCGCGAACGGGTTCCGGTGCGGATCGGCGCCCGGTCCGACCGAACCGAATCCGACCCGCGCCGGTCGCGTGCATTCCCTGGGTGTCTCTCGCGAGACGGACGCGTCCACCGGCCGTCTACAGGAGTTCGTCGAACGACTCGTGGCCCCGAATCTCGACCCCCTCGTCGGTGATTTCGGCGAGGAAAACGCCGTTGCCGGAGGCGGTATCGCGCTCGACGGCGCTCTCGACGGCCCGCGCCGCCGCAGACCGCGCGTCCGCCAGCGTGAGATCGTCCTCGTACGCGTTCTCGAGGACGCCGTAAGCGAGTTGCATCCCGCTGCCGGTAACGGTGTAGTCGTCGGCCATAACACCGCCCGCGGGGTCGATGCTGTAGACGTGGCTCCCGTCGTCGTCGACGCCGCCGAGGATCGGATTGATCGCCCGGAACGGACCGCCGCGTGCGAAGTTCCCTGCGAGCGTCGCCAGCGCCTCGACGGACATCGATTCGTCGCGACGGGACTCGTAGAGGTTGACCTCGGAGCGCAGCGTCCGGATGAACGACTGCGCCCCGCCGACCGAACCGACGAGCGTCAACGCCGCCGTCGGATGTATCTGTTCGACCTTCTGGACGTTCTTGTTCGAGACGAAGCGCCCGCCGAGGCTGGCGCGCATGTCCGTCGCGACGACGACACCCTCGTCGGTCGTGAGTCCCACGGTCGTCGTTCCCGTGCTGTTGACGGTGTCCCCGTACTCGTCGTCCCCTCGAGCGCCGTCGGGAATCGTCCCCAGTTCAGGGGCGTACGGAGACGCATCGTCGCCGCGCCGTGACGGACCGTCGGTTCGAGACGACGCCGGCGACGAGTGCCAGTTATTCATCGGCCACCTCCTCGTCGATGTCCGCGAGGATGGACTCGAGTCGATCCTCGGAGACCGATCGGAACGACTCGTCGTCGGTCGTGATCGTGGCGACGTCGACGTCTTCGGGGGCGACGAGACCGTCTTCGGGGGCGCTGAGTGCGCTCACGGCCAGTTCGATCCCGCCGTCGACGTCGGAATCCGGCCGGTAGTGCTCCTCGAGGTAGCCTTGAATGACGTCGCGGTCGCCACCGATCGCCGCGGCTTGCCACTCGTAGTCCGTCCCCGATGGGTCCGTCTCGAACAACCGGGGCTCGCCGTCGTCGATGCCGCCGACGAGCAAGGCGACGCCGAACGGGCGCGCGCCGCCCGTCTGGGTGTACTCCTGGATATGGTCGGTGACCGCGCGCGTCAACGTCTCGACCCCGATGCGCTGTCCGTAGCGGAGTTGCTCGCCCTGTGCGCGACGGCGGGCGAGATCGACCAACTGTCGCGCGTCGGCGACGTGACCGGCGCTTGCGATACCGACGTGGTCGTCGACGGTGTGGATCTTTTCGACGCTCGAACGCTCCATGAGCGACGAACTCACCTGGCGATTCGCTGCGAGGACGACGCCGTCCGGCGTGCGGAGACCGACGCTCGCGGTCCCTCGTTTGACGGCCTCGCGGGCATATTCGACCTGGTAGAGCCGACCGTCCGGGGAGAAGATCGTGATTCCCCGGTCGTAGGCCTGCTGCTGAGATTGTCCTTGCATTGCTGTGTCAGGTCACTACGACCTTCACCTCGGGTTAGGGATAAGCATTTATAGGCCTTTGTCTGGTGGCAACGCCGACTGCTTCGCTGTCGATGACCGCCACGGTGAATCGGGGCTCGGTGGCTATCTGGCCGCACCCGAAATGGCAGATTCCGGCATAATCCCCTTTGTCACCGTTCCGGTAGGGAACCTCGATGCTTCCGCTCGTCGCCATAGCGCCCGCTGTCGCCGGTGGTGTGGGACTCGAGTTCGCCGCTCGAGCGCTCGGGTGGCTCCCCACGATCGCTCCCGAGGAATTCCCGGCGATCGATCGGGAGCTACCGGGGAAGTTCAGCAGCGTCGATCCCGAACACGGCTGGATGGTCCAGCACGATCAGGAGAAACGGACGAACACGGGCGATCACCTCTCCAGCGAGGTGGGCCGCGTCGTCACCTGTTCGACCGACGAATACCCGAGTCGGGTGGGTCCGGCGAGCGATCGAGACGAAGATGTCACCGAGACGGCCTCGATCGTCGGCGACTCCGAGTGCTTCTGCCGGACGGTCGACGACGAGACGCGGGCCGTCGCGAGATGAACCCGATCTACCTCGTCGTCGGCATCGCGTTGCTCGGCGCCGGAATCGTCGACATTCTCTGGACGACCCTCTGGGTCGACGGCGGTTCCGGGCCCGTCTCGGGCCGACTCACCACCGGGGTCTGGGTGGGACTCCGGAAGGTGACCAGGGATCACAACAGGGCGCTCAGCCTGGCCGGCCCGATCACCCTCTCGCTGACGCTCGCGATGTGGATCGCGTTGATCTGGGTCGGCTGGACGTTCATCTTCTCGAGCGTCCCGACCGCCGTCGTCAACACGCGCACCGGCGGTCCGGCGGACTGGTGGGGGCGATTCTACTACGTCGCCTACACGATGTTCACCGACGGGAACGGCGACTACACTCCGGTGTACGGCGGCGATCCCTGGGAAGTCGCCAGCGCGTTCACGACGGCTTCGGGGATGGCCTTCGTCACACTCGGCGTCTCCTACGTGCTGACCGTTCTCGGGGCCGTCTCCGACAAGCGCTCCTTCGCCAGTACCGTCACCGGACTGGGCGGCCGGAGCGAGGCGTTCGTCCGCGCGGGCTGGAACGGGGAGAACTTCGACGGACTCGAGCGGACGATCGAGACGCTGGGGTCCGAACTGAGCAGGCTCGCCGAGCAACACAAATCGTACCCGATCTTGCACTACTATCACAGCGAGAAGGGGGAACGCGCCTCAGCCGTTGCCGTCCCGATCCTCGACGAGTCACTCCTGCTCTTCCGAGACGCCGTCCCGGACGAGCACAGTCCCGATCCCGCGATCGTCGAGAGCGCCCGGTCGAGCGCACAGAGCTACCTCGAGACGCTCGACGAGTCGTTTATCGAGCCCGAGCCCGCGGTCCCCCGGTCGCCGAATCTCGATCTCCTCCGCGAGGACGGCATCCCGACCGTCTCGAACCAGGAGTTCGCCGAGGCCCTCGCCGACGTGACCGATCGCCGCCGGCGATTGCTCGGCGTGGTCAAAGCCGACGCGTGGGAGTGGCCGCCGCTCGAGGAGTGACCCCGGCCCGATATTCATTGCACTCCGGGCCGTTCACGCCCCATGGAAGAGTACGACTTTCTCGTCATCGGCTCGGGGTCCGGCCTCGACGTGGCGAACATCGCGGCGGATCAGGGGCAGTCGGTCGCGGTCGTCGAAAAGGGACGGCTCGGCGGCACCTGCCTCAATCGCGGTTGTATCCCGTCGAAGAAGTTGTTGTATCACGCAGACGTGATGGAAACGATCGAACGCGCGGACGAATTCGGGATCGACGCGACCGTCGACGACGTCGCCTTCGCCGATATCGTCCGCGACGTCACCGACGACGTACACGGCAGTTCCGACTCGATCAGGCGCGGGCTGCACGCGTCGGACCGAATCGATCTGTACGAGGCGAAAGCCCGGTTCGTCGACGAGCGAACGCTCGACCTCGCTGGCGGCTCGGCGGACGGGACCCGCCTTCGAGCGGACACCGTCCTCGTGGCGGCGGGCACGCGGCCGGCGATTCCACCGCTGGACGGACTCGAGGGCGTCGAGTACCTCACGAGCACCGAGGCGCTCCAGTTGGAGACCCTGCCCGACCGTCTCGTCGTCGTCGGCGGCGGATACATCGCGGCCGAACTCGCACACTTCTTCGGAACGTTCGGCAGCGACGTGACGATCATCAGCCGGCGACCGACCATGCTCCCGGACGCGGACGACGAAGTCAGCGCCGCGTTCACCGAGCGCTACGCCGACCGGTTCGACCTGCACACCGGCTACGAAGCCGACGCCGTCTCGAGAGATCACGGGTCGATCTCCGTCGAAGCGCGCGCCTTTACCTACCCCGACTCCGACGCCGGTGATCAGCACGGTGGCGCCGCAAACGGGGACGATCGAATCACGGTCACCGGCGACGAACTCCTCATCGCGGCCGGCCGAGTCCCGAATAGCGATACACTGAACCTCGCGGCCGCCGGCGTCGAAACGGACGCCGACGAGTTCATCCGGACCGACGAGTACCTCCGGACGACCGCGGACGGCGTCTGGGCGCTCGGCGACATCGTCGGCGAGTACCTGCTGAAGCACAACGCCAATCACGAGGCACGAGCCGTCGCGCGCAACCTCTTCGGGGACGGCCTGGAGCCCGTCGACTACTCGGCGATGCCGTTCGCCGTCTTCGCGTCGCCGGAGGTCGCGGGCGTCGGACTGACCGAACAGGAGTTACGCGCGGCCGACCGCGAGTACGCCACACGCGTCTATCCCTACGACGAAACGGCGCGCGGGAGCGCGATGCACGCGGCGGGGTTCGTCAAATCGATCATCGATCTCGAGGGCGCCATCCTCGGCTGTCACATCATCGGCCCCGAGGCCTCGGATCTGATTCAGGAGGTCGTCGTCGCGATGACCGCCGGCTCCGGAACGGTCGGGGACATCCGTCAGTCGGTCCACATCCATCCCGCTCTCTCGGAGGTCGTCCAGCGTGCGTTCACCGGCCAGTTCACCCGGCGCGGTGCCCACGAACACGATCACGATCACGGCCACGGCCACGACCACGACCACGACCACGACTCGGATCGGTGATTCGCGGTCCGTCGTCTCGACGTAGTCGCCGGATCGGTATCCCGCTTACACGACCGCCATCGGCTTTTGTAATATCGGGCCCCAGTTTCGGCCGCAATGACACGCGCAGCGATCGTTATTCTGGCGGGCACCGAATCGCACAGCGACCTCGGCCGACTCGTAAACGGCCTCGAGGCAGCACGAGAGTTCGACGAAAATCCCGAGGACGATCTGGAACTGATCTTCGACGGGGCCGGAACGCAGTGGATCCCCGAACTCGAGGACGAGAGCCACGACTATCACGAACTCTATCGGTCGCTCAGCGAGGAAGCCGCGGTCTGTGACTACTGTGCGAACGCGTTCGGCGTCGACGACGCGGTCGCGGAGACCGGAGTCGTCACGGTCGACGAGAACGGCGGTCACCCGAGCGTCCGCTCGCTGGTCGACGAGGGCCACGAAATTATCACCTTCTAGGGCTCTCGAGGACCGTTCGCGGACCAGCCGTCGGCGAATCGATCGACGGCGGCGACGCGCATCGAGCGACGCCGTCCTCCGTGCGGTTCACTTTCACTCCGGTAGCACACACCTTTTAGCCTCCCCGTTAGTAAGGGAAGACGATGACGTCGTTCCAGTCGACACTCGGTGACGAGCCGGGGATCGCCGAGGAGCTGGCCGAGAGTCAGCAGTCGATCTCCATCGCCGAGTTCTTCGAGAAGAACAAGCACATGCTCGGCTTCGACAGCGGCGCTCGTGGCCTCGTCACGGCCGTCAAGGAGGCCGTCGACAACGCCTTAGACGCCGCCGAGGAAGCGGGCATTCTCCCGGACATCTACGTCGAGATTCAGGAAACCGGTGACTACTATCGCCTGATCGTCGAGGACAACGGACCGGGACTGACCAAAGAATCGCTCCCGAAGGTCTTCGGGAAGCTCCTCTACGGATCGCGCTTTCACGCACGCGAACAGTCCCGGGGCCAGCAAGGGATCGGTATCTCCGCCGCCGTCCTCTACTCACAGCTGACGAGCGGGAAGCCCGCGAAGATCACCAGTCGGACGCAGGGCTCGAGCGAGGCGGAGTACTTCGAACTGATTATCGATACCGACGAAAACGAACCCGAAATCAGCGTCGAGGAGACGACGACCTGGGATCGCCCCCACGGGACGCGCATCGAACTCGAGATGGAAGCCAACATGCGCGCCCGCCAGCAGCTCCACGATTACATCAAGCACACGGCGGTCGTCAACCCCCACGCTCGCCTCGAGCTTCGCGAGCCCCAGGAACACTTCAAGTTCGAACGCGCGACCGACCAGCTCCCCGAGGAGACCGAGGAAATCCGCCCGCACCCACACGGTGTCGAACTCGGGACTGTGATGAAAATGTTGAACGCAACCGACTCCCAGACGGTTTCCGGGTTCGTACAGGGTGAGTTCACTCGCGTCGGGAAGAAGACCGCCGAATCGATCATCGACGCGTTCCGCGACCGCCACTACGGCCGCGAGATGCGCTGGCGTCCCCCGGCGTCCCACGAATCCGTCGACGTCGCGACAGCGGTCGAGAACGCGACGGCGAACAAGGGCCCGGACGCGACCAGCGCCTTCGCCGAGGCCGTCGCGGACGCCGTCGGCGATCGGGACCGGATCGCCCACCACGAGTTACTCGAGGTCGTCGACTCGGCCGCAGACGGCGTCGAGGCCGACCACGGAACGACGTTCGGCGACACCGTCCGCGAAAACGCCGTCCGGGCCGTGTGGCTCGAATTGATCGACGCCGCCGACGACGCGGCGGCGAACGCGGGCGACGGTGCGGACGACACCGACGTGGACTCGCGCCTCGTAACCGACCTGTACGAACTCGCCGACGACGCGACGAGCACCCGCAAAGACGACGAGGTGATCCACGCGTTCGCGGACCGGCTCGCGGCCAAATTCGAGGAGGAACGCGAAAACGACAACGTCCGCCATCGGCTCTCCCGCGGCCAACTCCGCGAGTACGTCGACCGGGCGGCGGATCTCACCGAGGAGTACGACGACGTCTCGTTCGGCGAGACCGCTCGCGAGAACGTCGTGGAGGCCGTCTGGAGTGTGATGGCGACGGTGCCGGACGACCCGCCGCTCGTCCGGGAGCTAAACGGCGACCGCGATGCGACCAGCAACCTGGTCGACGCCATGCGCGCCACCGACATCATGGCGCCGCCGACGCGGTGTCTGGCGCCGATCACCGAGGACCTCATCACCGCGGGCCTCGAGAAGGAGTTCGACGCCGATTTCTTCGCGTCGGCCACCCGTGACGCGGGCGTCTCCGGCGGTGACCCGTTCGTCGTCGAGGCCGGAATCGCCTACGGCGGTGATCTCGAGGCCGAAGGAACCGGCGAGGTCCTCCGATTTGCGAATCGAGTCCCCCTGGTCTACCAGCGCGGGGCCTGTGCGACGACCGACGTGGTAAAGACGATCGGCTGGCGCAACTACGGCCTCGATCAACCCGGCGGCTCCGGGCTGCCGAACGGGCCGGTGGTGATCATGATCCACGTCGCCTCGACGAACGTTCCGTTTACGAGTGAATCGAAAGACGCCATCGCGAACGTTCCGGAGATCGAAGACGAGATCGAACTGGCGGTCCGAGAGGCCTCGCGAGAGCTCAAGAGCTATCTCAACAAGCGCCGGTCGATGCAGCAGCGCCGAAAGAAGCAAAACGTCCTCGGGAAGATCTTACCGGAGATGGCAGAGAAGGTCGCCGAGGTCACCGGCCGCAGCAAACCCGATATCGACGACGCGGTCGCACGCATCATGAACAACGTTCTCGTCGAGCGCCAGATCGAAGAAAACGGAACCGGCGCCGCAGTCTCCGTCGTCGTCGAGAACAACTCCAACACGAAAGAGTCACTCGAGGTGACCGACATCGTCTCGGCCGAGCCCGAGAACCTCTCTGACGGCGCGACCGTCGTCGAGATGGACGGCGAGTGGTTCGTCAAGTGGGAGGCCGACGTCGGAAGCGGCGACGATGCCACGCTCGGGTACGAGGTACCGGACGACGCGACGTTCGATCTGGACGTCAAGGGCGTCGAAAGCGAGAAACTCACCGTTACTGACCAATGAGCGCAGACGATACCCAGCAGGCACGAGAACAGTTGATCGATCTCGCGGCGCAGTTCTACGACCAGTTCGAACTGGGCGAGATCCCGCATATGTCCGTGCCGACGCGGACGAAGAACAACATCGAGTACGACGAGGAAAAAGACGTCTGGGTCTACGGTGACCGGGAATCGACCAGATCAGCCAACTCCGTTCGAGGTGCGCGAAAGCTTCTCAAAGCGGTCTATACGATCGAATTCCTCTCCGGCCAGCTCGAAGAGGACCGGTCGTCCACCCTGCGTGAACTCTACTACCTCTCGGAAAGCTGGGACAACGACGAAGCCCAGTTCTCGGATCAGGACGAATCGAACGGCCTCATCGAGGACCTGGAGATCGTCTCCGGGGTCACTCGCGAGGATTTCCACATGCGCCCGGAAGAGTCCGGCGCGACGATCATGGGACCGCTGCACCTCCGCGAACAAACCCGTCGTGGCGAGCGCGAGATTCACTGTCAGGAAGACGTCGGCGAGGGCGGCTACCAGATTCCGAACAATCCGGACACGATCGACTTTCTCGACTCCGACGCCGACTTCATTCTCGCCGTCGAGACCGGTGGGATGCGCGATCGACTGGTCGAGAACGGGTTCGACGACGAGTACAACGCCCTGATCGTCCATCTCAAGGGTCAGCCCGCCCGGGCGACCCGCCGGATCACCAAGCGTCTCCACGACGAACTCGATCTGCCCGTGACCGTCTTTACCGACGGCGACCCGTGGTCGTACCGCATCTACGGCTCGGTCGCCTACGGGTCGATCAAGTCCGCCCACCTCTCGGAGTACCTCGCGACCCCGGAGGCCCAGTTCGTGGGCATCCAGCCCGCCGACATCGTCGAGTACGAACTGCCCACCGACCCGCTCTCGGATTCGGACGTCAACGCCCTCGAGAGCGAACTCGAGGACCCCCGCTTCCAGACCGATTACTGGGAGGAACAGATCGAACTGCAACTCGACCTCGAGAAGAAATCCGAACAGCAGTCGCTGGCGTCGTACGGTCTCGATTTCGTGACGGATACGTATCTCCCGGATCGGCTCAGCCAAATGGACGTAATCTAGCGGTCGTCGAGATTCGGCGCCGTAGATCCGGACCCGCGGTGCTGTGAATTTGTCCGCTGGGTGGTGGAAGGCGGGAAGGGTCGATTTTGCGAGGTGCCCCGGAACGCCCGTGTGAGAACGAGCGGACCGAGGAGGCGGCCGAGTGTCCCGAGTGAAGTACCTCGGGGACAAGCCCCGAGGCACTCGCCCTACTCAGCCTGTAGACGATCGAGACAGCGTCCGAGCGCTGCGAACGATCGAACGACCGGTCGACGGGGAGAGCGGACGACTCGTCCCGTCCGGTCCCCGATTTCGACGGGCGTTCGCACGACGGCGTCCCCTGTGTCTGCAGGTCCAACCGGTTCCTGTCTCCACCGACTCTCACCGTCTAGAACGTGGCCATGGCTGACGACACTGACGAAAAACGACCGTTGCACAGCGAGCCGGACGAGGAAGCGATCGACGAGCCGACGACGTCCGGTGCACAAGAGGCGGACGAAACCGCGTGGATGATGAAAGAGGGGGTAACGATCGGCCTCATTTCGATAGTGGTCTTTTTCGTCCTCGCGTTGGGGCTCCTGCAGGGGACCGGACTCGTCGATCTTCTCGCACCGATCGCGGATAGCGAACTCGGTCAGTGGGCCGCCTTCGCAGCCCTGATCGTCGCCGTTCTCGCGGCGTTCGCGTGGTCTCGCCGCGGCGTCTGATCGCCGCGTGAGCCACACGGCTACCGATCGAGGACGATCGGAACGCCGCTCCTCGCCACCTCGACGACGAACGCCTCGTCGTCGGTTTCGATCGCCTCGAACGTGTCGTAGTGAACCGGGAGGACGAGATTCGGCTCGAGCCGTGCGGCCAGCGCCGCCGCTTCGTGACGATCCATCGTGAACGTGCCGCCGATCGGCGGCACGAAGAGATCAACGGGAAGGGTTTCGTGAACCGGTAACACGTCGGTATCGCCGGGCCAGTACGCGGTGACGCCGTCGATCGTGACGCCGAACCCACACCCCCGCCCCTCGGGATGGTATGGGATCCCGTTTTCGTCGGTGTGTGGGCCGTCGGGATCGTTGTACGCCGGTGTCGTGAACAGGTCGAGCGGTCCGAGGACGAACGAGTCGTCGTCCCCGACCCGCTCCACGTCGTACGGCAGGTCGTCCGGATCGTCGTCCACCCGGTCGATCTCGCTCGCGTCGATCGATTCGTGGACGACGATCAGTGACTCTTCGTGTGCTACCCGTCGGATCGACGCCGGATCGTAGTGGTGGTCGTGACTGATGAGAACCAGATCGCCGTCGCGAGCATCGTAGCCGTCTAGCACTCCGTAGTGTTCCGGACCGGGATCGATGTAGACGACCGCACCCGTTTGCCCCTCGAGTCGAATCGTCGCGAGACCGAACCAGTCGACGGTAAGCGGGTCGAACCGAACTGTCATAGGCGTCCTTTCTCGAGCGAGGCGAAAAGCGTTGTAGTGCCAGACGAGCGGATGGCGGACTGCAGACGAGCGGATGGCGGACTGCAGACGAGCGGATGGCGGACTGCAGACGAGCGGATGGCGGACTGCAGACGAGCGGACAGTCCTGCCACAGCGAATCGGGCCGTCGCTGGGCGGTCGTCGGTCGCCCGCTCGCTTCAGGGAATCCGGACGGAGTGTTCGAGCGTCCCGACCCCCTCGACTTCGATCTCTATCTGGTCGCCGTCCTCGAGTGGGCCGACGCCGTCCGGGGTGCCGGTCGCGATCACGTCGCCCGGTTCCAGGGTCATGTAGGTCGTTATCTCGGCGATCAGTTCGGGGATCGTAAAGATGAGCTGCTCGCGATTACCGTCCTGGCGCAGGTCTCCGTTGACGCGGGTCCGAACGGCCGCGTCAGCGGGGACCTCGTCGGGAGTCGCGAGCACGGGGCCGATCGGGGCAGCGCCGTCGAACGCCTTTCCGCGGATCCAGTTCTGCTCGAGTTGCTGGTCGTCCCGGTTCGAGAGGTCGTCGACGCAGGTAAAGCCCTCGACGACGTCCATGGCCGATTCCTCGGGCACGTGGCGACACTGCTCGCCGATGACGAGGCCGATTTCGGCCTCGTGGTCGATCCGCTCCTTGCCCGCCGGAAGCGTCACAGTATCGCCGTGGGCCGCAAGCGTGTTCGGTCCCTTCAGAAAGAGCAGCGGTCGGTCGGGAAAATCGGACCCCATTTCGTCGATGTGTTCGGCGTAGTTTCGACCGATACAGACGATTTTCGATGGATCCGACGGCGGCAGGATGTCGATCTCGTCGCTGTCGAACGCGTAGCTCTCGTTGGCGAAGCGAACGGTCCCGTCCTCGTACTCTCCGCGCCGGATCGCTCCGGCCGGGTCGCGGAAACGAACGTATTTCACGACCGGTGGATGGTCACAGGGGGTTAAAAGCGTTGAGAAGGAGGGATATTTCGACGGATTCTCGCGAGCGTCGGCGGGCTAACAGTATCGCTCGAGTTCCGCGTAGGCCTCCCGTGCTGCCCGGTCCGGTTCACCGGGGTACGTATAGAGCTCCAGCGTCGCGAAGCCGTCGTACCCGACGTCATCGAGGGCGTCGAATATCGCCCGAAAGTCGAGATCACCCTCTCCAGGTATCCGATGGTAGTGCTTTCCCCGGCGGCCCCCGACGATGTCCTCTACGTGGATTCCCGTGATCGAACCGCTCGAGCGGCGGATGCTCTCCGCGACGTCTTCACCGTAGACGGCGGCGTGGCCGACGTCTACGTTGACGCCGAGGGAATCACGGCCGACGTCATCGATGAGCGCGAGAACCTCGTCGGTGTTCTCGACCAGCAGTTCGGGTTCGAACTCTATCCCGACTTCTACGTCCCTCGCCTCGGCGTACTCGAGGATGTCCGCGAGCGCCTCGCGGAGGTAGTCGGACGCTTTTTCCGGCGGCGTGCCGGGCAACGGTCGGCCGGTGGCCAGACAGACCGCCGGCGAACCGACGGTTTCGGCGAGGTCGATCGCCCGCTTCGTGTAGTCGATTCGCCACTGACGGGCGGCGTCGTCCGCACGGATCACGCTCGGTTCGAAGAACGCCGACGGCGGCGCATCGTCGTAGTAGCCCATCGCCGTGTTCGCGTTGATATTCGAGACTGCGAGCCCGGTGTCTGCGAGGGCATCGAGGAGCGCGTCGCGGTCTCCGTCGCCGAAGTCCGGGAAGTACGCGTGGGGGTCGTCGCCGAGTAGTTCGACGCCGGCGTAGCCGTGATCCGCGATCCGGCGAACCGCCTCGGGGAGGTCGTAGCGGGTGTACGCGTTCGTCGAGAAAGCGAGTTCGACCATCGATTCAGTCCTCCTACACCGGTGGACCACTAATTCGTTGGCCCGGCGGCGTCGATCACGGGCAGCCACACGGCTGGTTCGAGTCTCGATCGAGGTGCTATCGGGTGGCGCTCGTCGTCGGCCGGTCGGGTACGGATGCGGCGGACCGCACGAACCGCGGTGTGAACCGCGGCCGGTCGGGTCGAACCGTGGTCGCGGCGTGAGGCCGCACGCGAGCGGTCAGGTCACGTCGAACATCCGGCCGAGACCCACCGCCGGAACGAGAAAGACACCGGCAGCAACCCCCCAGCGGATTCCGGCTGCCGCGGCGAAGCCGGCGTCGAGCAACACGAGTCCGAGGACGCACCCGCCGACCGCCGGACCGACGGTACTCGGAACCGGATCGGCGTACGCCGCGCGCAGGGGACGTCCGACCCACCAGCAAAACGCCGTCGCGAACGCGAGCGCGACGAGAATCTCGAGCCCCGACGACTCGACGCCGACGAGGTACACGCAGAGCGCGACGACCGCCAGGACCGCACCCCCGGAGGCGACCGCGACAGCACGTCGATTGTCCCCCTCGGATTCTCGTGCCGCCATGAACGTGACGGCGCTGATGTAGCCGGTGACGACCGCCGGAACCACGACCAGTCGGGCGGGAATCTCGAGCGCAGCGCTTCCGGCAGCGGTCGCTCCGAGGACGACGTTCAGTCCTCGAGTCGCACCCATCGCGATGAATCCGGGGGCCGATCCCTTCAGGAGGCCGTCGTAGGCGAGGATCGCGATGGCCACCGATCCGGCGACGACGGCTGCGGGGCCGCCCGCGGCGACGAAGGCGATGCCGACGGCGACGAAAAGGAGCGCGAATCCGAGTTCGAACGCGGTGCGCCGGTCGATCCGTCCCGACGGAATCGGCCGATTCGGCCGCTCTCGAGCGTCGAGAGGCGCGTCGAACGCGTCGTTGAGGGTCGTCCCGCCCGCGTACAGGAAGACGGACCCGAGCGACAGTAACGCGACCGCCGACGGAGACGGGGTAGCGCCGGCGACCGACACTACCGCCGCACCGAGGATCACGTCCGGCGGTGCGGTAAAGAGGTTCGGCACGCGGACCAGTTCGGCGTACGCACCGAGCGCTGGACGCGAATCACCGGTCTCCGAGTCACGCACATCTGCGTCACGTGAATCACCGCCAACTGTCGGACGCGAGTCAGCAGCGTCCGATCCGAGCGAGCCTGTGTCGACCGGCTCACGCGAATCGTTCTCACCCGTTTCACGCGAGTTGCTGTCGGTCGATCCCCGCGGATCGCGCTCGCCGGGCGATTCCCACCGGTCGCCGTCGACCGGACCTCCCCTTTCGGAGCGATCCGACGGCGCACCGCCGGCCACCCTACGCCCACCCGCGTTCCTCGAGGAAGGCCATCGCCTCCCGCGCGGTCTCGATCGGCGTTTCCTCGTAGGGATAGAGTTCGACCGTGACGAAGCCGTCGTAGCCTCGGGTCTCGAGTTCGCCGAGGAACGCGTCGACGTCCATCGCGCCGTCGCCGAGCTGGGTGTGCTCGTGGGTCCGATCGGCCGGGATGTCCTCTAGGTGGTAGTGACTCGTGTATTCCCAGAGCGGCTCGACCAGTTCGGCCGGGTTCTCGCCGACGCAGTAGAAGTGGCCGGCGTCGAAGTTGCAGCGGACGCGCTCGGAGTCGACGCGCTCGACCAGTTCCAGAAACTCGTCCGCGGTCTCGATCAACAGATCGGGCTCGGGCTCGACGAGCAGGTCGACGTCCACCTGTTCGGCTTTCGCCAGGACGGTCTCGAGGGCGTCGACGAAGGTCTCTATCGCCCATTCGCGCGATTTTCGCTCGGGTATCGGTCCGCCGGGCTCGATCGAGATGTAGGGCAGGTCGAGCGCCGCCGCGGTCTCGAGCGCGGCGAGGGTGTAGTCGATTCGCTCCCGTCGATACGACTCGTCCGGCTCGATGTAGGAGGGGTGATGGAAGTCCTCGATCGCGGTAAGCATGAACGCATTACCGTTGCTAACGCCGATTTCGTTCCGCTCGAGGGCGTCTTCGACGCCTGCGCGTTCCGCGTCCGTCGCGGCCGGCGGGTAGAGGTGTGGCTCGTCGAACAGCAGTTCGACGCCGTCGTATCCCGCATCGGCGATGGCTTCGATGGCGTCCGCGAGGGGATACTCGCGAAAGGCGTTGGTGGAGAACCCGAACCGCATCTCAGGCCTCGTAGTCGAAGTTCGGGGACTGGTCGAAGAACTCGTAGGGGTTGTCGAAGACGACTTTACGGACCTCCTCGCGGTCCCAGCCCCGGTCGATCATCCGGTCGCGGGCCTTCGGGACGGCGAGCGGGTCCGAGGGATCCCAGTCGGCGGCGCTGTTGAAGATCATGTTGTCGGTCCCGTACTCCTCGAGAAGGTCGATCGCCGACGCCGCCTCGATCTTGCCCGGGTAGAGCGTGAAGCCGATCCAGCAGTCCGTTCGGGTCGAAATGTCGATCGTGTTCTCGGTGTTGTGATCGATGACGATCCGCTCCTCGGTCACTCCCATCTCCTCGATGATCTCGACGATGCGCTCGGTGCCGGACGGCTTGTCGGTGTGGGGCGTGTGGACGATGACGGGAAGCTCCCTGTCCTCCGCGAGTTCGAGCTGTCGGCGGAACGCCCACTCCTCGTCGTCCGTGACCTGGTCGAAACCGATTTCGCCGACGCCGACGACGGGGTCGCGATCGAGGTACTCCGGAATGCGGTCTACGACCTCCTCGGCCATCTCTCGATAGTTCGCCTCTTTCGGCTCGAGACCGATCGTGACGTAGTGGTCCATGTTGGCGGCCCGCTCTGCTCGATCGGTTTCGTGGTCGATGATCTGTTCGAAGTAATCGAAGAACGCACCGGCATGGTGTTTGTCTTGACCGCTCCAGAACGCAGGTTCGATACAGCACTCGATGCCCGCGTGTCGCGCTCGCCGATAGTCCTCGGCTGAACGCGATACCATATGCATATGAGGATCGATAATCCGCATAGGCGCTGGTCGAGGGATGAACGGTTTGGTCCACCGATCGTTCGAACGGCAAATCCGAGGTTGATGACGGCGGATCGACCGGCCCTCACAGCGGAATCCGATCTTGTGACCGGTCAAACCGGTCTTACTTCCGCTACGCGAGTCATAACGAAAGTCGTCCGGTTCCGACTCTCGGTGGAATGTCCGCTACGGAACGAGCGAGAGACGCGGGGCGTCACGGTCTCGGAGTGGGGTGGCTGCGAATCGTCCAGTCCGCGCGCGACGACCGCGAACCCGAATCGTCACGACCGCGCGACCGCCCGTGGATATCGAACGATCGCAGATGAACGGAGGGCGTGAGTCCGCCGCCGAGGACCGAACCGGCGTGTGGCTCGTCGGCGCGCGCGGCAACGTCGCGACGACGGCCATCGTCGGTGCCCGCGCGATCGCCGAGGGGGTGACCGACGGCACCGGCATGGTAACCGAACGCGAGCCGGTCTCGAGTCTCGACCTGCCGCCGGTCGAGGGGTTCGTCTTCGGGGGCCACGACATCGAACCGGAGTCGCTCCTCGCTCAGGCGGAGCGCCAACGCGATCGAAACGGTGTTCCTGACCAGGAGACACTCGCGGCGGTCAGAGACGACCTGACGGCGATCGACGAACGGATCCAGGTCGGAACGGCCGTCAACTGCGGCGCGGCGGTCTCCGAAGAGAGCGAACGGATCGACGAATCGCTCGGAATCCGGACCGTCGTCGAGCAGATCCGCGACGACTACGAAACGTTCCGAAAGTATCACGATCTCGAACGGCTCGTGGTCGTCAACGTGGCGTCGACCGAACCCGAACTGGCGGAGCCGGAGCGATACGCCAGTCGCGACGCGCTCGAACGGGCGATCGACGAGGACGACCGCGAGTTGCCCGCGAGCGTTCTCTACGCCTACGCTGCGATCGACGCCAGTCATCCCTTCGTCAACTTCACGCCGAGTGCCGCCAACTCGCTCGGCGGAATCCGCGAACTCGCGGCCGCGAAATCCGTCCCGCACATGGGACGCGACGCGAAGACCGGCGAAACGCTCGTCAAGTCCGCGCTCGCGCCGATGTTCGCCGGCCGAAACCTGCAGGTGCTGAGCTGGGAGGGACACAACATTCTGGGAAACAGAGACGGCCTCGTTCTGGAAGACGACGCGAACGCAGCGGGCAAGCTCTCGAGCAAGGGCGACGTCCTCGATTCGATACTGCCGGAAATCGGTCACAACCGTGTCCGAATCGACTACACCCCGTCGCTCGCGGACTGGAAAACGGCGTGGGACTACATCCATTTCCAGGGCTTCCTCGAGACGGAAATGACGATGCAGTTCACCTGGGAGGGATCGGACTCGGCGCTGGCCGCCCCGCTCGTCCTCGATCTCGTGCGCCTCGTCGCTCACGCCGACGAACGGGGTGAGGGAGGACTCCAGCCCCAGCTCGCGTCGTTTTTCAAGGCGCCGATCGGGGTCGACGAGCACGACCTCTCCCGACAGATGGAGCGACTGTCCGACTACGCGGACCGAAATCACTGACACCGACGGCCCGGTATTCGATTCGACCGACCATCGACCACGGCGATTGCCGACCGATCGATTCGACCGACTCGCGACGGACCAACGATTCACGCCAAAACGCACCCCGAACCTGCCATCCCATGACCGACTCATCGATTTCCGAGACCAGCGAACCGGCCGGCCGAACCATCGTCCTCGACGTCGTCGGCCTGCAACCTCAGCACATCGACGCCGATCGAACGCCGACGCTCGAGTCGTTCTTCGCGAGCGAGAGCGTCCGACCACTTCGGCCGACGTTCCCGGCGGTGACCGTTCCCGCACAGACGACGCTTGCGACGGGGCAACGGCCGGACACGCACGGCGACGTCTCCAGCGGGGAGTTCGATCGCGAGCGTCAGACCGCCGAGTTCTGGGAACGCGACCGCGACGGTCGCGATCGGATCTGGGAAACCGCAAGTGACGAAGCGGGACTGATAACCGGCGTCCTGAACTTCCAGCACCTGATCGGAACCAGCGCCGACGTGGCCGTGACCCCGTCTCCGATCGAAGACGAAAACAACGACATTCTCGAGATGAACTGCTGGACGAACCCGGACGGCTTCTACGACGACCTGCGCGAGGAGTTGAATCACTTCCCGCTGCACAACTACTGGGGTCCCGGCGCGAACGAGGACGGAAGTCGATGGATTCTCGCGGCCGCTCGCGAGGCGATCGAGCGGTTCGACCCCGACCTGCTCTGGGTCTACGTCCCGCATCTGGACTACGTCGGACAGAGCAGCGGGCCGGGAAGCGATGCCTTCCGCGCGGAACTGTCGGTCGTCGACGACCTGCTCGAGGAGTTTCTCACCCACCTCACGGAGACCGATCGGTGGGACGAAACGGCCCTCGTCCTCGTCAACGAATACGGATTCCACGACGTCGACCGACCGGTGTTCCCGAACCGGGCGCTCCGCGAAGCCGGGCTCCTCGAGGTAGCTGGAGACGGTGAGGCCGCGATCGGCGATTCGGCCGCGTTTGCGATGGTCGATCACCAGATCGCACACGTCTACGCCGACGAGGGGTCGGTCGAGGCGGCTCGCGACGTGTTCGAGTCCCTGGAGGGGGTCGACGACGTTCTCGGACGACGCGGCAAGGCAGATCGGGGAATCGACCACCCCAATGCGGGCGAGATCGTGCTCGTCGCGAATCGGGACGCCTGGTTCCAGTACTACTGGTGGGACGACCCCGAGAACGCGCCGCCGTACGCGACGGAGATGGACATCCACGCGAAACCGGGCTTCGACCCGTGCGAGCTGTTCTTCGGTGAGGAGGGACTCGTCTCGCTCGACGCGTCGAAGGTCGGCGGTTCACACGGGCGCGTCGACGAATCGGCGTACGGCAGCTTCGGCCTCGGCGGTCCGGCGGCTCCCGCCCTCGAAGGTGACGAACCGGTCGACGCGACCGACGTCACCCCGACGATACTCGATCTGCTCGGACTCGAGGGAACCCTCTCGATGGAACTCGAGGGGACGTCACTCCGCAATTCCGAGGGGGAGCGAAGAAGTACGTGAAACCGTAGCAATAGCGGATCGGAACGGAACGCTTTTCACTAGGCCGGAGCAACGAGGGAGTACGGGCTCCGTTGGTGTAGTCCGGCCAATCATTTCGGCCTTTCGAGCCGATGACCTGGGTTCAAATCCCAGACGGAGCATTTTTCGGGCGACCCGATTCCTCACAGAGTCGAACGAAGACGTGCGTGCGCTGGTGTGAGTCGGCGGAGGAAAGTCGCAACCGCGTCCGAAGTCGAGATCCGTCTTCCGCGGGTTGGAATCACGAACGGTTCATTCGATTCAAACCACGGATGGAGCGGACGTGTGGACGATCCAAACTAGTTACCGTCGGTAATATAAACAGCGGGTTATGGGGTCGAACCCGCTGTAAGTATGTGTTGTGATAACATATCTTGTTATGTATTGTTTTTGATCAAAACCAGCTCGCCGAGCCCTTGCAGAAATATATTACATACCGAAAAACGGTGGAAGCTTCTAATGTGGGGTATCGCGATGGTCAGAAAGTGCCATGGCATACGGTACTAATCCAGCGGAACGATACAGTTACGGGGAAGTGAGCGACGAGGATCGTCGCGACTTCCTGAAGGCGCTCGGCGTCGTCGCCGGCGGTGCCGTCGCCGGTGCGACGCTTCAAGATCTCCGAACCGAAGTCTCGAGCGGGGCTGCAGAAGGACTCGCAGAGATGGGTGAGGCCGTTCAGAACGGCCTCACCGGAACGCTCGACGCGACGCTGCTGAGCGAACAATTGGCCGCGCTCGAAGGGAGTTTCGAGATGCTGTCTCAACTCGAGACCATGGGCGTCCCAGAACAGGACGCGTCGGCCTATCAGGAGCTGACGACGGCGGCGTGGGCGATCAACGATCACCTCTCCGAGGCGGGGTTCTTCGCGAGCGCGGAAGAGAACCTCCCGGCGTTCGCCCCGGCGCACATCGAGGAGACGACGCGTCAACTGCTGCACATGGATGCCCTCCCGGCGACCCTGTCCGAGGTCGGGTTCTCCGACGAGGAGCAGACGGCGTTGGTGATGAACATCGTGAACACCCGCGAGCAGCTTTCGTGGTGGATGAAGACGGGGGACTACCCGCCGGCGGACGCCGTCGAGGACGGCGTCGTCCGCGAGTACGTCGCGCCGCTCCACCAGCGGGCCGCCGAAGGGTCGCTGCTGTGGATCGACGGGCTCGATCACTTCCTGTGGCAACGCGAACCGCTCGTCACCAGCGAGATGATCGACCGGGGCCTCTGGGACGTCAAGTCGATGCTCGGCGGCTACTACCTCATGGGGTCGGCCGCCCGCGACCTCGCGAAAGGCGATATCGCGGACGACCAACTCACGACGCTGACGACTGCCAGTACCGCACTCATGATCATCGGTCAGGAGTTCCTGATCAGCGACGTCGTCCGGATCACGGACGATAAGCGCGCACCGAGGAACTCGGCGACCAACTAACAGGTGAATACGAATGACGTACGAATCCCATCTCGTCGAACTTCCGGAGGACGCACCGTGGAGCGAAAAGCCGGGCGAATCAGTCGTCGACCAGGGTGATACCGATCAGATACCCGAGGTAGACGTCACCGAACAGGATCTCGCTGAGACTGGCGAGGACCCCACCAACTGGCTCATCATGGGCGGTTCGTACCAGTCTCAGCGTCACACGACCGCCGACGTCATCACGCCGGAGAACGCCGGTGACCTCGAGGTCGAGTATCGACTCGAGGTCGCGGACCATCCGAACGACTTCCAGGGCTCGCCGATCATCGTCGACGGAGATCCGCCGATCATGTACGCGACGGTCGGGCCCGACCTGCTCTACGCGATCAATGCGCGTACCGGGGACATTCTGTGGCGACACTTCTACCGACCGCTCGTGGGGGCGTCCGACGCGACGCCGCCCGCCGAGCGCGGCGCGGCCGTCCTCGGCGACACCGTGTACAAGAGCACGCTGGATCTGGGTGTGATCGCGATCGACCGCTACACCGGCGAAGAGCGGTGGTATTACAACGGCGCGGCCGCGTACCGCGGCGAGGTCGCGGACGACCTCATGCACGAGGAACTCAAGTGGGAGCGATCGCGCGGGACCACGTCGTCGTTCCCGCCGCTCATCTACGACGGGATGATCATGAAGGGGAGCTTCGGCGGCGAGTTCGGCGTCAGCGGCTTCTTCGACGGGATCAGCCTCGAGGACGGCAGCCCGCAGTGGCGAGTCAATATGACGCCCGAACACGAGTGGGTCGGCGATTCCTGGGAGCACGGCGGCGCCACCGCCTGGGCATCCGGTGCGCTCGACCCCGACGAGGGCACGGTCGTCATTCCGTCTGCTAATCCCGGCCCGTGGTACGGGACGGTTCGGCCGGGGTGGAACCCCTACTCGTGCGGGAAGGTCGCGGTCAATACGTCCGACGGCGAGTACCAGTGGCACCACCAGGACTCTCCCCACGACTGGTGGGACTACGACTCGCCGAGTCCGCCGGTCGTCTTCGAGGCGGAGGTCGACGGCGAAACCCGGAAATTCACGACGTGGCCGGGGAAGACAGGCTGGGTGTACACGGTCGATATGGAGACCGGACAGCTCCACCAGCGCAGCGACGAGTACGTCCAGCACCTCAACACGTTCAACCTGCCACCGTACGACGACCTCGACAGCGCGCCCTGGATCATGCCGGATCTCATCGGCGGGACGAATCCGCAGCCGTCCGCCTACGACCCCGAGACGCGGACGCTGGTCGTCAAGGGGACCAACTACCCGATCAAGTTCTCCTGGTTCGAGACGGAGTATCAGCCCGGAGAAATTTACATCGGGATGGACACCGTGCGAAAGACGGAACCGGTCCAGACGGAACCGGGCGAGCAGCGTGAGGGTGACGAGGTACACGGCGACGACGAGGAAGAAGAAGATCAGGAGAACCAGCAGTACCTGAGCGAGGAAGTGGAGGAGTGGAACGAAAACGCCGGCGTCATCGCCGGCATCGATCCGATCAGCGGCGAAGTGAAGTGGCAGAACTGGTTCAGCTGGCAAGTCGGTCCGCCGTGGGGTGGCTCGCTGACGACCGCGACGGGCGTCACCTTCGCCGGCGGTCCCGGGGGGTACCTCCACGCGTTCGACACCGAAACGGGCGAACGGCTGGCACAGCACGTCGTCGGCAACCACGGCGTCGACGGCGCACCGGCCAGCTGGTACGATCCGAACGAAGGAAAACAGTACGTCGCGATCACCGGCGGCGGAGGCAACCAGGTCGAAGAGGAAGGGAACACGATCGCCGTCTTCTCGCTCCAGGAATAAGGCCCGCGATCCATCTGCGGCCGTTTTTTCGAGTCGATACGTCGACGAAGAACGAGTCGTTTCGCGTTAGCCGGTGCGTCTGGGACGGGATGAACCGTCTGGGACTGGATGGTTGCGTCTCGAGAAAAGGATGGGCCGTCTGGGGTGAGGTGGTGCGTCTCGAGAAGGGGGTTGCGTCGACTACCCGTTCGTCTCGTTTCCGGTCGCGGTTTCGTTTTCCGCCCCCGTCTCGTTGGCGGCGGCTTCCGTTTCGTTGTCGGCATCCGCACCGTCGTCCGCGTCCACTTCGCCACCGTCTTCCATCTCTTCGCCGTCGCCACCGTCTTCCATCTCTTCGCCGTCGCCACCGTCGGCCGGAACGAGCCGGTGAACCGCACCCTCGCCTTCGACCGTCGACGTACTGGTGGTGAGGACGTAGATTTCTCCGTCCGCGCCCTCGCCGAAGGCGTACACGAATCCGGTCGGTCGACCGTTTTCGGCGGCTTCACCCTGCAGCTGAATCTGTTCGATGGGCCACAGTCCACCGCGGGCGGATCCGTCGGCGAGGTCTCCCGCCGCTCCGCCGTCGGTTTCGTTACCGTCAGCGGTCTCGTTTCCGGTTTCGGTCTCGTTACCACCGGCGGTTTCGTTCCCACCGTTCTCCGACGGTGGCTCGACGAACAGGTCTTCGACGTCGTCGCCACCCTCGGCGTCCTGCCACCCTTCGGTCGGACGGGCGAGGAAGAGCGTGCCCGGACTCTGGCCGTCGACGCTCCAGTCGCCGAAGACGTACGTCCCCTCGAGTTCGCTGATCTCGCCGCCCTCGTAGAGATACCCGCCGGTGACGGAGACGCCGATCCGGCCGTCGGTAACTCCGTCGCCGGCGATGGCGCCGTTTCCGGCGGCGGTTTCGTTTCCGGCGGCAGTCTCGTTTCCGGCGGCGGTTTCGTTCATTCCGGCAGTTTCGTTTCCGGCGGCAGTCTCGTTTCCGGCGGCGGTTTCGTTCATTCCGGCAGTTTCGTTTCCGGCGGCAGTCTCGTTTCCGGCGGCGGTTTCGTTCCCACCGCCGTTGCCGCCTTCGAGGAGGGACTCGAGGATTCCGACCCTGTGGGGGTACTCGATGACGGGATCGAGCAGGGGTTCGCCGCCCCGGACGTCGTCGGGCGTGCTCTGTGGACACTCCTGGGGCGGCTCCTGTGGATTCTCCGTGCTGAAACAGTGGGTCCCCTCCTTTACGTTCCAGCTGTAGTTGCCGCCGTTCTGAACGTAGTTGACGCTCTCGAAGAGGTTCTGACCCACGTCGGCCGCGAGGAGTTGGCCGTCGTTCGTAAAGGACATTCCCCACGGATTCCGGAAGCCCCAGGAGAAGTACTCGCCGCGTCCGCCTTCCACGTCCACCAGCGGATTGTCGCCGGGGATCGCGTACGGCGTCTCGTCTCCCTCCTGGTCGACGTCGATCCGGAGGATTCCCCCGAGGAGGTTCTCGGTCGTGTCCTGGCCGTTGCCGCCTTCGTTTCGGTCGTACCAGTCTTCGACGTGCCCGAGGCCGACGTCGTTCGCACCGCCGCCGTCGCCGGTTCCGACGTAGAGGTAGCCGTCGGGGCCGAACGCGAGCGCGCCGGAGTTGTGGTTGAACTGTGGTTCCGGAATCTCGAGTATCGTCCGCTCCGAGTCGGGATCGGCTGTCGCGTTGTCGTCACCTGCGGTCTGGAACTCGGAGAGCACGAACGTGTGGTCGTACTCGTCAGGCGTTCCCTCCCGCGGCGGCGAGCTATACCGGACGTAGAACCGACCGTTCTCGGAAAAGTCGGGGTGGAACGCGAGGCCGAGGAGCCCCCGTTCGTCGAACTCCATGAACTCGACGAGCTGATCCGAGATGTCGAGGAACGGCTCCTCCTGGAGCCCGTCCGGTCCGTGAACGTAGATCTGCCCCGTCTGATCGGTTATAAACCGCCTATCGGCGTCCTCGTCGGCGACCGTGAGGCTCGTCGGTGCGGTCAACCCCTCCGCGACCGTCTCGATGCCGACGGTCGGTCCCTCCCCGATCAGTTGGGTGGGGGCGGGCGCCTGGCCCTCCTCGCCACCGGCCGTGTCGTCGACGAACTCGATGTCACCGCGCATCGAACTGGCGTGCGGTTGGCAGTAATACTGCGCCATTCCCTCCTCGGCGGTGAACTCGACGGTTTGTGTCTCGCCCGTCCCGGAGACGATCTCCGTCGCGAGAAAGTCTTCGTCGCCGGCCTCGTTTTCGATAGCGAAGTTGTGGCCCGCGCCGTCTAAGTTCTCCCACGTGAGCGTGTACGTTTCACCCTGTACGAGTCGGAGCGTCGGATTTCGCTCGTCCGCGATCGATTCGGGCGACTGGCCGACCCAGCCGCTTATCCGACCGCCGAGTCTGATCTCGCCCGTGATCGCGTCTTCCTGTGCCATCGCCGGTATCGCGAACCCCGCCACGGACAGCGCTGCCGACGAGCGGAGAATCGTTCGCCTCGAAATCGACGATTTATAATCTTCGTTTTCTGTCATAGTCTCATGGTCTCTCAGTACGCCGCGCCGGGTACCGATCCGGATCGCCCTGCGTACCGGATAACGTAGTGTCGATATCGAGTAATAAACCGGATCGATCGTTCCTCACTCAAGATGGACTTGTCCGAAATCCGATCACACAACGAGCCGTTGTCCCGTCCCAATATCGATTTTCGACGTCGCTCGCTCGGGGTTCTTCCATCGGTCCGTTCCGGAAATCCGACGGGCCTCGAATCACCCGCGAATCGACGCGCGACGTGACGGTGTTCGAACGCTATCGGTTACAGGTAATTGATGACCCAGTAGGCGACGTAACAGCCGATCAGGACGATTCCGCCGAGACGAGTGACGCGGCCTCGAGCGAGCATCGCCGTCACGAGAAGGAGACAGAGGGCGAAAAACGGCCAGTGAACGGTGAGGACGTCGCCGCCGGTAGCGACCGGATGGAGAAACGCGATGAGTCCGACGTTGGCCGTCATGTAAAACACCGTGCTGCCGACGATGTTTCCGACGGCCAGTTCCGGTCGTTGCTGACGCACGGGTTCGACTGTGAGTGCCAGTTCCTCGAGCGACGCGATGAAGCTCAACACGGTGGCACCGAACGCCAGCCCCGAGATACCGAGGGCGACGAAGATCCCTTCGGCGCTGTAGACCGTCAATCCCGAACCGATCGTCATCCCGACGACCGCGAGCACGGCGACGACGAGCGCGAAGCGACCGCTCCGTTCCTCCAGCGACGGCACGAACTCGTCGAGATCGAGGTCGAAATCCAGGTCACTCTCACGCTCGCGGGGCGTCCGATCGCCGTCGGCCATCGCCTCCGCGTCCGCTCCGGCCTCGAGACCGATCACTTCCTGGACCTCCTCGGAGAGCAAATACGTCGTTTCGGTCCGCCGTTCGTGCCAGTATACGAACGCCAGCACGGGGAGAAACAGGGCAACGAGGGCCGTGCCACCGAGGAGATCGATCTCCCCGCCGAGCGACAGCGCGAACGCGGGGATGGGCGCGAGCACGAGCATGAACAGGTAGGTCCGGGGGACGTTCATCCGAAACGGAACGACGAGTCCCGCGAGTCCGACGGCCACGGTGAGGACGAACAGCGATTCCCCGAACACCGTCCCGATCGCGAGCCCCGGCAGCTCTGCGACTGCCGCGGTGACGCCGAGGACTGCGTTCTCGAGGTCGATGCCGGCCAGCACGACGGCGAGAAAGAACCCCGAAACGCCGAGCGAGACGGCACTCTGGGCGACGGCCTCGATGAAAATCTCGACACACCAGATAACGAGCGCCACGCCGACGAGGAAGACGACGACGAGAAGCACCGGCGAACTCGGACCCACCATGTCGGTGACGCTACCCCGCCAACACACTTAGTTTCCAGCCGCAGTTGCGACACGCGGTGTCGCTGCGGGGACGTCGTCCGAGTCGGAGACGCGCCCGGTCCGAACGACTCTACCGGCGAATTCTCGCCCCGAGAGTTCGTTCCCGGAACGTGTCACCCGCCGATCGGTACCCCTCCGAACACGATAATCGCGATCAGCCAGTAGACGACGTAACAACCGCCGAGCAAGTAGCCGTGCCACCGCTTCAATTTACCGTCGTGGAGGAAGTACGCGGCCAACGCCGTGACGACGATCACCGACGGAAGGTGGAAGGCCAACACCGAGCGGGAGATCTCGAGATCGCTGAGAACCATAATGACGCCCACGTTGCCGGTCACCGAGAAGAGGACGCTGCCGATGACGTTACCGACGCCGATTTCGGGAACGCCCCGCCGAACCGGTTCGATCGTCAGCATGACGTCTTCGAACGTGAGGATCACCGTGAGAACCGTCGCACCGAATACGGTCTGTTCCAGGCCAAATCCGCCGATGACGACTTCCGACCCCGCCTCGAGCAGCATCGACGCGAGGACGATGCCGGCCAGCGCGAGGACGGCGAGAACGAGCCACAGTACACCGGCGGCGGGCCGATCGCCGACGAGTGAGTCCTCCGGGATGTCCGAAACGGCAGCCGGGAGCGCCACACCGCCGTCGGCCCGTATCTCCTCACCGAGTTCGGTATTTCGGAACACCGGGGTTTCCCGCTGAAACTCGCGAACGATAATATAGCTGAACATGACGACGAACGCGCCGAGGAGGAGCAGACCGTGGACGAACGTCAGTGTCCCGGCGAGGACGAACGGGACCAATAGCAGCGGTGCCAGCGCGAAGAGGACCACGTAATCGGATGGGATGTCGACCGGAAACGGTCTGACGATGGCTGCGAGCGCGAGCGTCGCCCCGACGATCGCAAGCCCAGTCCCGAGGGCCGTGCCCAGGGCAGCACCCTCGAGATCGCCCGCTGACAGCACGAGGGCGAGAATCGTATCGTCGAACTCGAATCCCGTGAAAACGATCGCGAGGGCGAACAGCGACAGCTTCAATCCCAGGGCCGCGCGAGTGAGATAGCTAATCAACTTCTCGACACAGACCGTCAGGACTACCCCACCCAGGACGAGAAGAATCACCGCACCCAGGAGCCCCTGTCCCTCGACGAACCCTTCGATCGCTCCTTCGAGGCCGCCCTCTTCTGCGTCCGCTTTCCCGCTTTCGCCTGCAGCCCCATCTTCACCTTGAGCGAGTGTCGGTGCGACCGGGACGGTGACCAGCAACGACACCACGAGACAGACGAGTAACACTCGCCGTGTGAGTCGGTCGAACGCCCGGAGGGACGAGGCGAAACGATACTCAATTTCGATCGGGAACGGGACCACCGAGCGACGTAATCCCACCACAGAGACGTGCCGCGAAGTCCGACTCGTGGTGGCGCTCTCGAGACGGCTGCCGGACATGTAGCTGTCGTATGACAAGCACTGGCATATAGCTAACAGGTCGGGGAGGGAAGTTCACGGGAGAGATCTACACGAATTTCGTTGGAAATCTCTACACGGATTCCCTCCGATTCGGGGGACGATTCCGAGACCCGATTTGCCGACCGGGTCCGAACTACGAGTCGCTAGCGCCGTCGTCCGCGTCCGGTGCGGTAGCCTGAAGAACGAACGCCCGCTCCGGCGGCGGCGCGATTCGCAGTTCGATGCACCGAGCGAGTTCGTAGTACTTTCGATTCCCCCGTCGATAATGTGATATTAGCCCGGCTTCCTCGAGCGCGGAGAGGTGGTGTACGGCTGTTTTTCCGTCCATGCCGATTTTCTCCGCGAGTTCCGAGACGTATTTCGGTTCCCGTGAGAGTTCCCTGAGAATTGCCAGGCGCGTCCCGTTTCCCAGGACGTCGATGAGAGACATGCTACATCGTTCGGGTGCCCGCTCAAGAAGGGTTTCCCCGTTTCTCACGGGCTCGAGGGACAGTCTCCGACCGCCGATACCGAAATCGATGACCGGCGGTCGTCGGGCAAACGTATCGAGTGTACTGAACGCATGTTTAAGCACGTCCTCGTGTCACGACTGCACATGGGCGACCGCGTCAACGTTCCCGACGACCGAACCAGCGACCGGCGAACGGTCACGAGCGGCTTCTTCGAACAGGAAGTGTACCTCTCCAGCGAGGAGACAGCAGCCTTCCTCCACGACCTCGCCGACCAACTCGAGGCGGGGTCGTCGTTTACGATCTCCGCTTCGGAGTGGGAGATCCCCTTCGACTACAGCGACCCCGTCGAGGTCGAAATCGAGTTTTCCGAACAACGCGAACGGGAACTCGAGATCGAACTCGAATTCACGGAACCGGGTGGTGGCGACGACCTGGCCGTCAGATAGTCAGTTCCCGGACCCGCCGTACGGAGACGGCCGCCGAGAAAAACAGCGGCCGATACTGAACCGAGGACGGCCCTCGGCTTCTTCCAGACGAGACTCGAATCCAGAGGAGTCGGATTCGGCGGACGGGTCACGCGGATTCGAGCATCCCGACCTGGGCCAACGCGTCCCGGAGACGTTCCCACTTGTCCGGCGAGTGCCACCCCCATCCCCGCCGTTCGACCGCATCACTCGCTCCGAACCGGTCCGTTACGCCGTCGAACGTCCGCGCGATTCGCTCCGGGGACTGGTCCGTTTCGCTCGCGAAGTCGTGCGCCGCCGTCGACGTGGCGTGGACTGCGGTCGCCCACCCCGCCAGTATCGAACTGAGAACGTCCGCGAGAAACCGCCGGCGCTGACGAAGCGTCCGTTCGGTCACGATCAACGCCGGGCCGTACGCCGGATACGCGTCCGACACGGTGACGGCGTCGACGGTACGCTCCGCGGCCTCGAGACGGTCGGGATCGGGAACCATGCCCGTCACGGCGTCGACGTCGCCGGACTCGAGCGCTGCCTGTTCCTCGCCGTCGATATCGACCAGTTCGGCCGTGTCGCGAAGTCCGGCCTGCTCGAGGAGGAGTCGCCCGAGCAACTCCGTCTCGGTGCCCGAGGTCATCCCGATTCGACACCCCTCGAGTTGGTCGATTCGATCGAACGGCCCCCCAAACGCCGCTCGAGTCGTATACAGGACGACCATCGACCGCTGGAAACAGACCGCGACGGGGACGATCGGCCGCCCCCTGGTTCGCTCCCGGAGGATCGTCGCTGCACCCGCGATACCGACGTCGCACGTCGCCGATGTGACAGCAGACACCGCCGCTCGTGAGCCGTCGTACTCGTCGAACGTGAGCGAGATGTCGCTCGCGGTGGCCCCTCGAGCGGCGAACAGCGGGAGGTGGAGGGCGTTCGACCGCCAGTTGAGGCCGACTGTCACGCGCTCGAGGGGCGGTCGAACGCCATCCGCGGACACACCGTTGCTGGTGACGGTCTCAGCGCCGTCGGGGTCCGATTTCGTGTTCGGCTCGGCCTCGCCGGTTCGCGAGGGTCCGTTCGACCCCGACTCGATGGTCGCCGCGGTGCGATCGCCCTGCTCGATCAGTCGGTCGGCGTGGCGGGCGTACGTCCGTCGAATCGTTTCGGGTTCGGAACCGACAGCGTACCAGGCCTTCGGCGGTCGACCCGGTGCCGCGGTCGGTGCCGTCGTTTCGGCGACGAGACCCGCGGCGACCAGGTCGTCGAGTGCGTCCCCCGCCGCGTTCTTGCTCACTCCCGCGCCGATGTGAACTGCGGTCCGAGTCGCCGCGTTCGCGAGTTCGGGGTCTCCACGGCGACACAGCAGATACGCCAGGACGCGGGCCGCGTTCTCGCCGGTCCCGACGGAGAGACGCGAGACGAGCGCCTCGTCTTCGTCCGTCAAGATCGGAAACGTCCGAACGTCCATTGGAATCAGTACCGCAGCCAGGGTCATAAAGCGGCGACCCACACCGCGGCGGTCTCACCGCCGACCGTGTGCCGGCCATCGATCACCACTGGGTCGTCGTTTCACGAAACGATCCCGCCGAAGCCGTTCGTAATGACCCGTGAAGACGAGCCAAGGCAATTTTTCGTCTGTAACTGGCGGTAACTGTTCTGTTTTTCGGGAAACGGTGTGGCGCATTTACCCGATTTCGGATAGTGTCGTCTGTCGCTGAATACATGACTACTGACAACCCGAGCGAGACGAGCACCGGTTCCGGTTCCAGCCTCCCCACCCGAGTACGACCGTCGCGACGGTCGTTTCTGGGAGCAGTCGCTGCGGTCGGATCACTGGCGGGGATACCGACCGGTGTGAGTGGGACACAAGACGGTGACGGAGGGGGCGCCCTCCAGATCGTCGCCGATTTCGAACCGCCGTCGCTGCCCGAAAACATCGCGATAGACGACGATGGGACGGTCTATCTGAGCATGGCTCCGGCGGGAGAGATCGTCGCCTTCGATCCCAACGGTAACCAGTCGTCAGTGGCGACGATAGACGTCGGACAGGGGCTGCTACTCGGCATAACGGTCCTCGATGGCGTCCTCTACGTCGCAAACGGATCGGGTCAGCAGGAAACGCACGGCGTGTGGCGCGTCGAGCCCGACGGGGGCGGCGAGGCCGAACGGCTCGCGTCGCTGCCTGCCCAGGAGTCGATGCCGAACGGGATCATCCCCGATCCGTCGCTGGATGACGCACTTCTCGTCTCCGATCACCTCGGCGGTGCGATCTGGCGGGTGACGACCGACGGGGAGGCAGAGCCGTGGGTTTCCGATCCCCTGCTCGAGCCGAACACGGGGGCGCAAACGCCGGTCGGTGCGGACGGGCTCGCAGTTCATCCGGACGGCGACGTCTACGTGGATAATCTCAACGCAGGATCGGTTATGCGAGTCCCGGTCACCGACGACGGGAGCGCCGGACAGGTAGAACAGATCGTTCAGGACGAGGGCCTGGTCGGCGCGGACGGCATGACGATCGACGAAGAGGGAACACCGTACATCGCGGTCAACGCTCGGAACGAGGTGGTCCGTCTCACGGACGATCGACAACTCGAGACGGTCGTCAGCGGAGCGCCCCTCGATTTCCCGGCCGACGTTCACTTCGGGACCACCGGATCGACAGCGACGTCGCTGTACATCGCGAACTTCGCCTACGGGACGTTCCTCCAGGACGAGGAGGCCGCGGAGCCGAGCCTCGCGAGGATCGACGTCGGAGTTCGCGGGTATTTCCCCACCGATACCGGACGCGACGACGACGGCAGACGCGATGGCGACGACGGCAGACGCGATGGCGACGACGGCAGACGCGATGGCGACGACGGCAGACGCGATGACGACGGCGCACACGACGGAGACGACGGCAGACGCGACGACGACGGCGCACACGACGGAGACGACAGTGGACACAACGGTGACGATGGCGGACACGACGGGAACGACGGAACCTGAGACCTCGGTGATGCCTCCGTATCTGGAGCAGCGACCGGACAAACGAGAGGCAGGACGGACGAGAGACGTGTGAACAACCGAAAGCGCACCTGTGATTCGACGAGATGAGACCCCATCCGGTTTCTGCGTCCGCAGCCGGTGGCAGTATCGATCGCCGATTCCTCGCGAGTCGTCCGTCTCGACCGCAGTCATCTTCACCGCACAGCGACGACGGGGAACCTCGATCGGTCCCGTTCGGCCGTTCGTTGATCGGCATCGTCCGTCGAAACAATCCGGCACAGTTGACGATAAGGGCTAACGGTAATTTGTGTCGGATTTAAACATTTCGTAAGCTATTAATGGAGGTGTGTGGCGATAGGAGCTAATGGAACAGACGCTCGCGGTCGACACCGACCAGGTGTACGAACGGATCGTCACCGGGGTAGCAGCGCTCGAGGGGGTCGATCCAACGGAGTTACCACCGTTGTTCGAAGCAGTCGATCCGGACGCGCTCGCGGCAATCTTTGCTGACACGGAGTCCGGTCGGCCCAGAACGGGCCACGTCGGGTTCACCTACGCGACGCATCGAATTACCGTCGAGTTCGGCGACACCGATCAACCGACCGTGACCATCGACTGACCCAATCGACGTCGCCGATCACGACGCGGGGGTGGTCAGGGTTCGATTGGCCGAACGAAGACTGATAGCACGGTGGCCAGTAGAGGGTGGTAATGGCACGACTCGAGCGGCTCACCGTGTATCCGGTGAAGGGACTCGACGGCGTAGACCTCGAGACGGCCGAGATCATCGACGGCGGAACGATAGCCGGCGACAGGGAATTCGCCCTGTTCGATGCGAACGGCGACGTGGTAAACGGCAAGCGGACAAAACGGGTCCACCGGCTCGAGACGGGGTACGATCCGTCGGCGAGCACCCTCACGGTCGACGCCCCCGACGGAACGACGCACCGGTTCGATCTCGGAGACGATCCCGAGACCGCCGAAGCCTGGTTTAGCGGGTATTTCGACGCGGACCTCTCGCTCGAACGGGACGGCTCGCTCGGGTTCGTCGACCGACGCGACATGGGGCCATCGGTGATCAGTACGGCGACGATTCGGACCGTCGCGTCCTGGTTCGACGAGCTATCGGTCGACGGCGTGAGACGACGATTGCGGGCGAACGTCGAAGTCGGCGGCGTGGAGCCCTTCTGGGAGGATCGCTTCGTCGGCGAGAGGACACCGGCGTTCGTGATCGGGAGCGTTCGGTTCGAGGGAGTGACCCCCTGCGGTCGCTGTATCGTGCCCCAGCGCGATCCCGACACGGGAGCCCAGACCGATTCGTTTCGGGAACGGTTCGTCCGAAATCGCGAGAATACGTTCCCCTCGTGGGCCAATTCCGGCGCGTTCGATCACTACTATACCGTGATGGTCCTGACACGCGTGCCGGCCACCGACCGCGGCCGGACGCTCCGCGTCGGCGATCCGATCGAGATCGTCGCGGACTGATCAGTGGTCGATCCCGGGACGCTGGAACGTGGTCTCCGCGCTCGTGTGCTCGCCGTCCGATCCGTTCAGCACCGCCTCGAGTTCCGGTACGGCAAGGAGGTCGTTTCGCTCGGGTTCCTCGGGCCGCCGGAAGTAGTACGTCTCCGCACAGCCCGCGACAAGTTCGGAGAGGGGCCGTTCTTCGTCGTGGACGACCGAGACGAGATCACCCGTTACGGCGATCAGCATCGAATCGTCCGGTTTGTAAAGCGCGTCCCGGAGTTCGGTGACGGTGCAGTCGGTCGGTAACTCGAGAGTGACGCCGTCGACGGTCGCCCATCGCGTCTCCATGCGCGACGCTTCGGGAGCGACGGTCTATACGATTGTGCGCGCAGACACATGCCGGCCACCACACGACGGGGAATTGTCGTTAGCACTCGCGAGACAGCCGTCAACAATCTTCGACGGCAGTTCGACGAACGATGACGGGCGTCGAATCGAATCGTCAACAGCCAGAGAGATAAAGTACATCGACACAGAAAATCAGGGGTGATGAACGGCCGGAAGCGGGATGCGATCGAGACGCTCGAATTCGTCGCACGGTCGCCGTGCCGGATTCGGGTTCTCGAGACACTGCAGGACACGAGTCCCGTCTCGAGGGAATCGTTGAAGGAGGAAGTAGACGTCGTGCGGACGACGCTCTTACGAAACCTGCACGGGCTGGTAGAGCGGGGACTCATTCGAGAGCGAGACCGCTATTACGAAATTACGTCGGCTGGCGCCCTCACGGCAGCGGGAGTGTCGAACGCGCTGGAACGAGTCGACACGGCGATACGCCTCCGGCCGGTGTTCGAGCGGATCCCCGCGGATGAACTCGATTTCGACTTCGAGCGGTTGGCCGACGCGACGGTCGTCGAAGCCACGACCGCGAATCCGTACGGACCTGTCGACCACCACGCGGTGAGCCTGTCCGAGGTGAACCGCGCGAGACTGTTGTTGCCGGCCACGGGGGCCAAGCCGCTCGAGGTGTCACGGGCTCCCATCGAAGCGGGGGCCACGTTCGAACTGGTCGTCACTCGATCGGTCGCCGAGACGTTACTGTCGGCGGCGCCGGTGGCGGACGAGTTTGCGGCGATCGTCGACTACGACACCGTCTCCGTGTCGGTCGTCGACGACGAGATCCCGTTCTATCTGGGAATCGTAGACGATGCCGTTCAGATCGGCGTTCACGACGACAGCGGCCTGCCAACGGCGCTCCTCGAGACGACCGATTCGACGGTCGTGGAGTGGGCTGTCGACCGGTTCGAGGCGTACGAACGCCGGTCGACGCCCATCGACGACGACGGACTGTGACGGTCGGAGAGAAACAGCGCGATCGATTCGTTAGCGGGCGCCGTCTGCACGCTGTGCACGGTATGCACAGCCTGTGTGGGATACACTGATATTCTTACGAGCCACGAGTGCTGATGCGGTAGGTGGTGAAACGGCAACCGTACTCCGACGTGCTTCTGACAACGAACGGATGGGGATGGTGGCCCTCCAACGGCCACACGTTCACCGGTGACCTATCGCCACCAGATTTCTGATCGCTGCCGATCGACCGTTCGTCCTCGAGAGCGCCGGAAAGCGCCGAGAGCCCGGACAGTGTCGACTTCGGGAAACGTTTAGGACGCGCCGTCCGATACTGTACGTGTGAGCGAGAATCGCGTCGTTCAGGGGCGAATGGTAACGGCTAGGACGCTCGCCGAGATGGTCGAGGGCGACTCGGTAATGGAAGTCGACTCGATCGAAGAGGCCGACGAGACCTGTTCGGCCTGTGGCGGCAACGTTTTGAAAGTAACGTACATGCCGTCGGTGACCGAACTCGTTACGGGCTGGAAGTGCCAGGACTGTGACTGGAGCGAGACCGATCGGGACTGACCACCGCCGGCGCTCGAACGGTCGCCGCCGTCTCGACCCGCGTTTCGCGCGAGGGCTGTCGGTCGGGCCCACAGAAAACACCGCACTCTTCGGACCAGACCGATACCGCGAGTGTGACGCGGCCGGCAGCGGTTCGTCCCGTCGCCGGTCGGTTCGACGAACGCGACGATACGGAACGCCGTTTCGACTCTCGCCCGTCAGTCTGACTCGGAAAGACGGTCTGTCACCACACCAGCCACTCGAGGACGACGACGACCGCGGCGAGAAAGACGTGTTCCCCGTCGACGACGAAGCCATAATACAGCGGACCGAGATCGGGGGCCGCGAACGGGATGTACGCACAGACGTACGCGTTCATCGCGAGGACGACGAGGAACCTGGGCGGGACCGCGTCGATCGCTACGAGCGCGACGATCGCAGCGGCGACAGCGATGGTCGCGATCAGCGAGACGATCCGGGTCACCCGGGGACCGTACAGGTTCGGAACGGTCGGGATGCCCGCTTCGCGATCGCCCTCGATGTCTTTCACGTCGAAAACCACCGCGGCGATGGTGATCATGACGGTCACGTAGGCGAACAGAAACCGGATCCCGATGGAACCGAGCGCCCCGTAGTAGTATCCGACGCCCAGCGGGATCGCGCCCCAGGCGAGGCCGACGACGATATTTTTCACCAGGAAAATGTGCTTGACGCCGCCGACGGAGTACAGTAACGCCACCGCGAGCGGGAGTAGCATGTACCCGGCTCCCGGCAGCCCCAGGGCGACGGCGACTCCGATCGCGATGACGTAAAGGCCGACGCCGAAGGCCAGCCAGAGACGCCCGTAGCGCTTCGTAAACGCTGCTCGCCGCGGCACGTTCTGTTCGTCTTCCTCGAGGTCGGTGAATCGGTTGACGGTGTAGACGAACATCGTGACCGCAAAGACGATGAAAAGCGGCAAGGCCTCGAGTGGGAGGTCGACGAGGAGAACCGTCGTGACGACGACGCTGACCGTCGCCAGCGAAATAAAGAGGTTGCTGTGGACCAGAAACCGAAGGACGGCCGCTATCGACGAAACCCAGTGTGGCGTTCGGCGTGTTGTTGTCGGGTTCGTCACTGGAAGGCCTCGTCTGGGAGATAGGGAGAGACGGACTTTGAATGCTGTGTTGGGAGGGCTCGGTTCGTCCCCCAATCGGGTAATCGCGTCGGACGTGACGTTTGGCACACGGCCGGAGCGTATTGGCAGACGATGTGCGTCCGATCCACTCCGTTGGCAGATTCCCACACAGACGGCCATCTCAGCGGCGAAAAGTCGTCTCCGATACCAGTCTGCTACTCGCAGCAGCCGATCGTCGTCGCGGTCGCTTTCCGCCCGACTCGGAAACCGCGACCGTTCGGACGAGATGCCGGGGGAGACCGGTTCGGTACGTGCGAGTTCGCTGTCCGAGCGCGGACCGTCGCCACGAATCGGACGGGAGAATCGGGGCTGCCCCTGACGATCGGCCACCCGCAGCCACCGTCCGGGCGGCGTTCGACCGCGCGGAGACGTCGCTCGCCTCGGTCGACACTCCACGGACCGACTGTTAGAGCGGGACCGGGACGCCAGTGCCGATGGCGATACAGGCGAAACACGTCGATGGAAATCCGGCCGCGAGTGTAAACTGGCAGGATTTAAGCAAGGGCGGAACGGCCGTTCGAATGGTATGAAATTACACGAGTACCAGGCGAAGCAGGTCTTCGCCGATGCCGGGATTCCAACACCGGATTCCCAACTCGCGGACGACGTAGCCGGCGTCGTCGCCGCGGCCGAGGAGATCGGGTATCCGGTAGCGGTCAAGGCGCAGGTACAGGTCGGTGGTCGCGGGAAGGCAGGCGGGATCGAACTCGCCGACGATGAGGACGAGGCCCGCGAGGCGGCCGAGTCGATACTCGGGATGGACCTGAAGGGATATCACGTCGATCGGGTTCTGGTCGAAGGAGCGGTCGACTTCGTGAACGAACTCTACGTCGGAATCACGATGGACCGCGGCGAAGGGAAACCCGTCGCGATGGTCTCGACCAAGGGCGGCGTCAACATCGAGGAAGTCGCCGAGGAGGACCCCGAAGCGATCGCCCGCGAGCACATCGACCCGTCCTTCGGGATGCTCCCCTATCAGGCCCGAAGAGCGGTCTACGACGCCGGCGTCGAGCAGTCCGTCGCGCGTGACGTCTCGAGCGTTCTCACGACACTCTATCAGCTCTGGGACGACAAGGACGGCTCCGATGCCGAGATCAATCCGCTGATGGTCACGAGCGACGACGAGGTCGTCGCGGCCGACGCCGTGATGAACATCGACGAGGACGCGCTCTTTCGCCAGCCGGAACTCGCCGAAATGGAGGCGGAAGCCGCCGGCGGCGACGAACTCGAACGGATGGCCGACGAGTACGACTTCGACTACGTCCGACTGGACGGGAACGTCGGCATCATCGGTAACGGTGCGGGGCTCGTGATGACGACGCTCGACCTGGTCGACTACTACGGCGGCCAGCCCGCTAACTTCCTGGACGTCGGCGGCGGCGCGAAGGCCGCTCGGATCGCGAACGCACTCGACATGGTGTTCTCGGACGACAACGTCGACAGCGTCGTCTTCAACATCTTCGGCGGGATCACCCGCGGTGACGAAGTCGCCCGCGGTATCAACGAGGCCCTAGAGCAGTTCGACGAGATACCCAAGCCGGTCGTCGTTCGACTGGCCGGGACCAACTGGGAGGAAGGCATGGAAATTCTCAACGAGGACCTCGTGACGGTCGAACAGACCCTGGAAGACGCGGTTCAGCGTGCCGTCGCCTACGCTGGGGAGGTGGCCGACCAATGAGCGTACTCGTCGACGACGAAACGCGCGTCGTGGTACAGGGCATCACCGGCGGCGAAGGAAAGTTCCACGCCGAACAGATGATGGAGTACGGCACCAACGTCGTTGCCGGTGCGGTCCCCGGCAAGGGCGGCCAGGAGGCGGCCGGCGTCCCCGTCTACGACACGGTTCACGAAGCGGTCGAGGAGGAAAACGCCGACACGTCCGTGATTTTCGTCCCGCCTGCGTTCGCCGGTGACGCGATATTCGAATCGCTGGATTCCGGTCTCGACCTCGCAGTGGCGATCACCGAAGGCATTCCGACGCAGGACATGGCGCGGGTCAACAAACGCCTGACCGAAACCGATACGCGCCTCATCGGACCGAATTGTCCCGGTCTCATCACTCCCGGCGAAGCCAAACTGGGCATTCTCCCGGGCAACATCTTCGCGTCGGGGAACGTCGGCCTCGTGTCCCGGTCGGGGACGCTGACCTACCAGGTGGTCGACAATCTGACCAACCGGGGCATCGGCCAGACCACGGCGATCGGGATCGGCGGCGACCCGATCATCGGCACCGACTTCGTCGACGCCCTCGAGCTGTTCGAGAACGACTCCGAAACAGACGCCATCGTCATGTGCGGCGAGATCGGCGGCGAGGACGAGGAGGAAGCCGCCGCGTTCATCGACGACAACGTCGACACGCCCGTCGCCGGCTTCATCGCCGGTCGCACGGCCCCACCGGGCAAGCGGATGGGCCACGCCGGCGCGATCGTCTCCGGGTCCGGTACTGGGACGGCGGAAAGCAAAATTTCCGCGCTCAACGACGCCGGCGTCCCCGTCGGCGATACCCCCGAGGAAGTCGCCGATCACATCGAAGACTTCCTCGCCTAACAGTAGCGAGGTCTCGGCGGCCGAGGAGAACCTGACCCGCGTCACGGTCTTCGGTCCCACCGTCGACCGGTTTTCGCCTGACCGTCCGTAACCACCCAGGGGACGGCCCGCCCGGCTATCGCTTGCACCACGATCTTCGTGTTGGTCGCAGGGCTAATGGCCAGCGATGCCAGTTCGTATCGAGTGTGACGCGTGCGGCTACATACACACGATTCCGGAGCGGACCGATGACCCGAAAACGGGCGGGACGCGCTGTCCCAACTGTGGCGAACGACCGTTCACCGTTCGTCGGAACGGGCTGCAATGGCATCCCGATCCGTGACCGCGCTCGAGGCGCGCGGCGAGGTTCGGAACGAACTCGCATCGAACGCACGGCGGGCGGTGATCTAACACGGTGGCGAACGACTACAGTCGCGTCCGGTCCCGACCAACGGTCACTTCTTCCCTCGCCCCGAAACGAGAACGGACGCGGTCAGAACAGTTTGCCGAAGACCGACCGGGGCCAGCCGAAGAAACTCGACGAGTTGTCGTCTTCCGATTTGGAGTCGGCTTCGCGATGCGCCTCCTCCCCATCGCTGTCCCCGTGTTCGGCCCCGGTGATGTCGGATTCGACCGAGCCAAACTCGATACCCTCGGGTCTTCGGCGCCGATCGTTCGATTCGGAGGGGTCTCGATCCGATGCCGACATCCGGATGCCGGGAGTGTGATTCTGACTCGATGCCGACGTCCGGTCGCCGGGAGCGTGATTCTGACTCGATGCCGACGTCGATGGACGATCGCCAGCGGACCGACTTTGACCCGACACGGTGGTGTGGTTGTCTATCGAGAGACTCTGACTCGAGGCCGTCGGACGGCCGGTGTCGGAGCGAGCGGAAGAAGTAGGAGACGATCCCGTCTCGACCCAGAGGAACTCTTCGCCTTTCGTGCGTCCGGTGAGCAGGAGATCCGCGAGTTCGTCGTCGTCGGCCAGCAGGTCGTCTGCGATTTTGGGCTCCGGCTCCGGTTCGTCTGCACTCGCGATGATATCTGCTGGACTCTCGTCTGCGAGGATGTCGTCGGCACCGTTAGTGTCGGTCGCCTCGGACCGTAGGTGGTCGAAGACTTCAGCCGCCGTTCTATCCTCGACGTCGTCGGAATTCCGCTTGGTGCCGGATTTCCGTTTGGTGCCGTTTGCATTCCCCTGCTCCGTCGTCGGTCGGCGATCGTTCCCCGCACCGTCGCCGGTCTCGAATTCCCCGAACAGGTCGTCGACGCTCGAGCCCACTTCGAACGCGCCGTCGCCCGGATTAGTGTCTATTGGGCTATCTGTCATGACCTCGCTTCTATGGAAGTGGATTATCACGTGACTTTAATTTTTGGAAAAATCTCAGTCACGATAGATGAGAAAAGAGACATATTAGTATTCTGGCCGTGAAATCGAGCTGACGAATCCAGAAGTTGACAGCCGGTCGATGCCACAGTCCGTCGGGAGACGAAGTGGAAAGCTCGTTTTCGCGAGAGGAGTAGATCGACGGGTTTGGCTCGGTGACACACGGATCAGTGCCGGCACAAACCCTATTACTGACTCCATTGAATGTGGGCCGTTGTCATGACTGGGATCGAGTACGACGATTTTCTGGACCTCGAGTACGAACCCGCGGAGACGGAACTCGTCTGTGAGTTCGCGATCGAGCCGGCTGCGGACATGACCATGGAGGCGGCGGCGAGTCGTGTCGCATCGGAATCCTCGAACGGAACGTGGGCTGCGTTGCACGTCGACGAGAACGAATTGACGGATCTCGGCGCGGTGGCCTGCGATATCGATGGGAGCGACGTCACGGTCGCCTATCCCGTCGAACTGTTCGAAGCCGGCAGCATGCCACAGATCCTCTCGTGTATCGCGGGGAACATCCTCGGCATGAAAGCCGTCGACTCGATCCGACTCGAGAACTGCCGGTGGCCGAAACCGATCGTCGACGGCTTCCCGGGTCCACAGTTCGGGACGAGCGTCGCTCGTGAGAAACTGGACGCGGGCGACCGACCGGTGCTGGCGACGGTGCCGAAACCGAAGGTGGGACTATCGACGGACGCCCACGTCGGGATCGGCGAAGCGGCCTGGCGCGGCGGGATCGACCTGTTGAAAGACGACGAGAACCTCACCGATCAGGGCTTCAACCCGTTCGTCGACCGGCTCGCGGAGAGCCTCTCGGCCCGCGACCGCGTCCAGGAGGATACCGGGGAGCGGAAGGACTACCTCGTGAACGTGACCGCAGAGACCGCCGAGATGCTAGAGCGTGTCGACCTCGTGGCGGAACACGGCGGCGGATTCGTGATGGTCGACGTGATAACCTGTGGGTGGGCCGCCGTTCAGAGCGTCCGCGAGCGGTGCGAAGACCACGGACTGGCCATCCACGCTCATCGCGCGATGCACGCTGCGTTCGACCGGGTCGACTCCCACGGCGTTTCGATGCGCGTCATCGCCCAGATCGCCCGTCTGTGCGGCGTCGATCACATCCACACCGGGACCGCGGGGTTAGGAAAACTCGAGAACGAAGACACGCCGGGAATCAACGCGTGGCTCACGGGACCGTGCCACGGCCTGAATCCCGTTCTTCCCGTCGCATCGGGCGGCCTCCATCCCGGCGTCGTCGACCAACTCCTCGATACCCTCGGAACCGATATCGTCGTTCAGGCCGGCGGTGGGGTCCACGGCCACCCCGACGGAACGCTCGCGGGCGCGAAAGCGCTGCGTCAATCCGTCGACGCGTCGATGGCCGACGAACGTCTCACCGAGTACGCCGACGACCACCCAGAACTCGCGAGGGCGCTCGAGAAGTGGGGATCCGAGACGCCCCGATGATGGTCGACGGCCTCTGACACCGATCGGTTCGATCGACTTCGACCGAATCTTTCACAGAACTAGACATTCGTCTAGATTTTAGATATATATTTATGGATATCGTTAATGTATTCCCTCATGGCTTATAAACAGTCACGACAGGGTGGGTTTCCGTCGCCGGTGACCGTCCTCACGACGGTAACGGCGGCGCTGATCGCGGGGGTGGCACTCGGCGGTGTCTTACACGCGACTGGAAGCCTGCGGTCGGTGGCTGCCGTGTACGGATTGAACGGAATCGTCAACGAATGGACGCTGGTGTTCTGTCACAGTTTCGTCGCAGCCGGTCCGTTCGTCGCGATCGTAACCCGGCTGGGAAACAGTCGGTCCGTCCCGCGGCCGCTCGCGGAGAGCTATCGGAATCCGTTTCTCTGTGCCTGCGTGGGTCTGTCGTACGGGGTATTGCTCTGGCTAACCGTCGTAGCGTACGGAGCGCCGGTCGTGCTCGGGTTCGTGACGGGCCACGCATATCCCGTCCCGCACCACCATTCGGGTAGCTTCTTCGCGCTCCTGTCGTTCGGCGCCGTTCTGGGTGCGTGGTTTCCGTTGCTCAGAGACTTCTTCACCGACCAGCGATGACTGCTCGACGCGACGGAGTCGGCGAGTGGTCGAGCCGATCGTTCGGGGCACCCGATCGCTGTGCGGCCGCCGTCAGCTCTCGTTACTCGCTGCTGTCCGATCGACGAACTCGAGGATCCGTTCGGCGATTTCCGGCCCCGCGTCTTCCTGCAGGAAGTGTGCGGCCTCACCGATCCAGATATCGGGCTGTTCACTCGCGGTGGGGATGAGGTTCCGAAGGGGGTCACGGTTGTCGGACGTAATCGGGTCCTCCTCCGCGAACAGAACGAACGCCGGTTTCTCCCATTCGGCGAGGCGGTCCCGGGCCTCGGCGAACAACTCGGCTCCCGGGTCGTCCGGCGACTGCGGAATCAGCCCCGGGAACGTCCGCGCGCCCGCCATGTACCGTTCGTCGGGGAAGGGTGCACGGTACGCGTCGACCACCTCCTCGGAGAGGTCGCGGTAACAGCCGTTTGCGACCAGCGTCCCGATATCGAGGTCGTCCGCGGTCGCGACCATCTCCGCGAACGCGTGCCACGTCTCGGTCATCTCCTGCGTTCCGTCGGGTAGCCCCGTATTCATCGGCACGAGACGGGAGAACCGATCGGGTTGTTCGGCCGAAAGCGCGAGTCCGAGCAGTCCGCCCCAGTCCTGGCAGACGAGCGTGACGTTCGTCAACTCGAGTTCCTCCACGAACGTCCGCAGCGCGTCGTAGTGCATCTCGACGGTGTACTGGTCGCGATCCTCGTATCTATCGGAGCGCCCGCAGCCGATCAGGTCCGGGACGACCACGCGGCCGCGCTCGGCGAGGATCGGCATCATCTTCCGGTAGAGAAACGACCAGGTCGGCTCGCCGTGCAGACAGAGGAACGTCTCCTCGTTCTCGTCGGCAGTCGCGCCACCGCCGGTTTCGACGTAGGCCATACGCAATTCGCCCACGTCGACGTACTGCGGCTCGTAGTCGAAATCCGGAACGTCTTCGAATCGGTCCGCTGGCACGCGGATAACCATACGATGTGATACCGTATACCACTATTCAAAAGTTGGGGAACCGACGTGAACGCCCGGGCCGTTGTTTCGAACCGGTCGTCGACCGTGCAAACCCGTTCGGCCGATAACCGGGCCCCCTATCCGTTCTCGAACGACACCTCGAGTCCATTCCGACCGGCGTGACTATCCAAAAATATTATAATCTCGTTAACCGCATCTAGCCGTGTGGTTTACGAGACAGGAAACGAGACGGTCGACGATGCTCTCGAGCGGGTCCTGGCCGGCGAGCGACTCGATAGGACCGACGGGATTGCCTTGATCGCCCAGCCGGTCGCCCCGCTCGCAGAGGCCGGTGCGGTCGTGCGCGATCACTTCGGTGACGGGACGGTCGACGCCTGCTCCATCGTCAACGCGAAGGCGGGCAACTGCGCCGAGGACTGTGGTTTCTGTGCGCAATCGGTCCACTTCGACACGGGAATCGATACCTACGGTTTTCTCGGTCCGGAGAAAATTCTCGAGGCCGCGAAACGTGCCGAACGCGACGGTGCCCAACGATTCGGCATCGTCGTCGCAGAAAAAGGCGTCTCGAAGGAACGCCACCCGGGAGAGTGGGCGGACGTCCTCGAGTCGATCAGGCTCGTTCGCGAGGAGTGCGATCTCGAAGTCGATGCCTCGCTCGGCATCCTCACCCGAGAGGAGGCCGAGATCTTAGCCGAGGAGGGGATCAACCACTACAATCACAACATCGAGACTTCCCCGCGGTACTTCCCCGAGATCGTCGGCACTCACAGCTTCGAGGATCGAGTGAAGACACTCGACGTCGCGAAAGCGGCCGGCATGGACCTCTGTGCGGGAGTCATCCTCGGAATGGGGGAGACCCCGGTCGACCGCGTGGAGGCGGCCGTCGCGCTACAGGACATCGGGGTCTCCTCGCTGCCGGTGAACGTTCTCAACCCGGTCGACGGGACGCCACTGGCCGAACGGGGGGCCGATATCACGACCGAAGAAATCGTCAAGACGGTCGCGGTCTACAAGTTGCTCCACCCCGACGCGCGAGTCCGACTCACCGGCGGCCGCGAGGCCAACCTCGCGCCCGACGAACAACACCTGCCCCTCGAGGCCGGCGCGGACGGCATCCTCACGGGGGATTATCTCACGACGGAGGGGCAGTCACCGAGGGAGGACCTCGAGATCATCGAACGGGCGGGCTTAGCGCCCAATATGGAAGTCAACGAGTTCGATCCGGCGGCGGTCGAGGCCCGCAACGACGGCACCGAACAGTCACCGACCGAGACGGTGGCCAGTGCGGGCGTAGAGTCGAGCGACGACTGACGACCCGTCGATAGCGAACCTGGCACCGACGGACGAACGAGAAACGGGGAACGGACGGATGAATTCGGCACCGATCGACGATCGAGAAAACGAACACGACACGAGACACGATACCTATGAACGACATCACGTTTGCGGTACTCGGAACCGGAGGAATCGGCCGACGAGCGCTCGAGGTGAGCCAGTACAAGGACGCGCTGACACCCGTCGCGGCGTGTGACCGCCACGGCGTCGCGTTCGACTTCGACGGCCTCGAGGTCGACGAACTGCTGGCGGCGACGGAGGGCAACATCGACAACGAGGTCAGCACCGACGGCGGGACGGCGACCGCGGAGAGCGGCGTGAAACAACACGGCGAAGACAGGGGCGTCGTCGCGTCGAGTCAGGCACGAGCCAGCGACGACCCGATTCAGGAGATCATCGACCACGGTGACCGGATCGATGCGGTCTTGCTGGCGCTGCCGAACTACGAACACGATTTCATCCCCCGAACGGCCGACCGATTCCTCGAGGGCGGCTACTCGGGAGTCATGATCGACGTCCTCAAGCGCTCGCGCGTGATCGACATGCTCGACGATCGCAGCGACGGGTTCGAGGACGCGGGCATCACGTTCATCTGCGGTGCGGGTGCGACACCCGGCCTGCTGACCGGCGCCGCTTCGCTCGCGGCCCAATCGTTCGTCGAGGTCACGGACGTCGACATCTGGTGGGGCGTCGGGCTCAAGTCCGGGTACGAGGACAATCGCGGTACCGTCCGCGAAGACATCGCACACCTCCCGGAGTACGATATCGAGACCGCCCGCGACCTCTCCGACGAGGAGATCGAAGCGATCATCGACGACCACGACGGGGCCATCGAATTCGAAGACATGGAACACGCCGACGACGTCCTCCTCGAGCGGGCCGGCGTCTGTGCCGCCGACGACGTTTCCGTCGGCGGAATCCTCGACGTTCGGAACGACGAGAAACCGACGACGACCACGGTGCGCGTGACCGGAACGACCTTCGATGGCGAGACGGCGACGAACACGTTCCAGCTCGGGGACGCAACGAGCATGGAGGCGAACGTCAACGGGCCCGCGCTGGGCTACCTGAAAGCCGGCGTCCGTCGGAACCGCGCCGGCGAGTACGGCGTCTACGGCCCGGCAGAACTGATGCCAGGGTTCTAACTGCCGCCGCGATTCCCCTCGCTGCTATTCGTAGAATGAAGCGTACACCGACACCGATCCCGAATCCGCGACGTCTCGACCGAACCGATATCCGAGCGGACCGCCCTCCCCGCTCGATCCGAACAGTGAGAGTGAAACCGTGAGAGTGAAACCGTGGCGCTGACTCCGTATAGGCGAATGGCCGACCGCGGGTTCGACCTCGAGGACCGACTCGAATCGCTCGAGGATAACGATTTGAAACGGACGTTGTCGCCTGTCGACCGGGTCGCCGAGCGCGGCTATTTTGCCGAGCCCTCCGGCGGTGAACTGCCCGTTCTCGATTCGGCTGAAGCGCTGGTCTTCGCCTCGAACAATTACCTTGGCCTGACGGACGACGAACGGATTCAGGACGCGGCGCGACGAGCCGCGGCGACCGTCGGAACGGGCGCGGGGGCGAGCAGGCTCGTCACCGGTGACACGCTGGTTCACCAGGATCTGGAGCGCCTGCTCGCCGAAACCAAGGACACCGAGCGCGCGCTCGCGTTTTCGTCGGGATACGCGGCGAACGTCGGGACGATTACCGCGCTCGAACCGGACGTGGTGTTTTCCGACGAGTTGAACCACGCGAGCATCATCGACGGCTGTCGGCTCGCGGACTGCGACACCGTGGTCTACGACCACTGCGACGTGGCGAGTCTTCGATCGAAACTCGAGGAACGGGCCGAGCACGCGGCCCGAAAGGGTGACGCGCCGGACGAGGAATCGTGGCTGATCGTCACCGACTCGGTCTTCAGCATGGACGGCACCGTGGCGCCCCTCGAGTCGATCTGCGACGCCGCCGAGGAGTTCGGTGCGTGGGTGATGGTCGACGAAGCTCATGCGACCGGCCTGTACGTGGACGGCGGGGGCATCGTTCAGGCCGAAGGGCTCGAAGACCGTATCCAGATACAGATGGGGACGCTTTCGAAGGCCCTGGCGAGCCAGGGTGGCTACGTCGCCGGCAGTGCGGAACTGATCGACTGCATCGTAAACGACGCGCGCCCGTTCGTTTTTTCGACCGGGCTCGCTCCCCCCGCCGCAGCGGCCGCAAGCGAGGCGCTCCACGTGGCCCGACACAGCGACGTGCGAGAGCGGCTCTGGGAGAACGTGGCCCACCTCCGCGACGGCCTCGAGTCGATGGGATTCGACGTCTGGGGCGACTCCCAGATCCTCCCCGTCGTCGTCGGCGATCGGCGAGACGCGATCGACCTCGCCGACGGGATTCGCGAACGGGACGTCGTCGCGCCACCGATCCGACCGCCGACGGTTCCGGACGGGACGAGCCGAATCCGCGTCGTGCCGATGGCGACCCACGAACAGAACGACATCGTCACCTGCCTCGAGGCGTTCAGAGCGACGGGCGAAGAGGTGGGACTGCTGTGACCGATCCGATCGCCGTCGTCGGGACCGGAACGGGCGTCGGGAAAACGGTCGTGACCGCCGGACTCACGCGTCTGTTGCGCGAGGCCGGCCACGACGCGCGAGCGATCAAACCGGCACAGACCGGCCATCCACCGGACGACGACGCGGCCTTCGTCGCGGCGGCCTGTGACGATCCCGCAGCGGCGACCTGTTCGCGGTATCTCGAGCCGGCGCTGGCACCGCGCGTCGCCGCCGAGGTCGCCGACGAGAATCTCGAGTACGAGTCGATTCGCGCCGCCTGCGAACGAGCGATCGCCGCCACGTCGGTGCCGATCGTGGAAGGTGTAGGCGGACTCCGGGTCCCGCTGGCCGGCGATCGTGACGTGATCGACCTGGTCGCCGACCTCGAGGCGACGGCGATCGTCGTTACGCGGTCGGACCTGGGGGCGCTCAATCACACCGCGCTCTCGATCGACGCCCTCGAGACGCGCGGGATAGACGTTATGAGCGTCGTCTGCAACGAGTACACCGGTGAGACCGTGGCCGAACGAACCAATCCGGACGAACTCGAACGGATGACCGGCCACGCCGTCGAAACCGTGCCGTCGGTGGCCGACGCTGCCGATGGCGATGCGCGCGATCTCGCTACCGGCGTCGGTGAGGCGCTGTCGCCGGCGTTTCGGCGGCGACTGCCGGTAGAAATCGTCTAACCGTCTCCGCAACGCTCAGGCGGAGGGTGCCGGTCGTTCTTCGTCGACGGTGCGTGAGTCGCGTTCGGTCGCGACGTCGGTCGTCGCCGGTTCCCGTTCGACAAGACACGAAACCACCTCGGATTTCCGGTGGTGTACCTCGAGGTGGACCCGGAGGTCTGTGGGGTCGTCGTACGTCTCCGTACACAGCGGGCATTTTTGGGCGTCTGTCATTCGGGGGTTCACCAGGAGTCACTGTCACCGTTCTTCGACGTAATAGTGTCGATAGTACAATGTTTTGATACGTTTCCGGACACTAAAACTGTGAACCGGCCCCCGTGTCCCGTCAGGGTCGACCCGCGAGGACGGTGACCGACACTCACATGAAATCGCTCAGGCCGGCCTGATCGTCGTCCGGATCGTCGCCGCTCGGTTCGTCCTCGACCGGCGTCCCGTCCTCGGCCGCTGATTCCGCGGTGGTCGCGTCGTCCGCCTCCACGGCCGCGAGGGTTCCCTGTTCGCTCGAGTCGTCATCGTCATCGTCACCTTCGCCCGTCTCGTCGGTCGCCTCGTCAGTGACGGAACTCGAACGCTCGGCCTCGAAAAACGCATTGCCGGCGTGTTCGACCGCTTCGTCGGTCTTTCGCTCCGCCGCGTCCTCGACGATCGACTGGACCTTGGTGGTGTCTTTGCCGCTGCCGGTGACGAACGAGAGTTCGGATTCGTCGAGGTCGTAGGCGGCGGCCATTCGGACGGTCAGGTCTCGATTCGTGCAGTGGTGTGTCAACCGCGAGAGAAACGGCAAAATCTCCCGTCGCACCGTCGCGACGCTCGCCCCTTCACGTTCGGCGATGCGCTCGGCGATCGCATCGCGGGTGTTCCGGGTTCCCTTGGTGCGGCCGAGTTTCGACCAGTAACTCGGTGGGCCGTATCGAGTCCACCCGCCCTTGTCGCCGCGTCTCGAGGCGGCGACGCCGGCGGTCATGTTGTCCGTGGCGTATCGCCAGTACGAGTAATTCTGTGAGGCCCTGACGCGGCCGAGCCAGCGGTCCGCGTTCGAGAGGAACCCGTATGCGTCGGCCAGTTCGGCGCCTCCGTAGTCTTTCGGGACGTTGTCTTCGATCCAGTTGAGCAACTCGTCCGGCGTCTCGTCGACGTCGTACGACGCCCGAAGCGCGCCTTCGGCGTCTTCCTCCTTGATGAGCGCGTCCAGGAAGTCGAAGATCCCCTCCGTCGTATCGCGGTTGCCCGTGACGACGTCCTCGACGGTCAGCGTTTCCGCCTCCTCGGCGACCGCCTGCAGGTCGTTGACCGCAGAGCGCAGGTCGCCGCTGGTCGACTCCGCGATCTTCTCTAGGGCTTCCTCGTCGAACTCGATGCCCTCGCGCCGGCAGATATCGCGAAGAACTGGGACGATCGAACGTTTCGAGACGTCCCGGAACTCGATGGTTTCGCACGCGTTCCGAAGCGACTGACTCATGTCGTAGAACTCGTTGGCCACGAGAACGACCGGCTGATTCGCCTCCTTGACGACCCGGGTGACCTCTCTCGAGCCACCGTAGTCCGCGTTCCCGTGGAAGTTGTCCGCCTCGTCGAGGATTACGAGTCTTCGACCCGACCCGCCGCCGGTCAGCGTGCCGCTCTTTGCGGCTTCGCCCGCGATCCGTTCGATGACGTCCGCTTTGCGGTTATCGCTGGCGTTGAGTTCCATCACGGGCCAGCCCATATCGGCGGCCAGCGCGTGAGCGGCGGAGGTCTTTCCGATACCGGGACTCCCGTGGACGATTACCGCCTTCCGATGATCCTCCCAGGTTTCGGCCCACTCCTCGAGGTTGTCGCGGGCCTTGTTGTTTCCACGTACCTCCGACAGCGTCGACGGGCGGTACTTCTCCGTCCAGTCGGTCATTGCACCGTCATTGGTGTGTTCGGCGTTTAGGGATTGCGGAGCATCACTCCTCGGTAACCGACTTCAGGTCTAGACGGGACGTGACGTCCGCATACGTATCGTCGCTCGAGACCACGGTATCGCCGTTCGATTCGACGAGGTGAAGGGCGTCGAACGGTGTGAACCCGTGGTCTTCCACGTACGTCGCCGCCGTAACGACCGTCTCCACGTCACCGCGTACCTCGACGAGGTTGGCGGCGTTCGAAACGACGCGTTCGGTATCACGTTCCTCGCGGTAGGCGACCATCAGGAGTTCGATGAGCGTGAACTGCGACGTCCACAACTCGTCACGGTGTTCCCGGTACACCGACTCGGCGGCCTCGCCGAGCCAGTCATCGTCCTTGATCAGCGCGAGAAGGAAATCGGTTTCCGCATACATCTATCGTCCGGCCTCGTCGAGCGCTGCATTTCGCGCTTCTTCACGGAGTTCGTCGGCCGATTTTTCGACGTCCGCGAATTCGTCCCTGAGTGCCTCGAGCGGGTCGTCGGCGACCGGAACCAATTTGATTCCGTCGGGAAGTTGAACGACGTGATATCGGTCCCCGTATCGCTCACGGACCTCCTTCGGGAGCGTGAGACGGCCACGGTCGTCCAGCGCTACGTCTGACATACCTCGGTGTTAAGTGGGCAAAAGTAAAAATGTTCCCCGATATGTGGGGATACCCATTCTGTGCCTGTCAGTCGGAATCTGTCTCCACATTCACGAGCAAATCGCGATGCATATTCGACGTTCTCAGCACATCGAATCTACATCGTATTGTCCCGACTTCTCCGTCCAGTCGGTCATTGCACCGTCATTGGTGTGTTCGGCGTTTAGAGATTGCGGACGTCGATCACCGGCGACGGACGTCGTCGTGTCGGCCGCGTCTCACGGAGGTCACCGGGAATCGAGGATGACGGATCGATCGTCTAGCCGCCCTCCCGATGCCGGGAGGGGGCGGATCGACGGTTTCTCCGCGAAACAGCGATCAGGCTCCGTCGTTCCCCTCCGGTTCGATTTCGCGAAGGCAGTCCCTCGCGCGCGGATTCACGGCCGTGTCGCTGACGGCCTCGAAGTCGGATCGCTCGGTCGTAACCGAGGTGATTATGGTGCCGTCGCTGCCGTAGTTCGGGATTTCGATGATGATCTTTTCCGGCCGCCGGCTCACGCCGGACCCGGTTCCGATCTCGAAGGCGACCGTCCCGGTGAACGGCGCCGGGACGTCCTCGCCGAACACGACCCCGTCCTCGAGGATCGTATCTCCGAAGAGACCGTCGTCGAAGAACCCCGTGCTCGCGAAGGCGACGTCACTCTCTTCGAACGTGCCGGTAACCTCCGCTCGAGTACAGGACGGGAACCTGATGACGCGCCCCGAATCGTCGGTCTGTTTCGCTTTCTTCTCTTTCTCGTCGGTCTCACCTTTTTTCTCAGGAGTGCTCTCGTCGTCCCCGTTTTTGTCGGCTCCTTTCTCGCTCGAGTCGGTCCCGTTCTCGCCCGTTTCGGATCCGGGATCACCGCCGTCGGTAGCGCGAGATGGTCCGGTCGTCGATCCGGTATCTCCGCCGCCAGTTTCGTTTCCGAGGCCCGTCTCTTCGGCTGGATTCGCGTTGAGACAGCCAGCGAGTCCGGTTCCGAATCCAGCCACAACGAGGAATTTCCGGCGGTCCATGTCCGGAGGGAATAACGGCCTCCTCCATAAATTATAGGATTTCTATCATGTCTTGTTACAGTCATCGGACTAGACGTGAGACCCAGTATCACGCGTCACAACCGGGAGAAGGCGAGACTTCTGGGACGAACACAGATCGACTCACCAGGAGTAATGGACTGTTCTCGAAATTATTACCAGTTTTCGGCGGTCGGTGTATCCCAGCGGGATCGGTGACGCCGATCTCCCACGGACCACCCACGCCTCCGTTTTCTGTGAGTCCGCGTTCGATGCGAGCAGATACCGACTGCCTCCCGGATCGACGTCTTCCAGCGGCGACGCTCGGACCGTTACACCGCTCGAATCGAGAGTCGGTCGGTCGTCGGGACCCGGACGTGCGATCGGTCCCGCCGTTTCATTTGACGGAATCTTCCGGTTCCGGGGCCACCTCGGCGACGACCACCCTCGAGATCCGGGTTCCGTCCACGTCGTCGACCGTCAACTCGTATCCGTCGGCCTCGATCGAATCTCCGACTTCGGGTGCCCTCCCGAGGCGGCTCAATACCAGACCGCCGATCGTGTCGAACGCCTGGCTTTCGAAGTTTGTCTCGAGCGTTTCGTTTACCCCCGCGAGTGAGACGCCGCCGTCCATGCCGTAGCGGCCGGTAGCGAGTTCGTCGATTGACGGCTCCAGTTCGGCGATGTCGAATTCGTCCTGAATCTCGCCGACGACCTGTTCGATAATGTCTTCGATGGTCAGGATGCCCTCGAAGGCACCCCACTCGTCGATAACGACGGCCAGTTGGACGTTCCGGCGCCGAAACTCGGCGAGTATCTCGTCGATCCGGCGCGTTTCCGGAACGTAGAGGACGTCTCGGGCCAAATCATGCGCGGTCGGTTCGCCGTTGGAGGGCTCGGCGGCGCGGTCCGCCGTTTCGATCGCGTGGAGCACGTCTTTCGCGTGAACGAATCCGACGACCGGTTCGTCGGCCTCCTCGTCGACGACGGGAAACCGGGTGTAGCTCCCGCTCGAGGCGACAGTCCGCAGTTCAGCGAGTGGCATGTCGGCGGAGACCGTCACGACGTCGGGACGAGGGACCATCACCTCGCGAGCGACCGTTTCGCTCAGGTCGAAGATCGCCTCGACCATTTCGGCTTCCGCCATATCGACGGCTCCCTGTTCGCCGGATCGCGAGACGATGCGAAGGATCTCCTCCTCGCTATGGCTTTCGTCTCGCTCCGAGGCCGGCTCGACACCGATCAGTCGCGTAAAGAAGTTCGCCGTCCCGTTGAAGACCACGATTCCGGGGATGAAGACGTAGTAAAAGAACTTCATCGGCGCGGCGACGAGTAGGGCGATCCGCTCGGCGTCGGCGATCGCCAGCGTCTTCGGCGCGAGTTCTCCGAACACCACGTGGAGGAAGGTGATGACGCTGAACCCGATCGCGATCGACACCAGGTGGATCGAACCCGCGGGAAGCACGGACCCCAGGACGGGCTCGAGTAACGCGGCGATGGCGGGTTCGCCGACCCACCCCAGGCCCAGGGAGGCGATCGTGATCCCCAACTGGGTCGTCGCGAGGTAATCGTCCAGATTCTCCTCTGCTTCCTGGACGAGTTTAGCCGACGATCTGCCTTCTTCGACGAGTGACTCGATCTGTGTCGAGCGGATCCGGACGTAGGCGAACTCCGCTGCGACGAAGAATCCGTTCAGGAAGACCAGAAAAAACGCGAAGAGGAGACGCCCGACGGAGAACGCGAGGTCTACCATCGGCGACACCCGGTGATCAGTGAGGACTCCGGCGCTATCGCCATCACGTCGGCGCTGATTCGCACTCGACTTTCGATTCGACGAGTCAGCGTGCTCCCATCGATGGGCCGATAGGACCCCCTGGACGGCGGGGTCCGGATGGTGGACCTCCTGTTAGTAACCACGATCATACGACTACTTGGCATACCACTTACAAAACGGTAGCGCTGTCGGGCGGCGAACAGCGTCTCTTCGGCGCGGAATACGACGATGTTCGGAAATCGACTCGGGGGAATGCCGTCTGCAGGGGACCCCCTCACGGTTGGATACCGGTTGAGCGACGCACGCGTGCGGCCTATCCGCGCCGTCCGAGTCGGAGTGGCTCACCACATTTCGGACCGCCACGGCGCAACCGCGCCTCCCGGTAAGATAACTGCCCGTACCTCGAACGCAGCCTATGAACGTCGCGATACTCACCGTCGGTGACGAACTTCTCGCAGGGGCGACGACGAACACCAACGGGTCGTGGTTGGCGAAGCGAATCACAGCACAGGGCAGCACGGTCGATCGAATCCTGACGATCCCCGACGACCACGAACTGATCGCAGACTACGTCGCGCGCTGGAGCGACGAGTTCGACGCCGTCGTCGTCACCGGTGGGATCGGGGGAACGCCCGACGACGTCACCGTCGAAGCCGTCGCCGACGGCCTCGAGCGCGAGTTCGTGGTCCACGGAGACATCCGCGAGCGGCTGGTCGAGAAGGCGGCCGCGTTCCGCGACGAGAATCCCGAACTGGTCGACGAGTACGACTTGCAACTCGACTTCGAGGCCGCGGCGTCGATTCCAGAAGGCGCGACGCCGATTATCGTCGAAGAGGGCTGGGCCCCGGGTTGCGTCGTCGAGAACGTCTACGTCTTCGCCGGCATCCCCGACGAGATGCAGGCGATGTTCGAGCGGGTAGCCGACGAGTTCCGGGGGGATTCGACCGCGGAAACGGTGTACACACCAGCCCCTGAAGGAGCGCTTCACGAGGCCCTCGAGGGGGTTGCCGATCGGTTCGACGTTTCGGTCGGCAGCTATCCGCGAAGCGACTCACGTCCCGGCCGAATCCGCGTCTCGAGTTCCGATCCCGAGACCGTCGACTCGGCGATTGCGTGGCTCCGAGCGAACGTCGAGACGACAGCACCGCCGTCGGAGAGTGATACCGAATCCGCATGAAGAATCCTTCCGGCGGCCTTCGACGCACTGCAACCGTCGCGTCAATCGGCCGTTCGATCCTCGAGTATCCGGACGAAAACCGCCGCGAATCCGGTGATCGTGAGGACGAACCGTTCGCCGGTGGCCGCGATGGGGAAGATCCGTTCGACGTCCGTCGCCGGTTCGCCTCGAGTTGGGTCGAACCCGGTTCGGTAGTGCGTGTTCTCGGTCGTTCCGCGCGCCGTCGAGTCAGCGATCGCGCCGGCGTCGAGTTCCACGAACGTCTGGACGAGGCCGCGCTGATCGGTCACGAGCAGCGTTCCGGACAGGTCGTAGAACCGATCGTGGACCGGCCAGAACAGGTTGACGCCGTTGAAGAACGCGTCGAAGAGGACGTGTGCGAACAGCAGCGCCGCGAGCGTCGTCCACGTGACGCGGGCGCCGTACTCGCCCCACCGCTCCCTCACGATCGACTCCTCCCGGATCGTCCCGTCCCAGAGCAGAACGGCTGCGGGGAGCAGGACGATCCAGACGTTGTGCAACGCCGCTCGATGGGTACCCGGAACGACGACCCCGATCAGTGTGTCGAGATCGAGGACGGCGGTACATCCCATCACGACGAGTATCGCCCGAGTATCGAACGTCGAGGCGAGTAACGCGACCCCGAGCAGTCCCGCAAAGGCGACGTGGACGACGGTCGATGGCACAGTCCGGCGACTGGAACCGCGACGACTTGACTGTTCGGAATGAAGAGACGTCGCGTGCGGTTCGCGTTGTGAGACGTCGGATCTGCGGATCCGATACGGTCGACGAGCGTTCGGGGAGGGGAGAGCGCAAAAACGTCTCCGGTAGGTACTTCTGCCGACCGGGCGACCGACGAGTATGAGCGGGCGCGGACCGAAACGGGAACTCGCGGAGAAAATCGCCGGCGAGATCACGCTGAGCAACGATCCCGGCTCGACGCTTCGGAAGTGGCGAACCGATTTCGACATCTCGCAGACGGACCTCGCGGCGGAACTCGAGGTTTCCTCCTCGGTCATCTCGGATTACGAGAGCGGCCGCCGGGAGAGCCCCGGCATCGGCGTCGTCGGTCGGCTCGTGGAGGGGTTGCTCGCGATCGACGAACGCCGGGGCGGCGAACGCATCCGTCAGTACGGCCGGGTTCTCTCGGCGGGATTCGAGAGCGACGTCGTCTACGATCTCCGGGAGTACGCGACGTCGATCCCGCTCTCGCAGCTTTACGCCGACCTAGAGGCGACCGAAGTCGCCTCGAGCGGTACCGATCGCGTGAGCGGCCACACGGTAATCGACAGTATCGAGGCGATCACGCGACTCTCGAGCGAGGAATTCTTTCGACTCTACGGGCAGAGCACGAATCGGGTGCTCGTGTTTACGGGGGTGACGCGTGGCGAATCGCCCCTCGTGGCGCTCCGCGTCGTCAATCCGACGCCCAACGCCGTCATCCTCCACGGCATCGACGAGGACGAACTCTGGGATCACGCGGCCGATCTGGCCCGAATCGACGGCTACTCGCTTGCCGTGACGAACACGCCGTTAGACGACATGCTCGAGCATCTCGTGAGTCTCGAGTGACCGATTCCGACCCGCCGCGTTACGCAACTTAGTACCGAACCGCGAATCGAGTCCCCTCGCTGCCTCGCGGGCGTCGGGCAGTCCATCCGGTCACTGAAATCGGCGAAAATTCGTCACGGGCCGACCGGTATCACGTACGTGACGGGGCGGCCGATACCGTCGCCCGCCGAATTCGGCACGTCGGGGACTCCGCTGCCCGCGTTGGCTCGCCGCGGTTCGCGTGCAATCGCCCGACCTCAGGCGATCTGGTCGCGGTAGTCGTCCGCGGTGAGCAATTCCTCGAGTTGCTCACCGTTCTCGGAGTCGATCTCGAGCATCCATCCCTCGCCGAACGGATCGTCGTTGACGAGTTCGGGCGCGTCGAAGAGGGCGTCGTTGACCGCGACGATCTCACCGGCGACGGGCGCATAGAGGTCGGAAACGGCCTTGATAGACTCGACGACGCCGAACTCCTCGTCCTGTGCGACGGTCTCTCCCTCGTCGGGGAGTTCGACGAAGACCACGTCGCCGAGTTCGTCCTGTGCGAAGTCGGAGATGCCGACCCGGACGACGCCGTCCGTCTCCAATGCCCATTCGTGCGATTCCAGATACCGTCTGTCGTCGGGTACGTCGAAGCTCATTATACTGTGTCGATGAAAGGCGTCGTTTCAACTCTTGCTTTTTTCGACTGGCCGCGGACGACCACCTGCAAGGTCGTCCCCGGTTCCGCGTACTCGACCGGCACGTAGCCGAGGCCGATCGGTTTCTCGAGGGTCGGGCTCATCGTTCCGCTGGTGACCGTGCCGATGACTCGACTCTCGACGGTCGTAATGTCGTAGCCGTGTCGGGGGACGCCGCGATCGATCAGCTGGAAGCCGACGAGTTTCTCGTCGACGCCCGCGGCCTCGAGTTCGGCCAGGGCGTCCCGGCCGACGAACGACGTCTCGAGTGCGACCGTAAAGCCGATCCCGGCCTCGTAGGGCGTGCGCGGATCGGCCTCGGGATCGAAGTCCTGCTCGGCGAGTAACAGGCCGGCTTCGATGCGAAGCGTATCCCTGGCCCCGAGTCCGCAGGGCTGACAGTCGAACCCCGCCCAGATTTTCTCCGCCGCCCCCCAGGGGAGGATCAGTTCGAACCCGTCTTCGCCGGTGTATCCGGTCCGGGCCGTCCAGCACTCGACGCCGTCGATCGTCGCGTTCCGGGCCTCGAATCGCTCGAGTTCGCCGACGGACTCGTCGGTTCGGCTTTCGACCAGATCCACCGCAGAGGGACCCTGTACGGCGAACATCGCATACTCGTCGGTCCGGTTGTCGACGGTCGCGTCGAGGCCCCACTCGTTGCGGTAGCTGATCCACCGTTCGTGCGTCGCTTCGTCGGTCCCCGCGTTGGGGACGAACAGGTAGGTCGGCCGTTCGTTCTCGTCGGGCAGACGGTAGACGACCGTGTCGTCGAGGATGATGCCGTCCTCGTCAGTGATCGCGGCGTACTGGGAATCACCCACCCCGAGTCGTTCGACGTCGTTCGACGTCAGACGTTGCATCAATTCCGTTGCATCGGGACCGGTGACGTGGATCTGGCCCATGTGCGAGACGTCGAAGATGCCGACGTCTTCCCGGACGGCCGCGTGTTCGACCTGGATCGAGTCGAATTCGACCGGCATGTCCCAGCCGCCAAACTCCGTGAACTTCGCTCCGCGTTCGTCGTGAATCCCACGTAACGGCGACGTCTGAAGCGGCATAACCGGAACGTCATCCGCAGAGTAGTAATGTCTTTTCGTCGGCTGACGCGGCGTCGGGCGCCTCGAGACTGAATTCGACCGGTCGTCCGATCGCTTCGCTTTCGGACGACGACCCGTCCGGGCCGGCCGGTGTCGTAACCACTGGTGGTTACAACGACTCGATCTACCGTCTCCGGTTGCCGAAAATATATCATTAAAAACAACGTTGAACGTGATAGATGAGTACCCAGAAACTCGAGCCAGCGGCAGACTGGAGTGCGATGTATATCGACGGCGAGTGGCGCGACGCCGCGAGCGGCGAAACGATCCCGGTCGAAAATCCGGCGACCCGGGACGTGTTTACGAACGTGCCGGCAGCGACGGAAGCGGACGTCGATGCGGCGTACGAGGCGGCAAAGGAAGCCCAACCCGCCTGGGAGGAGACGCCGCGCGAAGAGCGCGACGAGTACGTCGGGAACCTACTCGACGAACTGAACGCCCGGTTCGAGGATATCGCGGGTCTGCTCGCGACCGAAGCCGGCACCCCGTCGTTCCGGGCGCTGGCCGAATTCGCCACCGCGACCGGCGACGTGGAGATGGCGCTCGACCTCGACGCACCCGAAGAGGAGGTCCGGCCCTCGACGTCGATCGACGGGAAGGACAATCACATCGTCTACGAACCGGTCGGCGTCGTGGGGGTCATCTCGCCGTGGAACTTCCCGCTTCACCTCTCGCTGCGCGCCGTCGCACCCGCGATCGCGCTCGGCAACACGGTCGTCTTGAAGCCGGCCACGGATACACCGATCACGGGCGGGCTACTCATCGCGAAGCTCTGTGAGGCTGCGGGCATCCCCGACGGCGTCGTCAACGTCGTCACCGGTCGCGGTTCCGATATCGGCGATCGGTTCACCGGCCATCCGATCCCGCGGGTCATCTCCTTTACCGGGTCCACCGCCGTCGGCACCGACGTCGCCGCGAACGCCGGTGAGAGCCTCGCGCTCCCCGCACTCGAGTTGGGCGGCAACGCGCCGTTCGTCGTCACCGACGATGCGGACCTCGACGTGGCGGCTCGAGCGGGCGCGTTCGGTTCCTTTTTCCATCAGGGGCAGGTGTGCATCTCGATCAATCGCCACCTGGTCCACGAGTCGGTGTACGACGAGTACGTCGAGATGCTCGTCGACCACGCCGAGTCGCTCGTCATCGGCGATCCCTCGGCGGACGAAAACGTCACGTTCGGGCCGGTGCAAAACGAGACCCAGCGCGACGATCTGGTCGCGTTCATCGAGGAGACGGTCGATGCCGGTGCGACCCTCGAGACTGGGGGTGAGGCAGACGGCCTGTTCGTCGAACCGACGGTCCTGTCCGATTGTACGAACGACATGCCGACGGCGTGTAACGAACACTTCGGTCCCGTCGCACCGATTATTCCCTTCTCGGACGACGAGGAGGCGATCGAACTGGCAAACGACACCGAATACGGCCTCTCGGCGTCGGTTTTCTGTGAGGATGGAGAGCGCGCCCGCGACCTCGCCGATCGGATCGAGGCAGGCATGGTCCACATCAACGACCAACCGATAAACGAGGACCACAATGCGCCGTTTGGCGGCGTCAAGCAGTCCGGACTCGGCCGGTACCACGCCGAGTGGATCGTCGGCGAACTCACCGAGCCGAAGTGGATCTCGGTCCAGAACGAAGAACGCGACTACTTCGTCTTCTGAGGATTCGCTCGCGTTCGTCTGTCCGACGTTCGCAAACGAATTCCATCGGGTTCGCTGCCATCTGTTCGGACCGGATCCAGATGTGCTGGCTGCGTTGGGGGGCGAATATCCTCCTCGTTACCTGCCTAACTCTTCGACGGACAGGGTGTACGTCCCCTGGCCACTGGCTGCATGGACGAGGATACCCAGCGTTTCATCGCCCGAGAGGTCGACGGATATTTCTTCGGCGGCCGACGGACCGGTGGAGGCCTCGTCGTAATCGCGGGTTGTTGGCGTTCGTCCGTCGGTCGTCAGATAGAGATCGAAGTCACCGTACGAAACCCCATCGAGCGTCGTGGTTGCCTGACACGGATCGTTCGTGTCGAGTTGGTAGGTGTACGCGTCGCTCGCGTAGCGCGACCCATAGCCGCTATAGAGGCGGCCGTCGCTGTGCGCGGTGGCCGTCTCGTCGCCACAGGCACCGGGGCCAGGGGTATCCGGATTATCGGGGCTATCTCCGGGTGCGGTAGTCACGGCGTTGCCGGCGTCGACGCGGCCGTGCCCCTGTTCGGTTTCGTCGAGCCCGACGTCGACGGCGGTGTTCTGGAGGTGAGACCGTAACGCGTCGGGAGAAAGGTTCGGATGCGCCGAGAGCGTGAGTCCGGCGACGCCGGCGACCACCGGCGACGCCATCGACGTTCCGGAGAACGAATTATAGCTGTCCCAGGGAACCGACGAGAGGACGTCCCCACCCGGTGCGGCCAGTTCGATTTCGGGGCCGTAATTCGAGAAGTTGGACAGGCTTCCGTCCTCGTCGACCGAAGAGACGGCCAGTACGTCGTCGTAGGAGGCCGGATACGAAACGTCACTGCTTTCGTTGCCGGCAGCGGCGACCACGAGCGTCCCCTGTGAGTAAGCGTACGAACAGGCGTCTCGCATTAGTTGCGAGGAGTTGCCGCCACCGAGAGACATGTTGATGACGTCGGCGCCCTGCTCCGTCGCCCACTGGACTGCGTCGGCGATATCCGCTATGGAACCCCCTTCGCTCCCCAGGACCCGCCCCGACAGTATCGAACAGTTGGAGATCCCCGCGGGGCCCGTTCCATCGTCGGTCCCACCGGCTGCGATACCGGCGACGTGCGTGCCGTGGCTCTCGCTCTGACTGGTCGGATACGGATCGCCATCGCCGCCGGCGAAGTCCCGACCGTAGTTCGAAGCGTTGTCGTCCATGTTCTCGGCGAGGTGCGGGTGATCGTACTGGATTCCCTGATCGAGGACCGCGATCGTCACGTCCGGATCCCCGAGCGTCACGTCCCAGGCTTCCTCACAGTTGACCATCTGCGGAGCGTACTGGGAACCATACTCGGGATCGTTCGGCGCGAAAGCGGGACCGACGTCGTCCCGCTTCTCGGGCGCGCCGTCCGTCCCCGGATCGAACGGATGGTACGTAGCGTTGTTTTCGGCGTATTCGATCCCGTCGCCGTCGACGATATCCGCTCCGAAGCTACTCACGGACCGCGTGGAATCCGACTCGGAAAACGTCACTGCGGCATAACCGAGGACGTCGTTCGAGTGGACGATCGTCGCGGTATCGGGAATCGTACGCTCGACGGTCGATTCGACGTCCGTAACAGACGAGGAGACACCGACGAGAACCTCATCTTTTTTTGGGCCGGGTTCGCGCCCAGGGGTCGCCGACACGACGCCGCCGAATCCGATCAGTGCGCCGAGTGAACTTGCTGCTTCCAGGACTCGTCGTCTGTTAACGAGGTGTTTGTTGTCGTCCGACATGGACAGTAACGCTATTGATAAATAAAATACTTAATACTTATTAAACTTGGTAATATATGAATATTGTTTTACATGGAAATAAACGACTCGCGTGAGAACTCCCGAAAATACAGAATTGCATCAGTAAGAACGTAATTCATTAGTAATGGTGATTAGAATAAACAATAGTGAGTTTATCCACTCCGGTCATCGCACGGATCGAAACGGCGATTCGACGGCACATTCTGTCTCCGAGACGAGCGTTTTCGTACGTTCGTCCCGACCGGGAAACAGCGATTCGACCGGACACGACGGCAACCAACCTTGACAGGGCGGACACGACCGACACAACACGACTCACGTAAGGCGATGAACCCACGCGGAGTGAACCCATCCGGAACGCGGACCGGAGACGACCGTTGCTGCAACCGACGGATGGAGGGACGGCGTGTCGACTCGAGCCGAACGTCCCGCCTCGAACGTAGCGGGAACGCCGATGTTCGAGAAGACCTAACGATGGGCCGCGTTCGTTATCGGCCGCGTTCCTCGAGCCGGAGCGAGTACTGTCCTGCACCCCGTTCGGCGTGTACTTGCAGTCCCAGTACCTCGTCACCGTCGAGTGTGAGGTTGATCGACTCGTTCGAGGCCGAATTGGTCGAGGCCTGATCGTGGTCCCACCTGCTTGGCGACCGACCGTCGGTTGTCAGGTAGAGTTCGAAGTCACCGTCGGCGGGCCCCTCGAGCGCGACGGTCGCCGAACAGGGGTTGGTCGTGTGCAGTTGGTAACCGTATCGGTCGCTCTGGCCCCACCAGCTACTGCCGTCGAGCGATCCGTCGGCGCTCGCCGTGACGGTTTCGTTGCCACATTGGCCGGTCGGGTTCCCCTCGTCCTGATCGGTATCTCCATCCTGATTCCCAGAATCGTCACTGTTCCCGGTGTCACCGGACGGATCGGTCCCAACCGCTGCGGCGGCGTCGACGCGACCGGCGCCCTGTTCCATTTCGTCGAGTCCGACGTCGGCGGCCGTTTCGAGAAGGTGCTGGCGGAGTTCCGTCGGCGACAGATCGGGGTGGGCCGAGAGCGCGAGTCCGGCGACACCGGAAACCACCGGTGACGCCATCGACGTTCCGGACAACCGGGCGTAGTCGCCGCCGTTGACGGTCGAGAAGACCTGACTGCCGGGAGCCGCGATGTCTATCTCCGGGCCGGTGTTGGAAAACGAAGCGAGCGAGTCGTCGGGCTCCAGTGCCGAGACGCCGACGACGGTCTCCTCGGAGGCGGGCGAGAAAACGCGGTTGACACCTTGGTTCCCGGCCGCGGCGACGAGCAACACGCCGCGGTCGGCCGCGTACTGACAGGCCGACCGAAGCGTTTCGAACGAGCCCTGGACGCCCAGCGAGAGGTTGATGATGTCCGCACCGGCGTCGGCAGACCACTGAATCGCATCGGCGACGTCCGAGAGCGCCCCCTGTCCGGTTCGATTGAGCGCGCGGACCGCGAGCAACGAGCAATCGCTGATGCCAGCGTGGCCGGTTCCGTCGTTCGTCCCGCCGGTCGCGATGCCCGCAACGTGCGTCCCGTGGAATTCGTCCCGGCCAGGATACGGATCCCCGTCGTTGTCAACGAAGTCTTGACCGATGCGGTCGTCGACGACGCCCTCGAGTGCGGGATGGTCGTACTGGACCCCCTGGTCGACGACGGCGATGACGACGTCCTCGCTTCCGCGGGTCGTCTCCCAGGCCTGCTCACAGTTGACCTGCCGGGGGGCGCGCTGGTTCTCGTATTGCGGATCGTTCGGCTCGAGGAGCGACTGAACGGTAACGTTCGATTCCGCGTACTCGACGGCAGGCGAACGCCTGATTGATTCGAAGATCCGCTCGCGAGTGCGTTCGGACGCGTCCGCCGGGATAGAAACCGTCGCGTACCGGATCGTCTCGTTCGCGTGTGCAACCTCGCACCCATCGGGTGAGCAGGTGTGCGCCTCGTACACCACGTCCGACACCGACGACGAGAGGCCGACGATAATCTCGTCCGTCTTCGGCCCCGGTTCGCGGCCGGGCGTCGCGCTCGCGACGCCGCTCGAGCCGATCAGTCCACCGATGGCGATCGATCCGGCACCGGAGAGGACCGAACGGCGGTCGTACGTCCGATCGCCCCCGGTTCGATCGGATGGATCTTCCTTCGTCATAGGATGACATTCATCAGGGGCCGAAATTAGTAAAAGTTTGTTAAACTAATGACTGTTCACTGCGGAATTTAAAATCGGCATCGTGTTCGTTCAGTTATAATTCTAGAGATAGTACGTGGGCATGCGAAGCCGCTCTGTTACACCACTGTCAGGCGCTCGAGAAACTGAGAGAGGGTTTCCAGCTAAGTGGGAGGGTTTGCTGGCGTCCTCCCGACGATGTACCGGGGTGACGGCGAAATCGATGATGTGTGAAACGCCGGCTCTATCGGCCGCGCTCTTCGATGGAGAGCGTGTAGGCGCCGCCGCCCTGATACCGCCTGACGAGGATACCGAGCGTCTCGTTTCCGGTGAGATCCACCGGAATTTCTTCGTTGGCGTCCTGGCTCACCGACCGTTCGTCGTAGTCGAGCGTAGTCGGCGTCCGCCCGTCGAGGGTGAGATAGAGGTCGAAATCGGCGCTCTCGGGACCCTCGAGAGTAACGATAGCGCGACAGGGATCCGACGTCTCGAGTTGGTACGTGTAGGTATCGCTCGGGTTGCCCCACCAACCGCCGCTGAATTCCCCGTCGGCAGTCGCGTTCGTGACTTCGTCACCACACGTACCGGGATCGGGGTCGGGATCGGGGTCGGGGTCCGGGGAACTGTCGGGGTCCGTGGTGACGGCGTTTCCGGCGTCGACGCGACCGCTTCCCTGCTCGACGTCCGACAGTCCGACGTCGACGGCCGTCCGGGTGAGATGCGCGCGCAGTTCCTGGGGCGAGAGGGACGGCCACGCCGAGAGCGTGAGCCCGGCCACGCCGGCGACTACCGGCGACGCCATCGACGTTCCGGAGTAGCTATCGTAGCGATCCCAGGGGACGCTCGAGAGGACCTTGGTGCCCGGGGCCGCGAGGTCGATCTCCGGGCCGACGTTCGAGAAGTCCGACAACTGTTCGCTCTCGTCGAGCGAGGAAACGGCGACCACGCTATCGTAGGCTGCGGGGTAGGAAACGCTGCCACCGTAATCGTTGCCGGCAGCCGCGACCAGCAACGAGCCGTTCGAGTAGGCGTACTGACAGGCCTCGGCCATCAGGTCGGTGGGCGTCCCGCCACCGAGAGAGAGGTTGATGACGTCGGCCCCCTGGTCGGCCGACCACTGGATCGCGTCCGCGATGTCGGAGAGCGAACCGCCGCCCGACGCGCTGAGCACCCGGGCAGACAGCAAGGTGCAGTTCGATATTCCGGCGTGTCCGGTCCCGTTGTCGGTTCCGCCCGCGGCGATGCCGCCGACGTGCGTGCCGTGGCTTTCGCTCTCGCTCGTCGGGTACGGATCGCCGTCGTCGTCGACGAAGTCGTACCCGCCGTTCGAGACGCCATCGGAGACGGTCCCCTCGAGATTCGGGTGATCGTACTGGATGCCCTGGTCGACGACCGAAATCGTGACGTTCGGATCGCCGAGCGTCTTCTCCCAGGCCGTCTCACAGTTGACCTGCTGCGGTGCATACTGGCTCCCGTAACGCGGGTCGTCCGGCGTATACAGCGGCGCTGCGTCGTCGCCGTCACCCGCCGAATCGGGGACAGTCGCGTTCGAGTCCGGGGGCGTCACCTCGAGGGCTCGATAGGTCTCGTTGTTCTCGGTGTATCGAACCGTTTCCGCGTCGTGTAGGTCCTCTCTGACAGTTTCTTTCGTCGGATTGTCGCCCTCGTCGGAAACGCTCACGGCGGCGTAGCTCAGCGTCTCGTTCGTGTGAACGATTTCCGCGTTGGGCGGTAGGCTGGACTGTAATTCCGCTTCGACGCCAGAACCGTCGGGGTCGACCCCGACGATTAGTTCCGAGTTCTTCGGACCAGGGCTCCGTCCTGGCACCGCCGACGTGACGCCACTGAACCCGATCAGTGCGCCGGCCGCTCCGATTGATTCGAGGATCGATCGCCGATTGAATTTTCGGTTATTACTATCGACCATTTCCAGACCCAAGCGCAATGTGCTCGTATTAATAGGTTTCTATGAATTTCAGAATTTAATTTGGTATGACAGGCCATTCAAAATGCCTCGGTAACGACGGCGTCACGGAGCGGGTGCTCCCCGCGATACTCGGCCGACCACGCAAAGGACGGAAGCGAATCGGCGTCACCGCCAGCGTCGTCGGTTCCACGAGTCGTCCGAGACGCTGGCACACGATGGCGCACGGAGAAGTCCGGCCGTCCGTCCCCGTCACTCCGAACGGGTCGACTGGAGCGTCGTCACGACGTCGATTCGGTACACCTATTTTCGGGCACGGGAAAGGGCGGACGACTGACCATGTTCGACCGCGTTCGTGCCCGTCTCGAGTCCGACACCGCGTCCGAGCCGGCGGTCGGACTGTTCGTCGACGGACCGAACGTGTTTCGCGAGGAGTTCGACGTCGACCTCGACGACCTCCGCGCCGCCGCCCGAGATCTCGGTCGAGTCGGCGTTATTCGATTGTATCTCGACGAGCACGCGACGCCGGGGCTCATCCAGGCGGCCGAAGCGCGGGGCTTCGAAGTGATCGTCACCAGCGGCGACGTCGACGTCAAACTCGCCGTCGACGCCACCGCGCTCGTGGCCGACGGCACGATCGACCGACTCGCGATCGTCTCGCGGGATACGGATTTCAAGCCCGTCCTCGAGTACGCCGGAACCGTCGGCGTCGCAACGACCGCGATCGCACCGGGACGCCACGGCCGCTCGGACGCACTGCGAAACGCGGCCGACGAGACCGTCACGCTCGAGCCGACGGACGACCACGCTGGCGACGAACCCTAGCCGCTGTAGGAACTCTCGCCGACGATCTCGAGGAGATCGCCGCGACCGGTGGCGCTCGTCTCGTCGAACTCCGTCACGCGAACTCGTACCTGCTTCTCGACGGTTTCCGGACCGGCGCCGTCGACGACCAGTTCCGTATCACCGATGAACGCCCGGCCGCTGGTACCGTTCGTTTCCGCGACGAAGACGTCGACCTCGGAACCGACCTCGAGCATCGGCCGGTTCGCCCGAAACCGCCACCCCCTGAAATACTTGCGCAGCAGGCTCATACGCGGGCCACCTCTTCGCTCTCTCTGTCGATTACGTACTCGCGACCGAAGCCCGTCAGTGCGGCGAGAACGAACACCGCCACGAGAAGCCACCCCTGGAAGACGAACGGGACGACGTCGATCGGCGTGACGACCATCGACTGATCGAACCAGTCGTACTCCCCGGGAAGGTTCTGCATCGCGGTGTAGCCGGCGAGGACGCCGCCGGACCACGGGAAGATATAGCCCAGCGCAGCGGTCTGTCCGTCGAGAATGTTCGCTCGACGGTACCCGTTGAGATTGAACCGCTCGCCGATTTTCGAGATGTAGGGACCGATCGCGACCTCGGCGGCCGTGTTGATGGTGATGATCGCGTTGATCAGCGCCGTCGAGGCGACCATGGTGAGTTCTGCGTTGCGGACGCTCGTCGCAAGGTTTTCGATCGACCACTCGAGTAGCACCTCGAACGCGCCGCCCCGGATCATGATCTGGGCCGCCCCGATGATCAAGAGGACGAGAATCGATAGTTCGAGAAATCCTTCGACCCCGGTCATGAGGCTCCCGGTGACGCCCACTGCGCCGGGGTCTTCGACGACGGTCAGCATCGGCAGCCCGGCGAGCGGTTCGGAAAGCGGCGCGTCGGGCGGCGCGTTGAACATGAGCATGTCTCCGATACCAGCGAGGCCGAACGCGAGGTTGAAAACCACTGCGAGGACGATTCCCCACGAAATGGCCTCCACGATGTGACGACCCGCGACCGCGGCACCGATCACGGCGAGCATCGAAACGACGTGGACGAGACCGATCGCCTCGCTTCCCTCGAGAAAAATCTCCTGGGCTTGCGCACTGATATCGAGGCCCGCCATCGCCCCGCCGGCAACGACGTAGCCGACGAAGGCGACGACAGCGGCGACGATCACGTACTTGAACCGCGAGGCGACGACGCCGCCGATATCGGCGTCCTGTGTGACGGCGCTGACGATCGTTGTATCGCTGACGGGAGCGAGATTGTCCCCGAAAATCGCCCCGGAGAGGATCGCACCGAACAGCAAGACGGGGTTCGCGCCGAGTAATACGCCCGCGGGAAAGAACAAGCCGACGAACGCGACGCTCGCGCCGTAGCCCGTCCCGATTCCGGTCGTGAAGATGGCCGCGAGGACGAACGTTACCGCCGGGAACAGCGTCGCGCCGACACCCGCCGCGTCGGCCAGCCAGACGAGACCGCCGACGAACCCGCCATCCTGTAACAGCTGGGCGAACATCCCGGCCCAGATCCACGCCACGATCGCCGTCACCGCGACGGGCTGGGTCATCCCCTCGAAAATCGTGTTCGCGTACAGTTGCCAGTTGCCCCGAACGGCGAACATCCCGAGAATCAGTCCGATCAAGATACCCACGATGAGTCCGCCCGTATCGCCGATCCGCCAGAGGGCCGTCTGAACGATCGCCCAGACGATGAAGAAGGCGATCGGAAACGCGCTCATCCCGCGGCCGCCATAGAACTCGACTCTGGGCTCGTTTCCGCGATCGGGTTGTGCGAACCGATCGGCCGGTCCGTCGTCGGCTGATCCGTCTCCGTCTCCGCTCATGCTGGATCACCCATATAGAGACACGCCACTACCAACCACATCCGAAATAAAAACTGTTATTTCACGTATCTGACAAGTCAGTTCGGTGATAGAGCGCCGATCGCGGTCGGAAATCAGTGACTTTTCGGGTTTCGCACGCTACGTACAGGGTATGATCGACGGGATGCCGGTACTGGACGATCACCTCCACCTCGATCCGGACGCACATCGCGGGATCGACGCCGTCAAAGACTTCGCCCGACTCGGAGGCACCCACTTGCTCGTGGTGAACAAACCCTCGTGGCACCTCGGCGTTGAGGCCGAGACCGGCGACGATTTCCGCCCCGTCTTCGAACGCACTATCGAAATCGTCGACGCCGCCTCGAGCGAACTCGAGGGGCGAGCCTGGGCCGTTCTCGGCGTCCATCCGGGGCTCCTCTCGCGGCTGGTCGACGACCGCGGTCTGTCGCCGACCGCGGCTCGAGACCTCATGCAGGCCGGTATCGACGTCGCCGCGGAGTACGTCGAGGCGGGCGAGGCGCTGGCGCTGAAATCCGGGCGGCCGCACTACGAGGTCGACGACGACGTCTGGAACGCCTCGAACGAGGTCATGCGCCGAGCGTTCGAACACGGCGGAACCCTGGGGTGTGCCGTCCAATTGCACACCGAAGCCAGCGAGGACTTGACCACGGTCGCCGAGTGGGCCGAAGACGCCGGCCTGCCCGCCCACCGGGTCGTCAAACACTACGCCGGCGGCCGTCTCGAGGGGCCGACGCCGAGCGTGATGAGCGAGAAGGACCGACTCGAGGTCGCTGCGTCCCGCGGCGCCCCGTTCCTGATGGAGACCGACTACATCGACGACCCCGACAGACCCGGGGCGGTCCTCGGTCCCAAAACGGTTCCCCGTCGGGTCCGCTGGTTACTCGAAAACGGACACGACGAAGCCGTCAGGAACGCACACGTCGAAACGCCGAAACGGGTCTACGGCATCGATACGGTCGCGACCCTCGAGTCGAACGAGTGAGTCGTGACTCGCGGCGAATGTTCGGTCGCGTGAAGGTGGAGCAGTCAGCAGTCGACGACTCGCCGCAAATCCGGTTCGACAACGGTTCCTGAACATTCATCGGAGCGGGGTGGTGTAGAGAAAGGCATTTCAAGCGGCCGGTGTAGGTGTCTGTATGAGCAATTCCCCGACCGAGTTCTACTCGGAGGAACGCTGGCAAAACTGGATCGATCGCATCAAAGACGAAGAGATCGATCCGGAGGACGAATCGTCGGCTCGGCTCCTGCTCAACCTGCAGGACGACACGGCGATCGCGATCGCGAAGATAGTCGCCGCCTACGACGACGGGGAACTCGATCAGGAGGCCGCTCTCGAGGAGGTCAACGACGTTCGCGCGATCGTTCTCAGCGAGGTCGACATCGAGAACGAAGAGAAACTGATCCTCGTCGACGGCGTACAGACGAGTCTGGTCTGTGTCTTCTTTGCGGCCGAAGAGTACATCGCCAACGGTCCGGCCGAAGACGGCAGTGTCGCCGATTATCTCGGTGCTGCGGCGGACGCCGAAGCCGAAGAGGACCTCGACGCCGCCCTCGGGTATGCGGCCCAGGCCGGGACGCTCATCATCGACGACGAGGAACTCGACATGACCGTCGCGGAGAACCTCGAGTACGGGCTGGTCACCGAGTGGATCAACGGACTCGACAGCCTCCAGAGTGCGATGAGTGATCCGGAAGTCGTCGAGGAAGACGAGTAACGACCGTCTGGATTTCGTTCTCGGAGTCGTTCTGGAGCCATCAAACGTTTAAGCAGTGACGACTATCCTCGCCTATGTCACGGTGGCGAGACGAGCGGGCGGTGCTGTTGCTCGCCATCGTCTTCGCCGCGCTCGCGCTCTACCAGGTCAACGTCGTTCCTGCGGAAAACCAGGCGAGAGAAAGTGAGCACAACGAGCAGGTTCACAACGAAATGCTGGATTTGCGGAACGCGATCCGTAACGTCGGCACCACCGGCGGTTCGAGGTCGGTCTCCGTCACCCTGGGTACCCAGTACACGCCTCGCACCGTTACTGCGAACCCGTTAGATCCTTCGGGAGCGCTGAAGACGACGGGAACGGCAACCGTTGATATCGATGCGCAATTTGCGGGTGACAAATCCGATTACGACGGGAATCCCGGAAACCTCACCGGGACGCATGAGACGACGACGCTCGCGTACGTGCCTGACTATAACGAGTATCGAACCGCGCCTACGACCAGAATCGAACACGGGCTGGTGTACAACGACTTCGGGGACGCAAGCGTCTCACTGTCCGAGCACGGACTGCTCTCGGACGGGACGATCAGACTCGTATTACTCGAGGGAACCGTTTCGGAAAAGGGCCGAACGGCAACGTCGCTCGATCCGACGATACTCCGTGGGCCGAGCGACGAAATCCCGATCTCGCCGCGTGACGGACAGGACACCATTACCCTCTCCATCCCGACAGGCTCACCGACTGCATGGAATAAAACGATCGGCGAAACGCTCGATGCGGGTGAATCGGGTGCTCGCGTTACGAGCTACGCGGACGGAACGCTGACTATCGAACTCGCGGATCGAAGCGACCAGTATACGCTTCAGATGGCTCGCGTTGGGATCGGCGATGCGGAGCAAACCGATACCGAATTCGATGTCGAGCGACGCGACGGCGGTGACGGTGAAGTAAATGTGGCCTACGAAGTCGAGTGGACGGATCCGTCGGACAAGTCTGGTGCGGATCCGAACAACTGTGACGCGGAATCCTGCAACGTCGTCGGAAATTCAATCGAGTTGACGATCAATACGACCAAAATCGCTGACGGGGCATCCGTCGAGTACGCGGTGAGCAACCAGAGCGTCGGGACTGTAACACCGTCCGAGGCAGAAACTGACAGCGAGGGAACACATACGACGAGATTCGACGTCGCTTCTGGAGCCAAAGCCGGAGATACGGTGTTCGTCTACACCTCGAGTGGGAGCGACGGCGACCGTATTCGGCTCACTATCACCTCCGGCAAACACTCACCGCCGAGCGTCAACGTGGACGCTGCAACGTACAACACGAAGGGTCCGTTCTGGGACCCGAAATTCGACGTCACAGTCGACTGGTCGGCAACCGACAACGACGACCTGAGCGGCGGTTCGCCAAACGAAGTCAGGCTGATCGACACGTCCGGATCGGTCGTCGACACGAAGTCCATCTCGCCTACGGGTAGAACGGACAGCGGTCGGGTAACCTTCAAGAACCTCGAGAGGTACCCCGACGGCTGGACCGTCGAAGTCGCCGTTTCTAATACGCACGATCTCCGGGATACGGATTCTGGAACGGTCACGAGCAACTGAATCGAACGTCAGATGGATGTTCGACGAACGTCGAAACGTCGAACGACAATACCTTGTACTATCGGCCGTATTGAGAAGATATGACTGCAGTGGGAATCGACGCCGTCGAGATCTGGACCGGCAACCTCAAACTCGACCTTCCGGGCACGTTCGCCCCCGAGAAGGGCGAAGACCCGGAAAAGTACACCAAAGGACTCGGACTCAACGCGAGTTCCTTTCCCGACAGTTACGAGGACATCGTCACCATGGGCGCGAACGCTGCCCACCGGTTGATGGAGCGAAAAGGCCTCGAACCCGACGATATCGGTCGAATCGACGTTGCGACCGAGAGCGCCTTCGACAACTCGAAGCCGGTTTCGACGTACGTCGCTGGCTGCCTCGAGCAGGTCTACGACGGAGATTTTCACCACGCGAACAAGGGCGAACGCAAGTTCGCCTGTATCGCGGGGACGCAGAGCCTGGACGACGCGTACAACTGGATCCGCGCGGGCCGCAATCGTGGACGCTCGGCGCTGGTCATCGCGACGGACACGGCGCTGTACGCTCGCGGCGACGCGGGCGAGGCGACCCAGGGTGCCGGTGCGGTCGCGATGCTCATCAGCGAGGACCCGAGCTTGCTCGAACTCTCCGCCGAACAGGGGTACGGATCGGCGGACGAAACCGACTTCCTCAAGCCGAATCAGCAGTTTCCCTCGGTCGACGGGAAGCGCTCCGTACAGGTCTACCTCGCGCGGATGCGCGAGGCACTGGAAGACTTCGAAAGCGTCGCCGGCGAGGTCCACGAGGACGATTTCGTCTACGCGCCGTTCCACACGCCGTTTCCCGGAATGGTCCGGAAGGCCGCCCTGTTGGCCTACCGCCACATCATCCGGAACACCGGTATCGAGGAGGAACTCGCCGAGGAAATCGGACGTCAGCCACGTCCCGAAGCGTTCGATTCCGACGACGAGTATCGCGATGCCCTCCGTGAATACATGGACGCGCTCAAGGGCACCGATCGCTACGCCGACTGGTACGATGCGACCATCGACCCGACGCTGACGATTTCCCGCGAGGTCGGAAACTGGTACACCGGTTCCGTTCACGTCGCCCGCGTGAGCGCGCTCAAACAGGCGTTCGAGGAGGGACGCGAGTTGACGGACGAAAAGCTGCTCGTCGGCTCCTACGGCAGCGGCGCACAGGCGGAAATCCACGCCGAGACGATTCAAGACGGCTGGACGGACGAAATCGACGCTCTCAACGTCGACGAGCAACTCCGGGACCGGTACGAACTCGAGTGGGAGGATTACGAGGAGATTCACGACGCCCACAACCACGAGATGGACGTCGACGTCGAGGAGTTCACGACGCCCGACGAGGAATTCGTTTTCGACGGGTGGGGCCGAATGGGCGAACGGAAGTATCGGTACGTCGAATAAGCGAGGGACTCGACGAATTTTTGCAGGCGAGGCCGGTGGTCGAGCGAAACGAACGAGTCGTTCGGTGGAACTGGCGTACTGGCAGAGAGGACGAACGGTCCTCACTTCTGTCCGATATGTATCAATGGAATAATATAATGGGTGCTTCTATTATCGTGCATGGCAGACCGTCCCGGTCCTCCGGACTGGCTTATCGATCAGCCTGGATTGACCGCCCTCGCGGTAATTAGCGGAGTCCTGGCGCTGTTCGTCGTCCTGCCGTATCTACAGTACGTCCTCTTCGGCGTCGTTCTCGCGTACATTCTGCTCCCCGTCCAGCGACGCCTCGAGCGATACGTCAGATCGACGATCGCTGCGATCGTCGTAGTCGTGGCCACGTTGATTATCGTGTTGCTCCCGCTGGTTTACGTCGTCGCGATCGCGATCCAGCAGTCGTTTCGGCTCGTCCGAGCCATCCGACAGGGACAACTCGACGTCGAGACGATCGAAGAAGTTCTCGCGACGAACGGCTACGCCGTCGATCTCGCCGAACTGTACGAGTCGTACCAGGACCCGATCGCGACGGGCATCCAGGGAATCACGACCGGAACCGTCAACATCGTCGGCGGATTGCCGGGAGTCTTCATCGGACTGACCGTCACGCTGTTCGTTCTCTTCGCGCTGTTGCGAGACGGCGATCGACTCGTCGAGTGGTTCCAGTGGGTGTTGCCGATCGAGGACGAGGTGCTCGCGGAACTCCGAACGGGGCTCGATCGACTCATGTGGGCATCGGTCGTCGGCAACGTGGCCGTCGCCGCCGTACAGGCCGTGATGCTCGGCATCGGGCTTGCGATTATCGGTGTTCCCGCGGTGATCTTTCTCACCGTCGCGACGTTCGTCCTCACGCTGTTGCCGCTCGTTGGCGCCTTCGGAGTCTGGATCCCGGCGGCAGCCTACTTGCTCGCGGTCGGCCAGCCAACCGCAAGCGCGGTTCTGACGGTCTACGGGATGGTCGTAAGCCTCTCCGACTCGTACCTTCGACCGGCGATGATCGGCCGGACCAGCGCGTTCAACTCGGCGATCGTCGTCGTCGGCATCTTCGGTGGGCTCGTCGTCTTCGGAGCTGTCGGGCTGTTCATCGGCCCCGTGGTCCTCGGCGGCGCGAAACTCATCCTCGATTGCTTCGCTCAGGAGCGGACCGAAGCGGCGAGTGCAGCGAACCCGCTCGAGGGGGAATCGTCGGAAACAGAACCGACCACGGCGGACTCCGAACCGACGTCACTGCCGAATGCTCGTTCCGACGGGGACTCCGACGGGTAACTCCCGCCTTCGTCGCCGGTCTCGCGATCGACGGATTTCGAGACCCGAGAGGGTCTGCCGGCCGCATTCGGTTCGCACCTGCCCGGCCGCGAGGGTCAAAACGGGTGCGTTCATAACCCCCTGCCCGCTAGAAACGAGTATCGTGTCTCGGACGGAACACCGCAGCCACCGCGGGAGGGGACGAAACGCACTGCAGGATCACCATTACGCTTAGCCATGCACGGATCACACGCTACGGGGAGTCCGTATACTCCCCACACGGAGACGGATCGGACGGCGATGCTCGAGGCGGTCGGTGCCGACACCGTCGAAGACCTCTTCGACATTCCGGCCGACGTTCGGTTCGACGGTCGCTTCGACATCGACGCGCGGTCGGAACGGGAGACCCGGCGACTGGTCCGGTCGATTCTCGATCGCAACGACGATTTCACCGAATTGCTCGGTCGCGGCCACTACGGCTACTACGTGCCGTCGCTGGTCGACCACCTGGCCGACCGGTCCGAGTTTCTCACCTCCTACACGCAGTACCAGCCCGAAATATCCCAGGGATTCTTGCAGGCCCTGTTCGAATACCAGTCGCTTCTGGTCGAGTTGACCGGTCTCGAGATCGCCAACTGCTCGGTCTACGACGCGGCGACGGCGCTCGGCGAGGCGGCCACCCTGTCCGACCGGGTCCGCGAGACCACGGGCCACCGCGTGCTCGTTCCCGAATTCGTGCGCGACGAACGGCGGAGCACCCTCGAGAACTACGTCGCCGGCACGGATCTCTCCGTCGAGGCGTATCCGGCCGACGATGGGACTGTCGATCTGGCGGGTCTCGAAGCGACCGTCGACGAAAGCGTCGTCATGATCTACGCGGAAAACCCGACCGTTCGCGGAACGATCGAGGAAAACCTGGCGGCGATCGGCGACCTCGCCGATACCATCGACGCCCTCTTCACGCTCGGTTCGGACCCGATCGCGCTCTCGCTGCTTCAGCGGCCCGCGGACGTCGGCGCGGACGTGGTCGTCGGCGACGCGAGCGTTCTCGGCCTCCCGACGAGTTACGGAATGGGCCTCGGCCTGTTCGCGACTCGAGACGATTTCCTTCGACAGGTTCCCGGCCGACTCGTCGGCGTCAGCGAGGACGCGACCGGTCGGCGCGCGTACACGTTGACGTTACAGACGCGCGAACAGCACATCCGGCGCGAACGCGCGACGAGCAACATCTGTACGAACCAGGCCTGGGTCGCGCTCCGGACCGCGATGCACGCCGCCGTCCTCGGCCCGAGCGGGCTGGTCGACCTCGCGACGCGCGGCGTCGAACGAGCGGAGGACCTCGCGGCGCGACTCGACGACCTCGTCGGCGTGAAAGCGCCGGTCAACGACCGACGTCACATCCGAGAGTTCGTCGCGCACGTCGACCAGCCCGCGCGGGCCGTCGCAGACGAACTCGAGCGCCGCGGCTTCGCGGTACACGTCGTCGGTGACCACGAGATTCAGGTCTGCGTGGCCGGCGTCACCGACGAGCAACTCGATCGGTTCGTCGCGGTCTTCGAGGAGGTGGTTCGATGACCGCCGACCGAACGGACGGGTCCGAGTCCGGGCGGTCGCGATACGACCAGGCACGCTATCTCGAAAACGGCGAGTACGAACCCCTGCTTTCGGAGAAAAACCTGACGCGCGTCGAGATCGGAGCGGACACGGACGACGGTGACGGATCCGACGAGGGTAGCGGGGACGGCGGTGGGCCGCTTCCCGACGATCTGACGCGGGATTCCCTCGAGTTCCCCGAACTCTCCGAGCCCGAATTAGCACGCCACTACACGCGTCTCTCCCAGATGATCTACGGAATCGATAGCGGTCCGTATCCGCTCGGGTCCTGTACGATGAAGTACAACCCGAAGTTCACGGAGGACGTCGCGGCGCTGCCGGCGGCGGCCGTCCACCCCGACCGGTCCGAAGAGTCGATCCAGGGAACCCTCGAGGTCCTCGCTCGGTTGCAGGACTACCTCGCCAGAATCGGCGGGATGGACGCTGTGACGCTCCAGCCACCCGCGGGCGCAGCCGGCGAGTTCGTCGGCATTCGTGTCGCCACGGCCTACCACGAGCACAGCGGCGAGGGCCACCGGAACGAAGTCATCATTCCCGAAAGCGCCCACGGGACGAACTTCGCGAGCGCCGCACTCGGGGGGTACGACGTCGTCTCGCTGCCCAGCGACGACGAGGGCCGGGTCGATCTCGAGGCGCTCGAGGCCGCCCTGTCGGAGAATACGGCGGCGCTCATGCTGACCAATCCGAACACCCTCGGCCTGTTCGAACGCGACATCGACGCGATAGCGGACATGGTCCACGACGCCGGCGGATTGCTGTACTACGACGGCGCGAATCTGAACGCGCTGCTCGGCCGTGCGCGACCGGGCGATATGGGATTCGACGTGATGCACTACAACGTCCACAAGACGTTCGCGACGCCCCACGGGGGCGGCGGACCGGGTGCGGGTCCGGTCGGCGTCGTCGAGGAACTGGCACCGTTCCTCCCCGCGCCGCGCGTTCGAATCCGCGACGACGGATCGAAGTCCGGTGAACCGATCTACGAGCGGTTCGAACCCGAACACACTATCGGGAAGGTCCACGGGTTCGACGGCAACTGGCTGGTGCTGCTCAAAACGTTCGCCTACATCGCCCGCCTCGGAGACGAGGGACTCGCTGACGCGAGCGCGTCCGCCGTCCTGAACGCCAACTACCTCGCCGAACGGATCGAGTACGACATCCCCTACAGTCCGTTTCACCACGAGTTCGTCGCCAGCGCCGGCGACCAAGACGCCGCCGACGTGGCGAAACGAATGCTCGACTACGGCGTCCACCCGCCGACGACCAAATGGCCCGAGATCGTCCCCGAGGCGCTGATGACCGAGCCGACCGAAGTCGAAAGCAAAGCCACCCTCGACCGACTCGCCGCCGCGTTCAACGCGGTCTACGAGGAGACCGACGAGACCCTGGAGGACGCGCCCGAACGAACCACCGCGCGCCGGATCGATCAGACCAGCGCCGCGCGAACGCCGCGGCTGTCGTGGCAAGCACTGTCGGACGAGTCCTGACTGCGGGGCCGACGTTCGGGTCCGCCAGCTAGTTTCACTCTCCCGTCCCCGTGAGCGATTCTGGAACCGGCACGCCCCGGTAAACGTCTCTGCAGCGCCTCCAAAGAGCGATTCGGGACTGCGTAGCCGTGTTCGGATCTCCCGCGACGCCGCGTACGCGTCTCATCCGCAGCCGCGAACGTGACGTCCGACGGGGAGCGCCGACCGGAGCCACGCGCGTCGCCCGTCGATCGAGTCGTCGTTCCGGCCCGTTTGCCGGTCTCGTGGGGGTGCCAGTCGCCACCCGTCTTTGGTATAGTATTCGAGACCGATCGCGTCGTCCCGACCTGTAACTATCAGCGGTTACGGCGGAATCGACAACCGACCACTGACAAGTGTAGACATACGTATATTTTAACCGATATCGGTTTCGTTCGTATTTCCGATAGGGAAAACTTTTCGACGTGTCCACTCATTTCTACCAACCATGTCTAGTCAGACAAATTCGGCCGACGATCACCTGACGGAGGTATCCGAGCGTCACCGAGAGACAGCTGATGCCGTCCTCCCCGAACACACCTCGCTCTACATCGGCGGCGAGTTCACGGGTTCGGACGGCGGCGAGACGTTCGCGACGACCGATCCGACGACGAACCAGGACCTCGCGTCCGTCGCTCGCGGAACCGAGGCCGACGTGAATCGCGCTGTCGACGCCGCCTGGGACGCATTCGATACGGAATGGTCGGGGTACGACGCCGGTGACCGCCAGCGTGTGCTCCTCGAGATCGCCGAGGCGATCGACGCCCACACCGAGGAACTCGCACAGTTAGAGACGCTCGATAACGGAAAACCGATCACGGAGGCGACGATCGACGTTCGCTCGTCCGCCGAGCAGTTCCGATACTTCGCGGGAATCGTTCGGGAAAACAGCGGCGAGACGATGACCGACGACACGCGGTACGGACAGGTCGTCTCCGAACCGTACGGCGTCGTCGGCCAGATCATCCCGTGGAACTTCCCGCTGATGATGGCGTCGTGGAAACTGGCACCAGCGCTCGCCGCCGGTAACTGTACGGTGTTGAAACCGGCCGAGCAAACGCCCCTCTCGGCGCTTCGACTCGCCGAACTGATCGACGATATCGTTCCCGACGGCGTCGTCAACATCGTCACCGGATTCGGCGACGAGGCCGGGGAACCGCTGACTCGCCATCCCGACGTTCGAAAAGTCGCGTTCACCGGCTCGACGGCCGTCGGAAAACAAGTGATGAAGAACGCGGCCGAAAACGTGACCGACATCACGCTCGAACTCGGCGGCAAGAGCCCCATCGTCATCTTCCCGGACGTCGACGTCGCGAAGGCGACCCAGCTCATCTCCGCCGCGATTTTCTACAACACCGGCGAGTGCTGCGAGGCCGGATCGCGGCTGTTCGTCCACGAGGACGTTGCCGACGGCCTCCTCGAGGCGCTCGTCGACGGGATCGACGCGATGACGATCGGCGATCCGTTACTCGAGGAAACGGACCTCGGCCCGAAGGTTTCGACGGAGCAGGTCGATCGAACGCTCGAGTATCTCGACGCAGCGCGTGACGCCGGCGGCGAGTTCCTCGTCGGTGGCGACAGTCCCGACGATGCGGCCCTTTCCGAGGGCTGTTACGTGGAACCGACCCTCATCGAAGGTCTCGATCACGATCACTCTGCCGTCCAGGAGGAGATTTTCGGCCCGGTCCTCGAGGTGTTCCGCTGGGACGACTACGAGACGATGATGGAGTTGGCGAACGACGTCGACTACGGTCTCGCCGGTGGTGTGATCACCGACGACATCGGCCAGGCGAATCGAGCGGCACGGGACATCGAAGCCGGATATATCTGGATAAACAGCTATCACGACCTCGCTCCCGGTCTTCCGTTCGGCGGCTACAAACAGTCCGGAATCGGCCGCGAACTCAGCGCCGACACTCTCGATCACTACCAGCAGACGAAAACGATCAATCTCTCGCTCCGCTGAGGGCGGCTGTCACGCCCTCGTCGGTGCCTGTGCTGTACCCACCGCCTGCGGTCTCCGCAGCGGCCTGCCGTTTTCTCGCCCCCTCGCGGTCTCCGCTGCCGGTTGTCGTTTCTCGCCCTCTCGCGGTCTCCGCAACGACCTGCCGCTTTCGCTGTCGCCGCCCCATCTCCGCTGTCGCCGCCCCGCCTCTCGGTCGACCGACGTTCGATTACCAGTTCTCTCCGAGTGCCGTTCGTTCCGAGACGCACCGGCGACTCGAGTGACGGCCGAGTCGCGACGGACGGCGATACGGCGGTGGCAAATTCGCTGCTCGAGCGAACCCGATCTCGGCGGGTCGACGGACGTCCGTCACGCGGCGACGAAACGACCGAGAACATCGTGAGCTGAATCGCCGACAGACGCTGTCCGCTCCGCGACAGCGACCGCCGAAAACCGGCGAAAAACGAGCCTACGCGGTACTCGAGTCGATGACGGTCCCGTCGTCACGAATCTGTACGAACCCGTAGTCGCAGTCGGGGCAGTGCCACTTTATTTTCTCCCCGAGGTGGAGGGTCGTACTGGCGGCACGGTAAAACGTCTTCTCGCCCCCGCAGTTGGGGCACTCGTGATCGAGTTCCAGAGTCATGCGACGGGATAGTGAACCGAGCGAGTTTAACGTATTGATTCGGCCGGCGCTCCGACCGTCGCCGCGTCGCTACTCCCGCATTCGAACCGTCGTGCTGTCCGGGCGACGCGGAAGTTAAGTGGAACCCGTCCGTCGGTTCCGGCATGTCCATCTATACCGGTCGCGGCGACGAAGGGGAGACGGACCTTCGAGATATGACCCGCGTCTCGAAGGCGAGCGCCCGCATCGAGGCCTACGGGACCGTCGACGAACTGAACGCCCTGATCGGCACCGTTCGACCGACCGACTACGACGACGTCGACGACCGGCTGGCGGAGATTCAGAACCACCTGCACGTCGTGCAGGCCGATTTCGCGAACCCCAATCCGGACGAGGACGACCCCGCGATCCGCCCCGATCACGTCGTCACCGTCGAGGACTGGATCGACGACTACGACGCGGAACTCGAGCCGCTGACCTCCTTTATCCTGCCGACCGGCAGCGAACACGGAGCGGCGCTCCACCACGCACGAACGGTCTGTCGTCGCGCCGAACGGCGTGCCGTGGCACTCGCATCGGAAGAGGAGATCAACGAGGACGCGGTCCAGTATCTCAACCGGCTCTCGGACGGCCTGTTCACGATCGCGCGCGTCGTCAACGCTCGCGACGGCGTGCCTGAGGACGCACCGGATTACTAGCAATCCGGTGCGGCCGGTCGAGCGCGTTGGTCGCCGCCGATTCCGGCCCGAGAGTATTCTTCGTGACCAGCCCGGTCGATGGCTCGGTCGATAAGGTCTCGAGTCAGAATAGAGGGGTCGAATTCTGGTCGCACGTGCAACTCATCGGTTCCGGTTTCGACAACCGAACCACATTCTCGTCCGCGCCACGTCTGCGAGAATTACACGAACGAACGCCTCGACGTCAGCAGATCCCACTTTCGAGCCACTGCACACGCCCAGGTCGGCGTAATGGACGTCCTCGAGTCGGTCGCCGACCGCGTACGAGTCCGACGCGGACGTCCCACGACTGCCGAACCCGAACCGACTCGAGTCGACCGTGTTCGCGAGGACGCGAGGGTGCTCGAGCGGCGAGCGGACGCGCGGGCTCGAACCGCACTCACCGGTGTGCGAACCCGGGTCGGGTCGAGCCGCTCGAGTGCGCCCGACGACGAGCGGTGAAAGGAAGCCTTAAGTCCAACGCACGGGTACCGCCTCGTGCGGGTTGGTGATCTAGTCCGGTTATGATACCTCCTTCACACGGAGGAAGTCGGCAGTTCAAATCTGCCCCAACCCATACGAACTACGTACGGATTGTAACCGTACTTCTTCTGGCGTTCTAGGCCTTGTACCGGCCGGATCGGCATTTTGGGTAGGGTTTCGGGATCGTAGAACCCACTCAGGTGTTGCACGGGGGTCGTCTCCGTCTGGGAATCCGGGTAAATGGATTACGTCAGGGGATATAAAAATTCGGCCCTCATCGGGGCTATGACCAACAGCACTCGATCGAGACCCAAGACGCGTTTGACAGAGACAACGGCAGACAGCCCGGTCAAGCCGCACGGGTTTAGATGGTCGCCGACCTGTCGATCATTCTCGCTAACAGATATATGATCAAGTGTCCGCGCCGTCAGCGTCCTCTTCGTAGAACTCGGCGGCCTCCTCAGCCGTCGAGGTTGACGTCTCGAACGGTTCGTCAGCACCGTGCTCAATGTAGCGGACTTCGAATGTCTCTGGCCGAGAGTTGGCGTTGTAAGCGTATTTGCCGAGAAGCACGCTAATTACGATTCGTTCACCGACGAATTCACCAGCAGCGTACGCCGTCTCGTTGAGACCCTCGTCGTCGTCCTGGTCAGTGTAGCCCTCTGGGTACTCAACTACCATTTCGGCCTCATTCCCATCGTCAGTATAGCTGATGATCTCGCCCTCGATGTTTAGTTCATCGTCTTCTTCAGAGTTGTTTACATCTCGATACCTTCGAGAAGGTTCTCAAGCGCCTCTTCATGCCGTTCCTCAGGGACATCCACCTCGAAATCGTACGCGTCAAGACCGACGCTGTCGTCGGCCCCGTTGTCCTGCGCATCCGATTCGTCCTCGGACCCTACGGGCTCGCCACCATTCGTCTCGCTCTCTGAATCGGGTCCGTCCGTCGGTGACGTGTCCAGACAACCTGCGAGACCGATCCCTCCAGTGAGAGCTAAAAGTGACCGTCGGGACACTCGGCGTGGCATGCCCCCAACTTCTCGAAAAAGTGTGATAAGTATTGACAACATAGAGCCCACTCGAATCAACATGTGCCTCAACCCCATCTTCGACGCGCGATTCGAGATTCCGAAGGTGCTGACGGCCGCGTTCGGTCGGCCGATCAGGAAACTTCGCAACTCCGTTCTCGACGTGTGTACACGACTTTATCTTAACCTATATGGGTAACTCGTCTCTATCAGTGAGGAAGAAATCGGTTCAGCCGTGGTCGGGAAGCTGTAGTTCCCGCTTGTGAACGTCGTACTCCTCAAAAGCAGCAATCGCACTGGCCGCCACCCAACAGTTGAGGCTATGGATCACTAATTGCAACCGATACCTGTGTCGAACACTGACCGGCAGCACGACCTCGTCGTCTGGGGGGCCACTGGCGTCGCTGGCCGCCTCGTCGCCGAGTATCTCACTGTACAGTATACACCGGACCAGCTCTCGCTCGCACTCGGCGGTCGCAGCGAAAGTCGACTTCAAGAAGTGGAAACAGCGCTCGGAAAACGGCGTTCTGCGTGGGATGACATCCCGATCGTTCTCGGCGACGCGACCGAGCCGGAAAGTCTTCACGCCATCGCCGAAGACACGCGTGTCGTTTGTACGACAGTCGGCCCGTACACGACGTATGGCACACCACTCGTCGAGGCATGCATCGCCGCCGAAACGGACTATTGTGATCTGACGGGCGAGGTGAACTGGGTGCGGGAGATGATCGACCGATACCACGACGACGCAGTCGAGGCAGGCACTCGAATCGTCCACAGCTGTGGGTTCGACTCGATCCCCAGTGATCTCGGTACGAAACTCGTTCAATCGTTCGCCATCGACGAGTTCGGGACGCCGTGTGATATGGCACACATCTACCTGGAGGACAGTCGCGGGAGCGTGAGCGGTGGCACGATGGCCAGTGCACTCGAAGTGTTTCGCGCCGCGTCGACCGACCCGCTGGCCCAGCAGACGCTTCGGAACCCCTACTCGTTGGCACCGAAAGGTGAGCGCGACGGCGTCGATCCGGGCGCACAGTCCGGACCGAAAAAGGACCTACTCCGATCGGTGTGGACGGCTCCGTCGCCGATGGCGATGATGAACGAACGAGTCGTTCGACGCAGCAACGCGCTGCTCGGGTATCCGTGGGGGCGTGAGTTCGAGTGCACAGAAGTGCTGCTCCTGGGCGACGGCCTCGGCGGCCTGGCACGTGCAACCGCTGTCTGGGCGGGGCTCACGGTCGCTACTGCTGGGATGGCGTTCGGACCGACACGAGAAGGACTCCGTCGATTCGTGTTTCCGGATCCGGGCGAGGGGCCGACGAGAGAACAGATCGAAAACGGGTATTTCACCGTCCGCGTACTCGGCCGTGGGACCGCCACTGACGGCCCGTTCGTCGTGGAGAGTCGGATTGGCGCCGATTGGGATCCGGGGTACGGTGCGACCGCGAGAATGCTCAGCGAGGCTGGGATGTGCCTGGTGCGCGACCAGACCGACTCACCGCTCGCGGGTGGGATTCTCACGCCGGCCTCAGGTATCGGTGACCCGCTTGCTGACAGGCTTCGCCAGGCGGGACTGGATGTGGCGGTTGACGTGTGAGATCGTCCGCCCGCGTAAGACGTTCAACGCTGCGTTCGCGTCACGATCACACTCAATTACTGAGGATTGGTAGGGCAGATTGCTCCCTGCGTTCAAAGAGTCGTCACGGCCACACAGCGGACACTCGACGGAGTCCTCTGTAAAGGCCGAAGTATCGGAGCCAACGAGACTTTCGCCGTGCGCGATCCACTGGCCGCTCTCGGTCACCGCTGGCGCCGTCCCCTCGCATGAGACTCCCGGCCAGTAACATTGCTATCCGGTGATCGATTCTAGTGCGAGTGTCCACTGCCCGCTCGCTTGGACTGTAATCCAACTGATTCCTTCGGATTGTACAGTCGTTTCACCTTCGAACGTGCCTGAGTCAGTGAACGGAAACTCGCTGTAGTCTCCGTTCTGCGGGTAGATGTAAACGTCAACCCAGCCTTCGCCCTCGTGTGTGAATGTGATCGTTTCTCTGCCACCGCCACTGAACTGGACAGGTCCGACGATTGTACTGCTTTGCCCTCGTATGTCATCGGGGGACTTGCCACCGGAAACTCGTCAGTCACGCGGGGTTGGACGAGCGTTAGGTCCCACTCGACTGCTGCTGGATCAGTAATGCCGGCCGTCGGTTCTACTTCGAAGACGTGTAACAGAGAACACTATTATCTTGACCAGTGGAGGAAAACGTATGACCCAGGAAATCAAGCGGCGGCTTCAAGTCATGGACGACTATGACTTCGAGCATTTCGTCGCAGACCTCTGGGAACGGATGGGAGACAACGGTGTCACAAGCTTCGATGGATGCGGGGATCGACGTGATCGCCACGAAGGAGACGCCCTATCCGCAGAAAAAGATCATTCAGGCGAAACGGTATGGAGAGAACACGACCGTTGGTGGTCCAGATATTCAACAATACGCGAGTCTCAAGCAACAAGTCGAGGGTGCGGATTCGGTCATTGTCGTTACGACGAGCGAGTTTACGTCCTCAGCACATAAGCGAGCGCGAGAGCTTAATGTGAAGCTCGTCGATGGCGATCGGCTCATGCAACTCATCAACGAATACGATGCGGGCGATCTCGTCTCGAGATATGTCTCCGACGTCCGAATAGGGAGGACAGACCTGTCCGTTGCCGATGGCGGGGCGACACAGACATCGAAAGCGGCTACGAAAATGGGAAAGGGAGGACGGGTAAGAGGATCGCTCCGGCGCGTTCGGGCCTTAACGTGGCACCGATATGTGGCCTACGCCATCGGTGGTGTAATCATCTTATTTTTCGCTATCAGAATTCTCGCTGGTGTCTCGCTCCTTGAACCGATCGTGAACCTACTCGTAATAGTGTGGCTTCTCCTCCTTGTCTCGGTACCGATCGCGTGGTATCTCGATATGCGCCGTGTCCGGTCTCAATCGGAGTGGGAACCGACGGCGTGGCTCTACCTTCTCGGAGGGGTCATACTCCCGTTTATCGCATTTCCCCTCTATTACTATCGACGATGGAAACGAGTTGGATTGTGACTTCCTCTCATTCCACGAGCGGCATCTCGTTTCTATATACCATTTGCATTGGCAGTCCGTTCGCATCGTGCCGACTGCAGTATGTTTGCTGTGCTCGAGTGGCGTTCCGCTCAGTGCACGAAAGCACACTTCCGGATGTCCTTCGACCAGAACCTCCGGGTCGCCATCGCCCTGGAGTAGGTTGTCTACCTCGACGATTCCCTCTGCGATGCCGGCTGCCTGTTGCGTCAGCCGTTTGCCAGTCAGTTCTTCGTTCTTGTCGCTTATGTCACTATGATCTGCACCGGCTGCAGCTAACTTCGCAGCCTCTCGTGCCGGCGCCGTAAACACCGACCTGTATTGCGATCCAATGACGCTCCTGGCGAGGTCGTCACATTGTCGAGAAAGCTCTCTGTCTTCCTCGACGCACGAACACGCATCAGATTCGAGCGATTCACAGAGTCCGATTGGGACATCAACTACAATGTGGCGTGCGGATTCGCCGTAGTGATCCCAAACTCCCGCGATCTCCTCGAACACCTCAACTGATGGGGCCTCCGCCCCGTCTGTATACGCTATAGAAACCCACTCGCCGGACGACCAGTCAATCCCAACGTATTGTGCACACATCCGTGCCTCGACTCAATGGCTAATTGACTTGTATCTATGGTGGAGCAGCCAAGTTCCATCATCTCATTATGAATCTGGACTAGAACCCACTGTGGTACCTGTAAGACATACTTTCAAGCATTATAGGTTAGAATAGGATACTGATGGATGAGGTGATCAGCGAAGGGGACCGCATGACCGATCTCGTGAGTTGTCCGGCGGATACGTGTTCGTTCGAAGGATCAATTTCGGAGATTGCGGATCACGTAACGGAGAGCGATGACAAAGACCATGCGTGGGAGGTGTTCGGCCACGAAAATGCTGACGAGTTCTGTTACGACGCTCATCTTGAGGAAGGACGGCGATTACAGGACGCGGCTCAAGAGGCGAAGGACCTCGGTGAATTTGACGAAGCGATCGAGGGACTAGAGGCCGCGCTCTATCACCTCCAGCGCGCAACACTGTTCGCAGACGCCCCCTCTCCCATTGAAAACCGCTGTCGAGAGGCACTGGAAACGATCGACGAGATCGAAACCGCCGAACAAATACAGGAACTCGACGACCTGATCGATCAGGCTGAGAACGCCATCGACGCCGGTGATGAAGCTCACTTCGAGGGTAATACAGACGCGGCGAGACAGAAGTATGAAGCGGCTGTCGACGCGCTGGAAGAGGCCGTGACGCGAGCGGAAGTGTTGGTTCCCGATCGGACCCAAGAGATCGATCACCAACTGCGCAGCGTACGGGTGCGGCTACAGAGTCTCGAACTCTCCGAGTCTCATCGACGGATCCGCAACATGGTGGCCGACGCTCGAGAGCATGCTGCTGCAGGAGACCTGGCATTCCAGAAGTCAGAGTACGACGTCGCGCTGGATGAATACGAGAAAGCCAAGGATCAGTACGAGTCGCTCGCAGACTCTCTTGAGGCGTTCTCGTTCGATGAGCCGACGACTAATCCGGAAGTGTGCGATGTTTGTCGCCAGCGGTTTGACGACGAACTCGATTCGTGGCAAATCAACCTCAGTATCTCGTTGCAAGTCTGCCCGGCGTGTGCGAGATTCGGTTCGGACGGGAACTTACCGAGTCCACGTGACGTGGCGACTGAACACCGGGCTATCGTTGAAAACATCGAGAGCATTCAAGACGGTGATATTGGGTTGGACTGGACGTCTGACGAAGCAATACAGTCAGACGAGTCGGAAGACGTGAACTTTGGTAGCGCTGAGCGAGATACACAGCAGATGCTCATCCAGCTGGTGGGTCTCTGTCAGCAACTTGGGGAAGCTCCTACCGCAGAGGATTTAGATGAGTACACGGACTTTAGCTATCTTGACTATCGAGATGAGTTCGGTAGCCTTTCAGAAGCGCTTCAGGCTGCTGGACTCGGCGGTTGACCTCAGTGTATCAAATCATTATTCAATGCTCCTGCCCTCTAACGAGTATCGTCTGAACTGATCATCCAGTAAAATTATATTCTCCAAATGTATTCCGCCAATATGCTCATGAGATTCGCCGTAGGTCATTCGAAGAGCATCCGACTAATTGAGGGCAAATGGATATTCCAGAGTGAGAAGGAGGATCTACATGCAAATTGAAGATACCAGAGCGGTTTTCACCGCTCTTTTCGCGGGGTCTATCGTCCTCGCCAACGTACTGGCGGCGAAATTGACGTGGGTCGAGTTGCCTGTGATCGGTGGCGTTGCCGTCCCAGCAGGGTTCGTTGCGTTCGGTGTCGCGTATCTCGCGTCAGACTTGCTTGTGGAGTACCACGGGCGCGAGTACGCAGCGTCGGTTGTCAACGGGACCGTCGTCACGCTCGTTGTCGCGTACGCGCTGGTTTTCGCGGCGATCTGGATGCCGACGGCACCATTCTACGACGGGCAAACGGCATTCGTATCGACGCTTGGCGACTCGGCGTCGATCATTCTGGCATCCGTTGTGGCATTAGCGATCGCGCAACATCTGGATGTTCGCCTCTTCTCGGATCTCAAGTCACGAACGGGCGGTCGGCATCGATGGATCCGGAACTGTGGCTCAACGGCTGTCAGTCAAGGTGTCGACACGATCGTGTTCATCGCACTCGGGTTTGCGGTTTTCCCCGCTCTCGGGTTCGGTGGTAATCCAACGTGGGGGTGGGCGTTGGTCTCGATCATTGTCGGCCAGTATCTAGTCAAGTTACTCGTTGCGCTTCTTGACACAGTCCCGTTCTACGCGGTGACGGAAGTTGTCGAGCAGAGAGCCTGAACAGTGAAATCTGGAGTGTAGCGAACTCCCGCTCGAACGTACTTCTTGTGTTTTGATGGCCAGAGCAGCTATCATAACCGTGGCGTACTGCGACCGACCTACGAGGACTTCTTTGGGTTCCTCACCGAACACAACGACGAGAACAGTCGGCTCCGGGCCGAGAACAACATTGGTGGTGGCACCTGGGGCGCCGCCCAGCGTCGCGTCGACCGTGGGACGTTCTACGCCGTCTTCGACGAAGGAACGGATTTCCTCCCGGACATCTCAGACGAGGTTTTCCGGGAAGAGCAGATGACGGTCATCCTGACGAGCCACCTCAACGACGCAAAGGACAGCCTCACAGTCCTCTCGTACATCATCGAGAACAAAGTCGACGACTATCAGATCGATCCTTCCTTCCGGAATACGCCGCTGCTCATCGCCGTTGACGAAGCGCACAACTACTTCTCGAGTACAGACAGCCTTCGCGAAGAGTACATCCTTCGACGGGCTCGAGCTGCGGTCAAGCAGGAGTGGAAGTACAAACTCGGGCTCTGTCTCATTATGCAGAACCCGGACGACGTTGACGACGTCATTAAGCAGATTAACACGAATGTTTTACTCGGGCTGAAGTCGGAAATCGTCGACGACGTATCGTCGATTCCGTCTAAGTTCGCTAACAATCTAAGGAACCCCGCGCCAGTAGAAGATTGACCTGATTTCACTCTAAGTAGATGACAAAAGATAATTATAAGAGTATGACCGATTCCAATGTATGGCTGTTGACCCAGATAAGAGGGAAACGAAGACTGCTGCTGATGGCACCGATTATGAAGTATTAAAAACAGGCACCTCTGTTGATTATGAATATATAGATTACGCCAGACAAGAAGATATAAAGAAGATTGGTGGTTATCCTGTCCACAATATTTACGTTGAATGTAAGGAAGTGAAAGAGAAGTTACTTCCTACTGAGGCAAATCCACGGGAGCCCACTAATTCTCCCGTAGTAGGAGCAATGCACGATACCTTAGAAAGCTCGCCTGACCGATTCGTTAGGAGAAACAACGGTATTACCCTGATTTGTAAGGATATAGACAAAATCTCCGAATCAAATAAAATAGAGCTAACATTTTCCGATGATGATGAGGGGATCTGCAACGGAGGTCACACGTACTTTTCTATACAGACATTTGGTGGTAGTTTCAATGATGCTGGAGTGCACATAGAAGCAATTGAGGTTCCTGAGGAGGTTCCCCATGGTGACAGGGAAGATGAAATTGCTGACATTGCTCAAGCAAGAAATAATATTAACAACCTCGATGATCATACTATTTTAGATTATTTAGGCTGTTTTGATCCACTAAAGGAATATATGGAGGAATCTAGGGTAGTCGCATGGCATGAAGGTGACTCTGAAGCAATTCAGCCTAAAATCCCTGCTAAAGCTCTTATTCGCTACATGGCCGTAATGGATCCACTTAAGTATGAACATCAAATTATCAATCCAGATGGGAACTCCCACCGGAATTCTGCTCTTGGATATGGTGATTTCAGTGACTGGAGAGATGACGCCTTAGCATGGAGATCGGGACCTAAGAGTTATCCCCAAAAACATATGGCTCCGATTATTGATGATATTCTGGAGATTAAAGATATGATCGCTTCTTCTCTTAAGCACGATAGCGATATTGGGACTTTTAGAAGGAGTGGTCTATACCAGGATCATTTAAAGGACACAGAACAGAATCTTCACTTTGGGCGTTACGAGGGAGAGATAGGCCATGATATTAATGCAACTGTTGAGGTAATGATGGTTGGCATGTTCCGTTCAAATGTTTACATTCATCTGGATTCTAGTGCTAATCCTGTCTGCGCTGGGTGGCTTGTTGATCCACAGAAGCTTTGGGATGACAAGAAAGAGCCTATCTTAGACACCCTTAGTGAATACTACAGTAGTGAAGGAAACTTGCGAGAATTCATGAACAGTCCTGCTCCGTATAAAGAACAATTATATCAATTTGACAGCTTTGCGAGTGACTATCCATATCCTGCACATATCCTCTATGATGTTGAATCTGGCGACCGCTATGGGAGAGTCGATGATGAGAGTGATGCTACTCACTGGTTAGGGCCTGAAGGACTAGTAGCAGTGGAGGATAAAACGGCAGATGATGATATAGCACCCTATGAGAAAGAATGAAGAGAGATAGATGTGCCGTATGTGGGTTTAAGGAAATAAAGGAAGATGCTCACGTGAAACCAAGACACGAATTTGAAGATTCAGCACGCGATCGTCTGTTAAATATCATTCCCTTATGCCCTACCCACCACCGAATGTTTGATTCGGGAAAGATCGGTATTTGCCCCAACAAAGAGGTTTTTGTCTTAATGGTGGGGGAAGAAATTAAAACAAAAGAACCCATAATGTCTATCCAAAGGATACGCGAGGAATATATTGAAAAATCAAATTCCAAGCTTCAGCCTCGCTTGCGAGCTGCAGTTGGTTTAATCCCAAGCCAGAAGCATGCAAGTAGATGCCCAAAAGATAATGGATAATTTATGCATTCTAGACTTACTCAATTTGTTTTATTCTAGCCGAACACATACAAATATTTTATTAATCTACTAATAATAAAAAATATCATTGGAATGGTGATAGTTTTACAAATAGTATGTAGCCAGGGACGCTAAAGCACTCTAGCCATCACACATTCCAAGTGACCTCTACCATTGAGACGCAAAGACCGAGCAACTGGCCGACACACTCCGGTCGATTGCGGACGGCGATATTGGCAAGAATGTGCTGATCTGAGTTCGTCTATTGACCTAAAATCGATACACCAATGAAGAAAGGAGAGAAAGACGAGCTTTGGAACAGTGTCAATGGTCACGTTGCAGGCGTCCTCATGGACTACGTCGACGGCCCGCGTGACGACGTAACCGGCGACCACAGTCGGTCACGGCTGCTGACAACGAGTTCGGGCCGACCTACTGTCTCGACGATTCGAGATACGATGTCCGGGCTCACCCGCCCGTGCTGGCGCGGGGCCGAGTGTCCACACGATCACGGCCCCGAGCACTGCGACGCGACGTATTATGCGAAAGCGAATAAATGCCCGCCCTCCAGGATTCTCCACGACGTTCGAAGTGGCCAAATGATGGCCTACCGTCGCGAGGTTACCCCACGTCGGGTCGTCGGCAACCGACTTGACGCGAGTATAGTCTCCTATTGGAACAAGTGTTAGATTAGTTTGATGAATAATCATATATTGTGAGGTGTGAAAACGACATATAGACTAGATTTCTATGCAATAAAGGGCTTGTTGAGGATATTCGACTAAATCGCCATCTTAGTCAGACAGGAATAGACTGATATACCTTTACCGGGACATATTATGAAATCGATGGTCCAAGTTCCCGATTTCAATCTAAACAATCCGAAGAACTATTTTGGTTATACAGTCGCCGTTGATATCACTGCATCAGAACCAAATGTAAAGGTGGATTCCCTGATGAAAGACAAAAATGAGGAAGGCAAAAAAATCACCAGTGATATCACGGGTGCTCGAAATGGGGCGAGACATCTTGGGCTAGTAAGGGCCAACACCAAGGCGGATGAAATCACAAATCTAGGTGAACGTGTAATTTCTGTTGGAACGACTGAGTATAGTAGTAAACCATCCGCTCTTGATGCCCTCCGCTCGCTGTTCGGGACATCGAAGCTGTTTGTCGAGGCATTACCAACATGGAAAGGTGTTACACAAGAAGTGATGCTGAACCAGTCGGGCATCTCACAGCTGGTCGGTCTTATGCAGAAAGTTCACACTGAACGTGAAGATAATGCCCTAACACTCCCAATCCTCGTTCAAGAGATTTACCATCTTGATCCCGATTTTGCACGCCAATGTTTCATCACTCCGGACGAGCGCGACCGACTCCAGCGGCTCAACTGGAAACCACCAGGAAGTGATTCAACACCCGATTCGCTTTGGGAACGATCACTCTATCGGTCATCTGTCGTCCATCAGTTCAAGTCGATGCTCTGCCACGCGGGAATTCTCACGACTAAAGGAAAAACGCGGGCTAATCTAGAATTCTCGGCAAGCTCGAAGAAGTTCATGTGGGCATTGACCCCAACTTTCCGTGAGCAGACGATCATGACTTGGGGAGAACCACTAACTGATGAACAACCCGATCTCGAAGAACAAACACGAGACGTACAATCATCCAAACAAACTAAGACGAGTATAAGCCGTATCATCCGCAGTACATCAATCATGAAGACACTAAAAGAAGAATACGACTATCAGTGTCAAGTATGTGGTGACCGTCGACAACGGAGCGACGATGAGTACTATGCCGAGGGGCATCACCTACATCCACTTGGCGAGGATGGTCCAGACATTCGAGAGAATATCCTTATCCTTTGTCCGAATTGCCATGTTGACTTCGATTATGGAATGATGACTGTCGACCCGAAGACGCTCACGGTCACCCACAGCTATGATGACGCTATTGATAGCTCAAAGTTGACCACTCAGGAAACCCATACAATATCTCAGTCGTATCTTGAATATCATCATCAAAATATCGTTAAATAAATGCAGAATGATTACCGTTCGAACCTAAAGGAACGAATTCGAGATCACTTCGACGCGCTCAAGTTCATCTTCCACCTCGGCGACCGTCGACGGAACGTCCATATATTCAGGCAGCGGCCGTGATTTCCGCGATTCTCCGAAGGTGCTCGGTTCTAAATCCATACCGACAATACACAGGAACGTCCGCTCTCGCGTTCGACCAAGCCCCGTCTCGATCGCTTGGTGGTATCGCTCGAGTTGCCGCTTGATCGCTTGAGTATTCCGAACTGACCGCACGCTTTTGATTTCGATAAGATAATCGCCGTCTCCCTGATCAGATTCGACGTATATATCTGCGGAGGGGCGGTGTTGAATGTTCAGCGGATAGTCAGTTTTCACAGTATATGGCCGAACGATGGTGGCAGATAACGCTCCGTAGTATTGGGCAGTATACCAATTTGTGGCTTCATCTCCAGTAGTATTCTCTCCCGTTAACGTAGCCACTGGCGTCTCTCGTAGCGTGTTCCGAATTTTTTGTGGTAACGTCTCTGGTCCGGGAATGAGCACTTTCAGACGGATATCCGCCATCGCTTTGGAATACGTGATATTCCCATTGGTGACATTTCTCTGGATCGACTCTCGAATGTATTTCGATAACTCGTCCGTCGAGACAGTTGTCTTCCGGACCTGACACCAGTCACATCGTTCGGGAATTGCTTGAAGTTCGTCTTTCGTAAAACACGAAGAAACTGAAGGTGAGGGCTGCCTCGAGTCATACAGCCCTTCGGTTATCAGGTATCTTCACTGTTATCATTACAGAAAGGTCGGGTCCTTCTGCCCCGCTAAATCAGCCAAAGAACTGCTCCCAATCGACGGCGTGCAGCGATCAGTCGTCGGCTGTGGGTGTAGCTTTCGGCTTGAAGAGAGACTCCACCTCTATAATCTCGATATACTTGCTGTCACCGTTGCGATACTGAAGGCCACCGTCCTCGAGCTGTAACGAAACCTCACCACCGAAGTAGCCGTTCCGTTCGTATTCCTGGAGTTCAGCGGGGTCACCATGAGTCCAGCAGACTGCGATATCGGTGTTCTCGAGCGGGACTTCCTCCTCGAAGAGTCCGGTCAGCGTCTGGTGGACTGCGGCGTTTCGGAGCCGTCCGTTCTGTCTGAGTATCGCATGGACGTCCGCGTTCGGATCGAAGTCTTCGACGGACAGCGATAGGGACTGGTCCTGAATTGCGGCTCGCTCGAGGCCGAGTAACACTTCTGCCTTGTTGTCCGGTTCGAATCCTCCCTCCTCGATTCGTTCACGACGCTCTTTGAGCGACGACTGCTGGTTGGCCGCTCGACGCTGCCGTTCCGCTCGCTTTCGAGTCTCGAGGTACGACTTGAACCACGGGTCCTGGGTGACCTTCGAGAGGTAATATTCGACCTCTTCCTTAACAGCCTGATAGACGGGGCTAGCTTTGTTCCGGATGCTTTCCCTGTTCGCCGATAGTTCGATGTCCTGGCAGTTTGCGACGAAAAAGAAGTGGAGGAACTCGTTGTCGTGGGAAATCGCCTCGTTTAGGCGCTCCACCTTGATGTGATCTTTCGCGAACCAGATCCCGAACTGTGCGGAGTGACGGCCGTACGTCGGTAATTCGTTACGCGCTTCCTTCCCGCCGACCATGCCGACGATCTGGAGCGTGGTTTCGCCGCCCTCGTATTTGATATCGATTTCCTTCGCCGGATAGTGTTTGCACATCCGCTCTGCGGGATACGTGTCGTCGCCCGGGTCCAACTGTTCTGCCGGGAACTCGAGTCGGTTCGGCGTCACCAGTTCCTCTCGCGTATCGTCGATTTCATCGTCGAGAGAAACGGTAATCTCCATTTCTCGTTGGTCCTCACCGAAGTAGTGTGCCGTCGACCCAGCGATTGTCTTCCACTTCAGATAGTGATGGATCTTGTTGTACGTGAGTTCCTCGGCGTCGAATCCGTGTCCGGATCGAAAGTTCGTAATCTTGATTTTGGTCTGTGGATTGCCGCTCCGGACGGAGTTCGTCGTCAGTTCGTACTCCGGGAGTTCCTTCCGGTTGAGCTTCTCCCAAGGTTCGTCCATCACAGCTCGATAGCTCGTCCCGTCGTGGACCGTCGTGACCTCGATTCTGTCGCTCTTATAGAATATTTTAGTGCCGTGGCCCTTGTATCCGATCGAATCCGTTTTCCTAGAATTCCCTAAATCGAAGAACGATTCTAGGTCCCATTCGTTCATCCCGTTGCCGTCGTCCTCGATAATGATGTCCGAACCGTTCGGTTGGTTCTGAATCCTTATCTCGACTTCCGTCGCCTCAGCATCGTACGAATTTGAGAGCGATTCGCGGATTACCTCGAGCGGATCCTCGAAGTCGCTGGCAATCTCGAGAAATTCGTTTACCTCGTTGACCTTTGGTGCTTTCTTCATTAGAAGTATCCTCCGAGCGATTGATTAACTACTTGATGGGCGTATCGTCGCATTGTCTTATCGCGGCTAAATGTTTCCTCCAGATAGTCGACCAAAGCGTCCGTTCCGTCCTGGTGGATTCGCTGGCGAAGTTCCGCCAACTCCCGTTTCTGCACGATCAGGTTGTGCATTGCAACGGGGCCGAGAACGTCTTTCTGATATTCAGCGTTGCCCTGCATTCGACCGACCAACAGGTCGGACTCACAGACCGGACAGTCACACTCCATGAAGTCGACATCGTCGAGCGGGACCCGCTCCATCAGCGACCGGTTGTATTTTCCGTTGATGGCGTTGTGGAGATGGGTACTCGAGTCGAACGAATCGGCTCCGAGCGCCGTCAAAATCGGAATCGCTCGACTGGCGATTCCCAACACATGGAGCGGCCAGTCCTCAAATCCCCAGTCGTTCATCACTTCACGGCAGTCGGTGACTGCCGTGATTAATGCGTCGCGGTTGTCCTTTTTCGGCACGAGACTGCCCAGCGCAATTCCGTCGAATCCCTCTTGAAGCACACCGAGGGGGACTTCGTTGGTGACGACGTCAAGGAACTCCGTCATCATGGAGTAGTTGTAGCCGTGCAACGTGAGATACTGTGCACCCTCGAAATCACGCGTCAGGCTGAGAAATTCGTGTATGTTCGCTGCAGTCTGTTCGGCTTTTTCGACCCGCTCACTGTGTGAATCGCCCGGTGCGATCGGATGGTCGAGATTGACGATGATATCGCTTCCGAGGGCCTTCTGGATATTGTAGACCGCTTCCTGATTCATCTTCACCTCGAAGTTGCTCCCATCGATCTCGGCGTTATTGAGGAACTTGAACCCGCCGGAGTCGGCGAAGACGACGCCGTTGAACGGTTCGAAGAGGTCGCGTTCCTTTATCGGCGTCTCGAGATACGACTCATAGCGATTTTTGGTGATATTATAATCCGTGAGTGACGAAACGGACATCATCGAAGCGTCAAAATAGTCGGTCATCGGGTCGACACCGACTCGTTCGGCACCGATCATGAATTCCTTCAGCGTCCGGTGGATGCCACCGCCGTAGACGCTCCGTTTCGTGCCGCCGGCGTAGAAGTTGAGTACGGGGAAGAGATTCGGCGTCTCGAGCGTTGAACCGTTGACGCGAAGGGTACCTGCTCGAGCATCACCGGCAGTCGCGGTAACATCGAATTCGAACGCCTCTGCGGAACGTGCCTGCGCCATTATCGACCAACCGCAGTCCTGACGGAGCTGTTATCTCCTGCGGCAGTTTCACCACGGACAATCTGCTTGAGAACGTGTCCCTTGTGTCCGATACCGTCGCCCTCGATGTAGTGAATATCCGCGTCTACCGAAGCGGTTGCGTCCTCGAGCGCCTGCTTGTATGCCCCACCGACATTAACAATAATCTCGTCGTACATACTGTCGGCACGATTTCGGAGATTGGTTTCGACACTCGGTGCGAGCTCCGTCGCACGCTCTTCGTCCATCCGCCTGTCATACCAGCTAATCTCGGTGTCTGCGTCGATCAGTCCGTATTCAGCGGAGAGAATGCAGATGTCGATATCCTCGTCGAATTCGCCATCTCTTATAGCTTTTTTTATGATTTTGAAAAAATAGCCCGAGTATAGTTCCAGCGCCGGAACGGCTTCCTCCGGGGAGTTTTTCGATTTAGAACAGCCCTGTACCAGTAGCGACGACATATACCCTTGTTTAGATCACAGACGCTTTAAAGTTGTCATGGGAGGTGCGCTTCTCAGTAGCTCCCATATCTACCGTTCTCAGCCATTACGGCGCGAAAGAGCGCGATTCGACAAGAGAAGAGTGAAACAATATGGACATATAAGTGCCGGAATATTCGCCATAGTATTATCATTTGGATGATAATAATACCAGAGGGACTCACAGCAGTCTCACTCTAACTACCTATACGATTCACATTTATAAGGGTCGGACCTCCTCGGAGGGTGCACAATGAAGACGCACATCACCTTCGTTCTCGACTCGTCCGGGTCCATGTCGGCCATCGAAGACGACACGAAAGGAGGCTTCAACGCGTTTCTCGAGGACCAGCGGGACGAACCCGGGACCGCGACGGTATCGCTGTACGATTTCAACACGAACGTCGATTGTGTCTACCAGGGGTATTCGACCGGGGCCGCACCGAAACTCGATGATGACAACTACACACCAGGTGGACGAACGGCGCTCCACGACGCCATCACGACCGCGGTCACTGAAACAGGCGACCGCATCGAAACGATGGAAGCGGCCGGTCGACCGGACAACGTTATTATCGTCATTCTGACCGACGGGAAGGAGAACGCCTCTGAGACACCACAGGAACGTGTGCGAGATCTAGTCGAGTACCGGCGCCAAGAACATGAGTGGGAGTTCCTGTTTATCGGGGCCAATCAGAATGCAGCGCTCACGGCGAGTGGGATGGGAATGGACAAAGACCGATCGCTTGACATGGCCCACAGCGAAGACGGAGCGAAATCTGCGTACGAGTCGACCTCTGATCGGATCAGTCAGGCGCGACGAGAGGGAACCACCGGTGGATTCGATGACGAAGACCGAGAAAAGCAGGAGAAAGCTCGAGATCAGTGAATCGTATTCATTCACATTGTCAGAGTGGCCCATGATTCGCAATCGTCTGAGGAGTGTCTACTGGGAGTTCATAGGTTAGTAGTAGCCAGAAGAACTTTCTGAAGAACACACAATTCACTTTATAATACTGATGTCAGAGGAGATAATACAGGAGATCGATGAATTGCTCGATGAGGAACTGCCTGGCAAGCCAGAAGAAGGCTCTCATGAAGCAAGCGAAGAGCAGAAAGAGGAACTGATTCGATTATTACAGTACTCGGAGGAGAAACTCGGTCATTCACCGTCACTGCGTGAGTTCAACTCTCTCAATCTCGAGACATCTGGTTATATTATAGAGGATTTATTCGGATCGTGGAATAAAGCGAAGCGCGAAGCTGGTCTGGAAATATATGAAAGGGGAGAAGGAAGAAGTCCCACAACACCGATAAACGAAGCGTATTTTGAAAGAATCAATACATCTGAGAAGGCCTACTGGTTAGGAACATTACTGGGTGCGTCTACCCTCAACTCTAATCCATCTCAACAGTTGAGTTTGGGCCGGGTTAGGTCCAAGGAATTTTTTGTCAAAGAGTTTTCTCGGGCCGTTGAAAGTGAATACGCGGTCACCGTCTCATCAACAACGAGACAGGGGAAACAAGACAAAGAACAAGTCCAAACATGTATTAGCAATCCAACATTTATAGAAAATCTAGTATCTGCTGGCTATCCAGGATTAGACGAGACAGAGAGCGACTTCCCGAAGCTTAAGTCAGAATATCGTGCGCCATTCGTTCGAGGCTATCTCGAATCAAGCGGATATTTTTCACATGGGTGGCAGGTAACGGAAGACAGTGACGACCGTGCCAAAACCCTCCAAGAATGGTTCGACGAATTTGGCGCTAAACGCCCGACTATCGGGGAAAGTGATGGAAAATCTGTCGTCCGCGTCTCTAACGTGTTTGATATCAGGGCCGTCTTTGAGACGTGTTGGCCTGCTGGATCGGACACGTCCCCCTCGTATACGCCGTACCCAGAAAAAATAGTTCAGTATTTGCAGACTGAATATCCGTACCCAGAGAACGTCGAATACTTATCTGGATGAGGATTACGGTCTTCTCTCTTCTCAAAGAATAGCACCCTATACATAAGCGGATTCAGTTGGTCACGTTTTACCTTAGCTCCAATTTCGCGGCATCAGTTTCCTGTCCGCTGGTCTTGGGTCTACGCCTTATCGAGATATGTCTGGACCGTCTGCCATTGGCGTGATAGCGTCACAATGCTGACGAACGCGACTGAGGCGAGTTCCTCCTGCGTGATTTCGACCCCACACTCTTTCGCTGCACCGTAGAGTATTGCCGCCGCGACTCCCGTCGGACTCTGACCGACGTGTGCGCCGTCCTCGATCAGGGCGTCAGCGAGCTGGACGGCGCGCCGGCGAACCTCGTTCGGGAGGTCAACTGCAGAAGCGAATCGCTCGAGGAACGCTGTCGGGAGCGGTGGCGCCACTTGGAGGTCGAACTCTCGCAGGAGTTTGCTGACTGCGGTCTTGATGTTGTCGAGGTCGACCGGAGAGGCGTCTGCAATCTGGTTAAGCGGGAACGGAACGTGGTGTTCACGCGCGGTCACGTGAACGCAGGCAGCCGCCATCGCCTCGAGGGAGTGGCCGACGAGCAGCCCCTCGTCGGCCGCACGACGGAAGCGGTAGGCCGACTGCTCGGTGAGGGTTTCGGTTGCCTCGAGCGCGTTCGCCAGTGCGCGAAGTTCGCGGAGCCCGTGACGGAGCGTCCGGTTCTCGTGATTCAATCGGTTGTTGTACTGTGCCCAGAACGCTTCCCCACCGCTGTTGTGCCCGATCTTGGTTCCGACGCTGACACGCGTTACTGACCCCGCGGGACCAGTGCGACGCTGTTCCCGAGGCGTCCATCCGGGTTCACTGCGCTCGAGTTCGGTTCCCGTGTGGACGGCCCCGCAGGTGTCGCAGTACCACTCGCCTGCGTTACTCCGAGTGAACGACTGCTCGCCGCATTCGACGCAGCTCGAGGTCGTATCGAAATCATCGGCAGAAACCTCATCGGCGTCGCGGATCGAGGGTTCGTCGGCTGATGTGGTTTCGGATTCGACACGCTCCGCTGTGGACTGTTGGTGCGAGAACATGGATTGGGAAAGGCAAGCGCTGCGCAGTCGCTGGCCGCCGCTGTTGGGTGAGACTGTAGACTCACCGCTACCGGCAGAGTACCGCTGAGGGGCCGCGCGAGCACGATTTGATTGAATCGACGGTGCCAACAATCCGTTCCGGCAGGCCAACGCCGGGTCGCAAGTACGTGTACTAACTCACGTTGGGATATTATACTTTCTGGTAGTTTGGTCGTTCGCTCGACTGGATGTCGTCAGGTGGCCGGACAGGGAGCCGGGGATACTTAAACCGATAATCGGATATCGGATGTTAGAGTTGTCTCGATTTGGCTCGTGTCCACTCGGTCAATCCAGACTGACCACGGTCACGAGACTGCGCTCCCGGAACAGAAATCCCTCATCACGTCTCGAGGAGATAGTTACCGGTCGATTCCGCATACCCATCGACCGCTTCCTCGAGGTCGTTCAGATGGGTTCGGATTTCACCGATCTCGGTTTCAGGAACGGCCCCGATATACGATCCGAATCGGAACAGCGCACGCTCGTAGGTCCGCCCCGACACGTCATCGGGGAGCGTTCGACCGAAGAAATCGACGAACTCGCCGTACTTGCTCGCCGAGGTCGTCGCGCCCACAGGGAGGGGATCCGGTCCCGACCGTCGCTCTGAGAGAAAGACGAACGCAGTCCAAACACTCGCGTCGAAAATAGGGAATCGCGTCGAATACGCATCGGGGTCGCTATCCGCGAGGTGGAGAATGAACGCTGGCGTGACCACCGTCGCGTTCGCGAGCGCACCGGATTCGACAAGAGTTTTGCCCAGAGCTTCGACGGCCTCATCCGGCTCACGCTCGAGAGATTCGTCGACGGCAGCCGTTTCGAGGACCGGACGAACAGATTCGAAGTCGACGCCGCGACTGAGATCCTTCCAGTCCCAGAGTCGAGCAGCGCGCTCGATAACGTCGTCTGTGGCGGCGATGGCGTCGTGATACGTCTGGTTGGGGTCTTCAGCCGTTTCGTAGAACGTCGTCCAGAACGCGACGTTGATCGGAGGGCTCATAGACGGGCGTCCGAGCGAGCCTACTTGAATCGTATTGATACGTCGCGAGAGACTGCGTCCGCTACAAAACGCCAGCAAGTAAGCCGTTCCACTGACTCCAAGTCCAGCTGGCGATCTGGCGGCACTAGTATCAAGATATTTAATGTGCAGCCGCTCTTATTGGAACAACACGCGGTTCGGAGACTGGATTGATGGCACAGCTTTCAACGGAGGAACACGCGCTCGTCGACGAACTACTCGAGTGCATCGCGACGGCGATGGTCTCCCTTGAGGACGTCGACCCCAAGTACGCGACAAAGACGAAGCTCCAGAAGTTGCTCTATCTCGCTGTCGACGAGTTCGACCTTCCGCTCACCTACAGTTGGTATCTCGCCGGCGCAGTCGTCCCCAGCGATCCCGTAACACCGTCGGGGCTCGAGTCAGCGTTCGACGACCTTCCGAGTCCGGACGAGCCGTCGAGCGACGCCGTAGAAGCGAGCGAATCAATTGGATCGGTCGACGAGGTCGGCGAGTCTATCGACAGTTCAACAACACAGCCGTCTCATCAACCGGATGTAGAACCCATAGACCCGGTATTGTTCACCGATGAAACGGACTCGGATCCGGAACCAGACCGAACACCGTCTTCAGAGGGGCTCGGCGACCGCCGGGACGAGATTATCGACTTTTATACGTCGACGATCCCGGACGTGTGGCACCAAAATACGATGCGGTTCCTCCAGAACTTCTATCTCGACCACGCGCCATCCGCGTATCGAGACCTCTACGTGCAGAGCACCCATCTCCGAACTCGGCTTCACGAAATCGAAACAGTCGTCACCGCTCACCTCGAGAGCGAGCAACCCACGCAGTCGATCGGCGACATCGCAAAGTCTGCCGGTCTCGACATCTCCGATCTCCATTGTACGATCAGATCGTCAGACTCGCTATCAGCGACCTTCGACGGTTTCGTCCGCGGCACCAACCTCATCGAAGACGCGCTGATGATGCTCGCTGACCGAAAACCGGCATCGCTCGATCAGGAGCATCTGGCGGTCGTCCGCTCGATGCAGGAGTTTTTCTACTACTATGTCTGGCGATACCCCTGTCTCGTCATCTCGCAGGAGACCGCAACCGGTCCCTCGGCAGACTCGCTGCGTGCTCGCCACCAGAACCGGCTTGCCAACTTCGAAGCCGAACTCGATCGCGCGGCCGACCGATTCGAACGCGAATTGGCCGCTGCCGGTCTTCGGCCCGATTATACCGATTACACAGTCTCGAACGGCGACGTAACGGAGACCATTGCTTCGCTCGCAGACCAATATCTGGAGTAACCAATGGCAGGCGAAGCACCGACGACAGAAGTCTTTGCCGATACGTGTATCCTGCTGAACTTCGTCCAGCGAGAGTGGGAACGCGACCATGTAACGGCTCTCGTGGCGTCGACCTCAGTCACCCTCATCGTCAGCGAGACCGTTCTCGAGGAGCTGAGAAACGTCGTCGCTCGCCGCCATGATATCTACGAGGACATGGTCGACTATCTCCTGGAAACGGAGCAGGAGGTCGAGGAATACGATCCCAGCGATAGGCGGACCTACTTCGGTGGGAATGATACGAGACACATCCGTAACCTGCAAGGACAACTCGCCGGACTCGACGACCGGCGGGAGGTTCTCCGTCGCCTCCGCCAGTTCGTCAGAGCGGCAAAGCGCCGTATCGAACATATCGAATCGACATTGGAGGCTAATGTAATCGATCCCGTCCCGCCACTTGAGCTCCGATTTGCGATCAATGACGTGCTCGATCACGATGCCGACACGAAGGTCGTATCTGACGCGGCATCCTGGGCCGCTGACGGCGGCTCAGGTATTTTGGTGACGCTCGACGATGATGACCTCTTCCAACACGCAGAGCGCATCAACGAACTACTCGCGGATAAGCAAGGACCCGAATGGATGCTCCAGATTACTCGACCCGACGACATCCTCACGGAACCGACGCTAACCGAACCGAGCGAGTAGTGGCTCAATTCTCCTTATCGATTTAAGTGGGATGCAGTCACTCGGGTCAGTGCCCTCGCAGAGAGGGTGTATCTGGTGACCACAATGACGAAGATCATCCACGACGCCGACGGCGAACGGCTTCTGGCCGACTCCCGCAACGACAGCTCCGAAGAAGAGAAGGAGAAGCGGAAACGTCTCGTGCGGGGCGGCATCTGACCGAGCGCTCGAGGCGATGACGACTGCGGTGATCGATAGTCGGTTAGAGGGGAGCGGTAGGGGGAATGGTGGGGAAAAGAAACGGTAGGTGGTGGCCGGGATAGTAGTATCCCGGCGCATGTCAAAGTGGGATGATCGACACGCAGGTCGGCAAGGGAAGTCCCTCGAGGGGCAGGAGCCGCTCTCCGCCCCTCGAACTCGTGGTATGTTCCGTCGACCGCCCCGACGTTCCGTTACGCCTCACAGGGAACGGCTCGATGGCAGCCGTAACCGACAGAATGCAGTTAGGACTGATCGCGCGGGAGGGTGATATTCAGTTCCTCGCTGACGTAGGTAATGGCGTCGTCGTACTCGTTTTCGATGATCTCGCAGACTTCTCGATTGAGGGCAAGTCCACCCCTGGTGATATTGGCCGACCCAAGGTAGGCGAATTCGTCGCAGACGACGACCTTCGCATGGAGATCATCAATCTCGAGCAACGATACGCCTTGGGGAAGCCGATTGCGGATGAAATCGTTATGATCCTCGCCCTCGCGAACGATTAGCGTCACGTCCGTATTAGGGAGTTCATCGATGGCATCGAGCATCCCAATCCGTCGGTCCTCGAGATGTTCGTTCACCGGGAACCGCAACTCAACGTCGCTCAACCACGGTGAAACGATGACCGCTCGACGGGCGTGCAACAGCGTGTACCCGATGAAATACTGGAGGCTCTCAGAAGTCAAGGAAAATGCTCGTACCATCGACCTCACCTCCTGGGGGTAGTTCGCGATCGAACATTTCTTCGGCGGCCTCTCCAGCCGGAACGGTCTCAGTCAGATGACTCCGTAGTGCCTCGAGGACGACGTAGCTGAGCGTCTCGCTCTGGTCGCCAGCGGCGATACACTCCATGATATGGAGGTTCTCGACGCAACCGTCGATGTCGGGCGAGTAGAACGCAGTCTCGACTCGATCGGCATCGGAGATATCGGCGTCGTGGTCGGCGATGGCGTCGTTGGGAAATCCGTCTTCGCCCGCTACCTGTGCGCTCGCGACGATGTATTTGAGTTCGTACGCGTCGGTCGCGGCGATGCCCTCATCGGCTGCGAACTGATGAGCACGGTCGATCGTCGAGATGATTTCCTCGACAACTCGATCGACGACCGAATCGAACGGAACTGAAACGAAACCCTCGACGACTGTGCGGACGGCGCTCTCCCCCGTCTCGTTCGTCGGAAGTTCGTCGACGAACGCCGGTTGGGCCCACAACCGCTCGCCGATGACCTGTTCGTTGAACAGGAGACGATTCATCGATTCGAGTACGCTTCCCGGATCAGTTCGGAGTTCGTCGTACACGAGGTCGACGATACCTTGTCCGCCTTCCGTACGTTCGAAGACGTAGACTTCGCCGGCGTCCTGATCGAAGCCGTAGAACACCCGCTGGTTGTTGACGCTGCTGATGTCAGTTACCAACTGCAGGAAGAAGTGTGCGGCCGTGTGATAGGCCAGATGCTCGAAATCACCGGCGCTGTCCGCATCATCGAGTTCCTTGTACCGCCTCACGTAATCGCCAATCTCGTCCTCGAGGCCGTCGAGGAACGATGTCATGTCGTACGCTAATCCACGCGTTCGCGTAGTGAACCCGAGCGGGGTCTCGGGACTCTCGAGTTCCTGCGTGAACCGGTCGCGATCCGAATCGAACGCGACGCCGAGATCACCGCCGTAGTATTTACCCGGGGTAATCTCCAGACTGACGTTCTCGAGCGACACTTTCGCTTCCATATCGGCGAGCGTGAGATCGCCGCTCGAGTCGATCGGCGTCCGCTCGGTAACAGTCGTGTCAACGTGTGGTTCGGAGTGGATCTTTCCGTACTCGCGCTCGTCGTGGCGGAGACACCTGTCGATATCGCCGGGCAAAATCTGGTAGCATTCCGGACAGTACTGGACGATCTCGAGGGCGTTGTCGCCCGACACGTCCTCGATCTCCGAGAGGTGGAGTGTGTCCGGAACGAGTACGCCGTCGCGCTCCTCACCAGTGACGTGTTTGGTGTAATTCATCTCCACGCCATCGTCAGTGACGGTCGTCATCGGCAGAAACGCGTGCATCAGCCCGGACCGTGACTGGTACTCTGAGCGATACGGGGCGAGCGTACTCACGATCTGATCGATCGATTCCTCCGGACGGTCGGTATCGTTGTTCTCGCGGAATACCTTGACGAACTGCCCCGAACTTCCGAAATAGTTCGGCGGGACGAACCACACCTCATTCGCGAGCTGTCGCCCGTCGGTCTGGAGGTATAGATCGAAGTAGTAGGCACCGCGCAGGAGGTCCTTGATCCTATACAGGGACTTGTGGGGGTTCTTGCCACCGAGATACGAACCGAACTCCTTGAGCGCCGACTGGAGGTAATGGACCTGTTTCTCGAGTTTGTAGTACTCTTGAATGCGGTCGTCCTCACTGAGCGTTTCGAGCTGATTGACGGCGTTGTTCAGGTTGGATAGCCGATCCTGATTCACCTGCGGAATTGGCCTCTCTACGGCGTTGTTAGCCCGATTTCGCAACTGCATCAGTTTCCCAGTCAATCCGAACAGTTCGGCGAGGAGTGACGAGAAGTGCGTAACGGTTTCGTTCACATCGCCCGCCGGGAGGAATTGGGCCCGATTCTTCGCATCTGCTAACTGTGAGTTCAGTTCCGAAACGAGGTCTTCGTAGCCGTTCGCATCGTGTGAGTTAAGCGTTTTCTCGAAACCAGACACCTGTCCTCTGAATGTATGGATAACCCGTAGTGTCTGATCTTGAACCTCGAGAATGTAGCTGTCAATCGCATCTGTTCCTCGGACGATCTCCCCGTCTTCCATGCCGAAGTACTCCTCAATATCGGAGACATCGTCGTGCTGTTCGCCGAGGTAGTCATCGAGTTGCTGTCGAACGTCATCGACGACTTGCTCTGAGAGCATTCTGTCAGCAGGAACGTCGATACCGAGTTCCTCGTCGAAGAAGGACTTCGGATCGACGACCATCTCGTAATACCGATCGAACCCGAAGTCGTCCTGGAGATATCGTTCGAGGAAGGTCGCGTGTTCGTCGAGTTTCGATCGGAAGCGTTCGTCGTTTATCGCCGAGACCTGCTCGTAGTACCGATTGAACCGCTCGTGCATCCACTCGACGACTCGGTTGTCCGTATTCAGAGGCGTCCGAATATCGGAGCCGAGGAACCGGTCCGCCCGGTAGAACATATTGGCGTCCCCGGTCAGGTTCGAGAGATAAACCGCAATGTGGGAGTCCATGCCGGGCTTTCGCGCAGCGCGCCCGGCGCGCTGGAGGAACGATGAGAGGTTCCACGGTGTCCGATGTTGCGTCACAATCTTGATCTCTCCGACGTCGATCCCTACTTCCAGAAAGTTCGTCGAGAGCAAGATGTCGCTGCTCGCGGCCGTCTCGCTGTCGAACCCCTGTTCGGAGTACACCGGCATGAAATCCAGCGGCTCGTCGATGAACTGCTGGTCCATCACAGACGCGACACCGTCCCAGTTTTCCCCATCAGGATCACGGTGGAACTGCCAGAGTTCGTTCTCGCGGTCGGCGTCCTCAAGTTGCACCCGCTGTTGGTTGATTTGGGAGATGCTGTCGATGAACGAGAGCTGTTTGCCCCGTTGTCCCGCCCCGTCCTCGAGCATCGTGTGGCCCAATAGCATCGACTGCTGGATGGCCATCGAGGAAACGCCCGGACCGTCCTCAGGCGCGAGCATGAAGTAATAATGTTCGTGGTCGTCGTGATTGTCGTCGAAGTCCGACTGCGGCGGACTCGTGGTCTCGACCGCAGACTGGGAGAGCCCGAACAGCTGGGAGCCGAACCGCTTTGGATCGTCGATCGTTGCGCTCGAACCGAGCCACAGCAGCGGCTCATCGGAGATATCGTCGACGTTCTGGATGACCTTCGACGCATGTGCACCACGCAGGCCGGTGTTGAGATGGACTTCGTCCAGAACGATGGTGTCGAACTGATCGACCAGCGAGTAGTGTGGCTTGTGCGCGAAGTTCTCGAGCGACTCGAGCGTCGTGAGGACGATGTCCGGCGGATTGTTGAACACCATCTCACTCCGCGAGAGGATCAGTTCACGATCGTTGAACTCGTGAGACGGATCGTTCTCGCAGCGAATGACGTACGACTTATTGGTCCCGTGATATTCGAAGGAATGCGAATCACCTTCCTCGCCACACCAGCAGTTACAGAGCGTAAAGCGCGGCCGTCCGCTCCCCTTCGTATCGAAGAAGCTCTTAGACCCGATTTCAGAGCGGTTCCACGGCATGTTCCCGACGTAGCAACCAACCGACAACTGGTCGCCGTGGTCCGTCTTGATCGAATGGATGTGCTCGAGAATTCGTCCGAGCTGGTCTTGGAGAAGCGCCTTCCGTGGGTAGACGATAGCGACTGAATCCTGTCGACCCTCCCGGAGCAGTTGATATAGCGGGCCGAGGAAGGCTTCGGTTTTTCCGAACCCGGTCGGTGCCGAGAAGATAGCCGCTTTACTTTCGCCGTCTGCGAGTCGTTGCCTATCGAGTCGATCGACGGTCCGCCAGCTATTCACTTGAAAGTCCAGTGGATCGAACCCGAATACGTCGATAATCGACTGGACGAACGGATCGTCACCCGTGTACGGGCTAGTCCGTCTCCGCGCCTGCCGTTCGCGTTCGTACTTAATCGCATCCGTTACGAACGGTGGTTCCTCCTGATCCTCGTATCGGACCTGCCGGTTTTCCAACATCGCTCTGATGAGGGGACTAACATCGTCGTGGAGACGTTTTGTATCCGTATTGCGATCAATATATTGCATTCTGATATGGAGTAGCTATGTGATGCTGTCGGGCGACGCGCCTTAATCGTTTCCTGCTGTTGATTAGACCATATAATAGTATGCAGTTGTCCCCTATGACTGTCTCCGACCCCGATGAAATCCCATCTTTGATATATTGTATCGATATGATGCGGAAAATAACAGGGTTGTGTTCTCGGCTCGGATTGCGTCGTGTACTGACTCAGGGGTCAGTCTTGTAGTCGGCTTTCGGGTCATAGGAGTGAGGTGCATAGCCCTGGTTCCATCCCTGAAACTCCGTCTGGTCGATCTCGATAGAGAGAAAGATATCATCGGGGTAGTCCCCCAATGTGCTTTGTTTGACATTATCGTCAGAAGCGTAGCGATACAGATCGAATTTGCGCGTGAAGATTGGCTGCCCTCGTAACCGTTCAACCCCTTTAGCGTCCATCTCACCTCCGTTAATCACGTAGGGGGTTCGTCGTCTCCATCTGGGTCCACTCATCAATCACCGGGTACGTATGCGGGTCCTAATATTCGGCACCTTTGCGTTCACACAGTCCACGGATCGCTTCAGTGTGCTCATCGACAACCGTCCGATCAGTGCCGAAGAGAACAACGTGCGTCGTTTCCATGTGATGATCTCTCGAGGATTACCGTATATATGTTCTAGGTTGATATTCAATTTATTTTCTAAATATATCACACCTCATTCCTGAACTAACAAAGCGGTTTGAGCGGCAACCGGAACCGCCTGTACTACGAGAGTTTCAGTTCGATATAATTAGCTAAGTCGGAGTCAGCGAGTTGCTGGCGTTCCTTCGGTGTGAGGTCGCCCAATCGGAGGCGGTCATCATCGAGTAGATCGTTGACCAGCGGTCGGAGTTCGGTATCTTCATACACACCGAACAGTTGCTCTTTGAGGGTCTCGAAGACCATTTTCATATCTTTGCCGTACTGAGCAGCCGCCTCGCGACGCTCCGCGAACGTCTCGTTGGACTCGACGTAAACCTCCTCTTTCCAGTTCCAGTCATCAAGCAATGACTCGAGCGCCCGTAGTTGCGTCCCGTCGATTCGCTCGACCCGTTCGTTTAATCGACGCATCGCAGTCGCTGTGTCCTGTCGATCGATTCTGAACTGCTGGATCCGATTCGTAACACGAGTGTCTGCGCGGTCGACTTTCGTCGAGAGGTCGTCAAGTTCCGATTCGACTGCATCGTACTCGCCGGCCTCGAGTTTCTCGACAGTCGCTTCGACCGCAGTCTTGACGTTGTTATCGATATCGATTGATTCCCCGAAAAACGTCTCCGCAATCGACTGCTGGAGTAGTGTCTCCTCCATCGTCGTCGCTACCGCCTCGAGTTCGTCTTCGAGGTGCTGCCGCCGGTACCGCTCGTACATCGACTTGAGTTGGTTTTCGAGCGTCGCTTCGCCTTCATCATCGCCTGATTGGTCACTCGACATAGTGTTCAGCCACCTCCGTGAACGCCTCCCCGATCTGTCCTGGGCCGTCTCTCGTTTGCAATTGGACACTGTTGTACCGCTGGTAGACCGTCGAGTTAGCAAGTTTGATGCTCGCCAGTGTCGCCTGAAGGGCCTCGAAAGATGTCCGCAGACGGAGGTCTGCGGCAATTGCAACTGCAGTTGCCGCGTCATCGACGGCTGATTGGTTTAAACTGACGAACTGCTTGAGCGGTTCCATTACGTCCGGACTCACATCGTATGTGTCGAGTTTGAGGACCATCTGTTCAACAGCATCGATCGAGAGCCCATCGAGGTTCGATGCGACGTCTTCGACGACATCGTGGTGGTATCGATTATCAATTTCACCGAGTGCACTTCGGACGTCATACGCCGTGTTCGCGAGAGTCTGTACCGTCGTCCCGTCGCCGAACCGGACCCGCGTATCGATGTTGTCTATATATGTCCGCGCCAGTGACGCGAGGACGTCTTGGGGGGAATTGCGCTTGAACCAGCGGCGAACTTTGAGACGATCTAAGTCCGAGCCGCTGACCCCGAACAGTTTTCCGACCATCGTCTCGAGGTGTGATCCTGCATCGACGAGATCGCTGAGCGCCTCGTAGCTCTCATGCTCTAGTTCCGTTCGCAACCACGGACTGATGTCCTCGTCGACCGCGTACTCACCATCGTCGAACCGATCGGCGACGGCCTCTGCGGTAAGTCGCTGCCAGGGCGAGTCGAGTAACACTACGTAGCAATACGCGCCGAGGACGAAGTCGGCGAAATCGTATCGGCCCTGTGCCCGTTTCTCGTAGAGGACTCCGCTATCTTGAAGGTACGTCCGTCGGACTTTGGCCCGCCAGGCCCGGGCGTAGCCGGTCAGTTGGGTACCGCATTCCTGAAGTAACGCCTCGTAGTCGGCGCTTCGGGGAGTCATATCGCGTTCGATTCCGAACCGCAGGACGCTGCGTAGGTCGGAGAGACGAAACTCTGCCGGATCGATCACGATCTGATCCTCATCCGGCGTCTCCTCGGTTATCGAGAAAACGAACGGTCGCTTCTGGCTGCTAAGGTTGTACTCGAGATCAGTCCCCTCATACAGAACGTAGCCGTCCGTAAGTCGCTCGATTGCGTCTTCGAGCCCACGCTTTAGGTAGACAGTCGTCTGAGAAAACTTGTCGGGAACGTTTAACCACGACTCCAGAAGCGGCGCCTTGTCAGCAAACTCGTCATCGACTGGGTCCGTCTGTGGCGGACTCACTTCATCGTCATCGTCGTCATCGTCGTCCCCAACCGGCGGGTCTGGGCTAATATCGATATCCGACGACGGCACGATAACGGTGTCTTCGGTCGTCTCGACCGGCCCGGGGAGGTTACCAGTATCATCAGTGGGTTCGACGAGGCCGAACGCCTCCGCGAATCGTCTGTCGACCTCAATCGTATCGTTGACGTCATTTAGGCGTCCGTACCATCGGGCGAGATGTGAGAAGGCTTCGGCATCCTCGTAAACAGCGTCGGCGACAGAGACGCGATTCACTAGCGGTTTCAACGCTTTCGCGTCCGACGGTGCGTCGATCTTCCCTTCGTAGTAGTCGCTGAGTACGTCGAAGATGGTCATGATGTACTCCCGCGGCGACTTCCGGTCCTCGTCAAGCCCCACGAAAATCCGCTGGAGAAAATACTCGTTGAATGGGAACAGGTCCCTGAACTGCTCGTCACAGAGCCCGCAGTCGGCACATCTAGATCCGGACGGTGCCGCTCGTAGCTCGAAGGTTCCCGCTTCGGGGTCGCGGTCGTAACTCACACTATCGTCGAGGGACTTGAAGTATCCAAGGTACGGACGAACGAAATCGACAGCACTCTCTTCGTCGAGAAAGAGGACGTTCTGTGAGTCTGCCTCGTTGGTTTGGTAGAACTCGTAACGGTCCTCTGCCGTTCGGCTATGCAGCGGCCCGGTCGAGTCACGCGTCCCGGCGATGATGAAGTCCCACGTGTTCTCCGTCGAGTCGCTCTCGATGAACCGAGCCAGTTTCGCGGCCTCCATGGAAGTGATCGAGAAGTCCTCGAACACGATGACAGGTCGCGTATCGGTGAACGCCGCACCGACACGCTTGAGAACCTCCGAGAGCGACGCCGTCTCGTAGCGATCGCGGACCACGCGCCACATTTCCTCGTTAAATATCTCGACCGCTTCCTCGACGTCCGTAGCAGTGAAAATCTGGAGAAAGCCATTTTGTCGGTACTCCTGCTCGGTGACGAACGTCACCTCGGTCGCGTACTGGCCGCTCTCGACGAACAACTGGAGCTTGTCTCGGATGAAGTCGCGAATATCGTCCTGCTGGTTTTCGGTAGCAGTGACGTCGTAGCCGCGCTGGTTGAGGTTGAGAATCGTGTTCGAAACGGCGCTGTTCGCGACGACCCGCGGAATCGACTCGATATCGTCACGGAGCTGCTGGAAGTCCGCCGCACCCTCCATCTCCTCGCCGAACTGTTCGCGGTAGAACTCCGGAATCCGATCGCTCAGCAGCGACATCAGGTCGTCTTCCTTGTCCACATGGAGCAGCGGCCGGTCATCGTCACGAAGCCGATGAGCGAGGGCAGCACAGAGTTCCGACTTCCCGGTCCCGACCTCGCCTTCGATGACGACAGCGAAGTTCTTCAATCGATCCTCGTCGAACTCCTCGTAGACCTCATGTTCCGAGACGACTTCCGCCCGGCCCGCCGTCCGCCGGAAGACGTCGATCCGTCGGTGAGTAAATTCGAACAGATCGCGGTTCTCCGAGCGAACGGCAGCGACTTTGCTGAACAACTGGCGGAGCGTCCGGTTGTCGACTTCTCGTAGGTGGGGGCAAGCGGCCTCTGCTGACGCTGTCGGCGACTGTGCGGTATCGCTCATTCTGCCACCACCTCGAGCGTGTTCGCCTCAGTGGCGATTCCGTCGCACTTTGGGGTTCGGGCAAGTGAGATTGTCTCTGCATCGCCGTACTCGACGATCCGAAGTCGGCCGTCACGTACTAGGTTGTAGAGGACCCGCGCCAGCGGTGCGGGAATCTCGCCGCCGCTCGTCAGTTCAACGGGCAAGAGGTTCTCACGTAGCCACCTGAGGTACTCGGAGATACCGATACGCCCATCGTTCCCGTTCTCATCAACAGCGATCGAGATCGATGTCGCGATAATCTCGGGATCGGGATAGACCGTGTGTTCCCGTCCGCGAGCCTTGTGGACGAGTCCGAGATAGTTGACGATGCGAGCCCAGTTGACGAACTTGTTCTCGTTGAGGTCAATCTCTCCCTGTGAAGATGTCGGAACGTAGCTCTTCTCGTCCCGATGCCACATGTTGATCGCGTCGTAGAGCACCTCGTCGTTGGACTCGAAGTACTGCATGTCGTGTTCCAGGAGGTACTGATAGTTCAACAGTACGACGGCCTGTGTCCCCCAATTGCCGGGTGTACACTCTCCCGCGAGAGAATGGAGGATCGACATTCGGAACGCAAGCTCCGGATCGTCGATGGCCCACGGTGGATCGACGATATAGTATTCGCCTTCTTCGGTTCCGAGCAAGCGGACGTACCGAAGCCCGTCGGTAGCCTGCTTGACCGCATTGTCATCGAGCCCCGTATCATCCTCGATTTCTGTTTGCGTGACGTTCCCGTCCTGTACCGATTCGTACACCGGCCGTAGCAAGGCCGGTGTCTGTAGTGCGTTGAGTATGTATCCTTCGCTCATCGTTATAGATCGTATCGCGTTAGCCAGTCCGCATATCGTCGGTCGATCGCCGATGCAGTTGGCTCAAGATCGTCCGCCATTCGACGTGCGTCGCTAACGGAGGGATCCCGACGGGCGGCCGCGGAATCGAACCGGCTCCCGTCAGCGACGACAACGTCGTTGAGCGCGTTTGCCACCTCACTGGCGGTGTCGCGGTCCCACTCGATCCGCCGCCTGAGCCACTTCACGAGCTCGTTTAGCCCGCTATCGGCGTCGAGTGGGACTGCGCCGTACTCGTTCGGGCGGGAGAACACGCTCGATAAGGCGTCGTACAGCGGGAGGTAGGGTGCCTCAGGGAGTACCTCGAACAAGTCGGTCGTCTCGGAGAGCGACTCGCCCGAAACGAACTGATAGAGGTTCGCGTTGTCCTGAACGAAGAGGTTCTTCGTGTCGGAAAGCGGGAGATCCCAGTCAGCTTCCTGGTATGCCGACTCGAACGTCTCGTATACTTCGCTATACGTGCCGAGCATGTCGACGAACGGTTCCTGATAAAGCGGCCGTCGAGCACCTTGCGGTTCGAACAGTCTATCCTCTGTTAAGACGAACAGTTTGGAGTCGGTCACCGTGTACCGGTTGATGAGGAACTTGATCGTGTACGGCGTCTCTTCCTCGTAGTACTCGTTGGTCACGACCCCGAAGTCGGGAGTGTCGTCCGGGATATCGAGGTCGTTACTGACGACGTGGTAGTCGTACTCGAGTTCGAAGTGCCGACTTCCCCGTCCGAACTGGCACCACGACGTAGGGTAGGTAAAGTCGTCGACTCCGAGGTAGTGGAGGGCGGGCAATCCCCGGAGCAGCCCCCATCGAGAGTTCTCCCTCGGGTCGTACAGATAGATGACTTCGGCGTCCCGAACGCCATTGAGTAGTCGGTCTCTGATCACGCTACACCTCCGATAATGGCGGCTAGCGTCCGCCGGTCGAGCAGGTCGTTATCGAGATAGTACGCCGGCGTTCGCGCGAGGAGGAGACATTCGTCGCAGTAATTGCGACAGCGGTCACAGTCGGCGACTTCACGGACGCGACGCTCGACGGCCGACAGGCGGTCCAGAACCTGCCACGTGATACCGTTGCCGCCTTGTCTCGAGTCGACGATGTATACGACGACGTCCTTGCCCGTGGTACTGGCCTTCACGCGGAAGTCGTCGCGATTACATTCGGCGACGATGGCAATCGCCTTCTCGAGGGACTGCTCGAGACTGACCAGCGCCTGAGGCCACGATACGGACTCGTGAGCCGCCTCTTCGTAGCGCGCCCGGACCTCGGATTCGTCGAAGCGGATCGCGAGCCCTTGCGTGAAGTACTGCTGTCCGACTGGTCGGTAGAGTTCCTCCTCGACGTCCTGCATTCGATCCTGCCAGGAACCACCAGACGAACCGCCAGCCTCGTCGCGCTCGATGACTGCCTCGGAGCGCAAGACATCCTTCTCATCACCTCTGGTGTGCCACCGTTCGAAGGCGTAGACGAAGTCGGTCACCTCGAGTTGGCCGTACGCAAATTGAGCGTCCATGCCGAAAATCGACCGGTCGTCGGTCATTTTGACGGCTGTGTCGTCGGTCGGTTCCTCGATGAACGTCGACTGGAGCCCACGGGTCGTGTACCCTTTCTGTCCTCCGCGGGCAGCCTTACATTCCACGGAACTGACACCGTGAATCGGTGTCTCGACGACCTCCGATTCGCAGTGCGGGCAGGTCTCGACAGCGGGCCGATAGCTCTGGAACGGCCGTTCGCACTCGTCGTTGTCACAAATCGCGACAGTCGTTAATGGGGTCGACGTCCCGTGGACATCATCGACGATGTAGTCCGTACCGTGTAGCGTCATCACCGAGCCGAGGTCGTTCTCCTCACCTGGGAACATGTCGTAGAGCCGCCCCTCGCTCTCGAACTGGATCCCGTCGTTCGATCCGGTGAATTTCACTGGGAACTGCTGGCCGAACGACCGGTAGTTGGCGAGATATCCCAAGCGTTGAAGCCATTGATCGAGTCGATTGTTCTGTTCCGTCAACGACTTGTTGGTCTCGCCCTCACCGGACATGCCCGTCAGTTTCGAGAAGGTCTTTTCCATCCGATTATCCAGTGATAGCGCCCCGTCAGCTTCGAAGACCTGCTCGAAGGCCTCGACACCGCGGTCGCCGAAGACCGATCGAATATGGTCCACGACGACCTCCCGGCGCTCCTCGAGCATGAACTCCCGGAGGATGTCGAGTTGGTTAGTCACGGTATTGATGAAGTTGACCAGATTCTCCTTGTTCTCATCGAGGGTGTACATCTTTTCGAAGACGTTGCTCTCGTGGGGGTTCCGTGCGAGATAGGCGAACGTCTCGGTCACGACGTGGCCCGCCAGAAGTTCGTCGAAGTCGTATGGTTCCGGGACGCGAACCGGTTCGAAGTCCCCGAGGAATGTCTCGAGGTTACCGTAGTAGTGACTGTCGACCGGATGATTTCCGCGGATAGCGGTGACGACGAGCGATGAACTTCCTCGCGTGCGACCGGTACGGCCGCTGCGCTGGACGTAGTTGGTCAGTGTCGGCGGGATACCGACCTGCGCAACCGTATCTAAAGTACCAATATCGACACCCAACTCCATCGTCGGGGTGGCGCTAACGATGTTGACGTCGGGGTCGTCCTTCCGGAATCCCTCTTCGATCGCGCCTCGAAGGGAGTGCGGAATGTTGCCCTTATGAATTCCGACGGAGATATACTCCGGGATAGCACCGTCGCGTATCGGCCGCGTCACATCGTGTGACCAGTGGTCGACAGCGTACTCCCACTCGCTCGCAGCGTCTGCGTATCCCGGATCGGCAACGAAGCCGTCGTCGGTTTCCCTGAACCGTCGATAGGTGTCTAGCGAGGCTTCGCAATGAGGGCACGTCGATAGTGCATCGCCGTCAGCCGTCACCGGATACGAACGATAGCACTCGGCACAGAAGGCCGCACGTGGCAGTAGGACGAGATCGCTGTCGTCGCGTTGCGGGATCCTCGTGAAAACGCCGCTCTCTGGATCGGCGATCAGATCGTGTTCGATCGCCGTTTCTCTGGCCGCCTCGACGAAGTCGAACACCTCGTCTTTGACAGACTCGTCCTGGGTAGAGGACTGGATCGTCTCTCTGACCTCGTCCCACGTGACCTCGCTGACAACGCCGACCTCGAACAACGTCCGTAGGGCGGAATCGAGGTGACGGTCGATCACCGATCGGTCGTACCCCGTCCGCGAGTCGAGTCGGTCGAGGACTTTTCCGCGAGTCAGTCCGTCGAATCGCATCCGCTGCTTAGAGAACGATGGATTCGACGAGCCGGAGAACAGCGAGTATAACGCGTGGCCGACGAGGAGTTCCTCGAGGCTGTCGGCATCGTAAATAGGAGAAGCGGTGACGAGAGCGCTGTCCAGCAGATGGTCGCAGTTAGACAGCATCGCGTGTGATTCGATGTCGTCAAGCAGTGTGCGCAGGAAATTATATGCCGTCCCGTCCTCGTTGACGTCGTTTTGAATGAGCGGGTCCCAGTACTCCTCACGAAGACGATCTGACACGGCCCGGAAAAGTTCGTAGTTATCAGCGCGGCCGCCTCGCTCGATGAGTTCGTCGACGTAGAGCGTCTCGGCCATTAGTCCGTACTCCGTGTCGATGATTCGATCGCCGACGGACTCCGCGGTACTCCGAGAGTCGGAGAAAACGAGCGTCTTCTTCGACGGCGAGACGCGACAGAGTTCGGTCAACATGTACGACAGCAGCGATGCAGTCGGGACGCCAACGTCGGTAAGCTGCGGTGAGCCGTCACAGCCCGGACACTGGCCACCGGCCGCGGTTCCGTCGACTGCGTCGGCACCGACCGGAACAAACGACGAATCGTCCGACGAGTCGGTCGTCGGAATTTCGACGTACGGCTGGTGACAGCGCCGGCAGAACTGCATCTCCGACAGGTCAGCGGTGCAGTCCGGACACCTGCTATCGCGTGTAACGCGCTTGCAGTCCCGGCACCAGAACACCTTGTGCGGCGGCTTTAGGAAGGTGTGGTACTTCTCCGTCACGACCCCGGCGAGTCGACCGAAAGCCATGACCACCTGAAGGACACCCGCGGGGTCGTCGACCCCGACATCGGCCAGTTGATCAACGAGATCGTCGTAGTGCTTGAATCCGACCACGCCGGTCGTATCCGTGTCGAACCAGGTCGCGAACTGTGCGACTTCCGGAACCGACTCCATGACGAACTCGAACCAGCCCGACTGAGTTCCGCTGGAGGCTACCATTGCATCGACAATTTGACTGCGTCCGCGTTCGGTGGTAACGACCGTCTCGGCATCGGGGAAGGTTTCATCATCATCGACGGCGCGTTCGACCGCTCGACCGATTGGTCCCGTTACCCAGTCACCTGCCGTGTCAGCGAGCCGGACCGGGTCTGATCCCGTTACTAATCCGACCGCCCGGAGCGTCTCGAGGGCAGTCTTGAAATTAAACTCCGACGCAAGCGTCGAATCGTCGACGTCCAAAATATGAACGAGAGCCAGCGTCGATACGAGATTGTCGACCTCACACGGCTGTAACCGACCGAAATCAGCCGTTCTTCGAGCGTCAAAATCGCGCGCGCTAAACTCGACCGTATTGATCGTTTCTTCGTCGGATCCAGTCAAGTCAGACGCCAGCTCTGTGGGGTTATCGATTGTCGCCGAAACCATCGTGATCTGGGGATCGCGCTCCGCATAGTAGGACTTGAGTCGGCGCGAAAGTAACGAGATGGCAGCCCCTTGAATGCCGCTCCAGACGTGAGCCTCGTCGAAAACGATGTGTTTAAGCGGTACTTCTCCTGGTTGCTCGCCGAGAATTGACCGCGTCTCCTCGTTATCGCTAACGAACATGTAGTCAAGCGCTTCCGGCCCAGTCAGCAGGATATCGACACCGCGTCGGATACTTTCACGCGTCACTCGGAGCCAAGGATACTGGTGGTCGTCCGTTCCGACGCTCATTCCTCCGAGGATTTTGAGTTTCTCCCCCTTCTGGCGGGGGCATTCCAGTCCACGGACGTATGATCCGACTTCGATTTCGTGGTCGCGCGTACCCACACGGGAAGGGGTATCTGAATCCCAAATACCGATAGTGATCCGATCACTGGGGTCACGTCGGCGGTTAATCTCGTCGAGATAGGAGACGAACCGATTGAGCTGATCCACCCCTAGCGTCTTCATCGGATAGAGAACGATCGACTTCAGCCCTTCTTCGTCCGTCGAGAGACAGTGATCGAGAATCGGTAGAAAGAACGCCTCGGTTTTGCCCGTCGCAGTCGGGACGGCTAAAATATTGTCGTCGGAGTTCGATTCGATGGCCGAAATCGTCTCCGCCTGATGCTGATAGAGCGAACCTGACCGGTCACCACTGAACAACTCGGCAGTAATCGCGTCGACGATATGGTCGTGATAATCGAGTCCCGAGAGGAAGTCGGCTGCAGTCTGTTCGTGAAACGCCGGAGCATCGACGAACTCGACGTACGGGCCCTTGCGCTCGATGATATCGTTTTCGACGAACTGTTGGGCATTGTTGATGTCATCGACATCCGTCAGTTTCGTTATTTGGCGGTTCCACCACGTCACTTCTGCGGCCCTGTCTACGGCGGTATCGAGCCGGTCTCTTGGTGTGTTCATCGTGTTAGGTTGATCGTTGATCTATCAATATTCATGATAGTTAGTTCTCCTGGTCGGCGAAGCCAGTGTATATCGAAAGGTCGACTGCTCGACTCTCGAGTGCTGGGACATCTTTCCCATCAAGCGTGGCGGTCGCAGCCGGGGCCTCACCGCGAACGAGTCCGTCGTAAAGTAGTTTCCAGGACTTCTGTTCGGCATACTCGCTCGCGTCAGTCGACCCGGCCCGAAACAGCGACTTCGAGGCGATGATGACCAACTTCTGTCGCATACGGCTGGCCCCGACGTTGAACCGGTTAGGGTCAAGGAGGAAGTCAGCGAGCGCGTTGACGTACCCCTGATTACCGGCCGTCATCGAGAGGACGATTACGTCCCGTTCACCGCCTTGGAACTTCTCGACGGTATCGACCTGAACGTGGCGAGCGAGTTCGTATCGGAGTCGGCGCCGCTGCAGGCGGAACGGCACCACGACGCCGGCGCTCACCGCCTGTGGTGATCCGCTCTCGGTCGGATGGCTCGTCGGGAGTGCGTCGACGACGCGGCGGGTAATAGCCGCCTCGAGAGGGCTCTCGCGCCGTGCCTGGTTTTCATCGTGGACGATGAGCGTCACCCGCGGGTCGGGATCGAGTGCAGCACGTAACCAGCCGCTGTCGAGCGTCTCACGGACGTCAGGTATCGTCGAATTGTCGACGCCGCTCTCCAGCGAGATATCGTCTCGACTGTAGAACAGATCGGTCTCGAGGTCGGCCACCGGCTGTGGCAAGCGGTAGGTGACCGTGAGCCGTTCCATCGGCAATACGGCATCGGGGTCGTTCCACTCGGGCGGCTCCCGCTCGAGATACGAAAGGTCGGCTCCGACATCACCGCGAAGGAATCGGACGAAATCGAGTACCGACAATGCGGGTGTGTGTTCTTCGATCGGCTGGCGGTCCTCCTCCTCCCAGTCGTGAGCCTGAATCGGTTGCATCTGCCGGTGGTCGCCGACGAGCATGAGCTGACCGTCGCTACGGAGAAACGCCCCGACGAGGAACAGTACCGGTAGATCCATCATACTGGCCTCGTCAACCAGCGTCGCGTGGAACAGTCGAGATTGGCCGTCGGCCATCAACTCCTCGACGGTGCCGTGGGCGTCACTTTTCTCCGTAACTACGTTGTTAAGTGCGTTACGAATCGTAACCGGCGTCGCGAACACGATGACCCGTGAATCGTCGTTCATCGTCTCGTCGAACAGGTCCAGCAGTTCCTCTCGGTCGTCGCGGTAGTGGAGGTCCGTGACGTTCGGCGGAGTCTCTCGGTACGTCAGGGACGACCGGACTCGAATGAGGGAAAGATCCTCCAGCAGGTTCTCCGTCTCGAGGCGTCGTAACGCCTCGACCACGTCGTCGACTAGTTCGTCGACTGCCGTGTTCGAGTGGGCAGCACAGAGGCCGTTGAATCCCGGTCCGTGGGCGTACGCCCGCGATAACACGGCCGGTGCAGCGGCGTAGCTCGTCTTGCCGGTCCCCGGTGGCCCCTGCAGTGCGGTCACGGTATGGTCGACTTCGCGGACGAACGACGCCTGCCTGTCGTTGATTTCGTCGGGCATCGCGGTATCGAACGCCGTCAGGAACTCATCGACTTGGTCGTCCGAGCACACGAACTCTTGGAGCGCAGTCGGGTCGTGATCCTCGTAGACCGAGACGAGACGATTATGAACAACGTTCTCTTCGGCGTTGGCCAGCGCCTTTCGAGAGCGATAAGCCGCGTAGTCGTCGACGGCTGGATCAACGACGAACCGCTTACCGCGTTGAATTAGCGTCGTATCGTATCGTCTCCCCCGCTGGCTGACGAAGTGATCAGCGTCGGCCGCGGCGCTCTCGTCGGATGTCCAACCGTAGTGCCAGGTCATGTTCGGGTCCGTCGAGCGCGGCCAATCGCCGTCGTCCCAGACAGAGAACAGCGAGACGGTGTCGTTGTCGACCCGTTCCACGACGGCGAGCGTCGAATTAGCGTAGTACTCTGGCTTCGCCGGCGTTTCTACGAGTCGGCCATCCGCTTCCTCGAGCGGCGTGACGACGACCCAATCACCCGGGCTTATCGACAGCGGTGCAGTGTTGCTTGACGAGGTTCCGTGGCCGACATCTCTAATGACATCGCCGCGGATCGTCGTCTCACCGGCGGCGGGCGTATGTGTACACTCGAACGCGACGGCATCGCCGTCGATGACTCGCTGTTGGAGCGGCCGGCGGTACTGAGCCTCTAACGTTTCTTTTCTCGCACCGTGGTTGAGCTGCTGGTACTCGGTGCAGGCCCGCTGAAGTGCCGTCTCCTCGAACGCCTCTTCGGTGAGATTCCCGACTGTGATCAGCTCTTTCGGCGTGAACGCGTCCTTGAATCCGATCGACCGTTCGACGTAGTGGATGGCGTGACAGATAGTCTCGACGAGCGCGTCGATTTCGTCCAGCGAGATGCGTGGCGATGTCGGCCCATCGTAGTGTCGATACCGTCGGATACGTTCTCTCGTGTCCTCGTCGTCGACGTCCGACAGTTCGAGCCGGTCGAACTCCTCGCTCGCCCAGACGTACTCGAGGGGGAGCGTATCGCGGTGGCGCTCTAAGACCGGGTACGTTCCGTCTCGGTAGTGTTTATCGGGAACAGTGTACCCCTGGTCGAAATCGAGCATGACCCGCATTCCGTGGTCCTCGAGAGGTAAGGCAGTTTTGAAGAATCGCTGGTCGAAAACCTCTGTGATGTCGTATTCGTCGTTGGCCCAGGTATCTCCCCAATCGAAATCGTAATCTCCGTTGTAGAACTGTCCTACCGTCTGGACGAGTCCGAGACCGGGGTAACGCAATGCATGACGCTCGCGGAACTCGGCTGTGAGAATGCTGACCGCTTCTTGGTCGATCTCCTTCCGGAGGCCCAGTAGCTTTCGGAGCGCAGGACTCCCGTCGGCGTCAGGATGGCGCTTGATCATATCGACGAGGTGGTCACGCTGGCGTTCGCTCCAGCAATAGAGATGTATGTACCCGTCACCAGGACTATAGTCTGGGTCTTCGTCTGCGATATCGGGTGCGACCGTCTCGACGGCCGCTGCTAACTGCTCGATGAAGTCCGTCAGAAGACGGCGCTCCTCATCGTCCTTCGCTGCTGGTTCCTCGGGCAGCGCAGTCGGCCGGGCGACCACCACCTCAGGGTCGTTGCCAGCGTCCTCGTAGCGCGACGACGTGACCAGAGCTCCGAGATAGGCGACACGGTTCCGGACGTGGTCGTGGACGACCGTTGGATAAACGCGAACGAGCGACCGCTTTGGATAGTTGTCCCATTCGCTATCCCAGCTATCGTCGTTCGGGTCGTCATCTGGGAGGTTCCGGCCAGTCCCGACCAACCAAGTCGGCCACGGGCCGTCGTCGGCCCGTTGTTTCCACTCACGGTCGTACGCCGGCTCGAGTTCCCGTCGGAACCGGTGAGCGAGCTGGGCGAGTTCGCTGAGATCGGATCTGTCCGCCTCCTCCTGCAACATCTCGACCAGCGACGGATCCGCTGGCTCGAGAGCGTCGTAGTTCGTCGGCGTCCGATCCCAGTTATCCGTCGGTATCTCGTAGAGATCGGCGACATCGGCGATCGTCGTGACGCCATGTTCTCGGAATACTGTTTGCGTGCTCTCGGGGAGCTGGAGCAGGGCTAAATCTTGGTTGACCACGTCGTGAGCGAGACACTTCGCACGGTGGGAACAGCCCTCGCAGGTTGCGTTCAGCTGATGTGCTGGCAGTCCGTCGGTATCATGGAGCATCTGGTCGACCGTTCCACCGTGCTCCAGCAGTAGTTCGACATCGTTCGTTAGCGGGCGGCGATCGAGCCTGGGTAGCTCGTCGAGTTCTATGCCGCCGGTTGCCGTCACAACGGACGCCAGGTCCAGTTCCTGGGAGGTCACTGATGCGTCAATTCGCACTCCGTCGATGTCATCGAACAGCTTCTCGAGCGCGAGTGCGTACATCGCTGCCTGTAATTTGTGGTGGGTAAGCGTCTCCGTTGCCGACTTAATCTCGACTACTCGGACACGGACACCCCGTGCAGTCGGCTCGACGAGGACGACGTCGGCGGCACCCTCGACCGTCCAGGCCTTGAGCTTCTGTCTGACGGGGACTTGTGAGAGGACAAGCGGTCTCGCATCGGGGTCGCCTACTCGTTCCGTGACTCGCTGACGCAGGCGGATCGCGTCTTCATCGACATTCCCGCTCCAATGTTCGTCGAACTCGTCGGCGAGATGATCATCGGCCGGACCGATTGAATGGACGCGGGCGACCAGCAGTGCACCAAGCTGATCGCGTTCGTGCGCCGTGCCCGTCGCCTCGAGAAGCGGACTCAGCGGCACGTCCTCGACATTCTGTTTCGCGAACTGCTCGACGACTTCATCGGTGTACTCGTGTGCCAGGTAGGCGGGACACTGGTTGAGACTATAGAACTGTGCGATGCGACTAGGATGGATCGTTGGGCGATCGTCCGCCGAGATTCCGTCGCCACTCATTTGAATCGCACAGCCCGGTCGAGGACTGTTACTACCCTCGTGTCCTTCAGATATTTAAATATATAACCGATCGGTAGGGTTTCTATACATTTTTAATAGAAGTAATATTAACGAGACTACGTCGACTCGGCTACTTGAGTATTAAGGTACTCGACAAGTTCTCTGATATTACTCGAGCGGAAAAACTCAGTGAGTTGCATCGCCTTCGGATCCCGTGGGAAGACAGATCCACGGCCGTACTGCTCGAATGCGTCCTCGATGACCTGCCGGTAGGTTTTGCTCGTCACGTAGCCGACGACGTGGTCGAACTGATCACCGTACCGCTCGAGGTACTCGACGAGACGATCGGTCACGAGTTCGATCTGGGCGTGATCCTCCTTGGCAAGGACGTACTCGTACTCGAGGACCGGCTGTTCGGATTCGCACTCCTCCGGGACCGGTCCGTACATTCCCGAGACTGTGACCTTGTGGATGTCGTCCCGGCGGTCGCCGAGTTTGTCTCCTAACACGGAGTGCGTTCGCGATTCCGAGTAGGGTTTCTGCTGGCTGCACGGAACGACAAGCAGGACCTTTCTATCTGCGGGCGGTTCGTAGTCCCGCGCAAGCACATCGAAGTCGTTGGGGCTGTGCTGTAGCGAGATTGTTCGATTCTCCGTCGTCTCGTCGACGCCGGCACCGAATTTCGAGAGTTTCGATTGGTCGCTCGTAATGTCGATCCCTGCGACGAGGTCGTATGCTTCTCGTTTCTCGATATCGCGTTGGAGACCCTGATTTCGAAGCTGAGCCTGCTTGAGTCCCTTCTTGATTTCGTCGTCCCGTCGGGCGAACTTGATGACGTAATCTAGGAGCGTTCCCTGTCGGATCTGTTCGCGGACTCGCGAGAGTTCCTCGTTGTAAACTTCGAAATTGTGTCTAGCGAGGTGGCCGTAATAGTCACTTTTGATGTACTCGTCGTTTTCTTTTCGGCGCTCGCGCTCGTCGTAGGACATGTCGCTGTTGAGGATTTGCATCATCTCCTCGTAGCTCTCGACCGCACTGTCGGGGCCACAGAGCGTACAGTTGCGCATTTCACAGGGGAATTCACCGCCGTCACCGAGATGTGCCTTGAGGTCATCCAGTTCGATGTTGTCCCACTTATCGGGTAACAGATACTTGCGATACTGGGCGGTCTGCATGTGACTGGAGCAGTCGAAGGAATCGACGCCGAGAAGGGCGAGCAGAGACACCTGTTTCCCCCCGACACCGAAAACGTGGAGTCCCACCTCGTCGGAACGCGACGCCGGGATGGCGTCTTTCGCACCCTGAACAATGTCCACTAAAATGTCGATACTGCTCCGCAGGGGGACGAGCGACCCGATCGCGAATCCCTCGAACGCGTGCTCAAGGCCGGCGTCGTCGACTTGCTCGAGGAAATTGCCGACGTACCAGTTTATGGTCTCATAGTCGTGCCCGTGGAGTGCGATGAATACGCCGGGTTCGTCTCCTTCAGCCTTCCGCCGCTCGAGGTGCCGTCTGGCTCGCTCGTTGTCACTCTGACCGTCCGTTAGCAGCGACGGCTCTTCGATGATCCGTAAACAGTCGACTGCGCTCTCGATACTGCGCTCCATTCGCTTGAACTTCTCCTCCTCATTGAGCTTCGGCGGAATCGGATAATCGAGCGTGGCAATAATGTCGCTGCCGAAGTCCAGTTGCAATCCGAGGATACTCGCGGGATTTGTATACAGTCCCCAGTCGTTCTCGGCCCCGCCTTCGGTCGGAGCCTTACCGAAGGTGTTAGAGTTCATCAATTTGAACCCGCCGGAGTCGATGAATATGGGCGAGTCGAGATTCTCGAACCGCTCGTGGAACGTCTCGGTCCGCCAGAATTCGTTTAGATTTTCCGGGGAGACACCGTAGTCCGTGAAACTCATCGCTTGAAACATAATCCCCTGGAGATGATCGCGAGAGATGAGATTATCGCGCATCCGTCTCCAGACGCCGCCCGATTCCTTCGTAGTCCCGCCAATTAGGTTGATTACAGGAAAAAGCGCTGGCGTCTCGACTGGCCCGTGGGGGATATCGAGTTCACCCAGACGGCCGTACCCGTCGTCACCCACCGACGTCACCCGAAAATCTGCCATTGATCACACCCCGGTACTCGACAGTCCCTGATAGATTCTTCGTCTCTCGAACAACCGCTTCCAGATTTCTACCATTTTCCCAATAATACGTAGTCCCGGTTGTTTATCGGGTCCCAACCGTCGCTCTGATAAGCTGGACGCGTTGTGCTGAGACGCCATCGACCGATTCAAGCTCTTCGTCCGCAGCAGTCTGAAGATCGATCAGGCGTTCGTAGCCAGCGTCACGTAGCGCCTCTGCTACCGAACCAGACACTCCACGGACATCTTCGACCGGCGTTGGGGTGGATTCCTGCGTGTCCGATGGTGGCGAGACCGACACGGGGTCGTCTCCCGAGGGCGTTTCGGTTTGTTCCGCTGTTGCCAACTCACCTGAAGCTTCGTCGTCACTCATATCGGACACTTCGTCGATGAGAACGGGTGGTTCAGCCGGAAATTCATCGAGGAGTGCCCGTGCTCGCTCGAGTTCTGCCTCGGATTCGACGAGAACCGGCAGCGGGACCTCACTCTCGGGTGCGACAGGTACGACCCACGACGAGAGTCCCGAAAGCGAGTCCTTGAGAAGTACCATGACCGCACTCGAAGGGCGACGAACAGAGACGATGTTGAAGTCTGTCACGCGGTCTCCCGTGCCGTGCTCCTCTCGATAATCGTGGATCGAAATTTCGCTTCGATCTACCTGCTGTTTCCCGTAGCCACTCTCTTGCTCACCGTAGCCGACGTCTGTGATGATCGACCGAATGTCCTCGATCCAGCAGACCAGTGGATCTGAGTCCGAAATGTCTGATTCAGCGGATTCGAGAAGCGCCTTGTGAATTATACCAAGACTACGGAACGCGTCGTAGTGCTCGGCAAGCGGCGATATATCGCCATCGACACCGGTTTTCGAACCTATCTGGCCCGTCGAATCGCTTTCGTCGCCGATCTCTCGGTCCTCGACTGTTTTGCCCACGTCAGTTTCCCCCTCGTCTTCGTCCGACCGGTTTCCGTCGTCACTTGTGAAGCCGTCGACTTCGGAATCCGGTTCCTGTGTAGAAACGGGCGCGTCGGTATCATCATTACTGGTCCGCCCGACCCGCCCGGCAGTCGCTCTGTTTCGGACGTTGGGCTGTGCCTCATCACCGAAAGCCGCGGAGAACCAGTCAGTGGAGACGGCAGGACAGTCACCCTCACTTTGCTCGTCAATTGCGGCCGCGTAGGCCGATTCGATGACAGTTGACTGGTCGTCACCGTAGATACTCGGTGCGCCCTGCTGCTCAAGCGCGACAATTTCCGACTCGATCCCATCCTCGATACCGACAGACGGCGGTTTGAGGATACCGTCAGTGTCGGGTTCGAGCACTTGCCCGAAGAACTCAGCGACCGTCCGGACGAACGACTCGCCGTCAGGCTTGATCGTCGCATCGGCCGGCGGAACGCCGACTACGTGGTAGAAGTCGACCGTGTCTTTCCCACCAGCGTCCCGAAGCAGACGACCCAGACGCTGGACGAGTGATGCGTTGACGCCGCTCCCAGGACGTGCGATGTTAATCCCGACTTCGACGGACTGAATATCGTTACCCTGTCCAATGCGCTTGCCGGGGCCAATGAGCACCTTCTCGTCGGTATCGACCTCATCGAATGCCCGAATAGTGTCGTCGTGATCAGTCGCAGACCCGTCTGCCTTGAGTCTCTGGACATAGCGGTCGTCGTCACGATCGTACAGTGCCTCCCAGATTTCCTTGGCTTCGCCGTACGATCGCGTAAGTACGAGTGTCGGTCGTTCCTCAGAAAGTGCTTTTTCGGCAATCTCGATGACGGGTTCGAGATCAGCCCTGAGGTTGAGTCGGTGGATTGTCCGATTACTCACACCGCTAGCTAAGGACTCGAGAGAGTCGGTTGGTGCAGTACCGTCGTCGCCAGCTTCTCGCAGTCCCGTGGCGAGTGCTGATCCAGAGACGTATTCACCGGCCATCGTCATCACCTTGTTCGACGAAAGTTCGGGCGCGGCGTCGGCGAGTGCGTCCGGTTCGAGTCGGTACGTTCCGGCGTCGTAGTCGGCTACCTGGTTGAACAGTTCGGCCGTCTCACGGAACTGGGTGAACGCGTCGGAGTCGGTGATGTCGGTAAACGAGAGTGTCCATTCGAAATCAGGAATAACGCCATCGGCAAGCGCGAGTTCGTGTGTGTACCGATACACGAGCGGGAATGGACGGTCAGATTGCGCGACCAGCGACTCCAATTCATCGGTGACACTCCCGGTCAGTGCGAGGACTGGGCACGGAGACTCCACGAACTCGAGCAGATGGTCTCCCCATCCGGACCGCCCTGAGTAGTTGTGTACCTCGTCAAAGATTGCTAACCGATAGTCGCTTGGATCGACATCGGCGAGCCCCCTAGCCGAACGAATGTCTATCCGTCCCCACGGGAGCTGGATGCCACCGTCGTCGACGTTGGTGAACGACGACGGCGTGTGACAGTGGTCCTGAAACAGCCGTGCCCACTGTACACCGAGTAGATCGTCGGTCGTGACGATGAGCACATCGTTCGGGCGGTCACGGTAAGGTTCGGGAAGATTTCCATCGAAGATGTCATCCAGCCGCTCCTGGTCGGCGGGATGAAGCGACCCAGAGTCCACGGCGTGTGCGACGGCGGCCAGACCGAGCACTGTCTTTCCAGTCGCCGTCGCCATGTCAACGTACGCGTTCATACCGTGGTGCAGCCAGAGGGCAAGACCCTCAAGTTGGTGATCCCAGAGTTCGGTCGTCAGATCCAGTGACGCAAGTTTCGTCGTCAGCGTCTCTGGATCGTCCGACTCCGGCAGTGCAGATTGAACCATCGGTGCAAGTTCGGGTACCGTCGTCAGCTCTGCGACCAGCTCTCGGGGGGTCTCTGCATCTGCCCTAAGCTGTCGAGCGAGCTGTGCCTTCTTCTCACCGGCCTGTCGCTGAATGGTTCGTACAATGATCCGGGAGAGAATCTCTCCAGGAGGCACGTCGTGCCGGTCGACGTGCTCGAGTCCGTCTCTGAGCCCGGCGAATTCCACTAAGAGGTCTCCCAGTCGGAACCGGTTAGGTAGCGCCGACCGCCGCGAACGGTCGCCGGTCAGCGCGGCGATTCCCTCGAGATAGTAGTCACGAGCTGCCTGCTCAAGGTCGGTGCCGTCGGTTAGATACTCCGGATTCGACGAGCCGAGTCCGATTGCGTAATCGCCGTGAGTGACGCGACTCGCAACGTAGTCAATCCGACCCGGCCACTCGGTTTTGTCGAGCCCGCTGAGCAGGTCAGACTTGAACGTCGCTCCGCTATCTATCTGCTTCTTGAACGGACTGAGTGGATCGTTTGCCATATATAGTGTACCCGAATTAGCGTCCTGTGTGACACCCCACCACACGATCTATTTGCTTCTTATTACTCCCAATATTACATATTCGTTTCCAATACTGGTTGTTATTACTACATTTTCCGATGTCTGATTGCGGCCTGCAAACTGACAGAGACCGCATATATATCATCGGAAATCGGACCATTGTACTCCCCCTCGATCATCGATCAAATATAAATTGAAATGCACGGCAAAGTCCACATCGATAGCTTTCGGCCAAGACGGGGCCGGTTTGTGAACCCGCTATTACTTACCAAAGCGAGAAGCGGTCTCGTGGGTATCCTCGCCGGTCAGGGCGGGAGGAAGTCAATCAAACGTGCTCGCGGTCCAGATGTGGCCACCTGCACGTCCGTGGACGTCATCCATCGCGATAAGTACGTCGCGGACAGCTTCCCAGAGATCGTTTCGGTTTCGATCCGCGAGTTCGACTGACTCCCAGACGGTTGTTTTGACCGCCGATGTCCGCACGAGGTTCGCGTCATCGATCATCGTGGCGGCTGCGATAGCTGCGTCAACGACCTCCGCTCGGGTGAAGTCTCCGACCATCGGCTCGTCGGTATCTGCACCGTCGGAGCGGGAGTCAGTCGACTCCTCAAGGGAAGGTGCTCCGTCTTCAGTCGATCGGCCGTCGCGCCGACTCTCACTTCCACCGCTCGGTCGGTGGACGTGATCGCCAGCGTTAGACGCCGTCCCTGCCGCAGTGCGATCACCCGCGGTGGCCGCCGCCTCGCGAGTACCAGTTGTCGATTCCGACGTTTCGGTCGTAGTCGACTCAATATCACCGGTGTTCTGTGTCGTCTCTGGCAATTCAGTCGCCGAATCGAGTTCGTCCTCAAGCGGGGCGAACGATTCGGCAATCTCACCGAGGATACCGGCTTCGTCTTCAACTTCTTCGATTTCGACCGATAGTCTCGGCTTGGGCGACTCGGGCTCATGCTCTCTGAGATGCTCGAGCGGATCTAGGTCAGGGTTTATCAGCAGCGGCTCGAACTCCTTCTGTTCAAAGATTCGCTCGTGCTCAGCGGCGATTCCACGGAGCGCTTCGTCACCGTCATCCGTCACCTCGTATTCCATCCCTCTATTGACCGAAATATCGGCTTTTTCCGGGTTGGATCGTCGGTGGCTGTCGTCAGTCGTCTCCATCTTCGGTCGGATGAGGTGACTTCGGACGAATCGCGTGAAGAAACTTTCATCATCACGATCAACATCTGACACCGACCGAAGAAGGTCCCTGAGAACGAACGTCTCTCGATTTGCCATCGCCTTCGCTAAGGCGATATACTCGTCGTACGTCGCGGTGAGCCAGAGCATATCGTAAACGATCGGACTGTACTCCGCCGGGGGCCGGGGAATGATATCCGACAGGAATTCGAGATCAGCGGACGTGAAGTCCTGGCGGAGTAGCTGATATTCGCCAGACATGCCACGGTGGAGCTGAATCTCGAACAAGCCTCGGTAACGAGTTGCGAGCCTTACGAGTGCCCAGTGGCGGTGTTCCGGTCGGAAATATATCGTGTGAACACCGCTCGCAGCGGACTTTGAGGGGACGAGCCGAAGGCTCTCGACTTCGTGCTCGCGCCTGAAGTGCTGTGGTTGTGTCTCGAGTTCATCACTGAATAACGGCCCCTCGAGAAGGAGTGATACCGGATAGCCCGTATCCGTAGTCATTTGTACTGAATTATTTGACGTTGTACATAGTCTCTGTGGGCCGAGGTTATTACCGATCGTCAATACAAATATAGTGGCCGCTGCTTCTGTTTTCGCGCCATCTTCGAAAGGATACAGTCCGGTCTAGGAGTAATAGAGAGTCTCTACAATCGAGACTGGCTCGGATCCTAACCGGGAAACTCCGAGACGGAGCAACCAGCAAGCGAAACAGCTGACGACCCAACGACGATACAGCGGAGTCTGATGGCATTCTCGACAATCTAATAGACGAGTTCGATGACCTCACACTGGAACCGTTCGGATGACGGTTTCGTTGATCGGTCTTCTCGCCGTATCGTCGTGAGCGACCTTTCGACAGGAAAGGTAAGTACCACCGAATGAAACGTCTCATCAGTACTGATGAAAACATTCAGATGTTTGATACAATTCTACCCATCGGACGGATCAAAAGGAAAAGTCGGCGGCATTGAAACGCGTGACTATACGAAGCAAAAGCGTTCCGGAAGGATCCGAGAGTAACGATGACAGCGCTCGAACCGCCGGATTGGATCGAACCGCGAGGGTATCAGCGGACAGCCATCCAGCGGTGGGTCGATGCCAGCGGTAAGGGGATTCTCAACATGGCGACCGGAACCGGAAAAACGATTACCGCGTTACTCTCTGCCACTCACGTCGTTAATTCGCTGGATACGGGACTCTTCCTAGTCATCGCAGTTCCATACCAACACCTTGTGGATCAGTGGACCGAAGAGTTGGAGGCGTTCGGTGTCAGTCCAGTGTTGGCCTACCAGTCGCGTGCAAACTGGCAGCCCCGTCTCGAGCGCGAACTCCTCGAATTCAACCATGGCTCCCGGTCTATGTGTGTCGTTGTCACCACGCACCGGACGCTCTCAATGGAACCGACGCAGCGAACGCTTCAGCGGGCAACTGGACCGATGATGATCATCGGCGACGAAGTGCACCACCTCGGCGCCGAACAGATGCGAAAGGGACTCTCACAGGAGTTCGGCTTTAGATTAGGGCTGTCGGCAACGCCAGAACGGTGGTACGACGAATCTGGGACCCTGGCGCTCAGACAGTATTTCGGTGAGACGGTGTTCGAGTACGGGCTCTCACAAGCAATCGACGCCGGCGCACTGTGTGAGTACTACTACGTCCCCCACATTGTCGAACTCGCTGCAGAAGAGATCGAAGAATATCGGCGACTGACGGCGAAAATCGGCCGTCTAGCGGCGTCAAGTTCTGACGATGTCGCACTCGAAGACAACCCGGCGCTCCAGCAGACGTTATTCAAACGTGCGCGATTAATAGGGACGGCGCAACGGAAACTCGATGTCCTCGTCGATCTCCTCGATCAGGAGTCGGAGGTGAGCCATACGCTCGTCTACTGTAGCGACGGTTCGACCGGTGTCGAACCGGGTACAGGCGAACGACACGTTGACGCGACGACCGACCGACTCAGAACGATGCGCGGTCTTACTGTCGAGCGATTCACTGCACGAGAGTCACAGTCCGAACGAGAGCAACTGCTCGAACGTTTCGATGTCGGTGAAATTGACGTACTCACCTCGATTCGCTGTCTCGACGAAGGCGTCGACGTGCCAGCAACGAGAAGCGCATACATCCTGGCGAGTACGAGTAACCCACGTCAGTACGTCCAGCGCCGCGGTCGGATTCTCCGTACACACCCTGGGAAAGAGTTCGCCGTCATTCACGATTTCATCACCGTCCCAAGCGTTAACGGCCGGCCAGCGTTTCTCTCGGGGAGCGAATACGAGGCAGAGCGTCGATTGCTCAAAAAAGAACTCGAGCGCGTCTCGACGTTCGCAGACGCTGCTCGCAATCATCCCGACGCGGATGTCGATGGCGTGCCGACAACTGACGGATCACTACAACAGCTCAAGCGACAGTACGATCTTCTCGGGGCGTAGGGTCATTCGTCTTTCCTGTCGTACTCGGCCACATGACGGCGAGGCACTCTATCGTTATTACATATACACGAATATTGCTCATTATAAGATATAAGTGAGATCAGCATCTGGTAGTAGTGATGACTGACAGCGGAGACGAAATATCCATTCCAGAGGAAAAACGAAAGCGAATCCGTGAACGAGTACTGGCCGCCGAGAAGGAGAAGCTCAACCTCGATAATCCGATCGGCATCAACGACGAGATCGAGCAGATTATTGAAGAAGAGATCAACTGATGAAACTTCGCCGACTCTCACTCCAGAACTTCAGACAGTTCCGCGACGAGGAGATTGAATTCGCGCGCAGCGAGACGAACAACGTAACCGTAATCCATGGATCGAACGGATCCGGTAAGACCACCCTGCTGAACGCGTTCACCTGGCTACTGTACGAGGACGTCGACTTCGACACACGGCCCGATCGGTTAGCGAGTGAGGGCGCGATGGCCGGCGCAAGTCCGGGCGACAAGGTGTCGGTTTCGGTCACGCTAGAGTTTACCCACGACGGGGCTGAATACACGGCGACTCGGACGGCCATATACGAGAAACAGTCGCCGACGGATTTCGACGGGACGCTAGAAGACGTGACTCTCGCCGTCGAATACGACGATGGCAGCGGACCGACGCAACTGAACAATCCGGGGAACGTCCTTAGTCAGATCATTCCGGAACGGCTAAGCGAGCTGTTCTTCTTCGACGGAGAGGATATCGACGAGTTGGCCGGCATCGACAATCAGGACCGCATTCAGGAGGCGATTCAGAACATCATGGGACTGACCATCCTTGAACGGGCGACGCGACATCTGGATACGGTCGCCGGTCGGTTCGAGTCACAGGTCCAAGAGAGTGCCAGTGAGGAACTCCGGGAGCTGATCGATGAGAAGCAATCGATTGCATCGGACATCAAAGAGCTCGAACGGAAGAAAGAGGACAAAGAACGTGCGATCGATCGCGTTCGAACGGAAATCTCCGACATCGAGCAGAAGCTCGAGCGACTCGACGAGAGCGCTCAACTTCAGGAGAACCGGCGCGAGTACCGTGAGCAGAAGGAAAAACTGGAAGCCGATGTCGAAGAGATCAACAGTCAGATAAAGGCTACCATTACGGAACACGGGTTCATCCCGCTCGCGATGCCATTGATACGGGAAACGGCCGACGAAATCGATCAGCTCAGAGAGGAAGGAGTCATCCCGTCGGAGCTGAGCGACGACTTCCTCGACTCGCTGCTCGAGGCTGAGCGTTGTATCTGTGGTCGCGACCTGGAGCCAGACACGGGACCGTACAGTCAGGTATCCTCGCTCCGCGGCGAGGTTGCCTCGGACGGAGTCGAACAGGGGTCTTTGCGTATCGTCGGTCACCTCCGCCAGTTCTCTGACGGCCACGCTGCCTTCTTCGATGAAGTCGATGCGCTGATCGAGCGTCGGCAGGAAAAACACGAGGAAATCGACGAATTAGTAGAGTTGATCGACGAGATCAGTACGGAACTCCAGGGTCTCGAGGGGACTACCCCCGAAGGAGAATCAATTAGCGACCTCGAAGCCGAGCGCGAGCGGAAAGAAGAAGAGAAAGATCAGCTGATCGGTGACAAGGGGGGAATCGACGAGAAGATTTCGACCCGTGAAGAGGAAATCGAGCAGTTGGAAGACGCAATCTCCGACCAGCGAGACGAGCGCGAAGAGACACGTCTCGCACAGCGTCGCCAGCAAGCGGCCGAACAGGTCAAGGCAGAAATTTCCAGCACGTTCGAGACCCTCAAGGACCGTGTCCGGAATTGGTCGAATCAGGTGGTGAATGAGACCTTCGGTGAAATCGCAAGTAAGGACCTCGAAGCGGAGATTACGGACGACTTCGAACTCAAAATTTGGCAATCAGTCCACGACGATCGCGTCGAAGTGGATAAGTCGACCGGCGAGCGGCAGATAGCCAGCCTCGCATTCGTCGGGAGCCTCGTCAAAATCGCCAGAAAACGGTACGAGGACGATTCCAGCACGGAGTATTTCACCGGCGGTATCTATCCGCTTGTGATGGACTCGCCGTTCGGTGCGCTCGATAAAGACCACCGACGTGAAGTGAGCCGAATCCTTCCGGAACTGGCGACCCAGGTCGTAGTCTTCGCGACCGACTCCCAGTGGGAGGGACCCGTCGAAGAGGAGATGCGTGACATCGCCGGCAAACAGTATTGGCTTGACTTCGACGAGGGAGATGGGGGAGATAGTTCTCCACAGACGCAAATTAAAGCAGACCAAATTGTAACTGCAGGTGATTAAAAATGGGAAAACTTCTCATCGAATACGAACAAGGGGAACTGTACGAGCAACTCGTCGATGAATACGAGGTCTTTGACTACTACTACGAGGTACTGCTGTTTCTAGCCGTCGTTGGCTATCGGGAAGAGGAGGTGAAACGAGAGGACTACAAGGGCGATTCTGACGCCGAGACGAACGGCGAGGCGGGGCTTCAGAACGTCCACTCGCGTGATCTCTTTCACACGGTAGCCGCCTGTCTCGCTTTTCAAGATACCAATGATCCAGAAGCGCTCGTCGACCGAGAGGAGCAGAAACGCGTTATCGCGCAGTACGCTGCCGGTGGACTCGAGTTCGCTGAGCAGGAATTCGGTCAGAACGCAGGTGACCCAACTGACGCGATCGTGAACTACATCAGATCACGGAAAGACGAGGAGGACGACGAAGTTATCGAGGGCGAATTAGGTGCGATTGTCGATAGCTTCGACGATGAGATGATGCTATAATGGTGTTGGGCGAGATGTTCGCTCTCCGAAATAGGAACTCAAAGCGGCGCGGCGACTACGGCTGGATAGGAATCGATGACTGATTCGAAAGCGGACATTCCTGTTCACGACTCGCTGCAGGTCCTCAAGGTAACCGATCTGTATCGAACTGACGACTGGTGGAAAGCAGTCGTCACGTATCAGTTCGACACTGATTCGGACGCCGACGAGACTGCAGTGTACCTCTGGCATCGGGATGACGACTGGACGCGGAAAAACAAGTACGTCGTAAAGACATCGGAGGCTTGGAAAACGGACCGCGAGATAATCGACCAATACATCCGCAGTGATCCGCCATCGGAGGTGACGACAGCGTTCCCGGTGAGTGACTACTACACCGTTGGCGTCGGCGAAACCGTCTTCCAGAACGATGGCTGGTGGAAAGCCATCGTCAATGTCATCGAGAAGGGATCGTACGAGACGAACGAGGTAATGGTCTACCTCTGGCAGAACCAGGAGGGGAGGTGGCGGCGACGCCAGAAATATACGATCAAGAGCGTTTCCGACTGGGAGGAAGAATGTGAAGTCATCGACGAACACCTATCTCTCGACGAGGGGGCCGGCGTAACCGAGAACTCTATTGATCGAGATGACGATATCTCGGCAGAACTGGCTACACTCGGTGACGAAATCGAGGCGCATCTCAGCGAGGAATTCAGATAGAGTAGGACAATCGTCAGTAACTTACTGGCCTATTCACTGTGCAGTATCGAAACCCATAGTAGCCGGTCACCTAGAAGTAGAATAATCGTTTGGAGGGGTGTGAGAAGCTCCGGGTGATGGAGCGGCTTACAAACGGTGTCTCCCGCGCCGCCGCCGTAGTGTGCCTAACCTGCTATGCTCACCTGCTGCCAGTCGTCACGTCGTGGCTCACTCGCCAATCGTACGGAGAATAGGCCGGGTTCGCGGTGCCTGAGCCGATGGCCTCGAAGTTATAGAGGTCCTTAGCGACCATCCCGTTCCCGACGCCGGGCACGGTACCGACGGTCATAATAGGTGTATCACGGCGATACGTCCCTTGGCGCATAACCCGGTTGAAGTATTTTTCAGATTTTTAAATAAGCTCATTACTGTTATACAGTGATGGAGGAACTCTTCAGCGACTGGCGCTATGCAGAGGCCGAATTGCTCAGAACGGACCTCCGCGGGACCGAATACGAGCCCGTCGACGTTGCTGCGGCCGCAGAGCGTGCGAAAGAGGAACTTGGTATTAAAACATCAGACGGGGACAAGTACGTCATTCCTCTGTTCACGATTGACAAGCCAATTCCGACTAACGAGTACGTCCTCTATCGCCCGGAGCAAAGTCATATCGGATGGTATGACAGCGGATTCGGTGTTTCAGGAACTGATCGGTTCACCTCATGCGAGAAATTACAAACGAAAGAAGTCGGTCAGCGGCTCCGATTCTGGCTCCCATCACATCAAGAAGAGCCGGAACTGCCAATCGACGACTCCGAGTTGCCGGCCGAGCAGATTCAGCCGTCTGACCGATTGAGTTCTCAGGAGCAAGCGGCGTTTTTCGATGATTTGAAAGCGTTCGTCCAGTCTGAACGCGAGACGCAACAAGAGTCTAACTGGGCGACATACTCTGAGATGGGACTCGACGTTGCGATCAGTCGAAATCGCGTTTCCGGATCGTTCCTCTTCATCCGAAGGAAGTCCGCGAAAAACGGAGACACAGCCTACGTCTTCCAGATCGAAGTAGACGAAGATGAGGACGAGGACGAGATCAATCTCCGAGATGATGAAGGGCTCTTTGAGGGGAACTTCTGGGCCGTGTTTAGACGCTAGTAATATTGCCTCTATGTCTGGATTTCTAGGAAATGAAGCGAGCACAGGTGGATGTGCACTCCGAACTGGCCCGCTTCACCGGACGATGCGTTGAATTATCTCAAAAAGCTGTCGGAAGCGATCCGAGAAAACCCCTCAGTAAAGGAAAAGATGGCTATGCTGATTGGGTAATCGTGGCGATTCACGGCCTTCGAGAATACCTCGATCACTCCTACCGACAACTGTTAGATGTGCTTCGGGAAATGCCTGCTATTGTCGCTAAACTTGGTCTTTCGCCAGATGAGCTACCGGATTTCACCACCGTTTGTGCTCGAAAGCAAGATCTCAAGATGCCTGTCTGGCGAATGCTGTTGCAGCTGACTGCGGAACTATTCGATACTGGAGAGGTACAGGCAATCGACTCGACTAGTATCGCTCATCGCTCGTCGAGTTACAACTACGCAAAGCGCGTCAGAGGGACGTTTGAGTCGGTCAAAACCACTATTCTTGTAGACTGTTCTACGCGGGCTATTCTCGATGTACACTGCTCGATGAACCTACCACACGACACGCAGATTGCGTGGCAAGTTCTGAAAAGAAATCTCAGTACCGTGGAAACTATCGTCGCTGATAAAGGGTTTGACTGGGACGAACTCCGCCACATGCTGCGAAAAGAGGGAATTAGACCGGTCATCAAGCATCGTGAGTTCTACTCGCTCGATGCAGCACACAATGCTCGGATTGATGATGAAACCTACCATCAACGGTCTATCGCAGAATCGATATTTTTCGCGCTGCGCAAACGTTTCGGTTCAACACTTAAGTCAAGACCGTGGTTTGGACAGTTCCGAGAACTCATCCTTAAGGCCGCCGTGAGAAACATCGAACAATCTCTCAGGGCCTAACTCAGATGATATCGACCGTCTAAACAAGACCCAAGGCGCGTATCTTGCGTATGCTTCACTGATGATAGCGGCGCCCCTCGACAAAGACAGATTTCTGTCCCACGTGATCACACGAGTAAGCGCCAGACCCTATACCACGTGTGAAGGTTCGGCAGATTGTCGCACTGAACTCATCCTCTGAGTCGGTCGCACCGCTTCTGACAAGAACTGGACAGCTCATGTACTGTGTGCTGAACTCAGGGCGTATATTGGCCACACGATCTTCCAAATTTCGGTGTTACGTACAGGTGAGAAGTGTATCGGTTCACCGATCAGGAGCGGTCAATATCCCGGTTTCGGTTGGAGAGTGCGCTGAGCGCGATAAGAAGGTAACCCAATCCGAAGCAACGGATCACCGTAACCAGTCCCTCGTTCCACTCTATCGTCTCCGGTCGTTCGTAGGCGTAATTCTCGCTCAATTTGAGTGCCTGCTTCGGAATGAAGAGTGCGACAGCTCCCGCAATTCCCAGAACGTACATTGATGCAGTGTATGCTCTTCCCCCAGCAATGCTGACGAGTAGGAAGACGATCCCTTCTGCTCTGATTGCAGGAGTAAACCAGGGTTTCGCGTTGACCTCGTCAGGGTTCTTGAGAGCAAATTGCTCATAGAGGTAGCGAATCTTCGCTGGAAACACCGCGATGATGACTCCGATGAGGCCCATAATTGTTCTATACATGTGAAAATAGTACGCCTCGCACTGTTTTAAACTGCGGTTCTATTGAAACCTGCCGAACTCGAACACTTGAGAGCGGTCAAATGCACAATAGGCAGGTTCACTGAGCAGGCGGTTCACCGTTTTAAGCGTGAAACAAACGTCCCCGCCGTGCTGAACTCACCCTCCGAGTGTAGCACGTTATTTCTGTCAAGAATGCGGATTTCTCCACAGCTAACCGAGGGAGTGGACTCACAAGTCGAGACGTGAAGCACACCGCTCAGAGTGGTCGAGCAACCATTTCTCCCCAGTGTTCGAATCCATATCGATCGTAGAAGGCCTGCGCACGATCGTTCTCTTGATCGACGTCGAGGACGATGCGGTCTAATGGAAGATTCTGCTCCTCAGCGATGGTGATAACAGTGTCCATAAGTTCAGTTGCGACTGTTGTTCCACGGTGTGACTTTTTGATGAACAGTTCATTGAGTACTGCAGCGTCCCAGATCATGGCGAGTCGTTCCGGGAGGACAAACGCGTAGCCGACCACCTCGCCATCGACCTCAGCGAGAACGATGCAGTCTTCGTTATTTACACAGTCGGCAGCCCACTGGAGATATCGATCCCGGTATGTCCCGTCGAGCTTTGTTCGATATGTACTCTCCTTTTCTGCTCCCCCAGTGTTGCTCCCAAGCTCAAGTTCGAACTGCTTTTTCAGGTTCCAGAGCTCTTCACTGTCTTCGTGAGGATCGTATCTTCGTATCACATTTTATAAGTTTTTTGTGTTCACTAATATGGCACGGTATTCCTGACGGTGGATGGGTCTCTCATTAGCATCACCGTGCAGCACCATTTTGCAGACGGTATCGAACTCGTCCGTTCGATGGACGGCGATTCCGTCGCGGAGGATTTCCCGTAGTTCGTCCGCGTCGTTCGAAACGGCTTGCAGGCTCTCGAAGTCGGTCTCGAAAGCGTAGCGGTCGCCGTCGAACGCGTCCTCTTCGAGGGATTGCCTGGCGCGGTTCGCCCGCCGCTGATTTCCCGTCCTGTCCTCACGCACCAGCACCCAGAGGTCGATATCGCTGTGGCGGTCGGCCTCACCGTGGCCGACGCTCCCATAGAGGACAACGGCAAGGACACCATCGAGTTCGTCCAGCAACGTCTCCGTCGCAGCCTTTACTGGAGCGTGGAACTCCGACTGCGGAATTTCGAGATAGGGCTCGTCTGGGCGGGTCAACCGGTCGCGGTTGATCTGCACAAGCCGACGCGATCCGTCGCGTTTCTCAACGACGAGATTGTTGTTGGAGAGGGCATCGATCATCTTGTAATATCGCTACTTGAGTTTTCGATCGACGGAGGGTGATCGGTGCACCGATGACCGCGAACTCCGGTTCACGGATGAGGGCGAAGCGGTCCTCAGCAAGAAACGCGACGCGAACGAACTCGTTGGGACGGCGGGAGGCAGATTTATGCACGCCGATGCTGACGGCCGCGTATGGAGACGCGTCCGCTGGGCGAAACCGGCCATGACAGCACCGTGATGACCTTCGGCGCGATCGCGCTCAACTGGCTCGAGCAAGACGGCGCCGACCAGCTGGTCGAACTCGTACTCGACCACGGCGTTAACCACTTCGATGTCGCCCCGACGTACGGTGACGCGGAACTCAAGCTGGGTCCCAAACTCCGCCAACACCGCGCGGAGATCTTTCTCGGCTGCAAGACTCAGAAGCGCGAGTACGAGGGAGCAAAGCGAAAGCTCGAGCAGTCACTCACCCGCCTCGGTGTCGACCGGATCGACCTCTATCAGATCCACGGCCTCGAGTACGAACACGAATTGGAAACGATCACGGGCGAGGGCGGCGCCCTCGAGGCCCTCCGCGAGGCTCAATCGGAGGGACTCGTCGACCACATCGGGCTGACCAGCCACGGCGATCCCCAGCTCATCCTCGACGCCCTCGACCGCATCGACGACCTGGCGACCGTGATGTTTCCACTGAATCCAGTCGTTGCCGGCAAGGATGATGACGAGTACGACTACGAGGCCGTATTCGAACGGGCGGACGAGCTGGACGTGGGGACGCTCGGCATCAAAGCCTTCGCGAAGGGACCGTGGCCCTCGACCGACGAACTGCCCGAGCGTGACCGCCCGTACGCGAACTGGTACGAACCGGTCGACACGCCCGACGAGATCCGGGAGCGGTTCGACTTCGCGGCCGCACAGGGGCTCACGAGCGTCGTCAGTCCAGGCGACCCCAAGCTCGTTGCGATGGTACTCGACGCAGCCGACCGCTACGACGGGATGTCCGAAGAAGCCCAGCGGTCGCTCATCGAGCGGCTGCGCCACGAGCAAAGTCCCGTTCCCGAGCAACTGCACCACTGACCCGACGAGGGTACAGCGCCGCGAAATCACCGATGGACGTCCCCACGACGGTTACAACTGCGCTCGCAGACCGTCCCGTGACCGGGCGGGTTTGCCTCGAAGCCGGCGCAGGCGTTGGCAACACGACCGCCGGGCTGCTCAAGGCTGGTGCAAGCCGCGTCTATGCTGTCACAGATGACGGTGAACACGCGAACGCCGTTTACGAGCGAGTCGACAGTGGTGACGCCGACCGGACCGCCGTTCTGAAGGCAGACCTTCGACGCCTCCCGCTGGCTATCGATTCCGTAGATCTCATCACCGCTCACGGTCTGTTCAACGTGCTTCCGCCACCGTGGCTCGAGTCGGTCGCGGCGGAGCTAACGCGCGTCGCTACTCCGGGCTGCCATCTCGTCATCGACGACTACGAACCGCTTCCTGACGACGCAGCTGTGCGCGAACTCTTCGCGCTCGAGAACGCCGCGACCGAACTGGCCGAAGGGCGGCCCGCGCTAACGTTCTATCCGGCAACGGTGCTTCGCCGACTATTCGTCGGCTATGGGTGGGAGTTCGACCGGCAACGGACCTTGCTGGACCCGGTTCCGTGGACCACGGGCCACATCGAGGCACACGCTGAGGTAGCGCAGACTGCAGCGTCCGAGGTGTCGGGCGAACTGGGGGCGTCTCTGATGACAGCGGCCGAGCGCCTCGCGACGGAAATCGGTGCGGAATCAGTCGGTCAGATGTACAGCGTCGCATTGCAGTTGCCCGCCTGACTCGAGCCATCACGTCAACAGATGTCGACTGGTACATCAGTGACAAACGATACCGGCTCACGGACGAAACCGAAGCGTTCCGCTCGCACTTGAACTGGTCGGGAACGGTGAAAATACTGCTACTCACTCATGCTCATCACGACGAGTCTCGGGTTTCCACCTCCAGCGTCCGATGGACGGATCGTCCGGCTCAGGAGATGGTTTCGTTTCGCTCCCGTCCTAGGCTCGTGGCTGTTGCGATTATTTTCCGAGTATATGCGTGACTTTGGAGAGGTCTGCAACTTCGTTCCGCCACAGCCGAAATCGCTGAATGTCTCGACCGGACAGGTCATTGAGGTTGTCGATTCCCGCTTCGTCGCACCAGTCGAGGAAGTGGTTCGTATGGTAGCGGTGATTTCGGACCGTGGCTTTGGTACAATTCGTCGCCTTGTGATCAAGGAAGAGTTCTTGCGCTGTCGTCGGATCAAGCGGTTCGAGATCGGTTTTGTCCGTGGTCATGATTGTCACAGATGCCCGTTAGAAGACGTCTCGCGCGCGATCCTGGGGCGGAAGAGTTCGTACGTATCACGCCCCTTACCTGCCCCAACCCACTCGCTTACTTCGTTCGCGTGAACCCACAGACGGAGTAGGGTCGGTTATAGGCAGAACCAGTGTCGATGAACTGGATTCGATCACGTCCCCCGCCGGGGATCGTCGCCGTTGTATCGAACGCTTATTTCGTCGCCTTCACTTGCAGAAGTGCTGTTGGATATCGGCTTTGCACGTTCCGGAGCGTGTCAATCCACCAGTGGGTCTTTGTGACGGTGACTCCCACTACATGATATGGCTGAAGACTCGGAGAGCCCATCCGTATCGACGACTCCGGCCATCTACGGGCTGGTTGCCGGCCTTCTCCATGCAGGTGTCGCTGCCCTTCTCTGGGATTACTTCCGGTATGGTGTTCTCTGGGACGTTTCTTTCACAGGAGTCTACATTACGGCCGGGATATTTGCCCTCGGATTCGTTCCAGTTCTGTCCTCCACGAGGCAGAAGTCCATCTCGCCCGTTCTCCTGGTCAGTATATTACTACTCGCCTCGGTCTACAGCGAGTGGCAGGGGTACTTCAGTCCCCGGTTCGGTGGACCGGGACCGTTCGGTTGGTATATCCTTCTCTGGGTCGGTGTGGTACTCCTTGCGGGTCTGGCAGGCGACCTCGAGGTCACACTCAAACAACGAGAGGCTACCTGAGACCGCTCGAACCGCTCTGAGCCACTCGGGAGGATGACTGCTGGCATCCGAGGTGTCCGATTCGGTGTTTTCCGTTAGTCCTCCGCTGTCTCAGAAGTCTTACCTGTCGAACCTTCGGACGCTTCGGTGCGGTCGGTTCGGTCGTCGTCTCCCGGTATCTGCCGTGGCAAGAACGTCGAGGCGATGAGCAAGAACAACACGAGCAGTACGAGGAGGGCCAGCCCCGCCCGTTGAGCGTCGAACATTGCAGCTTCGAAGATATTCTCGAGCAGTTGTCGTTCCGTCGGAGTGAGTTGGTTCAGGAACTGTTGTTGAGCGGCTTCGGTCGCCGTCTCTGTCGCATCTTCGAGAGCTATCACCAGATCATTTCGTTGCTCCGCAGAAACGGTCACGCGTTCCGCTCGGAGCACTCCATCGACGACGCTACCGTAGAACTGTCCGAGGAAAAACGAACCAACGATTGCTGTCCCCAGGGAATATCCGATCGAATAGCTTACGTTCAGGACACCGGATGCCTCGGCGGAGTCCGCGGTCGGGACGGCCGACATCGTCATATTGGTGATCTGTCCCAGTATAAGTCCGACACCGGCTCCAACGATCCCTACTGGGATAGCCATCTCGCCGATCGTCTGACTGGGGCCTGTCTGCTCGTACAACAATACCAGTCCAAGGCCCATACACACGATGCCGACCTGGATAAGCGTCTTCGGTGAGATGTACTTCCGCCAGCCGGTCGTAAACGTCGACAAAAGGATCGACGCGAGAGAATACGGTACCAACGCGAGCCCGGTTTCGAAGGCGGTGTACCCGAGCACTGCCTGGACGTAGACCGGGAAGATGAAAAAGAAACCAGCCGAGATTATCGAGCGAAGATTGTACGTGATAACGCCGGATAGAAAAGGGCGGTTCGTCAGTACACGCAGCGGAACGAGCGGTGACTTCCCGGCACGCTGCAGTCGCCGTTCGTACTGAACGAACGCGGCGAACGCGAGCAATCCGACCCCGAGAAACCAGATCGCCGGCGACGTCCCGAGCGGATTGAACTGCACCCCGCCGACGAGGAACGGCCGCCGTTCGACTATCCACCCGTACTTCCCACTGAGAAGGAATCCGGTGACGAGCGACGTCGAACCGACGATGGACAGAACCGTCCCGCCTCTATCCGGCGAACTGCGTGTTTCTGACAGCGGTTTCGGACTCACGTACCGAACGAAGAAGAGAATAACCCCTACACCGACGAGTTGGAGCGCAAACCCCCACCGCCAACTCGCGTACGTGGTGAGTGCGCCACCGATAATCGGCCCGAGCGTTCCTCCGATCCCGCTCACGCCAGCCAACAGTCCGAACGCCTTCGCCCGGTCATCGCCCTCGTAACTGACTCGCAATTCGGTGTGTGTCAGGGGAAATATCACGGCGGCCGCGGAGCCCTCGATGAACGACCAGCCGAGATAGAGGATCGTCGTATTCCAGCTGATCGCCGCCACCAGCGTCCCACCGGCGTAGACGATCAGTGCGACTGCCATCACGCGTCTCCGACTGTACCGAGACGGCAGCGTCCCGGCCGGGAGAACAAGCGCAGCTATCACCAGCGAGTAGAGTGCAACCGCCCCTTGGATCACGGTGACCGAGGTATCGAACTCGTTCACCATCGTGGGGATCGCCACGTTCATCAGGGATGCGTTGATGACCACGAGGAACGTCGTCAGACTCACGGCGATTGCCGGGCCCCAGTATTGTACTCCCTCCGTTACGTCGGTAGAGAGACGAGTGCTCCCGTTGGAAGTAGACTCATCTGGGGACATACAGTAGTCTAACGCTTTTGCCCCACAAATAGCACGTGGACCTACTGAGGCACCGAGAGTTGAAGAGACTGCCCAGTCCTTCGGGGCGGGGAGGCTGTCAGTTCGGTTCGTCAGCGACCGATGGACGCCGCCGTTCGTCGAGGTCGGCGTAACTGCGGGTCTCGTCACCGTCGTCGAACTGGAGCGCCGTCCCGCTCGAGATCACGGGTCAGGCTGGATTCGAAACACCCCTTCAGGGAGGACGGTTGATTGGCGCTGTCTGGGATGGTCGTCGTGCGAAATAGTACGTTGGATCGAATCGATGGTCGCGTGCGTACGATTACTGACCGCTTACTGTTTGTCCGGCGCGTTCCGTCCCAACCAGTCCTCGTAGAAGTCGTCGATGTACGGCCTGAAGTCGAAGATAATCGGGTAACCCGGCGGAACCGCTTCGACTTCGAGTTGCGTTTTACAGCCCGGACAGAAGTACTCGCGGAGGACCATCCACTCGGGATCCGAGTGCATGGCCTCCGGATAGATCTCCTGGAGATCCTCGCGACTGTCCCTGACGTTGATGAGTGCCTCGTGCTTCCAGTTCTCTCGATAATCTCCGAACTCGTGGCCGCAATCACACTTCGTGATCCGCTCGCTTCCGTTGTTGACCACGTAGAGGTGATCGGTCAGCGGGAGCAAGATCGTGTCGTCCCACTCCGCTCGTTCCTGGAGGATCTCCCGGTACGTGTCGAAGCGGTCCGAGTCCTTGTACGCACTCATCATATCCTTCGCGTCGTCGAAGGGGATGGTGCCGTCAATGAGCGATTCGATTCGTTCTCGTGAGTACTCTGGCATTGGTTAGTCCTCCGTTTCGAACGTAAAGTCGGCAGGCAGGTCCCAGAACGAGCGGAAGTGGTCGTCCCACTCCTCGCTCAGTTCGAGACTCTCGTTGTAGCTCCGTTTCACGACGGGGATGAAGTTCCCCTCGACGACGTCTTCTCGGCGTTGTTCCATCCACTCGTCGACCGGCATCGCTTCCTCGCCCCGTTGCTCGCGGATGCGCTCCCGTTTCGTTGCCGTTTCCTCCGGATCGACTTCGTACGCACCGTCACCGACCTCCGTCACGTGAGCACCGTAGACGCGCTCGGCATACTCCGGGTGGACGTGTTCGTCGTTGAGGTCCGCCTCGATGAGTTCGATGTCCCGCTCGAGTGGGTCGCCGAGACCGGCGCCGCCCCGGTTGACGCTGAGGTACAGGTCGCGTTCGTCGTACTCTTCGAGGAGCGAGGTCCCTCGTTCCTCGAACTGACGGTCGTCGCCGTCGACGTAGTCGAACATCTGGGAGTCTTCGGGCGTCCCGTCTCGAATCGGGTACTTGTCGCGGTTCTCGATCCGTTCGTCCATGTCGTTGTCTCTGACGTTGTGAATGTAGCCCGTCGAGGACGGGTAGCCGCCGAACATGCCGGGACTGTTGAACGCCAGCGCGTTCCCGTTGTTCTGCAAGTAGAGTTCGTCGGTTCCCCAGGCCATTCGGACCGATTCGAAGGCGGACCCGCCGCGGTACTTGCCCATCCCCGCGCTGTTTGGCTTGAGCCGCCGACCGAGATACAGCGCGGGTTCGAGTAGTTCCCACACTTCGACCTCGCCGAGGTCCGCTTCGGGGTTCCACATCGCGTACGCGGCATCGAAGCCGTCGGTGAAACCGCGAGCGCCGAACCCTTGACTCGACAGTTCGAAGTTCAGCGTCGCGAACGGTTCGCCGAACATGTCGGTGCCCTCCCCCTGGAAGTAGTTGGCGGTATCGCCGTAGCTCGAGGCCATCTCTTCGATGTAGCCCCTGGCGTTGAACGATCGCGTTAGCGACCGGATCATCCCCGAGAGCGACGGCCGGAGGAAGTGCCACGCATCGGCCGTCGCCGCTCGGACGGTGTCCGGATTACACCACGCCCCCTCCGGAGCCGACGTCTCCGTGGCGTAGTAGGCGCCGTCGTTGATCTTATCGTTCGGAATGATCGTCTGGGTCAGTAACACCCAGATCGCACCCTGGAGCGCGCTCGGCGTGCAGTTGAAGACGTGTTCGCCCTGGGCGTCCGCGCCGTCGAAATCGAGTTCGAACGAGCCGTCCGATTCGATGTTGACCTCCAGGGGCGCGTGCATCATGTCGTCGTTGGCGGACCGTTTCGGCAGGCCCTGTTCGCCCTCGAGCGGGACGTCGGTGAACGTCGGCGCCCGGTAGCGACCGGGGACGGTGAGTTCCCTGATTCGCTGTTTGAAGTCCCGACGGCCGTCCTCGATGACCTCTCGCACGAATCGCTTGTAGGTGTCGACGCCCTCCTCCTCGATCAGGCTGTGGACGGCGTCGCGAACCATGTGACACCCGGCGAGCCGGCAGCGCTCGTCGAGTTTCCAGAGTTCGGGCGTTCGCACGCCCATCTCGGCGCGTTTCTCGTAATCGGCGTCCAGGCGATCGTTCTCGCCGATCTTCATCGCCGGAATGTCGAAGCCGTCGTCGTACCTCGACGTCGGCCCGACCGGGTCACCGCCGGGCGACGACGCACCGATGTCGACCTCGTGCGTTACGCCGCCCGCCCACGCGACGAGTTCCCCCTCCCAGAAGATGGGGACGATAGTCTGAACGTCGGTGTTGTGGACGTCGCCGATGTGCGGATCGTTGTTACAGAAGATGTCACCCGGTTCGATGCCCGGATTCGTTTCGTAATCCTGGCGGATCATCCACTTTATCGCGTCGCTGGTCGTGTGGACGTGGACGATAATGCCCGTCGACAGCGCGACGCTATCGCCTTCGGGTGTGTACAGCATGAAACTCAGTTCCCCGATCTCCTTTACGATGGGGCTCGCGGAGATGTTCAGCGCCGTCTCGCGGGCGTTGACCAGTCCGCCTCGAAGCTGTGAGAAGATTTTCTCGTATTCGATAGGCGTCTCCGATTTGAGTTCCAGTTCGTCGATACCGTAGCAGTGGCCGGTCTCCTCGTACTGCCGTTCGGCCGTTTCGAGCATCTCTTTGATCGACTGTCCGTTCCAGCCGATTCCCTCGTCCGTTCCGGTCTTCTCGGAGAGTCGTTCCTGTTCGGCTCGCACGCGGTCGGTGAGGTTGTCTTGTTCTGAAGCCATCGTTCAGTTCTCCTGTGTCAGGTGGAAAATTCGGTGATTGTCCAGGTCGGCCGTGAAGTTCGGTGGGACGACGAACGTGGTAGCGGGAGACTCGACGATGGCGAGTCCATCGATGACGTTCCCGGCCTCCAGGTCGGTCATCTCCCATATCGCCGCGTCCTGCCAGTGGCCGTTCCAGTACACGTCGCGCGTCCCCTTGGCCGCTTCCGCCGGCGGCTCCTCGTCCTGGAGGGCCACGTCCGGTATCTGCGGTTTTTCGGTCGGAACGTGTCCGACGCCGACGGCGCGGGTGATGGTGTATCCCAGTTCCGGCGACGCGGCCGACCGAGCGTACACCTTGGCGTAGTGGTCCTCGAAATTCTCGATGAGCTGGTCGACCTCTTCCGGCTCGGTGATGTTCGCGGTCGGGGCCGACACCTCGAGGGTGTTGAGTTGACCCTGGTATTGCATCCGGACTTCGGGGTCGAGCGAGACGTCCTCGGGATCGTAGCCGCTGCGCTCGAATTCCGCGACGATATCCTCTCTCAAGGTCGCCCACTGGTCGTTGAGCGTCTCGGCGATATCCATCTTCGCCTCGTCGTCGAGTTCCGGGCCGACGGGCAGGTCGATGGTCGCCTCGTAGCGGTACTCGTAATCCCCACACGCGCAGCCGAACGCCGAGAACGCGGCCGCCCACGCCGGAACCAGCACGTCCTGAAAGCGCAGATCCTCGACGTACTGGGCCGCGTGAACCGGACCGCCACCGCCGTACGAGATCAACGAGTAGTTGACCGGCGAATAGCCCTTTCCGAGCACTGCCGCGTTCACCTGGTTCTGGAGGCGCGACTCCATGAGGTCGACCGCACCCTCGGCAGCCTCGTAGGCGTCGACGCCGAGTTTCGAGGCGATCCGCTCTTCTATCGCCGTCTTGGCCGCCTCCGTATCCAGTTCGAGGTCGCCCCCGAGGAAGTAGTCCGGGTTGAGAATACCGAGCAGAAGGTCACAGTCGGTGATCGTCGGCTGTTCGACGTCGCCCTCGACGTTGCAAACGCCGATTTGATCTCCGGCACTCTCCGGCCCGATCTCCATTCGATTCGAGTTCGGGTCGATCTTGACGTGCGAGCCCGTTCCGGCACCGATACTGTCGAGTTCGACCATCGATTGGTTGAGCAAGTACCGTGCGATGGTGGGTTCCGGATCGACGGAATACGACGAGTCGGTGATGAGCGACAGGTCGAAACTCGTCCCGCCGATGTCGGTACACACCAGATTGTCGATGTCGAGGTGGTTCGCGACGTAGTCCGCGCCGATGACTCCGCCGATGGGGCCGGAAATGAGCGTGCTCGCCAACCGTTCCGAACTGTAACTGATGGTGCCGCCGTGACCGGCCATCACCCTGAGTTCGAATTCGGCGCCGAGGTCGTCACAGGTTTCCATCACGCCGTGCAGTTGTTCTCGAGACGGTTCGGCCGCGTACGCCTCGGCGATCACCGTATTGAGCCGCATGAAATCGCCCCTCACGGGTTGTATTTCGCTCGCGAGGTACAGCGGGACGTCATCGCCCCGTTCTTCCATCACTTCCCGAGCGATTTCTTTGGCTCGCTTCTCGTGCGCATCGTTCGCATACGAGTAAATGAAGTTGAAGATCAGGTAATTGATATCCTCGTCGAGGAGGTCGTCGACTGCTGACCGCACCTCTTCTTCGTACAACGGGATCGCTTCCCGCCCCAACGGGTCCATTCGTTCGCGAACGCCACGAATGAGGTCTTTCGGGATGAACGGTTCGTTGTGCTGGTGCGTGACGGAGTGGAGCCGATCGGAGTACGAATAGTTCGTGTACGTCTGTCGTGCCCGCTCCGTTCGGAGATAATCTTCCTGTCCCGCAGTGACGATCACCCCGCCGATTTCGCCCTCCTGTTCGAGCAAGCGATTCAGCATCGCCGTGCCCGAATAGATCCCGGCGGTGAGGGACGGAAACGCGTCGTCAGGCGAGACGTCCCAGTATCCCAGACCGTCGTCGATGGAGTTACGGAACCCCTCCGATTCGTTTTCCGGTGTCGTCTGTGCCTTTCCGACAGTGAACCCGCCATCGGAATCGATGACGATGGTGTCCGTCAGTGTCCCACCTGCATCGATCGCCAGTATTTCTGGTTGGTGTCTATCCACGGACATCCTCTCGGCATATGCTATTTGTTATCAACAACCTTGCTTCGAACCGGGCCCCATATATATCGATTATTTATAACAGATCCGGCGTCAACCCCGTCGAGGGAGGACGCGAAACCAACTGATACGCGCCATGAAAAGTCGTTTCTGGGAATAATTGAAAAATCGCTCACGAAGTGACGGATGATTTATAGGTAGATTGATAGTTCGGCGTGTGGAGGGTGCGACACATCCACGACACACGGTACCATGAACCCAACCAATCAGTCCACCAGTTGTCCAGGATGTGGCCATGAATCGTGACCTCTGCTCCATGGGCGAGTTCTACGAGGAACTGTTCCGTCGGTACGGGGAGAAGCCGGCCATTAGATACGAGAACGAGATCACCACGTACGCCGATCTCGATGCCCAGTCGGCGAAATTGGCGAGCGCGTTTCACGCGCTCGGGATGTGTGGAAACAACCGCGTCGCGATCCTCATCGGGAATCGACCCGAGTTTCTCATCACCGAGATCGCAGCGGCCCGAGCGAACGTGACGACGGTCCCGCTAAACAGCCAGCTCAGCGACGAGGAATGCGAATACACGCTCTCCGATGCGACGCCCGACGTTCTGGTCGTCGGGCCGACGTTTTTCGATACCGTCCGGGACCTCCAGCAGCGATCCCAGGAGTGCAGTCACGTCATCGGACTCGGCAGCGACAGCGAACTCCCGATCGGGTTTCACAGTTTCGACGGGCTGCTGGAGAAAGCGCCGTCGACTCCACCGGAGCCCCACTCGAGAGCGGACGATATCGCGACGATTTTCTACACGGGCGGAACGACCGGCGAGCAAAAAGGGACGCGTCACACCCACGAGAGCATCGTTCTCAATCTCTACTCGCACGTCTACGAGTTCGAGGTGCGAAAGGGAGAAATCGGCTTACTCGTCACCCCGCTCTCGCACTCGGCCGGGTATTTCGCGAAGTCGATTCTCATGCAAGGGGGAACCGTCGTGCTCGATCAGGTATTCGAACCGGAGGCCCTCGTTCAACGCATCGAGAACGAACGCGTCTCCTGGGTGTATCTCACCCCGACGATGATCGGCGAACTCCTCGACCACCCCGCCATTGCAGACGCCGAGACATCCGCACTCGACACGGTCGTGTACGGATCCGCGCCGATTCCGACGTCCCGGCTCGAAGAGGGACTCGAGGCACTCGGACCCGTCTTCGTTCAGTTCTACGGGTTAACCGAGGTACCGAACCTCGTTGCCGTCCTCCCGAAGGCGAAACACGATACTACGGAGGACGAGTGGCTCCAGTCGAACGGAATTCCGGCCCAGCTGGCCGACGTCACGCTACTCGAGTTCGGAGACGAGCGCGACGAGTGGGGCGACGACATCGGGGAAGTCGGCGTGCGATCCCCCTACGCGATGGAAGGCTACGTCGACGACGGTCCGACCGCGCCCCGATCCGACGACGAGTGGATACGGACCGGAGACATCGGCCGCATCGACGACGACGGTCGCCTGTCCATCCTCGATCGGATACAGAACGTCATCGTTTCGGACGACCAACTGGTGTACTCGACGAAAGTCGAGAGCGTCGTCCAGCGCCATCCTGCGGTTCGCGAGGTCGCAATCATCGGCGTGCCGAAGAACCAGGTCGACTACGCCTCCGATGTCACCTTCCGCAGGACCGAACAGGACATAAAAGCGATCCTCTCGCTCGACGACGATGAGATGCTCGACCTCGAGGAACTACAGTCGTTCTGCCGAGGGCGGCTCGACCCACCGGCGATACCGAAATCGGTCGACACCGTCGGAACGTTGCCCCAGACACCCTACGGGAAGATCGACAAAAAACTGCTGCGGGACCCGTACTGGTAATGGAGCTTACAAATCAGGACTCGAATCGACTCCGGATCGAGTTTCAGACCGAGCCGATCGGCGTACTCGAGTCGATACGCCGCGAGCTATCCGGATCCGCCCAGATCGAACTCGACAACGTGGTACCCGGGTCGGCTAACAGCCACTGGCTCGAGTTCTTCACGATAACCGCCCCGAGCGTCGCGGACTTGTCCGAGGTCCTCGCCGAGATAGAACACGTCGAGCCGATATTCGTCCAGCCAACGAGTTCGATCTCGAATACGTTCTACGTACTCACCTACATCGACGAACACCAGCCCAGACCGACGGCGACTCTCCTCGAGCACGACGCTATTCCGCATCGCATTCTCGTCCAGAATCACGGCATGACCGTCGTCGCGTCCGTCTCGAGCTGGCAAAAACTAAAACAGTTAGCCGAGAACGTCGAACGCCAGCAACGCTCGTTCGAACTCGTCGGCGTAAAAGAGACCAACGAAATGAGCTTCCCGCTCGGCGGCAGCAATCTCAAGTACAACCTGCAAGGAAAGTTGACGTCCGAGCAGTTGACGATCATCGAGACCGCCTACCGGTGTGGGTACTTCGAGGTCCCACAACAGGCGACAGCCGAAGACGTCGCGCGAGAACTCGACATCAGCCAGTCGACGCTGAGCGAGCAGCTCCGAAATGCACAGAACGCGGTTTGGAACGTCCTCTTCGGCGATCGGATCCAGTAGCTATCCCCGGCGTCTGCGTTTAGCGACTGCGTTCGGCGTTGCAAAGACCGGCGTCCGCGAATCGAACGACTCCGATTCGCACTCTCCGAATGCGGTTCGCCCGCCGTCGCGGCGGTTCAGGTCGCTCGAATGGACCCGCCGTTCACGCGGACGTGTCCGGCCACGGTCGAACGGCCCGAACACGACATTACAGTCGGCCCTTTCGGGTATCGGCCACGAGAATTAATACCGGGAATCTAATTGAATACTACTAGAAATACCGAACGTGTTCGGCACTGACCCTCCTGACGAACCGGGATCGATACTGGACCGTTTCGTCGACAACCTCCCCGGGCTCGCCTACCGATGCGACCCCGAACTACCGTGGGAAATGACGTTTCTCAGAGGGTGCGTCGAGTCCCTCACCGGATACCCCCCATCCGCGTTCGAGCAGGGTGACGTCACCTACGCCAGCCTCATCGCGGACGACGACCGTGAATACCTCGAACGGAACGTCAGAGAGGGAATCGATGCCAAACGACAGTTCACCGTGACCTACGGCATCCGGACGCGGGACGGTGACAGCAAACACGTTTTCGAGCGCGGTGTCCCGGTCGTCGACGACGGCGAGGTGAGGGTTCTCGAGGGTATCATCATCGACATCACCAGGCAAAAGCGGTACGAACGGTGCTTGAAACGCCAAAACGATCTCTTCGCTCATACCCAGCAGATGGCTGCAGTCGGCGGGTGGGAGTTCGACCCGCGATCGAACGACCTCCGGTGGACCGACCAGGTCAATCGCATCCACAGCCTTCCGTTGGACGCGTCTCCATCACTCGAGGAGGCGATCGATTTCTACCATCACGAGGATCGACCGATCATACGGCAAGCGATCGAGGATTCGCTTCGAGACGGCGTGGCGTTCGATCACGAACTCCGCATCGTCACTCACCACGGCGAGCGACGGTGGGTCCGTGCGAAGGGCACTCCGCAACTGTCGGGCGAAACGGTCGTCCGAATCCGCGGCGCGATCCAGGACATCACCGACCGTCGGGAGCGCGAGCAGTCACTTCAGGACGAACAGGCGTTCACGAAGAGTCTCTTCGAGGCGTTACCGGATCTCCTCTACGCGTTCGACGAAGAAGGATCGTTCACGCGGTGGAACGACCAGTTTCGACGCGTCACCGGCTACACTGACGCGGAGATTTCCGCGATGGAACCGATCGATTTCATCGCCGAACAGGATCGGCCCCTCGTCCGAAGACACATCGAGAAGGTCTTCGCGGAAGGCCAGGCCACGACCGTCGAAGCCCGATTGAAATCGAAGTCGGGCACGCTTACTCCGTACGAGTTTACCGGCGCACCGATGGTGAGCGAAGAGGGGACGCTGCAGGAACTGGTCGGGATCGGTCGCGACGTTTCGGGCCGCAAGGAGCGCCAACGTCGGTTCGAGGCGGTGTTCAACAACACCTACCAGTTCACTGGGTTGGTTGACCTCGACGGATCCCTCCTCGAGGCGAACGAAGCGGGACTCTCGTTCGCCGACGCTGATCGACAGGAGGCCATCGGAACCAAACTCTGGAACGCCTTGGAATTCAGTGACGAATCGGGTCGGGAATCAGTTCGCCGGGGATTCGAGAAGGCCAGGTCGGGACATTCGTACCGGAACGAGATCCGAATTCAGGGTGCAGACCGGGAGGCTGTCGTTGACTTTTCGATCCGACCCATCACCGACGACGACGGGGAAGTCATCCAGCTCGTTCCGGAAGGACGCGATATAACGGGCCTCAAAGACCGGGAGCGTCTCCTTCGAGTGCGGTCTTCGAGCAGTTCATCGAGAACGGTATCGAGCACAATACCGCGTCCACACCGCGGGTGGAAATACGGGTATACAGGCGGGACGACGAGGGATGCGTCGAAATCGCCGACAACGGGTCGGCAATCTCCGACGACGAGTGGGTAATGGTGGGTGAGGAAGTACGAGACGAACCATCACAGTTGCAACACGGAAGCGAAATCGGATTGTTGCTCGCTCAGTGGTCCGTGTACAAGTTCGGCGGAACCCTCGAGTGCAACAAAACTGACGACACTGGTAGCGTCGTTACTGTGTCCTTCCCGGTCGAATAACGCCCCGTTCGGCCCCGATGTCGGCACGTCCGTTCGAGAAACCGGGACCGCCCACGTCGACCCGGTGAGAAAGCCGGAATCGATTGTCGGCGGATTCTTCGCTTCGGGGCGCGTTGTGCCGCCTCAACGGGCAACGGTCTCACTCGAGAAATCGGCGGCCGGGATCGAATGTGACTCGAGCGAGTCGTGTCGGGACACCGCCATCCCGTCCGCTTCGTTCGTGCTCGAGGTCCAAGGAGGGGACTCGCGATGGAAGCAACTCCGGTCGATATCTCCGAGATAGCCGTCCCGTCGAACGGTTCGTCGTTGCCGAACGACGATCGATTTCTGGTCGTCCCGACGGAACCCGGTCCGGACACGCAGGTGGTCGTAGTGGTGGCCGTTGCTCACTGCTCAGCCGTCTCAGCCCCCGCCGAGAGGGCCGCCGACAGAATCGCGGTGTGGACGGTTCGAAGATCGGACTCCTGAATCGTGGCGGCCGCCTGGAATCGCTCGCGTGCGCTCGCCACAGTCTGTGGGTCGGCGGCGAGGTGTGAGAGGACGAACCCGTCAACGTCGACTCGGCGAGCGGCTTCGAAGTCTGCCTCTTCGTACAGACTGGCGAAGTCTTCGACGAGACTCGAGACGAGTGCGTCCGTCGCGTCGGCACCAGGATCACCCGCGGGAATCGTCGAGACGGTCGGGTCGAAGTACTCACCGTAATCGACGACGCCCGCGTTCTCGTACAGGAACTCGGAGAGTTTCTCGAAGACGTCCGTCGAGACGTAGACGCCGAACTGTTTGTATCGGTCGTCACCGGTCATCGCGTTTCGATTGTCTCGAGTCATCGCATCTGGCCTCCCCACTCGCGTGGTCGGAAGGTACGCGCCCGAGAATAATAAATCGCGGTCGTCGCCGACCGGCGGTCTGCGGTGAGGCTGTGGCCAGCAAACGGGTACCGTCGAATCACCGCCCGACGAGCACATCACCGGTGCTATACCGGTCGGACGACCGCGTTCCTCACGATACCGAGAACCGGGAGTCAGCAGTTCCGGGATCGATAGTATCCTGTCAAAGTCGAATCTGTGGTACTGAGAACTCCTTACGGCGCGTTCGGCGTCGGGAAAACGTAACTTCGGGACGCACTCGTGGTGCCGACTCACCGTGAGATATCGGTCGTGTCCGGTTCCGCTCCGTCCCATTCGCGCTCGCAGTTCCGTGATATCGAAGAGATTCGACCGAACGGTTCGACTCACCGCCCCGCGATATCGACCGTCGGCGCTATCGCGGGTCGGTCGATCGTTTCTGCTTCAGATCGCGCCACAGTTCGTATCCGGAGCCGACTACGACGGCGATACCGTAGCAACCGACGAGAAACGGTATCCAGTAATACTTGAGTCTGACACCCGGCGAGAGTGCGTTGCCGATCGCGGTTCCGAGGACGTAGATCACGTAGCCTGGAAGCGCAAGCGGGGTCAGTAGGGACGACTCGATCCGGCCGATCACCAACGGAACGACCAACAGCCCGTAGGTAACGAGCGTGACGGGACTCGAGAGCGCTCGCCGAACTGACGCGCTCATCGGTTCCGGTCCACCTCGAGGAGTCCGTGCAGCGCGAGAGTCTTCGCCGTCGCCAGGCGCGTGTGCTCGTTTTTCGCCTCCCGGTCGAGCAGGAAATCGGTGGTCTCGAAGAGATACGCTTTCGCCCCGACCTCCCGAATCGCCTTCTGAAAGAGCAACGGGCCGCCACTGTGCGTTCGGTGGGCTGACACCCGGTGGAACGGCATATGCCAGGGAACTACCACGTCGTTGAGATAGGCCGCGAGTTCGGTCCCGGAGGCGTTCGCCGAGTGATAGACTGCCTGGCCGACGTAGTTCTCGTGGACGCCGGCGATGCCGAGTGATCGGTGGAGATCGAGGACCACCTCGGGTTCGTAGCGCTCGACGACGTCCCAAATACCTCGCGCGAGGTCGCTTACCGGTTCGCTGTCGGCCGGAAAGTGGCGGTTCAGATCGCCCTCGGGTCCCGCACGTGCGTTCTCCTCGATGGCGACGCGATTGGTTTCGGGAACGACGACGAGCCGTCCCGAATCGGGTTTCCAGTCGACGACCTCTCGAGCGACCTCGATTCCGGGTCGTTCGTCGCCGTGGATGCCCCCGAAGACCATCGCCGTGGGGCCGTCGCGCGACGCGACGCGTTCGTAGAGCGTCGTTTCGTGAACCGTGCCGGGAAGGATGGACTCCGAGTCGGCCGAAATTTCGGCACCACCATCCCGGTTGCGAGCTGCCGTCAGGAGGGCCTCGTCTCCGGGTGGTCGACTCACGACGCCACTGGCGGCCGCACCGACAATGGTCCCGCTGGCGATCAACATGTTTCGCCGCTTCATAGTATCTCCCATAACAGACTGCATAAAGCACCTTCCCATCGATGTTTCCGAAGTCCACCGAATTCCGGACCGTTCGCGAAAGCGAACGAAATTACTTCCCCGTCAAAATAGTTGCGCGTACCGGTCGCTGACGGATGATCTAGGCCGTCCCGTGGACGGTTCGATTCGCCCGAGCGCAGTGACCCTACTGTTCGCGATCTGCAACGGGGAAAATCTCACTTAAGTCATCCAAATCGATGAAACGATTGTTTCTATTTATATCGATTACGATGGACGAAAAGACGAGATGCAGGAAAAGACACGCCTACAGCGTCGTACAGTACTTTCCGCTACGGGAACGGCAACACTGCTTGGCGTTGCAGGACTAGCGACCGCCGAGGCAAGGTCGACCGTCGCCAACGCACCGGTTCCGGAATCGGCGGACGCGTACACGTATCCGACGATGGGGGTCGACGGCGATGACGTACCGACCGCGACGGTGTACGGCAATTTCAAGTGTCCCGTCACCAAGGAATTCGTTTCCGGAAACCTGTCGGCTATTATCGACGAGTTCGTCAGTACGGGCCGACTCAGGCTTCGGTTCTACAACCTCGCATATAAGCCCGGCAACACGTCTGCGTTCTTCATTTCGGGTAGCGATCCGCGCTGTGCGGCCATGGGACTCGGAACGTGGGACGAAGACCCGAACAGTTACTGGCAATTCTTCGCGGAGACGTTCGACAATCCACCGAGCGGGTACGTCGATCTCAGCGAGCTCGTGTCACGGGCCCGATCGGCCGGTGTCTCGAACGCCAGTCGAATAGCCGACCGAGTACAGGCGGGCGAATACGACGCCCAAGTCGAGCGAGTCAGTGCAGAGGCGGCGAGCGACGGTGTCACGTTCACCCCGACGCTCGAACTCGCGGGTGACACGACCGCACCGCATCACGGAACACAGGCGATTCTACAATGGATCGAATCGCGGCTGGACGACGAGCCGACCGAGCCGGTCGAGCAGACCGAACCGACTGAGTCGACCGACTCAACCGATACGACCACCGAGGCCGGGACCGAGACGGATCGGACAGAAACCGAGTCTTCTGATTCGACCGCGTCCGAACCGACCGATACTCCATCTCGAACCATCTCGGAGGAGGAATCGACCGGATCCGACGAGGTCGTCGTCCAAACCCAGACGCGGAACGTCGACGACAGCGGAGACGCAGGTGCGATCTGGGACCAGAAGTGCGATCGGCCCGATGTCTGGGGACTCGACGACGATTGCTAACTGATCGCTCGAGCGACCCGTCGCGGGCGCTTCGAGACTCGACGCACTGTTACTGGTATATTTGTCGCTGATCCGAACGGGTTCGCCGACGGCTGGTGTCGCACGACGAGTCGTCTGTGTCGACTGTCCGCGACACTGGCCCCAAGACCGTTCTGGTCGTCGAAAACGCCTGCAGTCCCGACGGTGGACGCCCGTCCCCGGTGAACTGTCGGTAGAACTGAGGCCGACAGCGGTAAACGACGGAAACCAGTCAGCGGCAGCCGAGGGCGTGCCACCCGGCCGGTCCGATCGAACTTGCCACTTCTGTTGGGGGCGGTGAGGACTAACTCTCGTTTCCCAAGATAGTATATTATGCTGATAATCTCTCGACCGATGTGGGCGCCACAATTGGAAAATGTTCAATTCTACAATTCGAGTAAAATTCACTGGCTATATCGGGAAGTAGATGGAATTTTTTCACAGCTATATAATAAACCATTGTGTATTTCATATTAATGACAAACTCGTATTGGTTTGCAATATTTATATTGATCTGATTGATAAGAACTAGTATATTTAGGCGTGGGTTCGGATTCGAGCGGACGACGAGATGAACCACGCCGAGAACACCCGGGAAACTCACACTCGACCGACGCGAGGGACGAACGACCGAACTCGGGGAGAGCTAGATTTCGCGGACGTACGTATACGTGTCCGAAAGAGCTTCGGCATCTTCGCGGAGCAAAGCGACGACCAGACAATCGACGTACTCCTCGAAGTAATCCACGAGGTCGCCAATCCGACTCGAATCGATCGCTTCGAGCGAATCCAGCAGCATGAAGGGAACGATTTCGTGAACGTCGTGGACCAGATAGCCCGCGAGTGCAAAGACGAGCCCCGTGACCTCGCGTTCGCTTTCAGAGAGGTGATCGACGGTATCTTCGTAGGTCGACCCACCGTCCGTCGTCCGAACGATGTGGAGATCGAATGCCGATCGTGCGACCTTTCTGCGACCTTCTCTGACCGTTTTCTCGCGTCGCTCGATCCAGATACGATCGATATTCCGATACTCGAGGATCGAAAGGATCGAACTCATGTGATCGTTGAACGCGTCGACAGCGTTTTCCTCTATGCGATCGACGCGCGTTCTGAGATCGATCAGTTCGTCGTCGATGGTTTCCCGGCGCTCCTCCAGATCGCCTCGTTCCTCTATTTTCTCTTCGATTTCGTCGATTCGGGTATCGACCTCCTCGCGCTCGGCTTCGAGATCCTCGAGTTCGAGTTCGAGGCGGTTCAATTCGCGGTGTGTCTCGATAACGTCGCTGTAAGCGGCGTCCTCGAACGTATCGGCGTGTGCTTCCAGGTCGTCGACGCGCGCCCGTTGATCCTCGAGACTCGTTTCGAGTTCTTCGATGCGTTGTGAACGTCGCTCGAGTTCGTCCTCGACCGACGAAAGCCGCGTTTCTATTTCGCCGCGCTTTTCGGTTCGCTGGCGGAGTTCTTTCCGACGTGCAGACAGATCGTCGATTTGCCCCTGGAGATCGCTTCGTTCCTCGAGTTTCGCCTGCCGGAGCGATCGCAGTTGTTCGAGGGTCGAATCGATCCGTTCCCGGTCGACCTGTGAGCCACACGTCCAGCAGACGACCTCGGCCGAGTCGTCGAGGAGCTGTTCGGTGATGGCTCCGTCTTCCTCACCGCCCGTTGCATCGGGTGCGCCAAGATCGAGATCGAACCCGTCGTCGGCGAGGCGGTCCTCGTTGAACCGAATCACGCTCTGGAGTTCGCTCACCGTCGCGTCGAGGGACCGTTTTCTGGCGCGAAGCTCCTGAATCTGTCCCTCGAGGCGATCGGGCGACTCGTGCTCGTCGTCGACGGCCTCGAGCTCCGTCTCGAGTTCGTCGCGTTCCCGTTCGAGCTCGGCGTAACTTTCACGTTCCGTCTCCAGATCGTACTCGATCGATTCGAGTTCCGTGCGGGCTTCCTGGAGATCGGCAAACGCGGACTCGATCTCCTCTTTTCGATCACGGCTGGCATCGATGTCGAGATCGAATGCTTCGAGTTCGGCTTCGAGTTCCGTGATTCGTTCCGTCGTCGTCTCGATCTCGTCTTCGAGTGTGACGCGTCGTTCCTCGAGGTCGGGCAATTCGGTTCCGAGTCTGGACAGTTGCTCGAGACGGTCGTCCAGGTCTCGCTTTTCGGCCTCGAGCATGGAGATCTCCGCTTCGATCTCGTCCGTGTCGATCGGCCGCATGATGAGTTCCCGGAGGTCCTCGCCGCCCCTGACCGCCCGACGCGCCTCGTTGGATTCGAGCAAAAAGGCGAACAGATCTGCGAGTTCCGGATCCTCGAGATAGGGATCGCCTTCGAAGACGACCTCTCCGTTGCGCCGCTCGAGGTATCGCGTGTATTGTTCGTCACCGAACGATAATTCGACGTGGCCGGCGTCCGCGTCCCCTTTCAACGACGACCGTCGACTGCCGAGTGCGGCCATGATCGTCTGGAGAAACGACGTCCGATTCGTCGCGTTCCGGCCAGTCAGAACGTTTACGCCGGGTTGCAGCAGTACCTCGGTGTTGTCGATACCGCCGATATTCTCCGCCTGAACGGCGATCGACGAGGTGACTGACTCTGGAGATGACACGAGGACTTCTTCACGCCGCTGAATATAAATGTTATTTGGTTGCGGTGGTCTTCCCTGAGATTCCCGTTATTCGACCGATGTGACGTCGCAGTCACACCCCCCTCGCTCGAGCAGTTCGGTGACGGAGTAATCTGCACCACAGTTTCCACAGATCGCGCGAACGTCGACGAAAACGTCGTAATTTCGGTCGGCGATTTCGCCTGCGTTGCCCAACTCGTCGAGCGTGGACTCGGTGACGACCTGCGTGCGACCGGTCAGTCGTTGAATCGTCTCCTTTTTCCGGTCCACCCGGTCGCCTGAATCCTCGTCGGGGAGTGAGGCGTCACGAACGTTCGTCAGGTAGGTATAGACCGTCTGATGGGTCAAAAAGTCCGATCGGACGTCGTCGATATCGACCCCCGATCGCTCGAGTTCGCGCCGTTTGCGAACCGTTTCGGATCGCGGAACATCGTCGTCGGTGAGCGTTCGATAGAGCGCTTCGATATCGGAATTGAGGACGGACGCCCCCGCATCGCGCAAGGCCGATCGGAGCACCGCCTGATTGAACTCGGTCGCGAGGTCCCGAAGACTCGTGCGCTCGGCACCGTCGCCGATCCACTCGGCCTCCAGTCGGTCACCCCATCCCTCGAGGTCGTACGTATCGATCACTCGCTCGACCTTGGATCTCCGACGGCCGCTCGAGTCGTCTGTCATGGTGAACGTGACTGAGTCCGACGGTACAAATGTTGTGGTCTACTTTGAGATCGACCATCACCACGGTGGCGCTCACCGCTCGCGGTCACGCCTCCGTTCGTTTGTAACGTCATTTTGATGAACAGAAGCCGACGTGGTGGGTGTCCCGTTCGCGTCGCACCGACCGCCGGTATACTTTTATTTGATAACTGATCAGAACGGTAGTTGCGCACCATAGTATTGTGTTCGTCAAACAAATCTACTTCGGGTACGAGCTGGTCCGCGACTCCGATGGAACTGGTGGCGGATCGCTCGCAAATCGAGCGGTCGAACCCCTGACGAATTCGATTCGAACGATACAGTCGGACTGGCCGGCCTATCACGATATACCCGTGGCGACAGTCTCTGCTTCCCGAAAGAGGACGACAGAGCGCCGTAGCTGCCGTATTTCTCCGATAGGAGAGACGAAATTCCGCCAGCCGATTTCGGGTGGTATCGGGTGATGGCTTCGTTCTCGAGAAGGCGATTTCGAGCGTGATTTATTGTAGGTGTGGAGCAATATTCACGACGATCGATCCTGACAGGGGAGCATTACTGACGGCCTGTTATTGATCAGGTTGTGCCATGGGTGTATTATTATGTTTGGCCAGTGGAATAATCGCCTCGTTGCCATCGAGGGCCAGATATGCGATGGCCCGAGTGCCGTACGAATTCGGAGCTGCGACGGGTGCGTTCCCGGCCGTTCGACAGTTCGCCGTCACGTTCGGGAAGAGTTGCCGACAGGGTTCGGCGGGCCCCTGTCAGGCACCGACCGATATCCGACGGTCGACCGTCGCCGTTCTGACGACGGAACCGTTCCACTGTGCGACGTCGGCCGCGAGCGATGACGCGAGGCGAACGGCCTGTCTTTACAGACATAACCTTGTAACGGTAACAGGAGGAACTCTCGATGCACTCGGATTACGTCCGTCCACCGAGAACACCCGTGTTTGTGCCGGCTACACCGGCGACGTTCCGGAGTCGGGTCGACACCGCCGTGCGTGACGGTTCGTTGACACGATTGCCAATCACCCGATAGAGCGCGATTCCCGACCCGTTGGGCTTGACCGACGAATGCGCCTGGTGAGTTCCCACTCTGCCTATCGCGAAATGATACTGGAAATAGATATATAATATAGTATTTTTCTATATTTGGAAAACTATACACTTCTATTGGCGGCCCGTTAGCTTTCGTATCCTCGAGCGGAATAATCGATCTCCCGCTATTTCACGCCCCCAAACAGTGCATACTCGTCATCCGTCCACGACAGGTGGTGTGTTTCGATCGAAACAGTACTTGGTATTGGAATACTGGGACTGTTTTTCTCGACTACGGCGGCAATCAGCATAGATCGGGGCCTTTACCGTAATAATATTGCCGAATTCTGCCTCCAATTGCGATTTATTAAGGAAGCGAATAGATACGTGGCGAGCACCGCCGACGGACTGTCTTGCATGAATAAAACAATTGCAAGCCACGTTTTTTAGATGGTTATTTTATGTATTTGGTGCTACCGGTCGTGAAACTCCTATCGTGGCCTCACAGTTCGGACCGCACACATATATGATCGTCGTCACATCCACGGCTAGTTTTTCGGTTCGATCCGTGACAGTGCAGTATCTGGCTTGTACCGAGTTTCACGGCGTAAGTTCGTCGATTCGGAACTCGTGTAAACTCAAATTTAGTTGTTGATAGTTCCTGCCCCCACCGCCCATATTTTTATACTCGTTGGCCCTATCGCTGGAACATGCGAGCCGCTGTACTCGAGGAACATGGTGAACCGCTTGCGATCAGAGACGTCGACTATCCCGAACCGGGACCCGATCAAGTCGTCGTCGAAACCGAGGCGTGTGGGATCTGTCGGAGCGACTGGCACGCCTGGAAGGGCGACTGGGAGTGGATGGGTATCTCGCCCGAGCCGGGCCAGATCTTCGGCCACGAGCCCGCGGGGGTCGTCTCCGAGGTGGGGGACGACGTCGAGACCCTGAGCGAGGGCGACCGCGTCACCGTTCCGTTCCACCTGGGCGACGGCACCTGTCCGTACTGCCAGAACGGCCAGGCTAACGTCTGTGACACCGGAATGCCGCTCGGCTTCATCGACGGCGCGCCTGGCGCCTACGCCGAGGCCTTCCCCGTCCGAGAGGCGGATTTTAACGCCACCAAACTCCCCGACGGCGTCGAGTACGAGGAGATGGCCGCGCTGGGCTGTCGTTTCATGACGGCCTATCACGGCATCGCCGACCGGGCGAACATCCGCCCCGGCGACGTGGTCGCCGTCCACGGCTGTGGCGGCGTCGGCCTCTCGGCGATCCACATCGCAAACGCCCTCGGCGCCATCCCGATCGCGGTCGACGTCCAGGAGGAGAAACTCGACCGCGCCGAGAACCTGGGCGCCGCAGCCACCATCAACGGCGCCAAGATCGACGACGTTCCCGGCGAGGTCCAGGCCGCCAACGACGGCCGGGGTGTCGACGTCGCCGTCGACGCGCTCGGCATTCAGGAGACCTGCCACAACTCCGTGATGTCGCTCGGTAAGACCGGTACCCACGTCCAAATCGGCCTCACCGAGGGCGACACCGGCGGCGAACTCTCGCTCCCCGTCGACATGATGACGCTCCAGGAACTCGACTTCCACGGCTCCTACGGCATGCCCCTCAACCGCTACGACGAGCTGTTCCGTCTCATCGAGCGGGGCACGCTCGACCCCCAGAAGATCATCGGACAGACGCTCTCGCTCGAGGAGGCACCCGAAACGCTGGCTTCGATGGACGACTACGAAACGGTCGGTATTCCCGTTATCACGGAGTTTTGAAACATCGACGCTGGGTCGCAGGTACCCAGATTCCGGCCGGACGGCGGTCCGTGTTCGATTTCCACCGGGACGGGCCGTTGTGCGACCTGTTCTATCGACAGCGGTCGTTCACCTATCGTTCATCCGAGTACTCGGTTCGATTCCGAAACCCGGGCGGGCGGGAACCGCCCTGGGCGTGAGAGACATGAGCGCACTCGAAGCGGGGGCGAGTCCACGTCCGAGCGATCCGGGCACGAATGCACGCAATCGGCGTTCTAGCACGTCGGTTGGGCCAAGCACGTACCCGGCGGGGTATTACATCCCCGCACGTCGGCTAATGCACGTTTCGACCATTGTTATGCAGTCGATTGGCCGATGGTAGTGTCCCCAATCCTCCCGCAGGCAACGTGTAATTCGACCGTAGCTATCTGTTACGGTCGACCGACACGAACGCTTCGGGTCCGTCGTCAGGCGGGATATCGGCGTGGCGACTGGTCACACAGAAACGGGACGATTGTTGCTCGCGTGCCCCCGTCGCATATCGTTCCGCACTGGACTGGGGGAAAACGGTAGTGACCCGGTGACCGAGTCCAGAGACCATCAGAACGAGCGATACGTACAGTTCGAATCCCCGGAGACCGTCCGGGAATCAGCTGTCGAAGAGCCTGCAACCCGTTCGAGGGACTCGCGTACCGACGACTCACCGCCTTTCCGACCCGGTATCGGTCGAACGGTGGGAACCCGTCCTCCGACCCCGATCCCCCCACTCGAGTCGAAAACGGACCACGACCCGACGGAATCGACGGACTGCGGTCGGGACAGCAGGGGACGTCCCGATCCGGAGCCGTGCCCCCGCCGGTGAACCGATTCTCGGATGCCGAACCGGTATACGCGCTGAGTGACTGTACTGTGACATCCCCCTCGCCGTAAACGGCGAGGCTTCCCACGCATGGGGAATACCAGTTAGTCGTCGCTGGCAGAGGGTTTAGACTCTCGAAACGCCGTGAGCGTCATCTGCGCTGGTACGCTCGTCTCACGGTGAGTCGTGGCCGTGTCACTACGGCTCCCGTCCTGTGGCGAGTCATCGCGTTCCGCCTTGTCAAGCGGGACGCTCTCTCCCCACGGGTCAACCCGTCGTGCGATATTCGCGGAAGCGTTGATGTCGGCCTGAAACGTCGAAACGTGGCAGTCGTCGTTCGGACACCGGAACTCAGCTTGTGAGTCCCGACGACCGATGCGGTGGCACGAGTGGCACGTCTGCGAGGTGTACGCCGGATTCACGTACTTGAACGGGATGCCTGCTTCCGTCGCCTTGTCCTCGATTCGCCCTTGGAGTCGGGCGAACGCCCACGAGTGAAGCCGACGGTTCATGTACTTCCCGTAATCGAGACGCTCACGGATGTACGTCAAGTCCTCCATCACCAACACCGGATTCTCGAAGGAACGGGCGTACTCGACGGCCTGCCGAGACGCCTTCTCCACGATGTCGGTGAGCGCGTTCTGGTAGTACGAGAAACGGTCTTCAATCCGCCACTCGGATGCGTCACGCTCTTGGAGGCGTTTCAGGGTCGTGTGCATCTCTTTGCGGAGATGCTTCGCTCTGCTTCCGCTACACACAAACGGGTCAGTCGGAGACCCGTCCTTGAGGGCATAGCCCGTTATCAGGGCGGTTTCTCCGATGTCTAATCCGATGTGCGTGGCGTCACCGTCCGTCGCTGGTTCTTCGACTGGGTACTCGACGGTGACGTGTAGTACCCAGTTCTTCCGGTGCTGTTGAAGCCGTATCTCGCCCGCCTTCGCGTCCTCCGATACGAGGTCGTGCCAGAGGTCTTCCTGTTCTGGGTTGATGCGGAGCGGTATCCAGAAGTTCGTTCCCCGACCGGGGCGTGGAACCCACCACGTGAACTCGTAGTCGCGTTCTTCGGAGTGGTCGAACTTCGCGGCTTGGTTCGTGAACCGTATCGGGTGGCCGTCGTCCAACTCCTTGGCGTTGTACGTCTTCCGAAGTTTCGGGACGTAGTTGCAGAGAGCGGCTTTGGCCTGATACGGGAGGTCGTAGGGCGTCACGATGTCGCTCACCGCCGACATGGTACTCGCACCGGCGTCAAACGCTTCTTGTAGACCGTCACGGTACGTTTCGAGCAGGACGTTGAGTTTCGACCGCTTGTGCGTGGTGGGTGGCGCGAACGTCGCCTGCAACGTCTTCGTGACGGTCGGAGACACGCTACTCCTCCTCGACGTACTTCATGAGTACGTCGATGCTCACTTGGCCGGTGGTGGCGAGGAAGTACCCCGGTTGCCAGAACGCCTTGTCGAGTGCCTGCCGAACCTCGGGATTCTCGTCACGGATTTTGCGGGACGTGACGCCCTTGAGCGAGTTGATGAACTTGGTGAGGTCGGTCGTTGGCTTCGCCGTGAACAAGATATGAACGTGGTCGGAACCGCCGTTGACGTTCTGGATGTTCACGCCGAAGTCCTCGGAGATGTCGCTGGCAATCTCACCGACCCGTTCTGCGATTTCGTCGGTGAGGAGGTCTGCGCGGTACTTCGTGACGGTCACGAAGTGATATTGGAGCGCGTAGACCGTGTGTGACCCGGTTTCGAGGTTGTACTTCATTTGGCCGTACTGATTTATACACACCCAATTTTAATGAATGTTTGCAGTCGTGGGGTATTCGGCCTGCAACCGACGGTGGTTCGTGTAGGAGTTGTCGGCTTCACGCCCGTCCTAAAGGGCGGGATTCTCGCCTTGAAAAAAAGATAGTAGTCTTTGAAAGTCAATGCACACCCCGATCGCGAATTCGGGGCCAGCGAGTCTTCGCTGGCCGCTTCACTGCGATCGGTGAGTGAATCGTTTCAAAGACTACTATAGCGACGGGGCTGCGAAGCATCCGGAACTGACGGTCGGAGCTCTCGGCAGGTTCTCGACCGTCGGTCGATACCCGTCCGCCGCTCGAGTACGGGACTCGAACGATGAGGATGCGACGAGAGAATGAGGGCGACGACGGGGGCGCAAAGCGACGTCGAGGGCGATGATCGACGCCGAAATCACGAGGGAGTACCGGTTGTCTCTCCGTCAACCAACTCCAGGGTAAGCAGAACATTTCCGCTCGTTTCACGGAGAAAGGGACGTTTTAGATGGCTTCAGTTGGTTCCCACATATCGAAACTGATCCCGTCGCTGCATTGCGATTATGAGGTTCTTACGTCCGTTCTATCGGTATCGATGGATTGCATGTTCGTGCGGGACCTCCTCGAGACCCCGGCGATGACCGACCACCGGGTAAGACACCCATAGTCTCTCATTCCGTTCGGTTACAAGCCGGATAACTACAACCGGTGCTGTTAACCGAACAGACATGATCACCTGTACAAACTGTGAAACAGCCCAGTTCCTGCAGATCACGCAGAGTCGCGTCTATTTCGAGGACGGAGAAATGATCAACGAAATCTCCGAGACCTACGAGTGTACGTTGTGTGGGGCGACTGGTCGATACGTCTACGACGACGACCGCGACGAAGAGACGATCACAGGTGACGTCGAACACACGACCGAACGCCCGAAATACGCCTGACGAGCGGCCCCCGTCCGGGGGCGATCTCGTTTCCGAGAGCCCGTTCGAACGCGAAGAACACGACGGTGGACCGCTCGGTTCTCGATCACCATCTGCCCATCTGCCCATCTGCCGGCGTCGTCGCGATTCTGCTCGGGACCGTTCACCGCTGATCGAGTCTCTCGGCCGCTGTTCGGATTCCGTATTTACGCGTCCTCGTCTCGCTTACGGTCCTCGTCGTGAGGCCAATCGACGGACCGGTCGTCCCGTTCGTCGGGGCCCGGAACCGATTCGCGCGTGGCGTACTGTCCACGACTGACGGCGGCTCGACGGCTGGCATCCCACTCCTCGAAGAGGCCGTACTCCGTCATGGTTTCCATGCCCGCGATCGCGGCTGTGAGTTTGATCCCCACGAGCGGAATATCCGCGACCGATACGATCACGTCCGCGCGAAGGATCGCGCCGTCTCTGAGCAACACGTCGAGAACGTCGACGAGCGCCTCGTCGTTTTTTTGGGGCCTCATGGTCTCGGATTCGCGTGATCGCTCCCAGCGGTCGTCTCGCCATCTCCGCCCAGTTCCGGTGCGAACGTGTACGGCGGCCACGGTCCCGTAAATCTCACCTCGAGGCCCTCGTTCGCCGCCACGTCGTCGAGTATCGATCCGATCGCGGCTTCGTCGTCCTCGTGGGCCAGGAGGGTAAGTCGGCACAGCGTTTCGCCGGCGTCCGAGCGTTCGGTCTCGTCGCTCGGGGGACCGCCGCGTTCCGTCACGTCGTCGAGCGTCGCGTTCGGCGAGCGCTCGAGCGCGTGGACCTCCCGGGCATCCGCGGCCAGTCGCTTCCGGAGGTCGGCCGTCACCGACTCCCGTCGGGCCGCTCGTCGCTCGGCGAGCCGCTGGTCGAACTTCTTCTCGAGCAAGAACGCCGTGCCGTCGTCGGCGTTTCTGATCTGTTCGTCGAGTTCGCGCAGTCTGTCGTCGTGCTCGATCAGCGTCCCGTCGTCGATCGGGTCGACTTCCACGACCTCGACGCGGTACTCCCAGTGATCGGCCAGCCCCGAAAGCGCCCCCTCGAGTGTGTCGTGCTCCCGGCGGAGCCACTCGCCGACGGTCTCGTCGTCACCCCTGAGGATGGTATCGAACTGGAACGGGATCGGCGTTCCGAAGGCCTGACCCGCCTCGTCTACGACCGTCTGGTGGCGGACGAGCCAGCGTCTGATCTGTGCGATATTCGCCGTGTCGTAGATGGCGTCGCAGGCGTGGACGACGGCACCGATTCCGTCTTCGACCACGATCGAAACCGGTTCGTCGTCGACACCGTTCGTCCGAAACGCGGCGTCCTCGTCGGCCCGGACGAGACAGTAGAGGTACCGGCCCTCGTCGATCACCGGCGTCTCCGCCGGGTCGCCCGTCGTCCGATCGGTCGGCTCCTCGAGTCGTTCCGCCCGCCGCTCCGAGCCGTTTTCGCTCACTCGCCGTCACCTCCGAACACGCTGTAGCCCGGCCTCCGAGCGGCCGTGGGTTCTCCGTGGAGCTGTTCGATCGCGTCGTTGACCAGCCCGTCTAGATCGTTCCGGAGGTCGTCGACGCCGGGTTCGATCCCCTCGTCGCTTTTGAGCTGTTCGATTTCACCTTCGATCGTCGAGAGCTGGGTGCCGAGGCGCTCGATCTCGTCGTCCGTGAGGTCGCCGGATTCCATGCGACGGATGGCCTCGCGCTCGAGCGCGTCGATCAGAATCTCGACCACTGCGATAACCAGGGTCATCAACCCGTCGCGAGCGTCCGTCCCGTCACCAACGTCGATGCTGGTCACGAGTCGTCACCCCCCGATTCGGCCCGCGGCTCGGCGGACGATTCGTCGGATTCCGATTCCCTGTCGTCCTCGCCCGCGGGTTCCTCCGAATCGGCGGTTTCGCGTTCGTCGTCGGCGTTCGGCTCGTCGGCCGCCGTGATGTTGACACCCCGTGCAGGGTCGATAACCGGATTCGGCCGATCCGCCTCCGCGAGTTCGGGTTCGTCGACCGCCGCAGCGACGCGCTCCATATCCGTCCCCTCGGGAAACTCGAGACCGTACTTCGCCGCGGTTTCGAACGATGCGATGGCGGCTCGAACCTGGACGCCGAGCAGTTGCGTGTCGCCGATCGAAACGGCGATATCGGCGTTGATGACGATTCCTTTGTCGAGCAGCATCTCGACCACTTCGGCGAGGTCCGCCTTCTGGCGACTGGGTCGAAACTCGTCACTCACTGGCATCACCTCCTGTATCGGACGTCTCCGGGTTCGCGTCGGTCGTCGGACTCACCTCGCGGCCGCGTCGTCGTCGCGTTCGTGTGTCAATCATTGGTCGTTCTCCGTCGTTCCCGCTCGAGTTCGAAGCGGCGGCCGTAGATTCGCTCGCGCGTCGGTGCCGTCGAGAGCGTCACGTCCCGCGGCACGGTCGAGTAGCGCGTCCCGCCGCCGAGATCCTGCCTGTCCGTCGGGATCGTCGACGCCGCCGTCGGATTTCGCGAGTTCGTACTCGTATCCTGACGGCGCATCTTCTCGCGGTTGAACTCGTACAGTCGTTCGAACCGTTCGTGGGTCTCGAGTAGCGCCGTTCGGAAGGCATCGATGCCTTCTATGGCCTGCCGCTGAATGGCCGCCTGATACGCTTCGGGGTCGTCCCGAATGTCGAGGTCCCCGAACGCTTCCGTCGTGGCCTCGGAGGCGCTCAGGTCCGTCTCGAGAAGGTCCCCACCTTCGCCGAAGAGGCGCTCGTCACCGCGTGCGATCTCCGAGACCGCTTTTTCTACCGTTCCGGCGTCCGCGTCGTCCGCGAGATTCTCGAGGGCGTCGTCCAGTTCGCGTTTCTCCTGCCAGAGGTCGCTGAGATCCGCCGCGTTCCAGGTTTCCAGCAGGTCGATCGCGTCGAACAGTTCCCGGAAGTCGACGAGTGCCGTCGCGTCTGCTTCGTCGGCCAGCACCTCGTCGACGCTGCCGGCCTCGAACGCGTCCACTACCTCCCCCTCGTCGATCGCCTCGGGCAGGTCGGTGAGATCCATCGCCTCGAGCAGTTCGCCGATCTCCTCGACGACTCGAACGAGCGCGTCGACGTCACCGATCACCGACTCGATGGTGTCGTCGTCGAGGTCCTCGATGGCGTCGCTGTCGGCGAGCGTCTCAGAGAGTCTCTCGAGGCTCTCCATCCCGTTCGCGAGCAGTCCGTCGAGCGTCTCCTCGCCCTCGTCCTCGCCGTCGCTCATCGCTCGTCCTCTGGCTCGTCGACATCGGTCTCCGGACGGACCTGAACGGAGAGGACGCCGTTTCTGATTCTCGCCCGCGACGAGGTCTGGCGCCAGGGGACCGCCACGCGACCGATTTCGCGGGCCCCGACGGCGATGACCAGGTCGGAATCGTCGAAGCCGACCGTGACGTCGTCCGGATCGACACCGGGGATGTCCGCGGTGACGAGCAGTTCGTCGTCGTGGGTTCGGGTCGCCACGTGGTGGTCGCTCGAGGGACCCGACGACCGAACCCGTCGCGTTCGCGGCCGACCGGTGTCTCCATCGCGGGCCGCGTCCTCGCCGAATGGCCAGTCGTCCGCCGACAATTCGTCGCCCGTTTGGATCGAAACGTCGTAATCGAAGACGGTCCGGTCGCTCCGACGCCGACCGGCTCTCGACGCCCGTCCGCTCTCGAGCGATTCGAGGGCGGACAGGAGACTCGAAAGCCAGTGGTCGCTTCCGTCAGCGTTCCAGTCGTCGGCGTCGCGGTCGGAATCCGATTCGTCGCGGTCGTCGTCCGGAAATCGTTCGCTCATTATCGTTTCACCTCCACGCGGCCGCTCGAGAGCCGCTCGTGAACGTCGCGGGCCGTCTCCAGTTCCGCCTCGAGTTCCGCTTTGCGTCGTCGGTATTCCGCGTCCGAACGTTCGCCGAGTTCGTACAGCAACTGATTCTCCTTGAGGTCGGCCTCGATCGCTTCGACGTCGTACATCTCGTCGAGAGCGATGGAGTGAAGCGCATCGACGATGCCGACGAACGGGCGAACGAGGAGATCGTCGAGAACGAACATGGTTATCGTTTGGCTCCGATTTCCACGTCGACGAAGCTGTAGGGCGCGAAGGGGCCCGTGTATTGAACCAACAGTTCGTCGTGATCGTCTTCGAACTCGGCCACCGCCTCGTCGAACGCTTCGCGGTCGTCCTCGTCGACGAGATACGACCGATTGAGCACGAGCCGATCGCTGAACAGGTCGTTTTCGACTGACTGTGCGGCGATGGTGCCGAACACGTCGGCCACCTCGGCTTCGACCGCGTCGCGGTCGACGTCGGCGCCCTCCTCGCGAACGAGTTTGAGGCCGAGTTCGACCGTGCCTTCGATATCGTTCATCGCGCGCCGGAAAGCCGGTCGCGCACCCCGCAGGACGTTTTTCAACTCCCGATCGCCTTCGAAGGCCATTCCGAACTGCATGGGAACGATGGTCGTTCCGCCGTCGTGTGCCATGATCTCCCGGAGGACCTCGTCGTGGATCTGCGCGTCTTCGTCGGTCTCCGCCGGATCGGTCGTGTCGATATCGGAGACGACGGCCCCGAGTCGCCGATGGGAGACCGTGTAGACGCGCTCGGCACCCGCGACGGCCTCGGTCTCGAACTCGATGTCGTCCGATTCGACGACACCGTAGACGTACCGGTTCGTCACCTGTGGATCACCCGCTCGGATACCGTCGCGTCCGGTCGTCCGTCTCTCCGATCCGCGTTCGGCCGCGGCTCGAGTCCCGATCGGTTTCCCGACCTGCATAGTCGCCGTCCGACGCGCTGCTGACGCCGAGAACGGCGCTTGCGGATCGATATGGGCGTGTCAGCGTCGTCACGGTCGATGGTGGTACGTCTCGATGACATGAGTCTCAGATATCGTGTCGTCCTCGTCGTCACGGGCGTCTCCCGTATCGCTTCGAAGCGTCGGCCCCCGAGCGCCTCACGGTGGTGCTTGCCATCGCAGCCTCTCGCTCGCTTGCAGTAGCAGCGCGAGGCGTGTTACGGCGCGGCGCTCAACCCTCGCTGGCTATGGCACAACGAACACCGAATTCATCGAGCCTCGCAGAAGTCCTCGACCGCGTCCTCGACAAGGGCGTCGTCATCGACGTCTGGGCGCGTATCTCGGTCGTCGGGATCGAACTACTGACGGTCGAGGCTCGTGTCGTCGTCGCCTCGGTCGACACCTTCCTGCACTACGCGGAGGAGATCGCAAAAATTGAGCAAGCGACGGCGGAGGGAGACATCGAAGAGATCGAGGAACTCGAGGTCGAGACGCGGCCCGAATCGTCACCGAAGTCGACACCGAACTAATGCGTCATGCCGGACGATACCTCGCGCAAGCGCACGGTCCGCGGCCGGAACATAAGCGCCAGCAGAGCGCAGAAAGCCGGCCGGAGAGCGAAGAAAGAACTCGCGCGATCTGCATCGAACTCGAACGCCGGTTCCCGAAGCCGCGACACCCCGCTCTCCGATCCTGCGGAGATCGACCCCGATCCGTTCGTCGAAACCGAGCGAGAGATCGTCGCGTCGCACGTCGACATTTCCGACGACGCCATCGAGTCGATCGTCGGAACGACGCGAGCGCTGCGCGAGGAACTCGGGCTGGTCGTCGGGACGCGTGCGGCGATTACGGCAGCGAAGGGGCTCGAAGTCTTCGGTGGTACCGCCGAAGCCGGGACGTTCGACGACGAGACGATGACGAACGTCTTCACGGACGTTCTCGCACCGGAGGTGGCGCGCGGGGACGGAGGCGACGTCGACGAGTTGCGATCACAGATAACCGACACCGTCTGATCCAACGGCGGTGGCGATCGAACAGAATCACACCGAATCGACACTGGACATATGGCCGAAGCAGACACGCGATCACGGGAGCAGTGTAAGGCCCTCACCGAGGACGGCGAGCGCTGCACGCGGCAGGCACAGGACGACGGGTTCTGCTACCAACACGACGAAGGTGATCCAACAGTGAGCAACAGTCAGGCAGCCGAACACGACCGAGAGGCCGAATCGGCGGACGAACAGGCCACCGGCAGTACCGGCCCTCCGGAATCGCGCGCGGGAACCGACATGACCGCCGAGGAGCGAACCGATCCCCAGACGGCCGACACGGACGACGTCGACGCGGACCAGGAGATCGCGGGAATTCTCGCGGTCAGGAAGACCGTCGAATCCACCGCCGGCCAGCTCGTCGGTCACGAGTTCGATGGAGTCAGCGAAATCTCCCCGACCGACGACGGCTGGCGCGCGATCGTCGAAGTAATCGAACGCCGCGCTGTCCCCGACACACAGGACATCATCGGCCGCTACGAGATCGAACTCGACGACGACGCCGTCGTTCACGGATACCGGCGGATCGATCGATACCGCCGCGGAGACACCACAGAGTTCGAATGAGAACTCCGTGAGAGACGAACGGGCCGATCACAACCTCGAAGGTCCTCGGACGCCTCGAGCCGAACACGCGCCTATGACGAGGGACGCAGTTCGCGGCGTCGATGTCGGACCGCACACGCGCTGTGCCCACTACCACACCAGCCACGACGTCGTTGCGTTCAAGTTCGCCTGCTGCGAACGCTACTATTCCTGTTTTCGGTGCCACGAGGAAGTCACGGACCACGAGTCCGAACCGTGGCACCGAAACCGATTCGACGAGCCCTCGGTGCTGTGTGGCGTTTGCGACACCACGCTCACCGTTCCCGACTATCTCGAGGCCGACTATCGGTGTCCGGCGTGCGGAGCCGCGTTCAATCCGGGCTGTGCGAGCCACGCGGAGGTATACTTCGAGACCGAACGATCCGATTCGTAACGGGCGAAACGGCGTAGAGCCGGTCGGGCCCAGTCGTCGGCCGGTGCAGTCTGCGAGTCGACCGACATCGCGGCGTCGTCGACCACGGCCGCTTCGACCCGCGGGGGGACTTCGTTGACGATCGATCGGCCGTCCGTTTCGCGGACGACCAGCCCGTCGTCTCCCAGCGACGACAGGTGGTGTGAGATCGTACTCGGGTCGCGCTCGAGTTCGTCGGCGAGTCGATCGTTACGGGCCCGGCCGAGTTCGACCAGCGTCTCGAGAACGTCGCGCTTTGCAGGTTCCGCGAGGGCGGCCGTTAGTTCGGCTCCGTCCGCATCGAGGAAGTACCGGCGTTTGCCGTTGACCTTGATGGCGGTCACCAGCGACTCGTCCTCGAGAACGCGAACGTGGTAGCGAACCGTCGAAAGCGGGATACCGGTTCGGTCGCTCACTCGAGAGAGGTAACTACCGGGCGCGGCCTCGATCCGCTCGTAGATTTCCCGCCTGCCGTCGCGATCGAGCGGATCCGAGTCGTCGTACCGGCTGTATCTGAATAGCGGAAGGACCTTCCAGGGGAGGGCGGAACCGGCCCGCTGGAGGCGTCCGACGCCACGGACGTGGCGCAGCCAACTGGCGGTTGCGCTGCTCGCCGCGCCCGCAGTCCCGGCGGCGCCCGAACCACCCGCCGCCGCGCCGGAAACGGTAATCGCACCGAGCAGTCCGACGAGCACCGCGTCGGTCGCAGCCCCCGTCGCACCGGGAGTCCCGGCCGAAGCGGAGTTGTTCCGGCTCCGGTCCGCGTTCCCGGTTTCGGTCCGTCGTGCGTCGTCGCTCGAGTCAACACTGTCAGGGTCCGCCGTACGCCCGTCGAGCCCGGTCCTGGCACCGACGGCGGCGGAGACCGTTCCCTCGCTGACCGACTCGACCGCAGCGATCGTCTCTTCGAGCGTCCCACCAACGGCGTCCGTCGTCGTGTCGACGGTGTCGGTCGTCTCTTCGAGAATGGCGGATGGCGAGTTCGCCGTTCCGGTGATACCGAAGAGGCCACCGCCGGGGGAGGCCGCGGTCGGACTCGACAGGTCCATCGTGGCCCCCGCCGCAACACCAGTGAATCCGCCGCCGAGGAGCATCGCGACGAGGACAACTGCGAGCACGCGCCCCGCGGTCGGCGAATCCCGTTTCATACCGGTCTCCCCCTATGAGGCGTGGACCGTAATACGCTTTTTCGGTATCGTGTCGGTGCGGTACTGTCGTCGGTGCGTTTTCGAAGGTCGTATCCAGCAAGGTATTTCCGCTTCGAGCGGCGGAATTTAGGTATGGATGCGGCGCTTGGCCCGCCCGAGGCGATGGCCGAGAAGTACGACGACCTGACGCCGATGATGCGTCAGTATTACGACCTCTGTGACCGCTACGACGACGCGATCGTTCTGTTTCAGGTCGGTGACTTCTACGAGACGTTCTGCGAGGCGGCCGAACGGACCGCCCGCCTGCTCGAGATTACCCTGACCAGTCGCGAGGACAGTACCGGCGAGTACCCGATGTCCGGCATTCCGATCGACAACGCCGAGTCGTACATCGAGCGGTTGCTCGAGGCCGGCTACCGGGTCGCAGTCGCAGATCAGGTCGAGGAACCGGGCGAGTCGCCGGGCGTCGTCGAGCGCGCCGTCACGCGCGTCATCACGCCCGGGACGCTCACCGAAGACGAATTGCTGGCGACCGACGACAACAATTTCGTCGCGGCCGTCGCACGCGGCGACGGGTCCGGATCCGGCGACGCCTGCGGCGAGTTCGCGCTCGCCCTGCTCGACGTATCGACGGGTGATTTTCTCGCGACCAGTTCGACGTCCCGGGAGTCGATCGCCACCGAAGTGAGCCGGTTCGACCCCGCCGAGGCGGTCGTCGGCCCCGACGCGTCCGCCGATCTGTTTCCGGCGGGCTGCATGGTGTCGCCGTTCGACGAACGCGTCTTCGATATCGATCGCGCCAGCAGGACACTCTCGAGGTACTTCCAGACCCCCGATACCCTGCTCGCGAGCGACGCCGAAATTCGGGCCTGCGGCGCGCTTCTGTCCTACGCAGAGTACGTCCGCGGTGGCACACACGAAGGCGAGCGCGGCGATCCTTCCCAGGGAGACGGTGAACGCGACGACGGCGAGTGCGGCGCCGGGACCGAGGGCGCTGACGACTCCGTTCCCGGGCAGCCCGATCGCAAGCGCCTCGAGTATCTCACCCACCTCACGCGGTACGACCCACGAGAGTATCTGCTGTTGGACGCGGTGGCCCTCCGCAGCCTCGAACTGTTCGAACCCCGGGCCGTCCACGGGCGGGACGACGCGACCCTGATCGGCGTCTTAGACGAGACCGCAAGCGCTCTCGGCGGGCGTAAGCTCCGCGACTGGCTCCGGCGGCCGCTGCTCGAGGCGAGTCTGATCGAGGCGCGACAAGACGCGGTCGAAGAACTCACGGGCGCGGTCCGGACTCGCGAACGACTCCACGACCGCCTTCGCGAGGTTTACGACCTCGAGCGGCTAATCGGACGGATTTCGCGCGAACGTGCGAACGCACGGGACCTGCGCTCGCTTCGGGACACCCTCGCCGTCGTGCCCGACGTGCGTGCGGAACTCGGTGCGGCCGACTGCGATCGACTGCAGCGTCTCCGCGAGAAACTCGATCCGCTGGCCGACGTCCGCCGACTGATCGAGGACGCGATCGTTCCCGACCCGCCGATCGAAATCACCGAGGGCGGGGTCATCGCCGAAGGGTACGATACCGGCCTCGACGAATTGCGCGCAACGGCCCGTGATGGCAAACAGTGGATCGACGAGTTGGAGGAACGCGAGCGCGACCGGACGGGGATCGACTCGCTTTCGGTCGGGTACAATTCGGTTCACGGCTACTACATCGAAGTGACGAACCCGAACCTCGAGCAGGTTCCCGAGGACTACCAGCGCCGACAGACGCTCAAAAACTCCGAGCGGTTCGTGACTCCGGCGCTCAAAGAACGCGAAGATCAGATCGTCGGCGCGGAAGAGCGGGCGGACGAGCGGGAGTACGAACTCTTCTGTGACGTGCGCCGCGAAATCGCCGACGAGGTCGAACGCGTGCAGGCACTCGCCGACGCGCTGGCGACGCTGGACGCCCTCGTCTCGCTCGCGACGGCCGCGGCCCAGTACGACTACAGCCGTCCCGATATCGTCGACCGCGACGGGAGCCAGGTCATAGAGATCGAGGGCGGCCGCCATCCCGTCGTCGAACGGACGCAGGACTCGTTCGTCCCGAACGACGCCCGCTTCGAGCGCGATCGGCGGCTGGCGGTCATCACGGGTCCGAACATGTCGGGCAAATCGACGTACATGCGGCAAGTCGCACAAATCGTCCTGCTCGCGCAGGTCGGAAGCTTCGTTCCGGCCGGAGCCGCCCGGCTCACCCCCGTCGATCAGATTTTCACCCGCGTCGGCGCCAGCGACGACATCGCGGGCGGACGCTCGACGTTCATGGTGGAGATGGAGGAACTCGCGACCATCCTGCGGGACGCTGACGAACGGTCGCTGGTCCTGCTGGACGAAGTCGGTCGCGGTACCTCGACGGCGGACGGGACGGCCATCGCGCAGGCGATTACCGAACACCTCCACGACGAGGTCGGCGCGACCACCCTCTTTGCCACCCACCACCACCCGTTGACCGAACTCGCGGACGATCTCGAGGCGGCGTTTACGCTCCACTTCGAGGTCGACCAGGACGGCGACGAGGTCGTCTTTCACCACGAGATCGCGACCGGTGCCGCGACGGGGTCGTACGGCGTCGAAGTCGCGACCGCAGCCGGCGTTCCCGACCCGGTCGTGAATCGCGCGCGGGAGCTGATTTCGCCCGCCGCTCGCGGCGGTCTCGAGTCGAGCGGTGACGCATCTCCCACCGGGTCCACCTCGAGCGGTGAACCCGTTTTCGACCCCGTCGGCGATCCACCAGTAACGGCCACTGCGGACGGTGGTGAGTCACCAGCCAGTTCGCCGGCCACGTCGCAGGGTCACGCGGCCGGCGGCGACGTCCCGTCCGACGTGGCTGCCGAACTCCGCGCGCTCGATCTCGCACACCTCACTCCCGTCGAAGCGTTGACCGAACTCGACCGGTTGAAGCGGTTGCTCGAGGAGTGAGTCGCCAGCCGATCACCGACCGTTAGCGATTCTCCGGCGGGAGCGGGACCTCATCGTTCGCGCACGACAACCGGTGAGAACGCCGTCGGATTGCACGGACCGGCACAAGTCACAACCGCCGCGGCGACGAACGAACGCTATGACCTATCGAACGACGATCGGCTGGTCGCTCATCACCTCGGGTATCGTCACGCTACTGTTGGCGTACCTTCCCGGGAAGTCGTGGTGGTGGGGCGTCGGGCTTCTGGTGCTGGGTATCGTGATTTTCACGGTTCGCCGGTAGCCGGCCGCCGTTGCGAAGCGACGGCCGCGCGAGGTGGGGCCTGCCACTGATCCCCTCGACCGACCCCGATCGAGACGCCGCCGTCCGCTCCCGGTTGAAAGGTTATTCCGTCCGGTGGGCGAACGTTTCACCACGACTCACGGGAGGTGATGATCGACATGGGAGAACTAACACTAACCAGCCAGGCGTTCGACGACGGCGAACGCATCCCCGAGGAGTACGGCTACGCGAAAACGAACGTCAATCCGCCGCTCGAGATCGACGGCGTTCCGGACGGCGCCGAATCGCTCGCGCTGATCGTGGACGACCCCGACGCGAGGAAACCCGCCGGCACGGTGTGGGACCACTGGGTCGTCTGGAATATCCCGCCGGAGACGGGGACGATACCGGACGGGTGGACCCCCGACGAGGCGATCGAGGGGCACAACGACTTCGGCGAACGCGGCTACGGCGGCCCGAATCCGCCGGACAGGGAACACACCTACCGGTTCAGGCTGTTCGCCCTCGATACGACGCTCGATCTCGGGCCGACCACCGACGCGGACGCACTCGAGTCGGCGATCGATGGGCGCGTCCTCGAGCGGGCGGACCTCGCGGGCACGTATCCGGCCTGAGAATCGTCTCCGGGCGAAGAACCCGGACGGCGAATCGACAGCCTCGCCCGGGTCGGTGCCGACGGCCGCTCACTCGCTCACTCGGACGGCGGCTCGAGGGCGACGAACTCGAGGCCGTGATCGCTCAACAAGCGATTCGCGCGGTCGGTCACGGACGGGGAAACGAGGATGCCTCGAACGGTCGCGTCCGCGTGCAAATCTCGCTCGAGGGCGTCGACGTAGCGCCGAAGCTGGCTCACCGCGTCGGGACCCACCCGGCGTCGTTTCAGTTCGACGACGACCGCGCGACCGGCCGAGTCCTCGCCGTAGATGTCGACCGCACCCGCGGGCGTGGCGCGCTCCGTCGCGAGCGGCGTGAACCCGGTCTCGAGCAGGTCCGGGTCCTCGAGAATTCGCCGGCGGAGGTCCGCTTCGGTGCCGACGAGGGACAGTTCGGTCTCGTCGGAGCCGGAAAACGCGGACACCTGCTGGATGTCGCGAAATCGCACGCGAAGGCGTTCGTCCGGCGCCGATCGGGAACTCTCGAGAACGAGGGCCCCGTCGTCGCAGAAGACCTCGTGATCGCACCCCGGTGGTTGCCAGTTGACCGGCTGTTGACCCTCGGCGGTGTGGACCAGCGCTGCCCCGTCGGGTTTGAGCATGACGTGTCGATCGCCCGCCTCGAGGAAGCTCGTGGCGCGGCCGTCGTAATCGACGGTACACCGTCCGTAGACGGTCACCAAGGCGCTTCGATCGATCCCGCGCGCGATCGCGTCGCGGGCTGCCTCGGGCGTCGGCTGTTGGAGGGTTTTCGTTGGGTGCCCGTACTCTGAATCGCTCACTGAATCCCCCTACCGGTGGGCCGAATAAAAAGTGCCCGACAGCGACACGAACCGCCCCGCAGTGACGGCGAGAGCAAGACGACGGTCGGCGCGAACCTTCGGCGACGAAATCGGCTCGGGTCGATTTCGGACCGATGTGTTCGTGGGGACGTCACTCCACGCTAAACGGGCTCTCGCGTGCTGTCCAGTTCCAGCCCGGAAGCCGCTCCTGGAAGCCGGCGGCCAGCGCGGCTTCGCAGTCGTCGACACCGGCGTTCTCGTCTTCGTCACCCTGAACGTGGACGTCGACGTAGTGAAACGTCGCCTCGCCGAGCGTTCGTAAGGGTTGCGTGCCAGCTATCGTCGCGGCCAGTTCCCGACCGAGGACTTCGTCGACGACGAATCCGGGATAATCGCTCTCGACGTCGAGGTCTCTCAAGATGGCGACCATCGCGGCGATATTGACGGCCAGATCGCCGTCCGCGAACACGGCGTCGACTTCTGTTCGATACTGCGTTTCGGACACTGCGTCTACGTCGGTGTCGAAACGAGCCCCGAGATCCGCCCGGATGTCGTTGATTATCGGCACGACGACGTCGGCCCGTTTTGCGATCCAGTCTCGTTCCTCGACGACGCGATCACGTGTAATTCTCATCTGATGGAACCAACTACTGTCCGAACCGCCCTGGTTTTTGCGAAGGCTTTTATACCACGCAAAGAATAGCCTCGAGTAAGCGGGTTCTCCCTGGAATCTTCCCGCACGGACCAGGATGACCGGTCCGGGAGCGTGTTCGTCAGGCACGGAGTAGGATACAATGGATCGGGAGACGAGACGGAGTGTGAGCTACGTTGGCATACAGTGCCGACGTGACTCACGGTCGACTTCGACGCGGCGGACGCCGGGTGGCGGCCGACGTCGTGTCGAACGCCGTCGTCGGTTACCGATCGATATCCTGTGTCTGACGTCACATGCGGTCCTGGGCGGCGAGTTCACGCAAGCCACATTCGGCGATTATGAGTACTGTAGAGCAGCAACTCGACGATTTGAAAGCACAGATCACGAGCGAGTTACCGAGCGATATCTCGGTTTCCTCGGTGAAATACGAAGGCCCCGAACTGGTGGTCTACACGCGCGATCCGAAGAAGTTCGCCCAACAGGGCGATCTCATTCGGCAACTCGCGAGCAAGCTTCGCAAGCGAATTACCGTCCGGCCGGACCCGAGCGTCCTCTCGCGACCCGAACAGGCCCGCGAGGAGATCATGAACGTCATTCCCGAGGACGCGGGGGTCACGGATCTCGACTTCCACGCTGATACCGGCGAAGTCGTCATCGAGGCCGAAAAGCCCGGTATGGTGATCGGTCGTCACGGATCGACACTCCGCGAGATCACGAAAAACGTCGGCTGGACGCCGGAAGTCGTCCGGACGCCGCCGATCGAGTCCTCGACTGTCTCGAACGTTCGAAGCTTCCTCAAACAGGAGCGCGACGAGCGCCGGGACATTTTGGAGAAGGTCGGCCGACAGATCCACCGCGAGGAGATGTCCGAAGACGAGTACGTTCGCATCACCACGCTGGGTTGCTGTCGCGAGGTCGGACGAGCATCGTTTATTCTCTCGACTCCCGAAACGCGAATCCTCATCGATTGCGGCGACAAGCCCGGTGCGGAAGGAGAGGTTCCGTATCTCCACGCACCCGAAGCGCTCGGTGCAGGCCCACAGACCATCGACGCGGTCGTTCTCACACACGCTCACCTCGATCACTCCGCACTGATCCCGCTCCTGTTCAAATACGGCTACGACGGCCCGATATACTGTACCGAACCGACGCGGGACCTGATGGGCCTCTTGACGCTCGACTATCTCGACGTCGCAGCCAAGGAAGGGCGCGCCCCGCCCTACGAGAGCGAGCAGGTCCGCGAGGCGATCAAACACACCATCCCCCTCGAGTACGGCGACGTCACCGACATCGCGCCGGACGTCAAACTCACCTTCCACAACGCGGGTCACATTCTCGGCTCTGCCGTCTCGCACTTCCACATCGGCGACGGGCTCTACAACGTCGCGTTCTCCGGCGACATCCACTACGAAGATACCCGCCTGTTCAACGGTGCGGTCAACGACTTCCCGCGGGTCGAGACGCTCGTTCTCGAATCGACCTACGGGGGTCGAAACGACTACCAGACCGATCAGATCGATTCCGAGCGAAACCTCAAGGAAATCATCAACGACACCTACGACCAGGGTGGAAAGGTCGTCATCCCCGCGTTCGCGGTGGGGCGCTCTCAGGAGATCATGCTCGTCCTGGAAGAGGCGATGCGCAACGGCGACATTCCCTCGATGCCGGTTCACCTGGACGGGATGATCTGGGAAGCGACGGCGATCCACACCACCTATCCCGAATATCTCCGAGACGACCTCCGGGATCGCATCTTCCACGAGGACGAGAATCCCTTCCTCGCCGAGGAGTTCAACCACATCGATGCCGGTGAGGAAGAGCGACAGGACGTCGCGGACGGCGGTCCCTGTATCATCCTCTCGACCTCCGGGATGGTCACTGGCGGGCCGATCATGTCCTGGCTCTCCCACATCGGGCCCGATCCGGACTCGACGCTCGTTTTCGTCGGCTACCAGGCCCAGGGTACCCTCGGCCGGCGCATTCAGACGGGCTGGGACGAAATACCCACGAGCGAAGTCGGCGCCATGGGCAACGGCGGCGGCCGCGGGACCCTCTCGTTGAACATGGACGTCGAAACCGTCGACGGCTTCTCCGGCCACGCCGACCGCGCCGGCCTCGAGAACTTCGTCAAGACGATGAATCCCCGTCCTGAAAAAGTGCTCTGTGTCCACGGTGACGAACGTTCTACCCAGGATCTCTCGTCGGCACTCTACCACGACTTCGATATGCGCACGTTCGCCCCGAAGAACCTGGAGACGTTCCGGTTCCTTTGACGCCCTCCTTGCAGTGAAGGCGGGGCAGTCTCCTCGAGTCAGGGTCGAACGGCCGTTTTCGGCGTTGTTTCCACGCGTTCTAGCCAGCAGTCTCGACCGGAGCACACGGTCGGCGAGACAGGTCACCGATCGACGGACACCGGCGGACGGACGCGCAGATCCTGAGACGCTGTGTGCGTACCAGTCGAGTTTCGACGGCCGTCGAGGGGACAAACGGTTCGCGGCCGGGGCCGTCGAGGACGATCCGAGTCAGTCGGTTCCGCTTCGCGATACCGCGCGCAACTCCGACTCGCTGGTCGCTTTCACGAGTTCGACCACGAACGCCGCTCCGCCTCCGTCGGCCGTTTCGACCCAGACGGCGCCACCGTACCCGTCGATCAGGGTATCGACCAGATAGAGACCGATGCCGGTTCCTTCGCTCTCGAGGCCCTTCTGCCCGCGACCGAAAATTTCGTCGCGTTGTTCGTCCGGAACGCCGGGACCGTTGTCGGCCACGCGGATCAGAACCGACTCGTCTCGATCGGTAACGGAAAGTTCGACGCGCGGTGTGGCCGCGTCGTTGTGCAACACGGCGTTGTTGAGGAGATTCGTGAACACGGACGACAGCATCTCGTCCGCACGGACCGTCACGTCGGTCGGCAACTCCCCGTCGACGACGAACTCGGCCGACGGGTAGCTGGTACGGGCCTTCTCGAGTTGGTTCCAGATGACCGGCCCGAGATGAATGGGCTCGAGATCCAGATCACCGTTGGTGGTCAGGGTTTCGACGAGTTCACCGACGACCTGGGTGAGTTCGATGACGTGGTTGCTGCTTTCCTGAACTAACTCGAGGTGTTGCTTCCCCGCCGGGTCCACGTGTTCTTCCAGGAGTTCGCTGCGACCGGTGATAACGTTCATCTCGTTTCTGATGTCGTGACGGACGATGCGGTTGAGGACGGTCAATTCCTGTTCGCGATTTTTCAGCGTCGTAATATCTCTGAGGACGATCAACCGACCGGTTTGACTCCCTCGCAAGTTCGTGAGCGGAGAGATCTGGATCGCGAAGTGTCGGGTTTCACCGTCGATATCGAACGCGAGTTCGCTCTGAGCGTCGGATACGTCGTCGAACTCCGTTATTTGAGACGAGGGAAACGCTTCCTCGAGCGAGTCCCCGACGACGACGTCGCTGTCGACGAGACGTTTGGCCGCGGGATTCGCGTCGACGATTCGGTTGACCACGTTGACGACGAACACGGCGTCTTGCATGTTGTCGATAACTTTCGTTCGTGCGACGGGGACGATGTCGAGGAGCTGTAGCCGGTCGACCGCGAAGTAGAATCCGACGACCTTTACCATACTCGTCAGGGTGAGCGTATCGACGGGAACGCGTCCGACCCACCAGACGACGAGTCCGACTACCACGAACGTAATGGTCGAGATGAGGATCCCCGCTTGCTTCTTGAAGTCCGGAAGTGAGAGGAACAGGCGGACGAGGAGGTAGACACCGATCCCGAGATACGTGAACATCGTCAGGGCGTATACCCAATAAAACGGCTCGAACGTGGGCACCAAGAGCCCGGTCGTCGGGTCTATCGAGGCGGAGTAAACCAACCCGTGTCTCGGGTTCGACCACACCGCGAACTGGGTCACGACCGGGATCACGACGAGTACCGCGCCCGTTCGATAGGTGATATATTCCTCGTTGTTGGTGTATTCGATCGCCATCAGCAGATAGCCGATCGCCATGAGCGGCCCCGCGACGAATCGCCAGTTCCACCAGAATATTTTCTGTGCCTCCGACGTGGCGAACATCTGAAGCGTTACCGTCAGGCCCAGGAAGACGAGGCCGACGATGTCCAGAATAAATCCTTTCGCTCCCCTCCGGTCACGGTGACGCCAGATCGTGCTCAAGAGCACGGTACAGACGACGGTGGCAGCGATATACGGAAGCGCGACCGGTGTGAATTCGTATCCCATGGGTTCGATCCGTTACCGATTCGATCGGAATGTTGCGCTCGTTAAATCGCCCGTTGGAGGGCGTCTCCGCCGGCCACCCGAGGGTATCGGCGGCTCGAAATGCGAATTCGGAAATGGTGTTCGGCGATCAATGAGTGGAATAAACATTCGGGGCGTTCGTCTTGTTATGACAGTGTAGTACAGTGTCCAAGTGTGATTAACGTTGTGGCACGGGCGACTTTCGACCGCGTGACTCCCGGCGCACGGTCTCGTCTTCAGTCGGTTCCTGGTTGTCGTTCCGACTCGCCGACGGAACGGACTCTCTCGATCAGATAGCCGAGAGTGCGATTACGTCCGCGTGGTCGGTCCGTCAGTGATGGCGGTTCAGTCGGCGTTCTCGCGTGTGGTCTCGGCCGCTCGGTCCGAATTCCACCGCTCTTCGTGAATCAGGGGATCGACCTCGAGTCGGTCGCGCCATCCGACGTTCTGAAGGATCGGTTCGTCGGGAAATCCGCCGTCCGGATAGCCGAGACAGAGATACGCGACCGGCTTTACGTGCGGCGGGATCCCCAGTATCTCCTGTACCTCGTACGGGTAGAGAACGCTCACCCACCCGACGCCGACGCCCTCCGCTCGAGCGGCCAACCAGAGATTCTGTACCGCGAGACACGTCGAGTACAGGTCGGTCCGTTTCATCGAACTCCGTCCCAACACGTGTGGCGCCCCCCGAGTCGGATCGCAGGTCACGCAGACGTTGACGGGGGACTCGCGAATTCCCTCGAGTTTCAGCCGAGAGAACTCCGCTCGCCTCGGTTCCGTATAGCCCTCGCGAGCGGCGGCGATCGCCCGTTCGGCGACCGACCCGATTGCCGCTTTCGTCTCGTCGTCCCCGACGACGACGAAGTCCCACGGTTGGGAGAAGCCGACGCTCGGTGCGCGATGTGCGGCCTCGATAATCCGATGGAGGACGTCGTCCGGGATCGGTTCGTCACGAAACCGGCGAATGTCGCGTCGGGCCCAGATCGCCTTGTAAACCGCGTCACGTTCTGCCTCCGTGAATGCAACCATCATTTCATTACTGAAATTCGGGTTGTATAAATGGGGGGCTATCGATCCGACTGTTCCGAATCCGACCCGGCGATGACGGTCGTCGAATGACGGGTGGCGACCGTGCGACTGCTCCTATCCGTTCGCCCGGCGGCAAGTCACCCGTCTGGCGTCCGGTCACTCGAACGCGTCGGCCGGGTCGACGACTTCACCGGTCTCCGGATAGACGCCGACCTGATCGCACACATCGGCCATCGGACACGCCTCGGGGTCCTCGAGACAGGCCGGCTGCAGCGCCGTACAGTACTCCCTCCCGAATTGGATCGTCGCCGTGTGCCCGAACCCGCACTTTGCTGCGGGGACGTCCCGCTCGAGCACGGACCGAACGTCTTCGTGGTCAGCGGTGGGTGGTGCGACCCCCATGCGCCGATAGATCCGGTGAACGTGGGTATCGACGGGAAAAACGCCGTCGCGACCGCCCGCAAAGAGCAACACGCAGTCCGCCGTCTTCGGTCCGACGCCCCGTACCTCGAGCAGCGTTTCTCGCACCGTCGACGGGGGCTCGTCTTTGACGAACGAATCGAAGTCGGCGGCCGAGCCGAACTCCTCGCGGACCCACGAGGCGGTATCGATGAGAACCTCCGACTTTTGATTGTAGAGCCCCGCGGAGCTGATGGTTTCGGCCAGCATCGATTGCTCCGCGTTCGCGAGCGCGTCGGCGAGGTCGACACCGTCTCCGTCGTATCTGTCGATCAGCGCGTCGTGTGCCGGCTGACTCGCCGTATCGCTCGTGTTCTGGCTCAGGATCGTCCGTACGAGGCAGGTGAACGCGTCCTGGCCGCCGTAGGTCTTCTGCCAGTACAATTCACCCAGCCGGTCGATAACGACCTCTGCACGGGTGTCAGCGGCCGCAGGATCGAACTCGGCGGGCGCGCCGCCTCCGTCCGATCCCCCGCTGATGTTGACCGCCGGCTCCGGATCGTCGCTCATACCGTTTCGTTCGGACTCGGCGAATAAAATCGCGCCGGAACCGCCGGTCGCTCGAGTCGCGGCGATCCGCTCCGGTTATTCGACCGTAACGGTCACCGTCACCTCGGCGCCCGCTGCCAGCGCGTCGACGAGGTCGCGGTCGAATCCCTCGGCTGCGAACTCGGCTCCGAGCAGTATCGTCCGACCGTCCACGTGGTCGCTCGTCCGGCCGACGGCGCTTCGGTCGTCGGTGAATTCGAGACCCGGATCGCCTCGGCCCGTCACCGAATCGCGGTGACCGTCCGCCTCGACGGTGACCGTGACCGCCGCGTCGACGTCTCGACACGCCGCGACGAACTCGGGATCGAAGTCCGCCGGCGCGCGGTCGGCACCGATCGCGAGAATACAGTCACCGGCGGGGGTGAGATAGTCGTCGGTCGTCACCTCGAACGTACTCGCGTGAGTCGCGCTGACGTTCTCGTGACCGCGAGCGTGGATGACCTCTTCCATGCGACGTGGTTCGGTGCCGGCCGGAAAACGGAATCGAATCGAGATCCGAGCGACTCGAGGTCGGCCGTGGTCGGATATCGTGTTCGTGCCGTGTCCGATACGGACGTCGCACGTCCCCCAACGGCGCTGGAAACCGCCACGGCACACGATTCCCGCACCGCTCTCGAGGATGCCGCAACCGGGGCAGGAATCTCCTCGGTCGACAGGTATCGTTCCGACCGATCCCGGAAGAGCGGTTGGAACGGTCCGAAAAAGGACACGAGACCGGTCTCGAACGAGTGATGGGCGCTACCGGACCCAGTGACCGATCACACCAGACTCGCGCCGTCGAACTCGCTGCGGCCGAATTCGATGTCCATCAGATCGAGGATCGTCGGCGTGATGTCGAACAGGTCCGCGTCCTCGATCGATGCGTCGGGACTGTCGATGTAGAGCGACGTGTCGTCGAAGCTGTGCATTCCGTTTCGTGGCCCCGTGTCGAAAACCTTCGAATCGGCTTTGAAACCGGATTTGAGGTCGAAGCCGTTGTTCGGAATCGCGACCAGATCGGGTGCGATGTCGTCGTGATCGCCGCGGAACGCCTCCTCTTTTTCGACGACGCGGTCGACGACGGTGTTCCCGTCGGGTCCCTCGAGCGCCTCGAGACTGGCCTTGAGTTCGTCGCGGACAGCGTGATACTCGGACTCGGGAACGGAGCCGCGGGGTTCCCGGCCCTCGAGATTGATGTAGAAGCGGCCGGGAATGAACGAGTAGGCCTTCGTTTCGTCGGCGATGTCGCCCAGTTCCTCCGGTTCGTCGGTCCGGAAGGAGAGCCACCCCTCCTCGCGGAGCCACTCGTTGAAGTGGACCTCGTAATCGAGGCTGGTGAAACCGTGGTCGGAGGCGACGATCAGCGTGACGTCGTCCGCCAGCGCGTTTCGCAGACGGCCGATGTAGTCGTCGACCTTCCTGTAGAAGTCGATGAAATCGTCCTTGTACTCGCCGTCGCGCTCGTAGTCTTTGAACAGGAAGTGGTTGACCCGGTCGGTCGTCATGAAGACGCCGAAAAAGAGGTCCCAGTCGTCTTCTTCGATGTAGTGTTTGAACGCCTCGAACTGGGCATCGACCGTGGCGTTGGCGTCCTCGATGAACTCGGTCTTGTCTTCTTCGTGACCGAGTTTCGGATTGACGTCGATTCGGTAGTCCAGCGTCTCGAGGTAATCGCGTACGTCGTCAGGGTAGGCGGCCTTCTCGAGATCGGGTGAGAGAAAGCCCGAGACCATACGCTGGACGTTTCGCTGGGGCGGGAACGTGACGGGGACGTTCATCACCGTGGCCTTCCGTCCGTTTTCTTGCACGCGGTCCCAGATGCGGTCGGCCTGAACCTCCCGGCCCATCGGGACGTAGGTGTCGTAGGTTCCGACTTCCCGATCCTGGAAGCCATAGACGCCGGTCTCCCCTGGGTTTACCCCGGTCGTCAGCGACGGCCAGCAGGCGCTGGATTCGGGCGGAACGATGCTCGAGATTTCGTTTGCCGTTCCGTCGTCTGCGATCGCAGCGAAGTTCGGGAACAGTTCCTCGTTCTCCGACAGGAGACTATACGGTACGCCGTCGACCCCGATAAATGCGACCCGAGGATCGCCGTCGCCCCGCAATCGATCGAACAGACCCATGGTCACCCGTAGTTCGACCGTATACAAGAAGGTTCGTTTCGAGACAGTGTTTTGCGAACGGATGCCACTCCGATCGTCGCGGCGAAACCGCTCGCCGATTTCCAGTGCCGGACCAGGAATCGAGTTTTGTGTCGACCGGCGAACGAAGCGAGTCGACGGAATCGGTTAGTCGTCGGTCGCCGTCGAGTCATCGGGGTCGAAGTTGGTCGGGACGACCGTGAGGTGGTCCATGCCCACGCCGGAGTCGGCCGCGACGTCGGTCGAGGACGATCGGACGGGCGAGTTGGAAGCTGCCATACAGGAGGGAATACGCCGGGAACCGGAATAAAATTACCCATGCTCATAACGCATGCGCCGGGCGTCCGTGGATAACTCTGGGGTATCCGCCGAAGTGACCGCGGGAGAAAGGCCGTCTCGTGCGGCCCGAGGCGCTACTGGTAGTTCGTTGCGTCTACTCGAAATGCTCTTCGTAGAGATCCTGGGCGTGTTCGATCGCGTCGTGGGCGGCTTGCTTGTCCTCCCAGCCCAGCGTCTCCACTTCCTTCCCCTCCTCGAGGTTCTTGTAGGTCGAGAAGAACTCGTCGATCTCGTCGCGTTGCTGTTGGGGGATATCGTCGAGGTCCTCGATGTGATCGTAGCGCGGGTCCTCGACCGGGACGGCGATAACCTTGTCGTCCTGTTCTCCGTCGTCGTCCATCTTCATGAGCGCGACCGGACGGGCCTCGATAACGCAACCGGGGAACGTCTGGTCTTCGACGAGAACGAGGACGTCGAAGGGATCCTCGTCGTCGTAGTACGACTGGGGAATGAACCCATAGTCGCTCGGATAGTGGACGTTGCTGTGGAGCACGCGGTCGAGGACGACGCCCGGGACGTCCTTGTCGTACTCGTATTTGTTTCGTTCGCCCTTGAGACATTCGACGACGGCGTAGATCTCTTCGGGTGGATTCGGTCCGGTTTCGAGGTCTTCCCAGAGGTTGACCATGTACCGAAAACTCCAGCGTCGATCAAAAAGTACTTTCGTAATCGAGTGTCACTATCGACGTGACGGTTGCCAGATACCCGACAGACACGAATAGGACACAATCCACCGGTGTCCGGCGGTGTAGCGGTCGGTAGCGGGCTGTCCGACCGGCTGATACGAAGCAATAGTTGACAAGTCTTAAATAGTCTGGTGACATTTGCACACGTATGTCAGAGGCACAATCAATCACCGGCGAACAGAGTATTGCGCGCGAACTCACAGCCTTCCAGAACAACATCCTCGTCATCCTCGCGAAAGACCCCATGTACGGGCTCGCGATCAAGCGCGAGCTCGAGGACTACTACGGGACGGAAGTGAACCACGGGCGACTCTACCCTAACCTCGACGAACTCGTCAACCTCGGGCTGGTCGAGAAGAGCGAACTCGACAAGCGAACCAACCAGTATTCGCTGACCGAGGACGGCTACGACGCCGTCCTCGACGGCATTCAGTGGACGCTTTCGAAGGTCGTCACGGACGACGACCGCGCCGACGAAATCACCGACATCGTCGAAAACAGCTACTAGCGTCGACGGTCCGGTACCGGCTGGTCGGCCGTTTCGAAGAGGAGTTCGATCGACTCTTCGATCACATTTTGTTGTTTTTCGTCGGGCCAGGCGTTCCGAACGAAGTATTCGGTTCGAAACTCCGTGACCTCCTCGCTCGTGAGCGATTCGATCGGTTTGGCGTAGTGATTGCTCGCGAAGTCGGCCACCGACGACGCGTTGTCACCGTGAACGTCGCCGTGTGCTTCTCTGACGGATTCGACCAGTTCGCGATTGCGAGCGTCGACGGCGTCCCAGTCGTCCGGGTCGTCGGCCCCCTCGAGTCGAATCTCGACCGCGCGATCGACGTCCTCGATGCGGTCCGTCCTGATGACGCCGTCTTCGTGCCACGATTCGGGATGGAGAACGAGGACGTCGTCGCCCTCGTCGTCTCGAATACGGGCGGTGAACTCGTGGTCCGACAACAGTTCGTCGCGCCTGCGCTCGTACGCCCCGCGCTCGTTCTCGTCGATAACGGATCGCTCGAGTCGAGTCAGCCGTTCGACTTCGTCGACGACGCGGCTGGGAAGATCGGCACCGCCGGTATCCGCTCCGCTAGTACTCCGAGGCGTGGGCGATCCGGATCCCTCGGCCGCCGACGTTCGTCCCGTCTCGTTCGGCTCACCGTCGTCATCATCGGCGTCGACTGTGTTCCGATCGGCCATAGCGAATCGTACGCACTCGAGCCGGTTTCCAATTGCCGATTCTGGTGCGGTGGCTCGCTCCGTTCGGGGTCGTCTCGAGCGTGGTCGAACCAGTTCGTCGGTTCGTCCGGTCCGATCGACCGGCCGTTCAGTCGGAAACGAAGCGGGTGTCTCAGGCGTGGTCTAACGCTTCGTTCGCGAGGTCGTCCGCGCGGTCGTTGATTTCTCGGGGGACGTGCTCTATCGTCCACTCGTCGAACGCCGCGAGGAGTTCGTGGACGGTGACGCGTTTCTCTCGGAGTTCGGGGTTGTTGGTGTCGTACTCGCCGCGGACCTGTTTGACGATGAGTTCCGAGTCGCCGCGGACGTGGACCTCGTCGTAGCCGAAGTCGCGCGCCGTCTCGAGGGCGGCGATCAACGCCTCGTACTCGGCCTGGTTGTTGGTCGCTCGCCCGATCGTATCGCTCCCTTCGGCGGCGATCCCGTCGCCGGTGACGATCACCCATCCGATCGCCGCGGGGCCGGGATTGCCCCGACACGCGCCGTCGAAGTAGACGTGGGCGCGCCCGCCGCCCTCACGGAGCAGCGCCTCGATACTCTGCGGATTCGAGCCCTGCACGACGACCTTGTCGTCGTACGCGACCGCGGTCGCACCCTGTCGGCTCGCTCGCCAGCGCTCGTGGTCCGTGTTTCCCGACTCGACGGCGACGTCCGCCTGCTCGAGCCGTTTGCGAGCCTCCTCGACGTCGCATTCGATGACCGACATCCGTGTCCGTGGTCCGGCGGATCCGGATAAAGGTTTTCCGGTTCCAAAGCGTAAACCTGGTGTGTGAACGCCCACATCGCCGGTTCTCGGCAGGTACGGGCGAATAGACGAAAATGCTTACCAAATATTTATATACCATGGTGATACTACTATAAAAGTGCGATGACACGGTCCACCCGCCAGCGGGAGCGAACGCGCGAGACGGACGAGACCGAGGAACAAGAGGGGGTACGTGCCTGCCCCGAGTGTGAATCGGATAATCTCGTTAAGGACTCCGACAGGGGAGAGCTCATTTGTGAAGACTGTGGGCTCGTCGTGGAGGAAGAACAAATCGACCCAGGCCCGGAGTGGCGGGCGTTCAATCACCAGGAACGACAAGAAAAGTCCCGCGTCGGTGCGCCGACGACACAGACGATGCACGACAAGGGGCTGACGACGACGATCGACTGGAAGGACAAGGACGCCTACGGACGCTCTATTTCCTCGAAAAAGCGTAGTCAGATGCACCGGCTACGCAAGTGGCAGGAACGTATCCGAACGAAAGACGCAGGCGAGCGAAATCTGCAGTTCGCGCTCAGCGAGATCGACCGCATGGCCTCAGCACTGGGTGTCCCGCGCTCGGTCCGCGAAGTCGCGTCGGTGATCTACCGGCGCGCGCTCAAAGAAGACCTGATCCGCGGCCGCTCGATCGAGGGCGTCGCGACGTCTGCGCTGTACGCCGCCTGTCGTAAGGAGGGAATTCCACGAAGCCTCGAGGAAATCTCGGAAGTCTCTCGCGTCGAACGCAAAGAGATCGGTCGCACGTATCGATACATCTCACAGGAACTCGGCCTCGAGATGCGTCCCGTCGACCCGAAAAAGTACGTCCCGCGCTTCTGTTCTGAACTCGAACTGTCCGAAGAGGTCCAGACGAAGGCCAACGAGATCATCGAGAAGACGGCCGAGGAAGGGTTGCTATCGGGCAAGTCACCGACCGGGTACGCCGCAGCCGCGATTTACGCTGCGTCGCTGCTCTGTAACGAGAAGAAAACCCAGCGAGAGGTCGCCGACGTCGCGCAGGTGACCGAGGTGACGATCCGGAACCGGTACCAGGAACAGATCGAAGCGATGGGAATTCACGGCTGACCGAGCTCCGTCCCGATTCAATTTTTCGCGGGCCGAAACCAGATCACGAGCGGCCGCACAGTCGACGGGCTCGGGAGCTCGTTCCTTCGACGGGCGGATCGTCCGGCGGTGTCCCGCTCCGGCAGTTTTACTCGTCTTTACCGACGCTGATGACCTGCAACAGCGAGTAGACGGGGACCCCTTCGAGTTCCTCGAGACCCTGTTTGTCCGCGAGGACGACGCAGGCGAGGGGTTTTCCGCCTTCCGCACGGATCGCATCGATCGTCTCTCGCATAGTCGTGCCGCTCGTAATCGTGTCGTCGACCACGTAGCACTCGCGGTCGCGGATGCCGGCGAAATTTCTCGAGAACGTGCCGCCGAGTTCCTCGATGTCGCCTTCCTCCCACTGGTGTTTCGCGGGCGTGTACGTTCCGAGGTCGGTCTCGAGTTCGCGAGCGACGAGGGTGGCGATGGGTCCGCCGGCCTTTTCGATTCCGATCGTCAGGTCGACGTCTTCGCCGTGTTTGGCGAGCAGGTCGGCCATCGCCTCGGCGACGGCGCTCATTCGTTTGCTGTCCCGGCCGATCGCGGACCAGTCGACGTGGATGTCCTGCGGACCGCCTCCGCCGTTGTCCGGTCGCTGCGGTGATTGATCGGAGGGTTGGGGCGTCGTGCCGCTGCGTTCGACGAGCCAACTCGCCGTCTCGCGAGACACGTTCAGTTCGTCGGCAATCTCGCCTTTCGAGAGCCCGCGGGCCGCGAGCTCTGCCGCGCTCTCGATCAGGTCGTCGACGTTTTTCATATGGAAGCGAGTTCGACCGCCGTTTTTATAGGCGTGTCGTCCTCGACACGCTCGGACGACCCGTGACCGGCCGCTGCGACGTTCGCGGTGGCCTCGGGGAACGCCCTGTCGACCGCGTCCAGTCCGTAGATACCGGTGACGATCGACTCGAGAACGTCGTTCGGGAGGGCCGCGAGCGTTTCCGTCGCGGCCTCGAAGTGGGTTCGGTTCGAGTTGACGCTGCCGACGAGCGCCTTGTTGTGGAGGACGAGTTCGCGGTGGAGGTGGCCGCCATCGACCTCGAAGGACCAGTCACCGGGGACCCCGAGGAGGGCGGCGACGCCGTTCGGAGCGAGCGCGTCGATCGACTCGAAGGCGTGCTTCGCGTATCCGGTCGCCTCGTAGATAACGTCCATCGGCTCGTAAACGTCGGCGATTTCGGAGACCGGCGTTTCGCGCGAGTCGATGTACGTCGCGCCGAGTCGTTCGATGACGTCGATGGACGGATCGGGCCGATCCCGCCGGCCGAGGCAGTAGACCCGATCGTATCCGAGCGTCGTCGTGAACATCGCGACCGTCAACAGTCCCAGCGAGCCGTTTCCGAGAACCAGCGCGGATTCGGGCTCCCAGTCGAACGCCGACCGGGTCGCGCGGGCGTGCTGGAGCGCTTTTTCGGAGATGCTGATCGGCTCGACGAGGAAGCCCCACGGTGCCAATTCTTCGGAGATCGGAACGAGAGCGTCGGCCGGGCTCGTGACGTATTCCGCCATGAATCCGTGGGCACCGACGATGCCGCGTTCGACGTACTCACCCTCCGGGGCCATGTCCGGTTCGCCCCGCTCGAAGTACTCGTTCGTCTCGACCCCCGCAGGCGGCCGACGGACCGTCGGGACGACGTACTCTCCTTCCTCGAGGCAGGTTCCGTTCGCGTCTTCGACGACGCCGACGGCTTCGTGTCCGAGAACCAGCCGGTCGTCACCGGCGGGAACCCCACCGTGGCTCCCCTCGATGACTTCGTAATCGGTACCGTCGACGCCGACGCGACAGATTCGAACGAGAGCGTCGCCGGTGGCTGGTTCCGGAACAGGCCGCTCGACGATTTCGGGAACCCCCGCTCCCGGCTCGACCGCGATAGCTTTCATAGTGACACAGTAGGTGTCGTGCTTTTAAATATTTATTCCTACTCGAGTAAATTCCTGTAGTATCGGATCGTCGAACCGTCGGACCGGCGTGAACGGATCGGACAGGGCTGTTCGATCCGTCGCGACCGGAAACGATTATCCGGCTGCCCATACCTGTACGTTGCATGGAACGATACGACCTCGTCTACCAGCTCTACGACGAGTACGACACGAAGACGTTGCGGGAGTACCAGGAGTTCGTGGACGTCTTTCCGGCCGTCGATTCTCGAGTCGCCCTCGAACACTGGCAGGGCGCGACCGAGGAACTCGAACACCGAAAGGACGAGATTCGCTCGTCGTTCGCGGCCGGCGAGACGTTCGCGGAAATCGTCGCCCACGCGACCCGCGACCAGGCCTTTACGGCCCTCGATCTCGAGGCGAAGTACGGCAGGTCCGTCAACGTCCTCGTCCTCGACGTCGACGAGACGCTGCGATCCGCGGGCGGGACGGACAACGAGATCCCGCGAGACACGTTGCACCTCCTGACGGAATTTCACGAAGCCGGGGTGCCGATCGTCATCTGCACGGGCCAGACCCTGGAGAACGTCAAGGGGTTCGCGATCCAGGGACTCGGCAGCGAAATCGTTCACTCGGGGGACCTCTCGATCGTCTACGAGGCGGGAACGGGCGTGTTCACGCCGGGCCACGGTGCCGAGACGAAGCAGTTACTCTACGAAGATCTCGACGAGTCGATCCGGACCGTCTTCGACGGCGTCCGGTCACGCGTGCTTCCGGAAGCCCCCGAAGGGCTCCGGCGAGGCTGTCACCTCCAGGGCAACGAGTTCAACGTCACGATGAAGCCCAACTACGAAACCGGCTCCGCGGACGCCCGTGAAATCATCGACGAGGCACTCGTGTATCTGATCGACCTGCTCGCGGACGCCGTCTGTACGGCCCTCGGTGAAGACGACATCGAGGCCGACGACGCCGACGAACCGACGCTGGCCGGCGAAGCGGTCGTCGACTGGACGCGCGCGTTCTACGCGGTCCAGGATCCCGAGGTCAGAGCCGTTCTCGAGGGCGAGGGCGCGTATCCGGACCTCGACGCCGAGGCCGTCCCAGACCGGATCGCAGCGGTCCTCGAGCGCATCGACGTCGCGTACTACGAGGCCGATGCGGCCGAGATCGGCAGTCTGGAACTGAACAAGGTGGTCGGCGTGGAGCGGGCGCTCGACGTTCTCGGCGTCGACGATCCGTTCGCGCTCGTGATGGGCGACTCGAAGAGCGACCTCCGGGTCATGAAGTGGGTCGCGGACACGGACGCCGGCATCTCGGCCGCGCCCGAACACGCCTCGCAGGACACCCTCCAGCACGTCCTCGAAACGGACGAACTCGTCTTCGACCGCGGGAAAAGCGTGGACGTCCTCCGAACGGTGTACGCGCTCAATCGATTCGCTCGTCTCGGCTAGGATTCCCGCCCCGGTCTGACGGGTGATCGCTCCGCGTTCGTCAGGAGGGTTTCCGCTCCGGTCTGAAAACCGAAATTTCGAGACCACCATCCGCTGTGGCCGCCGATCGCTGTGAGACGTCGTTTAAACGGCCAGAACACAAATGCCGGCTCATCAACTGTCTCGAGGGCTATCTTTCGATCAGATCGATCCGCCCGAGCGCGTTCGGGTACTGCTCCGCGAGGCCAGTAGGTCAGTGGTCGGCGAGCGCGGTGTGAGGGAAGCGGACGAGTCGGCCGTCCCCTTGCGCGACCGGTCGTGTCCGAGATCGGACAGTACCGCCGCTCGGACTCGCGATTGCACGCGAGGTGACCCACGAATGACGACGATCACAGAACTGACGCTTTCGACTGACGAGTTCGCACTCGCAGAGACCTTCCAGCAACTACCGGCCCTCGATGTCCGTGTCGAAAGCGTCGTTGCAGAAGGGCCGGTCCGGACGACCCCGCTGGTCTGGTTTTCGAACGTCGACCGCGGGGAACTCGAGGAGGCCCTCGCGGCCGACCCGACGGTAGCCGAGTACCGTCAGTTACTCGGGCGGACCGACGAGGGGGAACTGTTCTACCGTCTCCAGTACACCGACGCTGTCGGCTCGATCTGCCGGTGTGTGTACAGACACCGCGGGACGGTCCTCGATGCGCAGGTCTCCGATGGGAGGTGGACGCTTCGGCTCCTTTTCACTCGGCGCGAGGAACTCTCGAGGGCCGTCTCCGACATCGAAAAACGGGGCGTCGCCATCGACGTCAAGCGAATGGTCGAGGCCGGCCAGAACGAGGACTTCGAAACGTCGGCGGCACTGACGGAACCGCAGCAGGAAGCCGTCGCCGAAGCGTATCGGCAGGGGTACTACGACGTCCCGCGCGAAATCTCGCTCGAGGAACTCGCGAACGAACTCGAGATTTCCCATCAGGCACTTTCCGAGCGACTTCGGCGAGCGAATCGCGTTCTCGCGGGCGAACAGGTGGACGGGTCGGCAGGCGGGCTGGCGACCTCCGATTGACGTCCGCCAGTGACTACTCCCACGACTGAAGTCGTGGGCTTTCTCCTCGAATCTGTGTAACCGCCGATTTCACACGGACACGGACGCAGAGCGACACTGCCGGCACGCGTTTTTTGGCGCTGCTCGGCGGACGCAACGGTATGGCGTATCACGATCCCGGACGGGACGACCCGCTGTCACTCCACGGCGTCGTTCCCCCGACCGTAACGGTGTTTCGGGACGACGAGTCCGTCGATTACGAGGCGACCGCATCACACGCTCGATTCGTCGTCGATCGGGGGGCTCACGGCGTGTTTCCCCTGGGAACCAACGGCGAGTTTCCACTTCTCACGGGCGAGGAGCGCGACGACGTGATCGAAGCCGTCGTCGACGAGGTCGGCGACGAGGTGCCCGTCATCGCCGGCGTCGGTTCCCCGAGCACGTATCGGACCGTCGCTCACGCCGAGCACGCCGAATCGGTCGGTGCGGACGGCGTCGTCGTCGTGACACCGTACTACTATCCGCTGGACCACGACGGGGCACTCGAGCACTACCGGCGGGTTGCCGAAGCCGTCTCCCTCCCGCTGTACATATACCACATTCCGAGCAAGACCGGTAACGAACTCTCCCTCGAGACGCTGGCCGACCTCGCGGCAATCGACACCGTCGTCGGCTGTAAGGACTCGAGCAAAAACGTTCCCTGGCTCGCCCAGGCGATCGACGCACACCCCGATCTGACGTTTCTGGCGGGATCCGATTCGCTCGTCTTCGCCGGGCTCGAGATCGGCTGTTCGGGTGCGGTTAGCGCGGTCGCGAACGCGTTCCCCGAACTGGTCGTCGACTGTTACGAGGCCTACGACTCCGGCGACGAGGCCCGTGCACGCGAATTACAGAGCGACATATTCCGCGTGCGAGAGGCGTTCAAGACCGGCGGCGCGTACATGTCCGGCGTCAAAACGGCCCTCGAGATGCGAGGATTCGACGCCGGTCCGCTGCGGAGTCCGCTTCGACTGAAAGACGAGGAGTCCGCACGGGAGATGCGTGACCGACTGGAAGACGTCGGCCTCGAGGGAATCTGACCGCCTGGGGCGTTGGGCACCAGTGCGGGACCGTCCGGCATCGACGCGGAGACTTTTGTCACGGCAGTCGAATGGCGGGTATGGAACTCAGCGACGAACAGGTGGCCGTTCGAGACGCCGTCCGAGAGTTCGCCCGGGAAGAGATCAGGCCGACCGCACTCGAGGCGGACGGCGAACAGGAGTTCCCCGAAGCGGTCTGGGACGGACTGGCCGAGATGGACCTGACGGGACTGACGGTCCCCGAGGAGTACGGCGGGTACGACGCGGACCCGGTCACGGCGGCCGTCGTAAACGAGGAGGTCGCGTACGGAATGTTGGCCGTGGCGACGGCGCTGTCGGTTCACTCTCTCGCGACCTCCTGCATTGCGGAATTCGGGAGCGAAACCCAGCAGGACCGCTGGTTGCCAGACATGGCCGACGGGCGACCGGTCGGGGCGTTCGCGCTGTCGGAACCCCACGCCGGATCGAACCCCGCGGAGATGTCCACCCAGGCGAAACCGGACGGTGACGAATACGTCATCGACGGCGAGAAGCAGTGGATCACGAACGGCGAGCGGGCGGGCGTCTACATCCTCTTCGCGAAGACCGACCGCGACGACCCGTCGACGGTAACCCAGTTTCTCGTCCCCGGTGACGTCGACGGATTGACCGTCGGCGAAAAAGAGGACAAACTGGGCCTGCGTGCGAGCGACACCACGAGCCTGACCTTCGACGGCGTTCGAATTCCCGCCGAAAATCGGTTGACCGAGGAGGGTGCGGGGCTGTCGGCCGCGTTCCACATCCTCACCGGCGGCCGGATCGCCATCGCCGCCCAGTCGGTCGGGCTCGCCCAGTGCGCGCTCGACGAGGCGCTGTCGTACAGTCAGGAACGCGACCAGTTCGGCGGACCGATCGCCGACATTCAGGCGGTTCGCCACAAGCTCGCGGAGATGGCAACCCGGATCAGGGCCGCGCGACTGCTGACCCGAGACGCCGCAGGGAAACGGGCCGCGGGCGGTGCGGCGCTCGAGGCGAGCATGGCGAAGTACTTCGCGAGCGAGACGGCGATGTTCGCGACTAACGAGGCCGTCCAGATCCACGGCGGCTACGGGTACGTCACGGAAGGCGAGGTCGAACGACTCTACCGCGACGCGAAGATAACCGAAATCTACGAGGGGACGACCGAAATACAGAAACGGGTCATCGCGCGAGAACTGCTCGAGTAGCGGTACCGCCGACCGGAAGGCATTTCTTTACGTTCATCATCGGGCGTAACTATATGGATGATTGGTCCACGACGGATTCGTCCGCACGGGACTCGAGCGAGCGGCCGGAAAACGTCCGGCGGTTCCTCTACGCCTTTGCACTGTCGCATCTGCTGTTCTTGACCGATCTTGAGCGGGATATCGTCTCCATCGAAGTGACAGTCGCGGCCGTCGGTATCGGACTACTCGTCGGAACGGCGATGGCATATACGCTGGCGGACGTCCACGTCGGACGTGACAGCCCCCTAGTTACGTCGATCGCGACGCTCGTGGGAATCGGAGTCGCGACGGTACTCCTCTGGGTTCTCCTCCCACGAGAACACATATCGACGGTGTCCACCTTCACGACCGCCTTCATTTTGGGGGCGGCGCTCACGTCCGCGATCCGTCACCACACTCGGCCCGCGACCGGCGCCACGAGCGCCGAGTAAGTCGGTCCGGACGACCGAAGCTCATAATCACCCGTCGCACCTATCGGAACGTATGACCGGGTACGACGCCATCGTCTACGATCTGGACGGCACCCTCGTCGAACTGGACGTCGACTGGAACGCCGTCGCGGTCGACGTCCGCGAGGTGTACGACCGTGCGAACGTCGAACCCCCTGGTGACGGCCTCTGGAACATGCTCGAGTCGGCGGTCGACGTGGGACTGGCCGCGGAGGTCGAATCCGCGATCGCGGCTCACGAACACGACGGCGCGCGGACGTCCGTTCGACTCGCCCGCGCCGACGAGTTACTCGAGCGGCCGCTCCCGGCGGGGGTCTGTTCGCTGAACTGCGAGCGGGCCTGTCGGATCGCGCTCGCGGAACACGCGCTCGAACCGGCCGTCGACGTGGTCGTCGGACGGGACACGGTCGGAACGTGGAAACCCGATCCGGAGCCGCTGCTCGCGACCGTCCGCGAACTCGACGCCGACCCCGGGCGGGCGCTGTTCGTCGGTGATTCCGTCCGAGATCGCGAAACTGCAGAACGAGCGGGGGTCGATTTCGAATACGTCGGCGACGGACCGTCGGGCGTTTGAGTTCGCCATCGGCCACACCGTGTGCCGGTGCGTGCGAACTACGCCTGATGCCGCTTCGCGTACGCGAACACCGCGATGGACGTGAGCAACCAGACGAGGGCTCCGACCCGAACCGCGAACTCGACGCGAGCGCCCCAGTCGGGTAAGGTGGCGGTCGTCGACAGAACGGCGACGACCGGGGCGCCGATCAGGATCGTCGTGACGAACGTCGTTTGCATGACCCAGCCGTAGTCGACGCCGTCGGGTGAGGTCGTTTCGACGCGTTCTGGCACGCCCGAGTATGGTCTCCCGGCCCTCTTAAGCATCGCGGGTGCGGGTCGCGTCCGATGCACCCCGGTGGACACCGAGAGCAACGAGGTTTAATCGTGGGAGCCCAACCGTTGGGTATGCCTACCGTACGGGATCTCCGAGCGAAGGCGGGTGACGAACCGATCACGATGCTGACGGCCTACGACGCGCCGACGGCCGCGGTCGTCGACGAAAGTGGGGTCGACATCATCCTCGTCGGAGACAGCCTCGGGAATACCAGTCTCGGGTACGAGACCACGCTCCCGGTCACCGTCGACGACATGGCTCGCCACACGGGCGCCGTGGCCCGCGCGACCGATGACGCACTCGTCGTGGCGGACATGCCCTTCCTCTCGATCGGCGTCGACGAGCGAGCGAGCATCGAGAACGCCGGCCGGATGCTCCAGGAGGAAGACGCCCACGCGGTGAAACTCGAGTCCGGCCCACACACCGTCGAACTGACGGAGAAGTTGGTCCAACTCGGCATTCCGGTGATGGCCCACCTGGGGCTCACGCCCCAGCACGTCAACAAGTACGGCGGCTATCCCCGACAGGGGACGGACCGAGAAGCCGCCCGGCACATCCTCGAACTGGCCGAGGCCCACGAGGAGGCCGGCGCGTTCTCGCTCGTCCTCGAGCACGTCCCCTCGAACCTCGCGGCGGAGGTCACGTCGGCGCTCGACGTCCCGACAATCGGGATCGGTGCCGGCCCCCACTGCGACGGGCAGGTCCTCGTGGTCGACGACGCGGTCGGACTCAGCGAGTGGTCGCCCTCGTTCTCGAAGCAGTTCGGAAACGTCCGTGCGGAAATGGAATCGGCGATCGACGCGTACGTGACCGCGGTGGAATCCGGCGAGTTCCCGGCCGAGGAACACAGCCACGAGGAGGGAAATCTCGAGGACATTTACTGAAGCGGTCGGGTATCGAAACGGGGTCTCTCGACGCTGGCGGGCGACGAAATGGCAACACCAGGACGAGAGCCGAACGTTCCTGTCGAGGACTGGGCGGCCGGATTCTGTCGTCGTTCGACGCGCCTCGGGACGGGCCGTTCACCTCGCCTCCATATTAGGGAAATAATACACCATACGATCATACAACGACGTTTAGGGTGGTGTTTATATATTTCGGTGCCCTACCCGACGGTACGCTACGGAGACTGGACACATGTCCGACTCACCGAAGAACGCTCCCGGGGAACCGGGATCTACGGTCGACGAGAGAGACCACCTACAGCACGTTACCGTCGAAAAAGACGATGTCGCGGTCTGTACGATATTTCCGCGAGAAATCGGCGGAGGTACGGCGGCGAAGCAGTGGATCACCGCGACGACCGGTTCGTTCGTCACGCTCGAACAACGGCGGTAGCCGTCCGGACAGTCTCGCCGCCCACTCGAACCGTCTCGCCGCCCACTCGAACCGAGTCACCCGCGTGAACGCGCCGCGGAAAAACGTGTCTCGAGACCCTATTCCACGGGCAGTCTGTCGACGTCTATAACGAATATCGAACGCATAGCGGCCGCCAGCCCATCCGTGACGAGTGTCTGGTACCGACCGACGACCTCGAGTCTCGTCAGTGCCCGACCGGGGAGAAACCCATCGTCCGGTGGGCGTCAGTTGTCGATCGGTGCCAGAAATTCGTCGATGGCCGAATTGAAGGCCGACGGTCGTTCGCGCATCGACAGGTGTCCCGCGTCTTCGACTTCGGCCAGTTCGCCGCCGTCTATCTCGTCGGCGAGATATTCGTGGAACCACGGCGGTGTCAGCCGATCGAACTCGCCGTAGACAGCGAGGGTTGGCGCGTCGATTTCCGCGAGCTGGTCGCGAACGTCGAACTCGTGGCACGTCAAAAAGTCTCTGCGCGTCACCGCTTGCCCGCACTCGTACATTCGTTCCATCGATCGCTCCCGCAGTTCCGGGTCCGGATCGTGAAAGAGCCGGTCCGGTTGGTGTAAAAATTTCACGGCCCGTTCGAAATCCGAGTCGAGCCACGTCAACAGATCGTCGAGGACGCCGAGCCGAGCACCGGTTCCCGTCAGGACGACGGCGGTCGGGTCGAACTCACGCTCGAGCAGGATGTGCAAGACGACGGCACCGCCGAGGGAGTTCCCGACGAGTACTTCGGCGTCGGTTTCATCGACGACGGCCAGTACGTCGTCTGCGTAGGCCGACAGTGCGGTATACCCCGAACTCGCGTCCGCGTCCGACGAGTCGCCGTGACCGCTCAGGTCCATCGCCACGACCGGGTATCGATCCGCCAACGGGTACTGTCCGGTCCAGATGTCGCGTGCTCCACCGCTCCCGTGAACGCAACAGATCGGTGGGCCGTCACCGCCCCGGTCGACACGATCGTACGCCGTCTCTCGACCGTGATGAGATACCGTTTCCATACGTAACGGGACGACCGGAATCGGTATAAAGACTCGATTTCGTGGCTCCCGGACGGCGCCAGCAGTGGAAATAAATTCGTACGGGCCGACGGACGGAGTACCGATACGTCCGACTGGAAGCTGAGCGAACTGCTGTGAACTACGAACAATGGTCTGTGGCTGTGACCCGCCGCCGTCTTGCGATCTGCCGGAGAAAGATTTATATATTTTGGGTGCTTACCTTGGGTTAGTTACAGCATGACCCTCGAACAATTCACCCGCGAAGATGGGCAGTTGGCCCGTCGGTACGAGTACGACGACGGAACGGTCTTCGCCGTCGACTTCGGAACCGGCGGGGCTGACGCCGCGGTCGACCTCGTCGACGATACCGTCATCGTCGTCTTCGAGGACGATCAGTACGAGATCGATCTTCCCGAAACTGCGAAAGGTGCGCACACGTTTATCAAAAATGGCGTGCTCACTATCGAAGTGGAGGAGGAACGATGAAACTCACCGTCAAACCCCTGAAACAGAAAGACGCTGGTCGCGGACTGGCCGCGATCGACCGCGTCTCGATGAACGAACTCGACCTCGAGAACGGGGACTACATCACTATCGCCGGCAAGGGCGAGGGGCAGGCCGTCGCACGCGTCTGGCCCGGGTATCCCGAAGACGAAGGACGTGGTATCGTCCGGATCGACGGTCGCCTGCGCCAGGAGGCCGACGTCGGGATCGACGACACGGTCACCGTCGAACCGGCCGATGTCAAGCCCGCCAAGTCGGTCACCGTGGCGCTCCCCCAGAACCTGCGGATCCGCGGAGACATCGGACCGCTCGTGCGCGACAAACTGAGCGGCCAGGCCGTTACCGAGGGCCAGACGGTCCCGTTCTCGCTCTCGTTCGGCCCCATGGCGAGTTCCGGCCAGTCGGTCCCCCTGAAGATCGCCAACACGTCACCCAGCGGAACCGTCGTGATCACGGACTCGACGAACATCGAAATCTCCGAGAAGCCGGCCGAACAGGTCAGCGCGGGCAGGGGCCCCTCCACCGAAGGCGTCCCGAACGTCACCTACGAGGACATCGGTGGCCTGGACGACGAACTCGACCAGGTACGCGAAATGATCGAGTTGCCGATGCGCCACCCCGAGTTGTTCCAGCAACTCGGTATCGAGCCGCCGAAGGGCGTCCTCCTGCACGGCCCGCCGGGTACCGGCAAAACGCTGATGGCAAAGGCCGTCGCCAACGAGATCGACGCTCACTTCGAAACGATCTCCGGTCCGGAGATCATGTCGAAGTACTATGGCGAAAGCGAGGAACAACTCCGCGAGGTCTTCGAAGAGGCCGAGGAGAACGCGCCCGCGATCGTCTTCATCGACGAACTCGACTCCATCGCCGCCAAGCGGGAGGAGGCCGGCGGTGACGTCGAACGGCGCGTCGTCGCCCAGTTGCTCTCGCTGATGGACGGCCTCGAGGAACGAGGCCGGGTCACGGTCATCGCGGCGACGAATCGCGTCGACGCGATCGATCCCGCCCTCCGACGTGGCGGTCGCTTCGACCGAGAGATCGAGATCGGCGTTCCCGACAAGGAAGGTCGCAAGGAGATCCTGCAGGTTCACACCCGCGGGATGCCCCTGGCCGAGTCGATCGACCTGGAACAGTACGCCGAGAACACCCACGGGTTCGTGGGCGCCGACCTCGAGTCGCTCGCCCGCGAGAGCGCGATGAACGCGCTCCGTCGGATCCGCCCCGAACTCGACCTCGAATCCGAGGAGATCGACGCCGACATCCTCGAATCGCTCGAGGTGAACGAGGCCGACTTCAAGGAGGCGCTCAAGGGAATTCAGCCCTCGGCGCTCCGCGAGGTCTTCGTCGAAGTGCCGGACGTCACCTGGAACGACGTCGGCGGGCTCGGAGACACCAAAGAACGGCTCCGCGAGACGATCCAGTGGCCGCTCGACTACCCCGACGTGTTCGAGGCGATGGACATGCAGGCGGCAAAGGGCGTCCTCATGTACGGGCCGCCCGGCACCGGGAAGACGCTGCTCGCGAAAGCGGTCGCCAACGAGGCCCAGTCGAACTTCATCTCGATCAAGGGCCCGGAACTGCTGAACAAGTACGTCGGAGAGAGCGAGAAGGGCGTCCGCGAGGTCTTCGAGAAGGCACGCGAGAACGCCCCGACCGTGATCTTCTTCGACGAGATCGACTCGATCGCGGGCGAACGCGGTCGACGGCAGGGCGACTCCGGCGTCGGCGAACGCGTCGTCTCCCAGCTGCTGACCGAACTCGACGGCCTCGAGGAACTCGAGGACGTCGTCGTGATCGCCACGACCAACCGGCCGGACCTGATCGACAGCGCCCTGCTACGGCCGGGACGGCTCGACCGCCACGTCCACGTACCGGTCCCCGACGAGGATGGTCGCGCGAAGATCTTCGAGGTCCACACCCGCGACAAGCCGCTGGCCGAATCGATCGATATGGAGTGGCTCGCGAGCCAGACGGACGGGTACGTCGGTGCCGACATCGAAGCGGTCTGTCGCGAAGCCTCGATGGCAGCCAGTCGCGAGTTCATCAACTCGGTCGACCCCGAAGAGATGGGCGACACCATCGGTAACGTCCGCATCAGCAGAGAACACTTCGAGGACGCCCTCGAGGAGGTCAACCCCAGCGTGACCCCCGAAACGCGAGAGCAGTACGAGGAACTCGAAGAAGAATTCCAGCAGGCAGAGCCCGCCGCCGAAGAACAGGTCGGACGGACCTTCCAGTAGGGTCTCGACTGCCGTTTTTGCGTTCACCTCGTCGCTTCGTCACACCGTTTCGACGTGTCGCGTGGCACCTCCGTTCGGAGTAGAGGTCCACCAGCCGACGGCGTTCGCGGCAGTGGCGACGACCGCCCCTTCGTCGTGGGAGTGAGATTCGACGTGCTACGCTCGGACGGACGACTGCCCTCGCAAAGCGGATCCGTCGATCGAACGGTTCTATTCAAGCCGAAGCTTGGTAGTGAACGATCGGGTACCACTCGTGATGGACGGATCAACGTTCGACTGGATGAGAGGATCGACCGTCGACGGGCGAACCCCGGGAGGGCACGCGGTACATGACCGGGTCTGATCGAAATCCGTCGGACGAGCGGCCGGTCGTCGCCGAACGTACCTACGACGAAATGACGCCGGCCAGCACGGCCGTCGTGTACGCGCTCGCGGCCGCACTCGAGACAGATCCGATCGATTGTTCGACCGAACACGGGATCACACTGTACGACTACGTCGACCCCGAAGCGCTCGATCGCCTCGTAACGGACGACCGATCCGACAGCACCGTCACCGTCGACGTCCCGGTCGACGAGTACGTGCTTCGGATCACCAACACCGGTTGTGTTCGCGTCCTCGGATCGGCCGGTTCCGCGGAGTCAGAGTGACTCTTCGGGCGAACGGTAACGGTACGCGGACGTCCCCGCAGTGGGCGAGACGTAATCACGGAGGGACGCGCTTCGGTAGGCCCCGTGATCTCGGACGGGAGACGGACGCTCCGAACGAGACGATCTCGGAACGGGGCGGCTCAGTGGGTGATATCGACCGGTTCGAGGTCCGCGAGAATCTCTTCGGGATGATCGTCGGGCGAAACGTTCTCGTAGACCGCTTCGATCCGACCGTCGGGACCCACGAGGTACGTGTTACGGAAGACGCCATCGAACGTCTTCCCGAACATTCGTTTTTCGCCGTACGATTCGTAGAGCGTGGCGACTTCGCCGAACTCGTCCGAAAGCAAATCGAACTCGAGGTCGTAGTCGGCGGCGAACGCCGCGATGTCGTCGACGGGGTCGTCGCTGATGCCGACGATGCCGACGTCTCGGTCCGCGAGTTCGGAGCGCGATTCGTTGAACCCACGGGCTTCGACCGTACAGCCGTCCGTGTTCGCACGGGGGTAGAAGTACACGACGAGACGTTGGCCGTCGAAATCGGAGCGGCGGACCGGTTCGCCGTGTTGGTTTGGCAGTTCGAATTCAGGTGCTTCGTCACCGACGTCGAGCATGCACGGGACTTAGCGACAGATAATGTATGCGTTACGGTTTCACACGACACTGAATATCGGCGCTGACGGCAGGAGAACGCTCGATAGCGTCACTCGAGTCGTTCGGCGGCTTCCCTGTCGATGAGGGGAACGGCGTTTTGCTCGGGCAACGTGACGACGTCGTCGCTCGTCAGGGTGTACTCGCGGTCGTCCACGCCGAGGATCGAGCCGATGTCGCTGGTGATCCTGACGGTGGTTCGCTCGACGGCGGGGGACACGGTAGACGACCCCTCGCGTCCCTCCGCCGGTTCGGTCTCACGTTCGGCTCGCGGTGGCGGTGAATCGGTGCCGGAATCGGAGGCCGATCCCCGAGTCGTCTCACGGCCCTCTTTCGTTTCGGTCGGCGATTCGCGTTCACTCGGGAGTCCGTCTTCACCGGACAGTCCGTCTCCGCCCATCGCCTCTGCCGGGGAGACCGTACTCGCGGTATCGGTTCCCGACCCCTCGGCCATCGTCGGGTCGGCGTCGGCCGGCGGTTCGTCGGGTGGTGGTGGCGGGACGTCGTCCGTGCTTGCACTTTCGTGAGACGATTCCACGGCGGAGAGGCCGGAATCGTCCGACTCGCTTTCCGGCTGGGGTTCGGATTCGTGATCCGATCCCGTGCCGGCCGCGTCCTCGACGCCCTCGAGGACGTCCAGGACCCGATTTTTGTTCGAACTAATTCGGTCGACGAGGTCGTCGAACAGGTCCACCTCTTCGGCGGTCAGGCCCTCGTCGTCCGCCGGCATCCCGGCCGCGGCGAGGCTGGCTTGCTTGACGAGCTTTCCCATTCGGCGCTCGTAGACCGCCTCGACGACGTCTTTGGCGGTCTCGATCTCGTCCGTCAGCCGGCCGACTTCGGGCGAGGAAAAGGGATCGTCGGCCTGCTCGGCGACGCGGTCGCGTTCGGCCTCGAGACCGGCGATGTACTCGCCGACCTCCCGATAGAACGAAGGGCGCAGATTCTGGAGACTATCCTTCTGGCGCTCCTTGCTCTGGATCGAACGCAATTCGTCGAGGTTCATTCTTTTTCCTTCTCTGCGCGGCCGCGTGCCATCAGGAACACGGCAACGTACTCCGGTAGTGACTGGTCGCCTTCCTGGACCGTAAAGCTATCTCCTCCCAGTTCGATCTCGCCCCCGTCGAGTACGTCGACGGCGATCTCGTGCCCACGAAACGTCTCGGGGACGGCGTCGACGAGGGGGTCGAACTCGTCGAGTTCGTCGCGCTCGAGCCGGACGGTCCGGAGCCCGCTCCCGCCGTGAAGGCTTCCCGGCAAACGGATGAGTCGGTTCGTGTCGGTGGTGACCGGTTCGTCGATGGGCGCGTTGTCCCGGTCGACGGCCCGGGTCGCGAATCGCTCTGCCAGTTGCGCGACCGCGGTGTGAACGGTGACGTTGCCCGCCTCGAGCTGGTCCCGATTGTTTCGGGCCGCGTTCAGCGTCGCCGCGGCTTTCCCCTCACCGATACCGTCGAACTCCTGTAATCGCTCGAGCGCAGCGTCTTCGTCCAACTCGAGCAGGTCGTCGACGTACGTCAGGAAGTGGTCGTGGGTCCGCCCACCCCAGCCGCCATCGATCCGGAGGGTACGACGTTCCGTCGGCGTTTTCCGCCCCAGTCCGGCAACCGTCTCGCTCTCGATCAGTTCCTCGAACTCGAGGCCGATACCGCGGACGTAATCGACGATCTCCCGGCGGTGTTCCCGCTCTAAGTGTACCACGTTCTCGTCACGAACGTGGACGTGGTAGCCCCGACCGCCCGAGAAGACGATCTCGAGGTCCTCGAACGCGAAGTCGTTCTCGAGGAAATCGAGCAACCGAAACAACGCCCCTTTGCACTTCGCGAGCATCTCGGCGTAACTGTCCGTTCCGAGCGTCACGCCCGGGAGGTGATCGGCGTCGAGATCGAAGACGAGATCCGCGGACTGCCAGTCTTTGGCCTGCATCGAACTCGCACCGGGGTCGCGAAAGCGCCCCGCCGAGAAGTAAACGTGTCGCGGACGCTTCCTGACGAGAAACTCCGAGAGGTCGCCCAATTCGAGTAGCGAACGGTGGCGGACCATGGTCGTGTCGGGTCCGTCGGTCCAGGGGATGAACCCCCACTCGCGTTCGTTGGCGGCGGGCGGTGGCGTGATTTCCGTCCGTCGATAGTGATCGCGGAACCGCCCTCGAAGATAGGCCCTCGTTCGCTCCTCCATGCGCCTCGGGTAATCGTCGGTGGGGGGCTATAACCCTGCCGAATGGGACGACGTTCGGGTTCGGCTAGAACTGCGACCGTATTCGCGAAGAACGGCGCCCATCTCCGCCGGGGCAACCCCTCGTTACCGTTACTGGGGATCGAATCGTTATCGGCGGATCAAGTCCGTAATTCGGTCCGCGATTCCGACGTCGGCACCGAGTTTCAGATAGTAGGCGTCACCGCCGTCCTCGTAGTAGTTGTCGATCCGACGCTTGATCTCGAAGCCGAGGTGTTCGTAGAACTGGAGGGCGTTCTCGTTGCTCGTCCGAGCGTGGCAGGTGATCGTATCGTGATCCTGTGCCACGTGGGCGATGAGTCGCTTTCCGATACCCTCGCTGCGATAGTCGGGGGACACGGCTAGAAACAGAATGTAGCCGTCGCGCCGGACGGCGGCGAATCCGATGAGTTCTCCGTCTCGGACGTAACAGTGTACCTTCGACCGGCGATACGCGTCGGTAAAGAAATCGTACCGCTGTTTGAGCACGCCTTCCTGACGGTTGATCGTCTCTTTCAGTTGCCAGGCTTCGTCCACGAAATCGTCGCTCCCCGGGGCGACGACGCAACTGTCGATGTTGACGCTCACTACGTCAGCATACCAGCGACGTCAATATAATTCCACCGGCAGTCGCGGCTCTGTAACGTCAGACGACAATAACGTGTTCGCGTGGAAGTAGCCCGCGGCTAACGGAATTGTGCTGCGCTCAACGATTCCCCCGGAATGGAAGCGACCCGAAACGACGAACATAGGAACACCGCCGACGAAGGGACCGTAAATGGGGTTCGAACTGCGCGACCATACGGCCGACGTCGCGGTGTCCGCCACGGGCGATTCGCTCGAGGCGGTCTTCGGAGCGGTGGCCGATGGGCTGGCGGCCGCATCGTGCGACGACGTACCGACTGACGGCGGCGAGCGCTTTTCGTTCGGCGTAACCGCCGAGAACCGCGAAGCCCTGCTGTTCGACTACCTCGACGAACTGATTTACCTGCGGGACGTTCGCGTCGAACTACCCGTCGACCACCGCGTCGAATCGGTGGAGACACCGGAATCGTCCGACGGCGCGGAGAACTGGCACCTCGAGGCCAGCGCCCGGGGCGTCCCGCTCACCGAGATATCCGCCCGCGAAGTCAAGGCGGTGACCTACTCGGAGATGCGACTCGAGCGAACCGACGGAGAATGGGAAGCGTACGTCGTCTTCGACGTCTAGGTTCGATCGGGACGGCCGCCCGACGCGTCCGGCGGGAACGGCGTCCGCCTCGAGAGTGACGCCGAAGAGGGAGATGGATCGCGGGTCGAATCACGACGCTGGACGGAGGTCGGATCACGAGGCCCACCGGGGAGACGAACACCTTTCATCGATGCGGTCCGACGTTCAGGTATGACCACCTACGACGCCGACGGCATCACGCTCGAGCGGGTGCGCGAATACGTCTGGGAGATTCCCCAGCACGGGTCGATGCGCACTCCCGCACGGGTGCTGGCGAGCGAGGCGTTACTCGAGGAGATCGCCGGGGACAAGACGCTCGAGCAGATCACGAACACGACCCACCTGCCGGGGATCACGAAGTACGCGATCTGTATGCCCGACGGCCACCAGGGGTACGGCTTTCCGGTCGGCGGAGTCGGTGCGCTCGACGCCGAAGACGGCTGCATTTCGCCCGGGGCCGTCGGCTACGACATCAATTGCGGCGTCCGCATGATGCGGACGAATTTGACGTACAGCGACCTTCAGGGGCGAGAAGCCGAACTCGTCGACTCGCTGTTTGCCAACATCCCGTCCGGTCTCGGCGGCGGCGGAGTCGTCGAGTCCGGCGTCGACACCGTCGAAGAAATCCTCGCCCGGGGCGTCGACTGGGCCCTCGAGAACGACTACGCCGTCGAGGACGATTTGCTCCACTGCGAAGACGAAGGCGTCCGCGAGGGCGCAGACCCGTCGAAGGTGAGCCAGAAGGCCAAGGACCGCGGAAAGAACCAGATCGGGTCGCTGGGGTCGGGCAACCACTTCCTCGAGGTCCAACGCGTCACGGACGTCTTCGACGACGAGGTCGGCGACTCGTTCGGACTCGCGGAAGATCAGATCGTCGTGTTGATCCACTGTGGATCGCGCGGACTCGGCCATCAGACGTGTACCGACTACCTGCGGAAAATCGAGCAGCAACACCAGGGGCTGTTGAACACGCTGCCGGACAAGGAACTGGCGGCTGCGCCCGCGGGATCGCAACTCGCCGAGGACTACTACGGCGCGATGAACGCGGCCATCAACTTCGCGTGGGTCAACCGACAGTTGATCATGCACCGCACGCGGCGGGTCTTCGAGCGCGTGTTCGATCGCTCCTGGGAAGAGATGGACATGCAGCTGCTGTACGACGTGGCCCACAATATCGCGAAAAAGGAGACGCACACCGTGAGCGGAGAGCCGGGCTCCGAGGGCGAAGCGAGCGGCCTCGAGCCGCGAGCCGACGGCGAGGAGCGCGAACTCTACGTCCACCGCAAGGGCGCGACCCGCGCGTTCCCGGCCGGCCACCCCGAGATCCCCGCGGCCTATCGCGACGTCGGCCAACCGGTGATCATCCCCGGGAGTATGGGAACCGGCAGTTACGTGCTCCGGGGCGGCGAGAACTCGATGGCCCTCACCTTCGGATCGACCGCCCACGGTGCGGGCCGACTCATGAGCCGCACGCAGGCGAAAAAACAGTACTGGGGCGGCGACGTGCGACAGGAACTCGAGAGCCAGGATCAGATCTACGTCAAGGCCCAATCCGGGGCGACGGTCGCCGAGGAAGCACCCGGCGTCTACAAGGACGTCGACGAAGTCGTCCGCGTCTCCGACGAACTGGGAATCGGTGACAAGGTGGCGCGGACGTTCCCCGTGTGTAACATCAAGGGGTGAGCCGTCCGCTATCGGCCGGCTCACCGTCCGCTATCGGCTCGTCCCTACTCGGCTCGTCCCTACTCGGCTCGTCCCTACTCGGATCGTCCCTACTTCAGACGAAACGGGTTCTCGTCGTCTTCGTCGTCACCGTCCTCGCCATCGTACGGCTTTCGAGCGGTTATCGTCACCGTCGCTTCCGGGTCGTCCTCGTCGGCCCAGGGGCTGTCGTATGCCGATAGCTCGAGGTCGGTGACGTCCCACCCCTCCTCCTCTATGAGTTCGACGAGGCGGCGCTGGTCTCCGAGCATATCGTCGTCCATGCGTCCTCGTTCGAGATGGTTGGGGGTATCTCTTCCGCCGGTCCGTTTCCGTCGTCGCGTGACGCCCCGCCCGTCGTCCCGGTTTCGGTCCCGAATCACTCGCTCTCGTCCGAGTCGCCGATATCGATCACTTCTTCGACGAGCGCGCGGTGGGCGCGTCGGAGTCGCTCGGACAATGCCTGATGAGAGATGTCGAGTTCGTCAGATAGCTCGTCCATGTCCATTCCGCGAGGAATCTCGTAGTAGCCGCGCTCGAGGGCCGCGACCAGCGTTTCGTACTGCGCATCCGTGAGCCCGAACCGGCTGTGGCGGTCTTCCTCGAGTTGGTGAATCTTGTGAATGTGTATACGCAGCCCCTGCTCTGACGCGAATTCGTACGTTCGTGACATCGCTTCGCGTTCGGGAAAGAGGACCCGAAATCGCCACTGTCTGGCCTCCACGTGTGCATCGAGTACGGTCGCCTCCTCCTCGGTCAGCAGGTGAAGAATAACGGTGACGTCGTCCACCCAGTGCATTCGGTAGAGTCGCTCGCCGTCGAGATCGGTGAGCCGTTCGGCGTCCTCGACGCTGGCGTCGTCCGCCAGCGCGTCGTCGAGCCCTTCGAGCGTCGATTCGGCCCCGGAAAACCAGACGTACGGCATGACGTGGTCCGGGTCGTACGCGACGACGCGTTCGATCTCCACCTCGAGGTCGTCCGCGGCCTCGAGCGTGTGTCGGAGTGCGAAGTCCGCAGCGGGAACGCCGAACTCCGCGATGGTACTCATGCACGAGGCTATCACGCCGGTGACCAAGAGTCCCGGTCCCGGACCGCGACCGTCGTCTGTACGCGGTCGTTCGCCGCCGGCGGTCGTCCTCCGCGGGCCCTCGTCGCTCGTTCACGAACCGATTTCGTGACGCCAAATCGTCAGTAAGCGCAACCGAAATTGGTTACGGGACGTCGAAATCTCCGGCGCGTTTAAGCGGATCCGGCTGCAAACCGGTGTCATGCTCACCGACGAGTTCGGGCGCGAGGTGACGGGGGTTCGCGTCTCTCTCACCGATCGGTGTAACTTCGATTGCGTCTACTGTCACAACGAGGGGCTGGGCGACACTCGCGGACCGATGGATCCGCAAGACGACGAGATGGAGACGGACGACGTCGTGCGGTTCCTCGAGGTCGCCGCCGAATTCGACGTCGAGGCGGTCAAGTTCACCGGCGGAGAGCCGATGTTGCGCCAGGACCTGGAGGAAATTATCGCACGGACGCCGGACGCGATGGAAGTCTCGCTCACGACGAACGGGACGTTCCTCCCGGGTCGCGCCGACGCGCTCGTCGACGCCGGCCTCGATCGGGTCAACGTCTCCCAGGACGCGCTCGATCCGCAGGATTTCGCCGAGATCACCAAGAGCGGAGCCTACGACAAGGTCATCGAGGGGGTCGATGCCGCGCTCGAAGCGGGGCTCACGCCGGTCAAACTCAACATGGTCGTCTTCGAACACACGGCCGGCTACGTCCCCGAGATGGTCGACCACGTCGCCGAAAACGACGGTCTGCAACTCCAACTGATCGAGTACATGCCCGAACTGACGGGCAAGCCGGAGTGGAATATCGAAATCGAGCGCGTTCACGAGTGGTTGGCCGAACAGGCGGTCGAGATCGAACACAGAGAGATGCACGACAGGAAGCGGTACTGGGTAGGCGGCGGTGAGGGCGGCGAAGCCAGCCGATCCTCGTCCGACGAGTCCGGCGTGGGAATGGTCGAAATCGTCGACCCCGTCGAGAACCCGACGTTCTGTGCGAACTGCCATCGGGTTCGCGTGACCCACGAGGGCTACCTGAAGGGGTGTCTCAATCGAAACGACGATCTCAAATCGATGGGCGAAATGACGAAACCGGAGATCCGCGACGCGTTTCGAGACGTCGTCGCGAACCGGGTTCCCTACTACGGCGAGTACATGATTCGAAACGACGACGGGGAGTGGGAGATCAACGACGAGTACATCGAGGAATACGCCGGCGTCTGAGGCCGTCTGAAGGCTCCGTCGGTATCGGGAGTCGTTTTTCGGCACTCGGCTCCGTTTCCGTTCCGGGCTCCCCGTCCTGGCTTCCGTTCGCTCGCCTCGACCAGCGTCCGAGTTCCGGACTCGAGCGGGATCTCGGGACGAATACACACGGAGCGTGGCCACCTTTCGTTGCGCTTAAGTAGTACACGGGGGTAGGTCCGGTTGCGATACGTGTAGGGGAGCGATCCCCGAGTCCGGACGGGCGACGATAGACCGACGGTGTCGTGGTAGCCAAGCGGCCCAAGGCGCATGGTTGCTAACCATGTGGCGTCAAGCCTCCGGGGTTCGAATCCCCGCCACGACGTCGGATACGACGCTGGCGTTTTCCCGCCAGTCGACTTTGCAACGCACGCAGATCAGACACAGATACACGACACTATGAGCGCGGAAGAACCTCAAGAACAACAAGACGACGAAGATCTTCAGTACTTCGTCCGCATCGGGCAAACCGACCTGGATGGGACGAAGTCCGTCGAGCGCTCGCTCACGGAGATGAATGGGATCGGTCGACGGACCGCCCGGCTCATCGCCGCGGAAGCGGGCGTCGACCGAACGGCGACGTTCGGTCGACTCGACGACGACGTCATCGACGAGGTCGTCGAGGTCGTCGAAAACTACGCCGACGAAGTCCCGGACTGGCTCAACAACCGGCGCACGGACTTCTACAGCGGTGAAACGACCCACGAGATCGGCAACGATCTCCAGTTGACTCGACAGCACGACATCAACCGGATGAAGATGATCGACTCCTACAAGGGAACTCGCCACAAGCGCGGCCAGAAGGTCCGCGGCCAGCGAACCAAGTCCACCGGCCGAACGGAGGGCACCATCGGAGTCAACGTCGAAGAGATCCGCGAAGAACAGGCCGAAGAAGCCGGCGAAGAGGGTGAGGGCGAATAATGCCACTCGGCACCGACACGAAGCAATACGAGACGCCGAACCACCCCTACCAGGGAGAACGGATCGCATCCGAACACTCCCTCGTCGACCGCTACGGTCTCAAGAACAAGGAAGAACTCTGGCGCGCCCAGTCCGAACTTCGCTCCTACCGGCGCGAGGCTCGAGAACTGCTCGGCCAGGCCCAGGACGACGAGGTCGTCATCCGACGCTCCGAGGAGTTCCTCGGTCGTCTCAAGCGCGTCGGCATCCTGAACGAGACGGACGAACTCGGCGACATCCTCTCGCTCGAAATCGAGGATATCCTCGAGCGCCGCCTGCAGACCGTCGTCTACCGGTCGGGTCTGGCGAACACGACCCAGCAGGCCCGTCAGTTCATCACGCACGGCCACGTCGCGGTCGGCGACCAGCGCCACCGCGTTCCCTCCTACATCGTCGACGTCGACGAGGAGGATCTGGTGGCATTCGACGAAACCAGCCCGCTCGCGGACGAACTCCACCCCGAACGCGCGGAGGGTCAATAACATGAGTCAGGACGACGATAAATGGGGCATCGCCCACGTACACGCATCGTTCAACAACACCGTCATGACCGTGACGGACCTTACGGGTGCGGAGACGATCGCCAAATCCTCCGGCGGGACGGCGGTCAAGCAGAACCGCGACGAGGCATCGCCGTACGCGGCCATGCAGATGGCCGAGTCCGTCGCCGAGGAGGTCAAAGCGGCCGGGATCACGGGCCTGCACGTGCGGGTTCGCGGCCCCGGCGGCAACCTCCAGAAATCCCCCGGTCCCGGCGCGCAGGCGACGATTCGCGCACTCGCGCGCTCCGGCATCGAAATCGGGCGCATCGAAGACGTCACGCCGATCCCGCACGACGGATCGCGCGCCCCGAAAGGCAAGGGCGGCTACTAGATCATGACTGAGGAGTACGACGTCGAGTTCGTCGAACGCGAGGATCGAGAAGCGCGATTCCTCGTTCGCGGCGTGACGCCAGCGTTCGCCAACGGTATCCGTCGCGCGATGGTCGCCGACGTACCTACGATGGCGATCGACACCGTCCGGTTCGTCGAGAACTCGTCGGTCATGTTCGACGAGCAACTCGCGCTCCGGCTCGGGCTCGTCCCGCTGACGACGCCGCCGGTCGGCGAGTTCGGCGAGGACGAAACGGTCACGCTCTCTATCGACGTCGAGGGGCCGGCTACCGCCTATTCCGGCGATCTCGTCACCAGCGACGACCTCGTTCGTCCCGCAGACGAGAACGTCCCGATCATCGAACTCAAGGACGGCCAGCGCCTCGAGGCGGAGGCCGACGCCGTCCTCGACCGGGGCAAAGACCACGCCAAACACCAGGGCGGCGTCGCGGTCGGCTACCGTCACCTGCAGCGAATCGAGGTTGACGGTGATCTCCCCGAGTTCGAAGAAGAAGAGCGGCGGATCATCCGTGGCGTCGTCGAGGACGACGGCGAACTCGTTCCGACGAGCGAGTTCGACCACGACCTCTCGAATCGGTATCCTGGCAAACAGGTCCGGGTCGAGGACGTGCCCACGGCATTCGTCTTCCACGTGGAGACGGACGGCTCCTTTACCGTCGAAGAACTGGTCACGCGAGCCGCCGAGACGCTCGAGGCGCGTGCGACCGAACTCGAAGAAGCTGTACAGTTATAAACATGAACCGACGCCCCCGACCCGATCAGGGTACGACGCTCGCCGGCGCCGTGAGCGACGAGACCGGCGAGTGCGTGCCTACTGGAATCGAAAGGGGTTTGAAGGGGCGACGGGTAGACGGAAGTGCGAGCAGGGATAGCCAAGTCAGGCCAACGGCGCAGCGTTCAGGGCGCTGTCTCGTAGGAGTCCGCAGGTTCAAATCCTGCTCCCTGCATCACTTCTCTCGAATCGATTCCACCGTCGACGCCACCGTTTCTCGTGTCGTCGACGTTCCGGCAGTTGCAGTATTTGGAGGAAACCAATGAGTAGCAAGACCAATCCGAGGCTCACCGATCTCATCGCCGAGCTCAAGTCGACGTCCCGACAGACGGACGCCGACGTCTGGCGAGACGTTGCGGATCGACTCGAAAAGCCCCGGCGCACCCACGCTGAGGTGAACCTGGGCCGCATCGAGCGGTACGCACGCGAAGAAGAGACCGTCGTCGTTCCCGGCAAAGTGCTGGGATCCGGCGCACTACAGAAAAACGTCACGGTCGCCGCCGTCAACTTCTCTTCGTCCGCGGAGACGAAGATCGAACAGGTCGGCGAACCGGTATCGCTCGAGCAAGTGCTCGAAGAAAACCCCGAGGGCTCCGACGTCAGGGTGATCCGATGAGTCTCGCAGAGTTCGACGCAGACACCGTCGTCGATGCCGCAGACTGCATCCTCGGCCGAGTCGCCAGCGAAGTCGCCCAGCGCGCGCTGGACGGCGAGCGCGTGGCGATCGTCAACGCGGAGGACGCGGTCATCACCGGCGACAAAGAAGACGTCTTCGAGACGTACCGCACGCGGCTGCAGATGGGCTCGGACAGCGGGCCCTACTACCCCCGACGACCGGATACGATCTTCAAGCGGTCCGTTCGCGGGATGCTGCCGTACAAGAAACCGCGCGGGCGCGAAGCGCTCGACAACGTCCGCGTCTACGTCGGCGATCCCTACGAGAACGACGATGCCCGCGAATCCGAGGTTCTCGAGGGAACGTCGCTCGATCGACTGTCGAACATCCGCTTCGTCCACCTGCACGAAGTGTCCGAACAGTTAGGTGCTAACGTCACATGGTAACCAACACGAGTGGCAAGAAAAAGACGGCCGTCGCTCGCGCCACGGTGCGCGAAGGCGAGGGTCGCGTTCGAATCAACTCACAGCCCGTCGAACTGGTCGAACCGGAGATGTCACGGCTCAAGATGCTCGAGCCGTTCCGCATCGTCGGCGAGGACCTGCGGGGCGAGATGGACATCGACGTTCGCGTCGAGGGTGGCGGCATCAGCGGCCAAGCTGACGCCGTCCGCACCGCCATCGCGCGTGGAGTCGTCCAGCACACCAACGACGCCGAGCTCCGCGATGCGTTCATGGAGTTCGATCGTTCGCTGCTGGTCAACGACGTCCGCCAGTCCGAACCGAAGAAGTGGGGCGGCCCGGGTGCTCGGGCACGCTACCAGAAGTCCTACCGCTAAGGTGATCCAATCATGATGGTACCGGTCCGGTGTTTCACCTGTGGCAACGTCGTCGCCGAGCACTGGGAGGAGTTCGACGAGCGAGCGAACGAGGGCGACGAAGATCCCGAGGAAGTCCTCGACGAACTCGGCGTCGAGCGCTACTGCTGTCGGCGGATGCTCGTCAGTCACACCGACCTCGTCGACGTCGTCTCCCCGTATCAGTAACCAATGCAACAGCAACAACACAACCGTTACGAGAAGGCACGCATCCTCGGCGCACGAGCGTTGCAGGTTTCCTACGGCGCCCCGGTATTGATCGAGACCGAGCAAACGCAGCCGATCTTGATCGCCGCCGAGGAGTACGACGCCGGCGTCCTTCCGTTTACCGTCAAGCGGGGGTACGACCGGAAATGACGCTCATCACGGACGTTCGCCTGCGGCGTATCCTCGATTCACGAGGTAACCCGACGGTCGAGGCGGACGTCGTTACCGAAAGCGGAGGTTTCGGCCGCGCTGCGGCGCCCAGCGGCGCCAGCACTGGCGAATACGAAGCCGTCGAGCGCCCGCCGACCGAGGCGATTGCCGCGGCCAGGGAACACGCCGTTCCCCGACTCGTCGACAACGCTTACGCCGGCAACCAACGCGAGGTCGACGCCGCGCTCCACGCCGCCGACGGAACCGCCGACTTCTCAGAGATCGGTGCGAACAGCGCGGTCGCGATATCGATGGCCGCCGCGAAAGCCGGCGCCGACGTCCTCGGTGCACCGCTCTTTCAGCACCTCGGCGGGACGTTCCGCGGTGAAAACTTCCCGATCCCGCTCGGCAACGTGGTCGGCGGTGGCGAACACGCCGCCGACGCGACCGATATCCAGGAGTTCCTCGCGGCTCCAGTCGGTGCACCCAGCGTCGAAGACGCCGTGTTCGCGAACGCGGCCGTCCACGCGACCGTCGCCGATCTGCTCGAGGAACGCGGTGTTCCCTGTGGCAAAGGCGACGAGGGCGCCTGGGCGCCGTCGATCGACGACGGTGAGGCGTTCAAGATCGTCGACGAAGCGGTCTCGAAGGTCGCAGACGACGTTGGCTTCACCATCGGATTCGGGCTCGACGTCGCCGGCGCAGAGCTGTACGATTCCGAGTCGGGGACCTACGAGTACAGCGATCGAAGCCGCGACACGGACGAGCAGATCGCGTACATCGCCGAACTCGTCGAGGAGTACGACCTCGTCTACGTCGAGGACCCGCTCGACGAGGACGATTACGACGCATTCGCCGACCTCACGGACGACGTCGGAGACCAGACGTTGATCTGCGGAGACGATCTGTTCGTGACGAACACCGACCGCCTCGTCGAGGGGATCGATCGCGGCGCAGCCAACAGCATCCTGATCAAGCCGAACCAGATCGGAACGCTGTCGGACGCCTTCGACGCGATCGAACTCGCGACGGAGAACGGCTACGACTCGGTCGTCTCCCACCGGTCGGGCGAGACCGAAGACGCGACGATCGCACACCTCGCCGTCGCGACCGACGCACCCTTCATCAAGACGGGTACCGTCGGCGGCGAGCGAACCGCAAAGCTCAACGAGCTCATTCGAATCGCAGACGACGCGACATGACAGAAAACGACGCAACCCAGGAAGGGCTCGACGCCGCCGAGGAAGAAATCGACGAGGAGCCAGCCGAAGGGGCTGGTCCCGCCGCCGAGGAGGACGTCGAGCCAGCAGACGAACAGCCCGCCGACGCCGAGGGAGCGCCCGCGGCCGACGCCGAACAACCAGCGGACGACGCCGAGACCGAAGACGCCGGTCCGACGCTCGACGACGACGTGATGTCCGACGAGGAAGCGGACCTGCTGATTCCGGTCGAGGATTACCTCGGCGCCGGTGTCCACATCGGCACCCAGCAGAAGACGGCGGACATGGAGCGGTTCATCCATCGCGTCCGTACCGACGGGCTGTACGTGCTCGACGTCTCGAAGACCGACGGCCGTATCCGCACGGCCGCGGACTTCCTCGCGAACTACCAACCCGAACAGATTCTGGTCACCTCGAGTCGCCAGTACGGGCGATTCCCCGCGGAGAAGTTCGCCGAGGCCGTCGGCGCGCGCGCCCGAACCGGTCGCTTCATTCCGGGGACCCTGACGAATCCGAAGTACGACGGTTACATCGAACCGGACGTGCTCGTCGTCACCGACCCGATCGGCGACGCGCAGGCCGTCAAGGAGGCCATCACGGTCGGCATCCCGGTCATCGCGATGTGTGACTCGAACAACCAGCTCAGTAACGTCGACCTCGTCGTCCCGACGAACAACAAGGGTCGCAAGGCCCTCTCGGTCGTCTACTGGTTGCTCGCGAACGAAGTCCTCGACCGCCGCGGTGCCGAACCGGCGTACGCGCTCGAGGACTTCGAGAGTACGGTCTGAGACGGTTCGTACCGACAACGTACAGTTCGTTTTCCCGACGCTGTTGTGAACCGGCAGCGCAATCCCTCGATCGCGGCCAGCGCATCGGTCGACCTCCCAGCGTCCGCTTCGAGATAACTCTGAGACGACTCTCGGAGACGTCGCGAGAGACGACCCGTTTCGCCAGCGGAGCGAGGTTCTCCTCACGCGAAGAGGGGGTACGGGAAGCGGACGACTCGTTCGTCGGTTTCCCAACCGACGTACCTGCGGGTCCCTCCTCGCGGTATCGGTCGGACGAGCTCCGTCTCGATCGGAAACCGGAACGCGAACGATACGGTCATCGATCGTGAACGACCGAGAGCAGTTCCGTGATCAGTTCCGCGGCATCGACGGCCGTCGACCCGAAGACGTAGGTGGCGGGCTCGATGCCGAACGCGCCGCGATGGTAGGCGACCCGTGGAACGGTCCCGCGATCTTCGAACCGATTTTCGAGATGGTCCCTGCGGTTTTCGTACTCGGCATCGAACTCGAGCGGGTCGATACCGACCGTGTCGGCGCCAGCAAGCAGGTCGCCGTCGGTAGCGATATTGATCGCGCCGTGGATGTCGGGGTCGACGGCGTTCGCCGCGAGGATCGCCGTGGAAACGTGTTTCGACGCACCGAATTCGGGATGCGCCGGAATTTCGATCCGGCCGCCCATGGCGTAGATCCGACCGGGAATCGCGGCGACGTCGGTCTCGTCGCGAGGGTCGGGGAGGGACATTCCGACGTTCGTGCCGACGTTCGGGACGTACTCGGCGATTCCCGAACGCGAAGCGAGGGTTCGTGCGGCGGTTCGCACGTTCGCGAGGACGTCCCGTTCGGCTCGCACGTCGGGGTCGAGCCCGCGGACGCACAGGTCGCAGCCGAGTCCTCGAAGTTCGGGCATCACCTCCTCGTGGAGTTCGCAGATCGGGCCGCGATCCTCGAGGCTCCGGACGAGCGCGAGGAGTTCGGTGAGCGCGTCGTAGCTGTCCATGTGACCGCCGGCGAGCCCGTCGGCGATCCGCTCGATGGTCGCGACGGTTTCGGGGTCGTCCCGGAACCGGTCGTCGCCGCCGCCGTCTCCGCTGACGTATTTGCTGACCGCGGCCTGTGTCACGCCGAGTTCGGCGGCGACCTCCTGCTGGGTCAATCCGCGCTCGGCGAGTCGGGTCGCCAGCATCGCCCGTGCCGTCGGAAGGAATCGATCGACGACGAGTTCGCTCGGCAGAACGAGAGCCATACGAGCGCGTTGTGCCGACACTGGCTTAAGTTCGACTCCCGCGGTCGGACCGACGGCTACCACCCCAGCAGACGGCCCGGAGAAGATAGGTATTAACCGTCGTCGTACGAACGGCCGGGCATGACACTCTCCAGCGCACCCGGCAAAGTGTACCTGTTCGGGGAGCACGCGGTAGTTTACGGCGAACCGGCCGTTCCGTGTGCGATCGAGCGGCGGGCGCGGGTCGGCGTGCAACGACGCGACGACGGCAAGCTACGGGTTCACGCGGAGGACCTCAGTCTGAACGGCTTTACCGTCGAGTACGACGGAACGACCGGCAACGGACCGGACGTCGACGTCTCGGAATCGTTGATAAGCGCCGCGATGGGCTACGTCGACGGCGCGATCGAGCAGGTCCGCGACGTAACCGACGAAGACGAAGTGGGCTTCGACGTCACGATCGAGAGCGACATCCCGCTCGGCGCGGGACTCGGTTCCTCCGCGGCGGTCGTCGTCGCCGCGATCGATGCCGCCACCCGCGAACTCGGAGTCACCCTCGAGACGGACGAACTCGCGGACCGAGCCTACCGGACGGAACACCAGGTTCAGGACGGTCAGGCCTCGCGGGCGGACACGTTCTGTTCGGCCACCGGCGGTGCGGTCCGCGTCGAAGGCGAGGACTGTCGCTCCCTCGAGGCACCGGACCTGCCGATCGTGATCGGATTCGACGGCGGCGCGGGCGACACCGGGAAGCTGGTCGCGGGTGTGCGGGATCTGCGCGACGAGTACGAATTCGCCGCCGATACGGTCGAAGCGATCGGCGACGTGGTACGCAACGGTGAAGACGCGCTCGCCGACGGGGATATCGACGAACTCGGTCGATTGATGGATTTCAACCACGGGCTGCTGTCGGCCCTCGGCGTCTCCTCACGATCGCTCGATACGATGGTCTGGGCGGCCCGGGACGCGGGCGCACGGGGCGCGAAATTAACCGGTGCCGGCGGCGGCGGGTGCATCGTCGCACTGGACCCGACACCGGAGACCGAGACGGCGCTGTCGTTTACGCCCGGCTGCGAGGACGCCTTCCGAGCCGAGCTATCCGAGAAGGGGGTGACGCGACTCGAATGATCGTCCTGAAACTCGGCGGCAGCGTCATCACCGAGAAAGATCGCGCGGAGACGCTCGACGGCGAAGCACTCGAGCGGGCGGCCGAGACGATCGCCGCGGCGCAGACCGACGGACTAGAGGACGTCGTCGTCGTTCACGGCGGCGGCAGCTTCGGTCACCACAACGCGAGCGAACACGGCGTCAGTACCACCGATGGGACTCGTGACGCGACGGCGGTCCTGGACATCCACGGCGCGATGAAGACGCTGAACTCGTTCGTCCTCAGCCGACTGCTCGAGCGAGACGTACAGGCGGTACCGGTACATCCGTTTTCGACGGCGTACCGAGACACCGCGGGAACCCTCTCGCTGCCGACCGGCCAGGTCGAGACGATGCTCGCGGAGGGGTTCGTTCCCGTCCTCCACGGGGACGTGATCGCCCACGCCGGCGCCGGGGCGACGGTCGTCAGCGGCGACGAACTCGTGGCCGAACTCGCACGCCGGCTCTCGGCGGACCGCGTCGGCCTCTGCTCGACGGTTCCCGGTGTGCTGGACGAAGACGAGGTCGTGATCGATCGCATCGAGGATTTCGAGGCCGTCGCGACGGTGCTCGGGGCGAGCGATGCGACCGACGTGACCGGCGGAATGGTCGGCAAGGTCCGGACGCTACTGGATCTCGAGGCCGAAGCGTCGATCTTCGGCCTCGACGCGCTGGCGTCGTTCCTCGACGGGTCGACTCCGGGAACGACGATCGACTGAGGGCGAGTCGGCGAGCGGCGAAGCGACGGCGGACGGCTTCAGCGGGTCCAGAAGCCGCCGGTGAACATGACGAGGACCGGAATTATCTCGAGGCGGCCGATCCACATGAGAAAGATCATCAGGAGTTTCGAACCGATCGGGAACTCGTGGTAGGACCCGAAGGGGCCGAGAAACCCGAATCCGGGACCGATGTTCCCGATCGTCGCGAGACTGGCGCTGAACGCCTCGAGCGGTGTCTCGACGAGGTGACCGGCGTCGAGGGCGATGAGCAGGGTCGCGATGGCGAAGACGAAGAGATAGAGGAAGGTGAATCCGAGCACGCCGCGAATTGCGTCCTCGTCGACGACGTTGTTACCGAGACGAATCGGGCGAACGACCTCGGGATGGGATGCCGTAAACAGTTCGCGCCGGAGGACTTTGAATACGATTAGCCATCGGACGACCTTGACGCCACCCCCGGTGGAACCGGCACAGCCGCCGACGAGCATCGCGAACAGGAGGACGATTTTGCCGGTCGAACTCCACTCCACGAAGTCGCTGGTCGCGTACCCAGTCGAGGTCAACAGCGATGCGACCTGGAAGGCGCTCTGTCGGAGCGAGTTCTCGAATACGCCCTCCGTGAGGCCGCCGAGTTCCGAAAGCGCCGGTGCAGCACCGGTATAGAGTATTCCCGCGAGTACCACGGTCAACGCGGCGATCGCCCCGATGTAGGCGCGAAATTCGGAGTTGCGAACGAACCGATGTCGCTCGCCGCTGAAGACGTGCCAGAACAGCGCGAAGTTCGTGCCCGCGATGACCATAAACGGCACGAACGTCCACTGAACGATCGCAGAGAACGCCGCCACGCTGTCGGCTTCCGGTGAGAACCCGCCCGTGGGAAGCGCCGTGAATCCGTGAGCGATGGCGTTGTAAAGCCCCATTCGGGGTGCCATCCCCGCGAGGTGGAGGCCATAGAGAAGAGCGACGAAGGCGAGGGTAAAGACGAAGTAGACGACCCAGAGGATGCGCGCCGTCTCGGCGATTCGCGGCGTCAACTTCTGTAACTCGGGTCCCGGTGCCTCCGACTGAACGAGTTGCGCGCCGCTGACCGCTAACTCGGGCAAAATTGCGACCATCAACACGATGATTCCCATCCCGCCGAGCCACTGGGTAAGCTGTCGCCACATCATCACGGCGTGGGTGTGACGGTCGAGCGAAATCTCCTCGAGGACGGTCGCCCCCGTCGTCGTGAACCCGGACATCGATTCGAACAGCGCGTTCACCGGATTGGCGAGGGTCGATTCGGTTCCCCAGCCGGCAAGGATGTACGGCACTGCCCCCACGATCGCGACGGTGAGCCACGATATCGCGACGAAGAGCATCGCTTCTCGGACTTGCAGGTCACGGACGGGATCCAGTCGCTCGAGTGCGAGTCCGAAGACGACCGCGAGGCCGATCGTCGCGACGAACGGAAAAACGGGCTCCGAATAGACCAGTGCGACGACGATCGGTACCAGGAGCGGAACGGAGAGATATTTGACGACGGTGCCGACGAGCGCGAAACTCGCGCGCCAGTCGGTCCGGAGTCTCATAAAGACACCCCGTCCGCGGAGTCTCGTCGGAACACGATATATAACAGATTTCGTTAAGGTCGTATTAATCCATCGTCACGCGGTTCCAGGGGTCACGTTCCCCGCCTTCGGACGGTAGCGACGTGGGACTGCCGGAGACGCGACCGGCACTCGGAACCGATACGATCCGCCCGACGGCGTGGGGAATCGGCGTTCGACCCGGACGTGAAACAACCGGTAACCGTGTTCGACCGAATCGGGAACCTCCACACGGTCCGCCCGTTTCTCGGTTTCGGTGCTCGCGGCCGTCTCGCGACGCGTTCGTCGGCGGCGGTATCGGCGTAGTACTCGTGGCAGTCACCGTGACCGTTCGACCTGGATCAGCCGTTCGGCTCGAGGTGGCTCTCTCGACGACGAGCGTCGTCTTAGATCAGGTCGACGACCTCGTCGAGAACCGCCGCGTCGACGAAGACGATCACGTGGTCACCGGATTGGACGACGGTCGATCCGCGGGGCGTGATGTGGTCACCGCCGCGAGAAATCGCGCCGATGACGACGCCCGGCGGGAGATCGTTCGTCGCGTCCGCGATGGTTCGACCGACGAGGGCGCTCTCGACGCCGACCTCGATCTCGATTACCTCCGCGCGATCGTGCTCCAGCATCGCGACCTTTTCCGTGTGATCGGTTCGCGTAAAGCGGACGATCTCCTCGGCGGTTTCCTCTCGAGGGTTGATCGCGACGTCGATTCCGACGGTCTCGAAGAGGTCTGCGTACTCGGCGGTTTCGATGACGGCGACGGTGCGGTCGACGCCGAGGCGTTCCGCGAGCAGGGAGACGAGGAGGTTCTTCTCGTCGCTGTCGAGTGCGGCGACCACGACGTCCGCTTCGCCGACGTGTTCCCGTGCGAGGAAGTCGGCGTTCGTCGCGTCGCTTTCCATGACCATCGTGTTCGGTAAGGATTCGGCCACCTCACGGGCGCGGTCGTGATCTTGCTCGATCAGACGCGGACGAAACCCGTGATCTTCGAACTCGCGAGCGGCCTGGAATCCGATCTCGCTCGCGCCGACGATGACGACCTCTTCTGCGTCGTCGGGCGCCGTCGCGACTTCGTCGGCGAAATCGTTGATCGAATCGGGGCTGCCGATCACGACGATCCGGTCGCCGCCTCGAATGACCGTGTCGCCTCGAGTCACGATCATCTCGTCGTCCCGAAAGAGCGCGGCGAACGTTAGCGAATCGTAACAGTCGGCTTCGCTGACGGTTCGATCCGCGATCGGGCTGTCCGCCGGGATGTCGAACTCGGCCATGCGGACGAGTCCGCTGGCGAACGTATCGACGTCGTGGGCGCTGGGCAGCCCGGAGATACGAAAGATCGTCTGGGCCGTCAGCAGGTCGGTACACACCATGAAGTCGACGCCGAAGGCGCCCTGCGATCCCTGCCAGGTTTCGAGCAGCGTTCGCCGACGAACCCGCGCGATGGTGAAGACGTCGGTAACGGCCTTCGCCGCGCCGCAGACGACGGCGTTCGTTTCGTCGTTGTCCGTACAGGCGATGACGAGTCCCGCTTGCGAGAGGCCGGCCTCGCGCAGGATTTCGAGGTCGGTCCCGTCGCCGTGGATCGTCAACACGTCCAGCGCGTAGGTGAGTTCCTCGGTCACCTCGGCGTCGCGGTCGACGACGACCACGTCGTGAGTCTCTTCTAAGTTTGCGGCGATCGAACGACCGACTTCGCCGGCCCCGACGATGATTACGTACACGACGATACCTCCGAAATCATAGTTGCTGCCCACCGGTTTCGAGGCGACAGGCAAAGAAATTACGATGCGCGAAACGGCATCGAGGTCGAGACGACCCCAGACGAGGGACGACGCGGCCGCCAGCCCCGATTCCCGCCGCGGCACCAACGGGACGGGTCGCGTGTGGACCCAACCCACTGCGTTTTTAACACCCGGCCGTGTACAGGTACGTAGCGAAACCCGCGGGCAAGTGCGTTCGGGACTCACGATGTCGTGAGTCGACGACGACGGGTCGACCGTCATCCGTGCGCATAGCGGGATGGCCGACGCGCTGCAAGATGCCGGGGCCGCACAACCGGGAGTCCGCGGACCGTTTCGATGAGAGTCCACGACGCGACTTTCAGTGCTACAGAATCATGGAAATCGAAATCGCAACCATTGGCGGCTACGAAGAAGTCGGACGGCAGATGACCGCCGTCCGCGCCGGCGACGACGTCGTCATCTTCGACATGGGTCTGAACCTCTCGCAGGTGCTGATCCACGACAACGTCGAAACCGAACGAATGCACAGTCTCGACCTGATCGACATGGGCGCTATCCCCGACGACCGGGTCATGAGCGACCTCGAGGGCGACGTCCAGGCGATCGTCCCGACGCACGGTCACCTGGACCACATCGGTGCCATCTCCAAACTGGCCCACCGGTACAACGCGCCGGTCGTCGCGACGCCGTTTACGATCGAACTCGTCAAACAGCAGATCGAGGGCGAACAGAAGTTCGGCGTCGAGAACGACCTGATCAAGATGGACGCCGGCGAGACGATGGCGATCGGCGACAGCGGCAAGGTCGACCTCGAGTTCGTCAACGTCACCCACTCGATCATCGACGCGATCAATCCCGTCCTCCACACACCGGAGGGAGCCGTCGTCTACGGGCTGGACAAGCGAATGGACCACACGCCCGTCATCGGCGATCCGATCGATATGGAGCGGTTCCGCGAGATCGGTCGCGAAGGCAACGGCGTCCTCGCGTACATCGAGGACTGTACCAACGCGAACAAGAAGGGGCGCACTCCCAGCGAGCGGGTCGCGCGCGAGCACCTTCGCGACGTCCTCTACAGCCTCGAAGACTACGACGGCGGCATCGTCGCGACGACGTTCTCAAGCCACATCGCTCGTGTGAAGTCGCTGGTCGAGTTCGCGGACGACATCGGCCGTCAGCCCGTGCTACTGGGCCGGTCGATGGAGAAGTACTCCGGCACCGCAGAACGGCTCGACTTCATCGACTTCCCCACCGATCTGGGAATGTTCGGCCACCGGAAGTCCGTCGACCGCACGTTCAAGCGAATCATGAACGAGGGGAAAGGCGACTACCTGCCGGTCGTCACCGGCCACCAGGGCGAACCGCGTGCGATGCTCACCCGAATGGCGCGCGGCGAGACGCCGTACGAACTGGACGACGGCGACAAGGTCGTCTTCTCGGCCCGCGTCATCCCCGAGCCGACTAACGAAGGCCAGCGCTACCAGGCGGAGAAACTGCTCGGCATGCAGGGCGCGCGGGTGTACGACGACATCCACGTTTCCGGCCACCTCAATCAGGAGGGCCACTACGAGATGCTCGACGCGCTTCAGCCCCAGCACGTCATTCCGGCTCACCAGGACATGAGCGGCTACTCGAGCTACGTCAACCTTTGCGAGAGCGAAGGCTACAGCATGGGCCGAGACCTCCACGTTACGCGCAACGGGAACCTCATACAGTTAGTCGACTGATATGACGAGCCCCGAGGCACGCGAGGAAGCGGTGCTCGAGGCGGTCCGGCACCGGCGCGAACAGGTCAACGAGGCGATCACCGAGGAGTTGCCGATCCAGCGGCCGGAACGGCTCTACGAAGCGTCCCGGTATCTGCTCGATGCGGGCGGCAAACGGCTGCGGCCGGCCGTCCTGCTAACGACCGCGGAGGCGCTGTGTGACGTCGAGTCTCTCACGGCGGAGTATCGATCGTTCCCGTCGCTGCAGGAGGGCGGCCCGGTCGACGTGATGGCCGCCGCCGTCAGCGTCGAGGTCATCCAGTCGTTTACCCTGATCCACGACGATATCATGGACGACGACGATCTCCGACGCGGCGTTCCCGCCGTTCACGAGGCCTACGATATCGAGACCGCAATTCTCGCCGGCGACACGCTCTACTCGAAGGCCTTCGAGATCATGCTCGAGACGGGGGCGCAGTCCGATCGGCTCGTCGAGGCGTTTTCCATCCTCGCGACGACCTGTACGAAGATCTGTGAGGGCCAGTCCCTGGACGTCACCTTCGAGCAGCGGACCGACGTCTCGCCCGAGGAGTACCTCGAGATGGTCGAACAGAAGACGGCCGTCCTGTACGCCGCCTCCGCGTGTCTGCCCGCGATCTTGCTGGGAGCCGACGACGAGACGGTCGATGCCCTCTACGGATACGGGCTGGACATCGGTCGCGCGTTCCAGATTCAGGACGACGTACTGGACCTGACGGTTCCGAGCGACCAACTCGGAAAACAGCGAGGGAGCGACCTCGTCGAGAACAAGCAAACGCTGATAACCGTCCACGCCCGGGGGCAGGGCGTCGACGTCGACACCTTGGTCGATACGGACGACGTCGACGCGGTCACCGAGGCCGAAATCGACGACGCAGTCGCCGAACTCGAGGCGGCCGGTTCGATCACCTACGCGAACGACACGGCCCGCGACCTCGTCGAACAGGGGAAGAGCCGACTCGACGTGCTCCCGGATAACGAGGCCCGCGACCTCCTCTGTGAGATCGCGGACTACCTGATCGAGCGCGGGTACTGAGGCGCTCGTTCGTCCGAACGAGCGTGGGTGCGGTACGGTGCCCGCCGTTCGAACGCCATCGAAACTCGCGTCTCGCCGCGACTCACCGCTCGATATCGTCCGGATCTTTTTGCGTATACCGGACGGACCGACGGACGTGACCGACGGCTCGTCTCCATCGTCGGCCGGGCGTTCCCGACGTGGATTCCTCGCCACGATCGCTGTCGCCGGATCGACAGCGACGGCAGGCTGCGTCGGGTCGCTGCTCGGGACCTCGACGGCGAACGAAATCGAACCCGAAGCGCCGAGTCAGCCTCGCAAGGGGACCCCCGGCGAGTTCTACACGCTCGTCGAGCGAAACGATATTCCGGTCGAATCGCTCCAAAAAGACGGGTCGGATCTGCAGTTGCGGTACGCGACGAGTGCCGAAACCGAGTCGGAGTCCACGACGGAAATAGAGATCATCACGACGGTGTACAACGAAAATCTGGTAAAAAAACGACGCCGGGATCGCCACGCTCTATGCTGAGGTCGCGAACCCGTTCGACGGGCACGCCCGCGGCTGGGGAGTCAAGACGGAGTGGTGTGAGCGGTACAACGCCGCCGTCGCGGACAGTTCGGGTACCGACCGGGACGACGGGGACGGGACCGAGGCGGATAGCGGCGATCGAACTGGAAACGAGACCGGATCGAACGAATCCGAAAGCGTTTCGCAGGCGGACTCTGCAGCGATAGTCCTGATGAGCAACGTCCTCAACTCGCGCGTTTACGAGGAGGACCTCGAGGACTGAGGCGGCAGCGCGGTCGCCGCCGTGGGCCCGGGCGAGGCGAACGGGAGCGGGAGACACGACGAATCGCGAGGGTTTTGGGCCGGGCACGAATATCGATCGATAATGAACGACGAGTTACGCGAGCGCGTCGAGCGCGAGGCGGAGAAGCACGCGCTGTTGAACGCCGTCAAACACCGGAGCGACGCCGCCGTCGGTGCCGTGATGGGGCCGCTGATGGGCGACAATCCCGACTTTCGCGAACACGCCGACGCCGTTCCCGGCGTCGTCGGCGGCGTCGTCGCCCGAGTGAACGAACTCGAGTACGAGGACAAACGCGCCCGTCTCGAGGAGCTAGCACCCGAGGAACTCGCCGAAATCGAGGCCGAAGACGAGGCGGACGAACACGACTTGCCGGACCTGCCGAACGCGGACGACTACGACGAGATCCGAATGCGGTGTGCGCCGAACCCGAACGGCCCCTGGCACGTGGGCCACGCCCGGATGCCCGCCGTCATCGGCACCTACCGCGACCGCTACGACGGCTGGTTCTGCGTCAGGTTCGACGACACCGACCCCGAGACCAAGCGCCCGGACCTCGACGCGTACGACGCGATTCTCGAGGATTGCAACTATCTCGGCTTCGAACCCGACGCGATATACAGGGCGAGCGACCGGCTCGAGACCTACTACAGTCACGCTCGCGACCTGATCGAGATGGGCGGCGCGTACACGTGCTCGTGTTCCGGCGAGGCGTTCTCCGAACTGAAAAACAGCGGCGAGGCCTGTCCGCACCGGGACAAAGGCGCCGAGACGGTTCTCGAGGAGTTCGAAGCGATGATCGACGGCGCGTACGACAGCGGTGATATGGTCCTGCGGGTCAAGACCGACATCGAACACAAGAATCCGGCGCTTCGCGACTGGGTCGCGTTCCGGATGATCGACACGCCACATCCCCGAGCGGAAGCGAGCGAGTACCGCTGCTGGCCGATGCTGGACTTCCAGTCCGGCATCGACGACCACCTGCTCGAGATAACCCACATCATTCGCGGCATCGACCTGCAGGACTCCGCGAAACGCCAGCGATTCGTCTACGACTACTTCGACTGGGACTACCCCGAGGTGATCCACTGGGGGCACGTCCAGCTCGACGCGTACGACGTGAAGATGAGCACGTCGACGATCGCGGCGCTGATCGAGGCCGGCGAACTCGACGGTTGGGACGACCCGCGGGCACCGACGCTCAAGAGCCTTCGACGGCGCGGGATTCGTGGCGAGGCCATCGTGGAAGCGATGGTCGGCCTCGGCACCTCGACCAGCGACGTCGACCTCGCGATGAGTTCGATTTACGCGAACAACCGCGAACTGATCGACGACGAGACCGATCGACGGTTCCTCGTCCGCGAGGGCAATCAGGTCCCCCTCGCCGGGAGTCCGCCCGACGAGGCGAATCCGCCGCTGCATCCGAACCACGAGGACCGCGGCGTCCGCGAGATTCCGGTCGGCGATTCCGTCCTGCTCGAGCCCGCGGACCTCCCCCAGCGCGAGGACCGCATCTGGCTCAAGGGTCTGGGTTGCTTCCAGTTCACCCGTGACGTGTTGCAGTACACGGGCGAGGACATCGACGTCGTCCGCGAGGGTGACGTGGACGTCGTCCACTGGGTGCCGGCCGCCGAGAGCGTTCCCGTCCGCATGCGAACGATGGAGGGCAACGTGACCGGACGGGCGGAGCCGGGCGTCGCGGCCATCGAACCCGACGAGATGGTCCAGTTCGAGCGGGTCGGGTTCGCGAGAATCGATCGCCACGACGACGAGGAGACCGTGGCGTACTACGCGCACGACTGATTCTCGCACAGTAGTGCGGTTCGTCCTCCGATCGGCGAAGAAAGACCGGCGCTTCCTGCAACGGTGACCACGAAAATTACCGGGCGGAAATTCGTTCGCGGACTCTGGATAGCGAGTGCGATAATCGGCGCTCCGATCACGTTCGCGCTGACCTTTGTCGTTGCGACCGCTTCGGACCTCACCCTTGCCCATCAAGTTCTCTTCAGTCTGTTTGGGGGAGTACTCGCTGCGCTCAGTCCAGGGCTCGCATCGGGGCTCGGGACGTACTTTCCGCAAACAGAACCGGAGACGATCACCAACTCCAGAGAGGCCGTTGTACCCAGCTTCGGCGCGCTGTTTTCGTACACCCTCGTACTGTTCGTCCTTGCAATTCCAGGATGGTATCTGATGTCTGCTATCGTACAACTCCAATCTACGGGTGCGACACTCACATCGCTGGTCGTTAGCTTCGGCGGTATTGCGCTTATTTCGGCTATTACTGGAGTAATGGCAATAGTTAGCTCTCGATGGGCTGGCAAACGTTTCGTATCGTATCTGTCGCGGCGATAATATTTAGGATCGGTCAAAATAACGTCTGTACAGGTGTCGTTGGGATTGTCGGAATCACCACTGTGTTGCATTCGCAACCGGTTCGATTCGGCGCGACGTCCTCGAGCCTGGATGCCGCCCCAGTTAGCGTTCAGCTACAGATGTTTCTCTTTTTGGTCCTCGTTTTCCCGCTCGTCGAAGAGATATTTTTCCGCGGCCTGCTGTTTGGCTACGCGCTCGATTACACGAAATCAGTTCTCGTCGCGTCGCTCACCACGATGGTGATGTTCGGACTTATCCACACGGAATATGGCCTCATCGGCGTGCTAACGAGGTCGATTACCTCGGCTGTGTACGTGGGTCAGCGAGTGACCTACAACAGCATTACTGAATCGTATCTGACCCACAGTGTGTACAACGGACTCGTCTTTCTCGGGCTTATCGGTTTCATGTGATGGAATAGCCGATTTTCACGTTGCGTCCACCGCGATGACTAAGCGATCGTCCCGCTCGCGCGTATCGTTCGACTGAAGTCGGAAACGTGGCCGCCGTCAATGATCCGGACCTCGGCCCTCGAGCAAATCCTCGGCCCGATCCGGATCCGGATCGGCGACGACGCCGTCCCGTCGGCCGAGGACGCGGGCGTGAGCGGCGCAAACGAGACGGTTCTCGTCCCAGGGGATGTGTAACTCGACGGTACCGGGGCGCTCGCAGTCGGATTCCGAACACTCCATCTAGTCGTGTCAACGGCACCCACGGCTTCAGTGTTTCCCCAGGGGAAGACGCGGTCGGCGCTCGAGCGGTCAGAGCAAGAAGACGGCGACGACGAACCCGAAGAGGATCGACGTAGTCAGGAGGACCTGGACCGCCGTCGACGCGAGGATTCCGATCGTCGTGTAGACGGCCGAGCGGGTGCTACCCTCGAGTTCCCCGTTTCGGACGAACTCGAGCGCGAAGACCGTCCCGAAGAGGCCGACGACGAGGCCGAGCGGCCCGGTGACGACCATGAGGATGAGACCCACGATGGCCGCGACGGCAGTCGTCAGCCAGGACGCGCCACCGGCACGCGCGGCGATCGAGCCGCCGAAGAACTCGATGAGCGCGGTCAGGACGCCGAGGGAGACGAGTACCGCGAACGTGAGGACGCTCAGTTCGGTGAAGCCGGTGGCCCACCAGTAGAGGGCGAGGCCGGTGAGTGAGAGGAGTCCGCTCGGGACCATCGGAGCGGCCGCCCCGACGATGCCGCCGAGGAGCAACGCGATCGCCAGGACGGTGACGAGATCGACCATACGGGAAGCAAGGAACGACGAGGGCAAAACCGTACTGCCTTCGACAGTGGGCGTCGGTTCGACGTCTCGAGAGACGCGAGTCCGACGACGAACAGGAACGGTCGAGAGTGAACTGGAGTGGAAAAGAACGAACAGCGAATAGTATACGTATCAGGGACCGAACGTGTCCGTATGAATCAGCACCGTGGTGCGATCATCGTCGGTGCATCGTCGGGCATCGGGGAGGCGCTGGCCCGACGGCTCGCAGCCGACGGGTACGAGATCGGCCTCGCGGCACGACGAACGGAGCGCATGCGTCGGATCGGGATGGAACTTCCCACCAAAGCGTACGTCGCCACGATCGACGTGACCGACACCGAGGACGCCCGCGAGGGGTTTTTCGAACTGACCGACGCCATGTCGTCGGTCGACGTCGTCGTCATCAGTTCCGGCGTCGCACACGTCAACCACGACCTCGAGTGGGACTCCGAACGCGAGACGGTCGACGTCAACGTCCGCGGGTTTACGGCCATCGCGACCGCGGCGATGCGGTACTTCGAGCGTCATCCCGACCACGCGAGCGAGACGGACGGCCACCTCGTGGGCATCTCCTCGGTAGCGGCCCACTTCGGGACCGGTGGCGTGCAGGCCTACAACGCCTCGAAGGCCTACGTGTCGACGTACCTCGAGGGACTACGCAGTCGGCAAGCAGACAGCGACGCGGACGTGACGATCACGACCATCGAACCGGGATTCGTCGACACCGATCTCTCTCTCGGTGGATTCTGGGAGTCCGCGCCGGAAACGGCGGCCGACCAGATCGCTCGAGCGATTTACGCGAAACGAAATCACGCGTACGTTACCCGACGGTGGCGGCTGATCGCGTGGTTCCTGGACCTCGTCCCCAAGGGATTGCTTCGGCGGCTGTTCTGACGGGGCTGCTCGAGCGGCCGTTCTGAGGCGTCGGCGACATCGCTGTGGGACTCAGTCGCCCGCGAAGCGGTCCCGCACCGAACGCGCCGCGTCCGTCCCGTAGTGATCGACGAGCGGGCACAACGCGTCGCCGAGCGCGCGCATGCACTGCCCGGTGGACGGGTACCCGAGACGGTCGGCGACGGTCGACCAGTCGCGTCCCTGAAGCGCCCGGAGGACGAGCAGTCGTTCCTCGCGGTCGCTCAGGTCGACCGGCTCCGGATCGTCGATAAAAAAGCGAACGACGAGTCGTCTGAACGGGCTGGGATCGACGTCGAACAGCCCCGGTCCGTACGCGGCACCGGCGACGACCCGCCACTCGTGGTCGGTCAACGCGAGGGGCGGTCCGGCGCTCGACTCGACGCTCCGGAGCACCGCTCGGGCGACGTCCGGATCGAGGTCGTCCAGTGCGTCCGTACAGAGGGCGGCGAACCGGCCGGCGAACCAGTCCGCGTGCCGGTCGTGAAGCGTCCGACCCGCGTCGCTCGTCGGGGCGAGCATGAGCGCGGAGTACTCGCCGCTGGCGTCGTTGCGAGTCGTCGAGACGTGAACCGTCCGGTAGCCGTTTTCGGTCCAGAACTCGAGGAGGCCGGGCGTCGCGCCGAAGCCGGTTCCGAGCCAGTCGAGCGCGTCGCCGCCGTCCTCGTCGGCGGACGGGTCGCCGTTTTCCTCGTCGGCGAGGGCGCCATCACCCCCAGCATCGCCGAATTCCTCCCCGACTCGCTCGAGCAAGCGGGAGCCCAGCCCGCGCGATCGGACGGCGTGATGGGTCGCGATGCGGACGACGCGAATTCCCGCGGGCTCGCCCGCCGCTTCGTCGCGTAACTGACTCGTCAGCACGTCCGGAAGCATGTTGCCGCGGACGCGGCCGCCCTCGTACATCGTCGATCGAGTCTCGGCGGACAGGTTTCCCTCGCGAGCCAGCAGGGCGACGCTGACCACGTGACCGTCGGAAACGAGTGCGCGGGCCTCGAGGTTCGGTGCGTCGAGCAGTCTCGCGAGGTCGTTCGGTTCGGTTCGGTAGTGTGCGAGCACGAGGAGGCCGAACGCCTCGCGGAGGCGGAGTTCGTCCTCGAGGAGGGCCGCCGGCTCGAGTCGTCGATAGTCGACGGTTTCGGGACGCGCGTCGGCCACGAGCGCCTCGACCGGCGGTCGAGCATCGAGCAGCAGCGCGCGGAAGGCCCACACTTCGACGGGATCGCCCGCGGCGTATCGAATCGGCTCGACCATCGTGCATTCGGTTACGTCGTGACTGCTCTCCGCGAGCCGATCCCGGAACCGAACGGAGAATCCACGACCGGCACCCTCGTAGCCGTGGACGGTCGTCGCGAACGCGACCCGGTCGGCGGCGAGCAGCGCTTCGAGCGTCGCGACCGGGAGCGCAGCGGCTTCGTCGACCAGGACGATATCGGCCGCCTCGAGTTCCGCGACGGCCGCCGTCGGTTCGAGAAAACGAACGGTTCCGCCGCTCGCGGTTTCTACTCGGCCGGGCCCGATGACCGGCGGTTCCTCGAAATCCTCCCTGCTCTCGTCGTCGCTCCCGTCTTCGTGGCCGCTGTCGCCCTCGTCGCGCTCCATCGCGACGGTCTCACAGAGTTCGCCGGCACGGTCGAACAGTTCGCTCGCGTTTCCGGCGGCCGGTGCGGTCACGAGGACGTCGTTTCCGGCGGCGGCGAACGCACCGGCGGCGAGCCCCGCCGCGCTCGATTTGCCGCGGCCGCGATCCGCTTCGAGGACGACGGCTCGCCCGTCGTCGAACAGTCCCTCCAGCGCGGCGACGGCCTCGATCTGATCCGACGTGAGGCAGGCCTCGTAGGCGGCGACCGGAAACCGATGCCCCCGCGGGGGGGCTGGCGCGGCCGGAGCCAGTCTGGGTGCGGGATCGGTCAGCCCGTCGGCCTCGAGTCGGTCGCGCTCGAGGTCGACGATCGCGATACCCCGATGTGCCCTGAGGGTCTCGACGAAACGGCGTTTGAATCGGCCGGTGACGTCGGCCAGTTCGTACGGCGGGACGGCCAGCGAGGCGTCGAACTCGGTTCGGCGATCCGGCCAGACCTCGAGCGACGGTAGCAGTAAGACGAGTAGCCCACCGCCGTCGACCGCGCCGACGACTTTCCCGAGTGCGTTCGGCCGAAGGTCGTCGTGGGCGTCGAGAGCGATCACCGTGCGGGTCTTCCCGAGGAGGTCGCCCGCGCGTTCCTGCGGGAGGTGTTCACAGCGGAGTCGGTCCTCCGCGCCGACGAGCGTCGTCTCGGTGATCGGAACGGGGAGCGACTCGAGGATCGACTGGAGAGCGTCGTATCCGCGGTCGCGTGGGCCGGAAAGAACGACCAGTCTGCGTTCGTTCGCTCGCGTGGCCTCCTCGTGGAGCGAGACGGCACAGCCGACGACGTCGACGTCCATGTATACGTGTTCGTATTCGTGGCTCGAGAGTAATAGGCACCGAAGGGCGAATGTAACGTGGCGAACACGTACCGATGCTGAACGGCCCATGCGATTGTATCTCATGCCTTCGGTCGTTTGAACACGCTTTTAAGGGGGGCAGCGCTATTCGAGGGTACACCCTACGCGGGGTTGATGATGCTCCTAGCCTCACAGGACTTCCGCCGAGTCGAACTCGGCCCGGGTGCCCAGTTCCCGGATGGCAGGGGAGTGCGAGCCCGCGCGTAGGAGAGGTGAACAACCAATGTCAGTCTACGTAACAACCGACATCCCAGCCGACCTCGCCGACGACGCCCTCGAGGCGCTCGAGGTCGCACGAGACACAGGACGCGTAAAGAAAGGAACCAACGAAACGACGAAGGCCATCGAGCGCGGCAACGCCGACCTCGTCTACGTCGCCGAGGACGTTTCTCCCGAGGAGATCGTGATGCACCTCCCGGAACTCGCCGACGAGAAGGGCATTTCGGTCGTCTTCATCGAGACGCAAGACGACGTCGGCCACGCCGCCGGTCTCGAAGTTGGCTCGGCCGCCGCGGCGATCGTCGACGCCGGCGAGGCGGAAGGCGACGTCGAGGACATAGCCGAGAAGGTCGAGGAACTCGACTGAGGTGATCAGAGATGAGTGCTGAAGAGGAAGAAAGCGGCTCTACGCCCGCCGAGGTCATCGAGATCGTCGGCAAAACCGGCATGCACGGCGAAGCCATGCAGGTCAAATGCCGAATCAAGGAGGGCGAGAACCAGGGACGCATCATCACCCGTAACTGCCTCGGGCCGGTCCGCGAAGGGGACGTACTCCAACTTCGCGAGACCGCTCGCGAGGCTGATTCCATCGGTGGACAATAATGGTCGAAAAACGAACCTGCGACTACACGGGCGAAGAGATCGAGCCCGGAACGGGCATCATGTACGTCCAAAACGACGGTACCGTACTCCACTTCGTCGACTCGAAGGCGGAGAAAAACTACAAGCTCGGACGCGAACCGCGGGACCTCGAGTGGACCCAGGAAGGGCGCCGCGGCAAGGGCACCGCCCCCGGCGAGGGCGTTTCCGCTGACGAAGCCGAGGCGGAATCCGAAGCGGACGAGGAAGCCCCCGAAGCCGAAGCGGACGAGGAAGTTCCTGCCGATGGCGACGAAGAGGCCGACGAGGCTGACGCCGAGACCGAGGCCGACGCCGAGACCGAGGCCGAACAATGAGCGAGCACGAGCGCACGTTCGTGATGGTCAAACCGGACGCGTTCGCACGCGGTCTGGTCGGCGAAGTCATCTCCCGACTCGAGGACCGCGGACTCAAACTCGTCGGGATAAAAGTCGAGACCATGCCCCGTGAGCGGGCGGAGGAACACTACAGCGAACACGAGGACAAGCCGTTCTACGACGACCTCGTCGACTTCATCACCTCCGGTCCGGTCGTTCCGATGGTCTGGGAAGGACAGGACGCGACTCGTCAGGTCCGCCAGATGATCGGCGAAACCGATCCCCTCGAGGCCGACCCCGGCACCATCCGTGGCGACTACGCGCTGGACCTCGGTCGGAACGTCGTTCACGCCGCAGACCACGAGGACGAAGGCGCGAACGAGCGGGAAATCGGGATCCACTTCGACGACGACGAGTTGACCGACTACGAGCAACACGACGCCGAGTGGCTCTACGAGTGACATCCTCCCCGCCCTGACGGGCGAGGATGACCGAGTCGAGCAAATCGAAGATTTGCGTACATCGCACCCCTTCGGTTCACTCAGCGTTGGAAGAGTACGATATTCAGTCCATCACCTGGTCACGCGGGACGAATCCGTGTGGCACATCAGACGGGTGGACTGAAGGCTGTGCCAACCAGCCGGTACTTCCATCTTCATCCAAACTGACTGACGACTCAGAGGTACTTCCGTCGGCTCGAGACGGATGATCTCCGCCCCGTTCACGTCAGCGTTGAACGCCTCATCACACGCATCACAGACGTACAGACCGCGTTCGATTCGCTCTATCGTCCTCTCTACTGTACACGTAACACGTTTTAGGGAGATTCGGGCGGCCGCCACGTGAGGTGATTCGCTCCCGGACAGTACCGTCCGCTCTCGAGGAGAAATTCGTCTCGACGGTATCGAAACGGTCGGTTTATTACCATTGTCCTCGCCGTTCCAACAGGAGATGAGCCGACTTCCGATTATAATTCCGAAATATCGTAATGGATATAACACAGGTATTTTTCTAGGTAGACGTAAGGTCTAATGTGTCGGCCGGAGAAAGGTCGACCGGTGGTTTCGAATGGTAACATACGGTAGGTGGTTCGTAGATGCGTGAAACAGAGGGAGAGGCGACGTCGTTGGCGGCCGATGCCACGCCGTCGCTCAGCCTCGTTTTCGATCTCCTCTCGGATAACAGGCGACGGTACGCGCTGTACTATCTCAACGATCAACCGGACGGCGTCGCCTCCGTGGAGGCCCTTACTGAGAACATTTGTACGCTCGAGCGAACGACCGAAACCGAAGCTCCGGATGGAACGCTGACGACGGGCCCAGCGTCAGATCTCGGTCCCGCAGGCGACCCGAGGGACCAACAGACCGGAATCCGAACGGAACTCCAGCACGTTCATCTTCCGAAACTCGAGGATGCGGGCATCCTCGAACACGATCGGCGGAGCGAAACGGTTCGATACTGGAGTCAACCGTCGCTCGAGGAGTGGCTCGAACACGCATACCACAAGGAAATCGCGTAAGCGAAACTGATGTCGCGCACCGTCGCGGACCACGTGACGACGGGGACGTTCTGATCGAAGTCGCTGAAAGATTTAACACGCAGCCCGTGGTGGGGACCACTGAAGTGTCGGTAAATCGCACGAGGGACCGACCGAGTATTTATGAGGTGTGATACCGTTTCACTCCTCAAAACTTAACAAGCGAGATACCGATACGGACAGTGAGGTGCATACTATGGCTGACCACGAACTCCCACCACTTCCGTACGATTACGACGCGCTCGAACCGTCGATTTCCGAGCAGGTACTGACCTGGCATCACGATACCCACCATCAGGGGTACGTCAACGGCCTCAATGCCGCCGAGGAAACCCTCGCGGAGAATCGCGAGAGCGGGGACTTCGGCTCGACCCCCGGCGCGCTGAGCAACGTCACCCACAACGGCTGTGGTCACTACCTTCACACGCTGTTCTGGGAGAACATGTCCCCCGACGGCGGCGGCGAACCCGACGGCGACCTCGCCGACCGTATCGAGGAGGACTTCGGCTCGTACGAGGGTTGGAAGGGCGAGTTCGAGGCTGCTGCCGGTGCCGCCGGTGGCTGGGCGCTTCTGGTATACGATCCGGTCGCGAAGCAACTCCGAAACGTGGCGGTCGACAAGCACGACCAGGGCGCGCTCTGGGGCTCACACCCCATTCTCGCGCTCGACGTCTGGGAACACTCGTATTACTACGACTACGGCCCGGACCGTGGGGACTTCATCGACGCGTTCTTCGACGTCGTCAACTGGGAGAAGTCCGAAGAAGAGTATCAGAAGTGCCTCGATCACTTCGAATAATCCGGCCACCGAGACGAGCCAGTCAATCCCGACGTTTTTACCGGTGAAAATTCGGCGCGAGTGAAGGGTCCGGTCCGATCGTACCGCCGATTCGCTCGAGATAATATCTTCAATTTGATACGTCTGACTGCGATGGTTTAACTGCGTGTGGGACAATTTCACATCGCACATGGCTGCCGAGGACAGCGGTGCGGAGACGACTGCCGCGGACCGGACGGGAGAACGCCGGCGCTCACGACTCGAGGCGCGCCAGGAACCAGCTGCCAGAGACGAGGCGCTCGCAGCCGACCTCCGGGCCGCCTGCGACGGTGACGTTCGATTCGACGAGTACACACGAGTTCTCTACGCGACGGACGGCAGCGTTTACGGTGCGCAACCGGCGGGCGTCGTCTTCCCTCGAGACACGGCCGACGTCCGTGCGGCGGTGACCGTTGCGGACGAACACGGCGCACCCGTTCTGCCGCGCGGTGCCGGCTCTTCGCTCGCGGGACAGGCGGTCGGTCCGGGATGCGTGGTCCTCGATCTATCGCGACACATGGACGAGATCCGCGAGATCGATCCGGCCGCGAAAACGGCCGTCGTCCAGCCGGGCGTCGTGCAAGACGACCTCGACGGCGCACTCGAACCACACGGCCTCCGCTTCGCGCCCGATCCCGCCTCCTCGAACCGTGCGACGATCGGCGGCGGCATCGGAAACAACTCGACCGGGGCGCACTCGGTGCGCTACGGTATCACCGACGCCTACGTGGAGGAGTGCGAGGTGATCCTCGCCGACGGGACCCAGATCCAGACGCGGGATATCGTCCTCGACAGCCCGGAGTGGGAACGGATCGTCTCGAAGGACGACCGCGAGGCCGCGATTTATCGAACGGTGCGAGCGATCGTCGAGAGCAACGCCGACGAGATCGAATCGCGCTATCCGACCCTCAAACGCAGCGTCAGCGGGTACAACCTACAAAAGGTGATCACCGAAACCGGCGACGGAGACCGGATACTCAACCTCTCGAAACTGCTGGTCGGCGCCGAAGGGACGCTCGGGGTCGTCGTCGAAGCGACGCTCTCGCTCGTCACCCGGCCCGACGAAACGGCCCTCGCCGTCTACTGTTACGACGACCTGCTCGAGGCGCTTGCCGCCGTCCCTGACGCGCTCGACGTCGAGGCTAGCGCGGTCGAACTCATGGACCGAGAGGTGTTCCGACTGGCCGCCGAATCGTCGGAGTACGCCGAGTACGCGGAGCCGATTCCCGACGGAACGGCGGCTGCGTTGATGCTCGAATTCGACTCCGAGGTGGTCGACGAGTTGCCGGACGCGATCGAGGTGGCGACGACGGCGCTGGTCGCCGACGGAAACGCGTTCGACTCCCTCGAGGCGTTCTCGCCGGCGAAGCAGGATCGACTCTGGAAGCTCAGGAAGGCCGCCATTCCGCTGTTGATGAGCATGAAGGGAGATCCGAAGCCGTACCCGTTCGTCGAGGACGCGTCAGTTCCGCCTGCGGAACTCGCCGAGTACGTGGCCGGGTTTCAGGACATCCTCGACGAGCACGATACGACGGCCGCCTACTTCGCACACGCGGGCGTCGGCACGCTTCACATTCGGCCGGTGTTGAACCTGAAAGACGGAGACGACGTCGAGAAAATGCGCGCGATCGCCGACGACGTCACGTCGCTCGTCGTCGAACACAACGGTTCGTTCTCCGGCGAACACGGCGACGGTCTCGCACGAACCGAGTTCAATCCCAAGCTGTACGGTCCGGATCTCTGGACGGCGTTCAAAGACCTCAAGTCGGCGTTCGATCCGGACTGGCGGATGAACCCGGGGAAGGTCGTCTATCGAGACGAAGAGCCGACCGACATCCGCGAACACCTTCGATACGGACCGGACTACGCCTCGCTCGAGCCGCAAACGACGCTCGACTTCGAGGAGGACGGCGGCTTCTCGCACCTCGTGGAACTCTGCAACGGCTGCGGGACCTGTCGGCAGACCGACACCGACGTGATGTGTCCGACGTATCGAGCGACCGAAGAGGAGATCGCCACCACGCGGGGGCGAGCCAACCTGCTCAGAGCCGCGATCAGCGGGGAGATCGATCCCGAAGAGCTCTACGGAGAGCGATTTCAGGACGACGTACTCGACCTCTGTATCGGATGCAAGGGCTGTCAGAGCGACTGTCCCACGGGGGTCGACCTCGCGAAGCTCAAGGCCGAAGTCAAGCACCAGTACCACGACCGGGAGGGGACCAGCCTCAGGGAACGGCTGTTCGCGAACGTCGACCGGCTGGCGTCGCTCGGGAGCGCGCTCGCGCCCGTTTCCAACCGCGCCGCGAGGCTGCCTGGCTCCCGGGCCGTCCTCGAGAAGACGCTCGGGATCGCACACGACCGGACGTTGCCGACGTTCCGGCGGAAATCGCTCGTCGAGTGGTTCCGGGAGCGAGGCCCCTCAGTCGATCCGGAGACCGCGACGGCCGGCGTCGTCCTTTATGCCGACACGGACACGAACTACTCGAATCCGGCACTCGGCAAAGCCGCCGTCGAAGTCCTCGAGGCCGCGAATATTCACGTCGCCGTCCCCGATCTGGGGCCGACCGGGCGCGCGGCCTACTCTCAGGGGATGCTCGATGTCGCGGCCGAGCAGGCTCGGGCGCTACTGGACGACCTCGGGCCCTCTCTCGAGCGGGGCTGGTCCGTCCTGTTCGTGGAGCCGTCCGACGCCGCGATGGTCGTCGACGAATATCGGTCACTGGTCGCGGATACGCGCGCAGAGTCGCTCGCGGCGAACGCGTTCGGCGTCTGCGAGTACGTAGACGAGAATCGACTGGACGACGCCCTGACGTTCGACGCCGCGGTGACCGCGGATACTCCCCTGGCGTTTCACGGCCACTGCCACCAGAAGGCCCGCGCCGCGGATCATCACGCGGTCGGCGTGCTTCGGCGCGCGGGCTACGACGTCGACCCCGTCGATTCGGGTTGCTGTGGGATGGCCGGTAGCTTCGGCTACGAAGCCGAACACTACGATCTCTCGAAAGCGATCGGGTCGCTCCTTCGGCAGCAACTCGAGGCGAGTCGGGATCGGGACTCCTCGATCGGCACCCGACGAGAGGGAGACGGGACGACTATCGTCGCCCCGGGAACGTCCTGTCGGACGCAGATCGGCGACTTCGAGGGGTACGACCGACCCGACCATCCCGTCGAACTGCTCGCACGCGCGGTGGACGATTCCGGGTCGTCGTGACGGGCTGCGGTCGAGCATCGTCGATCCTCTTCGATCGCGGCCGACCGGCGACCCCCCGAATCGATCGCGGTACCCCGCACTTTTCCCTCGTCGGCTGTGGCGGGCCCGTCGCGGGCGTCCCGTCCCGACTCGAAGGACCGCCGCGCTCGAGCGACGACCGTACAGACCACTGGCCGTTCGAAGCGTTCCGATAGAACACGAGGCGTCCACTCGGCCCGATCGTGCGCGTCGAATCACGACGGCTGTGCGTGGTCGTCGGTCCCGACGACTTCGATCCCGGAAACGTCGAATCTGGCACCGCCGGCATCGCTCACGGTGGCGTCGACCTCCCAACCGTGAGCGGACACGATCTGATCGACGATACTCATCCCAAACCCCGTCCCGTCCGTATCGGTGGTGTATCCGTCCTCGAAGACCCGGTCTCCGTCGTCGGGAAGTCCACGACCGTCGGCGGCGACGTAAAACCCCGCCGTCTTCCCACGCGTCCCCGAATCGATGTCGCCCACGACGACTTCGAGTGACGACCGATTCGAGTCGGTACCGTACTCGAAGGGGAGTCTCGCTCGGCCCGGAGTTAGAATCCCCGTCCGGGGTGTCGTCGGCCCGGTGTCGCGGCTCGGTCGCACCGTTCGGATCCGACTCGTCGGGCGCGCCGTGTTCGACCGCGTTCCGAAACAGGTTCTCGAGCAGCCGCGTCGTCCGGTCGGCGTCGGCGAGAACCGTTACGTCGGTAGTATTCCGCAGCGTGGCGTCGCCGGTCTCGACATTCGCCCAGGCTCGCCTGGCGAGATCCTCGACCGCAACCGGCTCCGGATCGGAGACGTCCTCGCCTTCTCGAGCCAGCGTGAGGACGTCCTCGATGATCGCCTCCATCCGGTCGTGAGCCCGTCCGATCTCGTCGAGATACGACCGGGGGTCGTCGGCGTGGCGAGCTAACTCGAGATAGCCGTCCGCCACGTTCAGCGGGTTTCGAAGGTCGTGGGAGACGACATCGGCGAACCGTTCGAGACGCTCGTTCTGGCGCTGTAACGCTGCTTCCCGGCGCTTTCGATCCGTGATGTCGCGGACGATCAGGAGCCAGCCGACGTGTCGATCGCGACCGTCCTCGATCGGCGTCGTCCGTGCGTGAAAGTGACCGTCGTCGTGTTCGAATTCTCGTTCGCCGCCGGTCCTGGACGCCGTCAGTGCTCGATACTCGTCGCGTAACGTCGGGAAGTCGGAAAATAGCGACTCGACGTCCTCTCCGATCGGAGACGACTCGATGTCCTCGAGGAGCGTCCGTCCGACCGGATTCAGGTCGATCAGCCGGTCGTCCCTGTCGAGAACGAAGACGCCGTCGGAGACGGTGTCGAGGACGCGATCCCGCGCGATCGGAACGATATCGGTCAACCGGTAGCGGATGATGGCGACCGCGTACAGCGTCCCCCCGACGATGAATCCGATCGGCGTCAGGTAAATCTCTACCGAACCGAAGACGGTCATCGCGTTCATCGCCCACGTAAATCCCGTCCCGGCGAGGAGACTGGCCGACTGCCCTCGGTACAGTGACTTCGAACTGTACAGCATTTCGACGATCATCAGCGTAAACGCGGTCAGGAGGATGTACGAATAAACGGTGTGAAGCACGAACCCGAGCCCGATCTCGACGAAAACGCCGGTCGGCTTCGTCGGGTCCGGTTCGAAGGTCGCATAGAAGAACCGACCCGGATTCGTATACGCGAGTACGATGACGACGATCGGTTCGATCGAGAGCAGGCCGACTATCTCGCGTCGAACGAGTCGTTCGCGGCCGGTATACTCGAGGCCGAACAGAAACACCGAGACGACCACGAGACCGACCCCCCAGTAGATCGACCGTTGCAGGAGAGACGACAGGGCGTAACTGTCCGTGATGGACGCCAGAAACAGCGGCGCGGCCCAGATAGCCGAGCCGAACATAAACGTCGCCAGCCAAACGGCGCCTTTCTTGTCCCGGTGTCTGAATATACCGGCGGCTACGAGAAGGGCTGCTACGGTTGCAGTGCCGTATATCGCTTGTGCTACCCCGTGGCCGACCATTATTGGGACGTACTGACGCGTAAGATAAGTGAACTACCCCGCCCTACTCGCCGCCTTTGGCGGCTCCTTGAGGACGGGGGCTCGGCACCCTCACCGCCACCGCTAAAATGTATTGGCGGACGAATGCGACACTGACAGCCGGGTTAGGGAACTCGATGCCGACGGCCTCGAGCCGTCGGGGAACCGGTGTCGGTTCGCTTTCTCGGCCACTTCCGAGACGATCCGTCGAAGGGGGCGTAAAGCGGCCTGAAAATACCACCGTCGAGGTATCGACGCGACCGTCACCGGGAGGTGGCGATCCGATTTCTGTCTGCCGAACGTGATCGGAAACTGAATCGCCCCGATTACCCGCCCCCGCGCTCGTCCCGATCACAATCGTCCAGCCAGCGAGAGCAGTACGAGAATCGTACCGAGCCCGGTCGCCGTGAAAGTGAGGGCGAATTTCGGACTCGTGAACGGAAGACTCGCCAGATATCCCGCGATCTGATTTATTCCCCAGATGACAGCAAGGAAGATGATGGCGAGTTTCGTCAAGAGGAGTTCGTAGTCGAACCACGTCTTGAGTCCTTCTAACGACGGCATAGTAACGGGTTGTGGACGGCGTGGTATAGTCTTTCAGCCAGTCTGTCGGCCGTCCCGGACGCGTTTTTCGCGGCTCGTACTCAAAAGGGGTACAAGCCACCGGTACGAGCTCGCTGCGCTCCGGTGGTGCGAGCGCGAACGAACGATTTACGCGTCGGCCGCCAGTACGACTTCGTATGCCCGTCCCGAAATCCGAATTCGACAACCTCCCGCCGTGTGACTTTTACACACCCGAGGAACTCCTCGAGACGGATCAGATGTACACCGTCTACGAAATCGCACGCCTGTTGCAGGGCGTAGAGCCCGACGCGGAGATCGACCGCGAGACCGAGGACATCCTGTTGGACTGGGCGATTCCGTGGGTCATGACCAACGCGGACGACCTCGTCGTCGCCGAACCTCGCCAGGAGGACGAACCCGGGTACTACGGCCTGAAAGAATGATCCTCCTGGTTGTCGGTGCCGATCGGGTCGACGCCGGCAAGACGACCTTTTCGACGGGGCTGCTCGAGCGAACCGGTGCAGTCGGCTACAAGCCGCGCGCCGGGAACGATTTCTGGTTCGATCACGACGATTGCCGGCAGGCGCTCGCCGACGGGCGACTCTACGGGAAGGACGCGGCGTCGCTCTCGGCCGCCGAGGGCCGGGATCGACCGCCGGAGGACGTAAATCCCGTCCATCGGCTCTGGCAGCCCGCACCCGGCGGTGGAAGCGGACTGCTCGGTCGAACTGACCGCGAGTTCGTCGTCGATCGAGTCGGTCGTCGTATCGACGACCCGCTGTTCGTTCGCAACGCCACCGCGGACGTGCCGGACGCGGTCGCCGACGCGCTCCCGCTCGAGGACGCGATTCCCGTCGAGACGGTCGAGGAATTCAACGATCTCGCCCGACGCCGGTACGTCCCTGCGTTCGATCGATTGGCCGACGAGATAGCGGAGACCGACGTCGCCGTCGTCGAATCGTACAGCGATATCGCACTCCCCCTCTCGTCGCTCGATCCGGCGTCGGTCGCGGCTGTCGCGGCCGTCGAACCCGGCCGGGCACGGATCTACCCGGGTGATCGGTACTGTCGCGCCTGCGAAATCGCCAGTTCGAGCCCGAGAGACGGTGCCATAGAGAAGCGCGTTCCCGACGTCCTCGACTATCTCGACCCGCTCGAGCGCCTGCAGCTTCCGCCACTCGGCGGTGAGAGCCGGGCAGATCCGGCACAGGTCGCTCGGGCGTACACGGCCGCGTACGATGCGCTGCTCGGCGCCGCCGGACAGCGGTAGAACGTCGGTTCATCGAACGGTTCGTGCCGTTCACCCGGTAGTACTGCATCGGGCCCGGCGAGCGCACTCACATCTGACGAGCCATTTGCGACGAGAGTTCGACGTGATCGTACGGCTCGACCGTCACGCTCGGCCCGTGTCCGGTGTGCATTTCCTCGAGTTCGGGATCGATCCGTTCGAGAACGCGGTCGATGCTCTCGATAAGGGTCTCCCGGTCACCCTCCTCGAGATCCGTGCGTCCGAAGCTCCCGTTCTGGAAGACGAGATCGCCCGCGAACAGCACGCCCGCTTCTTCGGAGTAGAAACAGAGGTGGTCGTTCTTGTGCCCGGGTGTGTGCAGCGCCTCGTACTCGTGGTCGCCCAGCCGAACGGTCTCCCCGTCGGCGATGCCGTGATCGACGCCGTCGATCGACGTGTCGTACCCCCACGCGTCGATACCGAAGGCGTCGGTGACCGCGTCGAGATTGCCGACGTGGTCGCGATGAGTGTGCGTGAGGACGACCGCCTCGAGATCGTCGACGCGGGAGCGAACGGCGTCGACGACGTCGAAGTTCGCGCCGGTGTCGATGAGGACCGTTCGGTCGCCCGACACGAGATAGACGTTGCTCGTAAACGCTCGTACCCCCTGTGCGAGATTCGATATCATGCGATCCGCTACGCAGTCGATCACTTTGTGGGTATCGACACGGATCGCGACACCCGCGTCGCGGGAAAAACGGCGTTCGAGCCGTCGATGGCGGGACGATTCGGGGACGAGACGTGGAATCGAACGGCGTTTACCACCCCCTTCGTATTCACAAGGATTTTTAGCTACGGCACGTAGTGGGTAGACGAATGAATCGGCCGGTCTCCGTCGGGGTCGTCGCTCTCGTCATCCTGGCAGCGTTCGTCGGTGTCAGCGGACCGGTCGCGCTGACGGCCACCGGACCGCTCGTTGCGTCCCAGACGGCTTCCGGGGGAGCGCAACCGGCGACGATGGCCGCTGTCGATTCGAGCAATCTCGTCTCACAGGAGACCCAGAACTTCGATACGACGACGTTCGAGATCGTGGTTCACGAAAACGGGAGTGCGACGTGGACGTTTCGTCACGAACAGCGGTTTTCGAACGACGAAAACGCGACCGCCGCCCGGGAGAACTTCGAGGCGTTCGCCGAAGAGTTCGAAGCCAACGAGACGGGACTGTACGACCGGTTTCAAAACCAATCGCAGTTGCTGACGAAAACGGGGGCGGAGGAAACCGGCCGCGAAATGAAAGCGACGAACTTTCGACGGTCGGCCCAGATCGAAGAACAGTTCACCGCGACGGGCGTCGTCGAAATGACGTTTACGTGGGAGAACTTTGCCGAAGCGAAAGACGGCCAACTCGTCGCGGGTGACGTCTTCCAGGGGATTTATCTCGCGTCCGATCAATCGATCGTCCTCGAAGCCGGCGGCGACCTGCAGTTTCACAACGTCGAACCCGAGGGACGATACGCGGGCAGTTCCCTCGAGGACGCGGACTCGGTCCGGTGGAGCGGCGAGCACGAGTTCGTCGACGGCCGTCCGCGCGCGGTTTTCGACCGAACCGACGGGAGTACGGTCGGGACCGACGGCAGTGACCTGTCTACGGGTGACGCCGGCGTCGGTTCCATCTGGTATCTCGTAGCCGGGGTTTTCGTGATCGGCGTTGCTATCGCACTGGCAGCCTGGTACAGCAGATACGGTCCCGGGGAATCGGTCGCCGAGACGGTCGATCGGTCGGAGGAGCCACCGCAGCCGTCTGCGCGTGCCGACACAGCGGGCGAGCCACCAGAGGAACCCGAACCGGAGCGACAGGCGACGATGGAAGCCGCCGACGGAACGGGTCCGGTGCCGCTCTCCGAGGACGACCTGCTGACTGACGAAGACCGCGTCGTCAAACTCATTCGGAAGAACGGTGGCCGGATGAAACAGGTCAACATCGTCGACGAAACCGGGTGGTCGAAATCGAAGGTCAGCATGCTTCTCTCCGACATGGAAGACGACGGGACGATCAGCAAGCTCCGGGTGGGCCGCGAAAACATAATCAGCCTCGAAGGCTTCGAACCCGAGGCGACGAAGTCACCGTTCGAGGAATAGCGCTTCTGTCGGCCGTCACGCGCGTGGGACGAAGCGACACGACCGAATCGAAACGGAATGCTTAAACATCGTACTGCGCTACGATGGTATACGCAGGCGCGGTGGGCTCCGATAGTGTAGTCCGGCCAATCATATTGCCCTCTCACGGCAATGACCTGGGTTCGAATCCCAGTCGGAGCATTCTAGCGTTCTCAAGCCTTCTACTTACTGGATTATTCTTTCAACACGCGGGTTACGTGCCACGATGAGCAATCGTCTCGCGGACACTGTGGGGATCGAGACTAAACACCGTTCGCTGTCATAATCCTCGATTCACCACTCAGTGGGAACGGCTCTTACTAGCGAAAATGAATTACCCGCCGCAAAAAACAACTCCGTCACAAAGGCAAAGATACGACTCTGAAGTACGTCCATCCGGAGAGCGAAAAGATTCGTGACGGCCGTCAGCAGATGGGCTAGCGGTACGAAATATCTACGTGGAGTGTAGTGACGCAGTCATCCCGAATTCTGTTCGGTTCACTTTCGAACAACTGCGGATACAGCATTTCGAATAGCAGAACGGTAAAATGTGCCGGGACAGACGGACACAGAACGATCTGCCGAGCATAGGAATACGATGGCTTGGAACAAGAGATGCGCTCAAAGATGTAGGGCAGGTTCACCGGAGGCCACTGACTGAAGGGGTTCCGGGATTCAACGACTCTAATCGATTTCGAATTCCAAAGTGCAATAGTAATGTGAGAATCTGAGATTTTTCAAACGGAGATCCTCGATGAAGTGATCATTCAGTCGTGTTTTCATTGACTGGTTCGACTCCCTGCCACGGGGCAACACGGTAGCTCTGCACGCGAGAGCCATCTGGCGAGAGCGAATATCGATATCGACCATCGATATGTGCAAACCAGGGAGTGGGGTTTCCACTCGAAACGCCCACTGAAACTAATTCTTGATCATTGACAACGAAGACGGTCCGTGTAGACTCATCCTCCCAAACAAGCAAACGACGCCCCTCCCTGGAAAGGTCAACGACTGAATCCATCTCTTGGAAATCGACTACCTCTGGGTTAGAAGCATCGGAGACATCGAGTAGATATACGCCATCTGTACTCGCAGCTGCAACGTAATTCGAGCCGATCGTTACGATGTCCGCCAAGTCAGATATCACAATTTCACTCCTTGTGAGTGGTGCTTTTCCATTTCGACGTTCCATGACCGCGATTCTATCTGAGTCCAGTCCAAAGTAATACTCGTCGGAACGTGCAAACCGATCGAAGCCGTCGTGGTCCCATGAGACAGTCCGCATACTCTCTCTGCCTGGTACCTGTCGGTAAATTTCGATGGACTCGTCTCGTAGAAGTAACAGCCCCCCATGATCCCGCACGATTTGACGAACGTCTGAATATTCACTGATGAAAGAGGGGTTCAGATCAGTGGGATCTGCAACACTGAGGGAAAGAAGTTGCTTGTTGATTACGGTCCACAGATTGTCTTCAAACCAGATAAGGTCCTTTGTTATTGTCCCGAGTTCGTATTCGTCAACGAGATACCAGTCTAATCGGCGGACCCCAAATATTGGGGAGGATGCTTCTGTCTGTTCTGTTTGTCCATCTGAGTTCAAAGTGGGTTCTTCCCCTTCGAGTTTGAGAAAGCAGGAATCTGCTAGTCGATCCGACTCTGCTGTAAGCGAGACTGCGACGTCACCATTGATCGGCTGAGAAACGGCAGTTCGACCATCTCTATTGCTCAGCAGTACAGACGTATCCGCTGGGAGCGTCCGGAAGTTCACGATGTACTGGACCAAGGCCGGACGGTCTTTCCAGGGTAATGGCTCACCACCTGGCGGTTTTGGGACCCATTCTTGGAGCCCTAACCAACTATTCCACGTCCACGATTCGAGGTCCAGACAGATATCAAATGGTATTTTGGATAAGGCCTCTTCATAGTCGGATTCTGACAGGCCTGTAGCCTGATCGACGGTTATGAGCCGGGGACCAACATTAGTCACCAATCGATACGTTGCGTCATAGGGTGCCTCCGAAGCATCTTCCGGGAGTCTGGTCTTGATTGCGAATGTCTCGGCCTTGCCGGGTTCAACCACGAACCCGCTCTCTGGGGTATTACTGTACACATTTGACGGGTCTTGACTGATCAACTGGATGCCACATACGCTAAGCGGAGCTGTTCCATCGTTGTGGATTGTGACTATTTTACTTGGTTGATCCCGAGGTGCCATGCTGCATCTATCGGCTCGGTAATGCCAGGGTCCTGTTTCAATTCGCAACTGCGGGGTTCCGCTGGGAACAGTGGTGGCTGTCGTATCAAACAACATCTGGAGGTTGGAATTGTCAACCTCTATCTCCGAGAGAGTGACCTTCCCGAGGACAGTGTTTTCTGCAACGATATCGGCATGCCATTCATAATGTCCTTCAACCTCGAACTCGTCCACCCTGTAATACTCATCCATTAAAATAATAGACGCTGTCGGACCTATGATAGCAGCAAATTCACCGAGCGCCAAGATCTCAGGAAGCGACAAAGCAATTACTATTAAGGGCCAAACAACCTCTCCACAAACTAAATTCTCGAACTTGCCCATGCCAGTCAGATCACTGTTCAGTTCCTGTTCAAGTACAATCCGACCAGGATCAAATCCGTCTTCATAGGCGCTCAACATCCGAATCTTGTTTGTTACCTCAACATAGTAGTTGAAATCCCACCATAGGCAGGTGTTAATAAATTCTCCTTCGATACGTCCAGTAGTCTCGCTTGTGGGCATCACATCATATTTATAGCTGTCCGGGATTGGGACGCCCTCTATCTCAGACTCCCAATCGGCCGAAATTGAACTAACCGAGAAATTCTTCAAATTCGATACGATGTTCTGAAGTTTGATTTCTAACTCTGCTTCCAGTAGCTTTGGATCAAATGTGACGCTGATATCATTGTCAGTGACTCCATCTGACTGTGAGAAATTATAGAAGTCTTCCCACTCGGAGATTTTCCACTGATCAGACGAAGACATGGAGGCTTTGCTTGGGAAGAGGTCTAACCGAATAACTAGGGCCTGGCCGTCATCAGATAGCACAAACCCCTCATTGTACGTTAGCAGCCAGTAGGACACATTCGGCGCATCATACAACATTGGAAGAAAGAGATTCGGCGCTGATGCCCACGGATATCTCTGGTCGAAAATTTGCTCCAAGCCATCACCGATCCCGCCTTGCGTTGATGATAATACAGAGTCTAATCTCAGTGAGACATACGGTTGTATCCCACCACTAAATGCAGCTTCTAACTGCATTCTCACCGTCACGGTATGGTGCTGTTCTTTCTCGTATTGTGTTGCATTCACATAGTGATCACTGATCGTCTTGACTTCGTATTCCAAATCAACGAACAGTGCAGGTAGGGTGAAATTCTGGAATTCACGATTTCCAGCTGAAGACTCGCCCCAATGACGAACAGTCCGTTGCTCAGATTTCGTTCCAGCCCCTTCTCGAATCGAGACCGATTGAAGAGCTACACCACTCAACCAATGATTAGATGAGTGAGTCTCGATGATAGGAGTGTCTTCACAGATTGTGGTCGTCTGAAATTCGTTGAATATCGCGGTTTCTAACTTTTGACGTGAAATTGAATAGGTAATCGTCATCTGGTCCCGGTAGCCTCCCGTCTTGCAGTCATGAACCAGAATAAACCCAATAAAACCCGATGAACGTTAAAATACATATTTTATGCTCTGTTGAGATCCTCAAAGAGTTGCAGATTCGACCAGTAGTGTGGCTGAATGCAGGCCCTCCCGAAGTCCCGGTTGCTCAGGTTCGGTGAGCAAGCGATTCAATTTGCTCTGTAGCAGGTCAAAGCCCGATATAGGGGAAGTCAACTCGGATGAATAATCAAATCGCAGTACGGTGAGAGCCGGCCTCTCACGGCAATGACCTGGGTTCGAATCCCAGTCCGACCATCGAACTCTGCTGTCTCTTCACGGTTTTCACCGCAAATAACGCCGAGTAAACGTCCGTTCTCGGGTACCGCGATTCAGCAGGTGAACCGATCCCGAGGCAGCCCAACAATTCCGGTTTCTCCTCGGTCGACGAACGGTTCGTCGACCAACCCGGTCACTGTCTCCGCAGCCGACATCGACCGTCCGGTGACTGTAATCGCCTTCGACACGAACGGATCGTCCGCTCTGAATTCGAGACGGCACGTTCGGCTCGAGTCCCGGAACCCGATCGAATCGGGACTCCCCGACGACGGTTATCTCAGAGGGCCGGAACGGGCGGAAAGGTCATTACGACCGAACACGTCATCCGGTGCAGACGGGACGTCGCTGGTTGATCGAAGTCGATACCGGCCGGCGACTGGATCGACCGAGAGAGATATCATGGCACCAGCGAACGGCAGCCAGGGCTCGAGGAGCGAGAGCGGCCGCCGAGAGTTCCTCCGGACGGTCGCCACGTCCGGCTACGCGATCGGCGTCGCCACGTTCCTCGGCGTCGAAGACTTCCTCGGTACCGACACCGGAGACGTCTCGATCGTGACAGCACTCGTCAGGTCCGATCCGGCCGATCCGTGGTCGATCGAAGAGCGGAGAAAACGCGTCCCCGCGGAGTGGTACGCTGCGGTCACGAAGGCGTTCGAGATCAACGACATCCTCGCTCGAACCGGCGTGACCGGGTACCTCGGCAGTGCAGTCGTTCCGAGCGCGTATCGAAATCCCGGGGCGAGTATCACGGTCGACGTCTCCGTACGAGACCTCGATCAGACCGTCGACCTCATCGAGTCCCTGGTAGACGAGGGTTCCTACGACGTCAACGCGGTCGCACGGGGCACTTCGTCGTCGAGCGAGGGAGAAGAGGGGCCGTTCAGGCGCCTCTCTCGCGTCGAGGACGGCCGTGTTCCCGGCGGCGTCACCTGTCAAGTGGGGACCAACAGGGCGACGCTCACACCGACGCTCTACGATCCGAGCGCATCACAGACCCTCTTTGCGACGGCCAGTCACACCTTCGAGGCCCCCTCGCCGGCTCGAGGCGAACTCTCACTCGTATTCGATAACGGACGGAAAGCATCGCTGGGCCGTGTCCAAGCCGATCACACGGTCGAAGACGTGGTGACGGTCGCCCCCAACGGCACGTTCCGGCCCGACAGCGCCATCGACGGACTCACGACGGAGCGCGTCCGGGGCCAGTTCACGAGGATGGGGCTGGCCGACCTCGCTGCCCGGGGCAAATCGCTCGAGAAAGTTGGTGCCAGAACCGGCCGGACGACCGGTCGAATCGAGGGGATCGACGCAATCACGTGTCTCACCGGGAACACCTGTCGACGCGGCCAGCTGAGATGGGGACAGGAACGCGACATGGCCGACGGCGATAGCGGCTCCGTCAGTTTCCGACGGGACCCCGACGCACCGGACGGGGGTGTCCTCGTCGCCGGATTCAACAACGCCCGAACCTGGTGGCCCGGGCAGAACTACATCTGGGGAACGGCCGCCTATCGTCTCACTGAACGCCACGGGTATCACTTCTAGAACCATGCGACGACTACCGCGAGCACTGACACTGACCGAGACCCCGAGCGCGCGGGGGACCGAGGGACGCGGCGGATGACCGAGGACGAACCCGAGCGCGCCCGATCCAAACGGGGACGACCGGGCCCGCGATGGCTCGTCACGGTCGCGGGGCGATTGCTCACGGATCTCGTCATCGTCGGGGGATGGGTGGTCCTCGTCACGCTGCTCGCGCTGTCGTCGAACTGGTCGCGGGTACAATTTTACGGCTTGCTCTGTCTCGGAATCGGCTGCTACGTCCTGGTGACGGCCCCCTGGGATCCTCGAGCGGGAAGCGATTGAATTCGCGGAACGGCCGGTTCGCCGCCTCGAGACGGGCTACAGGAACAGCGACGGAACGGTCGTCCTGAAGATATTGAGCGAGATGACGAACAGGAGGCCGACGACGAACCAGTCGAACGTCTCCTCGTCGATCTCGAGCCGGCGCAGATACGTGCCGAGAAGCAGCCCCACGATGGTGACGACGGCGATTACGGACCCGAGCCACAATCGGTAGGTCGTCAGCAGATCGGTGAACAGCACCATCTGAACGATGCGGATCGTAAACACAGTCCCGAGGACCATCGAGAGACGCCGATGTACTGCTCGGCGTCGCGCTCGAACGTGTGATAGTAGACGGGGAGAAGGGGACCGAGATTCGCGACGGACGTGAGAAATCCCTGGAAGAAGCCAGCCGTACTGAGAGCGACAGGGTGGTGTGCCTTCTCGATGGTGACGAAGTTCTGGGCGAACTGGAAGACGACGTAACCGAATATTATCAGACCAACGATAAACGGGACGGTGGGGCCGGCGCTGAACTCGGCCAGAAAAGCGACGCCGATGACGGTTCCGACGACGGCCAGTAGCACGAGGAGCCACTCGTCGGGAAGGAAGGCGACCCCGGTGTCGGTTTCACCGATCTGGAACACGTTGATCATCCACGGTGGAATCGACAGCACCACGACGGCGAACGTCGGATCGATCACGGTCGCGAATATCGGTGTCGTGATCAGAGCGTAGCCGAACCCGATTATTCCTTTGACGGCGCCGGCGAAGACCGCGACGCAGTCGAACCCGTCGTCGTGCAGCGACTCGAGGCCGGTGTGGTCGATGCGGGCCGGGTCGACGATCACGCGGTGGTGTGCGTTCGTGGGTACGACGCGAAATTGACCGTATCGATCGCGTCGGGTCCAGCCACGCGTTACACCAGAAGCTGGACGTCGGACTCGGCCATGTGCTGGATCGCGGTGGCCGCACCGACACCCGTCGTCACGCCGTCGTAGAAGTCGTCCTCGTCGTAGTCCATCAGCTCGATGGTCATCTGACAGGCCTGGAGATCGACCCCGCTCTCGAGCGAGAGGTCGATCAATTCCTCGATGGTTGCGGTCCCGTTGTCGTCGATCCTCTTTTGCATCATCTTCGTCGCCATCGTGTCCATCCCGGGGAGTGCGGCGACCGCGTTCGGCACTGGCATGTTGGGGTTGCCGACCGCACTCAGCTTGAGTTTCTTCGACTTCTCCTCGTGGAGAATGTCGAGGCCCCAGAACGTGTGGAAGACGACGACGTCCCAGCCGAACGCAGCGGCCGTACTCGCGAGGATCAGCGGCGGGTACGCCATGTCGAAGCTCCCCTGGGTCGCGACGATCGTCATCTTCTGCTGGTCGTCACCGCCCTCCAGGTCGGCTATCGACTCCTCGAGTTCCTCGATGCGCTCGCGAAGCGCCTGTTCCTCGGCCGCATCGATTTCGACGTCCCCGTCGTCACCCGAAGCCGTGGTCTTATCCGTACTCATCTCAGGCCGTCTTCTTCACGTAGTGGCTGTAGAGGTCGCCGTCCTCGATCTGCTCGAGGAGTTCGACGCCGTCGGTTCCCTCGGCCCAGCCCTGAATGTCGCTCATACTGCCCGAATCCGTCGCGACGACCTCGAGTACCTCTCCGGCCGCTATGTCGTCGATGGCCTGCTTGGTCTTCACGATAGGCATCGGGCAAGACAGTCCTTTCACGTCGAGTGTCTCTGAAACGGTGTATTCCGAACTCATGGATGTGTTCTTTTTGTGCTCTGTATTGGAGCTATCATACAATATTGCCTGATCCCATAAAAGGGTGTCGATTATTGTGCCATCCCCGAACATCCGTTCGCCACCCGATTTCAGCTCACCTCCGTCGTATGTGTGTTTGCGCACGCATTCTTCTATGCAGGTTCGGTTACTCGTTCGACCCTCTCCCAACAGTATTGTGCAGATTAGTGGAAACCACGAAAAGCCTTATTACGTGGGAGCCTGTACTAACCACCGTACATCATGGACGACATGGACTTCCCCACGCCGGACGTCGAAATCGAATCGGTGACCCCTGACGAGCTGAAAACCCGTATCGACGCGGGCGAGGACGTCACGCTCCTCGACGCGCGAATGGAATCGGATTACGACGAGTGGCACATCGACGGCGAGACCGTCGAATCGATCAACGTTCCGTACTTCGAGTTCCTCGAGGACGAGATCGACGCTCACGTCCTCCACAAGATTCCGGACGACCGCGAAGTGACGGTGCTCTGTGCGAAAGGCGGTGCGAGCGAGTACGTTGCCGGTACCCTCGCCGAGCGAGGATACGACGTCAACCACCTCGAGGACGGGATGAACGGGTGGGCGCGCATCTACGAGGCCGTCGAGGTCGAGCGCTACGACGGCGCCGGAACGCTCCTCCAGTACCAGCGGCCCTCGAGCGGGTGTCTCGGCTACCTGGTCTACGACGATGACGAAGCGGCGGTGATCGATCCGCTCCGCGCGTTCACCGACCGCTACCTCACGGACGCCGACGACCTCGGTGTCGACCTGAAATACGCGATCGACACGCACATCCACGCCGATCACATCTCGGGCGTTCGCGCGCTCGACGCCCTCGGCGTCGAGGGCGTCATCCCCGAGGCGTCCGTCGGTCGCGGGGTTACCTACGCCGACGAACTCACCCTCGCCGCGGACGGCGACGAATTCGAAGTCGGAGACGCCGTCATCGAGACGGTGTCCACCCCCGGACACACGTCCGGTATGACCTCCTACCTGATCGACGGCTCGCTACTCGCGACCGGCGACGGCCTGTTCGTCGAGAGCGTCGCCCGGCCCGACCTGGAGGAAGGCGACGACGGCGCACCCGAGGCCGCCAGTCAGCTCTACGAGTCCCTGCAAGAACGCGTGCTGACGCTTCCCGACGAGACGCTCGTCGGCGGGGCACACTTCAGCGACGCGGCGGAGCCGGCCGAGGACGGTACCTACACGGCGCCGATCGGCCAACTCGTCGACGACATGGACGCACTGACGATGGACGAAGATGAGTTCGTCGAGCTGATCCTTTCGGACATGCCGCCGCGGCCGGCCAACTACGAGGACATCATTCCGACGAACCTCGGCCAGCAAGACGCCGACGACGACGAGGCGTTCGAACTGGAACTCGGCCCGAACAACTGCGCTGCCAGCCAGGAGTCGTTGGCGGGGGACTGATCGGTAGCGGCCGTACCAAGGTAGTCCCCGAACAGGCCGTCCCCTCACCGACCGCTGACCCGTTACCCAACGGGATCGGTCGATACGCCGTCGGTGGGTAACTCGTTGGACTCGGCGCACTCGTGATCCACCAGTGATCACAACGGCAGGACGGACACGCTGAAGACGTACTGCGCGACGATGTCCGATGCGAAAAGCAAGAACATGGCGGCCGCAGCGCGCAGCACCCACGTGAAATTCAGGACCTGCGTCGTTCGAGAGAAAAACACAGCCGTCGCCAGACTCACGGGGACGATAGCGAGCATTTCTCCCACCCAGATCGCAGGCGAGGCACCGTACTGGGCAGCGAGACTGATAGTGATCAGCTGCGTTTTATCCCCGAATTCCGCGACTCCCATCGCCGAGAACGACGAGAGGTATCCCCCAACGCTCGAGGACAGACCGGATTCCGCCTCGAGCAGGAGACCGCCCTCGTCGGAGTCGTGATCCGGCTGGAGGGTGTCGCCATCGCTCCGCGGATCGCTGGAATCGGTGCGTGGCCGGGCCTGACCGGCCTTCGCTTTCTCGCCCGCGTACAGGATCCAGATCGCGAAAAATACGAACAGGGCGGCCGTCACTGCGTCGAGATACACCACCGGGACGGCACCTTTGAGCGCGTCACCGAGAAGGATCTCGAGCGCCGTCCAGCCGCCGAAGGCCGTCGCTGCACCTGCGACGACCACGTACGGATTGTACGTCGTCGCGAGCCCGGCGATTACGAGCTGCCCTTTTTCGCCGGGCAGTGCGAGCAGTTGCAACAGAAAAGCCGTTGCGAAAATCTCGATCCACGCCACTGTGCTGTGATACTGTTCTACTGGCCGTATGAACGCTTCGAGTCCGGTATCGCGCGATCGATCTCGAGTCGGCTTCTCGGGGACGGCTTCGGTCCCCGTTTCGGCGGGACGCGGCCGATTCGAGCGCGAACAGGCGACCGAGACCACATCTGCAACGTCGAGACGACGCGATAGCGTACCGTGATACGTCTATGGGCCTACAGGACGAAGACGGCCCCAATGAACGAGTCGCCACACGACGTCCCGTCGGAGCGGGTCGTAGCGGACCTCGAGTCGCGACCCGATGGGTTGACGAACGACGAAGTACGTCGGCGTCTGGATCGATACGGCGAGAACGAGATCGAGCGGGGCGGCGGGCGGTCGCCCGTCGACATCCTCCTCGTGCAGTTCGACAGCGTCCTGATCTGGGTGTTGCTGGCGGCGGCGATGCTCTCGATCTGGGCGGGTCACGCCGTCGACGCGGTTCTGATCGCGGTCATCGTCGTGGCGAACGGTATCTTCGGATTCGTTCAGGACTACCGCGCCGAGCAGAGCCTCCAGGCCCTCCGCGAACTGGCCGCGCCGACTGCGACCGTTCGCCGGAACGGCGAGTCGGTACACGTCGACGCCACCGAACTCGTTCCCGGCGACGTCGTCGTGCTTCGCGGCGGGGACGTCGTCCCCGCCGACGGCCGATTGCTCGAGGAAACCGATCTCGAGATCGACGAGGCTGCGCTGACCGGCGAGAGCGTTCCGGTCTCGAAATCCGCAGCGCCGGTGGAATCGGAAACGCCCCTCGCAGAACGGGCGAACATGGTCTACAAGGGGACGAGCGTCACTCGCGGCAAGGGCACCGCGGTCATCACGGACACGGGCATGAAGACCGCGGTCGGCGAAATCGCCCGCGAACTCGCCGTCATCGAAGAAACGGAGACGCCGCTTCAGGGCGAACTCGATCGGCTGGGACGTACCCTCGGGGTCGGCGTCCTCGTTCTCTCCATGCTGGTCGGTCCGCTGTTGCTCCTGCGCGGAACGGGAGTGGTTCAGGCCGCGCTCACCGCCGTGTCGCTCGCGGTCGCCGCCATCCCCGAAGGGTTGCCCGCGGTGGTCACGCTCACGCTCGCGCTCGGCGTTCGCCGGATGTCGGACGAGAACGCGCTCATCCGCCGACTCCCGGCAGTAGAGGCCCTCGGTGCGGTCGACGTCGTCTGTACCGACAAAACCGGCACGCTCACGAAAGGGCAGATGACCGTCAGCAGGCTCTGGGTCAACGACGCGGTCCTCGCTATCGACGCCGACAGGGGGCCGGACCGGGCCGTCCGCGGGGACGACGGCGACGTGCCCTCCGAGCGCGAGGAATTGCTCCTGCGAATCGGCGCGCTCTGTAACGATTCGACGCTCGAGGACGGAGATCCGACCGAACAGGCGTTGCTCGAGGCGGCGGATCGTCGCGGACTCGATCGCGAGTCGCTGCGGGACGAGTATCCGCGAACCGGTGAGATTCCGTTCTCGTCCGACCGGAAATGGATGGGAACCGTCCACGATGGCGTGGGCTACGTCAAGGGCGCGCCGGAGGTCGTCGTCGCGAACTGCGATCGAATTCTGACGGCAGACGGCCCGGTTCCCCTGACCGACGATCGACGCGACCGGATCGAGACGGTCGTTCGCTCGTTCGGGGACGACGCGCTTCGCGTCCTCGCGATGGCCTACCGGGAGGCGCCGGCGGGCCCCGACGATCTGCGGGACGGGTTGACGTTCGTGGGACTGACCGGCATGATCGATCCGCCGCGGACGGAAGTCGCCGACGCGATCGCGGCGACGAGGCGTGCCGGCATCGACGTAAAGATGGTAACTGGAGACAACGTGCGAACGGCCGGGGCGATCGCCGAAACGCTCGGAATCGGCAGCGAGGTCCTCGGCGGCCGGAAGATCGAACGAATGGACGACGAGACGCTGCGCGATCGGGTCGGGTCGATCGACGTCTTCGCGCGGACCTCGCCGGAGCACAAGGTGCGCATCCTGCGGGCGCTCCAGGAGCGCGGCCACAACGTCGCGATGACCGGCGACGGTGTCAACGACGCACCGGCGCTGAAAAACGCGGACGTCGGTGTCGCGATGGGGATCCGCGGGACGGACGTCGCCAGACAGGCCTCGGACATCGTCCTGCTGGACGACAATTACGCGACGATCGAGCGGGCCGTCGAACGCGGACGGACGATCTTCGATAACATCTGGAAGTTCGTCGCCTACCTTCTCAGTGCGAACGTCGCGGAAGTCGCGCTGGTCTTTCTCGCCTCGCTGGCCGGCTATCTCATTCTGCCGGCCGTCCAGTTGCTGTGGATCAACCTGTTGACCGACGGCCTGCCGGCGCTCGCACTCGGTGCGGATCCGAAAAGCGGCGACGTGATGGACCGGCCGCCGCGCGATCCGGATCGGGGGATCATCAGCCGGGAGATGGTCGGACTGATCGGCGGGACCGGACTGATCACGACGACCGTCATGCTCGGGCTCATGGTGGTCACTCTCCAGGGCGCGGCCGACGTCACTCCCTACGCGATGACGATGGTGTTCACCAGCTTCGTCTTCCTCGAGTTCGAGAAGCTCTACGTCATCCGCTGGTTGCGCGAGACGCCAGTCCTGTCGAATCGATGGCTCGCGGCCGCCGTCGGTGCGTCGGTCGGACTCCAGTTCGCGGTGCTTTACACGCCGCTCAATCGCTACTTCGGGACGGTTCCACTCGCCGTCGAGGACTGGGGACTCATCGCGGCCGTCCTCGCCGTCTGTTTCCCCGCGTACCTCGGAATCGCGATCCTGGTTCGACGAATTCAGCAGTGAGCCGGCCTCGAGGTGCGTCTCCGCTCCGGTAATCGAAACCGGTTGGTCGGGGCCGTAGTAGGCGGGTGCATTGACGCGGTCAAGGCTGTAGTAGGTGGATGCGTCGACGCGGTCCATCGTCTATACCGATCCCCGTCGTAGTATCCGTCATGAACTCTCCGGCGGGTCGAGAAATCGATGAAACGGACCGGCTCGTTGCGTTGAGCGACGGCGTGATCGCGATCGCAATCACCCTGTTGGTGCTCGAGATCTCCGTTCCGACCGTCCCCGCGGGAAGTTCGCTGTCGTTTCTCCCCGAACTCGTCGCCGAACAGTGGCACGAGTTCGTCGGATACGCGTTGAGCTTTCTGGTCGTCGGGCTCTACTGGATCCTTCACCGGCGCGTATTCGTCCACGTCGAGCGCCACGACCGAGGCGTGCTCTGGCTCAATCTCTTTTTTCTGCTCCTGGTCGCGTTCGTCCCGTACGGCACGAATCTGTTCATCAACTATCCGAATCAGTTCGGGATCACGTTCTACGCGGGCGTGTTGGCGCTAACCGGATTGTGCCTCGCGCTCCTGTGGGGCTACGTGTCGCGAGAGGACCTGTTGGAGGAAGGCCTCACGTCTCGGACCGTCCTCATCCAGGAGGCGCGGTTTCTGGCCTCGCCGCTCGTGTTCATCCTCTCGATGGGCGTTGCGGTCGTCGACCCGTCGCTTGCAATCCTCACCTGGACGCTCCTGATACCGATCAACGCCGTCTTGCAGTCACGACTTCTCGAGAGTCTGGAACGATCGGCGTGACGAGGACCTCGAAAGAACGAGCCGGAGACCCTCGGAATCGACAGCACCGAATCGGCAGTCGACGACGGAGGAAGGGCCTCGCGCTCGCGAGCGGGACACCTATCCGCTCTATGGCACGTTTATGCACGGGAACGTGGTACCGTCAGTATGCGCCTCGTGCAGGTGTTGATTCCGGAGGGGAATCGAAAGTCGGTACTGAGTGCGTTGGACGAGCAGGGAATAGACTACGCCGTGTTCGACGAGACGGGCAGAGGCGAGTTCGAGGCGATGGTTCAGTTTCCGGTCCCGCCGACCGGTGTCGAACCAGTGCTCGATCAGTTGCGATCGGCCGGCATCAGTGAAAGTGCGTACACCATCGTGCTGCCGACCGAGACCGTCGTATCGACCCGGATCACGGCCCTACAGGAGCTGTACCCCGGTGACCGCGTCTCGCGAGAGGAGATGAAATCGACCGCAGAGAGTCTCGCACCGGAACCCGCCACGTATTTCGCGTTCATCGTGTTGAGCACGGTCATCGCGGTCGGTGGGCTGTTACTCAACTCAGCCGCGACTATCATCGGCGCCATGGTCGTCGCGCCGTTGATGGGGCCGGCGATCACCGCGAGCGCGGGCAGCGTCCTCGCGGATCGAGACCTGGCGACTCGAGGGATCGCGCTGCAGGTCGCCGGTCTATTGCTTTCGATCGCCGTGGCCGCCGTCCTCGGGGCCATACTGCAGGGAACGGTGATCGTTCCGCCCGGGACGGATATCAGGACGATCCCGCAGGTCGCCGAACGGACGAGTCCCGGGTTCCTCTCGTTGTTTATCGCCTTCGGATCGGGGATCGCGGGAGCGATCAGCGTCTCGCGCGGGTCGGGGTCGACGCTCGTGGGCGTCGCGATTGCGGTGGCGCTCATTCCGCCCGCGGGGACGGCCGGACTCGGTATCGCCTGGGGGTTCGCCGGGGTCGCCGCGACGGCATCGGTGCTGGTACTGGTCAACCTCCTCTCGATAAACCTCTCAGCGCTGGCGATCTTCTGGTTCAGCGGGTATCGGCCCGAACTGAGCGACCAACGAAAAACCGTGCGCCGGGCGGTGGTCAGGCGCGGTGCGGTCCTTATCGTCGCGCTCATCGGACTGTCGATAGTTCTCGGACTGGTTACGTTCGCATCCTATCAGACCACGACGTTCGAGCAGCGGGCGACCGCCGAAACGGAGCGGTTTTTCGACGAACCCGCGCTCTCGGCGTACGAACTCGAGTCCGTGGAGATCGAGTACGACACCCAAGATATCATCCTCGGGGACGACCCGACCGTCTCGGTCGTCGTCGGACGTTCGAACACCGCGACCGTTCCGCCGGACGTCGCCGACCGCCTCGATCGACACCTCCGGGAAACGACCGATGAGGACCCAGCCGTACGGGTCGGGTTCGTCGTCGCCCAGGAGTCCGAGCGGATTCCGCCGACGACCGATACCCCCTCGAGCGAGTCGCTGGCGAGTACCGGACGTGGCGAACGGTCGTTCGGGGCTGGTGAGTTGGAACCGGATAGCGGGACGTCGGAAACGAATCGGCGCTCGGTCACGCCGCAGTAGCCGATTCCTCCCTGACGACGCGTCGTTCGGCCGACCCGACGGACAGTAACGCGACGCCGCTGATGAGCAGGTTGATGCCGAACAACGTCCCGACCGCCCACAGCGCGGTCGACGGCCAGCCAGCCCAGAGCAAGCCCGCGAGGAGGATTCCGATCACGCCGCTGACGGCCATCCAGAGCCCGTTGGCTCCGCTCGGCATACTCAACCCGGCGACGATTTCGACGATTCCAGCGACGAACAGGTACGCGATCACGAGCAGCGTCAGCGTCGACAACCCGAGTACCGGATTCGCCAGCAAACTGATCCCCGCGACGACGTAAATCACCGCGAGTAACAGCTGTACCGCGCTCCCGGTCCAGCCGGGGACGGAAAACGCGTGGGCCACGTGGGCGAAGCCGCCGACGACGAGCAGCGCACCGAGGAGCACCGACAGCGATACGCCGGTGACGAACGGGAACAGGATCGCGAGCAGCCCGAGGACGACCAGCAAGACTCCGCCACCGGCAGGGACTCGCCAGTCCTGATCAGGGTCGATACCAGTCGGGTGTTCTACCGAAGCGTCTGCCATTTTGTGTCACCCATTTATAAGGTACGACGCTGCCGACCGTAAATGCCACTTCTCGACGGACAATAGTTCACTCCTCGCTACCTGTTCTGGCCGATTTCGGGTGGTCGAAACCGCTGATTCGGAGTCGTCGTCGCAATGCTCGTGCGGTCGCGGTCCGCGTCGCACCGTCCGCGACCGGCGTTACGAGTCGCTGGGGACTCGAGACGGAGCGATCGGCCGCGAGAACCGCCACTCCGGCTCTCGGTCCTCGCCGCGTCGTCTGTTCCCTGTAATTTCGTCCGTCGGCCGAGCAGCGGTATCGATATCGACCCGGTGTCCGGCCCACCGTCCCCCGTCACTAAGGTCGTCGAACGAGAGGGAGACATCATGGCACCTCCGATCCGTCGGCTCGTTCTCGACGTCATGAAACCGCACGAACCGGACATCCTCGAGTTTTCGAGGGCCGTCGCCGACAGCGAGGGCGTCGACGGCGCAAACGTCGCGCTGATCGAGACCGATCGGGTCGTCCAGAATCTCAAACTCACGATCGAAGGGGGCGACATCGATGCGACGGCCGTCGAGGAAGACATCGCCGGTCTCGGCGGGACGGTCCACTCGATCGACGAGGTCGTCTGCGGAGACCGACTGATCGACCAACAGGACACGCCACAGGACCACTGATCGGGTGAGAACGTGACCTCCCTTCGGACACTCATAGCGGACGAGGACGTCAGATCGATCTCGCGACGGTATTTCATCTCGAACGGGTTCGACGGCACGCTGACGAGCATCGGGATCGTCGTCGGGGCGTACCTGTCCGGTGTCACCGACGGATTCACGGTGTTCACCATCGGGCTGGGGGCGGCCGTCGGTCTCGGGACGTCGGGTGTCTGGAGCGTCTGGGAGATCGAACGGGCCGAGAAACAGGCGGAGTTGTTGCGGATCGAGCGTGCCATGCTGACCGACCTGCAGGACACGTCGCTGCAACAGCGACGGGAAGGCGCCCGAAAAGTGAACGCAGTCGCGAGCGGAATCGGACCGCTCATCGGGATTATATTGCCGTTGTTGCCGTTTCTCGCACACGACGTCCTCTTCTCGTTGCTCGAGGCGACCGTGGTCGCGGTCGGTATCGGCGTGACCGTGCTGTTCACCTTCGGCGCGTATCTCGGATCGATCTCGAAGCAAAACTGGATCGTCGCCGGTATCCGCATGGGGCTTGCGGGCGTCGTCGTCGCAGTCCTCAACCTGTTTCTGCCCGGGTGAACGCCGACCGCTATAGTAGTCGTTGAAAGTCGTCGCACTCCCCGCTCGCGAATTCGCGGCCGGCGAGAACTCGTTGGCCGCCGTCCGGCCAACGGGGGTAAATCGTTTCGACGCCGACTATAGGTTCGCGACGAGAATCAGCGAGCGACCGTTTCGTCCGCCACCGACGACGGACCACGCCGGCGATTCGGGGCGGGGCGCGAATGCGAGAACGCCACTCGAACCCTCAGGCCACCCGTGACGGCGGGACGAGCATGACGTTCCCGCTCGCGCGGGCGACGACGTCCTCCGAAACGCTGCCGAGTAACAGTCGACGGAGCCTGCTGTGGCCCCGCGACCCGAGGAGGATCGTCGTCGGGTCGGAGTTGGCCTCCGCGGCGAGGATCTCGTCGGCCGGATCCCCCGCGCGAACGTCGATACGGGTCTCGATTCCCCGCTCCTCGAGGCGGTCCGCTGACTCCGCGAGCCGCTCGGTGGGATCGCGCTCGTCGGCGGTAGACGGATCCGGTGGCGTCTGGACGTGGACCAGCGTGACCTCCCGTGTCGCGTGGTGCAGGTACGAAAACGCGTCGAACGCGCGCTCCGCGTTCGTGGAGAAGTCGGTCGCGTACAATATCCGTCGAAACAGGTGTTCTCTGACCACATCGGGTTCCTCGGCGCCGCGTTCGATCCGATTGACGAGAAGCGGTGTCACCGTCGTTCGTGCGACGTTGCGCGCGGTCGATCCGATGATCCGGTTCTCGAGCGGGCTCGTCCCTCGGGAGCCGACGACGGTCAGACTCGCGCCGATCGCTTCGGCGATCCCGTTGATACGCCTGTATGGGGTTCCTCGGACGACGTGTGTCTCGACGTCGAAGCCGGCCGCTTTGATGACGCGACGATAGCGATCGATGGACCGCTCACGTCTTCCATCGAAGTCGATGCCGGGCATCCCGGCGTGGACGTTGGACGGAATCACCGTCACGAGATCGATCTCCTCGATACCGATCCGATCCAGACACTCGAGACAGGTCTCACTCTCGATCGTCGCTTCACTGGCCGCCGACAGATCTGTCGCACACACCGCGTTCATACTCGTCGTTCGTTCCCGACCCATACTATTGTTTCCCCGCCCCAATATCGGACGGTTCCCGTGAGGGACGTTCGAGTGGCCTCCGATCCTCGCCGACGGCAACGACAGTCGTGATTTCTTGCCGCCGCATCCGAGAGTTCCGGCCGCAGCCACGACGTTCGACGCTTCTTCGCCGCCAGTCGACGCGTCGGTTCGGTCGGCACCTCGGCTCTGCCTGGCGGTGGCCCGACGTCGTGTGAATCGACTGCGTCGTCGACACTGGTCGATCGGTTCGGGTCCGCCTGATCACGGAGAATCCGGGGGCGAAACCGCGGTCCTCTCACCGCCGCTTCACGACGGCGTCAGGCGCACGTAGCAGTTCGAACGCGGCCGAAATCGCCAGCGCGGGAGACGCCGATTTTCCGTCGCGATGCTACCCTGTGGTGGATCGGTCGGCGCCGTCCCTCCCCGTACTCGAGGCGTGCTCGCGAAGCGAGCGGAGACAGCGGACAGGGACACGTCGCGTCCGCTTTCGGCGCCGCTCGTCTCCGTCACGGCCGCGTCCGACGTCGATGGGACGGACACGGAGATCACACGTCCCGAAACGCTGACCGACCCGTCGTCCGATCTATCGAGTCGGCCGTCGAAATTGCACAATACTCACAAAACCCTTTTATCGATTCGGATCCTCTCTCGAGCTAGAAACATGGCAAATTCAATGGCGGAACAACTGCAGCAGGATATGGTCTGCGAAGGGTTGCTGGAGTGTGTCCACGGCCTCAAACAACTCGACAAGGAGTGTTTCAGGGTGATGGTCCGAAGTGACCAGCCGTTGACGATCGACGAGGTTGCCGAGAAGGTCGACCGTGAGCGGTCGACCGCCTACCGGTCGATCCAGCGCCTGCTTCAGAGCGGTTTCATCCAGAAAGAACAGATCAACTACGATCAGGGCGGCTACTACCACGTCTACCGGCCGACCGATCCGTCCCAGATCGCAAGCGACATGCAGCGGATGTTGAACGACTGGTACGCGAAAATGGGGCAGCTCATCCAGGAGTTCGAGGACAAATACGAACAGGCCGACGACGGGGCGGCCACCATCGAGGGATAAAATAGAACAAATCTCCGCAATACAGTGCGGAGGCGGCCGTGAGATGGTGAGCTGTGATGGCCTGTTCGCGGGACCTCAGAGAAGCCCGACAACCCGGCTGAGGAACGGGATGGCCACCGTGATACCCACAGTGAGCATCGCGTCACGGCGAGAGAGGTCGTGTAGCTGTTCCATCGCAGCCGTCCAGATGGCACTACTCCACAGTAACAGGGCCAGTCCCAGGATACCGGAGACGAGGAAGACCGGATCGTTTTGCAACTCCTGGAAGGAGTCCTGTGCGGCTTGCGACGATTCGGGAAGTGACGCTCCAGAGAACACGTAGTATGCGGCAACCGCCCCGACGATCTTCTCGACGAGCAGCGGAACGAATCCCCACCCGGTGAACGAGACGGTGTGCTTGAGTGAGCCGGTTCCATCGAAAGCGAAGCGCGCGATGAGATAAAATACGACGCTGTACAGAATCCACGCGATCAATACGATACCGAACGCGGCGGCGATTCCGAAGAACGCCGAGACCGCACCGACCGTTTCGGCAGTTGACTCGTTAATTTCTCCGCCTTGCGCCTGGGCGGAATCGGACACGAATTGGGCCGTCAGTTCGGCCCCCGGTATCGCACCAACTCCTGCAACGACGGCAGTTAGGATGACGATAAGAAGCGGGACGAGGATCCCTGGCTTACTGACACGTCGACGGAAAAACTCGTTCGGGTCGGAGAGTATTCCTAACATCGGTTAAAAATTCTCCCGAGTTAACATTAATATTCCGTTCGAAGATTCAGACGGAAGTAAATTCATTCGAAGAATACAGACAGTGCTATTGAACTTTCCCCCCGGCGTTGTTTCAGTCGGTCCAATCGTCCTCGAGAAACGAGCGTCACATCGACGACGGCGAAAGCCGTCGGGAAGCAAACTGTTCGGATATCCGGGAGAGACGGTACGTTCTCGAGACCGCAATTCGAGGGGCCCGTAGAGCGCGTCGAGCGTATCGAGGCACCCGGGAACGCTCCTTCGCACGCGACAGTTTCGTTCGAGTGACCATCGGGTCAGATGAATTGTCAACCCGATACTGGCCAGCAACTATGCCGCTCGTCGTGGGAGGTACGAGGGGACAACATGCCAGTCGAAAACCTCGCCCGAAGTGACGTGATTTCGGCCACGACCGACGAACCGATTCACGAACTCGCGTCGACGATGGACGACGAATCCGTCGGCAGCGTCGTCATCACCGATGACGGGATGCCTGTTGGCATCGTCACCGATCGGGACCTGATGAAACACGTGCTCGCTGAGCGAACCGATCCCGACGACGTCGTCGCGGGAGACGTGATGACGGAAGATCTGTGTACGATCGAACACGACGCCGGCTTCTACCAGGCGACGGAGTTGATGAGCGAACACGGGGTCAGAAGACTCCCCGTCACCGGTTCTGACGGCGAACTCGCCGGAATCATCACGATCGACGACCTGAACGAACTGCTCGCGGACGAACACCAGGAACTGGCGGGGATCATCCGGAAACAACGACCGCCCTACTGAGCGTCCAACGGCGGACGCGGCCCGGGCGGACACCGACGGTCGCAACCGGTGGTCTCGTTTTCTACTGACGCCGTGTGGCACGACAACAGCGGATCCCGAATGAATCTCGACTCGAAGCCATATTGTGCAATTGTCGCACTACAAGTGCTGACGGCGTCCGTCCACAGCCGGAGTACGTTTCCCATGTGGCGTCGATTTGCCAGCGTAACGCAACTGGTTTCGAGGTCTGTGGCGGATCGAGTATTGTATTGTGAACACAAAACCTTTAAACACTCTTGGTTCGTACGTGGGAGTGATGGCAACTGATGCATCCGACAGCGACTCCGGACGATCGACCGACGAACCGGTCTATATCGATGGTGCGAGCCACCTCGACGACGTCGTCGACGAGCACGACGTCGTCCTCGCGGACTTCTACGCCGACTGGTGTGGCCCCTGCAAGATGATCGAGCCCGTCCTCGAGCGGCTGGCGGCCGAGACGGACGCGGTGATCGCCAAGGTAGACGTCGACCAAAACCAGCAGCTCGCAGGGACCTACGGCGTCCGCGGGGTTCCGACGCTCGCGTTCTTCGCGGGCGGCGAGCAGGTCGAACAACACACCGGGGTCCTCCCGGCGGACCGTCTGCGAACGATGATCGAGGGATACGCGAACGAATGAGTGAGCAATCGGACCGATCCACGTCCGTCAGAGACGTCGTTATCGTCGGCTCCGGCGTTGCGGGCCTCTCGGCCGCAGTCTACGCCGCACGAGCCGACCTCGAGCCGCTGGTCCTCGAGGGTCCGGAACCCGGCGGCCAGCTCACGCTGACGACCGACGTGGAGAACTTCCTCGGCTTCCCCGAGGGGGTCGGCGGCATGGAACTGATCCAGCGCGGGAAAGACCAGGCCCGGCACTTCGGTGCCGAGTTCAGTCACGGCAGCGTCGAGCGCGCGAGCCTCGACGAGCGCCCGTTCGAACTCGACCTCGCGAGCGGCGACACGCTTCGAACGGGCGCGCTGATCGTCGCGACCGGCGCGAGCGCCCGCTGGGTCGGGGCCGAAAACGAGGACGAACTGATGGGGTACGGCCTCTCGACGTGTGCCACCTGCGACGGCGCGTTCCACCGCGGCGACGACGTCCTCGTGGTCGGCGGCGGCGACAGCGCGATGGAGGAAGCGCTCTTCCTCGCCAAATTCGCCGACAGCGTGACGATCGTTCACCGGCGCGACGAACTGCGCGCCTCCGACATCATGGCCCGCAGAGCCCGCGATCACGAGAAAATTTCGTTCCGCTGGAACACCGAACTGCTCGAGATTCACGGCTCGCAAGCCGACGGCGTCACGGGGGCGACGCTCGTCCGACACCCCGAGGGCCGGCCGAAAGAGAAAGTCGACGCGGGCGCGGACGTCGAGTACGAGACGGTCGACGTCGGCGGCATCTTCTACGGCGTCGGCCACGTCCCGAACACGGACTTCCTCGTGGACACCGCCGTCGAACTCGACGACGCCGGACACGTGGAAACGCTCGACGGCCGGACGACCGAAACCGCGGTCGACGGCGTCTTCGGTGCCGGCGACGTGATGGACCCCGAGTACAGACAGGCCATCACAGCCGCAGGAACCGGAAGCATGGCCGCGCTCGACGCGGAGACGTGGCTCGAGGAACGGGAAATAGCTGAGACGCAGTCGGGGCCCGTCGTGGAGATGGAAGCCGACGACTGACCGGTCGACCGGAACGTATCGGACGGCCTCGAACCGGTGCCTCGCCGATCGGGGGTTCGCATCGTCGATATCTTCGACCGGCGGCGATCGGTTTTCGACCAACCTGTAACTTATATGTCTCGCCCTGTGGTGGATGTCCCCGTCTATGTACGATACGATCCTCGTCGCGACGGACGGAAGCGATCCCGCGACTCGGGCCACCGATCAGGCACTGGACCTCGCGTCGACGTTCGACGCGGACCTCCACGCCCTGTACGTCGTCGACACGCGCCGGTACGGGAGTTCGATGATGGCGGACGCGGACGCGGTCGCCGAGCAGCTGAAAGAGCAGGGACAGGGGATTCTGGCGGACATCGCGTCCCGGGCGGACACCGACGTGACGACCCAGGTTCGAAGCGGACAGCCCTCTCGCCAGATCGGTGAATACGCGAACGAGATCGATGCCGACTTGGTGGTCATCGGCAATCGCGGTCTCACCTCCGGTGGCGAAATCGGGAGCACCGCCGAACGAGTCGTCAGGTACGTCGACCGTCCAGTAATCACGGCCTGAGGCGCGTTAGCTGGAGGCGTGACTTCGCAGTCGGAATCGTCCCGGAAGTCGAACTCGAGGTGTTCGAACAGCGCCAGCGCCTCGAGAACTACGACGTCGGAGAACTCGTCACGCGACGCCCTTCGTACGGGATCTGGGAGATCGTGGTCACGGTCGACGTATCCGGCGTCCTCGCGCGTGGCCGTGTCTGTGACGCCCTCGGGGAAGCGAACGCGACCGCCGTCGCCCCTCGAAGTTATTGATCGAGAGCGAGAACCGACACGCATGACGTTCGTCGTTCCGTTTGATGGATCAGAACTGGCAGAAGCCGCCCTGGTCAGGGCGATCGAATACGGAAACGCACTCGAGGAGGACGTGACTGTCGTCTCGGTGATCCCCGAACGAACGCGATACGCGAGGGAGAAGGGCTGGATCGGCGAGGACGAGGAGTACGATATCCCGGCCGTACTCGACCGGCTTCGGGACCAGGTTCGATCGATCGCTCCCGATGCGACGTTCGAATACGAACGGATCCGGGAGTTCCCGCCGGAATCCCAGCTTGCAGATCACATCGAACGGCTGGTTCTCGAACACGACCCGAGCGTCGTCTTCCTCGGGAGCGACAACGTCGGTCGCGTCGTGACCCCGCTGACGAGCGTGGGTGTCCACGTCGCCGCCGACGAGGCCTACGACGTCTTCATCGTTCGACATCGTCATCCGCCCAAACTCGAGGCGATCGACCCGCACGGAGACTTCTACGACGACACGAACTCGGCATCGTAGATCCGTCAGCGGGGCGTTCGACCGGGCCGGGTCGCTCGTCGACCGGCCGATTCACGTCGCCCGTTCGATCGACCCCAGAACGTTCGATACGAGTTCACACTCGTAATATCGGATCGTCTCGGTGCGGGCGTCGTACTCGACGAGTCCGCGATCCTCGAGCAACGGCAAGTGGACGTGAGCGAGTTCCAGTGCCCAGTCGTCCTCGGTCGTCGGTAACGAATCGAGCAGCGTCTCACGATCCATCCAGTTTCCGGATGCCGATTCCAGAACTTCGATCACCGATCGACGACGGGAGTCAGCGAGCAGCGACAGGATCTCGTCGACCTCACACGTACATCGGACGGCTCCGTCCGAATGGAGGATCTGGCACTCGCACATGATCTTCGGTACTGTCCGAATCGACGTCGGTGGATAAAGCCACACAGCGTGTTCCCACAGAATGAAAGCAACCGGCTTTCCCGACCGTTCGTCGAGAGTGAACGTCACGCGATCTGACCGGTCGGTTTCGGAAGACGGCCCAGTATTATCGGTCCGATCGTCGTCAGGGAACCGCATGCGCTATCTCGAAATTACGGTCCCGAAGGGGCGTCGACAGGCCGTCATCGAAATCCTCGAAGCTGAGGGGGTCGACTACGTCGTCAGCGACGAAACGAGCGAGAGGGGATACACCGCGGTCATCCGATTCCCGCTCCCGACGCGGGCCGTCGAGCCGGTACTCGATCGACTGGCGGAGGCCGAGATCGACGGCGCGCGCGTCGTCGTTATCGACGCGGAGGCGGTCATCTCGCGGGATTTCGACGATCTGCTGGAGCGCTACAGCCACGGCGGGACGGGCGAACGCACCTCGCGCCAGGTCCTGCGGACGAAAGCCGACGAACTCACACCCGCGTTCTCGACGTACGTCGCCATGTTGGTGATCAGCGCCGTCGTCGCTACGGCGGGCCTGCTGTCGGACTCGCCCGCGATCGTCGTCGGATCGATGGTCATCGCACCGCTGGTCGGTCCCGCGCTCGCCGCCAACGTCGGTATCGTCACCGCCGACGACCACCTTCGAACGACCGGATTTCGCTACCAACTCGTCGGCATCGTCATCGTCATCGGGGCCTCGACCGTCCTCGCGTTGCTCGCACGGCTCGCCGGTCTCGAGCCGGCGGGGGTCGACATCGTGATCGTCGCCGAACTGGAAGAGCGAGTCTCTCCGAACCTCCTCTCGCTGGCCGTCGCGCTGGGCGCCGGTGTCGCCGGAATCCTGAGCCTCACGAGGGGGTTCTCGGAGGCGATCGTCGGCGTGATGATCGCAGCCGCGCTCATCCCGCCCGCGAGCGCCGTCGGAATTACGGTCGCGTGGGGGATGGACGGCGCCGCGATCGGTGCGTTCATCCTCGTCGTCGTCAACGTCCTGTCGATCAACGCCGCAGCGCTGGTCACGCTGTGGATCGCGGGCTATCGACCCCAGGGGCTGTTCGAGGTGTCCCCCACGCGCAGGCCGACGATCACGTACGCGGCTGTGTTCGGGGTTGCACTGCTCGTGCTCGCCGCACCCCTCGCCGGCATCACGCTGCTCGAGATCCGCACGACGCAACTGAAATCGACCGCCGAGGAAGAGGTCCTGACCGCCGTCGACGGCTCGGGATATCACGCGGGAGAGGATTCTGTCGAAGTGGTCCTCAACGACGACTATCCGATCCGATCGGTCGACCGCATCGTCGTCACGGTCACCGGGCGTGATCCCGGACCGCAACCGGCGCTCGGGGATCGAATATACGAGAACATCTCGGCACACGTGTCGGGTCCGCTCGTAGTCGAAGTTCGGTACATCGTCGCCGAAAGCCACGGGAACCGAACCGGTCAGCGAATGGTCGTCCACACCACGGGCGCCGATCCGTGACCGGCGCCTCGAGCGGGTGAGAACGTGGCCGCCAGCCGGCGCATCGACGCGACCACCGGGGGAACCCGATTCTCGGAGTCCAATCCGGCGATTCTCTCACGCCCGAGCAGCCATTTCACGGCGGAACCCACTCACGGTAACAGCAACACGGCTAGTCGACCGTCTCTCGACCGGCGACGGACGCCATCTCGAGTTCGTAGAGGTCGAACTCGACGTCTTCGACCGCTTCGTCGAATAGGTGAAACGGCGGGAACCACTCGTTGAGCGTCGCCTCGTCGACGTCGCGGTCTGACCTGGTGACCGGGCCGCGAATGTGGACGCTCCACGATCCGTCGGTCGCCCCGCCGTGACAGACGAACGTGGCGGTGTCGGTCGTTTTCAGGTACTGTCGCTTCGTCGCATCGTCGTGATAGCTCACCCGCAACAGGAGCCGGTCGCCGTCGTAGTGGTAGCTCAGCGGGACCGCGTACGCGTCGTCGTCGTCTGCCAGCGCGAGGACGCCGTGATCGCCCGTCCGCAGGCGCTCCTCGAGATCAGCTTCGTCCATTCCCGTCGTGTAGACGTAGTCGGCGTGTTCCATAGGGAAGGAAACGGGGCGAAGTACCAAGTAGGCTCACCCGGGTTCCGTTCGCGCCGCGATTTCGGATTCGATCACCGGGTTCGGCCGAAATATACGATCAGTGCCATGATCAGTGATCCCCCGAGGATCGCCGCGGCGCTTCCCACCAACAGTCGTCTCGTCGAACTGGGATATGCAGCCGCGACCGGGACGAAGAGCCGCAGGTCGAAGACGACGACGATCAGGGTCCCGACCACGTCGAAGACGAGGTCCGATGCGGTGTCACGCCACCCGTAGTAGACGAGGACGGGTTCGACGTCGTACCGCTCGCCGACTTCGCGGGCGACGAGTTCGATCAGTTCCCAGAAAACGCCGACGGCGATCATGAACAGGACCGTCATCGCAGCGACACCACTGGTCCACTGACCACCGGTGGCCGTCTCTCCGGCGACGACCACGAGACCGGCGTAGACCAGCGCCGCAACGAGCATCGCCGACACCGTGTGCGTAAGCGTATCCCACCACCGAACGGAGTCGTACGGCCCCAGCATGCCGATCGAATGCAGCAATCCCGCGACGGCGATCCACAGCGGAAGTGCCGGGCCGAAATCGACGGTCGTCGATCCACCCTCTCGAGCGAGCAACTCGACGAACAGCGGCAGGAAAACGGCGACGAAGGACACGAGCGCGTTCACGGCCGCGGCGACGTCCCGGCGGCGCATCGCGACGAGGAGGATAACGAGAATACAGCCCTGAAATATCACCACGCCGAGCGACGGAAGGCCGGAAATAAACCCCATTCGTTGCCTCGAATCACTGTCCCGAAGCTACTATAGTATTGTTGGACCGATTCCACCGATCGGAACCGGGCCCTCACTCGTCCAGATATCGCGTCGGGACGTACGCCAGGACGCGGGTCGGCAGGCTCGAGACCAGCTGGTCTTCGAAGAGTAGTTCCGCGATGGCAGGGAGGAGGCGACGGACCGCCGTGTACACGACCGCGACGGCCAGCGACGTCACGACGACCCATCGGAGAACGCCCTCGAGAGCGAACAACAACGGGACCGCGAGCGCAACCGAGAGCAAGAGGTCTTCGGGTGCCCCGTCGTAGCGAACCCATCTGTAGGGAGCGATCCACCGGTCGCGGTAGTGGTCGTACACGGCGCGGTCGGAAGTCGCTTCCCACGGGCGCAATTCGAGACCGCCGCCGAAGATATCCGTGACGCTGTGGACGGCCGCACCGAGGAGGAAAAACGCCGCGGCGGCCGTCAGAATCGACGGCACGAACACGGCTATCGGCACGGCCGCGAGCACGAACGCGGAGAAGTAGACGGGATAGTGAAGCGTCTTCCGATGGCCGACGTACATATCGAGGTCGGGGAACACGCCCCCCAGGAATCCCGCTCCGAGTGCCACGCCGGCGTACTCCGGCATCGCGAGCGCGTACGGAAGTGCGAGCAACAACCCGGTGAACGCGTGAGTCGGAAGCATCATCGTGTCGTATTACAAGGGACGGAACGGTTTCAACGCATCGGTGCGTTCGGTATCCTCCTGTTGACCGGCACAATCCCGTGTTACCCGGGCGATCGGTGGACTCGCCGGGTCCCAACAGTCCCGAACGGGCCACTGCGAGACGCACCCGACCACCGGAGCGTCGAACGAGCCGTTACCCCGGCCGTGCCACGACCAGTATCGGAACGTCGATCGTCCGCAACAGCGTCGAGGTCACGCTGCCGAGAACGCGGCGCTCGAGGTTCGATCGGCCGTGAGAACCCATGACGACCAGATCGATGCCGTGATCGGCGACGTACTCGCTGATTCCCGCGGCAGCACCGTCGAGTGCCGTCGTCCGAACGACGTCGGTCTCGACGTTCACGTCCGGTGCCGTCTCGGCGATCTCACTCGCGACCGCATCGACGGCGTCCCGTCCCTCCGCTTCGAGGCGCTCGATAAATTCCGTTTCGAGGCCGCCCGCGCTGAACATCCCGCCCGCGTTCTGTATGTCGACGACGTTCAGCGCGTGAACGGCGCCCCCGCAGTACTGAGCGATCGTCACGGCCGGGTTGGTTGCGGCCTCGGCGTTCTCACTGCCGTCCGTCGGAACGAGGAGGCGGGAGTAGTCCGTCGCCTTCGTCGTCGCTCCGTCGCCGTGGGGCACGACCAGAACCGGGATCTCACTCCGGTGAAGCACGTACTCGGTAACACCACCGAGGAGTCGCTTTCCGAGCCCCGTTAGCCCCTGTCTCCCGATGACGATCATCGTCGCGTCCCGTCGGGCAGCATACTCGCAAATCTGCTCGCCGGGCTTGCCGTCCGTCAGTTCGGTCCGCACCGGCTGCCCGAGGTCCGCCGCGATCTCCGCTATCTCCTCGAGAACAGACTCGCCTCGCTCGCGGAGTCGTTTCTGTTCGTCGGCCGACGTAGCGAGTCGGATCGATTTCTGCTCGACGACGTGTACCACGTCGACAGTCGCGTCGACGACGGTCGCTAGCTCGAGGCCCCGTGTTGCGGCCCGCTTGGATTCTTCGCTTCCGTCGACGGGGATCACGATATGGTCGACCATTCGTGTGGGGGTTCGGACCCAGCGACCTTCACTATTTGTGGCGGCCTCGTGCTCAGTCGACGACGAGGACCTGGGCCGTCGCCTCGTCGGCAACCTGTTTCGAGACGCTACCTCGAACGAGGTGGTCCAGTTCCCTGTGCCGCCCCATGACGATGAGATCGACGTCGTTTTCGGCCGCGTATCTCAGGATCGACTCGCCGCGAAGGCCGTGAGTCACGCACTGCTCGACGCGGTCGACCCCGGCTTCCATCGCACGGTCGCGTACGTACTCGACCGCCTGCTGCCCGATCGTCTCGAGGTCCGCGAACGTAATTCCCGGGGCGATTGCGGCAGAGTTGATCACGTACATCGTATGAAGCGTCGCGTCCTGATCGGCCGCGAGTTCGATGGCCTCGTCGATCGCTCGCTCGGTGTTCGTTCGCCCGTCGGTCGGAATGAGGATATCGTGGTACACACGACTCCGTCCACCGAGGATCGTGATAAAAACGGCGAGCCCATCCCCCCGTCTTCAGGCGGGGGCAGCGGAAGGCCGACCGAAACGCGGCCGAGATACCGCACGTGGGGAGTGCCGACCGGCCGAGGAGCCGACGTCGGGTGCCGGTTCAGGCGGTCAGAACCGGCCGATCCGCCGTTCGAACGACCCGTTCGGCGGTGCTACCGATCCTCTGGTCGCGGGTGTGACTCTGGCCCTGATACCCGATTACGATGAGATCCGCGTCGACATCCTCGGCACGCGCCAGAATTTCCTCCCAGGGGCGACCGTGACAGAGGCACGTCGACACCTCGGTTCCGTAGTTGTCGGCGCGCTCGGCCAGGTCAGTCAACAGGTCCTGACCGCGGTCCTCGAGTTCGTCGAGAACGATTTCGGTGCTGCTCAGCGCCGGTTCGCCGTACCGAAACGTCTCGACGCAGTAGAGGAGATCGATCTGCGCGTCGTATTCGTCTGCGAGGGCCAATGCGTGTTCGACGGCACGGTTCGCCGGATCGCTTCCGTCGGTGGGAACGAGGATCGTCTCGTACATTATCGGAACATCACGTACAACGAGAAATCGGCGCAAATAGCTTTCACCACACGACGTGACACGTCCGTCGCTCGGGTCGCCGCGAAAAAACGGGGCTCTCGCGTACGGCGACCGGCCGAGAACTTCCGTCCGGACGCCGGGTACCTCGAACCCGACGAGCCAATGTGCCTCGTCACCGGACACGTCGAAAGGGCTGACTCGCCGTCCGACACGACGCGTCTCGCCCACGGCCGATCCGGCGGTCGCGAGCACCGAACCGTCGGCGACGTCTTCGGTACCCGGGCGAACACTCCCCGAGCGGATCGTCACCTTCGAGTAGCGGACCGCCGACGCCCACCACCGCGACTCACTCCTCAGTTGGACTGCGACGCGCGATCATGCCGAGTCCGATCCACGAAATGACGACGTCGCCGTCCTGTGTGATCCCCTCGAGACGGCTGTCGACGTATCCCCGTCGGGGATCGCTTTCCGAGACTCGCTTGTCCAAAACCTCCGTGCGGATAGAGAGCGTATCCCCCGGCTTCACCGGTTGTTTCCACCGAAGTTCGTCGACCCCGCGGGCGCCCATGCTCGCTCGTTCCTGTATCGGGCCGTCGACGAGCATCCGCATGCAAATCGAGGCGGTGTGCCACCCCGACGCGACCAGTTCGCCGAAGGCCGACTCCGCGGCGGCGTCCTCGTCGACGTGGAACGGCTGCGGGTCGTAGCGCTCGGCGAACTCGATGATCTCCTCTTTCGTGACGTGATATTCGCCGAACTCCCGGGTTTCCCCGACCTCGATATCCTCGTAGTAGCGCATGGACGGCATATGGACGTTCCGACTGCAAGAACCTGTGGACCGAGGCAGAGCGGGTCGCCGAGACGACGACTCGAGGCGAGCCAGGTACGGACACCCGCCGGCCGGTTCCGGCCGGTCACCCCGTCGATCGGTCGATGTCGGTGTTCGACTCGAGCGTCCGTTCGTTTCGCGTCCGAACGGACAGGAGAATCGCACAGGTGGCGGCGATCAGCCCGGAAACCGTCGCGATCGTGAACGCGATCCGGTACCCGAACTCCGTGTAGACTCGTGCACCGTTGACGGTTTCACCGGTCCAGTAGGCATCGAGTGCGGCACCGAGAATAACGGGGAAGACGGCCGCACCGATCCAGGCCATCGTGTTGATCAGTCCGATGACGGTGCCGCTTGCCCCATCCGGGTGGCGTTCCTTGATGACGGTGTAGGCGAGCGGGATGCCCCCGCGCAGGACCCGCGAGAAGAGGAAAATCGCGCCGACGAGTATGAGGGGGACGGTACCGAACGCGGCGAAGACGCCCCAGGTCAGGCCGAAGACGAACGTCGAGAGGACGATGAGGCCGAATCGCTTGCCCGACCGGTCCGAGAGCCAGCCGAACAGCGTCGGGCCGACCATGCCGCCGACGTTGCCCAGGAGGAGGTATACCGACGCTTCCGTCACGGAAATGTCGTGCGTCTGGACGAGATAGGGAATCCCCCACAGGCCGAATATCGTGATCCCGATGCCGGTCATGAAAAAGAGCATGACGCCGAGCAACCACGTCTCGGGCTCTCGCACCGCGGCCCCCACGTACCGTTTGAGCGTCGCGGCCGATGTCACGTTCGGCCGGTTCGGGACGTTTTCGATCGGTGGCAGGTCGGCGGCCGACGGCGAATCGTGCGAGAGCAGGGTGATACCGACCGCGACCGCGAGCCCGACCGCGCCGAGACCGATCATCGCGGACCGCCAGCCGACGGTCGTGACGGCCACTGCCAGCGGCGTCGTCGCCGCCAACCCGCCCAGTATGCCCACGCTGAAGGTCACACCCGTCATCGTGGCGAACTCGTCCGGACGGAACCAGTTCGCACAGAACCGGAGCGCCGCGACGAACAGGACGCTCGCACCCATCCCGATCAGCAGCCGTCCGACGAACGCCAGCCCGTACGTCGGTGAGAGGCCGAAAACGAGCGCGCCGACGCTCATCAGTATCGTCCCCGCTGCGGCGATCACGCGCGATCCGTACCGGTCCGCGAGCAGACCGGCCGGTACCTGAAAGACCGCATAGAGATAGAAAAACGACGAGTGTAATAAGCCGAGACTCGTCCCCGTCGTGTCGAACGACCGCATCAACTGTTCCGACAGGACCGCGGTCGACGAGCGGTGGAGGCTCACCAGGAAAAACGCCGAGACCAGCACACCCCACCCAATCCATCGCCGACGATACGGATCCGAGAGCGCGTTCACCTGCAGAAATTTGGTACCAGTTTTATTAAAACTAGGTCTCAATCGGGAGTTTCGGCGTCGCCGTGAGAGCGCCCCGTTCGCAGCTATCCGACGGCCGAGTCTCCCCCATCGCTCGATCCGGGACGCGTTCGATGGCGAGAACGGCCGAACGCCGACGAAGCCGGGCGAGCGGTAACGGAGCCGGTCCAGCGCCGACGGAATCGAGCGGGCGGTAACCGGGTCGTCGAATACCGACCGGAACGGGCGACGTCTGCGAACCGTCGGTCACCCCCTCGATCGCCGACGGCGCCTGGGGCTTTCAAAACACCTATGCAACGCCAAACTGGGGTTTCGATATGGACCTCGAGGACCACTCCGTTCTCGTCACCGGCGGGGCGGGCTTTATCGGATCGAACCTGGCGAACCACCTCTCGGATGCCAACGACGTGACCGTCGTCGACGACTGCTATCTCGGAACGCCGGACAATCTGGCCGACGACGTCGAATTCGTCGACGCGAGCGTTCTGGACGACGATCTACCGACCGACGTCGACGTCGTATTCCACCTGGCGGCGCTGTCCTCGTACGCGATGCACGAGGACGACCCCACGACCGGCGCCCGGGTGAACGTCGAGGGCTTCGTCAACGTGGTCGAACAGGCCCGACAGGACGGGTGCGAGACCGTCGTCTACGCCTCGACGTCGTCTATCTACGGGAGCCGAACTGAACCCTCTCCCGAGGAGATGGACGTCAGCGTCAACACCGGCTACGAGGCCTCGAAGCTCGCCAGAGAACGGTACGGCGAGTACTTCTCGAATCACTACGACATGACGGCGGCCGGCATGCGCTTCTTTTCCGTCTACCAGGGCTACGGCGGTGCCGAAGAACACAAGGGCGAGTACGCGAACGTGATCGCGCAGTTCGCCGACGACATCGCCAACGGGGAGCCACCCGTGTTGTACGGCGACGGTACACAGACCCGGGACTTCACTCACGTCTCCGATATCGTCCGCGGACTCGAGTTCGCCGCGCTCTCCGAACTCGACGGCATCTACAACCTCGGCACCGGTGACGCCTACGACTTCAACACGGTCGTTGCGATGATCAACGACGAACTCGGAACCGATGTGGAACCGGAATACGTCGACAATCCGATTCCGGAGTCCGTCTACGTTCACGACACCTGCGCCGACGCCTCGAAGATCCGGGCGGAGACCGGTTGGGAACCACAGATCGATTTCCAGGAGGGTATCCGACGGGTCTGTGCGCAGTACACGACCGACTAGCGGATCACAGCCCCCTCGTAGCCAATCGGTACGGAACCGTCCCGATAACGGGGCGGCTACCACAGTTGGATCTGTGGCGTCTCGCAGGCCGAACAGACCATCGACAGGTTCCCTTTGTACGTCCCCCGCTCGAGCGTGCCACTCGCACAGTACTGACACTCTTCGCCCTCCAATCGAGATAGGAGTCTTGAATCGTTCGAACGACGTTCTATAACGTGCATAATTGAATAAGTCCAATAACACTTTTTACTCAAATAATTTCTGGGGTGGTGTCTCGAATACGAGGTCGTCACGCGCAACAGAACCGACACCGATACGTGGCTCCTCGAATTCGACTGGTCGGTTCCGCGACGGTCGGATCGGCGGTCACGGGTGGTCCGCGATCGACTCGTCCAAAACAATTGAAACGCGTGTGGGATTCTGTGTAGTCTCGCACCGACATCCGCGATCGCCGTCGATATCGGAACGCTTGGTGCGCACGTCACGGGTTTGCGGGCGACGCGGTACGCCCGGGCCGATCCCCTTTAGTTCTGATACTGATTGGCCCGGCAGTCCTGATACGGCTCCTTCCCCAAATCGGCCACGAACAACCGATCAGGACCGGATACAGCGTCGGTCTCGATTCCGGTTCTCAATAAATATTGTCATGAAAAACGATGGATGAACTGGCGGTTGTCCTTGCAAGGAGTTTTTAGTATGGCACGCTCATTCTCGCGATATGCGACTCCACAACAGAGACGTCCGACAGGACGTCCGCGAACTCGGCGCCTTGCTCGGGGACGTCCTCGAGGACCAGACCTCTCGTCGATCGTTCGAGACGGTCGAGTCGTGTCGGCGGGCCGCGATCGATTACCGATCCGGGGAACTCGAGTCTCGGACGCCACTGATCACGGAACTCGAAGGACTGTCGCCCCACCAACAGCGGATCGTCGCCCGCGCGTTTACGACCTACTTCGAGTTGATCAACCTCGCGGAGGAGCGCGAACGGGTCCGCACGATCCGGTCTGACTCCCACGACGGATCGTTGGACGACAGTCTCGAGACCGCGGCCGAGGAACTCGGCGAAGCTGACGTCGAGACGGTCGAGCAGGTCCTAGACGACGTGTTGATCGAACCGACGTTCACCGCACACCCGACCGAGGCCCGGCGCAAGACGGTCAAATCGAAGCTTCGAACGATCTCGACCTATCTCGAGACGCTCGACGAACGCCTGCTGACCAACAAAGAAGAGAGCCAGGTCTGGCGGGACGTCGACGCCGAGGTGACGAGCCTCTGGCAGACGCCCCAGGTCCGCAATCGACAGCCGGAGCCCGAAGACGAGGCGCGCAACGTCCAGTGGTACCTCGAGAATACGCTGTTCGAAGTCGTCGGTGAAGTGTACGACGAACTGGACGACGCCATCGATGCGGAAGTCCCCGGCAACCTCGAGATTCCGAAACTCTTCGAGTTTCGCTCGTGGGCGGGAAGCGACCGCGACGGCAATCCCTACGTGACCCCCGAGGTCACCGCAAACACGCTCGAGCGCCAGCGGTCGGTCATCCTCGAGCGGTACCGCGAACAGCTCAAGCGGCTCTCGGGCGTCTTGAGCCAGGACGGCAGTCGGATCGATGCCGGGTCGGCGTTCCAGGCCTCGCTCGAGGAAGACCGAGATCGATTGCCCGGCAGCGCCCGCACTGCCGAACAGCGGTATCCGGACGAGCCCTACCGACAGAAGCTCAAGCTCATGCGCGAACGGCTCCGGCGCGTCGGCGACGTCCGACCGGGCGGCTACGACGAGGCTGACGAACTCCTCGAGGATCTCTCGGTCATCGCCGAGAGCCTGCGCAACAACGGTGCCGAAAGCGTCGTCGACGCCCACGTCGATCCGATCCGGCGCCAGGTTGCGACCTTCGGGTTCTCCCTGGCGAGCCTCGACCTGCGGGACCATCAGCAAAAACACACCGACGCCATCGCCGAGGCCCTGGAGACCGAGGGCATCGACTATCACGACCTCTCGGAGGACGAGCGCGTCGAGTTCCTGACCGACGCCGTCCTCCAGGACGAACCGGTACTCGATCTCGGCGACACCGACGGCCTGTCGGAGGAGTCGGCGCGCGCCCTCGAACTGTTCGATAGTCTCGCGGAGTGGCAGACCGAGTACGGCGTCCACGCGATCGACACCTACTGCATTTCGATGACCGAGGAGCCGAGCCACGTCCTCGAGGTGCTGTTCCTCGCCGATCAGGCCGGCGTGATTTCTCTCCCCGAACACGCCGGAATCGACATCGTTCCCCTCCTCGAGACCGAGTACGCGCTCTCCGGTGCGCGTCGGATCATGGGGACGCTGTTCGAGAACGAGGCCTACGCGCAAGCGCTCGAGGCCCGCGGCCGGACCCAGGAAATCATGCTCGGCTACTCGGACTCGAACAAGGAAAACGGCTTCCTCGCGGCCAACTGGTCGCTGTACAAGAACCAGCGTCGGCTTGGAGAGATCTGTGACGATTTCGACGTGACCATGCGGCTGTTCCACGGCCGCGGCGGCTCGATCTCGCGAGGCGGCGGGCCGATGAACGAGGCGCTCCTGGCGCTTCCGAACTCGACCGTGACGGGCCAGGTCAAGTTCACCGAACAGGGCGAGGCCATCGCCGAGAAGTACGCCAATCCGCGCATCGCCGAGCGCAACATAGAGCAGATGCTCAACGCCCAGCTCAGGGCGCGAAAACGTGCGATGGACCAGCCTGAGGAGGAGATCCGCGAGGAGTGGATCGACGCGATGGAAACCATGGCCGACGTCGCCCGCCAGGAGTATCGCGATCTCCTCGAGAGCGACGGCTTCGTCCGGTACTTCGAGCAGGCGACGCCGATCACCGTCATCGAGGATCTGGATCTGGGGTCGCGCCCGGCCTCTCGGTCCGGCGAACGGACCGTCGAAGATCTGCGGGCGATCCCGTGGGTGTTCTCCTGGACCCAATCGCGGTGTATCCTGCCGGGGTGGTACGCCATCGCGACGGGCCTCGAGGCCTATCTGGACGATGGTGGCTCGATGGAAACGCTCCAGACGATGTACGACGAGTGGCCGTTCTTCCGAACGACGCTGGATAACGCGGCGCTGTCGCTTTCGCGTACCGAACTCGAGATCGCCGACCGATACGCCGACATGGCCGACTCCGAGCTTCGAGAGCGGTTCTTCCCACGAATAACCGACGAGTACGAGCGGGCGGCCGATCTGATAACGGAAATCGGCCAGCGCGACCGACTGCACACCCGCGACTGGCTCGGTGAGAACCTCGAACGTCGGAACCCCTACGTCGATCCGCTCAACCTGCTCCAGGTGTATCTGCTCGATCGGACCCACCGAACCGACATCGAAGAACGGACGCTTCGGCTGACCGTCAAGGGGATCGCCGCCGGGATGAAGAACACCGGATAAGCGTCGTTCGGCCCGAGTCGGATCGCCGATCGGTCGGTCCGACCGGTCTCGAGTCAGTCGGTCTCGAACGCGAATCGGTCACAGGCGCAGCGACGAATCGAAACGGGTAAAAACGTCTCTCGAGTAGCAGTGAGTGAGCCGAGATAGCCTAGCCCGGCCAAGGCGGCAGATTCGAAATCTGCTGTCCTCACGGACTCGGGAGTTCAAATCTCCCTCTCGGCGTTTTGCTGCGGCAGACGACGAACGGGGCGAGTCGTCCGTATTCGGGCCGCGGAGCCACGTGGAGGCTCGGAGGGTGTCGCGAAGCGACGGGTAGTACGCGGTGTTACGATCGAAGAGCGGCGGCGCGACGTCGAGTGTGACTACTCCCCGCTCGAGAACCGTCGCTGCAGAGCCATCGTCCGGGAGACCAGGAGACGACTGGACGGAAGGCGGTCACCCGTCATGCGCAAGGGCGGCTTCTAAGCGAATTCTTGTGGTACGGATTGCGATACGAGAAACCAATGTCCGTACTTCCACATTCGACCGACGATGCGGGGGGTGGGTGCGATGGGTTCTGACGACACTCGCGACGACCCCGCCAAGGAGGAGACATTTCATCCGCTCGGCGAGGCGTGGCAGGACGACCTCGAGGACATGCTCGACGACACCGAGTACGATACCGAACTCGGGATGGAGATGGGAAAAGACGCCATGCGGGTGACGAAAGGCGAGCTCTCCGAGGAGGAGTTCCACGAGCGGTACCACGAGGACGTACTGGAGGAGTTCGACGAGGACGAGCGGCCGATCGCCAGTCCGGACGACGTCGACGAGACGGAGTCGAAATCGTTGCTCTCGTCACTCACCGGCGACGAGTCCCGTCGGGAGGTGCTCAAGAAGGGCGCTGCCGGTGCCGGGTTCGCCAGCCTCGGCTGGGGAGCCGTCGACCAGCAGGAGCCGGAGTCGGAACAGGCCGTCGAAGACCCGGGCGAAGTCCACATGGACGAGGACGAAACCCAGTGGGGAATGACGATCGACCTCGAGTACTGCGACGGCTGTCTCTCCTGCGTGACCGCCTGCAACGCGGAGCACCAGTGGGACGAGGGGGCGAACTGGATGTACGTCCTCGCCTACGAGGACGGGAACGTCGAATCGCCGGAACCGGACAACTACGACAACGTTGAGGACTTCAACTACCTCGTTCGCCCCTGCCAGCACTGTACCGACGCGCCCTGCGAGAAGGTGTGTCCGACGACTGCCCGCCACACCCGCGAACGCGGTGGCCTGGTGCTGACCGACTACGACGTCTGTATCGGCTGTCGATACTGCCAGGTGGCCTGTCCGTACGGCGTCAACTACTTCCAGTGGGAAGATCCGAACGTTCCGGAGGAAGAACTCGATCCGGAGGGAGTCTACGACTATCGCGACCGACGGGTGAGCCGGCGCGCACCCCGCGGGGTCATGTCGAAGTGCATCTTCGACCCGGCTCGGCAGGATGGTAATCAGGGCGATCAACTGGTCGGCACCACGGCCTGCGAACAGGCCTGCCCGCCGCAGGTGATCCAGTTCGGCGACAAGAACAATCCCAACAGCGATCCGGAGCGCTACCGGGACAACCCGGCCAGAGCGCGCACCTTGATCCGGTTGAATAGGAGCCTGCCATCGCCGAACGAACTTCCATCCATGCTCGAGGGCGTCGATTCGACCGTCGATGCGGTGTCCGAATCCGTCGAGGGGCTCGACGAGCAGGCCATCGCCCTCACGACAGCGGTCCTGCTTACGACCGTGGACTACGACGAGGAGGCACCGCCGGGCGATACCCTGGTGGAATACGAAACGACGGTTCTCGAGGTCGCGGAAGTCCTGCAAAATCACGGGATCGCACTCGAGAGTCAGGAGGTCCTCACCCAACTTGGCCTGACGGTCGATCAGTTCCAGGGACCGATGGAAGACGTACCGGTGGACACACGCGAGGAAGTCGCACAGGAGCTATTCAAGGACTACATCGACCCGCCGGACAACGAGTACGAACTCCTCGCGGACATGGGGACGAACCCGAACGTCACCTACCTCGGGAAAGAACCCGGACCGAACGCCCACCAGGTCCCCGGCCCGACGTCCTACCAGGAGGTCGGCCAACTCGATAAACGGCAGGAGGCGCTCGACGACAGAACGGTCGGCCTGGGCTTTCGAAACGAATGACGCTCGATCGCCGTCCGAAATCGAGGGTCCGGTTCGGCGACGAACGACAGCCGTCCGACCCACGAACACCTTCCGGCGGACCAAGTTACCCCACTGGCGAACCAACAGACTCGCCCTCGAGTCCGGACCAACCGGTCCGCCCTGGAGTCGTATGACGAGGTCCGTCGGGACGAAGGACCCCCTCGAGTCCGCTCCGCGAACGCGGCTCAGACGTCGAAGCCGAAGTTGAAGCCGCCCTCCCACTGGAGACGCTGACCCCGGAACCTGGTGTTTCCGCCGTGACGGTTGCCGACCCACAGTACTCTCTCGAGCGTGGTATCGGGATCGCTCATCACGAGTCCGTCGAAGCGCGAGTGGGTGACGTTGTGGTTCTCGCCGGTTTCGTCGAATCGGAGGCTGGCCCCGTCCGCATCGATCGTGACGTTGTCGAGGGTGAGCCGATCGATATCGCCGTCCCCGTCGGTGACGAAAACGCCGTGTCGATCCGTGGCGGATTGCGGTTCGATATCGATCTCACAGTTCGTGAATGTGACGTTCGAGGACCCGACGTAGACCGCGTAATCCGAAATCGTCGGACTCGAGCGGTCGGTGATCGTACAGCTATCGAAGTAGGTTGGCGCCGAGTCGTTGTCGTCGATCCGGATCGCACGACCGTTGGTTCCGCGGTCGGTGATGTGGACGTCGGTCAGCCGTGCCGGTCCGTCCTGGGTCAGGCGGATGATCTCGGTGTCCTTCTGGATCTGATTGTTTACCATGAGTTGGGAGACCAACTGACCGCCGCCGTTCTCGATCCAGAGCCCGGACCAGGGGTATTCCGACGGTTCGGTCATCGTGATGTGACAGTTTTCGACGCGGTCGTTCGCGCCGATTCGGATCCCTGCACCGGTGCAGTTCCGAACGTGACAACCTCTCACGATGTTTCGGCCGTCGTTACCCGACACGTAGATCCCGTTGTTGATGTAGTTCGAAACCTGGCAGCTTTCCCAGATGTTCGTCCCGTGGTTGTATACGTTCGCGGCGAAGGGGATCGCGTGGCCGACGTGAGACGGTCGGTCGTACTCCGTATCGCCGTTGTTGAGGGTACAGCCGCGGATGATGTTGGTGGTCGAGTACCGGACTCCGTCGACCATGATCGTGTACAGGTCCCCACCGTAATCGGGATTCAGCCTGTCGCGCTGGCCGCGCATCGAGACGTTCTCGATGTGACTGAAGTTGTAGGTATACCAGCGGGCGATTCCGGCGTCGTACTCGCCGCGGATGTCCACCTGAAGGTCGGTCATGACCGTCCGCTGTGCGTGCGGAAGCGACGGGTCCACCGTTCCGACGGTCATCAGACGATCGACGTCCTGATCGGTTACTTTGAGGACGGCGAACGGGCACCCGACGAGCCCGAAGTATTCGTGGGCCTCGAGGTGGATGTTGTCCGTTTCGACGTGCCAGATTCCGGGAGGGATCTCGTACCGGTGGTTTCGCTCCGTCGGTCGGAACGACGAATAGTGATCGTAGATCGCGGCCATCAGGTCGTCCTGTTCGGGTTCGACGCCGAGATCGTCGCGTACGTTGACGACGTTCGGATTCCGATTTACGGTGGCGTCGACGGTGACGGAGTCGTCGCCGGACTGAGTCGCAGTGAGCGAGTCGTCGAAATTCAGGTGCGCAACGGTCGAATCGATCATCGTTCCAGAGTCGCTCACGGCGAGTCCCGCGCCGTTGGACTGTGCCGACGCGACTCCCGATGACCCCATCGCCGCCCCCCCGGTGAGGGCACCGCCGATGCCGAGGGCACCGAGCAAGCCCATGTACGAACGTCGCGAGGTCTCACCGGCTGTGTCGGTCGATTGGTCGGACTGGTAATTGTCTTTCATCGCAACCGAACAGTCATGATTTCTCGGGATTTGTTATAGATCGTCTACCGACGTTTGAGACGCTGCGAACCGATATCGGCCCGTTTCTCCCGTGCAACCGTTACCATCGTTGTCGGTAGGTTCCCACACACCGGTTCGTCACGATTCGACCGCCGTCCTGGAGAAAGAGGTGACTAGATCTCGTTTGGCGGCGCAATCTCGACGGCAGGGCGCGTCGGATCCGGGCAGCGGCCGCCAGTGTCGAACGCGGGCGAAATCGATCGACGTCGAAGCGAGCTAACAGGTAGACGGCAGGTTCGGTCGTGTGTCCGGTCGTCAGTTCGTCCGGTCCAGCGTTCGAGATCCGTTCGATCCGACCGAAATCGGTCGCTGGAACCGGTCGAGAATCGTGTCCTTCGAGCGGCGCCGGCGGACGGCGTCAGGCGGTCGCCAGCGTCAGTCGTCGGCCGGGGTCAGCGGCTGCTGGTCGGCCGCGAGCAGTCGGTCGAGCGCGTCGACCATCGCCTTCACGCTCGCACGCGTGATGTCGGCCTCGCTTCGCGCGACGGTCACCGACCGGTCGTTTCGGGCCATCGTCACTTCGACGGTGACCACGGCGTCGGTGCCGCCCGTGACCGCATCGACGTGGTAGGACTCGAGTTCGGCGTCGGCCATCGAGCCGAGTGCCTCGCGGACGGCGGAGACGGCCGCGTCGACGGGGCCGGATCCGGTGCCGCTTGCGACTCGCTCCTCGCCGTCGACGTCGAGGCGGACGCTCGCGGTCGGGACGGCACCGCCGCTGGTGGCGGTCAGGTCGAGCAGGTCGACGACGCGGGTGCGGTCATCGCCGGTGACGTCTTCGGCCACGGCAAGCAGGTCCGCATCGGTCACCCGACGACCGCGGTCGCCGAGTTCGGTCACCCGCGTCGCGATCTCGGCGATCTCGTCGTCGTCGGCCGCCACGCCGTGCTCCTCGAGTGCCGCTTTGACGCCCGCTCGGCCGGTGTGTTTGCCGAGGGCGAGCCGTCGCTCGCGGCCGACGGTCTCGGGCGCGTACGGCTCGTACATCTTGTCGTCTTTCAGCGTTCCGTCGGTGTGGATGCCGCTCTCGTGGGTGAACGCGTTCTCGCCGATGACGGCCTTGTTCGGCGGAAGCTGGACGCCCGTCGCTCGGGAGACGATCTGAGCGAGATCGTATATCTCCTCGAGTGCGAGCGTTTCGACGCCGTAGACGTGCGACAGCGAGATCGCGACCTCCTCGAGGGCGACGTTACCGGCTCGTTCACCCAGCCCGTTGACCGTACAGTGGACGAGGTCGGCACCGGCCGAGACCGCAGCGAGCGCGTTTGCCACCCCCAGCCCGAGGTCGTCGTGTGTGTGCGCGCTGACCGGACCGATTTCGCCGAGACGAGAGACCGCCTCGCGCGTCCGTTCCGGTCCGGCGTGACCGACCGTGTCGGCGAAACAGTACCGCTCAGCGCCCGCGTCGAAGGATACTTCGGCCAACTCCTCGAGGTAGTCGAGGTCGGCCCGCGAGCCGTCTTCCCCGAGGGCCTCGACCCAGAGTCCGTGGTCTTTGGCGTACGAGACGATCTCAGCGGTTTTCTCGAGATTGTCCTCGCGAGAGGTCCCGACCTTTCGTTCGACGTGACGATCGCTCGACGGAACGACGATGGTAACGCCGTCGACGTCGCAGTCGAGCGCGAGGTCGACGTCGGCTTTCATCCCGCGACAGAAACTCGTCACTCGAGCGTCGAGATCGAGGTCCGTCACCCGGGAGATGGCCTGTCGCTCACCCGCGCCGGTACAGGCGCTGCCGGCTTCGATGACGGCGACACCGGCCCGCTCGAGCGACCGGGCGATCTCGACTTTTTCGTCCGGTGAGAGCGAGACGCCGGGCGCCTGTTCGCCGTCGCGAAGCGTCGTGTCGAGAAGTTGTACTTTACGGTCCGATGCGATCGTCTGTTCGGCGGAGTGACTTACAGGCAAGAGTGGTGAGTTGCGGTTACTGCGGTTACGTTCGTCGGAGAATTTCACGCCCAGCCGGGTCGCCCCGACTTCCTCTATCCTCATCGGATGGCGTCTGACGTGCCATTGTATCTCGGTACAATGGAACACGCTGTCTTAAACCCGACGGTTCCGGACCACGTACGCCGGGTCACTGACAGGGCGACCGGACACGACGGAGAGCCACGAGACGGCCTCGCAAGTTCGATTCGCCCACCGCAATCAAATCGGTCTCCGCACCAGGCAGACGGAATCACGACAACGCGACGGCGACGAGACTCGCCGATGAGACGGTATTGAGCAGCACGTGCGTTACTGTGCTGCTCGCAGTCCCCCATCGATGACGAACGACGCCGAAGAGGAGTCCGAGCGTCAGCAACGTCGTCAGACGGACCACCGACAGATCGACGACCACGTGTTTGAGCGCGAACAAAACCGCCGTCACCCCGATCCCGGCCGCAACACCCCACTCGTCGACGAGTTCGGTCTGGACGATCCCCCGCCAGACCTGTTCCTCCGCGATGGGGGCGAGGACCCCGTTCCCGACGAGAAAGAGAATCGGAAGTGCAGGGTTGGCTTCGAACGCTGCCGTCAGTCCGTCGCTGACGGCCGCACCGGCTTCGTCGAGGCCGAACAACATCGCGTCGACCTGCGAGGTACCGGCTATCAACACGAATCCGAAGACCGCCGCGAGCACACCCAGTCCGAGGTTTCGCGGTGCCCAGTCCCATCCCCACGTCTCACGGTTCCGTCCCTGCTCGAGAGCGTACCAGGTGAGAACACCCGCGATCAGCGGAAATCCGACCGCGAGCACGAGGTAGTCCACCAACAGCGGATCGAAGCCGGCCGTCGCGGCGCCACGGCCGAGGCCCCGCCGCAGCGCGACCTCGAGAACGATCCAGCCGGTGACGACGACCGCAGCGACGGGAACCGGGTTCGATCGTTCCATAGGCCGTCATCATTCCGACACTATATGTGTATTGCTAATCGATGTGACGTGTTTCCCGTTCCGTCGCGTCCGTCACGCTGGTCGAACCGGTGAAGCGTCCCGATTCGAGCCGTTTTCAGTCGTCCCCGAGAACGAGCCGGTCACCCGGCTCGACGTCGGCAGCGGCGCCGGCCGGGAGTTCGACGATCAGATCGGCACGTTCGCGGGCGAAGCTTCGCCACGGGTGCAGCCGCTCGACGCGCTGGACGACGTCGTCGACGACCCAGACGGCATCGATTGGAACGAAAACGAACAGCATGTGGAGGTCGCGTGTCTTCGCCGACCCGAACGGAAACACCAGCGCGTACTCGGTCGGCAGTGATCGGCGGAACATGAGCCCTCGCGTCCGGCTCACGAGCGAGTCGGCTATTTCGACCCTCCGGGCCAGAACGGTCGCCTTCGCGTCGAAACGGGAATCCTCGGTGGCCGGCTCGTGGACGAGTCGCACGGCCTCGAGTCCGAAGGCGGAGCGCAAAAACCTTCTCGCCGGATCCGGGGCCCTGTCGGTCGAGGCCGAAGATGATGCGGAGCAAAATGATGGGGACGATACGCCACCAGAGTCAACAAACGAGGAATCGACCGACGAAGAATCGACCGGCGAGGAACCAGTTCTCAGGGACATTTCGTTAAAGACCGCTGACGTTAGCGAAGGGACGGAACTTCGACTCACCGTTCGTGCCGAATCGAACGTCACTGTAAGCTGGCTTCATATCAGCCTCGAAGGACCAAACGGGAATATTCGAGGTGGAGGTCAAAGTTGGGAGTTCACCGAGGCCGAGAGAGATATTTGGGAAACTGAATGGACCTATACCGTCTCGGACGAAGCGGCGAGCGGTGAGTACTACTTCTCTCGAATCCACGTCGAGAACGAAGCAAATCTGGAATCGGATCCGTGGCCCGACGAACCGAATACGACTATCGACAATTCCTGAAATTCCTCCGTCCTCGCCCAAGACGCCTCGTCAAACCGAACAGCGTCATCGTTGGATCTGGTCGAAATCTCGAGTTTGATCGCCATCCGCTTTGTATTCGGAACGCTGTTTGTATCAACCGAAGAGAATTTCAACGGAGCCGTGCCATCGTGTTCTGCGACGCTACCGATCGGGGCGCAACAAAGGAGAGCACCGAAGTGCGAGCGATCACACGACTGCTTCGATACCTCGTCTGTCTCGCCCGTTCCGTCCGAATCGGAAAGAATGGCGTCACTGGGTCGGAGAGAACGGATGCTACTGCCAGCTACCCCCGAACGAGAACGTCTCTTCGTGCCCGTCGGACTCGTTCCGTCCGCCGTCGCGGTCGGACGATCCGGACCCGTCGCCGTCGGCTGTCGGCTCGGTCGTTGTCGCGGGCGAGCCGACGTCCGCAGCCTTCGCGTCGGTATCGGTTTCGAATCGATCGAGCGCCTCGGAGAGCGTCACTGCCTGTTGAGAGAGGTCGTCCGCCGATTTCGACACCGCCGTCAATGCGGACGTCTGTTCTTCCGCCGACGCGGCGACGGTTTCGGCCTCGGCGGTCGTCTCTTCTGCGATCGTCGAAACCTCGTCCACCATCGCAACGACCTCCTGTGTCGATTCGGCCTGTTCTTCCGTCGCGGTCGAAATCGACTGGATCCCGTTGTTGGTCTCCTGTGCATACTCCGAAATTTCCTCGAGCGAGGAGACGGTCTCCACGACGAGGTCGTGGACGCGTTCGATCTTCCGACTCGTGTTTCCGACCTCCGTTGCCGACCGCTGGGTCTGGTCCTGAATCCGCTCGAGACGGGTCCCGATCTCCTCGGTGGTATCTTTGACGTCCTGAGAGAGCTCTTTGACTTCGGCGGCGACCGCGGCGAATCCCCCGTCGTCGGCGGTCGATGCGGATCTGGACGCCTCGATATTCGCGTTCAGCGCGAGCATGTTTGTTTGCTCCGCGATTTCGGCAATCCGCTCGGTGAGGTCGTCGATCTGGCCCACTTCGGTTCGGAGTTGCTGGAACTCCTCGACGACTGCATCTCGCTCCGCTTCCAGGTTTCGGCAGGCTTCGATAGCCTCCCCGGCAGCGTCGTGGCCTTCGCGACTGGTTCGAACGGTCCGTTCCGCGACGTCGGCGACGTCGTTCGAGGTCGCAGCGATCTCTTCGGTCGTCGTCGAGAGATTGTTCATCTCCATGTCGACCGAGCGGAGCGCCTCGTACTGATCGTCCGCACCGTTCGATATCTCCTGAATCGATTCGCTGACCTGCTCGCTCGCGGTTTTTACTTCTTCGCTCGAAGCGGTGACTTCCTCGCTGGCGGTCGCGACGTCCCTGGCGAACCGACTGATGCGCTCGACGGTCTCCTCGAGTTCGGTGAGCATCTCGTTGAAGTCGCCGGCGATGGCTCGCATGGTTTCGTTGTCCGACGTATCGGGGTCCATCCGAACGGTGAGATCGCCATCCGCAGCCGCACCCATCACGTCGCCGTACGACGACGCCGCCCGCTGGAGGTCGTCGTTGATCTGTTGGACGCGTTCGCGTTCGCGTTCGGCCTCCGTCCGGGCGGCCTCGATCTCGGTGATCTTTCGCTTCAGTTCGTCCCGCATCGATGCGAACCCGTCGTACAGCCGACCGATGTTGTCGATTCGGTCGGTCTCGACCTCGGCCTCGAGGTTTCCGCGTTCCATCTCACCGACGGCGCTCGTCAATCGATCTATCGATACTGCCGTGTTTCGGCCCAGCCAGGCGCCGAACAGACCGATCAGGAGCACGACACCGATCGTGACTGCGGTCCCGAACCGATTGACCGTGTTGACGAAGCCGAGTGCCTCAGCTTCGGTCGTATGGACGAGAACGACCGACCCGTCGGTGGTCGTGTGATACCCCACGACGTACCCGTCCGGGGCGAAGTTGTACGGCTTCTTCCCGAGCGTCGGACTCGGTTTGGCGCTGATCCTCGCTGCGTCAGGTCCATCGTTCGCACGCGCGGTTTCGAGGATGCCGTTTGGATCCTCGTACTGCTCGAAGAACGTCACCGACTCGTTTCCGTCTTCGTAACCGAGGTAGGTGTCGTCGCCGACGATTCGTCCCTTCTCGTCGACGATAGTCACGACAGTGTCCGAGTCCGTACTCGAGAGCACGTCGGTCGATCGAGTCGCGAGGTTGAACGTTATCACGAGCGCACGATCGCTGTCCTCGCCGCCGACGCCGATGTAGTAGGAGACGACGGGACGAACGTCGAACGCGAGTCCCGTCTCGTCAGGCATCGCGTACGGGTCGGTTCGGTAGACGTCGAAGGCCGAGATATCGTCGTCGAGGTCGCTCGCGTTCGGGAACTCGAGTTCGTCGAGCGTCTCCGCATCGGTATCGACACCCCTGCGTATTTCACCGGACGCGGTGTCGACGTAGAGCGCGTTCATCCTCGCATCAGGAAGGTCCTGATAGGTGTCGCGGACGTACATCTCGATCGCCGTCTCGTTCCCGGATTCGAAGACAGGAGCGTCGGAGGCTGATGCGACGATCTGGGCGTTTCGTTCGTGGTAGTTGTCGATCGCCTGTGCCTCCCGAACTGCAGTGTCTTCCTGATCGTCCAGCACGGTCGACTCGACGCTCTCGGTGAGTGCTGCGGTCGCTACGAGACCCAGCGAACCGACCAGGATACCCAGTACGAGCAGCACGATACCGAATTTGAGGGCGTATCTCTCTCGTATGGATGTTGGTACCAGTTGTCTTAGACTCCCCACCATACTACATGACTGAAATCGTACTTTTTATCTCTTACGAATTATCACATCATATATTATCGGAAGTGATTCTCGAGGCGCCGGCGTGCTCACAGCATTCAAACCCGTTCGACCCGAACTCGGAACCCGGGCATGGAGAAAACGCCACGGGGGACCTCGGTCGGCGTCGACGATCCGTACGAGTTCGCCGGCGTCTGTGACTACCTCACCGGTGAGGGTCGCTGTCGCTACGCCTTCGACAACTACGGACACGACCCGGAGTTCGCTCGCGAGCGCGCGACGGACGACTACGACTGTCCCGTCGTCGACCCCGAATCCGACTGGTCGTGGGCCGACTGCCCGCACTTTCGCTCGCGCAACCGCGATCGCGAGTGCGCCCGCTGCGGACTCGAGGAAAAACGAATGGCCCACGACGACGAACAGCCGCTGCTCGAGGAACACCACCTCTCCTACGCGCGGGACGGCGAGACGCTCTCCCACGAGATCACGATCTATCTCTGCCGATGGTGTCACGCGAACGTCCACAACTCGTGGGCGCGGATCACCGACGACGCCGCGCCCGTTCCGGAAGCGATCGCCGCACTCGAGGAGCGTCGGGGCCGCGAACAGTCGGAACTCGGGTTCGAGACGGCCGCGGATCGGTACGACTCGGACGAGTGAGGAACCGCCACCGCCTCGGGCGACTGATTCGATGGAGTGCGAGAGCGGGATCGGGAGCGAGAGCGGGCCAGAGGCCCGCGACTCGGGACTCGAGACTTACGCGAGCTTTTTCAAAATCCCGTAGACTGCATCGCGAAGCCGATCGGGAAGGTAGCGAGCGTAGAGTCCGTACTGCGCCAGCGGCCCGACCGGGTACCGCGCCGGCGGGTCGGGGCTGGTCGCGGCCTCGAGAATCGCGTCGGCGACGTCCTCGGGATCGGACGCGAACGGACCACCGGCTCCGCTGCCGATCAGTTCGGCGTCGTCGTACAGTTCGTACAGCGACTCGTAGGCCGGCGTTCGGTCTTCGTCGGGGAGTTCGTCGTCGGCCCGGTCCGAGAAGTTCGTCTCGACCGGCCCGGGTTCGACGACGACGACGTCGATGCCGAACTCCTCGACTTCGCCCCGGAGAGAGTCGCTCATCGCCTCGAGGGCGTGTTTCGACCCTGCATAGGCCCCCGCACCGGGAATCGAAATTCGCCCGATCACGCTCGAGACGTTGACGATCCGGCCCTCACCCTGGGCTCGCATGTGGGGCACGGCAGCACGAGTGAGCCGGTGGGGGCCGTAGACGTTGACGTCGAACTGTCTGTGGAGATCGACCGTGGCGACGTCCTCGAGCGGCCCCATCTGGGCGTAGCCGGCGTTGTTGACCACGCAGTCGAGCGCCCCCGCAATGTCGACGGTCTCCTCGACGGCCCGCGCCACGCCCTCCGGTTCGGTGACGTCCAGCGCGAGCGTCTCGCAGCCCGCCTCCGCGAGCGACTCGATGTCGTCGACGTTTCGCGCCGTCGCGAACACCTGCCACTCGTCGTCGAGGAAGGCTCGAGCCGTCGCGCGTCCGATCCCCGACGAACAGCCGGTGATGAGGACCGATTTCTTGCGCGTGTATCGGTCCGAATCGCTCCGGCTGGTCGCCTTGCGATCGCTGTCGTCTTCCACGACGGTCCCGTCCGGCCCGTCATCGGCTGTCCTGTCGACGTCCTCAGCGGTGGCCATACGTGACCGGTTCGAGAGACGATACCTAAGTATCGACGGTTTATCCCGATGATGGTACGTTCCGGATTTGGGTACGACTCGATTGTGGGATCACCTCGCTCGAGCGGAATTCGAGTGCGTGAGCGTCTGGTTCGTTGCAGTTCGTGATCACCTCGCTCGCTGCAGCACGCACCCCGAAAGCCCCCGGTTGGCTCGAGTCCCAGGGCTCGCTGCGCTCCTCGGTCACTCGCGTCGCTCGTTCCCAGCGGTGCGTGCGTCGCCCGGGTTCCTCGGGCCAGCCGGCCCCTTTCATTCCCACCCGTCGCGGACGGTCGGTCGGCGGGCTGTGATCAGTGGTTGGCCGAGGAACTGTGGGCTGTGGACGCGAGACGGCTCACCCGTCGAGTAATTTCTTGGCTTCGTCGGCGTACTGATCCGCCAATCGGATCGGCTCCGGGAGCTTGTACGACGAGGTCAGTTCGAGAACCACGTCGGTCGCCGTCTCGGGGCCCACGCGGTGGCCCGAACTGACGTACACCGGGTTGATGTACCGGTTCGGCGAATCGTACTGGCGCGTCTGGACGGCGTAGCCGATGCAGGTGCCGTCGGGCGCGTCGACCCGCGAGTTCGCGTCGATGGGGACCCTCGAGCCCTCAAGTAACTCGTCGATATCCTCCCGCGGCGTCCCACAGAGGAGGCTCTTCGCGACGCCGATACTTGGCACGTCCCGAACGACCCCCATGTGGGTCGCGATCCCGGCCTGTCGGAAGTGGATCCGGCCGTTTCCGTCGAAGAGAAGCAGATCCGGCTCGACGGACAACTCCTCGAGCGCCGCGAGGATCGGGCCGCCCTCGCGGAACGAGAGGAGACCGGGGATGTAAGGGATCTCGAGGGGGGTCACCGCGTGGACGCGTTCGATCACCTCGCCGCCGCGCATGGCGACGACGGCGCTCAGGGCGCGGTCCTGGTCTCCGTCCTCGTTCGTGAGAAACGACTGGTCGACGCCGGCGACGACCGGCGGCTCGGTTCCGGTAGCCGCGGCCTCAAGCGGGTTCGAAATCGCGGCGGGGTCGAACGCGAAGTCGTCCGCGAAGACGGCGGCCGAGGCGATCTCGCGCTGGAGGGCTTCCATCTCCTCGCGGGAGAGACCGGGGTCGGGGACGAGGTCTGGGCGCGGGGTACTCATCGGGTTGCTCGAGGTAGACGGCGCGGGAAAATCAGTTGCGGGGTTTCGACGGCATCGGCGGGTGTGGGCGTGCGCTCAGAACCGGCGGCGACCGCCGGGGCCGCCTGGTCCTCCGGGGCCTCCGGGACCACCGCCGAACTCGAGGCTGCTCGGTGCGCCGATGTTCCGATTATTCTTGACGTACTGGCCGTAGGCGAGGCCGATCACGAGGCCCACGAGGTGGGCCATGTGGGCGATGTTACCGCCTCCGCCGCCCGCCAAGAAGAAGACGCTGAAGAGCGCGTACCCGGCCGTAAGCAACCAGATCGGGACCGGAAGCAAAAAGTAGAGATACACTTTGAGGCCCGGATTCAGAACCGTCAGGACGCCGAGTATGGCGAGAGCCGCACCGCTGGCGCCGAGAACGGCGGTCGGATCACCCTGGGCAGCCGAGATCAACACCTGTCCAAGCCCAGCGAGTACGCCACTGACGATGAACAGGATCGCGAAGTTCCGCGAGCCGACGTAGCGCTCGACGAGCGGCCCGAAGAAGAATATCACGATACTGTTCCCGACGATGTGCATGAAATTGCCCGGGCTGTGGGCAAAGATGGACGTGACCCACGTCCAGACGTACTCGACGTTCCACGACGTCAGGAGGAACAAGGACTCGTAGAGGGACGAAGATGCGAATATCCCGACGATCAGTTGCGCGAGGAACGTCAGCCACATCAACGCGAGGAACGTGTACGTCATGTTCCCGCGGAAGTACGCGAGCGGTCCACCCGCACCGGTATTTATCGGGATCTTACTCGCGAGACTCGAGACTCTCGATGTACTTCCGCTGTCGACGCTATCGTCGAACCCGCTGTCGAAGACGCCCTTCGGGTCGTTCCAGTTCTGGAGCCCGGAGCAGTCGTGGTTCTCGGGGAGTCGATGGTCCGCACAGTAGGTACCACCACAGTGCCGACAGTTGTACGGCATATTTTCGTTCTTCCCACACACGTCGCACTTTGCCATTGACCGGGGGTATGTGCGGAGTAGCTAAGGGATTTGGGGTTCGGGTGCTCACCTCGAGACGCCTTCGGCACCGCTCCGTCGTCGTTTGCCTCCCGGTTCGATGCCGAACGTCCCGACGAACTGCACATTTTTGCCTCCCCGTCTCCCATATCGAGGCGTGCAAGAGTACGAGCGAAAGCAACTGCTCGAGCGGGTCGAGCGCGAGGGCGCGACCGTCGGCGCGGACATCCCGGAGACGATCACGGTCCAGGGGGAGGAGATCGACCTCCGGACGTTCGTCTTCGAGATCAAGCGCCGCGAGACGGTTCCCTCCGGCGAGCGCGACCGCGTCGAGCAGGCGAAAAAGAACCTTCGGCGCGAACGCCTCGAGCGACTCGACCTGATCGAGGAGGGCGAGATCAGCCGCGAGGAGGGCGAAGACCTCGCCGCGAGCATCATCGGGATCGATCGCGCGCTGAACGCCCTCGAGAGCCTGGGCCCGACGGACCTAGAGCGCGAGCAGAAGGTCCAGCAGGCCCAGGACCGCAAGCGCTGGATGTCGTTCCTGAAGAAAGCGCTCGGGCAGGACGACGACGCCGCCGCGCGGAGGCGACGATGACGACGAACGCCGAACTGGCCGCCCGATTCGAGGAGTTCGCCGACCTGCTCGAGGCCGACGACGTCGAGTACAAGCCCCGCGCGTACCGGCGCGCGGCGGAGAACGTCCGCGCCTTTCCGTCGCCGATCGCCGACCGCGTCGCGGCGGGCGACCACGAGGCCGTCGAGAACATCGAGGGCGTCGGCGACGCGATCTCCTCGAAGATAATCGAGTACGTCGAGACCGGCGAGATCGAGGAACTCGAGGAACTGCGGGCCGAACTGCCGATCGACATGGCCGACATCACTCGGATCGAAGGTGTCGGTCCCAAGACCGCCGGCAAACTCTATCGGGAACTCGGCGTGCAGACGTTAGACGACCTCGAGGCGGCCGCCGAAGCCGGGGAGGTACAGTCGGTCAAAGGGTTCGGGCCGAAGACGGAAGAGAACATCCTCGGCAACCTCGAGTTCGCTCGTACCGTCGGGCAGCGCCAGTTGCTCGGCGAGGCGCGTCCGCTCGCGGACGACGTCCTTTCGTTTCTCGAGTCGATCGAGGGAGTCGAGCGCTGCGAGGTCGCGGGGTCGATCCGCCGGTGGCGCGAGACGATCGGCGACGTGGACGTCCTCGCGTCGACGACCGACAACGAGGCGGTGATCGAGGAGTTCGTCGCCTGGGACTCGGTCGACGACGAGATCGAATCCGGGCCGGAGAAGGCCAGCGTCCGCGTCGGCGAAATTCGGGTCGACCTGCGCGTCGTCGTCCCCGAGGAGTTCGGCTCCGCGCTGCAGTACTTCACCGGGAGCAAGGACCACAACGTCAGCCTGCGGAACTACGCGATCGACCGCGGAATGAAGTTGAACGAGTACGGGGCGTTCGACGTCAGCGAGATCGACGATCCCGATGCCGGACAGCGCGTCGGCGAGCGGGTCGCGGGCGAAACCGAGGAAGGGATGTACGACGCACTCGGACTGCCGTGGATGCCGCCCGAACTTCGCGAGAATCGAGGTGAGATCGCCGCCGCGGAGAACGGCGACCTCCCGAACTTGATTACGCGTGAGGACGTCCGCGGCGACTTGCACACCCACACGGAGTGGTCCGACGGCAACAACACGATCTCCGAAATGGTCGCGGCCGCCGCGGAGCGCGGCTACGACTACTACGGGATCGCCGATCACGCGGAGGGCCCCGGCGTCGTCGGGGGAATGGGGCTCTCGGACGAAGAGATCGTAGAGCAGGTCGACGCGATCCGCGACGTCGACGCCGAAACCGGGATCGCGGTCTTCGCCGGAATCGAGGCGAACGTCGACGCCGACGGCGAGATCGGCCTCTCCGACGAGGTGATCGACGCGCTGGACGTGATCGTCGCGTCGCCCCACAGCGCGCTCGATCAGGACGCAGAAACCGCCACCGAGCGTCTCGTCCGCGCCGTCGAGAACCCGGCGATCGACGTGCTCGGTCACCCGAGCGGCCGCTTGCTCAACCAGCGCTCCGGACTCGATTACGACGTGACGGCACTCGCACGCGCCGCCGCCGAACACGAGACCGCCCTCGAGGTCAACAGCGATCCCCGCCGACTCGATCTCTGGGGCAGTGCCGTTCAGGCCGCCCTCGAGGAAGGCGCGAAGATCGCGATCGATACCGACTCCCACCAGCCGTCGACGCTCGAGTACATTCGCTGGGGCGTCCACACTGCGCGGCGCGGCTGGGCCGAGCCTGGCGACGTGATAAACACCTGGAACGAAGAGCGGATCGTCGAGTTCCTCCACTGAGGCGACCGATCTCGTTCATCGCCCGACAGCCATCCACGACCCTCAATCACCTCATGAAACTCCTCGTCGACGTCATGTGCGGCGGTGTCGTCTCGTACCTGCGGATGTGTAACCACGACACCGTCTACGCAGGCGATCGCGGACTCGAGGCCGACGACGACGTGCTCGCCGTCGCTCGCCACGAGGGCCGGACGGTCCTCACGCGCGATACGACGCTCGCGGGCCGTGCGAACGAGTCGATCCTGCTCGAGTCACGGGACGTCACGGACCAGCTCGCGGAACTCGCCGCGGCGGGGATCGATCTCGCGCTCGCGAGCGAACCGGCGTTCTGCGGGCGGTGTAACGGGCCGCTCGAACGAGTCGATCCGACGGCCGCGACGCCGGAGTACGCGCCGAACCCGGCGGAACTCGAGGTGTGGCGCTGTCGCGACTGCGACCAGCACTTCTGGCGGGGCAGTCACTGGGACCGGGTCGCGGAGACGCTCTCCGCGGTCACCGAATCGTCTCCCGAGTCCGATCCCGGAGGTCGGTCGGACGAGCCCTAGCGCGACTCAATCGAATCCGTCGGTCCCGGGCAGCAGGTGCTCATCGACGACCGTTTCGTCCAGTTCGATACCGAGGCCCGGTTCCGTCGGCACCTCGACGAACCCGTCCTCGATGAGCGGTTCCTCGCGGGCGAGCAACTCGTCCCACCAGTCCACCTCGAGCGCGTGATACTCGAGCACGTCGGCGTTGGGGACGGCCGCACAGAGGTGTACGCACGCCATCGTCCCCACGGGGCTACAGACGTTGTGCGGTGAGAACGGAATGTAGCGCTCCTCTGCGCGGTCGGCGACGCGCTTCGACTCAGCGAGGCCGCCACACGTCGTCGGATCCGGCGTAATCACGTCGACCGCGTAGTCCTCGAGCAGTTCGGTCAGTTCGTGGACGCGGAATCTGTTCTCACCGGTGGCAAGCGGCGTCGCCGTCCGACGGGCAACCTCGCGCTGAGCCCCGGTCTCTTCCGGCGGCACGACGTCTTCGAGCCACAGCAGATCGTACGGCTCGAGCGCTCGCGCCAGGCGGGTTGCGCTCTCGACGGTGTAATCCCAGTGACAATCGAAGGCGAGATCGATCTCGTCGCCGATCGCTTCGCGGACGGCGTCGACGACCGCGACCTTGTGCGAGAGCGCCGCGTTCGACAGGCGGCCGTTGTACGGATCCGGGTCGTTGTCACTCGCCATGTCGAGATCGAACTTGATCGCGTCGAAGCCCATGTCCACGACCCGCTCGGCCTCGGCGGCGTACGCCGACGGCGTGTACGCGTCCGCGTCGCCGTACTCCGTGAAGCCGCCCTCGTCGACCGAGTACGCTTCGCCCGCGTGGCAGTCGCAGTAGATTCGGACCCGGTCGCGGTACCGAGAGCCGAGAAGCTGGTACACCGGCACATCGAGAAGTTTACCGGCGGCGTCCCACAGCGCGATTTCGATACCCGATGCGGCGGTGACGACCTTTCCCGTCGTCCCCCCGTGTCCCGACATCTCCTGGACGATGTATCGGAACAACCGCTCGACGTCCAGCGGGTTTTCGCCGACGAGAAATCGGTTCGCGTACTCGACGAGTTCCGGGACGCCGCCGCCGCGATACGCTTCGCCGATGCCCGTGACACCGGCGTCGGTGTGGACCTTCACGAGATTCCACTCGAAGTTCCCCTCGACGACTGCCGCTTCGAGACCGGTAATTTCGACGTCCTGGCCTGGTGGACGATCCGTCGCGTGATTGGAAAAGTCTCTCACCGCGAACCAACTCCGGTGGTCCCTCCCGAACCGATCGGCTGCCAGTTCCTGACGGTCATGCTCCACCGTTCTCCCACCCCGTGTAAAACGATATCGTCAGCCAGACCGCGTCGGATGGACGGCCCCGACGGCCCAGAACCGCGGAGACAGAGCGAACCCCTCGAGCCGACTCCCGCGTTCGGGTATCGCATCCCGAGTGACGCGTCGATCAGTAGACAGCGACGTCGTCGAATCGCCCGTCGTAGGCGATGTGCTGTGGGTGGGTCGGCTCCGTTCCCGAAAGAAACAGCCGATCGACTTTCTTCCACGTATTCTCGTAGACGAGGTGGCCGAGTTCCGTCGCGGTCGTTCGCCATCGCTCGAGGCCGTTCTCGTAGACGACCGTACGTGCCACCCCATCCTTGAGCGCCGTTGTGAAATCGGCCTCGGTTTCGAAAGCCGTCTCGAATGCGGTGTGAGCCACGCCGACAGAACGCGGGAGGTGGGCGTACGACGACGTAAAGGGCGGCATCGAAAGCGTCTCGGCGAGACCGCGTGCGCGGCGGTTGTGCGACGGCAGATGTTTCGGGTTGAAAATCTCGACCGCGTCGATAGTCTCCGCGTGCGCACGCAGATCGGATTCGCCGAGACTCACGGTTGCGAACGTCGGATGCGGAACGAGCACCGCCGCATCCTGCCGATCGAACTCGGCCATCGCCGCCTCGAGCGGGATGAAATCCGGCACCGGTTCCTCGAGGCCGATCGCGAGGACGTGACGTCGATTCCGCCACGATCCGGTAAAGACCTCGCGAGCGGGGATCACGAGCAGGTCGTCGGTCGAGTAGGCCGCTGCACGCTCGCGGATCTCCGGGAGACGGGTGAAGTGAGGGGCGTAGACGATCGCGTCGAGGCCGGCCCTGGTTGCCCGTTCGACCACGCGGTCGGTGAGCACTTTCACGTGACAGTCGACCCGGTGCGTCACTCCGTCGGTCACGAGGCTTACTTTCGGGACAGTCGAGTTATGAATTCTGGTTTGCCGGCCATTCGACGGTGGCCTTGATCGTGTCTACGATCGGGACCACCGGTTCGTCCCGATCGATCGAAATGAACAGGCCGTCGTCGCCGACGTACACCTGAGGATCTTCAGTATGTCCATCGCAGTCGTGATGTACTCGACGCGCTCGGCGTCCGGAAACAGCGTGTTCCGAAAGAGTTTGATCTGCATGAAATCCATGTGGACGTTCGTGTGGATCGTCTCGAAGTGATCGAGCATCGCATCGCGACTCTCGTACATCGAGAGGGTGTCCGCGTCGAGAAACAGCGGTCGAAACGACGCCGTGTTGTATTCGCAAAACGCGTACAATGGTCCGGATACGGTTTCCTGAACGGCTCGGCGCACCGCATCAGCATCGAAGGACACCAGTTCGGTCCTGCTAGTCGCCGGCATTGCGTCCGCATTGGGATCCGACCGCCGAAGGTTTATCGGCACATGTATACGGGCCGACGAACTCGGCGGCGAAAGGATAATTATGGCTGCGCGTAGAACTCCGTCATCGTATGGCCTGGGAATGCGGAATCGACGGCTGCGGATCGGTATTCGAGGACGTCGAATCGGCCGTCGTCCATCAGGCGACGGAACACCAGCGCCGCGAGTGCGAAGTCTGCGGGACCATCGTCCCGGACGGCTACCTCGCAATTCGCCACTCCTTTACCGAGCACAGCCGTGCCGAGTACGTCCGCGCCTACGGCGCCAGCTCCGAGGCGGTCCGAGAGCGCGAAGCGTTACTCGAGGAGATCGAATCGGTCGCAGACATGCAGGCGATCGCGGCTGAGCTAAAACGATAACGAACCGTCGAGTTCGTCGGGCTAGTCGTAGTTCTCGAGGATCCGAGAGACACAGCTTCGGCTGCTCTTGTACGCGACGTGGTTCGAGACCGAGGCGCTCACGTCGACGTCCCAGTAGTTCGGCGGCGTCGTGTCTCCGCAAGACGTGGCGCCGCAGGCTGCCGGGCCGCTTCCGAGGCGAGCGATCCCGTCGTTCGTCGAGTAGTAGTTTCGAACCGCCGCCGCCGAGTTTCGGATCGGGTCGTAGAACGGACCGTCTTTACAGGGCCCGTCGGCGACGGCGTACGAGCCGATACTGTCGGCCGTTTCGACCGTGAACGAGCCGTCGATGCCGGCGAGCGTCTCCATCTGGACGATACCCCCCATCGAGTGGCCGAGGATACGAATCGTGGTATCCCGACACTCCGTCGTGTACTCCGCGAGCCACCGGGCGAACGTATCGCCAGTCTCCCTCGCGCTCGCGATGGCCGTCTCGGGGTCGCCGCTGTCGTCCCACGTGACTGCGGTGACGGTTTCGGTGTAGCCGAGTTGTCTGGCCGTGTTCCGGAACCGTTTCGCCGCACTGACGCTCTCGGACGAGGCCGTGTACCCGTGGACGTTGAACACGACTTCGTCCTCTCCCTGGGGCGCGTCCGAGACCGAGGGTCTCCCGTCGCGGAAGTCCAGTTCCACGATCTGGTCGCTATCGGCGGCGACCGGCCCAGATCGAACGCTCAGGCCGGTTCCTGCGACGACTGCCGTCGCCGTCGAGAGCAACAGCCGCCGTCTCGAGACGGTCGGCGATTCGGTCCTAGTCTCCGCAATCGAGTTCGTACAGTCGTCAGCTGTCATTGTGAACCGTTCGCGAGACGAGCGCGAACACACCACGATACATTACCAATGGATATAGTTTTACTTCCCTGTCGGAGAGCTATTTTATGAACCCGGTCGGTGAACGTATCGACCCATCGATTCTCCCCCACGATGTGATAGAATCGCACGAGTACGTGATCCCAGCCGGGGAGCGGACGAAACGGGTGTCGTGACCGTTTCGTCGTCACTCGAGCGTCGCGTTCCCCCAGACCGCGTCCGCTCGGGAACCCGTCGAAACCGCTCTCTACGAACCAAGCCCCCGTTTCGCGAAGGCGGTCGACGGAGACCCGGTCGTCGAAATTCGGCGTGCGACGCTGATCGACGCGGACCGACACGTGCTCGCCGGCCGCCCTCGCACCGCCACAGGACGAGTCAGCACCCGCTCCTCACGACGTATCGTTCGAAACGCAACCGGTGGTCACCCGGCGGGTACACACCGAAAAAACCGGACTCGTTACCGTTCGTCGGAATCCAGCACGCGAATCTGGTCGCCTCGAACCGTCACCGGAATCGGAACCGTCGCCTCGTACAGTTCGACCGTGACCTGATCTTTGCCCTCGTCGATGCGTTGCACCTGCGCTTTCTCTCCCTTGAAGGGGCCGGCGATGAGTTCGACGATGTCCCCCTCGGCGATCCCTTCGACGTCGGGTTTCGGCGAGAGGAAGTGTTCGACCTCCGAGATATCCGACTCCCCGGGAACGATGCTACGCGCGTGCGGTATGTCCTCGAGGACGCGTTCTAACACCGCGTTCCCTTCCGCTTCGACCATGACGTAGGACGTCAGCGAGTCGGGTGCGAGTGCGGCGTGGATCTCCGGTTCTTCGCGATTGATGATCATGTCGGCGACGGTGCGCTCCTGGCTCGCCGTCGTTTTGACAGCGAAGATGCCCATTAAACGCCACCACCGTTGGTCAGTAACACCATGATCGCGCCGATCAGGAACCCGACGAGACCGATCACAATGATACCTGCACCGGCGATTTTCGACACCTGGAGGAACTCCTCGGTAGTGGGTGTCGTCGCCATCTTCAACACCCGGACGTACGAGGTCAGGTCGTACGGAACGTCCATATCTGTCTATTCACAGCGTAGGGTCTTTTATCTGTCTTTCGTGTCCCGCTGTGGTTGCAACCCGTCGTTCGGGGACGGACGGTCGGCGTGACCGTCGAGGCCCCGTGACCGTCCCCGTCGTCGTCGACACACGCACGAGCGACCCGCGCGACCGCCGTTCCCCTCACCTGGCCACTGACGTCCTCGAGCTTCGAACCCGAAACGGGTATCACACGAGGAGGGGAGCCCCACGAAAGCGAGACGTTCGGGGAGCAGTGGCGACACGGAAACGGGACGCGGGGTCAGAACCGTCGAGCAGAGAAATCGGGAGACGCGGGCCGAACTGGGTTCGCCACCGTCTCTCAGGGTCTCGACGCCGGCGGTCGTCTCCCCGGGCCACCGGGGATCGGAATCCGCGGTCCGTCGGAGTCCGGACGTGGGGCGAGCGTCAGATCGACGGTCCGGACGTCGCCATCGCGGACGATCTCGAGTTGGATCGTCTCACCTGGCGAGGTCTCGAGAGCGAGATACGACATCAGCTGTGCTTGATTCGGGATCTCCTGATCGTTGATTGCCACGATCACGTCCCCGCTCGCCGGTTGATCGCTGCGTGCGGGTTGGAGAACGCCATCGGCCGGCGAGTCCGGAACGACTTCGACGACCAGCACGCCGCCCGCCTCTTCGAGACCGACCGCCTCGGCGATGTCCGGGCCGACGGGTCGCACGCCGATTCCCATGTAGGGATGTTCGTACGTCCCGTCTTCGATCAGTGCGGGGACGATCCGGTTCGCGAGCTGCGCCGAGATCGCGAACCCGATCGTCTGGGACGCACCGGCGAAGACGACCCCGAGGACGTCGCCCTCGAGGTTCACCAACGGGCCGCCGCTGTTGCCGGGGTTGACCGACGCGTCGGTCTGAATCGCGGCCGGAACCGAGAAGCCGGACGGGCTGGGAAGCACCCGATCGACGCCGCTGACGATCCCCTGCGATATCGAGGCGTCGAGTCCGAGCGGATTGCCGAGTACGAGGACCTCGCGGCCGATTGCGGGTTCGGAGTCGACGAACGAGAGCCCGGTAACGTCGGGCATATCTTCGACACGGAGGACGGCGAGGTCGGCGTACGCGTCCGTCCCGACGATCGACGCGGTTCGCCACTCCTGATTGCTGAACTGAATCTCGATGCCGCCGTCGGTCGTGCTCTGGATCACGTGGTTGTTGGTCACGACGTGCTGATCGTCGATGACGAATCCGGACCCGAGGCCGCCACCGCCGCCACGACCGCCGCCCGTCCCCGAGACGGTGACCAGTACGACGGACTCGATGGTGTTGCGATACGCCTCGGTGTACGGACTGTCGGTGGAATCGCCGGATCCGTCGCCCTGAACCGCCGCGCTCGAGGCGACACCGGACCCGCCCAGACCGACCGCCGTGGCGATCCCGACCGTTCGGAGCACCTGTCTGCGAGTAGACCGATTTGAGGTCACGCACGTAGCGACCCCGACGAGTACCATAAAACGATAACCAGCACGAGCAGCCTGTCAGACCGCGGCTGATGGCTGTCTATGGCGATCCGTTCGTCGACGGCGATGGCCCTCGCCGCGCCTCTAGTGGTCCCGTGCTGACTCGACCGCCTCGAGAAACGAGGCAGCCGTTTCCCGGACGCGATCGAAGTCACCGGCAGCGACGGCCTCGTCGTCGACGATCGCACCGCCAGCACCGACCGCGACGGCGCCCGCATCGAAGAACGCGTCGACCGTCTCGCGCGAGACGCCGCCCGTGGGAACGATGTCGACGTCTCCGAGCGGTCCCGAGAGCGCACCGATGTGTTCGGGGCCGACCGTCGAGGCGGGGAACAGTTTGAGGAGGTCGGCACCGGCCTCCATCGCGCTCACCGCTTCAGTGGGTGTCATAACCCCCGGTGCGACGAGCGTGCCCAGTCGATTGCAGGTCCGAACGACGTCCGCGTCGGTGTGCGGCGACACGACGAACGATGCCCCCGCGTCGATTACCGACTGTGCAGTCGGCACGTCGAGAACCGTTCCCGCGCCGACGACTGCGTCCGTGTCCGCGAGTTCTCGGTCGACGGCGGCTATCTTCGCTGCCGTATGGGCCCCGTCGGCCGTAATCTCGAGTGCGTCGACACCCGCGTCGTGGATCGCGCGGGCGACCGGGACGATGCGGTCTTCGTCGATGCCACGGAGGACCGCGATGACGCCGCTGTCGACGATCCGCTCTCTCGTTGCGGATTTCGCGGTCATCTGTCGCCACCCACACCGTTTCGGCGGCCGCCGACGGGCGGTACTGGACATCCAGTCATTTCACGAACGATCGTCGTCGCGGAACGTTCCCTCATACGTGGCGTTCGGAGCCCGTGATAAATAAATTTACTCACAACCGAAAAAACAGCTGCCGTTCCGTCGTCTCGCCGTTCACTCCTCTACGGCCCGGATGGTAACCGACTCGGCTTCGAAGTCTTCGAGGAACGCGCCGGTGCCGCCGACGGTGTACCGGTCGCCGTCGACCTCGAGTTCGAACGCGTTCTCGATCGGAAGCGTCGACGTGACCGGTCGAACGAGGCTCTGTCGGACGTTGACGACCTCTCCGGTAAACGACGACGGGATGTCCCGGTCGCCGACCGGCGAGCCGGTGACGGACGCTTCGATTCGGGTGTCAGTTGCACGATGGAGGGCGATCTGAAAGACCGCACTCCGGAATCCGTCGTACGTGCACGGAAGTTCGTTCGGTGTCGTGACGTATCGCTCTTCGGCCGTCGGCCAGTAGTTCGCCAGGAACGAGCCGGCGAGGACGGGAACCAGCTGGTCCTGAGAGAGGGCGATCGCCCGCGTGTCGCTCGTGGACGTCGTCAGTATCTGACTGGGTGCGAGCAGCCCGTGGTGGCCGTCGACAGTCACCATCGTCGGCACGAGCGCGTCCCACGTGCGAACGGTACTGGCCGAGCCGGCAAGCGACGCGATGTCCTGATCGCCCTCCGTCGCACCGAGCAGGAGGAGGACGAGAACTCCCCGTTCGACCGTCGCCTCGAGCGTCGAGCGGATTCGCGGGAGGACGGCCGCCGGCAACGAGAGGGTCACTTCCGTTTCGGCACCGGCGAGCATGCTCTCGATTCGTTTGAGCACCGTCTGCCGTGACTTGATCACCTCGAACTGTTCGCCGGAGCGCTCGGTCGACGTGTACCGCGTCTGGAGTTCCGGTTCGATCTCTTCGACGCTTTCGGTGAGTCGTTCGACGACGGTTTCTGGCTGGACCGGGCGAATCACGGTCGGCACCGAGTGATCGTCGACTTCGACGAAGCCGCGCTTCTCGAGTTCCTCGCTGATGCTGTAGACGTAGCGCTTCGAGACGTCGGCGGCATCGGCTATCGTGCTGGCTTTCGCCTCCCCCTGTTCGAGAATCGCCAGGTACGTGTCAGTCTCCTTCTCCGAGAGGCCGAATCGCTCGAGCAACCCGGCTAGCTCGTCGTCATCCATGAGTATTCGGTACTTCAAAGATTGTAGGCTCGATGTAAAATAAGCTTGGTCTCTCACGTCGATTCGGGGCCCGTACCCGATGTCCTGGTTCAACAGTTCCTTGCCGGAACGGCGTCTTCCTATCGTTTTGCTTTTACGTAACCCGGGCAGCTCGCCAAAAAGTAGGAATAGATTTTTCAACAAAGTTTATTGCTTCGGGAGTGATCTGAGAAAACGATGGAATTACACGGTGCCCTCAACGACTACAAGCGTTCGCAGGGGGACCCACAGCGGTTTCCCGGCGAGCGCAGGTCGACGACGGGACTCTTCTCCGGACTCGACGAACGGCTCGTTCACGTCGCCCCCGATGGATCGGTCAGGGATTACTCGTATCCGCTCTCCGGCCTGGCGGGGATCGACCGGTCCAGATTCGGACTCGCCACAGACGGGGACGTCCACTGGTTCGACGGAGAGGATGGCGATCAGCGATACGTCGAGAACACCGCGATCGTCGAGACGACCCACACCGTCGGCGAATCGACGTGCGTCCAGTACGATGTTACGATCGGTCGGTTCCACCTGACCCACTTCACGCTCGCGGATGGTCCCTCGAGCGACGACGCGAGTATTCACGCGTGTTTTGGATTCGCTCCCGAGGGACGGGCGGGGCGGATCGGCCAACTTTGGCACGGCGACGCCGTCGAGGTTCACCACGACACCGAACACGATTTTCTCGCAGCGTCGACCGGACTGACCGTAACCGGACAGGTTCCCGAACGCTTCGGCGAGCTACTGGCTGCGGAACCGGCCGACTTTCCGCGCTCACAGGCGGACGACCGCTACGAGGAAGCCCGTCTCAGCCCGATCGTGATGACCGAACTGGCGTTGTCCGGGTCCTCGCCGAGCGCGACGATTGCGACGCTGCTTTCGGACGACGGCGACCGAACCGACGCACTCGAGCGCGTCCGGGCCGCCGCGATCGATCACGAAAGCACCGACGCGATACTCGAGGCGGGCCAGGCGCAGGCTCGCGACCGGCTGCTCGCTCCCGATCGCTGCATCGAGGGCGGATTTTCGGACCTCCGTGCGCTCGCGCTGTTGCGCGCGCCGACGGGTGCACGGATGGCCGGCCCCGAGTTCGACCCGTTCTACCGGTACTCCGGTGGGTACGGCTACACCTGGTTCCGCGACGACGCCGAAATCGCCCAGTTTCTGCTGGATGCCGATCTGCGGTTGGGGCTCGGGCTCGAGGAGTGGCACCAAAAGAGCGCTCGCTTCTACGGCGAGACCCAACTGGGGGACGGTACCTGGCCCCATCGCGTCTGGCCACACAACGGCGAACTCGCCCCCGGCTGGGCCCACGGTCGACTGGAAGAAGGCGACTCCGACGAGTACCAGGCGGATCAGTCGGCGAGCGTGGCGTCGTTTCTCGCGACGTACCTCCGGCACGTCGATCCCGCGGACGAACAGGTACGGGAGACGATCGCGGCCGCTCTCGATGGGTTGGACGATTCCCTCGAAGCCGATGGTCTCCCCGGGCAGGTCCAGAACGCCTGGGAGAACATGACGGGCCGCTTCGTTCACACGGCGGCGACGTTTCTCGAGGCGTACACGGCGATCGCTCGAGCGCCGGTCGACGACGCGCTCGCAACGCGAGCGCGAGAACGCGCGCGAGACATCTACGCGGCTCTCGACGACCTCTGGGTAGCCGATCGTGGCGTCTACGCCATGCGGGTAGCCGGCGACGAATTAGACGAGCGACTCGACGGGAGTACGCTCGCGTTGGCCACGGCCCATCTAGAGTACGACGGACTCGTCGGCGTCGACGACGAGCGACTCGACCGCCTCGTGTCACACGTCGAAACGACGCTCGACGGTCTCTATCGGGACCCGGATGGACCGATCGAAGGACTCGCTCGCTTCGAGGGCGATCCCTGGCGAGTCCGCGAACAGGACGCCGAAAAGATCTGGACCGTGACGACGGCGTGGGGCGCTCGCGCCGCCATCGATCTGAGCGAACTCCTGGCGACGAACGACCGCGACGAAGCCGGGGCGTTCGACGAGTACGGTCGAACCCTACTCGCGCTCGTCGGGCCCGGCGGACCGCTCCGGCGACCCGGCGGGTACCTCCCCGAGCAACTGTTCGACGACGGAACGGCGGACAGCGCAACGCCGCTCGGCTGGCCCCACGCGATCAGGCTCGCGACGGCCAGCGCTCTCGAGGCGCCCTCGTCGTCGCTCGCCGATACCGGAGACCACACTCCCGTTCGGGACTGACCGTCAGAGCGCACTCGACGCCTCGAGACCGACGATTTCGGTCCGCGCGAGCAGAAGAGGTTCGAGACCCGCAGTACTGTTTCTGATCCGTTCCGATCCCCGTCCGCGGTTCAGGAGGTGACGGCTGGGGCGTCACGTGTGCTGGCGAAGACGTTACGGCCAGTTTCGGAATCGAACAGGTGGATATCGGCTTCGTCGAAGGTGATCGTCACTCGATCGCCCGGTGCGAGGTCCGCGTCCGAGTCGACACGAGCGATGAACTCGTTGTTCACGTCGAGATGGAGGAAGTTGTCGGAGCCGACGGGTTCGACCACGTCGACCGTCGCCGTTATCGCGTTCGCCGTCCCGTTGCTCGCCAGTTCGACATCCTCCGGTCTGACTCCGAGCGTATACCGACTCGAGTCGAGTGCGTCCTTGCGGTTGTCGATGTAGGACGTCGAGAGGGAGAATTCGAATGCGCCGTCGGCACCCGTGAGGTGCACTCGGGAGCCGGTCGATTCGACCCCGACGTCGACGAAGTTCATCGACGGTGATCCGATGAAGCCGCCGACGAACTCGTTGACGGGATTTTTGTAGACCTCGGTCGGTCGACCCTGCTGTTGCAGCTCGCCGCCGTCGAGAACGACGATTCGATCGCCCATCGTCATCGCCTCGTGTTGATCGTGCGTCACGTAGACGGCCGTGATCTCGAGTTCGTTCTGGAGACGCTGGATCTCCGCGCGCATGCTCGTTCGGAGTTTGGCGTCGAGGTTGCTGAGCGGTTCGTCGAACAGGAACAGATCCGGCTCCCTGACGATCGCGCGCCCGAGCGCGACGCGCTGTTTCTGGCCACCGGAGAGTTCGTCCGGCTTGTCTTCGAGCAGGTCCTCGATGTCCATCATCTCGGCCGTTTCGACGACCCGCCGTTCCCGTTCCGTCTCGCCCATGTCGGTACTCATCCGGAGCCCGAATTCCATGTTCTCGAAAACCGTCTTGTGGGGATACAGCGCGTAGTTCTGGAACACCATCGCGACGTCCCGGTTTTTCGCGTGGACGTCCGTGACGTCCTCGCCGCCGATCTGAATGCTCCCGGACGTCGGTTGCTCGAGCCCGGATAACATCCGAAGCGTCGTCGTCTTCCCACAGCCGGACGGTCCAACGACGGTGACGAACTCGCCATTTTCGATCTCGAGGTCGAGGTCGTCGACGGCAACGACCGACCCGGTGTCGTATTCCTTCCGTAGCGATTCGACCGTTACTCGTGCCATTTCCCTGTTCTTTCGATGAGGGGGCGTAAAACCTTTTCCCAAAAATCCGAATTTGAGAAGTAAAATTACACCAAATATATTGGAGAGCAGTTTCTAGTATTTCTAATGACACTTGCGCAGGGTAATGAGGCGACAGCTAGCGAAATTCCAAACCGACGTAGTCGTAGACGGAACGTAGACTTTTTCGAAAACGGACGATATAGGCCAATTGAGCTCTTATGACGCCGTTTCAGTCTGATCGAGTGAATCACCACCCCAACAATTAAATATATGAAGATATTATTCATCACTGTTTGCTATGACAGCGAATCGCAGGAACGTACTAACGGGGATAGGAGGGGTCGCAACGCTTTCGGTCGCTGGGTGTCTCGGCGAAACGCTCGGCGGCGGCGGCGAACAGGAGACGGTACTCTGGAATCAGTTTACCGAAGGAGAACAGAAAACCCTCGATAAGCACCTCGAGACGTTCAACGAGGGTCGAGACGACAAGATGCATTCCGAGAACCTCTCGGATGTCAAAAAGCAACTAAAGACGGCAATTCCGGCGGGGGACGGTCCCCACACCTTCCCGTGGGCACATGACCGTATCGGCAAGTACGAAAGTCAGGATTTCGTGTACAACGCGAAAGACGATGTCGAAGTTGACCTCGCGGGAACGTATACCGAAAACGCCGCGTCCGCAGTGCAATGGAACGACGGTGTCTACGGACTTCCCTACGCATCCGAGACAGTGTCGCTCATGTACAATCCCGAACTCGTCGAGCAGCCACCAGAAACGCTCTCGGAGATGGTCGCTATCATGGAGGACCACCACGACCCCGAAAACAGCAAGTGGGGGCTCTCATGTCCGCCGAAAACGGCGTACTTCGTCAGCGCGTTTTTGCAAGCATTCGGCGGAAAGATCTACGACGAGGAGAGTCGCGATGTCGGGATCGAAGACGACGCGTTCATTGAAGGGATCGAACTGCTTCAGAATTCCATCTGGCCGTACGTCGCGGAGGCGACGAAATATGCGGAGCAAATGCCGCCGTTCGCCGACGGCAACGCACCGTTTGCAATCAACGGGCCGTGGCAACTAAGCGGCTTCCGTGACAGCGGTGTCGACGCGACTGTTGCGCCGCTTCCCGATATCGAAGGCGGCAGTCCGAACCCCTACACGGGCGTGCAGACGTGGTACTTTACGTCCCAGCTCAACGGCGCAAGTGACGCATCGCTCAACACGACCGTCGAGTGGGCCGAGTGGTATACGACTAACGAAGACGTCATCCTGGGCAATGCCCAGGAGCATGGCCTGATCCCCGTTCACAAGGACTACACCGAGTCCGACGAACTCGGCGACGACGTTGCAACGTTTGCTAAGACAGTCGCGATGGGAACACCGATGCCATCCGATCCACGCATCGACACCGTGTGGACGCCGTTAGAGAGCGGACTTCAGCAGATATTCAACGGGCAGAAAGAACCCGATAAAGCGATGTCGGCGGCTGCCGACGAGATTCGTAGCCGTTGGGAATAATTAACTGCACCTGAAACGAATACTTTATGTCAACATCATCGTTCTTCAGACGCGTGTCCGACCACGGGCAGCAGCTGCTTCCCGATCGCACGGAGGATTCCGATCTATTCGGCCTCTTACTCGTGTTACCCGGGTTCGTTCTCTTCTTTGCGTTCATGCTGTTCCCGATCACGTTCCTCGTCTACCTATCGCTGACGGACGCGACTCACGCGGGCACGGTTATTGGTGGCGGTTCGGACCTGATCGGCCTCAAAAATTACATCAAACTCTATTCAGATCCGAACTTCTGGAATTCGTTCGCGATCACCTGGTTGTTCGTCGCGGTGAGTCTAGTGGTCAAGATCGCACTCTCGCTTGGACTTGCAATGGTCTTGACGCACGCTCGAGTGGTAGGCAAACGCTTCATGCGAGCGGCAGTCATAATTCCGATGGGGTTTCCGACGATATTCACGATCACCGTCTGGAGTGGCCTGTTCAGCTCTGCTCGTTACGGTCCGCTGAACCAGTTTGTCGACTACTACAATAGCGCCATCAACGGCCTGGTCGGTGTCATCGATACCATCATCGTCTTCACGACGATATCCGCACCGGAGGTATTACTCGTCGACGTCCCGGTCGCATGGCTATCTGGAAGATGGAGCGCGTTCTTCGCGTATATCTCGACGGAAGTCTGGTTAGCGTATCCCTTCATGGTGATCATAATCGTGAGCGCACTTCAAGACGTCCCGGCGCAGTTGCACGATGCGGCGAAGGTCGACGGTGCCGGGTATCTCCACCGGTTCCGCCACGTTACGCTCCCGTCGATTAAACGCCCGGTTCTATTCGGCGCGATCCTGACCGCAGCAACATCGTTTCAGCAGTTCCTTATTCCGTGGATCTTCAACGAGGGCGGTCCCGCTCGTCAGAACGAACTCCTCCTCGTATACGGGTACCGTGAAGCGACCAAATTTAGCGAGTACGCGTTCGGTTCCGCAATCATGGTGACCGCCATCGCGTTCATCGGTCTGTTCATGTGGCTCGCGGTAAAGAAAGGAGACCTCGCCGAAGGGGTGAACGCATAATGACGTCATCCGAATCAGAATTGCAAGCCGACCAACAGGTCAGTAGTTACGCTCGAGATCCGATCGACACCGCCAAGACGGTTGCTGGAACTGGCGGTGCGATTGGCATTCTGGTAATCCTGATGTTCCCGGTCTACTGGGTCGTCACAGCGTCGCTCTCGCAGGGATCTGGTCTCATGAGCTCCGAAGGAGTATTCGCCGATCCATCGACCTACAATCTCGATGCGTACCGGTGGGTGATCTTCGAATCTGCATTTCGAGATGCGCTGGTCAACAGCCTGGTCGTCGTCATCGTAACGGTCAGCGTGTCGATGTCGGTCGTTATCCCCGGTGCGTACGCGCTCTCGCGGCGGAACTTTATCGGTCGCGAGAAAATCCTCTACGGGTACGTCCTGTTTACGCAGGTCGGTGCCGGCCTTTCGATCGCGACGTTGATCGCCCTGTATGCGCTCTTCGTCAATCTCGGGTTGAACAACAACCTCCTCGTGCTTGGACTGTTTTACGCGGCGAGTGCGATTCCGTTCAACACGTGGCTGCTCAAGACCTTCATGGACAATATCCCCGTTTCCTACGAGGAAGCGGCTATCGTCGACGGTGCAGGCCGATGGGACGTTATCCGCGAAGTGATTTTGCCGCTGTCGAAACCCGGAATCGCCGTCGTTCTGGTCTTTACTTTCCTGGCAGGATGGAACGAGTTCATTATCGCGCAGACGTTGCTCAGTCCGGAAAATTACACGCTATCGGTCGAGCTATACTCTCTCACAACTGGCGGACGGTTCGAGACGCCATGGACGCAGTTCTCGGCGTTTGCGATATTGTTTGCCCTGCCCGTTGCGTTGATTTACTTCTTCGCCCAGAGCTACGTCGAGAGCGGCCTCTCCTTCGGCGGTATGGAGGGGTAAGTCAGTAGCTCTTCTGACGCCCGTCATCACATCTGAATACGTGCGAGCTCAAGCTCAGACGACGGATGATAGGCCGGCACAAATAGAAAAGTTGCCTGCCGTTCTGATCTCGACGGAGAAAGCATATATCGTCGCGCTCGCAACTCTCGACAATCACCGAGAATGTCCGAGCACGGGGAATCCGAGCCACTATCCGAGCGCGTCCTCTGTCCGAACTGTCCGGCGGACTATCCGGCCCCCTTTTCGAGTCGCCACATCACCTGCCGACGCTGCGGAACCGAATTCGTCGCGCCGGACGAGGCCCGAGAGACGTGGACCGAAACCCAGGGCGAATGGAGCGACTCAACCGACGAGAGGGAGGCGGAAGCGACGTCAACCTCGCCGGCCACCGTAATCGTCAACCAGTTTCCGACAATCGCCCTCGGTCTCAACGCGCTCGCGGTCTTGCTGTGGGTTTCCGGGACCGTCTCGTTCGAACTCGCCGTACTGACCATCTTGCTCGTCACGAGCGCGATCGTCACCGACCAGCACTGATTCGGTTTCGGCAGTGACACTCAGGTTTCGCGGAGGTTCACCGAAAGGATCGCTACCGGTACCGGTACTGGGAGTCGCGGTTCCCGTTCGGGGTAGCGCCGGCGGCACTGCGTGAGGCCGTCACCGACATTCGACGACGACCGCGGTGTCGACTGAAAGTGACCGGCCCTCGATTTCGCCGTCTTCGTCGTAGACGGACCCGCCGGTCAGGAGGTCTGTTCCATCGACGGGGTCTCCCAATCGGACCGTCGCCGCCCCGTCACCGAAGTGAAGCGCGACCACGACGCGACAGCCACTCTCGGGGTCGGCTCGAGCGAACGCGACCGCGCCGTCGGTGTCCGCGTCGTACTCGATCCGCTCGAGTTCGGCGCCGGCTTGCAACGCGGGATGTGACGTCCGGAGGTCGATCAATCGCCGGTAGTACTCGAGCAGATCCTCGTCGAACGCGCCCCAGTTCATCGGATCGCGCCGCCCCGTCACGCCGGTTTCCTGGCCGTAGTAGAGCATCGGCAAACCGGGGAGGGTGAACGTCGCGCCAGCGGCCGCCCGTTGTGCGTCGCGGCCGTATTCGGCGAGATACCGGTCCGTGTCGTGGTTCTCGACGTACAGCAGCCACTGCGAGGCCGGATGCGCGCCTCGACGCCGCCGTTCGTCGACCGCGTCGAGAATCGCCTCGGCGGTCGTCGTGTCCAGCTCCGCCGCGGAATCGGTAAACTCGTCCGCGACCGCGTCCTCCTGCGGTTCGGTCGCGTCCGTCACCGACGGCGACTCCGACGCACCGTCTCCGGCGCCCGATTCGCCGAGTTCCTCGAGCGTGTCGTGGAGAACGTCGTCGTGGTGCACGTGGAATCGCCCGCCGCCCATTTCGACGTCCGAGGGGAGCGTCTCGTCCAGCAGGAAAAACTCGCTTTTCGTCCCCGTCAGCCGCTCTGCGACCTCCGTCCAGAAGGAAAGGGGGACGCCCCAGGCGACGTCGGCCCGGAAGCCGTCGACCGTGTCGGCCCAGAAGTCGACGACCGAGAGCAGGTACTCCCTCACCGCCGGATTGGCGTAATTCAGATTCGGAATGCCGTCCCAGCCGAAGTAGGTGTCCGCGTCTCGCTCGTCGAAGTCCTCCCAGCGATACCAGTCGCGGTACCGCTCGTGGTCCGGATGCGTCTCGTCGACGGCGGCCTCGAAGAAGGGATGCGTCTCCGACGTATGGTTGATCACGAGGTCGAAGACGACCCTGATGTCCCGGTCGTGGCACGCGTCGACCAGCGCCTCGAAATCCGACATCGATCCGAGGTCCGGATCGACGCTGAAGTAATCGGTCGTGTTGTATCCGTGGGGGCCACCGAACGCCATCGGCGTCCCGAATCCGCTCTCCGCGTCGAGAAACGGCGATAGCCAGAGGACGTCGATCCCGAGGTCTTCGAGGTGATCGAGTCGCTCCGCAATCGTCTCGAACGTGGGTGCGTCCTGATCGGGGAACCGGCGCGTGAAGATTTCGTAGACGATCGCGTCGACTGCCCACTCAGGGGGTTCGAAGGGGCGTTCGACGGTGACGCTTCCGTCTTCCGTCTCGTCGCCGTCGGGAACCAACTCGATCGCGTCGGGGACGGAGTGGCGCTCGGCCACTGCGACGGCGTAGACGCGGACCGGTTCGTCGATCGCGCTGACCGGAATCGTCGCATCGGTCGCACTCGTGCCGTCCGTCTCGTTCGTGCCGGCTTCCTCGAGCGCGACATCGTTCCGATCGTCGACGTAGAACTCGACCGTGGGATCGCCGTCGCCGACGACGGTCGCGGTCGTCGAGAGGTGAACCGTCCCCTCCTCGACCGTCGCGTCGAGTTCGACCTGCGGTCGCGGCTCGTCGTCGTCCGCCTCCGGAAACGCGCGAACCGTCACGTCGTGCGTTCCGTCAGGTGCCTCGAGCGCGAGCGCGTACTCGCCAGAAACGTCCGGTTCGAACGCCGCGACGGGGCCGTCGGTCGGTGTCGCGTTCGATCCGTCGGGCGACTCGAGGACGTGCCAGGCGTACGTCCCTTCGCCGTCCGGATTCCACGGTGCGAGGTCGTCGCGCGTCTCCATTTCGTTCCCGTTCGGGTCGACGATTCCCTCGCCGACGGTGACGAACCGCGGCGGACCGGGATGGTGGGAGCCGTCCCCGCTCTCGGACTCGGTGTCAGGCCCCGGGTCGCCGCCGTCCGCGAGAATACGTCGGCGGTCGAAGCTCATCGTCCGATCCGATGGAGGCGGCGTCTCGGTTCGTCGATCCATAGCGCACCTTCTTCGCATGAGGGTAAATGTGTGGTGAAATAGGTAACCACGATTCCCGTCACCCGTACCCTCCGCCGTCGAGCGCCGCGATCAACCGCTTTTCTGGGGGGCTTACGCCTCGTCGAACAGCTCTTCGCCGTCGACCATGTGCTCCTCGACGGCGTCCATATCGAGGGTGACGCCGAGCCCGGGCTCCTCCGGAACCTCGATATAGCCGCCCTCGATGACGTCTTCCTCGACTATGTCCTCCCACCAGCCGAGTTCGTAGGAGTGGTACTCGACGGCCAAGGCGTTCGATATCGCCGCCCCGACGTGAACGCTGCCCATCGTCGCCACGGGCGAGGCGACGTTGTGCATCGCGACCGGCACGTAGTACATGTCGGCGAGGTCCGCGATCTTGGCCGTCTCGCGCATGCCGCCGACCTTCGGCATGTCCGGCGCGATGATGTCGACCGCCTGCTCCTCGACCAGGCGACGTTGACCGTGCTTTCGGTAGACGTTCTCGCCGACGGTGATCGGCGTCGTCGTCGACTGCGTGACCTCGCGCTGGACGTCGTGGTTCTCCGGCGGCACCGGGTCCTCGAGCCACCAGACGTCGTACTCCTCGAGTCGCTTCGCGAGTCGCTTCGCGCTGCCGCCGGAGAACGTCCAGTGACAGTCGAAGGCGACGTCGGCCCTCGAGCCGACACGCTCGGTGATGGCTTCGACGATCGACGCCTTGTGTTCGATTTCGGGCCCGCGGAGGTGTCGGTTCGCACGGTCCTTCTCGTGACCGCTTGGCACGTCCAGGTCGAACTTCAGAGCGTCGTAGCCCAGGTCCTCGACGACGCGTTCGGCCTCGTCGGCGCAGGCGATCGGGTCGGCCTCCTCCTCGGTGTGGCAGTCGCAGTAGACGCGAACCTCGTCCCGGTACTTGCCGCCGAGGAGCTGGTAAGCCGGCACGTCGAGGATCTTTCCCGCGAGGTCGTGGAGCGCGACTTCGATGCCCGAAATCGCTGTGACCGTGACGCCGCCGATCGACCCCTCGCCGGACATCTTCTGGACGAGGTGTTCGGTCAGTCGGTCGATGTCGAGCGGATTTTCGCCCCGAAGGAACGGTGTCATCCGTTCGATCAGTTCCGGCGCACCGGCCCCCCAGTAGGCTTCGCCGGTCCCGACGAGTCCCGCGTCCGTGTAGATCCGGACGAGCGTCCACGGGAAGTTTCCGTCGACCATCGTGGTCTGAATATCGGTGATCTCGACGTCCCGTCCGCCGCCGCGCTCGCGGGTGACTCCCATCGTCTCCGCGGAGAGATCCCGCATCGTGTATTCGGCGTTCGGATCGTGCAGTTGTGAATAGTCGATCCCCATGACAATTCATTCACTCTCATCATAGTAATAGTTTTCACCTTTCCTAGGCAAGTCCCGTTCCTCGCCGGTCGGCGACGTCTACGAGAGAGACGACAGTGATCGGCAGAGACATCGCCAAAAGCCTGCAAAGGCCTCTCGGGAGCCGGATGACGCTACTGCGAAAGAAGCGGACGGTCAGACGCGCCGGAGTTCGTCCGGCACGTCGTCGATTTCCGAATCGAGCGCCGCCGTCGCCGCGAACGCGGCCCGTTTCTCCGCCGTCCGACGGTTGATCGCCTGGGGGCCGACGGCGAATTCGATCCGACACACGCCCTCGCTGGGCCTCGAGCGTGCGAGAACGGTGACGGGACCGACCTCGCGAGTGTTCCGCACGTGCGTCCCACCGCAGGCCGTTATGTCCCACGGATCTGCCGAGCCGGCCGTCCCCGAGAGGCCGCTTCCGGCCGGCCTGTCGTTCTCGTCCTCGATCGTGACGATACGGACGCGTCCCCGTTGGACGGCTGCGTCGTGGAGACGCGCATCGAACGTGATCGATTCGCGCTCGCGTGCCTCCGCGATCGGAACGTCGTCCCACAAGACCGCCGTGACTCCCAGATAACCCGATTGACCGTTTCGTCCAGTTCGATCAGGGTTTCGTCGTCGAGGGTCGCGCTCGTTTCGAGGTCGACGGAGACCGTCTCCGGCCCGATTTCGAGCCCGGCAACTGCCGGACCGTCCAGCAGTCTCTGGGCCGCCCCGGCGAGAACGTGACTGGTGGTGTGGGCCCCATACAGTACATTCGAAACGACCAGTCGACCGAACACAGTACCCTGTGGCCCGGACGAAACGATGGCTCGACGGCGAGGCGGTGGACCGGTTCGCCGTCGATCAGTTCGACGTCGACGACGTCGATATCGCCGATGGTCCCGCGATCGGCCGGCTGTCCGCCGCTCGCACCGTAAAAGTGACTGCGCTCGAGCCAGACCCGTCTGCCGTCGATCGACGTCACTTCGGTTTCGAACCGCGTGGCGTATGGCTCCGCTGCCGCCCGTTGCCCGGTCATCGGTTCGAGTCTGTCGGGAGCCATTAAAAGTCTGCTCGCCGAGAACGTCACGAGCCGTGAAAGAAACGTCCGCTATTCGGAGAGCGTCACGTCGAGTCGCTCTTCGAGCGCCTCGATCAGGCCGCCGCCGATGCCGGCTTGCGTCGCACGGCCCTGTTCGACCGCGAGGATGTCGGTTTCGGGAGCGCCGAGATCGTCGGCAAGTTCCTCGCGCTTGAGTCCGGCGTCCTGGCGGGCCTCGACGAGGGTCTCGCCGTACTCCGAGACGAGATACGGCAGCGGATCCTCGTCGTAGTTTGTTCCCTCGTTTTCCCAGTGTTCGGAATCGCCGTCCCAGATCGGATTCGCCTTGGCAACGTTCTGGGCCGCCTTCTGTTTTCGACTCGGCTCGTCCGTGGTGCCACCGCTCGAGTCCTGCCCGCTCCGATTCCGGTTCCGATCCTGACCGTGCGTTTTCGAATCGTCGTGTGGTGCACAGTCCGGGCAAACCTCGAGTTCGGCGCCGGCGACCGACGCGAGTCTGAGCGAATCGCTCTCGGTTCCGCAGAGTTCGCAGTTCGTCCCGCCGCCACCGCCGGACGAACCGGTCGAGTATTTGGCCATGCGACACTTTGGCATCTGCGCCATTTCAACTAATCGGTAGCGTCGATGGTGCAGATACGCTGAACTCGCCGCCGTCCGCCATCGAGGAATCGGTTCGTCGCGTTCGAACGAATTATCGCCCGAAGCGTTTCCTGATGGTCGCCCGCAAGGGGAGCGCCAACCCGCCGACCAGCGGGAGTATCACGAACGCGGTGAGATCGAGCGGGAGCGACGCGGTACCGGCCGCAGCAGCACCGAACCCGGCGAACGGCGCGAGGACCGGCACGACGTACAGGTACGACGGCTTCCAGCCGGGGAGCCGCCTCGTGTGCCGGATTACGACGCCGAACAGGAACGGCATGAGGAACGCCCCGCGAGCAACGGGCCACCGACGAGCGTCGTCGTCGCTGCCAGAGCGAGCGCGACGACGATCGTCTCGTTGATCGTCACCGGCCCCCACGTCCGCTCGCGGCGGACGGCTCGAGTGGCGAGTACGGCGAGCAGCGTGAGTGCCACGACACCCACCATCGAGCCGTACCAGACCGCCGTCTCGACGGGCGGCGCCACGACGTCGAGGCCCCGTACGTACGCCGTCGGCGTCTCGAGTCCGCCACGGCCCTCCGAGAGCAGCGCCCAGATCCCGGACGGATAGACACCCACCGCGGTGATATCGTCCCATATCGCTCCGAGCGCGGCTCGGTTTTCCAGTCCGAAGTGGCCGATCCCGGCCGCATACACGACCACCGACAGCCAGATCAACGGCAGTGAAACGTTCTGGCGCTGCCACCAGCGGACGATCGGACTGTTCGTCCCCGCGCTCGATCGAGCTTCCGAGCGCGTCCCGGTCCCGCTCGACCGGCCGGTCTCGCGAACCGTCCCGCCGTCCGAGCCGGTCGCCCGACCGGCCGACTCCGAGCCGGGTCCACTGGCGGTCCCGGCTCCGGGACTCGTACTCGATCGGGTCGAACCAGTCGCTTCGGTCGCGCCGGCCCCGGCCGATGCCCCGCCGGCACCCCCGTTCACCGCCGATCCGCCCGCGTTCGTCGCGGAGGCCCGTCGACTCGAGGTCGACGAACCGGCCGTCGCAGCACCTGCCGACGACGATGCGGACGCGGACGTCGCCTCGGTTTCCGAATAGTGCAGTTCGGTCCCGCTCGAGCCCGATTCGGCGGAATCGGTATCGTCGGTTCGCCAGCCGTCGGGCGACGGGAGACCGCTGGTCCGTTTCGCGACGTAGTCTTCGTGTCCCAGCCGGTCGTACGCCTGGCGTTCGACCGGGTCGCCGAGGATGTCGTAGGCCGTCTTGACCGCGGTGAACTGAGCCTGCGCGCGGTCGTCGTCGTTCAAATCCGGATGGTAGACGCGGACCTGGTCACGATAGGCGTCTTTGATCTCGTCCTAGAACGCGTCGGACGGAATCTCGAGTAGGTCGTAGAAATCCTCTGTCATGTGAACGTAGAGACGATGTAATCTGCTTCGGGGATAGGTGGGTTGAATGGGCGATTTCGGTGACTGTTCAAATCGATTTGGATATAGTCGTCGCTCGAGGTACGTGGGTATTTCGGCCGTCGGTCGTTTCGAACCGCTCTCAGGAGAAATCCGTGAGCGACGACTGGCCGGTCGACCGATCACCGCAAGCCGGGTCCGGATCGTCGGGCGACCCATTCCGATCGTCCTCGGCCGAGTCTTCGGCCGTCTTCGTCCCGCCAGCGGCGTCGTCTCCTTCCCAGCTCTCGAGGCTGACCTGGTCCGTGGCGGCGAACTCGAGGTTCGCCACTCGGACGCCGAGTTTGCGAACCGGGTCGGCCTCGAACTCCGTGAACAGGTCGCGAGCGATACGATCGACCAGTTCGGGATCGTCGATCGGCCCGGGAAGCGACCGTTCGCGCGTGTTGACGTCGTACGGCGGCGTGACGGCCTTGACGCCGATCGTCCTGTACAGCGCGCCCTCGCGGCGTGCGCGGTCGGCGACGGCCGACGCGAGCGTCTCGATCTGTTCGTATTTCGGGGCCGGCGCGTCGACCGGTTCGGCGAACGCGGATTCCCGGGAGAAACTCTTGGGATCGCCTTTCGGTTCGACCCGTCGGTCGTCTTCGCCGCGCGCACGGTCGGAGAGTTCCCGTCCGCGCTCGCCGAAGCGCTCAACCAACGGTTCCCGGTCGGCCGCCGCGACGTCGCCCGCGGTCTCGAGGCCCATGTCCCGAAGTTCGCGTGCCGTCACCGGTCCGACGCCGTGGAGCAGGTCGACCTCGAGCGGGGCGAGAAACGCTCGTACCTCGCCGGGTTCGACGACGGTGAGGCCGTCGGGTTTGTCGAAGTCGCTGGCGATTTTGGCGGCGGACATCGATGGCGCGACGCCGACGCTGACCGTCACGCCGACCTCTCGACGGATGCGGTCTTTGATGTGGCGCGCGAAGCCGTCCGCGACCTCCCAGGCGGTTCGGTCGGTCACGTCGAGGTAGGCCTCGTCGATGCTCACTTCGCGAACGACGTCGGCACAGTCGTGGAGGATCTCCCGAACGTCGGCCGCGACCGATTCGTAGTAGTTCATGTCGACGGGCCGGTAGTAGCCGGTCTCCGCGTCGTCGACCGCGCCGGTTTCGCCGTCCGCGCGTCGGGGGAGCCGCTCGAGCGCCGTCGAGATGGCCTGGGCGCTCTCGACGCCGAATTCGCGGGCTTCGTAGCTGGCGGTGGCGACCGCGCCGATCGAGTCGCCTTCCTCGTAGCCCATTCCGACGACGACCGGTTCGCCGCGAAGGTCGGGCTCGCGAAGCCGCTCGCAGGCGGCGTAGAAGCAATCGGCGTCGACGTGACAGACGATTCGGTCATCCTCGTCTTCGCCCTCGACGCCCGGGAGCCGCGGCCCATCGGACATGCGTCTACCGGTCGATTCGTCCGGACCGACGTGAACGTTGCGCCCGCCGTGTCGTCCCAGGCGTTCCTCTTCTTCCGTCCGGAATCGCGCGATGGTACCGGATCGTGGAGAACGCTCGGCAGACTCCGCTACTGTTTTGCGATCGGGTCCCGATTCCCTCCGTCGGCTCCGGAAACGGCCGGTCGACGCGGACTCGAGGTCTAGAAGAGACACGACCCGTATCGGGCAGTCGACGGTGGCGCTTCGGTGTCCGATCGTTCCCAGTTGGGTGTAATCCGGTTTGGCGAGCGGTCCGCTCGAGCTCAGTTGTACTCCCGCCAGCGGTGGCCGCACTCGGTGCACTTGAAAAAGCGCGTCGGCGGTTCGTCGGCGGAGGCGGTCTGTTTGAGGGTGTACCACGCCTCTTGATTCCCACACTCGTCGCAGACGACGTCGGTCGCCTTCGGTTTCCCCTCGAAATTCGCGTTCTCGTCGGACTCGATGACGTCGTCGTCGGTCTGTGATTCCGTCGTGACGAACGCGTCTTCCCGTTCGCGGTCCCGCTCGCTCGAGGCCCCGCATTCGTCGTTCGTACAGACCATGCGATCGCCCTGCGCTTTCATCATCGAACCGCATTCGTCGCAAAACTGCATGCCGACTGGCTACGTACTCGAGACGCAAAAATACACCACTCCCGGCTGCGGGAACAGGCGTGCAGTTCGGGCGCGTCTCCACCTCTCCGATCGACTCGAGCCGTCCCCACGCGTCTCGCGGTCGCGGCGAGCGAATCCCCCGTGTCTCTCCGATCGGTTCTGGAGGTGTCCGCCTCAGGAGTCCTCGAGCACCGTGTCTTCGAGGACGAACGGGCAGTTCGTAACCCGAAACGTCCGCACGGTCGGAACGGCGAGGATTTCCGTCCCCTCCCGCGTGCACGCGACCTCGGGGGGCTCGGCGAAGTAGTCGCAGTCCTGGCAGTAGGCCCGTTTTTCGATTTCGCGGACGTCCCGTTCGACCGGTCGCATCTCCTCGCCGGGATCGATCGGGTCGTCGGTTTCGAGGTGCTCCCAGAGACGATCGCCGTCTATCTCGGCGACATCCTGGCGGTCGAACAGATCGTCGAAGTCGGGCGAACTCGACCTCGAGCGACCGGCGTCCGCTCGCTCGGCGACGGTCGCAGCGAGATCCTCGAGCGGCTTGGGTCGATCGGCCGCCTCGGAGTCCACATCGGTACCGGTGGCGCCCGGCAGGTCTCGGTCGGAATCGGACGTGAGTTCGGTTTCGGCCGCATCCGGATCGCTCTCGGTTTCGCTCACGTCCCGATCTGTTTCGTCCCGACCGCCCCGATCGATCATCGAGTGTCACCGCCGTCATCGGCGGCTCGCTGAGAATCGTCCCGGCCGGAGACGGAGCGTTCGGCGTCGTTCTCGACGGCCTCGAAGACGTCGTCGGAGGCCGGCTCCGCCGCGCGTGCGACGCCTCCCTCGAGCGTCGGAACCGGCGTGAGCTGAAAGTACTCCTCGGCGAGTTCGACGAACGAGACGTCGGTCATCCCCGCAGCGACGAATTCGTCGTCCATGACGAACTCCATTTCGCTGACGACGGCGCTTCGTTCGTCCGTAAACGACACGTAGTGGACGGCGTCGGGGACGGTCACCGTCCTCTAGGTCACCGTAGTAGAGGTCGAACAGGTCGGGATCGCCCTCGACGAGTCCGTTCATCGCCGCACTCGTATAACAGAACTCGCGCGCACCGGCGCCGGATTCACCCGCGAGGAGGACGACGCTGCCGACGGGTGCACCGCCGCCGATCGTTCGATCGAGCCGCGAGATTCCGAGCGGCATCCGCTCCATACGCTTCCGTTCGGACGAATCGGCATACCTGTTGTGGCGGAACGGAGCGGCGTCGACACCGAACGGTGAGTTCGCACGTCGCCGTCACTCCGTGCACCTCTGTGACCGAAAATACGGACGAAATGCCGTCGAAACCTGTCGTCGGTCCGTTCAATCGCGTTCGTCAGGAAACGGGGTCCCGTCATTCCCGTTCGAATGACGGTGACAGGGATCGCCCCGTTTACCGAAGACGCTCGAACCCGTACAGTACCCATGGCTATCATCGCCGAAATCTCCATCGAGGGCGACGAGTTTCTCCTTGGGCAGATCATCGCCGAGTACCCTGGTCTCACGGTCGAGATAGAGCGCGTCGTCCCCGCCGCGAAGCGTGTCATGCCGTACATCTGGGGGTACGGAACGGATCTGCAGTCGTTCGAAACAGCCATGGAAGAGAGTCCAAACGTCGAATCGATCACCGTCCTCGACGAGTACGAGGATCGAGCCCTGTACCGGATCGAGTGGGAGGACCCCGCTGAACAGCTGATCACCGGCATCGCACAGACCAACGCGACGATCCTCAAGGCACACAGCGACGACGAGTGGCTCTTTCGAATCCGGTTCGAAGATCACGCGGGACTGGCGCAGTTCAACAGGTACTGTTCCGAAAACGGGATCTCATACCGGCTCAACCGCGTCTCCTCGCTGGCGGAGACCAACTTGCAGGGAAACGCGTACGATCTGACGGACGCGCAGTACGAAGCCCTCTCGCTCGCCGTGGAGCGAGGCTACTTCAAGGTCCCGCGCGAGGTCGAATACGAGGAACTCGCGGCGGAACTCGGCGTGTCGGTGCAGGCGTTCTCCGAACGGGTTCGCCGCGGTGCTGATAAGGTGCTCCAGAACGTTTTCCTCCACCCCGGATCGAGAAACCCTTAAGACGACACTCAGGGAGTCCATTACTACCGATATAAAGGCCATGAGCAGTCCTGAGCGCAGGCTTTGACGGTCACCTCCCACCGATCACGTATGGTACGCCAGTCCCGCCTCGAGCAGATCGAGAGTCCCGAATTTCTCGATTCGCTGTACGCGATTCTCGCCGACTCGACCAGACGCTCCCTGCTTCGCTATCTGACGAGCCATCCGAAACCGGTGACCATCGACCGACTGGCGAGCGAACTCGCCGCGATCGAACACGGTATACCGGTCGAAACCGTCACGAGCGATCAACGGCGCGAGATCGCACTGCGGTTGCAACACGTCGACGTACCAGCGTTGGACGACGCAGGCGTTGTCTCGTGGTCTCGGGAGACCCAACAGATCGAGCACACTCCGCTCTGGGAGACGGTCCAGACGACGATGCCCGCTCTCGGCGAGTTGCTCGAGTCGTCGCTGATCGACCCGTCCGGAGCCACCGGAAAAGACGCATCGTAGTTATCCACGCACCCCGACGAACGGACACGACTCCGCCGGTCAGATTGGCTTCCCCTCACGCGCCACGTTCTCTCCTCGCGCACCATCGCCACTCACGCGCGCCCCGGACGCGGCCGGTTCCGTGAGAACGACTCGACCGTCGAGTCCGTGGTCGGCGAGCGCATCGCGAGCACTGGCTTCGGCTTCGTCGGCGTGAGCCGCGTCGGTCACGCCGTACACGACCGGTCCCCAGGACGACTGGCCGATCCCGGAGAGGACCGGGCAATCCTCGAGCGTTTCGACGAGTTTCCCCGCGGGCGGCCGGAAGACGCCGCCCTGGGCCTCGGCGTACCAGGCGCCGTTCTTGCGGCCGATTTCGGCGATCGCGTTCCCGAACGCCTCGAGTCGGCCCGCGGCGGCGGCCGGCAAGAGTTTGCGGGTTACGACGCCGGCGATTTCGTCGGCCACGGCGGGATCGGCACGGTCGACCACGGCGCGCATGCTCGCATCCTCGTCGTCGCCGCTCCGGCCGGGTTCCACGTCGGGGACGACGACGAGAAACCGCCACTCCGTCGGCAGATCGTGGCGGGCGACGACCGGTGGTACCGTCCAGTCGCCCTCCGCGGGTGGCTCCGTGGTGAATCGATTCGTCGGGTGCCCGGCGTCGACGACGAACCCGCCACGTTCGAACGTCGCGACGCCGACGCCGCTGCGCCCGCCGCGACCGATCGCCGGTGCGAGGTCCCGCACTCGAGCGCGGCGACCGTGTGCGCGTGCCGTCGCAGCGAGGACGGCGAGCGCGAGTTGCGTTCCGCTTCCGAGACCCACGTGACGCGGGAGGGACTCCTCGAGCGCGATCGCAACGCCGGAGACGTCGAGGACGTCGACGGCGCGGGTCGCGTACTCCCGAACCAGCGGATCGTCGGCGGTGACGGTGGTGGCCGGTTCGGCGGTAACGGTGACCCGCGGCGCTGTGAGACCGACGCCGATTCCACCGTAGAGTCGCTCTCGAGCGAGCGACAGGTTCTGAAAGCCGACGTGGAGTCGCGCACCAGCGCTGACAGTGGCGGTCGCCATATCGCCGCGTAAGGGGTGGGCCATCAAGGGAATTTCGACGGTGGCAACGGGAAGAGGGCCCGGTCACATCGCGCGCTCAGTACGGCGCGTAGAACACCCAGTCTTCGGGCGGGACCCAGATTTCGACCCAGCCGTCGCCGTTGACGGTGACGTCGGCGCCGGTCCCGCTGTAGTCTTTCAGCGTCTCGTTTCGCCACGTCGTGTACACCCACTCGCCGCGCCACTCGTCGGCGTCGTTGTTCAAGCCGACGAGCAAATTGGAGTCCCGTTCGTAGATTCCGAGATCGGCGTCCGCGTACCGCCAGTAGGTCGTCCCACCGGCGAGATTTTTCTTGACCCACACCATGTTCGTGATCGCGTCGTCGTCGAGGAGTTCGTCCGGATAGAGATTGTAGACCATCGGCGTCCCTTCGATCGTGAGGACGTGGGCGTGTGCGAGATGATACTGTGGCGGCGCGCTCTCGTCGTGGTTCTGGACGAACGGCCAGGAGTGCCAGGGATCCTGCGCCGTGACGCCTGCACCCTCGAGACGACGCATATCGCCGTAGTCGAAGACGTCCTGGAGAACCCAGTACAGCGGATAGTCGAGCGCGTTCATCCCGGTCTCGATGTAATTCTGAACGTACTCGACGCTGCCGTCCAACACTTCCCCCAGCCGGTTCATGTCGAACTCCTCCGCCCACACGTTGGCGTAGCGCTCCCAGTACTCGGGTTCGACGTGTTTGGCCGCATCGTACCGATAGCCGTCCGCGCCGAAGTCCGCGATCTTCTTCATGTAACTGCGCAACTGTTCGCGGACGTACGGGGCCGTGTCCGCGTGTCCGTGGGCCGCCAGTTGTGCGAGGTCTTTCAACCCGAGGAGGTCGCCGTGTTTGACCTGGTGTTCGTCGTCCCAGTCGTCGATGGAACCGACGTGAGTGTGAAAGTGTTCCTCGTCGAACTGTGGAAAGTCGTACCCGCGTTTCGCGGCCATGTGATTCATCACGCAGTCCACGTACACCTCGAGGTCGTGTTCGTGAGCGGTGTCGATGAGACAGCGCAGGTCCGCTTCGGTGCCGAACTCGCTGTCGAACGAGCGGAAGTCGATCGGCTGGTAGCCAAGCGGCGGATCGTTCCGGCCGTCTCGATCGTCCCACGAGAGGGCGCTTTCCTGTGGCGCCTGGATCCAGATGCCGTCGTATCCCCGATCTGCGACAGTCGAGAGATTCTCCGTGATCGTCGGCCACGTCTCGTGAAAGTACTGGAAAAACACGAACTCGCCGGAGCCGGCGGCCGCCGAGGAGACGTCCGTGTCCGCCGAACCGACTCCCGCTCCCGTAAGGGAGAGTCCGGCCACCGTTGCCCCCCGAACGAGAGCGCGTCTGCCGATCGAGCTGTGTGTTTCGTTCCGATCTGATTGATTGCTATCATCAACCATATAGTGATGATGAACTATTTCCGCACACATATATCTAATTATTATTGCAGCTGAAATCATGATACAGGCCGATATGTACTACCGCCAGATTGCGGTCGAATTAACGTTCGGTGAACTGCAGAGAGACGAGTGACAGCAGAGAAACCGATCGAGGTCGACGGAATCACCTCTCGCGGTCACATCGAAGCGAACTGTGAAATTCCGTCGTCGGTCGGGTGCACGAATTCCGACGCGTTTCGACGACGCGTCTCGATGTTGTCGCGCATGGCGGCGATACCGACTGGTGACGGAAGACCGAACCGAATAGTCGCTGACGCGAAAAGCGTGAGTACTCGCGGCGGTTTCTCCGACCATCGTCGACGAGAGAAGCGGTCACTACCACAGCAGCCGTCGATGGACGGGACCGGAGATACGAGCGATCTGATCCGGGCACAGCGGTTATATTGCTCGGACCGACAGTCGACGATGATGCCGAACGTGGACGTCTCGGTCGTCGTCCCCGCTCGAGCGGAGGGACGCCGACTCGACGAACGCTCGATTCGCTTACAGCCCAGCGCTTCGATGGGCGCCTCGAGGTCGTCGTCGTGGTGAGCGGCCGGACCACGGAGCGAGTGGCCCGAGCGAATCCGGTCGTCGACAGAGTCTGTGTGGACGAACAGCGGACGGGTCCCGGACCGGCCAGAAACATGGGAGCCAGCGAAGCCGGCGGTGAAATATTGCTGTTCACCGACGCCGATACGGTCGTTCCGGCGACGTGGGTTCGGCGTCACCGGCGTCATTACACCACCCCGTCAGTCCGCGGCGTCGGCGGGCCGCTGCGACCGCTCGAGGACGGGCTTCGACACCGGGCGTGCTTTCACGTCCTCTCCGACTGGTGGTATCGGGCGTGCTGGCCGGTCGGCTTCGTCCAGCAACCGGGCCCGAACTGTAGCGTGCGCCGGACGGCATTCGAGCGGATCGGCGGGTTCGACGAATCGTTGCGGTTCCTCGAGGACACCGACCTTTCGCTTCGATTGCACCGCGACGGAACCGTCGTCGACGACCACACCTGCCCCGTCGCCACGTCGACCCGCCGCCAGCAACGCGTCGGCTACGGACGACTCTTCGCGACGTATCTCCTCGGCTACCTCGAGTACGCACTGCCCGGGCGCTCGCCGTCGAAACCCTACTTTTGACGGATCGATTTCGAAGCGCGACCCACACGATCGATTGACCGAGAAGGGGTGACTTATATCCTTTCGAAGTAACATCGGACCATGAGCAGCGACAGCGAGTTCGACTACGGAAAAGACGAGCGGTTGCGGAGCCGCGAAGTGACCGAAGGTCCCGACAAGGCCCCGCACAGAGCGATGTTCCGTGCGATGGGGTTCGACGACGAGGACTTCGGGGCACCGATGATCGGCGTGCCGAACCCGGCGGCCGACATCACGCCGTGTAACGTTCACCTGGACGACGTCGCCGAATCCGCGCTCGAGGGGGTCGACGAGTCCGGCGGCATGCCGATCGAGTTCGGCACGATCACCATCTCCGACGCCATCTCGATGGGAACGGAGGGAATGAAAGCGTCGCTGATTTCTCGAGAACTCATCGCCGATTCCGTCGAACTGGTCTCGTTCGGCGAACGGATGGACGGACTGGTCACCATCGGCGGCTGTGACAAGAACATGCCCGGCATGATGATGGCCTCTATCCGGACGGACCTCCCCAGCGTCTTCTGTTACGGCGGTTCCATCATGCCCGGCGAACACGAGGGTCGGGAAATCACCGTCCAGAACATCTTCGAGGGCGTCGGTGCCGTCGCGGACGGGGAGATGACGGGCGAGGAACTCGACGAGATGGAACGGAACGCCTGTCCAGGTGCCGGATCCTGTGGCGGCATGTTCACCGCCAACACGATGGCCTCGATTTCGGAAGCGATCGGATTCGCACCGCTCGGAAGCGCCAGTCCGCCCGCGGAGGACGAATCGCGCTACGCGGTCGCTCGCGAGGCGGGCGAACTCGCCGTCGAAGCCGTCCAGGAGCAGCGCAAACCCTCCGACTTCCTGAGCAAGGAATCGTTCGAAAACGCCATCGCGCTCCAGGTCGCGATCGGCGGCTCGACCAACGCCGTTTTGCACCTGCTGGCGATGGCCGCCGAAGCCGGCGTCGACCTCTCGATCGAAGAGTTCGACGAGATCAGCCGACGGACCCCGAAGATCGCCGATCTCCAACCCGGCGGGACGCGGGTCATGCAGGACCTCCACGAGGTCGGCGGGGTCCCGGTGGTCCTGAACGCCCTCTACGAGGCGGATCTACTCCACGGCGACGCGCGTACGGTCACGGGTAACTCGATCGGTGCGGAACTCGAGCGACTCGACCCACCGTCGATCGAGGAACTCGACGCGGACTTCCTCTACACCGTCGACGAGCCCAAAAACGAGCAGGGCGCCATCCGCATTCTGACCGGGAACCTCGCGCCCGACGGTGCCGTCCTCAAGGTTACCGGCGACGACGACCTCCATCACGAAGGCCCCGTCCGCGTCTTCGAGGAAGAGGAAAACGCCATGGAATACGTCCAAGAGGGACGCGTCGAGAGCGGCGACGTCATCGTCATCAGAAACGAGGGCCCGCAGGGCGGCCCCGGGATGCGCGAGATGTTAGGCGTCACGAGCGCGGTCGCCGGCCAGGGTCACGCCGAAGACGTCGCGCTCATCACCGACGGTCGGTTCTCCGGCGCCACGAGGGGATTCTCGATCGGCCACGTCGCCCCCGAAGCGTTCGCAGGCGGTCCCATCGGCCTCATCGAAGACGGCGATGTGGTTACCATCGACATCCAAGAGCGCACTCTCGAGGTGGACGTCGACGATGACGAACTCGAGGCCCGACGCGCGGACTGGGAACAGCCGGAACCCAACTACCGGAACGGCGTCCTGGCAAAATTCGGCCGCGACTTCGGGTCGGCTGCGAACGGTGCGGTGACCAACCCCGGCGTCACCGACGAGTAAACGCGCGTACGCGCACCGATTACGGTTCGGTCTGTCGATACGTCGTTCCCGATCCACAAGCGTTCCCTTCGATTTCCTGCACGAATCTTTCCGGCCCGTGTGACCGAATAGCAGATAGACCGCTCTATGTGTAAATACTGTCTCCAGTGCGAGTGGCAGGTTAGCACGACCGATGGCTATACCAAAAAGGAGGTGTCCGAGAAAGCGATCGAACATTTCGTCGAAACGGGACATACGGTCGACTCGCTCCGGCTTCCACCACCATCGATACTCCAGAATTGAGCGGAATCTGACGGGCCGCCATCGGTGCGCGACCCAGTCGGACGGCTCGCTTCGGCCCGTCGGTGGGTTCCGAGCCGCTCGACGCTGTACACCGGGCGAACGGCCGACGACCTCGTTAGCCTCTCCGCGCTACGATTCTGTCGATGATCAGCCGCGTCGACAGCAGTTCCCCTTCACGTGTCGACTCTCGGGCGCTCGCCCGTCGAACCTCGCAATCGATGCCGCGGCGCTCGAGTTCGGTTTCGATGGCCTCGTCGTCGTGGTGCTGGTCGTGGCCCAGCGCGATCACGTCGGGATCGATCTCCTCGATCGGAACGAAGATGTCCGCTTCGTGACCCAGCACGGCTTCGTCGACGGCCTCGAGCGCGTCGACCACGTCTCGGCGCTGCGTCGCCGGACAGATCGGGGCCGCCTTGTGATCGACGTTGGCTTTGCGCGCGACGATCACGTACAGTTCGTCGCCCATCGCTGCGGCCTCCTCGAGGTAGTGAACGTGGCCCGGGTGGAGGATGTCGAAGGTCCCCTGGGCGATGACCGTCCGCGTCATGCGGTCCTCGCTTTCGGGGTCGCCGGTTGCAGTTTGCACGTCGGTTCGGTCGCCGTTCGTCCGGTAGTCACTGGAAGCATCGTCTCGGGAGTCCCAAATCTCATCGTCGCAGTTCCTCGTCGATATCTGCCTGTGTGAAATCGAAGAAGTCCTCCGTCTCGGGTAGGTCGACGTCGATTACGTTCAGCTGTGTCGGCTTTCCGTGCGAATCGAACGCCCGCCAGTCCGTTCGGCGGTAGGGCGCGCCGATGATGACGTGGACGCTTCCCCGGCCGAAGGTGTCCAGATCCGCGTCGCTCGGGCTAATCACGCCGTTCGGATGGGAGTGGATGCTCCCTAACGCCTTCACGTCGTTCGGAATCTGACTCGTCTTGACGGTCGCGCTGACGCTGTTGGACTCGGTGCCGGGCACCACGAGAACGTCAGTGATGACCAACCCGTCCCGGTCCACTCCCAGACGGTCGGCCTCGGTCCCCCTGAGGAACCCCATGTACTCGTTCGGATGTGTCGCCTCCGAGGACTCGAGGGCGAACTCGAGGGTTTCCTCGGCGATGCCGAGGATCTCGCTCGAGCGAAACAGCGCGTCGAACAGCCCCATACACCCACGTCAGGCCTTGCGGTTGCTAAACGTTCCGATGCGCCCGCTATCGCGCATCGTCTCCTAGAGTCCGATTCGAGTCGGAGCGCACAGCCGATCCGTTCACCCATGCAAAGCGACCCGAGAAGATCGTGCAAGTACCGCTTCGTTGGTACTCATTCGGGAGCAACACTCAAGCCCGGAAAGTACGTCCGATAGAACCCGGTATCGAAGGTGACCAGCACATCCGCTTCCGTACTGGCGTGGCCGCCGATGAGAAAGTCGGCAGCGATGTGCTGGCGCGGGGCGAGATTGGTGGCACACACCCGGCAGGTACTCTGTTGCTTCGCGCCGCAAGAGGGACACTGGAGCCCGTCCGGTCCCCGATCGGTATATCGCTGGAACGCCTGTCCCGCTCGGAACAACGCGTTTCCAGAAGGGTCGACGAGTTGGATGCTGAATTCCTCGAGAAATCGATCCAGGTCACTCGCCGTCTCGAAGTGACCGTCGGCAGCGAGTTCGGCGTAGACGATCGGTGTGATGACGGTCCGGCCTTTTCGATGGGCGTTTCGAAGTGCTCGTTCGCTGGCGTCGGCGTAGTCATCATCGTACAGCAGTGCGAGGAGCGCGTTCGTATCGACCGCCGTCGTCACGGTTCGTCCCTCGAATCAGCGGGTACACCGTCATCACGTACGCTGCGGGGATAGTCACCGCGGAGTCGACGCATCCGGTCGGGCATCGTCTCGTCGCTTTCGGCACTACCGCGGTATTTCTCGAACGGATCGTCACCGTCTCTCGTAGTCGGTTCTCGCTTTCGAATCGCGTACCCGGAATCGGTCGCTTCGAACGAAATTTCGTCGCCCGGCTCGATTCCGAGTCGATCGCGAATCTCTTTCGGTATCGTGACCTGCCCTTTCGTGGTGACGCGTGGCATCTTCAGTCTTACATTCGAAGTAATACCTAATCAGTATTACTCCGGTCGTCCTCGACCGGCAAACGACATATTCGAAGGAAGGATTGGTTTACGCGGGTTCCAGGGGCTACCGTGGCGCCTCGAGTCGACATCCCTTCTTGACAAGGGTTATACGCGACCACCCCCAAACGGCGAATTAAGATGACGCGTGACTCCGCCGGGGAACCCGGCGCAGACGACGGGGATTCCGTCGTCTACGATCTCGCCCCCGATTGTACCGCTGAAGACGTCGAACAGGGCCATCCCTATCTCTCCGAAATAAACGGTATCGTCGACTATGGTGTCTTCGTCGATCTCTCCGACTCGGTTTCCGGTCTCGTCCACGAATCCGTCCTCACTGGAACGTACGGCGTCGGTGACGAACTCGTCGTCGAACTCGAGAGCGTCCGCGAAAACGGAGACATGGCTTTCGAACCGGTCGACATCGACGAGTACGAACTCGAGGAAGTCGGTCACGATTACTCGCTGACCGGCACCCACCGCCTCGAGAGCAACCTCGGCGAGCAAATCCACGTCGAAGGAGAAGTCACGCAGGTCAAACAGACCGGCGGTCCGACGATCTTCCACGTCGCCGACGAGAACGGCGTCGTTCCATGCGCCGCCTTCGAAGAGGCGGGCGTCCGCGCGTACCCGACGATCGAGGTCGGCGACATCGTCCGCGTGACGGGGATGCCGGAACATCGTGAAGGGTCGGTACAGATCGAAGTCGACGGCCTCTCGAAGCTCGAAGGCGAGGACGCCGACGAAGCCCGCGAACGCCTCGACGAGGCGCTCGAGGCCCGCGCCGAACCCCACGACGTCGCGCCGCTGATCGACTGGCCGGCCTTCGAAAAGCTCCGCCCGAACATAGAGGAAGTCGCCCGATTGCTCCGCCGGACCGTCCTCGAGGGACGCCCGATTCGGGTGCGCCACCACGCAGACGGCGACGGAATGTGCGCCGCCGTCCCCGTCCAGATCGCGCTGGAGCGGTTCATCGCCGACGTCCACGAGGACGAAGACGCACCGCGCCACCTCATCAAGCGGCTTCCGGCGAAGGCACCGTTCTACGAAATGGAGGACGCGACGCGGGATCTCAACTTCGCGCTCGAGGACCGCGAGAAACACGGCCAGCAACTCCCGCTGTTGCTCATGCTTGACAACGGCTCGACGGCGGAGGACGTTCCGGCCTACGAGACCCTGGCCCACTACGACATTCCGATCGTCGCGATCGACCACCATCACCCCGACCCAGAGGCGGTGGGCGACCTGCTCGACGCCCACGTGAACCCGTACCTCCACGACGAGGATTACCGGATCACGACCGGGATGCTCTGTGTGGAGCTCGCACGGATGATCTATCCGAACCTCACCGATGAACTCCGCCACATTCCAGCCGTCGCAGGCCTCTCGGACCGCTCGAAGGCCGACGCGATGGACGACTACGTCGAACTCGCCGCCGACGAAGGCTACGACGAAGATCGACTGCAGGACGTCAGCGAGGCGCTCGATTACGCCGCCTTCTGGCTGCGATACAACTCCGGCGATCAGCTGATTCAGGACCTGCTCGAACTCGACAGCGACGACGAAGCGCGCCATCGCGAACTCGTCACGTTCTTCGCCGACCGCGCCCGCGAGGAAGTCGACGAGCAACTCGAGGCCGCGATGCCTCATCTCGAACACGAGACGCTGGACAACGGGGCACACCTCTACCGGATCGACGTCGAGAACTACGCTCACCGATTTACCTACCCCGCACCGGGGAAGACCACCGGCGAAATCCACGACCGCAAAATCGAGGAGACGGGCGACCCGGTCATCACGGTCGGGTACGGCCCGGACTTCGCCGTGTTACGGAGCGATGGCGTCCGACTCGACATCCCCACGATGGTCTCCGAACTCGAGGCCGAAATCGCAGGCGGTGGCGTCTCCGGCGGCGGCCACCTCGTCGTCGGGTCGATCAAGTTCGTCAGCGGCAAGCGCGAGGAGGTCATCGACGCCCTGGTCGAGAAGATGGCCGAAGCAGACATCGACGAAGCCCTCTCGAGTGCCGCACCGATCGACGACTGAAAGCTGCCAGCCACCAGCCCACCTGTCGCGGGCGGTTTCGGGCCTCTTTTCGTCGAAGCGCTGGACCCGTGGCGGGAAACGGTAATTCGGCCGTCCAGTTGCTCCCCGTGAGCCAGTTCAGTCGGACGGCTGCCGTCTCACGCGGGCAAACGCGGATATCGCGACGAAATTTCCCACCCGTTCCCAGCTAGTCATAACTATATTTAGTAGTAAATTTTTAGTGCAAGGGCGGAGAGGCACTTTCTGAAATGATTGATGAATATTCTCAACAAACATTCGAGGGGTATCGACGGCGGGGACTGCTTGGCGGCGCGGCGTCGCTCGTTGCGGCGGCGGCGTACTCGTTGACCATCTCGGCGGACCGGGCATCGCCGGTCGGTGCGGGTGACGATTCGGCGTCCCAAACGGTTTCGTCACCGGACGGAAGCGTAACCGTGACTATCGACGTCGTCGACGGGAGGCCGACGTACAGCGTCTCGTTCGAGGAGAAAACTGTTATCGACGCCTCGCACATCGGATTCGAGTTCCAGAACCAGCCTGCGTTCGGCGTCGGAAGCGACGCGCCGACCGTGACCGTCACTGGGAGCGAACGGAGGACCGTCGATACGACGTGGGAACCGGTCTGGGATCGGTACGACGAGATCCGAGAACGCTACGCGGAGCTCCGACTCGGACTCGAGGAGACCGACGGGCAGGGTCGGGGCGGCACCTTGGAGATACGGGTGTTCGACGACGGTCTCGGGTTCCGGTTCCTCTTCGACGAGCGCTTCGGCGATCCGTTCGTCGTCACCTCCGAGCGGACCGAATACGCCTTCGCAGACGATTACGAATCGTGGTGGATTCCGAACGATTACAACAACTTCGAGGTCGAGTACGAGCAGACCTCGCTTTCGGAAATCGGATCCACGCTCGAGACGGATATGGGCGGCGCGTTCGACGGCGTCCACACGCCGATGACGATGCGAACCGGCGACGATCACTACGTCAGCGTTCACGAGGCGAACCTCGACGATTACGCGTCGCTCGCGATCGCGCCGCAGGAGAGCGGTGACACCGACTTCGAGTCGACGCTCGCCCCGCTCCCGGACGGGACGAAAGTATCCGCGTCAGCACCGCACGTAACGCCGTGGCGGACGATCCAACTCGGCAGGCGGCCGGGCGAACTCGTCGAATCGAATCTCGTCGTCAACCTCAACGACGATCACAGCGACGACGTGTTCGTCCAGGGGACTGACTGGATCCAGCCCCAGAAGTTCATCGGGGTCTGGTGGCTGATGATCACCGGTCGCGCCGACTGGGAGTATCGGGGCCCTCAGACCGGCAACCACGGTGCACAGACCGGGCGCGCGAAGCAGTACATGCACTTCGCGAGCGAACACGACATTCCCGGCGTGCTCGTCGAGGGCTGGAACACAGGGTGGTCGAGCTACCCGGGCGATGGCAGCGAGTTAGACTTCACGAAATCGTATCCCGACTTCGACCTCGAGCGCGTGACCAGCTACGGCCCGAGCCTCGAGCCGCCGACCCAGATGACGATGCACAACGAGACGGCGGGGGATTTCAAAAATTACGAGTCACAGCTCGACGACGCCTTCGACCTGTACGACGATCTCGGCATTCGGACGATCAAGAACGGCTTCGTCTCCGACAACGGGAACATGGCTGGGGAGGGGCACAATCATCACAATCAGGTGCTCGTCAACCACCACACGCTGGTCGCGGAGACGGCCGCGGCCAATCGGCAGATGCTGGATATGCACGAGCCGATCCACCCGACTGGCCGCCGTCGTACGTACCCCAACCTGATGACCCGCGAAGGCGTGAAAGGCCAGGAGTACGATGCGTTCGGCGAGGTTAGCCCCTCCCACCACGTCACGTTCCCGTTCACGCGCATGCTCGGTGGCCCAGTCGAGTACACCCCGGGGATCTTCGACATGGACTCCGGTTCCGGCGGCATCGAGACGACGCGTGCGAAGCAACTCGCGATGTACCCGACCTACTTCAGCGGCCTCCAGATGGTCGCGGATCTCCCGCGTTCGTACCTGGCAGACCAGCCCGCGACGCTGCGAGTCGGTGCGGTCGCCCAGGCCGAACACGCCGACCTCGACGGATTCGATACCAGGTCGGAGTGGGCCAACGCGCAGGGTGAGCGTACGTCCCGTTCGCCGCCACCAGCGTCGACAGTGGTTCGACGGCCACGTGGTCCGTCGAGAACGTCACTGTCGGCGAGTACGCCGTCCACTTCCGGGTCGCCAACTACGAGGCGGGCAACGGACTCGACGACGGCGTGAACGCGACGGCAACCCTCCAGGTCGACGGTGAGCCGGTCGAACAGCTATCGATGCCGGGAACCGAGTACTGGGACGTCTGGACGACGACGACGACGACCGTCTCGCTCGAGGACGACGATACGGAACTCGGAATAGCCCTGACGGGCGAGGACACGGGCGGGTTCAATCTCGATGCGATCGCCGTCACGGAGTCCGGACGGTCGATGCCCGAGCCGGACGAACCGCCGATCACGGGGCCGACGGCCCCCGAGTTCCAGTTCATCGAAGACGTCCCGGCCGCGGGCTGGGACGACACGCGCGTCCTGGACTCGTCGATCGGTGAGTACACGATCATCGCTCGGAAGAAAGACGACGAGTGGTACGTCGGCGCGATGACCGACGAGAGCGGGCGCGCACTCGAGGTGCCACTGGATTTCCTCGACGACGCGCCCGGCAACGGCCGCGGCGGGAATGGGAACCGTGACCGAGATCGGGACCGGGACCGGGATCGTGATCAAAACCGTGACCGGGATCGCAACCGTGACCGAAACCGGGACCGGGATCGCAACCGGAACGGAAATACGAGTATCGAGTCCCAGTGGGGCCACACAAACCGCGACGACCGGTGCCCGGGGAACGGTCACGGACCCGTCAACGATCAAGGGCCCGGCAACGGCCAGAGACCCGACGATGGCCAGAATCCCGGCAAGGGCCGGACGAACGGTCAGTACGTTGCGGAGATCTACTCCGATGGCATCGACGCGGACTACGACGACGATCTCGAGGACGTTCGAATCGACGAGACGATCGTCGACACGTCCACGACGCTGCTGGTGTCGATGGTCGGATCCGGTGGAACCGCCGTTCGTCTCCGCCCGGCGACGCGAGAGGACAGAGAATCGCTGCCGCGGTACGACCGTCCATCACAGGAGATCGACGTGTCGATCGGCGGAGAAACGTTCGTTCGGGAGCCGTTCATCTCCGCGACCGGCTCCAACGACGGCGACTACATCGGCGGGACGACCGTGGAGGTCGTCGTCGATGGTGACCTCGTCGATTCGGAAAACGTTCGGATCGCACCGGGCGCGAGCGACCAGCAGTTCACGTTCGGGTCGACGATCGACACCCCGGGAACCTACCACGTGCTCGTCCGAACGTCGGACGGAGACGTTCTCACCAACCGAATGGTGACGGTGAAACCACCCGAAACCGTCGCCTCGTTCGCCGATCCGAGCGGCGACGATCACGGACCCGGCGGATACACGTATCCCACCGCCGACGCGTTCCCGGAGGGCGTCTTCGACCTCCGGTCCTTCGAGGTGACGCGGACCGACAGCAGCGTTCAGTTCACCGTCTCGGTCGAAACCCTGAACAACGGGTTCGGGAGCGATCGAGGCTTCTCGCCGCACATGTTCGTGCTGTACCTCCGCGACCCGACCGCCGACGGCGGCACCACCACCGAGGTCGGCGACCTCGGACTGGCCGCGGACTTCGACTCGGCGTGGCACTACCGCCTCGAGATCAGCGGCTTCACGAAGAGCGCCGTCGACGCCAGTGGCAATCCGCTCACCGACGCCAACGGAAACGCGATCGCCGTCCGCGAGGAGGTCGATCCCGACGCCAATGCCGTCTCGCTGTCCGTGGATCGGACCGCCTTCGGCGGGACAGATATTTCGGACCTCGAAGTCGTGGCGATGCTGCAGTCCGAAGACCGGGGGACGCTCCGACCGGTCGCCGAAGCCGCCGAAAAATACGCGTTCGGTGGTGCAAAGGCTGGTGCGGCCGACAACGCGCCTCGCGTCATGGACCTGGTGACTCCCGGTGACGTCAGCCAGGCGGAGGCGCTATCGTACTCGGCTGACGAACGAGCGACGCTGCCGTTCGTCCCGCTTTCCAACGGCTAGAGTAGTCGTCGAAACGATTCACCCATCGCTCGCCGGACGGCGAGCGGGGTGTGCACTGACTTTCAACGACTACTGTATTGGCGTTCCGAACCCGAACTGCAGGGTCGAACGGCAGTGCGAGACGATTCCTCCCCGCGTTCGACGGTTGTAACGGTATCAAAACTGGTAACGCCGCTCGTCGTCCATCGTCGGATACTGGTCCGCCCCGGTCATCTCTTCGAAGGTCATCCCGGAGAGGTATTCGTCGTAGGTCACGTCGTAGGCCGTCCGGAGCTGGAAATCGAGCTTGCCGGTGTCGACGGTCGACTGGAAGAGCATGTGTATCGCCCGACGGACGAGTTCGTCGGTCTCCTCGGGTTCGAGTGCCGTCTCGAGCAAGGCGAGTTCGGTGCGCGTCTCGCGATCGAGGGAGACGGACAGTTCGTCGCCGATATCCGAATACGATTCCGTGACGTCGTCGGTGAGACCGTCGAGGCTCATACGAGAGGGGACTCGAGCGCGCCGGATAGGCCTTTCTTGTCGCGTCGACGGGAGTCGGAGATCGAACCGACGGTCGTTCGGCCCACCGCCGCACCGGTTCACCGATCGGCGCCGCAGTACTCACACGCGTCAGCGTCGGCGTCGATTCGCGCGCCGCAGTTCTCGCAATTCGTCCGTTCCAGGCGGTTTGCCGGGTCGAACTCTGCGGATTCTCGCACGGTAACGACGACTCCGATCACGACGACCGAGCCGCCGAGGGCCGTCCATCCGAGGGGGCCGATCGAGAGATAAAACAGGATCACGAACGGTGCGGCGACGAGCGCGAAGCCGAGGGCGACGAGTTTCGGATCGAGCGACTGCGAGCCCATGGCGGCGAATCGACGGAGTCGCGTGAAAAAATGCGACGGGATCGCGCGACGATGGACCAGCACTCATAAACCCGCCGCTTCCCTACGCCCCGCCGATGACAGCAGAGGCCCGGGAGTGGGCGTTGCCCGACGACAGCGAGACCGTCCGCGACGCGCTCATCGCGTGGTACGAAGCCGACCACCGCGAGTTTCCCTGGCGACGAACGGACGATCCGTACGCGATTCTGGTCAGCGAGGTGATGAGCCAGCAAACCCAGCTCGGCCGGGTCGTCGAGGCCTGGAAGGAATTCCTCGAGCGCTGGCCGACGACCGCCGACCTGGCCGCGGCCGACCGAGCGGCAGTCGTGGGGTTCTGGTCCGATCACAGTCTCGGGTACAACAACCGGGCGAAATACCTGCACGAGGCGGCCCAACAGGTCGAAACGGCGTACGACGGCGACGTTCCCGAATCGCCCGCGGAACTGCAGGAACTGATGGGGGTCGGTCCGTACACGGCCAACGCGGTGGCGAGTTTCGCGTTCAACGACGGCGACGCGGTCGTCGATACGAACGTCAAGCGAGTGCTCTATCGCGCCTTCGACGTCCCCGACGACGATTCGGCGTTCGAAACTGCCGCGCGCGAACTCATGCCCGACGATCGGTCTCGAGTCTGGAACAACGCGATCATGGAACTGGGAGGGGTCGCCTGCGAACGGACTCCGCGCTGCGACGAGGCCGGCTGTCCGTGGCGTGAGTGGTGTACGGCGTATGCGAGCGGCGACTTCACCGCTCCGGACGTCCCCAGCCAACCGAGTTTCGAGGGGAGTCGTCGACAGTTCCGCGGCCGCGTGATCGCGACGCTGCGAGAGTACGAGGCCCTCGAACTCGATACGCTGGGCCACCGCATTCGCGTCGACTACGCCCCCGACGGCGAGTACGGCCGCGAGTGGCTCCACGAATTGCTGACCGACCTCGAGTCGGACGGGTTAGTCGAACTCGACAGAAACGACGACGCGTTCACCGTTCGACTGAAGCAGTGACCGAATTTGTCGGCCCGCTGCCAATCCGTCCCCTTCGGATGGCAGTTATCGCGACGGGGGCCGAACCGTCGAAATCGACAGCCAGTGACTGACGTCGTGCATTCCCTGTTGCCAAATTGCCAGACGTTGGCCAAGTAAACCATCGACGGCATTACTACTTGTAGCTGCTCGGCAATTGCATGAACTGAGAACGGTCGAAGTCGGTAGCTGCGCTCGGCGGGTGTCGGCTCGCACCCCCTCTCACGGTCCTGGCCGGTGAGCCACGATCCGAACGACCGTCCCCAAACATCGGGCTGAAACGGATCGGGACCGTCACGTTACCGAGGGTGACACTCTCGGGAGAGAGACAGTCAGCGGAGTTGGGTGGCGGGAAAGGCTACCGGTAACCAAATCCGTCTATACGTCTTTGTGGTGGTCTTCGGTGATGACCACAGTCGTCGAACTCGAGATTCCGGCCGATCGGCTCGGACTCTCCCGGACGTTCGATCGAGTATCGACGTTCCAGTTCCAGGTCGGTGGAATGATCGGTGGCTCTCCGCCCCTCGTCTGGGCGGGGGGACCGGATTGTACGACCGTCACGACGGCGCTCGAGTCGGACCCGTCTGTAGAGGTGATCGCGAGCGTCGCCGACGACAGCGCGGGATCGACGGCGGACGACGACGTCGGTGCCATGCCGAGCGATCGCTGGTTGTTCCGACTCGAATTCGGAGACGGAGTGAAACTGTTCGAACAGATCGTCACGGAAAACGACGGCGCCATCCTGACGGCACAGGGTCGCGACGATCGGTGGATGTTGAAGTTGCTCTTTCACGATCGGGAGTCCATCTCGGCGTGTCACGACCTCCTCGAGCAGTACGAATTCAGGGTCAACGTCACCCGGATAAGTGGGGTCGACGATCTGGCGACGGCGCGAACTCCGCTGACCGAAACGCAGTACGAAACGATCTGTAAGGCGCACGAATTGGGGTATTTCGACGTTCCGAGGGGAGTCACGCTCAAAGAGTTGGCCGCGGAACTGGACATTTCCCACCAGGCGCTCTCCGAACGACTCCGCCGAAGTCACGCCGCACTCGTCAGCGCGGAGCTATCCGATCGAACCGCCCCGATGGAGATCGACCCCTGACCGATCGGCCGACTCACCACTCCACTCGAGTTCGACGATGGGGTCGAATAACGAGACGGACAGTGGTCTCCGTCGCGACGAGACGACTCCCTCGCGCTCGATCGGACGCTGCCGCACGATCGGTCCCATCAGCTCACGATAGTGTTTGGAATGAATACAATAGTCCGGCGTCGATACTGAGGGACCGGGACGCTACGACTGGCAACTGGTGGTGTGTCACACGATTTCAGCACTCATACTCCCTCGTTTCGGTTCATCTGGCTCTCTCGCGACCAGCGCTGACGAACCGCGTGAGCGACCGTTCACTCGTTCTCCGCGGCCACGCATCGTGTACGCCGTTCAATAAGTGCGTAGTTTTATCTGTCGGATTGGGTTATTGTCCGCAGTGAACGAACGTGCTCGGGCGCAGTCAAACTGATACCGTCGACGAAGCGTCTCGAGCGTCGGATGAAATCGAAACGCCGGCAGATCTCGACCTGGACGATATCTACCACATTCTGCAGACGAAACGCCGACGGGACGTTCTCCACTACCTCCGCGAGTCCGACGGACGGGTTCGACTCCGGGAACTCGCGGAACAGGTCGCCGCCTGGGAACAGGGAACGCCCGTCGACAACTTGAACTCGAGCGAACGCCAGCGCGTCTATATCTCGCTGTATCAATCACACCTTCCGAAACTCGACAATCACGGAATCGTCAACTACGAGAAGGACCGCGGCTGGGTCGAATCGACACCGCTGACGTCACAACTCGATCCGTATCTGGATTTGTCGCGCGGGGACGACACGGCCGATCGGTGGCCGCTGTGGTACGCGGGCACGGTCGCCCTCTGTAGCATCTTTCTCGGTTCGATCGCGATGGGGCTCGTTCCGATCGACGGCCTTCTCGGAGGGACCGTCGTTCTCGGTGCGTTCGCGCTTCTGACCGGCGTCCACGCCTGGTCGACCGACGCGGCCTCGCTCGGTAACGCAGGCAAAAACGGGTAACGTCGAACGAAACGCCAGCGACGACCGTCAGTCGGCGCGGGAGAGGGATGGCGCGTTCGATTCGCGGGATCGCTCGAGAAGCCGATGTGCGTGAAAGGCGACCGAGAAGTCCTGTGGGCTCGGAAGCGCACAGGCGAGCCAGCCGATCGCCGCGGCGGTGACGATCGGCGTCTCGGTCGTCATGTGACCAGCGAGGCCAAGTCCGAAGACGGGAATCGCGAGGACAGCAGGTGCGAGTGCAGCGAGGCGCATGACCCAGGGCGGTTCACCACCGGTCGGGCGGGGATGGACGGCAGCCCAGGGATGCGTCGTGAGAACGGATCGGAGTCCGTCGGCGCGGCCGGGAAAGTACGAGACCGAGTACTCGACGCGTCCGAGTCGGAGCACGAGCACGTGCATCCACTCGTGGGCCAGTACTCCCGCTGCTACCGCGAGCGCGAGCGAACAGCCAGCGATCACCACAGTCGATCCGATCATGGGGAACGCGAGATGAACACCTGTCGGTACCCCGTCGACTCGGGACGGGAACGTCTCTCGCGCAATCAGGTCGAAGAGCTGATAGCACAAGGGTGTCCGGCTGTACACGTTGTCGCCTTAAGATGTCGGACGGGGTCGGAAGACGGCGGAGAAAGCCTCGAGCAACGGGGGAGGGAGGTACCAAGAGAACGGATGGAACGGCCAGCGTTGATTCGACCGCCAGTGTGGGGCCGCTGGTCGAGGCGTTCAGGAAGCCGTCGTCGAGGCTGTCGTGTGATCCGTCTCCCGATCGTCCTGTCGCGGATCCGACGAGGAGAGTCGCTCTCACGTCCCGACGATGGGTGTCCATGGGTTCCGACGGGTTCCGCGAGGACGGGCGTGTTCTCATCGACGGACGTGGCGAATGCCACTCCCGTCGTTCCGCTCCGCAACAGCCGCCTCCCGGACGAATTGCGGAGGTTCGATGCGCGTCTCCTCCTTCGACGCCCGCTCCGACGGTTTCGATCCGATGACTGTCGCCGGCAAGGATTAAGTAATGCCGAGTGGTACCGTATGTCATGGCTACGACTGATGCGCTCGAGTTCGGTCACGAGGATCGCAAGCACATTTACGAATACGTCGAGCGCCACGGTGCGGTCGATCCCGACGAGGTACAGGAGCGCCTCGGCCTCGATCCCGGCGGGTTTCGCCACCACGTCGCGATACTCAAGCGGGACGGGCGACTCGAGCAGGAAGACGGAACGCTCAGAGTAACGATCGATGCGGGTGCCGAAGAGGAGTACGTCTCGGAGGACCTCGAATTCCACATTCGGCCGGCGCGCCAGGAGGATCTGACGGGGATCGTCGGAGCGATCAGACAGGTCGCCGAAGAGAAGACCTACATCGAAGCCGAGAGCGTCGCCGACGAGATCGATCACGAAGAGACCTTGCTCCGGCACAACGAACTCGAGTCTCGAATGTTCTTCGTCGCCACGGTCGAAGACGAAGTGGTCGGCTGGGTCCACCTCTACGCGCCGGAACTGGAGAAGCTGAGCCACACCGCCGAACTCACCGTCGGCGTCTTAGAGGAGTATCGCAACCACGGCGTCGGCTCACACCTCCTCTCGCGAGGCCTCGAGTGGGCCGGTTCGAACGGCTACGAGAAAGTCTACCAGAGCGTGCCATCGACCAACGAGGAAGCGATCGCCTTCCTCGAAGAACACGACTGGGACACTGAAGCGGTCCGACAGGACCACTACATGTTGAACGGCCACTACGTCGACGAAGTGATGATGGCTGTCAAATTGTAGCTACGTTTCCGTTCGAATATCCAGAACGTGTCGGATCACAACCAATCTGATTTATGTGATCGTCTCTGGAAGCGACTGGTATGCGTTTTGCTACCCCCGCGCGGTACGAGTGGGAGGGATGGGGCTCGCGCTCGCGATCGCCGGAATAGTGCAGACGCTCGAGACGCCGGTCACGCACCCGGTCGACGCGTTCGAACTGGTGATCTCGTTGTTGGTCCCGACCGGGCTGGCGACCGGCGGGTATTGGCTGGCTAGTCGCAACGTCACGGCCGACGTCCGCTGGCGGGTCGTAACCAGAGTCTCGTTCGGTATCGTCGTCGCCTGTGCGGTCGGCGTCCTGTCGATCGGTTACGTGACGTTCGAAGGCGGCTCCGTGAACCGACCGCTGTCTCTCGTGACCTCGCTGGCTGCAATCGGCGGTGCAAGCGGCTTCCTCGCGGCGATGTACGCGGCGGGGCGGACGAGCACGGCCAAATCGACGGACGCGGGGACGACGAGGCCGGTGTCGACGACGGCGAACGAGGTCCCAGAGTCGGTCGAGACGCCCGGAAGCGACGGTGCCACAGCTACGTCGGCCGCGACGTCCCCGTCGGGACCGTCTCCCACACGCTCTGCAGGTGCCACCGCTGATCCGTCCGGGGCCGGCACCCGCGCTCACCTCGACGTCGCGTTCGGTCCCGACGCAAGCGACGGCGCGAGACGACGGTCACCACCGGAACGGACCGCGAGTCTCGAAACCGTCGCGGCAGTTCCTACGACCGCGGAGACGATCCTCGAGGTCCTCGGCGACGAGCAGGCCCGGATCACGCTGGCAGTTCTCTATCACGGACACGGCGGCGAGAGACGGTCCGTCGCCGAGCTCACGCGCGTCGTCGCCCAGTATACGGACGCCCGCGCTGGCGTCGTGGCGAGATCGCTTCGACACTCGACGTTGCCCCGACTGCACGAGATTCGAGCCATCGACTGGGACCCGTCAACGGATCGCGTGATGGCGTCGGACCAGGCCGTCTTCGAGGAAGCCGTTCGAGAAGCGGTGGTTCTGCTCGAGACGTTCGAACCGGGAACGAGATAGCAGCGGCCGCGCGGACGGCGGAGAACGGACCGCAATCCGGCGTTGCGGAATCGAAAGGTAGTTTTCCCGGACCCTGCTACCCTGAGCCATGCTTTCGATCGCGCTTGCCGGGAAGCCAAACGCCGGCAAGTCCACCTTCTACACGGCGGCGACGATGGCGGACGTAGACGTCGCCAACTATCCGTTCACCACGATCGACGCCAATCGCGGGGTGAGTTACGTCCGGACCGAGTGCCCCTGCCTCGAGCGCGACGAGCGGTGCAACGCCGACAACTGCGAGGACGGCAAGCGCTACGTCCCGATCGAACTCCTCGACGTCGCGGGACTCGTTCCGGGGGCCCACGAGGGGAAGGGACTCGGCAATCAGTTTCTGGACGAACTCACGAACGCGGACGTGATCGTCAACGTGGTCGACGCCTCCGGCGGGACCACCGAAACGGGCGACCCCGTCGACGTCGGATCGCACGATCCGCTCGCCGACATCGACTTCGTCGAAGAAGAGATGGATCTCTGGCTCGCCGGTATCGTCGAGCGCAACTGGGAGTCCGTCGAGCGAAAATCCCGCTCGCCCGACTTCGACATCGACGACGTCCTCGCGGACATGCTCTCAGGTTTCGGTGCCTCGCCGACGCAGATCGCGACCGTCCTTCGCGATCTGGACTACCCCGAGGATCCGATCCAGTGGGAGGACGCACACCGCGAGGCGCTCGCTCGAGACGTTCGCCGGCGGACCAAGCCGATCGTCGTCGCGGCGAACAAGATCGACGTCGCCCCGGCGGAGAACGTCGATCGCCTGCTCGAACTCGACAAGCCGGTGATCCCCACGACGGCCGAGGGTGAACTCGCACTCCGCCGGGCGGCCGACAACGACCTCGTCGCGTACGACCCCGGCGACGAGACGATCGAGATCGGCGACGACGTGACTGACGCTCAGCGGGAGGCGCTCGAGGGGCTCGCGGAGACGATGGACGAGTGGGACGGCACCGGGGTTCAGGCGGCGCTCGATTACGCGGTCTACGACCTGCTCGACCACGTCACCGCCTATCCGGTCGAGGACGCCTCGAAATGGTCCGACGGGAGCGGGAACGTCCTGCCCGACGCCTTCCTGCTGCCCCGGGGATCGACACCGGTCGACCTGGCGTACACCGTCCACTCGGACATCGGGGACGGCTACCTCCACGCGGTGAACGCGAAGACGAATCGCGAAGTCAGCGATGACTACGAACTCGAGGAGGGCGACGTGATACAGATCGTGTCGACGGCGTCGTGACGAGGGCCCGACTTCAGAGAGCGCCCGGCGATGTCGTGACCCCACATCGTCCATCCCGGTCGGACGTAAACTGGACGTTCTTGCGCACTCTCCGGCCGATTGTCGGATAGAGATGCGCTTTTCGCCGGTGGCAGTGTATACTTCATACGATGCCACGCCAAATCCGGTTCCCCAAGACGAAACGAGAACGCGCGATGTCGGCACAACTGGCCGCGCTCAACGAGCGTCTCGAGGTGATCGAGCGGCGCCACTGCAAGCTTCAAAACACGGTCGAAGCACTCGGACGCGAAGCGGGGGTTTCGGTGGGATCTCCGTGCAGTCACTGCGACGAGAGCTACATGCTCATCAAAAACGGTCACATGTACTGTCCGCACTGTGGTCACCGACGGACGATGTAGTGTTCCAGGACCGCACCTGAGAGGGCGTATCGATGCGTCGGTGACGACCACCGCGACGTCGGCTCACACGAGGTCGCCGATCGGGTCGAATCGGACGGCGGTCACGAGGACGGCGAGGAACACGTACGAGCCCCGGATGAGCAACATGGTCGCGAGTTCGGGGTCGGCACGCCGCGCGACGAGCGCGACGACGGCGAAGGCGAGCGCCGCGAGGATCGCCGTCGCGGGAAAGATACGAGCGACAGCGAACCCGACGACGGCGACCAACGCGAGGGTCATCAGGCCGTACGCGACAGAGTACGCCCGACCGGGGCCGACTACCACCGCGACGGTTCGTTTCTCGATCGAGCGATCGTACACGTAGTCCTGGGCGTCGTCGATCACCTTGACACCGGAGAGGAGGATCAGAAAGATCAGGGCGAACGCGAGCGGAACGACGGTGAGCGTCGCCGCCTGCACGTAGAACCCACCGACGACGGCGAGTGCGATCCCGAGCGGGTAGCCGGTCGTCGCGGTTACGGGGTTCGTATCCAGCTGTGGAGCGTGATGGTACGCGATCAGCCACGTGGGAACGACCAGCACGACCGCGGTCGCATCGACGAGGACGCCGAGAGCGAGACAGCACAGCGCGAACGTCACAGTCGACAGTCCGAGCGCGACGTGACATCCCGTCACGGTCAGCGGGTGATCCTCGTCTTCGCCTCGGACGTGGAAATCGACGTAGCCGTCCTTGACGTGGGCCGTATAAACCGCCGCGAACATGGCGAGGACGTGACCCGCCGCGAGTACCGGATCGATAGATCCGGCGAGAATCGCACCGAACAGTGATGCTGCCAACGGCGGCGTCATGAAGACGGGATGCACCTGCGACCAGAGCGCTCGAGCCGTGCCACCGATTCCGGTCCCGTCCCTCACGAGTGCCATACGGGAGCGACAACGAACTGATGCATAATACCCGGGTCGGGTCCGCAGACGCTGGAATCGGCGTGCCGAAACACACAGTTTGATGTGAAATGACGTATCACGTGGGGGCATGTCTAAACGGTACACTGGCGCGGACCTCTTTACCGACGCGCTCGAATCCTACGGCGTCGACTACGTTTTCGGGAACCCGGGGACCACGGAACTGCCGATCATGGACGCGATCAGCCGGAGCGACCTCGAGTACAGGCTCGCGCTCCACGAGGACATCGCGGTCGGCATGGCCGCGGGCTACGCTCAGCGACGTCGATACCACTCCCACCACGACGACGCAATCACCCCCGTCGGTGTGGCGAACCTCCATATCGCCCCCGGGTTGGCCCACGGACTCGGCAACCTGTACGCGGCCAAAAAGACCGGCGCACCCGTCGTCGTGACGGCCGGGAACCACAGCACAGACTTTCGCCACGAGGAGCCGATCCTGTCCGGTCGACTCGCCAACATGGCCCGCGAGTTCTGCAAGTGGTCCGACGAGGTACTGGACGTGTCCGCCCTGCCGTCGATGCTCCGCCGGGCGTTCCGCGTCGCATTGACGCCGCCGACCGGCCCCGTCTTCCTCGGTCTGCCACTCGACGTGACGATGGCCGAAACCGACGCCGAACCCGAACGGCTCGGCGCGATTCCCAGCGCCGGAAACGGCGATCCGACGCAACTCGAGCGCGCCGCAGACCTGCTCGTCGAGGCCGAAAATCCGGTGATGGTCGTCGGCGATCACATCGCTCGCTCGGGCGTCGACGCCGTCACCGCAGCGGTCGACCTCGCGGAGGCGGCGGGCGCCCGCGTCCACGGCGAGATCCTCTCTTCGGAGGTCGATTTCCCGACGGGCCACGAGCAGTGGGTGTCCTATCTTCCGACCAGCGAATCGCTCACGGCGGCGCTGATGGACACCGACACGCTCCTCTTCGCCGGCTGTTCGACGAACACCACGTTGACGCGCCACGAGGAAGAACTGGTCGGGTCCGACACGACGTGTATCCACCTGAGCGACGATGCCTGGCAACTCGGCAAGAACCAGCCCGCTGACGCGGCCGTGATCGGCGATCCCGGTCTCGTCCTCCGGGACCTCACCGAGCGCGTGCGTGACCGTCTCTCGAGCGACAGGGTCTCGGACCGACTCGAGGACGTCGCGGCGACGAAAGAAATGGTCGAGTCGAAGATGGCCGGCTACGGAGAAGGGAACGGGGACGAACCGGGCGCATCGAAAGCCCAGTTGGTCGACGCGATGGAGCGCGTCGCAGGTGACGCAGCGATCGTGGACGAGGGCGTCACCTCGAAGTACGCCATGCTCACCCGCTGGGAGTTCGGCCCGGAGCAGTATATCTCCAACAAGGGTGGCGGCCTCGGTTACGGGCTTCCGGCCTCGGTCGGCGCCGCCATCGCCGAAGGCCAACGCGATGAGCCCCGGGACGTGATCGGATTTATCGGCGACGGGTCGTACCAGTACTACCCGCATTCGATCTACAGCGCGGCCCGCTACGATCTCGACCTGACGGTCGTGATCTCGGACAACCGAAACTATCGGATCCTCAAGAACAACACGCTTCACCTCATGGGTGGCGAGGAAGACGACTACGACTTCGTCGGCATGGACTTCGAGCCGTCGGTCGACCTCGTGAAAAACGCCGAGAGTCACGGTTCGCGCGCCCAACTCGTCGAATCGCCCGAGGAAATCGAGGGCGCACTCGAGGACGCGATCGCTCGCGATGGCCCCGACGTGCTCGACGTACTGGTCCACGACTGACTCGCTCGGAGTGTTATCAACTAATTGATTGATCATCGGCCGGTAAACACTTGCGTCTCGTTCGTGCAGATATATCCGTTCACGGATGGCCTGGGTGATCGACCCGTACAGTCTCGTTTTGTTACTCTCGCTCGTCGTCGCAGTCGGCACTACCGGTGCGGCGTGGCGGATGCGGCCTGCCGCCGGTTCGGTCCCGCTCACAGCGCTCATGGCCAGCGTCGCGTGCTGGCTCTGCGCTCACATCCTCGAGATAGAATTCACGGCGTTCATCTGGAAAGTGTACATGGCCAACGTTCAGTGGGTGGCCGCCGCCGTCATCCCGACGCTCTTTCTCGTCTTCGCGCTCGAGTTTACGGGCAGGGATCGGTGGATCACCCGTCGGCGACTCGGATTGTTCGCGATCGAGCCCCTCATCGTGATCGGATTCTTGCTCGTCAACGGACAAACGAACCTCCTGTGGGGACCGCCGGTCACGGAAACGGTGTCGTTCGGCGCGTTATGGACGCCGTCCGCGACCGTCGTGACTGCGGATCCGACGATCGGCCTGTTCGCTCACCTGGCGTACGCGACCCTCTGTCTGACGATTACCTCGGTGGCCGTCTTCGAGATGATCGTGCGGAGCAATCGCTACTACCGCTGGCAAGGCCTCGCCGTTCTCGTCGCGATTGCCGTTCCGTGGGCGACGGCCGTACTGGCGGCGTCGTCGCTCGAGATCATCGGCACGACGCCGATTGGGTTTACCGTGACCGGTCTCGCGATCACGTTCGGCCTCTACCGCTACCGACTCCTCGAGATCGCCCCCATCGCCCGCAGCGAAGTCGTTTCGAACCTCGAGGACGGCGTGCTCGTAATCGATAGCAATCGACGGATCGTCGACAGCAATCCGGTTGCGGAGGTGCTGTTCGGGCGAGATCGCGAAAACCTCGTCGGCGAACCGATCGACGCCGTCCTCCCGATCGCCGTGGACGCGGTCATCGAGGCGTCGACCCACCGGGACGACGACGGCACAGCGACCGATATCGACGACCCCGTCACGCAGTTCACGCTCGGTGACGGCACCGACCGGCGCTTCTACGACCTCTTGCTGTCCCCGATCGACGACGGTCGCGGCCAGCCGGTCGGGTGGACGATCGTCGTTCACGACGTAACCCAACGCGTCAGTCGGGAGCGCGAACTCGAGCGCAAGAACCGCAAACTCGACGAGTTCGCGGGCGTCGTCAGTCACGACCTCCGGAATCCGCTGTCGGTTTCGAAGGGATACCTCGAGTTGCTCGAGGAGGAGTACGACCCGGAATACGTCCGGGCCATCGCCGAATCGCACGAACGGATGGAACAACTGATCGAAGACGTGCTGGCGCTCACACGGCAGGGCCAGGACGCGCTGCATCTCGAACCCGTCGCACTCGGCGACGTTGCCAGGGAGGCCTGGTCGACGGTCGAAACCGCCGGATCGACGCTGTCCGTCGTCGACGACCGGACGATCGACGCCGACCGGACACAGCTCCGGCAGCTACTCGAGAACCTCTTTCGAAATTCCGTGGACCACGGACCGCGGTCGCCTTCCTCGCAGCCGACCGGCGAGTCCGACGAGAAAACGGACCTCGTCGTTACGGTCGGCGGGCTCGCGGACGGGTTCTACGTCGCGGACTCTGGCGGCGGATTCGAGGCCGATCCGGATCGGATCTTCGAGTCGGGGTACACGACCAGCGATCGCGGCACGGGTCTCGGACTGTCGATCGTCGCGGAGATCTGCGACGGCCACGGCTGGTCCGTGACGGCGAGGGAGGGGGCGGACGGGGGTGCGCGGTTCGAGATTACCGACACCGAAGACGACGGCTCCGTCCCGGACGCCACCGACGACCGACCGGCTTCGTTCGCACGCGAGCGCGAGTAGCTCTGTGAGCGGCGATCTCCGCGTGCACCTACGATCGCCAGTACGCCGGCGTCAGGATGACCAGAACGGAGAGGATCTCGAGTCGGCCGATCCACATGAGGAAGATCATGTACAGCTTCGCCGCGTTAGAGAAGGATTCGTAGCTGTTCATCGGCCCGACGACGCCGACTCCCGGTCCGACGTTGCCGAGCGTCGCGATGACGGCGCTTATCGCCTCGAGCGCGGACAACGAGAGGCCGGGGGTTCGATGAGCGTCGACGAGGAGGACGACGGTCGAAACCACGAACAGCGTCAGAAAGAGTCCGAAGAAGACGAAGATGCCGAGAATCGTTTCTTCGTCGACGACGTCGCCGGTGCCACCCATTCGGACCGGGCGGATCGCCTGCGGATGGACGAGCCTGAAGAGTTCGCGTCGGATCGACTTCTGGATCACGTACCAGCGAACGATCTTGATCGAGCCGGCCGCAGAGCCCGCGGAGCCACCGAGGAACATCGCGAACAGGAGAATTACCTGCGTCGAGTCGCTCCACGCGTTGAAGTCCATACTCGCGTATCCGGTCGTCGTCACGATTGCGATGACCTGAAAGAGGCCGTGACGGAGCGAGCGCTCTATGCTCCCCGGAATCGTCGCGATACCGTCGGGAACCACGGCGAGTCCGACGCCGAGAAACAACAGCGCAGAGATCGAGGCGCCGACGACGCCCATCGCGAGGATGTAGGAGCGGAATTCGGCGTTTTTCGTCAACCGAGACGGCTGACCGCGCCAGGCGTACCAGTACAGCGCGAAGTTCGTTCCGGCGACGATCATAAAGAGCATGACCGCCCACTGAACGACCGGAGAGAACGCCTCGACGCTGCGCGCTTCCGGCGAAAACCCGCCGGTCGGTAGCGACGTGAGCGCGTGTGCGGCGGCGTTGTACAGGCTCATGTTCGGCGCCACCCCCGCCAGGTGGAGCCCGTAGTAGACCACGACGGCCGCGAGCGTGAACCAGGCGTAAATCAGCCACAGCGCCCGCGCGGTCTCTCTGATCCGCGGGGTCAGCTTTTCGACCTCGATCCCCGGCGCTTCCTCTCGGATGATCTGTGTCCCGCCCACCGAGAGCTCCGAGAGAATCGCGACCATGAGGACGAGAATTCCCATTCCCCCGAGCCACTGTGTGAGCTGGCGCCACATCATGATCGACCGCGAGTGGGTCTCGACGGAGATACTGCCCATGACCGTCGCGCCCGTCGTCGTAAACCCGCTCATGCTCTCGAAAAACGCGTTGACGGGGTCCGCTATCGTGCCGGTGTTCGCGACGAGGTACGGGATCGTTCCGACGAGTGGGACGACGAACCACGTCAGCGCGACCAGCAGAAACGCGTCACGGTGGCCGAGACTCGGGTCCGTCTCGAGGCGCTCGAGGACGATCCCGACCCCGACAGTGACGGCCAGCGCGACGAGAAACGGCACCGGGCTCTCCCGGTAGTACAGCGCAATCGCTGTGGGAAACAGGAGCGTCAGCGAGAGATACTTCAGCACCGTGCCGAGAAAGCTGCAACTGGACCGGACGTCGACGTGAAGCCTGCGTATCATGATGTAGTGCTCGACCGGCTGCGAACCGACCGGGTTCCGACTGGACGGTGACTATCTCCGACAGATTCGCGGTCCGACAATAAATACTGCGTCTCGCGACCGTGATCGATCCGTCGCGTCCGCGTTCACCCACACCGTCGCCGATTACCCGGGATCACAGACCGCGGGGCGCGTCTCGCGAACCCGTACCGACCTGGCGAACCCGGAATCGCGTCTCACGAAACGAACTGTCGGTAATGTTCTCTCATCGCCGCTCGAGCGGTCCGGGAGAACGCCGGGACGTACTCCATGGTAAAGTAGGACCACGATTCGTCGACGGGGTCGGCGTAGACGTCCAGAGCCCCCGTTTCGGTCGCGAATTTGTGGTCCCGCGGCGTGTTCCGGCTTTCTCGGGCCGAGTAGCCCGTCGCCATCGGCGTGATTCCGTGACGAGCGAACCAGCCGCGGGCAGCCGGGTGGTCCTGTGCGCCACAGCTGTGGGCGCGCAGTCCCGGGGACGGGTCGCGCTCGGTCGCGTCGGCCGGATAGTACGGGAAATCGGCCCACCCGAGCACCGCGTGGCCGCACTCGTGGGCTGCGAAGTTTCGGACGAGCCCCTGTGGCATCCCCACGGGCCAGCCGAACAGCCCCACGAGTTCGGTGTTGACGTATCCGTAAGCACCCGGTTTAGCGAACGCACGGCCGTCGTTACCCGCGTACGCACGCATTGCACCCGCCGTCGCCGTCCCGTCCCGGATAACGAAGAGCGTCACCGTTTCGGGCGTTCGACCGGGCCGAAGGCCGTCGTCGTCTTCGACCGCATCGAGCGTCGCACCGTACGAGGAAGAAATTTCGAAGTCGGCGACCGTCTCCGTGACCGTTCAGACGGTCGCCGACCCCGGCGTCGCATCCGTCCACGTCTCGGCGAACAACTCGACGCCCTCGAGGACGACGTGAAGCGCCTGATCGGACGGCCGGACCGAGCCGTGGCGGACGACTTCGATCGTGAGATCACCGGACCGGGACTCGGCCGAGCCGACGCCGGAAACGGCGACGGTGGACGCGGCGGCACACGACCACGTGAGAAGCTCCCGCCGATGCATTACGACCCGTCATTCGTCGAAATTGATATAAATCTTGCTGCCAGTCGGGAGACGATCCCAGTCGAACGACCTGGCGAAGTCGAACATCGAATTCGCCACCCCGCAGACGGCGAACTACCGAGTCGTTCCCCGTCCTCCATCCGGTAGAATACAGGCCGACCGTCCGTCAGAACGCCGGCCGACCGGCCGTCGGTATACCGGCCGACTGGCCCTCAGAACACCGGCCGACCAGTCGTCGGAACACCGGCCGATCGACCGTCGGGATACTGTCCGCCGAGCCGATAGAAATCGGAGGGACGGATACAGCGAAACGGAGACGCCACACGGCGGCCGAGGTCAGCAGTCCGGCTCCCGAACGCGTTCTCCGTCGGCCGTCTCCGGGAACATCTTGCCCGGATTGAGCGTATCGGTCGGATCGAGCGCTCGCTTGATCGTCCGCATCGTCTCGACCGCCCCAGCACCGTGTTCCGGCTCGAGGGACGCCCGTTTCCCCTGGCCGATACCGTGTTCGCCGGTCGCGGTCCCGCCACGCTCGAGCGCCAGTTCGACGACGGCCCGATAGAGGCGCTCACCGCGCTCGCGTTGCTCGGCGTCGTCTGGATCTACGAGAACGCCGTAGTGGAGATTGCCGTCACCGGCGTGGCCGAAACAGGGAACGAGCAGGTCGGCCTCGTCGGCCAGCCGTTTGATCTCGTGGACGAGGTCGGGATAGGCACTTATCGGCACCGTCACGTCCCCGGGGTGGAGGGACTCGAGGTCCGGGTCGTAGTTCGAGACGGCGTATGCCAGTTCTCGTCGGGCCCGCCAGAGGTCTTCCATCTCCGCGTCGTCGTCGGCCATCTCGAAGCGGGCGACGTCGTGATCGTCGAAGATCGTCCGACAGAGTTCGATCTCCGCCTCGATACCGTGGTTGGCGTGGAACTCGAGAAAGACCATCGGCGCGTCGGGGAGGTCGCTGCCGAGGTAGTCGTTCGCCATGGTCGCGCTCAGGCCGTCGACGAGTTCGATTCGGGCGACGTCGACCTCGGTCCTGATCGTATCGAAGACGGCCGCTGCGGCGTCGTCGAGCGTCTCGAAGATCGCCCGCCCCCCGCGAATCTGCTCGGGCCGACCCGCGAGCGAGAGCGTCGCCTCGGTAACGACCGCGAGGGTCCCCTCGCTGCCGACGACGAGATCAGTCAGGTTGTACCCGCTCGAGGTCTTGATCGCCCGCGAACCGGTCTCGATGACGGTTCCGTCGGCCAGAACGGCCTCGAGGCCGAGGACCCAGTCCGCGATCTCGCCGTAGCGGACGGTCTTCATGCCGCTCGCATCCGTCGCGATCATGCCTCCGATCGTCGAAATGTCGCCCGACGACGGAAGCGGTGGAAAGAACAACCCGTCGCCGGCGACGTACTCGTCGACGGCCGTGCCGATGATTCCCGGGCCGACGTCGATCTGAAAGTCGTCGGGTCGGTAGTCGACGACGCCGTCCATTCGCGTCAAATCGAGGCTGATCCCGCCGTGGGCCGGAACGGCGTTCCCCTCGAGTCCGGTTCCAGCGGCGTACGGCGTCACGGGGACGCCGCGGTCGGTCGCAGCGGCGAGCACGGCCGACACGTCGTCGGTCCGTTCCGGCCAGACGACGGCGTCCGGAAGATTTCCACCGCCGTCGTTCCGTTCCGTCCCGAAGTCGGTCGCGTGCGATTCCCGCCGCTCGCGAGCGAACGAGTACTGGTCGTCCGAAAGTGAGAGTTCCTCGAGGAACCCACAGTCGTATGTCATACGGCCACGTTGGGCACGACCCGTATCAACGTTTCCCACCGGTTCAACGCGCGAGAGCGCCACCGGTCGGTCGTACGCGGCGACGCGATACCGCCACGAGACTCGCGGTCGTCCCGCGACCGCGTGGTGAATCGGGATGCGCGAGACCCGCGTGAACCGCGATTCGTGACCCTCCGGGGAACCGAAATTCGGGACCTTGTCGAGGAGTCGAGATGGACGAGAATCGTTCCGTTTTATGTGATTGCGTACCCCGGTGCATGGTGATGCAACCGCGATACCCAACTCGTGTGCCTGTGCGGAGGGATGAACTGTGAACGCCGAACTGGACTTGCTGATTCGTCTCGGTGACTACGATCGCCCACAGGAAGTCGGTGACCGCGCCGTTCAGGCGGAAGAACTGGGCTTCGACCGGATTACGGTCGGCGAAACGACCGGGTGGAACATCGTTCCGCCGCTGACGCTGGCCGCTGACCGCACCGACGAACTCGGCATCTCGACCGACGTCGTCTCGCCGTACGGTCGAACGCCGGCGATGCTCGCTCAGACCGCGCTCACGTTACAGGACACCGCTGACGGCCGGTACCGCTTCGGAATCGGACCGAGTTCGCCGGCGATTACGGAACGGTGGCACGGGATGGATTTCGACCGTCCGCTGCGCCGGACTCGAGAGGTGATCGAGATCATGCGCGCAGTCTACGAGGAAGGGAACCCTGCCTACGAAGGCGATATCTTCGAGATTCCGGGCCTCGGCTACGAACGGGGACCGACCGAGAACCCGCCGCCGATCGACGTCGGCACGCTCGGTCCGAAAGCCACCGAGATGGCCGGTCGCTTCGGCGACGGCTGGACACCACAGATGTTCACCGCCGACGGCCTCAGGGACCGACTCGAGGACCTCGAACGCGGCGCAAACCTCGCCGACAAGGATCTCTCGGACCTCCGCGTGGCCCCGATCGTCCGGGTAATCGCGGGCGAAGACCGCGAAGAAGCGCGCCGGAAGGCCCGTAGCACGATCGCGTTCATGCTGGGTGCCTACGGCCCCTACTACGGGAATTCGGTCGCGAAACAGGGACACGAGGACGTCGTCGAAGACATCCGTGCGGCCTGGGATGACCGCGACACGGACGCGATGGCCGCGGCGTTGCCCGACGAGGTTCTCGACGACCTCGCTCCCGCAGGTACCCCGGACGAGGTCCGCGAGTGGCTCACGTCTTACGGCGAGATCGACGGCGTCGATGCCGTTCGAGTCGGCTTCGTCAACGGCATGTCCGAAGACGACAAGCGAACGACGATGGAAGCGGTCGCCGACCTCGTCTAACGGCCGCGCTCGGTCCGTCACGGTATCGGAATCGCCCGGGCCGACGTGACCGCACCGGGTACGCCGTCGCAATACGACACCGAGAGCGAGTGTTCCGATCGGACTCACAGTTCCGTTAAATACTGGTCGGGCCCTAACGGGGACATGATTCCACTCGTCCGTTCGCCAGGCAGCCTCACCGCACTCGGTGACACGCGCCACGACGACACCGATTCGGCGGTGGATCTCCTCGCAAATCGACGACGACGTGCGGTCTTACTGTCTCTCGATTCGACCGGTGGTTCGGCCACCATCCAGGAGTTAGCCGCGGAGATCGCCGCGGAGGAGATACCCGCCGAACCGAACGTGATTTCGGACCACGGGGCGGTTTCCGCGCGAAATCGCCGCGCCATCCAGATTTCGTTACACCACACTCACGTGCCGAAACTGGCCTCAGCAGACGCGGTCGAATACGACGCCGCGACGAAGACGGTTGCGATGACCGATCGCGGCCGGACGCTCCTCTCTCGATACGAGGCCGTTTCCCGGTCGCCACAGCGCGGCTAGGTCACCGGCAGCACGTTCCGTCGCCGCGAACGCCGAGCAACCGAACGCTACGGTTCGAGAACCACTTTCCCGAAGAAACTATCCGTCGTGACGGCACGGTGCGCGTCGGCGGCCTCCTCGAGGTCGTACGCCCGGTCGATAGCGATCGAGAGGGCCTCGGTTTGCATCAGGTGTGCGACTCCGCGCAGCGGAACGCGAAGATCCGGCGTGTTGAACATGCTCATAAACTGGTAGGAGACGTCTTTCGACCGGGCCGGGCCGTCGTTCGTAAAGCCGGGGTCGGGTTCGTTCTCGCCGATGCCGACGACGCGGGCGTTCGCCGCGGCGACCTCCGCATCGAACTGCAGGTACTCGTCGAGTCGGTGATCCAGCACGACGTCGACGCCGCCGTCGGATGCCTCGAGAACGGCGTCTCCCAGATCGTCGCGGCTATAGTCGAGCACCGTTTCGGTCCCGTAGGTTTCCAGGGCGTCGTGGTACGCATCGGCTGCGGTGGTGATCACCCGTGCGCTGACGGCGGCCGCGATCTGGACGGCCGCGTGGCCGACGCCGCCGGAGCCGCCGTGGATCAGGCAGTATTCGGCCGGTCGGAGTTCGGCGTGGTCGATGAGCGCGCGCCAGGCCGTGACGGCGGCGACGCCTGCGGCGCCCGCCTCGGTCACGTCGACGCCGTCGGGAAGGTGGACCACGCGATCGGTCGGGACCGTCGCGTACTCTGCAGCGGAGCCCTGGAAGCTTCCGTTGCCGATCCCGGTGCCGAACACACGGTCACCCTCGTCGAACGCCTCGACGGCCGCGCCGGTCTCGCTGACGACGCCCGCGAAGTCGACCCCGGGCGAAAACGGAACGTCGACCGGCGTGTACGACCCGTCCCGAAAATAGGTGTCCACTGGATTGACGCCCGCAGCGGCGATTTCGACTAGCAGTTCGGTCTCGCCGGGTTCCGGCCGGTCGATTTCGTCGACCTGGAGCACGTCCGCATCACCGTGTTCGTGAAGGCGCAGGGCTCGCATGACGATAGTAACCACGCGACCGGACGGCAAAAGAGTGTAGCCCATCGCAGCAGATACCGGGTCGCCTCGAACCGCCGCGCCGTTCGCATCGGTCTCGACCGCCGTCGCACGGGCACGGAGCATCGTTCTCCGCACGCCGGCCCTGTCCGATATCGTGAGCGAACTCGAAACCCCGCCACTCGAGGAGACGACCGTCGGCATCTTTCTCGCGCCGGACGGTACCGAGGAAATCGAATTCGCCGGGCCGAGAGACGCGGCCGACGATGCCGGAGCCACGGACGTCGGTCTGGTAACGAGCCGAAATCCCGACGTTCGCGACGCCTTTTGCGAGACGGTCGTCGAGGAGTTCGCCCCCAGCCAGGGGAAGGACCGTCGGTAGATCGACGAGAATCGAACGATAGGAAGAGTGTCGAACGAATATTTCGGGTGTTATCCGGGTGGTAGTTACTCGAATCCACTGAGTAGCGCACGTCGAAAACGATACGATACGGACACCGGTTTCGATGTCACTCGTCCGGCTCCTCGATCAATCGCGCGATCGTCACGAGTATGTCGAATTTTGGAGGTGTCCCCTGGATTTGTACGACCCCCTCGTCGGGATTGTACTGGACGAATTCGACGTCGGCTGACTTCGGAAGGTGGGTGTGTTTCAAATCGACCGCGATTCTCTCGAACCGGTCGTCCGGACCGACCCGTCCCGGGTCGTCCTCCCACTCTTCGATCTTCTCGACGAGTTCGTCGACACCGACCGGCCCCTCCTGCTCGTAGAGGTGGTACAACAGGTACCGTCGTCGTTTGTCCTCGAGTAACTCAAATATCGTACCCAGTGTAACCATATACTGGCTTCAACGACCGTGGACTTAGCGATTGGGACCACACCGTTCCGGTCCATCCGTTCGCCGTGTTTTCCGCCCGCGAGGGAAAATCGGGCCCCGGCCGGAAACCGATGGACGAGCGTTACCGAACCGCCCGCGTCGCCTCGTCGATGATCTCGAGAGCCTGTTTCAACTCCTCCGTTCCGGTCGCATACGAGAGTCGCGCGTACCCCTCGCCGTTCGCGCCGAACGCGTCGCCCGGGACGACGATTACGCCCCGGTCGAGCACCTCGTCACACCACCCGTCGGGCACTTTCGGCATCGCGTAGAAGGCCCCTTCCGGGGTCGGCACCTCGAGACCGGCATCCGTGAGGCCGTCGAGGACGAGATCCCTGCGTCGTTCGAACGTGTCGACCATCTCCTGCACCGTCTCCTGTGGCCCCGTCAGCGCGGCTTCGGCGGCGTACTGGGCGGGCGCGGAAGCACAGGCCTGACCGTACTGCTGGACGCGGAGCATGCGCTCGATTCGGCGGTTGGAGGCGACGACCCAGCCGATGCGCCAGCCGGTCATCGAGTAGGTCTTCGAACAGGCGCTGATAACGACCACGTTGTCCGTCTCGGCGAAGTCGAACGGCGAGTGGTGTTCGCCCTCGAAGAGGATGTGCTCGTAGACCTCGTCGGAGAGACAGAGGACGTCGTGTTCGTCGGCGATGCGGGCGAACTCGCGCATATCGCTCTCGCTCTGGACGGCCCCCGTCGGGTTCGCCGGACTGTTGACGACGAACGCCGCCGTATCGTCCGTGATCGCCTCCTCGACCGTTGCCGGGTCGAGCGTCAGGTCCTCGCGAAGCGGGACCGGCCTTGGCGTACCGTCGGCGATGCGAGTCAGCGCATCGTACGAGACGAAGCCCGGATCCGGAACGATCACTTCCGCTCCCGGATTGACGTGGGCCTCGAGCGCGAGGTGCAAGGCCCCGCTTCCGCCCGACGTCGCGATGATGTCCGCCGGGTCGAGATCGTAGCCGTAATCCCGGTCGTACTTCTCGGCGATCGCCTCGCGCAACTGGAGCGTGCCCTTGTTCGACGTGTAGGCGTCGGCCATCCCGGATTCGATCGCCTCGATGGCGCCGCGGCGCGCGTGGTCCGGCGTCGGGAAATCGGGCTGTCCGAGCCCGAGATTGATCGCGTCTTCGCCCGCGGCTTCGAAGACCTTTCGAATGCCGCTGATCGACACGTCTTCGACTCGATCTGCAAACCCAGTCATGGCTATACCGCTGGTGCCGACCCCGATAACTCTTGATGTGTTCGCCGCTGGGTCAGCCGGCGAATCGTCACGAGGAACGGACGGTCTTGACTGCGGAGGAAAATCGGCCACAACGAATATGTGGGTCGTAACGAACCTCACCACTATGACTCTGTCTCGTCGATCGCTGCTCGCGGGGGGAGCGGCCGGAACGATAACCCTGACGGCGGGGTGTCTCGGGTTCGTTCTCGGCAACGAGTCGCTGAAGTTTCACTCGGACCGCGTCGCACCGACCGACCAGGCGATTACGGAAACCGGATACGCGGAGCAATCCGTCACAGAGGACGTCATCGAGCGATCGGGTGGGGTCGCCGGTGTCGAACGGGATTTCGAAGCGTCGTTCTGGCGCTCAGTCTACACGAAGAGCGTCGAGTACATGGGCCAAGAACGCGAGGGGGCCGCCTTCGCTGCCGTCTCGATTCCCGGAATGGAAGTCGCCGGCCGCTCCCTCAACCCCCTCGACGAGATGTCGAACAAGGAATTACTCGAGCGGTTCATGGACCAGGTCCAGACCGACCAGGGAGCGATCAGGAACGTCACACACGAGGAGTCGTTCGAACTCGAGGTTCTCGGCGACGCTCGCACGGTCGATACCTTCATCGGGGAATCCGAACTCGAAGGAGAGACGATCGAAATCGAGATCAACGTAACGACCTTCAGTCACGAGGGGGACATGCTCGTGCTCCTCGGCCTCCTCCCGAAGATGCTCACCGAAGAGTCGGCTAACGTGGAGGTACTGGTGGAATCGGCCGAGCATCCGGTCTCCGGTTGAGCGCGACTCCCGTTTTTCGAACCGCCATTTTCCGAACCGCCGTTTTTCGAACCGCTCCGAGCCGTTACGGGCCCGAACCGACACACCGTCGCAGTCTCGCCTCGATACCGCACCGCGACGAAACGAAATAACCGGCCGACCGAACGGGAGAACTAGTAGAATTCGCGGACGAGGTCCATCGCACCGTCGGGGGCACCGTCCGGAATGTCGGACATGTCCTCGGTGACGCCGTGTTGTTCGTGATACGGCACCGAGTTTTCGTCCTGATACATGACGCCCTGATATTCCTTCTCGCTGTCGAGGATGACCTTCTTCGCGGCTTCGTAATCGTTCGGATCGTGGTCTTCTTCCTGGAGGTCGACGAGACTGTCGCGGAAGTAGTCGTAGGTGTCGACGTCGTTGAACGTGACGCAGGGACTGAAGACGTTGACGAAGCCGAACCCGTCGTGTTCGATCGCTTCCTGGACGATCTCTTCGTGACGCAACGCGTCCGATGCGAACGACTGGGCGATGAACGACGCACCCGAAGCCAGTGCGAGCGCGAGCGGATTGACCGGCGGTTGCTTCGGTCCTTCTGGCGTCGTCGACGTTTCGAAGTCCGACCGCGAGGTCGGCGAGGCCTGCCCCTTCGTCAGGCCGTAGATTCGGTTGTCCATGACCACGTAGGACATGTCGACGTTACGGCGCACCGCGTGGACGAAGTGACCGGCACCGATCGAGTAGCCGTCACCGTCGCCGCCAGCGACCATCACCTCGAGGTCGGGACGGGCCATCTTGACGCCGGTCCCGACCGGGAGCGCACGGCCGTGGACCCCGTGGAGGGCGTAGCTGTGCATGTAGGTCCCGATCTTGCCGGAACAGCCGATTCCGGCCACGACGAACGTATTGTCCGGGTCGTTGCCGGTGTTCGCGAGTGCTTTCATCATGCCGTTCATCGTCCCGAAGTCGCCGCATCCGGGACACCACGTCGGCTGCTTGTCGGATTTGAAGTCGGTAAAGCGTACGTCGGAGCTCATTATGCTGGCACCTCCTCGGAGAGTTTACTGGTAATCGCGTCCGCGAGTTCGTCCGCTTTGAAGCGAACGCCGGTATACTTGTTGATGCGTTTCACGCGGGTAAGTACGTCGTGTTCGATCACGTCGGCGAACTGTCCGTTCGCGTTACACTCGACGACGATCGTCTCGTCCGCGGCGTCGATTTCCTCGCTCAAGTCCGGCCGCGGGAAGAGGTACGGAACCGAGATGACGCGCACGTCGATGCCGTCGTCCTCGAGGTACTCGAGCGCTTCGACGAGCGCCCCTTCGTTCGACCCCCAGGAGATCACGAGGTTGTCGGCGTCCGGATCGCCGAACTCGCGGTACTCCCAGTCCTCTTCGTTCCGGGCCGTTTCGACTTTCCGGTTGCGCTTGTCGACCTGCTGGACGCGCTCGTCTTCTTCTTCGGTTCGGCGCCCGAGTTCGTCGTGCTCGAGGCCGGTCGACATGTGCGCGCCGTCGGTCGTGCCGGGGATCGCTCGCGGGCTGATCCCGTCGTCGGTGACGGCGTGTGCGCGGAATCGACCTTGTTCGTCGAGCCACTCGTCGACGTCGTCCTCGCCGACGAGTTTGCCGCGGTCGATCTCGACGTCGTCCATGTCGAACGCCTCCGGTGGGAACGTCTGTTCGGTGACCGACATCGCCAGGTCGGAAACCAGAAAGACCGGTGTCTGGTACTTCTCGGCGTAGTTGAACGCTTCGATGGTCTTCCAGAAACACTCGGTGATCGACGTGGGGGCGACGACGAACCGCGGCACTTCGCCGTGGCCGCCGTACAGCGCCATGTTGAGGTCACCCTGTTCCTGCTTCGTCGGCATCCCCGTCGAGGGGCCCGAACGCTGGACGTCGGTGATGACAAGCGGCGTCTCGCTGGTTGCGACCAACCCGAAGGTTTCGGTCATGAGGTCGATCCCGGCTCCCGACGTCGCGGTCATCGCTCGGGCACCGGAGCGTGCGGCACCCAGCGCCATGTTGATCGCCGATAACTCGTCCTCGGCCTGAACCACGTGACCGCCGTAGTCTTCGATACGCCCCGTCAGATACTCCATTATGGACGTCGCGGGTGTGATGGGATATCCGGCATAGAATCGGCACCCGGCCGCGATCGCGCCCATGCCGATCGCTTCGTTGCCGTTGAGGAGGACGTAATCGTTGTCGGTCGTCTCGACGTCGTAGCCGAGGTGGTCCAGGTCGTAGTTTTCCTGAACGTACTCCTGACCGAGCCGTGCAGCTTCCTTGTTGTTCTCGACGATCTTCGACCCCTTTCCGCCGAAGCGCTTTTCGAGCGCTTCGTCGAGATATTCGACGTCGAAGCCGGTAATCTCACACGCGGCACCGAGTGCGACGATGTTGCGCATGATCGCGCCGCCGGCGTCTTCGGCCAGCGACTTCAGCGGAACGTCGACGGCCGTCATCTCCTCCGGTATTTCGGCTTCCCACGAGCGTTCGCCGTCGTAGATGATGGCGCTTCCGTCGTGAAGCTCGTCGAGATTCTCGTCGATCGTCCGCTGGGTGAGTGCGACCAGAATGTCGAGTCGATCGACCACGCTCTGCACCTGGTCGACCGATGTTCGAATCTTGTAGGCAGTGTAGCCGCCGCGGATTCGCGACGCGAAGTCCTTCGACGTGAACACGTGCCGTCCGGCCCGGGAAAGTGCCTGAGCGAAGATTTTTCCGGTCGAGTCGATACCGTCGCCGGCCTCGCCCCCGATCGCCCAGTTGAGATCCTCAGCCATGTTATCCTGAGCCTTGCCCCCCATAAATGAAAAGGCTTCTGAAACCCCAACCGGACAACCGCAACGGTGGGTGATACGTTTGCCAGGAGCGGAGGGTGCTAATTAATCGTTACAAATTTCGAGCTGACGGTTCCAGAGGTGAAAAAAGGGATCCCCGTCCAAACGAGTCTGCATTCGAACCCGCACGTCGGGATTGTACGCGTCGATCCACCCCGTCGATTTCACGACGAGACCAGATCGTGTACAGTCGTGGACGGAACGGAATGTCTTTTCAACCGGCCGCCAAACGGATTCGACATGAAGGGCACCCCAGTCACCGTCACATCAGTCACCGACGTCGGTTCCGACACCATCGCGATCGAACTCGAGACGCCCGACGGGTTCGACGCCCTGCCGGGCCAGTTCGTGTTACTCCGAGCGGCGCCCGACGACGAGGAAGTCGCTCGTCACTACACGCTCTCGTCACCGACCGTGGACGACACCTTCGAACTCACGGTCGGAATCGACCCCGACGGGGATCTCTCACCGTGGCTCGCCGACCGCGAAGGCGGCGATACCATCCACGTGGAAGGACCGTTCGGCCGGATCACGTACGACGGAACGAGCGACGTCGTCGCGGTCGCAGGCGGGCCCGGCGTCGGCGCGGCGGTCGCGATCGCGGAAGCCGCACAGGATGCGTCACACGACGCAGTCGTCATCTATCAGGCTGCTGATCCGGCTCACCTCGATCGTCTCGAGGCGCTCGAGCGGGCCGGCGCAACGGTCGTCTTCGTCGACGACGGTGCGGACGAGGACCTGGCAGCCGCAGTTGCGGCCCACCGAGAGGCGGGTCAGCTCTACGCGTTCGGCTTCGACGACTTCGTCACGGCCGTCGCCGAGGCCATCGACGACGCCGGCGGTGACCCCGACGACGCTCAGATCGAGAACTTCGGCTAACGGCCCCCCGCGCAGCTTTTCGTTCGGAAACTCGCATCTTCGCCGTTGCCGCGATCGAACCCGCTACTTTCGTGATCGAACGTGACGCCGCGAGCCAAGGAGTATATGCCTCATCGTTGTCGAACCGCGTATGCACCGGCGCGACGTACTCGCCGTTTCGGCGAGCGCACTGTGTGGAGTCGGAACCGGCTGCGCAGGTTCGACGTTCGAACGCCGCGGGGCGCGCGATACGGGCGATTCGAGGGTCGCGAGTTCGGCCACCCCGGGAGACTCGGGTGACCGGACTGACGCGAGCGGTCTCGAATCCGATTCCAGGGGGACGGTCGTGATCGGCGACCCCGACGACGTCGCGTTTTCGGACGCGCATCCGCCCCACGAACTCGCGCTCCGGAACGAGAGCGGTTCGGCGTTGCCGGTCTCAGTCGAAATTACCGCCGACGGCGGCGACGTCCGCTTCGAACGCGACCTCGATATTCCGACGACGAGAACGCTTCGCGTACTCGTCGTCGAACCCGGATCATACACCGTTACCGTCACAGCGACCACTCCGAGCGGTGGGGAGTCGAGGGCGACCGTCGGAATCGACCGCCACCCCGTCGATTGTTCTGCGTCTCGCACGACCGTCGGTCTCCGTGAAACCGGCATCCAGACACGGACGACGTCGCGATCGATCGCGTGTCCCGAGCCGCGGATCGGAGAAACGTCGATCGAACGCCTCGAGCGGGGCTGTGCGACCCGGGGCGACGTCGACGGTGCCACGGTCGAATTCGCGAACGAAACCGTGACCGTAACCGGCCGGATCACGACGCCGACGCCGTGTTACGAACCGTCGCTCGCCACGACTGCCTACGACGACCGTCACGACGCCCTCACGGTAGCCATCGACCGCGGTGAGCAGTCGGGCGGCGGGTGTATCGCCTGCATCGGCATCGTCGATTACGGGGCTCGAATCGATCTCGACGGGCGCTACCCCGGCCGCGTCGACGTGTACCACGAAACGCACGACTCGACTCGACTGGTTCGGTCGGCGGAATATCGGTCGGCGGAGTCGGAGTGACCGCTCGGTCGGGAACTCAGTGCTCGACGAGCTCCATCAGGAACCCGCTGGTGTCCCCGGGATGGAGGAAAGCGACCGTGTGACCCCACGCACCCGGGCGCGGCTCCTCGTCGATCAACCGCACGTCGTGATCGCGCGCCGTCTCGAGGGCTGCCTCGATGTCGTCGGTCGCGAGCGCCAGGTGATGGATGCCCGAGCCGTTCGCCTCGACGTAGCTGGCGATCGTCCCGTCGTCGGTGAGCGGTTCGAGCAGTTCGAAGTAGCCGCCGCTCCCGCAGTCGAGAAAGACGATGTACATGTCGTCGAATTCCTCTTCGTGTGCGACCTCGAGGCCGAAAAGGTCGCCGAACAGTTCCGCACACTCCTCCGCATCGTTCGTCGCCATTCCCGCGTGATCGAAGTGCATCGGTGTCTCTTCCTCGCGGCGCCCGTGTTACTGTTGTGATTTTTCGCCGGAATTCGGTCGTGCTCGAGACCGGAACGCCGTCGGAATCGGCCCACAGTTCTCACCGCTGGCGAAATCCTGCGCCCTGCGATCTCCCTGAACACACTGCAAATCAACCGTCCTCCTCCCTGGCACCCGATCACCCCTCTCTACGCGCCCCTCGATTCCCGCCTCTCTACGCGCCCCTCGAACCCCACCCCTCTACGCGCCCCTCGATTCCCGCCCCTCTACGCGCTCCTCAGTCCCGTCCCCATAGCGGGGCCATCTCGTCAGATACCGCTCCGTCGAGTTCGAATATCGCGCGCATCTCCTCCGCCGAGAGTTCGAAATCGAAAATGTCCGCGTTCGCCTCGATGTGGCTCCGACGCGCGGCCTTCGGAATGGCCGCCACGAACGGTTGCTGGACGAGCCACCGCAGGGCCACCTGCGCGGGCGTCTTGTCGTACGGGTCGCCGATCGCTGCCAGCCGATCGTCACCGATGACGCCACCCACCGCGAGCGGACTGTACGCCGTCAGAAGAATCTCGTTCTCGACGCAGTACCGGAAGAGGTCCCGTGGCTGCTGGTACGGGTGGTACTTCACCTGATTCGTGACGATCGGCGTCTCCGAGTACGCCATGGCATCCTCGAGTCCGTCGACGCCGAAATTGCTGATCCCGATGTGGTCGACCAGTCCGTCGTGCTGGAGGTCGTTCATCGCCTCGATCGTCGCCTCGAGCGGCGCCTCGTCGCTCGGCCCGTGCAACAACAGGAGGTCCACCGTTTCGAGTTCGAGTCGCTCGAGGCTCGCCTGCGTCGTCTCCCGGACGGCGGCCGGGGCCGCGTTGCGAGGGTGGACTTTCGTCACGACGAACGCGTCGTCGCGGTCGACGTCGCTCTCGGCGATGGCACGGCCGACCGCCGCTTCGTTGTCGTACATCTGCGCGGTATCGAGATGGCGATAGCCTATCGACAGTGCGGTTTCGACGGCGCGCTGACAGTCTTCGCCGGTCATCCGTGCCGTGCCGAGCCCGAGGACAGGCACGACCGCTCCGTGTGCGTGGACGGTTCCGGCGATGGAATCCGTGACCATGGCCCGTCTTCGACAGCCGCCGTAATCAAAACCGCCCCGACCGGCGACGATCGATCGGACGTCCGCATCGGACGCGAACCGTCTCGAGACGGAGACAACGACGCTCCTTCGACCTCGAGGGTCCGCACGCGTCTTCCGTGGCGTTGCCGGCGGTGTGGGTGCCGCCGGCGTCGGTACCAACGCGGGCGCCGTCGTCCAGTACGCGGAGACGCGAACCCGACCGGTCCCTGATTCCCGGTTCGACAGGACGGGACAGACAGCCCGGACGAAGCGCCCGAAAAACGTAGTTACCGTTCCGAGAGTCAGGTACCAGTGATTACGTGGTCGAAATCGCCCGTCCGATCGTTCAGACCGCGCTGCCGGGCTGGTACTCACCGAACTCGTCGCGCATGACGTTACAGATCTCGCCGACCGTCGCGTAGGCCTTGACCGCGTCGATGATGTACGGCATCAGGTTCTGGTCGCTCTGTGTCGCATCGCGAAGCGCCTCGAGCGCCGCGTCGACGGCCTCGTCGTCGCGTTCCCCGCGAACGCTCTCGAGACGATCGATCTGGCGCTGCTGGTCGTCCTCCGTAATCTCCTGGACGTCCATCTCGGGTTCTTCGTCGACCTCGAACTCGTTGACGCCGACGATGATGCGCTCTTTCTCCTCGATTTCCTTCTGGCGGTCGAAGGCCGTGTCCTGGATCTGGCGCTGAACCCACTGTTGCTCGACCGCCTCGAGCATGCCGCCGCGCTCTTCGACGTCCTCTAGGATCTCGTAGGCGTCTGCTTCCACCTCGTCGGTCAGCGATTCGACGTAGTAGCTGCCCGCCAGCGGATCGATGGTGTCGGCCGCGCCGGATTCGTGGGCGAGAATCTGTTGGGTTCGCAGGGCGGTTCGGACGGATTCTTCGGTCGGCAGGGCCAGCGCTTCGTCCTTGCCGTTGGTGTGAAGGCTCTGGGTACCCCCGAGGACGGCCGCGAGCGCCTGATAGGCGACGCGGACGACGTTGTTCTCGATCTGTTGGGCGGTCAGCATCGACCCGGCGGTCTGGGTGTGGAATTTGAGCTGCTTCGATTTGGGGTCGTCGGGATCGAAGCGCTCCTCGATGATGTCGTGCCACATCCGGCGAGCGGCGCGGAACTTCGCGACCTCCTCGAAGATGTTGTTGTGGCCGTTGAAGAAGAACGAGAGCTGCGGCGCGAACTCGTCGACGTCCAGTCCGGCTTCGATCGCCGTCTCGACGTACTCGATACCGTTCCCCAGCGTGAAAGCGAGTTCCTGGGCGGCCGTCGACCCGGCTTCGCGAATGTGATAGCCCGAGATCGAGATGGTGTTGAACTTCGGAGTCTCGGCGGCACAGAACTCGAAGATATCCGTGATGATCCGCATCGACGGCTCCGGCGGGTAGATGTACGTGTTGCGCGCGATGTACTCTTTGAGGAGGTCGTTCTGGATCGTCCCTCGCAGTTCTTCGCGGTCGACGCCTTGCTGGTCACCGACCGCGATGTACATCGCGAGCAGCACCGACGCCGGCGCGTTGATCGTCATCGACGTCGAGACCTCGTCGAGCGGAATGCCGTCGAAGACGGTCTCCATGTCCGACAGGGAGTCGATCGCGACGCCCGCCTTGCCGATTTCGCCGGCGGCCATCTCCGCATCGGAGTCGTAGCCCATCTGCGTCGGCAGGTCGAACGCCATCGAGAGACCGGTCTGGCCCTGGTCGAGCAGATAGTGGTACCGTTCGTTGGTGTCCTCGGGCGTCGAGAATCCCGCGTACTGGCGCATCGTCCACAATCGACCGCGGTAGCCCGTGGAGTACACCCCGCGCGTGTACGGCGGCTCGCCCGGATTTCCCAGGTCGGATTCGTAGTCGAGATCGCCCACGTCCGCAGGCGTATAGAGCCGATCGACCTCCTGACCGCCCGTATCAGTCGTAAACGTTTCCTTGCGCTCGCCGAACCGCTCGAGGACGGGTTCGACTTCCGCCTCGTGCCACTCGTCCTTGCTGGCACGAATCTCCTCGAGTTCGTCGGGATCGAACATTATGGATACCGTTGACGGGACGGGGCTTGAACTTTGATGAACACGGCGGCGCTCCGCGCGCTGGTTCCCGCTCGAACGACGAGCCGGTCCGAACGGCCTCGTTCGGTGCCGAGGTCGGTTCCGTCCGGAATCGACCCGATCTCGGTTCCGATCCGCTCACACACTGTCGTGTCGGTCGTGTCGCTCGGCCATTCGGGACGCTTCCTCGGCGTAGCGCTCCCGGGTCTCCGGATCGTCGACGGTGCCGAGGTCAGCAGACGAAACGAGAAGCCCGGCGCGGGTTTCTCGAGCGGGTCCGGAAAAACTGGTCAGCGCTCGCTCGCGACGATGGTATCGCCGGCCGTCCTCGGTTGCATAAACGAGGATGATGAGGTTGAGTTCGTCGTCCGAGTAGGTTCGCTCGACGAGCCACACCCGAATCTCGTCATCGGTACCGGACCCGTTCTCGTCAGCATCGGTTCTGCTCGCCGCCATCGAATCGGACCTGTTTTCGTTCATGAGTGTCCCGGAAATCGCCACAACCGCTTTTGCCTCGAGTCGTCGTTCCGTCCCGCATGGGAACGGAGCCGTCGGTTGGGACCGACGACGGGGTCGAGGTCGACCATCGTCGCGCCGCCCGTTACGTCGCGCCGGTTTTCGTCGTGGGGCTGGTCAACCTCGTGATACTGCTCGGGTGGGGACTGAATCCCCTCTGGGCGTTTGCCATCCTGCCACCCGTGCTGTTTCTCTCCGGTATCGGCTGGGTCGCGTTCGGTCACGGCTTCCACGAGCGACCCGGCGAATCGGACTCGAACAGGTGACTATCTGCCCGTGTCGTACTTGTACGTAGCTGAATCGGGATCGATCCCGAAGTCCTCGGGAGCTTCCTCGCTACCGGCTTCCTCGCGTCCCTCCGGGGCTCGCTTGAACGCGTCTCGGAGCCGTTTCGGCATCCGAAACTCGGTGACGTCGATGGACAGCGGCACCGCGTCCGGGTCGGAGCCGTCGCGTTTGGCCGTGAGACGGTCCCGTAAGATCCCAGGGAGGGCGGATTCCTCGATCCGCTGGAACCCGAACTGGGCGAGGTACGCGCCTTCCCCGGTCAGGGCGTAGACGGTTTCGAAGCCCTCGTCACCGGCGTATTCCACGAGACGCTCGACGACGTGAGCCCCAACGCCTTGCTTGTGCCAGCCCTCGAGGACGCCGATGCTGGTTAGTTCGCACACAGCTTCGGCCGATTCCTCGTCGGGTTTGTGGACGCGGATGCGGCCGAAACCGGCCTTTTCGCCCGATTCCTCGTCGACCGCGACGACGTAGTCGCGCGAGCGGAACGCCGTTTCGTCGAGTCCCATCGACTCGATGTGATCCAGCAACCAGACCTCCTCTCTGTTTTTCGCGTCCCGGACGTACATGACTCGACGTAGGGGATGTGCGGCCAAAAGCGTTTGTGGGTTGGCAGTATCCCACGACGAGGCCGTCCGGCAGTCCGCCGGCGACGGAGCGCACCGGGCGGATCTCCCGGAGTATCGCGTCCGTTTCTCGGCCCAAACTGACACAAAAGGAACCGATAGACGTCCGATCGCGAGCCGTCGGACGCTCGATCGTGTGGCTTCACTCCCGGTCCGTCACCGATCGAGACGACGGGCGCGTCCTTCGACCGCCGGATCCGGATCGAGAGACCAGCCGTTCGACACGGTCGTCCGTCGAGGGGTGCGTCGCGAGAAGACGACCCAGTGCATCCTCCTCGGAGTGAACGTATAACGTCGCGAGCAAGCCGTGCTCGGACAGCGACGCGCGTTCGATCGTCCTGAGAGCCCGGGCGAGCGCCACCGGCTTCCCGGTGACTGCTACCGCTCGATCGTCGGCGGCGTACTCTCGGCGACGCGAGTGTGCGCGAACGACGAGCGTCAGCGCAAGCAGGGTCACCACCACTCCGCCCTCGATGAGGCCGAGCAGTCGCCCGAACAGCGTTCGCGACCACGACCGTGGAGTTCCGCGAATCCACGCGACCGCTCGAGCGATGCCCACCATCGCCACGAGCCAGGGGACGAGCACGAGGAAGACGAGTCCAGCGACCGTCCGAAAGACGCTGTATGCGAGCGTCTGGACGAACGCGTCGTGACTCTCGAGATGGGCGAACTCGTGGGCGACCAGGACCTCCAGTTCGTCGAGCGACAGCAGCCGAAAGAGCGAGCGGTCGAGGACGATGACGCCGTTTCGTGCGCTCCCCAGCGCGAACGCGTTGGGCGTCGGCAATCGCGCGATCAGGACCGTGGGAGAACCGACGTCCATTCGGGACTCGAGGCGATCGAGGCGGCGGTAGAACGCCGGCGCGTGGGATCGCGGTAGTTCGACCGCCTCCAGCCTCGAAAGGAGTTGTTTTGTCCCGAACCGGTAGCTCAACACGCCGGCGACGATGGCGACGGTGAGGATCAAAAGCAGCGTCGTAGCCGGACTGGGTGCAGAATCGCGGAGTATCGAGATCGCCCAGTAGCTGAGGGCCGCGAGCCCCAGATACCACAGCAACAGGAACAAACCGACCAGCGCCATCAGGAGTCGGGTTCCGGTTCGACGAGCGGGCATCGTTCTCGTATCGAACTCGGGCCGGCCGCCTGAAACGGGTATCGAATCCGTGGGTCGGGCCGAAAGTCGGAATCTGGAACTGAACGGGCTGATCGCTCGTTACGCGGTTTGCCCCTCCTCACGTACCGTGCTGAAACTAATGCGAGAACGGAGACCTAGATTGTGTCAGACTCTAAAAATTCAATTAGTATAGCATGCTATTCTCATTTTTGGAATGGTCCCGAGCGTTCCCAAAAAATTTTGCTGGAATGACAGGCATATCGAGAACGACATCTCAAAATTAAAATAGGAGATACTGCCTCTAACCCTACCGGGAAGCAATCCAAACGAGTGAACCGATCGCCATCAGCGCGAAGACGATGCCCGTAACGAATATAGTCGTTTCCGCAAAGCTATCCACCCTCAGAATCCCATCGATCCCTTCGAAGTAAATCGACGAACCTATCAGGAAAATACTAAATACGAGTATGAATACAGACCATTCCGGTTCTTGCGGGAATCCCTTTTGTGGAACCATTGGTTATTTTAACAGTGAATGGTCGTAAGTATTTTGCGGTGTAGCTCGTCTCAGTGTTGCGGTTCGAGGCCAGCGCCCCTCACGTTCTTGCCGATGTAGGACGTTGTAAGGGCCACAACGATACCTTTTCCCTCATCGTTGTTATTGATTAGACCCTTCCCGGTCCTGAATAGGAACGCAGCCGCAGCACTGGCGATTGCAAACGGAATATTCCCGTAGAGGCTGCTAACCACTACTGAGAACGCAGAGAGTTCTACACCAGTCGTGAGTATATCCACGAGGTCCCTACAATCACAGTGATTTATCCAGAGTTTATGACGGATTCCGCCAGCGGTGTAGTATTTGCCGTACTTGGTTTTGCCCCCACAAACCGGTGAACGACTCCATTTGAGTGGACTAATCCCGTCCGTATCGGGCTGAGGCTGGGTCTCAGTCACGACTGCTCCATTCTGCATGGAGAAATCGACTTTTCCCTCATCCTTCGCCTCATTGATCGCTTCTACTGAGGTGATCATCGAGTTGTCATCATCGGCATAATACGCGAGATTGCCACCGTCGTCGATCCCGTACCCAAATTTCCCCCGAGTACCAGACGCCGCTGCTCCCGTTCCTGTCGCAAGGAGCGAGGCAACTCCAAGACTGGAGAGACCCGCAGTCGATCTAATAACGTTTCGTCTTGATAGACGTAAGGTGTGATTGTCTTTTGCCACATTCAGAGCCAATGACGATTGGTTATTAATAATATCGAGAATATTCTGTGTCAGAAAAAGCTTCGAGAATTAAAAATGAAAATGAGTTCTTTGGCTCATTAAGGCATGATTCCTAAAAACCAAGTTCTCAATCCTACGATGTTTCACCTGATACTGTTCGCTTAACTCCTCGAGTTCATCAGTAACGTATCGTACTGCCTCCGCCGTATTCCATCCGCCATCAAAGAGTGGTATTCCGTTCGGTTCTGATACAGATGCTCTGAGTCCAAGTGTGAGTGAGCGGCATTAGTAGGGGTATACAGCCACTGACACGCCCGCTAACTCCATCTCTGAGTACCAATTCACAATCGCGTCTTGATTCGCAAAGACACGGTTTCCGTAATCCATCAGCGAGTTCAAACTCCGAAATCACGCGGCTCGAAAATCGACGATTTCCGGCGTCCGGAGAAACCGTTGTTCCCTCTACCGACCCCGAGGCGGTCGGCCTCTTTCGCCGATAGATTTTGGGGATCGAGGGCTCCGCGAGAGAATCAGAACGACTGTTCCGATCGCTCCGTCCGTTCGCCGAGCGCCGGTGGCGTGCGGTCGCTGTAACCTTTCCGTCCGATGGCGTCGTCGGCGACGTTGTTGAAGATGGCCATCCGGGCTTCCGTTACCGACGCGAATCGCGCCGCAGGCACCTTGTTCAGGACCTCCTCGAGGGACTGTTCGCCGTTCTGGAAGCGGAGGACTTCGGTTCCGTAGGCCTCGATCAGTTCCTCGCACGTGGCCGGATACTCGTGTTGCTCGAGTTGTCGCGCGAGCGAACCGAATTCGATTCCGAGCTCTCTCGTTCGGTCGTTCTCGGTCGGATCGGGCATCGCGGCACATCTTCATTATCTACCATTATAAATGTCGTTCGTGATTTCTCGACGTGTTCGGTCGCACCGGGAGCGGTCCACTCATAATCGCGGATCCAGGCGGAGGAGGATCCACGTAATCACCGGGACGGAGAGTACAAAGAAGGTAACGACGGGGGCCAGAAGCGGGGGAAGAACGGACCAGAGTAGCACCGAAAGAATCAGAAGCAAAAGAGCGATGATCGAATCGAGGCGGAGTCGGATCGTATCAACAGCCATCATCTCCCTTCGAACGATAAAATACCATAGTTAGTGTGCCGTGAATTCGTTTTCACCCCTCGAAACGGACAAATTTCGGCCGATCCGACCCACCTCGTCGGCAGGTCCGCGGCGAGTCCGACTCTCGTCTCGAGAGCGGTTTCACCACACGAACCGTACCGACCGACTCGAACATCGCGGACGGTCGGCGTTCGGGCGCATTTCCGTCGCGGACGCGCTCGAAACGCCGTCCCTCGGCTCCTCGGGCGCTCATCCAGCGGACAGCGCATCCTCGAGTCGGTCCTCGATTTCGTCCAGTTCGGCCCGTAACTCCTCGCGCTCTGCCCCCTCGAGTTCGTCGATCCGATCGGCGATACCCTGGAGCCGCGAGTACTTTTCGTCCTCGTCGACGGCGGTCTTCTGGACGTAGACGTCCTCGTCGACGTCGTACACCTCCGACTCCTCGAGATCGGTGACGGCGAGGACGACGTCTAGCTTGTCCCGATCGACCCCGGTGACCCACTCGCGGGGAATGCCGCGCTCGTCGAGGACGTCGAATATCGTTTCCTCGTCTTTCGGCTGACGGCGCTCGCGCGTCGTCCGCCTGACGGTTCCGTACCGGCCGTGAAGCTGTTGGTCGGGCCCGAGTCGCTCGAGCAGCGCGTCGCGAATCGAGCGCCGAACCCGGTTCGATCCGTGTTGGACGTCCGAGGCGAGGACGTAGAGGTCGGTGGCGCTGTCGGTGTCGAGCGCCGAGGGATCGTCGGCGTCGAGGCGCTCGAGTTGCCGGGCGAACAGCAACGCGTCGTCGTGAACCCGCTCGGGCGTCGACCGAGCGGCGACCGCCGGGACGAGAAACGGACTCTCACCGGCGGTCGCCTCCTCGGGATCGTACCGGATCTCGTCGTCGTCGGCCGTGTAGGACCCGGTGAGCGTGGCGACGCTCGCGTACGGCTCGACGCCCGGTGGCAGCGTCGAGAGGGGAACCGATCCGTCGGCGAGTTGCTCGAAGAAGACGACGAACTGCTCGCGCCAGAGCGGCCGTCGCTCGCCGCTGTCACCGAAGCGGACGACGACTCGATCGTCTGCGGTCCGTTCGATACCGAACGGTCGATCGGAGACCGGCGTGACCAGTTCGGCACGCGGCTCGAGAGCCTCGCACTGCCGCCGGAGCGTCATCCAGGTGTCGTCGGATCCCATGGGCTAGGTACGGCGAGCAGGGCAAAAAAGCGCGAGCACGAATCTGCCACCGCCGGTCGCGGACTCCGCGTGGACGTCGGGACCCGATCGGACGTACTCGGCCGGACGCTCGTCGCGGATCAGCGCGCGCTTGCGGCGGGTTCGCGGTTACTCGAGAATCGCTGGGAGGCCAGCGAGCGACGTGAGGTGATAGGTCGGGTTCGCGTCCGTCCGCGGTCGGTCGCCCTCGTCGCGAGTGACCAGTGCCGAGTCGATACCGGCGTTGTCGGCCGCTCGCACGTCGACGTCCCGGTCGCCGACGTAGAGCGCGTCGTCCGCCTCGAGGGCGGTCATCGCGGCTTCGATGTTCGTCGGATCGGGTTTTCGTCGAGCCAACCCGTCCGACGTCAGCGGACACCCGTAGACGGTCTCGAACGCCGACCGAAGGCCGAATCGGTCGAGCAGCGTCGAGATCACGGTCGGGTGGTTGTCACTGACGATCCCGAGCGGTGCCTCGAGCGATCGGACCGCGGTGACGTCGTCGTAGGCCGAACGCAACCCGCGCTCGACCTCGTCACGCTGGGCCCTCACCATCTCGCGGGCGGCCCGGGCGCAGAACACGTCCGCTTCGATACCGAGGCTGCGACACCGCCGAGCGATCGACTCGAAGTCGCCGCGCAGAAAAGCCTGGATCGTCTCCGGCGCCGGCCCGGATCGCTCGAGTTTCTCGTACGTTCGACCGAGCGCGTCGGACAGTCGCTGGGACGAGGGGGCCTCGACGACGACCCCGTCGAAGTCGAACAGGACTGCGTCGTAGTTCATCGATACGAATTCTCGAGCGACGAGTAATAACGTTGGCTGGTTCCGGTCGCAGCGGTCCACGGGCCGTCATCGACGGACGCAACGTCTCACCCACCGCAGTGACCTCGTCGCCACGTCGCCTGACCGGGCATCACGGCGGCAATTACAGCTAAGGACCTTCGGTAGCTACTGTATAGCAATGCTCCACGCCGAAGGACCGCTGCTCACCGTCGACGTCGGTGAGCGAACCGCGACCGAGACGAACATCGACGACCTGCTCGAGACCCTCGTCGGCGGGCGGGCCGCTGCGACGGCGCTCGCCCACGATCGGATCCCGTTCGACGCGGATCCGTTCGGTCCCGAAAACCGAGCGTACCTCTCGACCGGACCGCTCCAACAGTCGCGCATGTCGTTTACCGGCCGGATGAACATGACGGGGCTGTCGCCGTTGACCGACGGGCTCGTTTCGACGAACGCCGGCGGCTACCTCTCACGAAACTTCGTCGGAACAGGGATCAGCGTCCTCGAGGTCGTCGGCGAGAGCGACGACCTCATCGCCGTCCACGTGACCGACGAGGGCGTCGAGTTCGAGGCGGTACCGGAACTCGAGGGGGCGACGGTCCCGGAAACGTCGGACTATATGGCCGACCGGCACGACCTCGGTCCCGACAACTGCATCGCTATCGGGCCCGCGGGCGAGAATCGGGTCCGGTTCGCGTCGGTGATGACGTTCGACTCGCGGGCGTTCGGTCGGGGCGGACTCGGGGCCGTTCTCGGGTCGAAAAACGTCAAGTGCGTCACCTTCGAGGGGGACGCGGAACCGCCGGTCGAGATTCCGAACCCGCCGGAGATGGACGTCCACAGCGAGGCGGCACAGTCGGACGACCTGATGCGCCGGCAGGGAACGACGGGCAACACCGAGTTCATCAACGAAAACTTCGCGCTGCCGACGCGATACTTCCAGGGGTACGAATTCGAACACGCGGCGGGCATCGGCGGAAGCGCCGTCGAGGAGAAGAAGTACAAGAAAGGTGCGTGTTCGGCCTGCGCGTACGCCTGCAAGCTCCCGACGCGGGACGAAGAAACCGGCGTCGAGACCGAAGGGCCGGAGTTCGAGACCGTCTACGCCTTCGGCTCGAGCCAGGGCGTCGGCGACATCGTCGACGTGATGCAGGCGAACGAACTCTGTGACACGCTGGGGATGGACACGATCTCCGCCGGCGTTACCGTTGCGGCCTACCTCGCCAGTGAAGACGAGTTCGGCAACGCGGAACTCGCACGCGAAATGACGGAGAAAATCGCCTACCGCGAGGGGATCGGCGACACGCTCGCGGAGGGCGTCGACCGCTGTCACGACGACCTCGGGGTCGGCAACTACACCGTCAAGGGAATGGAGTTCGCCGCACACGACGGGCGCGTCCTCCACGGCCAGGGTCTCTCCTACGCCGTCGCGAACCGGGGCGCAGACCACATGTACGCCGGAATGCTCTCTCTCGAGTACAGCGGTCAACTCGATCCGGAGGGCACACTCGGCAAAGCGGAGACCCTCGTGCGGGAGGAAAACGCGTCCGCGTTCCGTGACACCGGAATCGTCTGTGCGTTCGGCAGCGACTACCTGACCGAGGACCGTCTCGAAACGCTGTTCGACGCCGACCACGACGACCTCCTCGAGATCGGCGCCCGAACGGTTCGCTTCGAGCGCCACTTCAACAATCGACGCGGCTTCGACCGAGACGAAGACGGGCTCCCGTACGAAATCCCCGATCTCGACGACGCGATCGCGGAGTACTACGCGGCTCGAGGCTGGACGGACGACGGAACCGTCCCCGAAACGGCGATCGAACGGGTCGCGCCGTCCGCCGACTGACGATCACTCGCGGTCGGTCCCGCTCACCCGCCGTACACCGATGGCACGAGTCGAATCACGTCGTCCGCCGCGATGCTCGTGTCGAGGCCATCGAGATGGGTGACGTGTTTCTTGTCTTTCGTCACGACCGTCTCGCCCGCCAGTCCGCTCCCGTCGTCGCCGAGGAGCCGTCCCTCGAGTTCCGGAAACGCAGTCTCGAGTTCGATCAGCAGTTCACCGACGGTTTCGGCGTCCGTCTCGTGGTAGACGGTCTTCCGGCCGATGTCGTCTCGAAACGGCCCGAAGAAGAGACACTCGAGTTGCACGTGGAGCAATTTGATCCGGCCGCTCTTGTAGCCGACGGTCGCGCCGATCGTCGACCGTCGAATTGGTACCGAGACGACGCCTCGACGCGGTTCTCACTCGGACTCGAGGCCCGGGACGTCGTCGGGGACGTCGAAGTCGTGGAAGTGTTCGCCCTTCTCTTTGCTGAGTATGTTGAGCGCCGCCGATGCGCCGTCTCCCGCCGCGATCACGGCCTGCCACTCTTCGGCCCTGACCATCGCGCCGGTCGCGTACAGATCGTCGACGCTCGTTTCCATCTGCAGGTCGACGTCGACGGTCCCCTCGTCGTCGAACTCCACCTCGAGATCCTCGGCGACCGAGCGATCCGCGCCGGTCGCGAGGACGACGTAGTCCGCCACGTACTCGGTATCGTCGGTCTCGATCCGGAACCCGTCGTCGTCCGACTCGATGTCCGTCACTTCCTCGCCGACTCGAACGTCCGCGCCGCGGTCGCGGACCTGCCCGCGCGTGAGTTTCATGAACTCCTCGCCGCTGATACTTCGAATACCTGGATAGTTGAACAGGTGGGCCTTGTGCATCCACGTCTCGTCCGTGTCGAAAACGATGGTCTCGAGGCCGTTCTTTCCGGTGAAGAGCGCCGCGCTCAATCCCGCGGGGCCGCCGCCGACGATTGCGACATCTGGCATGTCCGAAGCGACCACGACCGACGGAATAAACGATTTCATCATATCATTTACAAGAATTCTGGCTGTTCCCGCCCGCGCTGACGCGATTCCCATCGGAGGCGTTTTCCGCCCGCGCTGGCCAGGCAATGGCAGCCCGCGCGCCTTTTGACTCGAACGTGGTCGCCAGGATAGGCTGATCTACATGTCGGACCAGCTCTCACGGGAGTCCCCGCGCGAAGAGTCGCTCTGGCTCGCGACGACGCCGACGACCGAGTACGGTCCCCTCGAGGACGGGTTGGGCGTCGACGTGGCCGTTCTCGGCGGCGGCATCACTGGCCTGACCGCGGCGATCAATCTGACCGAGGCCGGACGGACCGTCGCGGTCCTCGAGGCCGATCGGATCGTCGAGAGTACCACCGGACACACGACGGCCAAGCTCACCGCACAGCACGGGTTGCTCTACGACGGGCTCGTCTCGCGGTTCGGCGAGGAGCGGGCGCGCCAGTACGCCCGTGCGAACGAGGCGGCGATCGGCGAGGTTCGACGACGCGTGGTGGACGGTGCCATCGACTGTGACTTCCGTCGCACGCAAGCGTACGTCTATGCCGATTCGCCGGACGACAGGGCGACAGTTCGAGACGAAGCGGCGGCCGCCCGGCGCATCGGCCTCCCCGCCTCGTACGTCGAGGACACGCCGTTGCCGTTCGACGTCGACGGGGCGGTTCGCTTCGACGAACAGGCCGAATTTCACCCGCGGAAGTATCTCCTCCGAATCGCCGAAGAGATCCACGACGCCGGAAGTTACGTCTTCGAGGAAACGCGCGCGCTCGACGTCAACCCCGGTTCGCCGTGTCAGGTCGAGACGGATCGCGGCGACGTGATCGCCGACGACGTCGTGGTCGCGACGCACTTCCCCGTTCTGGATCGCGCCGGCTACTTCGCGCGGATGCACCCTCACCGCGCGTATCTGCTCGCCGTCCGGGTCGCGGAGACGCCCCTGGAGGGGATGTACTACAGCACCGGTTCACCGCCGGCAACGATGCGAACGTATTCTCACACGACGGCCGCCGGTGGTGGTCCTGGGACCGACGAACTCCTACTCGTCGGGGGCCAGAGCCACAAGCCGGGACTCGACGGTCCGCCGGCCTCCGAGCGGTACCGGCGCTGTGAGGCGTTCGCCCGCGAGCACTTTACCGTCGAATCGGTCGAGTACCGCTGGTCGACCATGGACTATTCGCCGGTCGATCGGGTGCCGTTCGTCGGGCGAATCGATCCGCTGGCGGACAACGTCTACGTCGGCACCGGGTTCGGCGGCTGGGGGATGACGGGGGGCACTGCCGCGGGCATGATCCTCTCCGATCTTATCACGGAGGGGTCGAGCCCCTGGGCCGACGTGTTCGATCCCCAGCGCCTCACGCCCGGGGCCGCTGCGAAGAACTTCCTCGCGGAGAACGCGAAAGTCGGCGGCAGCTTCGTCGGCGATCGGATCACGTCGCTGCTCGCGACGCTCGAGTCGGGCGGCAAAGACGACCTCTCACCCGGCGAGGCCCGCGTCGTCCGCCGTGGGAGTCAACCGGTGGGCCTCTACCGCGACGAGAGCGGCGCGACCCACGTCGTCTCGGCGACCTGTCCCCACATGGGCTGTCTCGTCCGCTGGAACGACGCCGAACGGACCTGGGACTGCCCCTGTCACGGCTCCCGATTCGGCCACGACGGCGACGTCCTCTCGGGACCCGCGCTCGAGGGGTTGCTGTACCGAAAACTCTGAGGGACCGCAAACGGCGTCTCGTTACGGGACCGAAACCGCGTCGAGATCGATGCGGTTCGGCTCGGGGACCGACTCGCTCGAGACGGCGTACGTCCCACGTTCGGCCGGGATCTCCTCACCGCCGGCACTCGAGAGCACGATCGCGGCCCTGGCCAGCAGCGGCGCGATTACGCCCGCCACGACGGTCCGAGGATCGGAGAGCGGCGCGCGAACGACGACGCGCTCGTCCGACTCGAGACCGATCTCCTCGACGACCGCGCGCGCGGCCGTCAGAACGTCCCCGTGTGTCAGCGTCCGGTCTCCGTCCGTCAGGATGGCGGTCTCGGGGTCGATCGAGAGCGGGGGAAACGACGGGTTCTCGCTCCAGAGCCCGGCGTCGAAGTGGTGAACGTCCGGCGCGTCGGGCGGCGAACCGTAGCCGACTCGTTGGGCGCCGCGAGGGAGGTCGTAGCCGTCCAGTGTATCGACCGGCGCGACGAGGGCCCGAAAGTCGTCCGCTTCAGCGAGGTCGGTCGGCGGTTCGAAGCGTGTCGTCCCCTCGAGCAGCGTCGTGCCGAAAAAGGCGAGCAAGGCGAGGGGGTCGTCACCGACGATCCCGACCGTGACGCCCTCACGGACACCCGCGTGGCGCAGGAAGTTTCCGGCCTTCCAGGAGGTCGTACACAGCCAGTGGTAGTCGTACTCCCGGCCCGTCGCGTCGACGAGCCCGATCCGATCCTCGCGGAGCTCCCGGGCGAACAGGTCATCGACCGTCCCAGCGTTCATATCCGAACCTGGGGTCCGGGGCGGAAAAAGCGCGCCGACTCGCGTCGGTTGCGTCCCCACGTCACCCCCCATACGACGGGGTTGGCGCCCCGCCGTCGCGACCGCCGGCTCCGAGTGACCGGTGCGGGCCGAGATTGACGTGGCATCCCCGGCCATTCAGGCCGGTCGGGTCTTCCCCATCCCCCGATCTCAGATCACGCCGTGATCGCGGTAGAATCGCCGCGTTCGGTCGTCGGCCAGCAGCGGTCGGTGGACTTGCAACGCGGTGACGTCCGGGTGACTGTTCGCCTCGAGAATCTGGAATTCGCCCTCGGCGGTGACGACCAGGTCCCAACCGACGTACGGAATGTGCGAGAACGTCTCCGCGATCTCGAGCAGTCGGTCACGAATCCGGGCCCAACCCGGAACCGCCGTCCCCTGGATGCGCACGCCGGAAGCGGGATGGGTTCGATGCCAGTCGAGCGACCCGTCGGTCGTGTGCGTGGCGGCCTCGCTGAGAGTGCCGGTCGTCCGATCGATTCTGGCGCTCAACCCCCCTTTCGAAAAGTTGTCGACCGGAGCCGAATCGGCCGTTCCGATCCGCTGGACCGCCATCGGGATGAACGCCGCTCCCTCCCGGTCGTCGAACATGGTCACGATTCGGATCGTGTTCGTCGTCTCGGCGAACAGTTCCGCTGCGTAGTCCGCCTGGTCGACGTACTCGCAGACGAGGTACTCCTCGAAATCGGAGAGCGTCTTCGCGAGGGCTAACTCGGTCATCCGCGTGCCGTCGAAGACGTATTCGTCGTCCGCCCGCGCGACGAAGTGGACGTCGTCCCCGCCGTCGCCTCGAAACCGCTTCAGAACGATTCGTTCCCCGTCGGACAGCGTCTCGGTGAGCCAGTCGATCGGTTCTGTGGTCGGTCGTGAGAGCGCCGACGCAGACGATTGCTCCAGTTCGAGTCCGCCATCGGTCACTCGTGGCCGATCGTCGATCCGATCGACCGCGTGAAATCGGCCGTCGGCGAGCAGCCCGTACACGGCCGGCCGATGATCGGGAAACTCGCTCATGAGACGATGAAACGCGAGTTTGTTCTCGAGTAATGCGTTCCAGTGGCGCCCGTTGATTCGCTTCGTTCGGACGAACCGCTGGTAATCAGTGAGATACTCGCTGGGATCGTTCAGCTCGAGTGAATATATGACGCCGGACTGTTGTAGAAATCCGTGTCGATAGAGCCACTGCCGCTCCCCCAGAGACAGGTCGAACGACGACCCGCTCCGTCGTTCCGCCTGAAGTAGTTTGTTCACCTGACCGATAGTTTGGCAGGCTCGGACGAGGTCCATGTGAATTGGTGGCAGAGGTAGCGTATATTTATCGACGATGTAAGCCGTATTACCCATTCCGAAACCGGTCCCGAAACGATTCTACTGATTAGAATCCCCACCAGGACCGTCCGGTCGCCTGATACGTACCGGCGCATTTAACATTCCGGTAATTTATCCGATGGCATTTTTACGTGGTCGCGTGAAATAAAACTGCCGCACATTAGTGCCGACCATTTCGAATGGTGCGAACCGAGGGTGGAAAGTGTCGACTCTCGTGACGGTGTGATCGGGTCCGAAAAGGCACCAGTCCAATCGCGAATCAAAACGCGCGTTTGATCTTCTCGAAGAAACCGTCCTTGATCTCTATCTCGTCACCGCCGGCTTCGGCGAAGTCCTCGAGCGCCTCGCGTTGCTCCTCATTGAGGCGTTCGGGGGTGACGACTTGTACCTGTACGTAGAGGTCGCCGTATCCGCGGCCACGGAGACGCGGCATTCCCTTTCCCTCGAGGCGGAACGTTTCGCCGCTTTGCGTTCCGTCCGGGATGTCGAATTCCGCGGCGCCGTCCAGGGTCGGGACCTCGACGCTGTCGCCGAACGTCGCCTGCGGGAACGAGACCGGGAGTCGATAGTACAGATCGGCACCTTCACGCTCGAAGTCGTCGTGGTCGCGAACCGAAACGTCGATCAGTAGATCCCCGTGAGCGCCACCCTCGGGGCTCGGTGCGCCCTCTCCTTCCATGCGAAGCGTCTGGCCTTCCTGAATGCCGGCCGGCACCTCGACGCTCAGCGTCGCCTCGGTACGGACATACCCCTCGCCTCGGCACTCGCCGCAGGTTTCGGAGTACAGCGTCCCTTCACCTTCGCAACGGGGGCAGGTCGTCGTTTGCTGAACCCGACCCAGCGGCGTTTGCTGGACCTGCGTCACCTGCCCGCGTCCCTGACACTCCGGACAGGTCTCGGCGTCGGCCTCGGGCGGGTGGCCCTCGCCGTGACAGACGTCACACTCTTCCGGACGCTCGACGGTGAACTGTTTCTCAGCCCCCTCGTAGGCTTCCTCGAGGTCGATCTCGAGTTCGGTTCGCAGGTCGCGACCCTTGCGAGGCCGACGGCGACCGCGTCCGCCGCCCCCGCCGAAAACCTGCTCGAAGAGATCGCCGAGACCGCCACCGCCGCCCATACCGCCGAACGGGCCGCCACCCATGCCGCCGGCTCCCCCCGCCTCGCCGGCGTCGAAGCCGTGCTTTTCCGCCTGTTCGTAGCGGTCGTGGCCCATCTGGTCGTACGCCTGCCGTTTTTCCTCGTCGGTCAGTACCTGCTTTGCCTTCTGGATCTTCTTGAACTTCTCCTCGGCATCGGGATCGTCGCTGACGTCCGGATGGTACTCGGTGGCCTTCTTCCGATACGCCTGCTTGATCTCCTCGGTGGACGCGTCGGAGTTCACGCCGAGTACGTCGTAGAAGTCCTCGCTCATTCGTTGTCTCACCGATAGTCGGTTGAGACACTTGAAACGAACGTTCGAGGTCGATCGCTAAAGAGCGGTATCGAGAGTTCGCCGCGCCGGTAGACTGCGATCACGACGCCCAGCTCGGTCGCGGGGGCGAAGACGGCCGAGGCTCCCGAAACCACCGGCCGTAATAACAATCAAAATGTGTTTCAGTTATGCGTACGTCCGGTGCTGACACCACCATCGCCGACTGTAATAATGATCCAGTTTCCGCCATTCGTTCTTCCGTACTTCGGGTCCGGACTCGTCACGGCCGCGGTGGCGGGATATGCGTATCGGGACCTGCAAAGACGCGATGGTGATGAGACGGTCCTGTCACTTACGGTCGTGATGCTATCGGCGACGGTGTGGATTCTGTCGCGGTCGTTTCAGTATCTCGTCACCGACGAGACGTCGAAAGTCGTCTTCGCGACGGTCGTCTGGTTCGGCTGGGGTGGCGCTGTGATGGGCCTCCTGTTTTTCGCGCTGTCCTACACCGGTCGAGCCGACGTCCTCACACGTCGTACCGTGGGGACACTACTGCTGCCGATCGTGGGCGGCCTCCTGTTCGCCGTTACCAACGAGTTCCACGGTCTGTTGTGGACCGGCGAATTCCGCCATCAGAACGGACTGTACGTCTACGTCACCGACACCGAGCCTGCGCATCTGGTATCGCTGTTGTACCACAACACCGTCGTCCTCTACAGTGTTTTTCTCCTCGTAAAGTACTCGTTCGATTCGGCCAAACTGTACAGGCGACAGACGATAGCCGTCGTCCTCGGCTCGACAACACCGCTGATTCTGGGATCGTTGTATCTTTTCGACGCGATTCCGTTCGTTCCGAGGTTCCTCGATCTCACGCCGATCGGGATCGGTATCGCCGGTCTGTGTTTCAGCTACGCCATCTTCCGCTATCGGATGCTCGATCTCGTGCCCATCGCACGCCGAACCGCGTGGGACGAGGTGGACGATGCCATCGTGACGATCGACGACGACAACCGAGTCCTCGACGCGAACGTAGCCGCCAGGCACCTGTTCACCGCCAACGACTACGTCGGCATACAAGCGACCGCGTTTTTCGATTCCGTGCCGAACGCGACGCTGGAACGCTACGAAAACACCGCCGAGGCCGAGACCCAACTCGCTGTCCAACTCGACGGCGAGAAACGGTATTTCTCCCTGTCGATTTCCCCCATCGAACGCGGATCCCGGCGGCGGCGGGGCCGAGTGGTCGTCCTCAGGGATATCACCGGAATCAAACGCCGTGAAGAGGAACTCGACCTGCTCCGACAGGTTCAGTCCAGGGTGCTCCGGCACAACATCCGAAACGAACTGACAGCCATCCGCGGCCACGCGAAGCACGTCGCCGACGACGTCGAAGACGAACACGCCGAACGGCTCCGGACTGCCCTCGACGCCAGCGACGATCTGCTGTCGATCACCCGAAAGACTCGACTGGTGGAGGACGTCGTCGACGGTGACGGAACCCCCGCCGAGTACGATCTCCGGGACGTCGTCGACGACGCCATCGAGACCATCGGGAACCGATATCCGACGGTAACGTTCGACGTCGACGGACCCGGGTCTCGACCGATCGAGGCCGACACCCGACTCGAGATAGTCATCGTGAATCTCCTCGAGAACGCCGCAGAGCACAACGATTCGACCGATCCCCGCGTTTCGGTTCGGCTCACGGACGACGACCCCACGCTCACCATCGCGGACAACGGACCGGGCATTCCGGAGTACGAACTGGCCGTCCTCGAAGACGAACGTGAAACGTCACTCGAACACGGCAGCGGGATCGGCCTCTGGCTGGTCACGTGGATCGTCGACCGCTCGAGTGCGACCCTGGAATTTCACACGAGCCCAGACGGCACCGAAGCGGTCCTTCGGTTCGGCTGAACGGACTCCGGACGACTCGACTGACCCGACGCGTCGGCCTCTCCTTTCTCGTCCGACCACGAGCGGTGCCCTGTGTCCGATCCACGTCGATCGACCGCCGGACCGGCCCGGGGAACCTTCGTCGGCCAAATCGACGTCCGAAGCCGGGGGATCCTCCGCCGCGACGCACGGATATCCGACGTCGTGACTCGGGCGATACAGACAGCGCGAAAATTGCGGTGAATCGCTCGGAGACGGCTTCGAGTGGCCGTTCGCTGATCGAACCGATCGCACTCGAAACGGCGATTGAGTCGACTTACTGCTCGTCTTCTTCGTCCTCGTCGAAGTCGACGTCCTCGAAGTCGGCGTCGACGAACTCCTCGCCCTCTCCCCCGGCCGCACCGGCACCGGCATCGGGACCTGGGTTCGGACCGCCGCCCATCCCGTCGGGGCCCGCGCCCGCAGCGCCGCCGGCCGCACCGCCCGCACCCGCAGCGCCGCCTGCTGCACCGCCCGCACCCGCAGCGCCGGCTTGCTGCTGGTAGATCTGCTTTCCGATCTCCTGTAGTTCCTCGCTCAGGTTCTCCGTCGCCGCCTCGATGTCCTCGGCGTCGGCATCGCCGTCGTCGACCGTCTCCTCCAGGTCTTCGATTGCCGCCTCGATGTCGGCGCGGAGGTCGTCGTCGACCTGCTCGTCGTTTTCCTCGAGCAGCGTTTCGGCGCGCTGAATCGTGGCCTCGGCCGTGTTTCTGGCCTCGATACGCTGGCGCTTTTGCTGATCTTCCTCGGCGTGTTTCTCGGCCTCGCGCTGCATCTTCTCGATCTCGGCGTCGGAGAGGCCCGCGCCGCCCTCGATCGTGATCTCCTCGGTAGTCCCGCTGCCTTTGTCCTCCGCGGAAACGTTCACGATGCCGTTTTCGTCGATCGAGAAGGTGACCTCGATCTGTGGCGTTCCCGCCGGGGCCGGTGGGATGCCGGTCAGGTGGAACTCGCCGAGCAGTTCGTTCTCCGCGGCGAGTTCGCGTTCACCCTGGAAGACCCGAACCTGAACGGTCGTCTGGTTGTCCGCCGCGGTAGTGAAGATCTTCGACTCTTCGGTCGGGATCGTCGTGTTCTTCTCGATGAGTCGCTCGAAGAGACCGCCCTTGACCTCGATCCCGAGCGAGAGCGGCGTCACGTCGAGCAGGACGATGTCGTCGACCTCCCCGCCCAGGACGCCACCCTGAATCGCCGCACCCAGCGCGACGGCCTCGTCGGGGTTGACGTTCTTCTGGGGTTCCCTGCCGGTCAGTTCCTCGACCTTCTGGGCGACCTGGGGCATCCGCGTCGAACCGCCGACGAGCAGCACCTCGTCGATATCGTCCTTCTCGTAGCCGGCGTCCTCGAGCGCCTGTTCGGTCGGCTCGACGGTCCGGTCGATCAGATCCTGTGTCAGCGACTCGAACTTCGCGCGAGTGAGCGACTCCTCTAAGTGGATCGGACCGTCGTCGGTCGCGGTGATGAACGGAAGGTTGATCTCGGTTTCCTTGCGCGAAGAGAGTTCGATCTTGGCCTCTTCGGCGGCGTCCTTGAGTCGCTGGAGGGCCTGGCGGTCCTCACGGAGATCGATTCCGTGTTCGTCCTCGAACCCGTCCGCGAGCCAATCGATGATGGCGCCGTCCCAGTCGTCGCCACCGAGGTCGTTGTCGCCGTTAGTCGCCACGACCTCGTAGACGCCGCCACCGAGGTCGAGAATGGAAACGTCGAACGTGCCACCACCGAGGTCGTAAACGAGGACGGTCTGATCTTGGTCGTCCTCGAGGCCGTAGGCCATCGACGCGGCGGTCGGTTCGTTGATGATGCGTTCGACCTCGAAGCCGGCGATCTCGCCGGCGTCTTTGGTCGCCTGGCGCTGTCGGTCGGAGAAATACGCAGGGACCGTGATGACGGCTTTCTCGATTTCGTCACCCAGGTAATCCTCGGCGTCGCGTTTGATCTTCTGGAGGATCATCGCCGAGATCTGTTCGGGCGTGTATTCCTCGTCGTCGATTTCGACGGTGTAGTCCTCCTCGCCGATGTGGCGCTTGATCGAGGAAATCGTCTTTTCCGGGTTCTGAATCGCCTGGTTCTTCGCCGGTTTGCCGACGAGTCGTTCGTCGTCGTCGGTAAAGGCGACGACCGAGGGCGTCGTTCGTTCGCCTTCGGAGTTGACGATGATTTCCGGATCGCCGCCTTCCATCACCGCGAACGCACTGTTCGTCGTTCCGAGGTCGATTCCGAGAATCTTGTTGCTCGCCATCGTGGAGGGGTATTGTGCGCACTTTGTTTTAAAGGTTACTAGGATCGATCAAGAACCGAATTAAATGCCGCTCGAGGTGCCAAAACCCGTGAATTTCGCACTTTCCGTTCGATAAAAACGAGTGAGGAATCCGCCGATCGGCGGTTCACCTGTTGGTGGATCGACGGTCCAAGAATCGCCCGACGAGAACCGAGTACAGGACAGAGAATTCCGTTCGGGGAAGACGTCCCCGCGAACGCTCCCTCAGTCGTCGGCGTCGTCGGCGGACGCCTCCTCCCCGTCGTCGCTCGCAACTTCGCCGCCGAGTTCGATCGCCCCGTCGGCCGCTTCGGAGTCGTCTTCGTGACCCTCCTCGTCACCCCCTTTTTTTCCCGCCGTCTCCCGTCGGTTCCGTCGGTTCGGACTCGTCGACGGCATCGTCACCCTCGACCGACGCGTCGGTTTCGGCGGCTCCGTCGGCGCCGGCGGCTTCGGCTTGTGCGTCCTCCTCGAGGTCGCCGTTCGAAACGGTCACCTGTGCGTTCTGAATGACCTTGTCGCCCATCTCGTAGCCGGGGGTGTAGACGTCCGCGACGGTCCCCTCCGGCAGGGCGCTCTCGACTCGCATCATGACTTCGTGGCGCTGCGGGTCGGTCTCGACCCCCGGATCGGGGTCGATCTCGGAGACGTTCTCGTCCTCGAGAATGCGATCGAACTCGCGGAGCGTCATCTCGACGCCCTGCTGAAGGCTCTCCGCGTCACCGCTTTCTTCTTCGAGGGCGCGTTTCAAGTTGTCGCGGACGCCGATCAGCCGACCGACGAGGTCCTCGGTGGCACGGTCTTTGATCTGCTGTTGGCGTTTTTTCGCTCGTTTCTTGTAGTTCTGAAAGTCGGCTTGCTTGCGCTTCAGGCGGCTCTGTAACTCCTCGACCTCCGATTCGTATTCATCGAGTCGCTCGTCGCGCTCGGCTAAGGCCTGTTCGTACTCCTCCAGTTCGTCCTGTAACTCGCCGATCGTCTCCGCCTGGGACTCGATGCGCTCCTCGAGATCCTCGAGTTCCTCGCGCTGGTGTTTGACGGTGCCGTTCAGCGAGCGCGCCTCCTCCACGATCGAGTTGACCTTGTGTGCGAGTTTGTCGTCGTACTCGGTGACTCGGTCGAGGACCCGCTGGACGTCGTCACTCGTCTCAGGTGCCTGCCCGGTCGAACCGCCGTCGTCGTCGGCTGTCGGACCGGTCTCGGGCGCGGCTCCGCTGTTGTCGTCGGCAGGTTCTGCACTCGAGTCGGCGCCCGTCGCCGCGGGCTCCGAGTCGGAGTCGCTCGAGTCCGGAGTCGGTTCCGATTCCTCGTCCATCGACTCCTCGGGAGGTACGTCAGCCGTCTCGCCGTCGTCGGATTCCTCCGCTGACGGGACACCCTGGGCGGACGCGTTCGTTCCCTCGTCTTCGCTCATGTGGGGGTCAACGAACAGCGATAATAAAAGGGTTGAGGTCCGGGGGTGTCGCGGAGGGATCGATCGGTCGGGACGGACACATCGAACCCTCGGCGGAACGGAACCCGAACGGAGGCGGTGGAACCGTCGTCGAGGGCCGGAATACGATCGCCGGATCCGACCGGTATATGTACGTCCTGAACTGAATGTGACCCGTGACACCGGCGTTACCCGACGGCTCGAGCGCGGTCGAACTCCGGTACCAAGACGGGACGATCCGGATCGACGGCCTCGCGGAATCGTCAGTTTCCCCGTCCGCGATTCGGACCGCGGTTCCCGACCTCGAGGCCGATTCGCGAACCGGCGGCTGGCGCGCCCCCGCAATGTGTTATGCCGACCTGCGGGCCGCCCTCGACGACCTAGACGCTGCGATCGACGACCGAGTCCTCGACCTCGCGTCCGTTCCAGACCTGCAATCCGCCTACGAACTCCGCGACTATCAGGCGACGGCACTCGAGGCCTGGCTCGAAACCGATCGCTGGCTCGATTGCACCGGTCCGGGGTCGGTCCGCCGAGCGCCCGCCGGCGTCCTCGAACTCCCGACTGGCAGCGGCAAGACGGTCATCGCGCTGTCGGCGATCGAACGGCTCGCCGTGCCGACGCTCGTCGTGGTTCCAACGATCGATCTGCTCGAGCAGTGGGAAGGCGAACTCGAACGCGAATTCGGCCGGCCGATCGGCCGCTTCGGCGGGGGCGAACAGCGACTCGAGCCGATCACCGTCTCGACGTACGATTCGGCCTATCTGAAAGCGGATTCGGTCGGCGACCGGTTCGCGTGCGTGGTCTTCGACGAGGTTCACCATCTGGGTGCCGAGGGCTACCGCGACATCGCACGACTGCTCGCCGCCCCTGCGCGCCTGGGCGTGACCGCGACCTTCGAACGACCCGACGGCGAACACGACGCGGTCGAGGAGATCGTCGGTCCGCTGGTCCACCGCGTCGACGTGGAGACGTTGGCCGGCGATCACCTGGCCGAGTACGATATCAAACGACTCGAGGTCTCGCTCTCCCCCGCCGAGCGCGAGGAGTACGAGCGAAAACAGGACGTGTTCACGAGCTACCTGGCGAAGTCGAACATCGACATGCGCAGCGGGTCGGACTACCAGGCCCTCGTCAAGCGATCGGGGAACGATCCAGAGGCGCGCGAGGCGTTGCTCGCTCGCCAGCGCGCACGCGAAGTAATGCTCGGAAGCGAGGCCAAACTCGAGGCGCTCGCCGAGATCTTGGACGACCACCGCGGCGACCGAGTCATCATCTTTACGGCCCACAACGACCTTGCGTACGACGTTAGCGAGCGGTTCTTGATTCCGACGATCACCCACCAGACGGACGCCGTCGTCGCGGACGGGCGGACGGAACGCGACTACGTTCTGGACGCCTTCCGAGACGGCGAGTACACGAGGCTCGTCACGACGAACGTGCTCAACGAGGGCATCGACGTTCCGGAGGCCAGCGTCGGCGTCGTCCTTTCGGGGACGGGGAGCGAGCGCGAATTCAGGCAGCGCCTCGGTCGGATCCTTCGCCCGAACGCGGACGGCGGCCGTGCAACGCTCTACGAGATCGTCTCCTCGGATACCGGTGAAGAGCGGATCGCGAATCGACGTCGTGAGTGACCGCCGGGTGTCCCAGTCGGCCGTCGCTGACCGTCGACGTGGCTGTCCGGTTCGGCAGGGACGATGTCGAGGACCGTCTCACAGGGAGCAGTCGCCGCCGGTATCGAGACCGGTCTCCCCGGAGAGCGGCCGCTGCCACTCTCGGGTGCGTTCGTTCGGCTCTCGGCCCTGAGGTCGCTCAGTTCGAAACCGGCTTCGTCCCAGTCCCTTCGTGGGAACACGCGAGGTGCCGTGCGACTTCTGCGTGCGAGTGATTCCCGACGAGATGGTCCTCGAGCGTCCGATCCAGTTCCAGTACGTCCCTGCAGATCGGACATTCGACCGGTGGGGTGAACGCCATTCCTTCTTCGTCGTCCGCCCGTCCGAGGGAAAGCGATACAGCATGCATGTGCCCGCCGATCGGTCGTCTCGCGGTGACGATAGCCGCCCCCTAGGTCGAACCGGTCTCGGCCGCTCGAGTGTCCCGCTCGGGAACGCGCACGCGCCGGAGATCCCAGCACGTCACCGTCCGGGTGACTTTTGACGCTCCCACGCCGACTTCAGGGAGATGCTGACGAAGGACCTGCTGCGCATCTCGCGGGCCGGCGGCGGGTACCACCCCCAGTTCGCCGGCCGCGAAAAGCGACCGCTCGCGGCCCGCGTTATCGGGACGTACCAGGGTCACGTCGGTGAGGCGCGCGCGAACCTGGAGGAGGCGCTGACGGCCCTCGAACGCGAGGCCGACGATTTCAAGCTCGTCCGCGGGCTGGCGGCGCTGCTCGAGCGGGAGGCGACGTTCGAGACGGAGACGGCAATCGAGCCCGAACGGGCGCGCCGAGCCGTGTTCGACGCTGCCGAGGCGGTCGGCGTCGTCAGCGAAGACGAACGCGCGATGGCGTTCATCCGCGCGAGCGAAGCGCTCGGCGTGTCCGCCGACGACCTCGAGACCGCGCTGTACGCCGACCTGGAGGAACGCCAGACGTTGACTGCGGTCGACTCGCGGTGGGATCCGTCCGAACTGATCGCCCAGTACAACCTGTCGCTCGCCCAGACGGCGCTGTTCGACGCGACCGAACTTCGAGTGCGCTCGAGCGATCCGAAGGCGCTGATTTCGGCGATCAAGCGACTGCGGCTGATGTACGAAATTCACCGGCGTTCGGACCAGGCCGAAACCGAGGGGACGGGTGGCTCGGAGCGCGAAGTCGTCGTCACGGGACCGACCCACCTCTTCCGCGCGACGCGGCGGTACGGCACCCGTTTCGCGCGACTGCTGCGAACGGTCGCGGGCGCCCGCGAGTGGCATCTCGAGGCGACGATAGACGATCGCGGCACGGAACGGACGCTCGAGTTGTCCCACGAGGATCCCGTCGCGGTTCCCGACGCGGAGCCGGTTACTGACGTGACCTTCGACAGCGGCGTCGAAGCCGATTTCGCCGCTCGATTTTCCGGGCTGGACCTCGACTGGGACCTCGTGCGGGAGCCGGAGCCGCTCGCGACGGGCACGCGCGTGATGATACCAGATTTCGCCTTCGAGTACGATCCAGCGGGTGCGGCCACCGGCGGCGCTTCGACCCCGTCCGACGGAGCAGCGCGGGAGTTTCGCGTGTATTTCGAAATTATGGGATTCTGGACGCCCGAGTACGTCGCGAAGAAACTCGCCCAGCTCGCCGACCTCGAGGACGTCGATATGCTGGTCGCCGTCGACGAGTCCCTGGGGGTCGGCGAGGAGATCGCAGCCCGCGACCACAGGGCGATCCCCTATTCGGGGACGGTACGGGTCAAGGACGTCGCCGACGTCCTCGGGGAGTACGAGCGACAACTGGTGGCCCAGAGCGCGGCCCGACTCCCCGAGGAACTTTGCCCCCGAGAGGCCGCCATCACGGTGGACGCGCTGGCCGCTCGCCACGGCGTGAGCCCCGACGCCCTCACGGACAAATCGTTCCCCGAACACGAACGGGTCGGTCGCACGTTGATTCGATCCGCCACCCTCGAGTCGCTCGCCGACGAGGTCGAATCCGGGATGGCGCTTTCGGACGCCCAGGCGATGTTCGACGAACACGACATCACCGACTCGAGCGCGATCCTCTCCCGACTGGGCTACCGCGTCGAGTGGGAGGGACTCGCCGGCGGGACGATCGTGGAGCGGTAACTACCTACCCGAACACCTTAGACGTCCCGCCGACGTTGGCCCCGGTATGAACGTCCTTCTCGTGGGCGGCGGTGGAACGATCGGGAGCACCGTCGCGTACACGCTCACGGCGCAGTATCCGGCGGCGACGGTTACGCTCGCCGACCCGCGAACCGACGTCGCCGACGCCCACGCGATCGACCTCCGTCACTCGCTCTGTCACGTGGCCCACGCTGCGGGTCGGCCATCGTTCGGCGACGAGCGCCCGGGAACCGTCACGACGATCGATCCGAGCGCGGATCCCGGACGGGACCCCGTCGACGCGGCCGACGTGATCGTCGTCACCGCAAGCGCCGCACGCCCCGCGGATAGCTTCGAGCGCGGCGGCCGACTGTCGGTCCTCGAGCGGAACCTCGAGATCGCCGCCGACGTCGGCGACTGGATCGGTGACGCGGAGCCGACGCCGACCGTCGTCGTCAGCAACCCGTCAGATCGAGTGACCCATCGCCTGTGGGAGGAAAGCGGCTGGCCGCGGCGGTGCTTCCTCGGGTACTCGCTGTCGGAATCGGCCCGCATCGCCGACGAACTGGCCCGTCGATTCGACGTTTCTCCCGCGGACGTCTACTGCCCGATCCTCGGCGAACACGGCGAACACATGGTGCCCCTGTTTTCGCGAGCGACCGTCGACGGCGACCCCGTCCAGATCGCCCCCGCCGAGCGCGAGGCCATCCTCGACTACGTCCGAGACGTCCCGTACGACGTCATCGGTATGCGGGGCGGGGACGATTCCTCCCGCTGGGTCACCGGTCGGGGACTCGCTGCGATCGTCTCTCGACTCGTCGACGGCGGTACCGACGAACCGGTCTGTCTGTCCACGCCGCTCGACGGGGAATACGGCCTCGAGGACGTCAGTGTGAGCGTCCCCGTCCTGCTCGGTCCGAACGGCGTCGCCGAAATCGTCGACTGGGAGCTCACGTCGACGGAGCGGGAGCGACTCGAACGCGCGGGCGCGGCCGTTCGGCGCTCGATGGGATAAGCGGTAAGCGATGGGGTAAGGGAGGCCCCCGCCGCCGCGACCCAACGTCTGTAGTGATCAGTGTTATCTAGCTGCGCCTATTGACGTTCAGGTAGCCCCGTCGTGTCAACGCAATCGTCCAATGAGCAAGTCGAGATCCTGCTCGTCGAAGACAACCCCGGAGACGTCCGCCTGATACAGGAGGCGTTCAAAGCGGCCGGATTCGAAACGGTGTTTCATACGGTTACCGACGGCGACGACGCGCTCGAGTTCCTCCAGACCGCCGTCGAGTCCGGACCCGGCGTCGATCTCGTGCTCCTGGATCTGAACCTTCCGAGAACGAACGGGTTCGACGTTCTCGAGGCGATGCAAGCGGACCCGAAACTGACGCCGCTACCGGTTCTCGTCCTCACGAGTTCGCACGCGTCGGAAGATATCGTCCGGAGCTACGAACTGAGCGCGAACGCGTACTTGACCAAGCCGTCCGATCCCGACCAGTTCGCCGAGATCGGCCGCGCGGTCGAAGCGTTCTGGGTCGACGAAGCGACGCTCCCTCCCCTATCCTCCTGACCGCGTCCGCGACGCCGGCCGCGGATCGCCCGCGGTCACGGCCCAGCGCCCACCGCAACCCGGGTTCGTATACCCCGCGGCCTCACCCCGTTCCATAAACGGTCACCGTTCGCGTGTCGCTGTCCCCCGAGGTTCGCACCGTCACCGGGAACACGTCGTCGTTCCTGACGGGATACGTCTCGTAGCCGAGCGAGATCGTCGCGGTCTCACCGGGCGCGAGGCTCACCCTCGAGGAATCGACGACCTCCGGCGACCGACCCACGACGAGTTCGACCGACTCCGTGCCCGCGCCGTCCCCCGCGTTCTCGAGTGACGCGCTCACCGAGAGCCGCTCCCCACCGGTTACCGGCGCGTTCGTTCCCGTAATCGACACGGCGAACGACGCCGTCCCGGTTCCGCCGTCGTCACTGCCATCACCGCCATCACCGCCGTCACCACCGTCGTCCCCGTCGTCGAGTCCGTGGACGAGAACCGATCGCGAGGCGGTGTCGTCGCCCGTCGCCACGCGAACGGGGAACTCGTCGTCGTTCCTGACGGGATAGGTCTCGTACCCGAGCGAGACGGTCGTCGTCTCGCCCGCACCGACGAGGACCCGTTTCGTATCGACCGTCGTCGGATCGTCGCCCACGACGAGTTCGACCTCGCGGTCCGCCGGGTTCTCGGCCGAATTCGAAAGCGTTGCGGTGACCTCGAGTCGGTCGCCGCCCGTCACCGGCGCGTTCGTCTCGAGGCCGGTCACCTCGAGGGACCCGTGATCGCCGGCGTCGTCCGTTCCGACGACGGTCACGTCCGTCTCCGAGGCGGCGTGGCGCGTCTCGACGCGGACCGGGAACGTCTGTGTGTTTCGAACCGTGGCCGTCGTGAACGCGAGCTGGACCGATTTCGTCCGGCCGGCGTACACCTCGACGGACGCGCTGTCGACGTGGGTCGGGTCGTGACCGACGATCAGGTCTGCCTCCGCGTCGACGAACGCGTGGTACATCGAATCGCCGTGGATCGCGACCTCGGCGTCGACGACGAGTTTCTCGCCCGCCCGGACCGGCGCGTTCGTGCCCGTAATGGCCACGTCGCGCATCGCCTCGATCGACGGGCCTTCGGTGCGCGACACGGCCGCTCGACCGTCGTCGCAGACGATCCACGCCATCATCGGGTATCCCCCGATGAACCAGATCGCATCGCCGGCCGAAACCGCGTACGTCGCCGTCGCGTCCGATCCCGACACGTCGGTCGTGTCGACGTACGTCGCGTTTTCGCCTTCCTGCCAGATTACCCGCTGGAGGGCCTCGCGTTCGTCGGTGACCGTCGCCGTGACTTCGACCCCCTCGCGGGTGGTGATCGTGGCGTCCGGTCCGGGATCGGTCGTGACGGTTCCGCTCGGCGCCGAAGGTGCGTCCGCGGAGACCTCGACCCGCCAGGCGATGGAAGCCTCGTCAGCGGTCGCAACGACCTCGTAGGTCCCGCCATCCTCGAAACGACCGTGGGCGGCCGGATTCCCCGTCCGATGGGTGTAACTCCAGAACGGTGCGGCCGGCGCGACGTCGGCCGCGTTGCCGCCGTCGACTCGCCACTCGACGGCCGTCGGCTCGAGCCCCGGCCCCGCGGCGGCTTCGAACACCACCCTGCTTCCCGGCCGGACGGCCGTCGTATCGCCCGTCGGACAGACTCGCTCGAGGGAGCGCGACTGCGCCCCTCCGAGGCCCGTCGCCGCGAGGGTCCCGACGCCGGTTCCCACCGCCGTAACGTACTCTCGCCTTCGCATACGGGATTTTACGGACTCCGGGAGGGTATAGCTAGTAGAACCTTGGCGATACGAATTATATCGAGGAAACGAGTGTTCAGCGAGGCGATTACGGGGACCGCCGCTGAGAAAGCCCGATCGATCCTGCGAGAACATTCGGGGACGATCGCTCCGCTCGGAGCACCACACGTACGAAACCGAGGAAAACGCCGCCGAAGCTATCGTCCGTGACTGCGTTACGACGACTATGGCCCCCACAGCCGTTCGTGATCGAGTCGTCGCCCGGCCGGTTGCGTCGTTCTTCGTCCTCGCCTACGCCGTCTCCTGGCTCGGGTTTCTCCCCAGCGCGGTGGGAATCGACCGCGCCTTCGGCGGATCGAACCTGTTGATCGCTCAGTACAACCACACCGGAAGCGTCCTCCTGATGATGCTCCTCCACGGCGGGTTCAATACCGCGACGGTTCACCTCGTCCCGTTCGCGGACGAACTCGTCTTCGGCCCGACCTACGCGACGCTCCTGACGGTACAGATCGGTGTGCTCCTCGTCGCCGTCCTTTCTATCGTCGCGCTCACCGGCGGTCGCCTGGGATACGACGCCGACGATGTCCGGCGGGGCCACGGCGAGGACGGAACCTCGGCGGCCTGACGCCGCTCCGGCGCGGGAGGAGTGCCGTTCCGTCCCGACCGCGGCGCTCGAGGCACGCGCGATCGAACGCACCGATTCGCTGGGTTCTGTCTCCGAACCGCTCGCTTCTCGAGGCCGGCGAAGGGGTCGAAAGCCGGTGCAGCGACCACGGCGTTCTCGAAAGGGTTTTTCGGCCCGGCCGGTTGTGTAGGGACAAATGGGGCTCGAGGATGAAATCGAGGCAATCGAGGAGGAAATCGCCAACACGCCCTACAACAAGTCCACGGAAGCCCACATCGGACGGCTGAAGTCGAAACTTGCCGAGAAAAAGGAAAAACTCGAGAAACAGCAGTCCGGTTCGGGCGGCGGAGGCGGCTACTCCGTCGAGAAACACGGCGACGCGACCGTCGCCCTGGTCGGATTTCCGAGCGTCGGCAAGTCGTCGCTGCTAAACTCGCTGACGAACGCCGAGAGCGAGACCGGGTCCTACGAGTTCACGACGCTCGACGTCAACCCGGGCATGTTGCAACACCGGGGGGCGAACATCCAGATGCTCGACGTTCCGGGCCTGATCGAAGGTGCCGCTTCGGGCCGCGGAGACGGCCAGCAAGTGCTCGCAGTCGTCCGAAACGCCGACCTGATCGTCTTCGTCCTCTCCGTGTTCGAGATCGAACAGTACGACCGCCTCCAGAAGGAACTGTACGACATCAACATTCGCGTCGACCAGGACCCCCCGCGTGTTACCGTCAGGCCGAAGATCAAAGACGGCATCAAGATTACCTCGAGCACCGAGCAGGACCTAGACGAGAAGACGATCCAGGACGTCCTCCGCGACCAGGGCTACGTCAACGCGGATCTCAACCTCCAGGAGAACGTCAGCATCGACCGGCTGGTCGACGGATTGATGGAAAACAGAGAGTACATCCCGTCGATCACCTGCGTCAACAAGGTCGATCTGATCGAGCCATCCTACAAGGAAACGGTGGACGAGGAGTTGCACGACCGCGGGCTCGACCCCGACGACGTGACCTTCATCAGCGCCGCAAAGGAGAAAGGGCTCGAGGCGCTCAAAGATCGCATCTGGGAGAACCTCGGCCTCATCCGGGTCTACATGGACAAACCCGGTCGGGGCGTCGACTGGGAAGAGCCACTCGTGATCGAGGAGGGGACGACAGTCGGCGAGGCGATCGAGAAACTCGGCGGCGAGATGGAAGAGCGATTCCGCTTCGCTCGCGTGACGGGCCCCAGCGCAACCCACGACGAACAGCAGGTCGGGAAGGATCACGTGCTCGCCGACGAGGACGTGTTGAAGCTGATTCTGCGGCGATAGCGGCCTCGGCACCGTCGGCCCGCCGGTTCGGGTGCCGCCCTGTCGTCGGCGGCTCGAGGGTCGGCGCCAGCCGACCGGATCTCGAGTCGGCCGCGATACCCTCCTCGACGACCGTCGCCGACGCGACGGCCGGAACCGATGCGGATTCGCCCGACAACTCTGAGTAGACCGCCGCCTTCGCCACTCTTTTGGACCGCGCAGGACTCAGTTCTCGTATGAACGGAACGCTCGACCACACGATGATCCGCGTCGCCGACCTCGAGGAATCCCTCGACTGGTACCAGACCCACCTCGAGTACGAAGAGAAAGATCGCTACGAGGGCGACGGCTTCACCATCGTCTATCTCGGGCCGGAGGAGATGCACGAGGAGGGGGCGATGCTCGAGATCACACACAACGAGGGCGAGGAGCCAGCCGTTGGCGACGCCTGGGGCCACATCGCCGTCCGCGTTCCCGAGGGCGAACTCGAAGAGTACTACCAGCAGTTGCTGGACGAAGGCGTCGACGACTACCGCGATCCCGAATCCTGTGGCGGTCGCTACGCGTTCGTCAAAGACCCCGACGGCCACGAGATCGAGATCGTCCAGCGCGATCCCGACCAGGGCGAGCTGTGGTCGATCGACCACACGATGATCCGCGTCGAGGACGCCGACGAGGCGCTCGGTTTCTGGACGCGCAAGTTCGAGTACGACGAGGTCGGCCGCTGGGAGTCCGACACCTTCGCGAACTACTTCGTCGAACCGAGAGACGCCCCTCCCGAGGCGATGTCCGTCGAACTCACCTACAACTACGACGGCCGAAGCTACGAGATGGGCGACGCCTGGGGCCACCTCTGCGTCCGTATCGACGACCTCGACGACGACTGGGACCGACTGCTGAAACGCGAGGCCGCCGACTACCGTGACCCCGAAAGCTGCGACGACATGTACGCGTTCACGAAAGGCCAGGACGGTCACGAGATCGAACTCATCGAACGCGACCTCGAGGCCGAGTCGCTGTTCCCGTTCTAAAACGAGACGATCGTCGCGGTTTCGTCCGTTCGATCGTGCTGGTCGTGCCAGGCGTACTGGTCGTGCCGGGCGTTCTGAGTCCCTGAACCGCCGGAATCGTCAGTACCGCCGATTTCCACGGTATTCTTCCCACCAGCGCTCGCTCGTCCTCTCATCAGCGTTCGCTCGTCGGGCGGATCTTCCCACGGGAGTCGACGATCGACGTCTCGATCGGTCCTGCTCGATCCACCGTCCCCCTGCTACGGTTTGGGAGTCGGGACGACGACCACCGGCCTGTCCGCTTCCTCGAGAAGTTCTCGAGCGGTCGATCCGAGGTCACGCGTCGCATCGGGATCGCCGCCGTGGGCGCCGATGACGATCTCGTCGGCGTCGACGTCCCGTACAGCATCTAGCAGCACGTCGGCAGGATTGCCGGATCGAACGTCGGTCTCGACGTCACCGACGGTTGCGAGACGGACGGAGGCCACGTTCAGCGCTTCCTGACAATCTCTACGTGCGGTCCGGTCGTTCTCGTTTGCGACCGCGACCACGGTGACGGTGTCCTCGGCGGTCGCCCGATCGACGAGGTAGTCACAGATCGCCGCTGTCGTGTGGACGGAGTCCGCGCCGGCGAGGTAGTGCATAGCGACTCTACGACGGTGCCGTCGAAGAATCCTCTGGACCGTCGGAAACGACGGCATCGAGGCGCCTCTGTGCGAACGAAAGAAGCGACAATAGATATGCCGGGCAGCGTTTTCTCCCTCGGAAAACGCGGTCGTGTACTTACGACGGTCGCGTCGAAAAGAACGTGTGGGGGACGAGACAGACCATCCCTCGTGTGCCGTGATCGGCCCCCCACGCTGCACCACATCGTTTCAGGGTCGTACCCCTGCATCTCGCGACGCGTCTCCGCGATCCCCTCCGCGTGGACGCGTCATGCCGGTCTCCCGCAGCACTAAACCGTCGGTTCCCACATTGGTCTCCCGTACAGGTCTCCCGCATTGGTCCCCCGCATCACTCGACGGCGGTGCAAGCCAGAATGGATGGTCAACCTGACGAAATCGCTTCGGCCCGACCGCGCTCGTCGGACGATTTTCAATGCTGACCGTACAGAGAGTACGTAATCGCGACGAGACCGAGCAGTCGGCTCACGTTCTCGAGCAGTGCGATGACGATTTGCTCCGGGCTGACGAGCGTCGTGACGGTGACGTTGAGCAGGAACGGGAACAGCGTCAACAGGAGAAGCCCGACGGCGAGATAGAGCATCGACGGTGCGTCGTTCCGACGATACCCCCGGTACGCCTGGTAGGCGATAATCGTGCCGAAGAGGGCAACGAGGAAAAGACTCGTTACTGTCAGCAGTTCGAATATCGTCGCCTCGTCGATTCGGACGACGTTTCGGCTCATCGCATTCCCTCCCACATGCGAGTGAACTTGTCGGCGACGTCTTGCTCACGGTGCGTCAACTCGAGTTCGAACGAGCCGTCCTCCAGAGACAACTCCAGTCGGTCGAGGTTCGCACGGTAGATGCCGTAGTGGTTCCCGTCCGGTGCGAGTTCCGTCTCTTCGGTGACGAGGTTACATTCCTCGAGGCGATCGAGGCGACGATAGATCGTGGGGAGGGAGGCGTCACACCGTTCACTCAGTGTACTGGCAGACATGGGTTCGACGCTCGTATGGGTGAGGATATCTCGCGCGTAGTCGCCGTCGAGAACGGCGAGTAGTGTCGACAAGTCGGTATCCTCACTCACTGGTATAGCTGTTCGTTCCAGTATTACTATGAAAAGCGGTCCGATTTTTCTGAGTGAGAAAACACGACTAGAGCAGATCGGTTCCGTCGAACGGAACCGGTCGGATCCGACTCGCCGTGCGCTCCGTCGACGGGCTCCCGGGAGAGCGACCGCTCGGTTCTCGAGTCACGAATTCACCTCGAGCGCAGCGGGAGGAGAGGTGGTGGAACGAGGGCGGTAAAGGCTGAATCGGATCGTTCGTTTCGGGACTCCGGTCGAAATATTACGGCAACGGTCCCAGTTCGTTACAGACGGACAACAGGATCTTATCGTTGCAGTCCATCAATACGGCGGTCTCGATACAGTCCGTCGAGATGGTCAGTGACCGGAGGAGACATCCGTCTCGCTGCGTGGGCGTCGAGCGGATCGTATCGACCACCCGAAACGCACGTGACGGAAGCAACCGACACGACGCGGAGGTGTCCGCTCCGGTCGCTTTGCGGCCACGGGCCTCGACGGACCCACACTCGCGGCCCGCTCGGAACGATCTGTTCGGGCTTTCCCCCTCGAACTCTCGTCCGGGATCGGAGCGCCAAATCGGTCTCCGGGTCGCCGGTTTCTGTCCACCGAGCGGTATGTCTGTAGTAATACGTCACTGTAGCCGACAAGCACCTATTTTGCATGTGAACTCTCCGCAGGGATTATTTCGACGTTCGTACTCGCTACTTCAGTATGGATTCAGCTCGGACACGGGAAATCGGTCACGACGAGTTCGATCCACGGGGGACGCTCGCGCTGGTCGCGCTTTACTTCCTCGTTCTCACGCTGATGTGGTTGTTTACGTATTTCGTCGAGTTCCTCGGAAGCGGACCCACGGTCATCGGCCCCGGATCCATGTACTGGGACGCCGGCTTGATCCAGCCGGTGATGATCGTATGAGGATTCACTCGTACGAGAAGCTCTGGCTCGCCGCGTCGATGGTGCTCATCCTCGGGTTCATCGCGACGATCACGTACGGAGCGGTCGGGCTCGGTATCGAGATGATCGGCGAGGAAGACGAGACGGTCGCTCCGAACGAGATCGACGACGACGAGCGCTTCGGCGAACCGCGAGTCGAACAGGTCGGCCCCGACGAGTACGAGGTGTACGTCATCGCCCAGACGTTCAGCTTTCGACCCAATCCGATCGAAATTCCCGCGAACAGCAAGGTCACGTTCCACGTGACGAGTCGTGACGTCATCCACGGCTTCGAGGTGCCCGGAACGAACATCAATTCGATGGCCATACCGGGGCAAGTTGCACAGTTGACCGTGGTATTCGACGAACCCGGCGATTACGGGCTCATCTGCACCGAATACTGCGGTGACTTCCATCACCAAATGGAAGGCGAGATCGTCGTCGTCCCCGAAGACGAGTTCGATATGACCGAACTGTCCGTCGAGGCACCGGATACCGTCCAGCCGGGCGACGAGGTCGAACTGAACGCGACGGTTCGGAACGGTCAATTCGAGGAACTCGAGACCACCGTCGACGCCGAGATCGGAAACCAAACGTTCCAACGAGATATCTCCGTTGACGGGCAGAGCGCAGAGAACGTCTCGTTTAGCGTCGATAGCGACGAACTCGGAGAGGGCGAATACGAGTGGTCCGTCACCGTCGACAACTACGAGGAAGACGGTTCGGTGACAGTCGCACCGAACGAGACGGGTGACGAAGAGACGGGTGACGAAGAGACGGGTGACGACTGATGACGGCCCCATTCGCCGAGAGGTATCCCGCGGAAGCGCGACTCGTTCGGGCCGCAATGTTGAACTCGTTCGTCGCGTTCGGAATCGGTGCCATCTTCGGGCTCATTCAGGCGTTGTATCGGACGGACGTCTTGAGATTTTTCGAGGCCCCGAAGTACTACACGGTGCTGACCGGTCACGGCGTCTTTCTCGTGCTGACGTTCACGATCACCTTCCTCGTCGGAATCTATCAGTGGGCGGTGACGGACAGTCTCGAGCGGGGTCCCGTCGACATCCGGTTTAGCTGGTTCTGGTACGGGTTGATGTCCACGGGAACGATCCTCGTCGCGATATCGATCTTCGCCGGCTTTCTCGAGGAACCGCCGCAGGTACTCGGCTCGAGTTTGAGCGCGGACGTCCTCTATACGTTCTACGCACCGTTGCAGGCGAACCCGTTGTATTACATCGGACTCGCCGTGTTCGTCATCGGCGTGTGGCTCGCGGGCTTCGACTGGTTTCGCACGTGGCGGTCGTGGAAACGGGACAATCCGGGCGAGCGGATCCCGCTTCGAACGTTCATGGTATTGACGACGATGCTCATGTGGTATCTCAGTTCGATCGGCGTCGTGGTTTCGATCGTCGTATTTATCCTGCCGTGGTCGCTCGGGTGGGTGGACAGTGTCAACCCGCTGTTGACCCGGACGCTGTTCTGGTACTTCGGCCACATGGTCGTGTATTTCTGGCTGTTGCCCGCGTACCTCCTGTGGTACATCGTTCTGCCGAAGCTCTCGGGCGGTCGGTTGTTTAGCGACCCGCTCGCCAGGGTCGTGTTCATCCTGTTCGTCCTCCTCTCGACGCCGGTTGGCGTCCACCACCAGTACATGGATCCGGGTATCGCGGAGGGATTCAAGTTCATCGCGATGTCGAACACGATGTTTCTGCTGTTACCGAGCCTGTTGACGGCCTTTACCGTCGTCGCCAGTATGGAACACGGGGCTCGCCAGCGCGGCGGGACTGGAACGTTCGACTGGCTGCGGGCGCTCCCGTGGCGAAACCCCGCGTTTACTGGCATGGCGCTGGCCGGGCTGATCTTCGCGTTCGGCGGGTTCACCGGCATCGTCAACGCGGGGATGAACATCAACTATCTCGTGCACAATACGCTGTGGATACCCGGCCACATCCACACCCAGGTGGGAACCGCAACGGCGCTGACTCTCATGGCCGGATCCTACTGGCTCGTTCCCCAGTTGACCGGGAACAGACTCGTCGGCAGGCAAGTCGCCCTCTTCCAGGTCGTCCTCTGGTTCGTCGGTATCGTGTTCATGACGAACGCGATGTACCGATCCGGACTCGTCGGCGTCCCGCGCCGAACGGCTGAACCGCAGTACAGCTTCGAGTACAACGTCGGCGTCGGTTCGATGGGCGAACTCAACGCTCAGATCGCCCTCGGTGGCACGTTACTGTTCATCTCAGCGTTTCTCTTTCTCACGCTCATGGTTCTCACGGTGTTCAACGACGATAGCGAACCGGTCGTCGACGGGACGATCCCGAAGGCGCTGTCGGGACCGGAAGACTCCCCACGGATACTCGACAACCTGCGATTGTGGTTCGGGATCGCTTTCGTTCTGGTCATCCTCGCCTACGCCCTTCCGCTGGCCAATATCGTGGCTCAGGGAGGGCCCTTCGGACAGGACGTTCCTCCGTTCCCCGTCGCCATCGATGTCGTCATGTATCTCCAGTACGGAGTCGAATCTGTTGGAGCGTTACTCACCTGATGCGCACCACTCCCGCAAAATTGTTGATCCTCAGTGCATTCGTCCTCGTGATCCTCGTCGAGGGGCGAACGGTACTCGCGTTCTTCGGTATCGGACTCACACCGCTCGAGACGGTTCTGATCGGGATCGTTACCATCGGGGCCCTCATCGTCTGGGCGATGTGGCCGGTACGAGGCGCCCCTCCCGAGTAGGGCCACGAGTCGCCACACCAATCGGATCCCCGTTCGAGATATCACAATCTGGCGTGAGCCAGGGGTACCAAGATGGAATTCAGCGGAACGTTCGAACTCGAGGAGACGACACTGGACGACGTGTGGCTGGCTTTGTCTGACCCGGCGTTGATCGAGCAGGCACTGCCTGGATGTCAGTTTCTCGTGCGGGTCGACAGTCAAGACGGTGTGAGTGGCGCCTTGAATTTGGCCGGTCCTGCGGACTCGAACCCGGTACTGACTGCTGAGGATCCGGTTCCGATACGGTGCTACTGTAGCAGAGCCGGACGAACGTGGATAGCGGTTCTTCGCACCGGACTCCGAGCGTTCTTCGACAGTCTGGTCCCCGGCAGCCTGTATTGCGGTCTCGAGGAGGCGCCACGCCGATCCGATTTTTTATAGCGCAATAAGATTTATCGAGTGAGCGGGGCGGATCGGTCACGCGCTCAGGGACGACTTCTCACCCAGTCGAGCCAGCCGAATACGCGCTCGAGCAGTCGCTGTTCGCCCGCCCGCGAGAACCGATGGCCTTCGCCCGCGAAGCGTTCGAGGAGGACGTCCCCCTCGAGTCGACGGGCGGCGTCGAAGCTATCGGCCGGATCGACGACCGCGTCGTCGCCACCGTGGAAGATTGCCGTCGGGACCGATAGCCGATCGACGACGTCGGAAAACGGGTGCCGATCGAGATCGTCGAAAAACCGGTGATCGATCCGCTCGCCGGTGTCGAACGTCACCTCGCCGTTCCGATCGACGGTGGCGCGATACTCGTCGAACGTTTCGACAGTCGTCACGGGTGCACGTGTGACGACAGCCTCCACTCGCTCGTCCGTCACAGCAGTGTGGAGGGCGACGGCCCCGCCGAAACTCGAACCGAACAGGGCGTACGAGCCAGGATCGAAGTAGTCGACGACGTGACGGAGGTCTGTGAGTCGCGCCTCGAGCGTCGATTCGACGAACTCGCCGTCGGATTCGCCACAGCCCCGGCTGTCGAATCGGACCGCATTGTAGCCGGATTCGACCGCACGCCGACATCGGTGTTCGTAGCTCCCCGACTTGTCGCTGCGAAGCCCGTGGCAGAAAAACAGCCAGTCGTCGGACTCGCCCTCGTGGGAAACCGCGGCCACTTCCGGCGCTGGCGCGGTATTCGTCGCTGCGCTCTCGATGGGAATCCAGTGACGGTCGGGCATTCGTACTCCCTCGGATGAGACCCGCCGTCTTGATTGGCGCGGTCGGATACGACGAAGTCCGTCGGCGCTCGAATCCCGGCGCGGGTGGGAACCGAGACCGACACCTCGACGAATCGCGACGGAAGAAGGCTCACGAACGGACAACCCCCAGGGTCCGAGCGGTTAGGAGTGGGTTCGATACGAGGGGTTCCACGGACACCGGTGCGACGGCGGTCGATCGAACGCAGTTACTCACCGCGGTGTGGGGGAAACACGGCTTCGATCGGAACGAGACGGACGAGGCCGTTATTGCAAATCCGTCCGGCCGTCACGGGCGCGTTTCGGAATCGGCGAATCGTTTATCGCTTCTCATCGGGTTGGTTCGGCTATGACCCGGACGACGTATCAGTGTCCGTGTGGCGCACACATCGAGTTCAAACAGGACTTGGAGAAAGAGCCGGGAACGACGACGCCGAGTTGGAAGTGCAGGGACTGCGGGACGCCGGTTCCGGGAATAACGGCCGAAAAGATCCGTCATCAGAACCCGTCGTGAGCGCCGGGTTCGGTCGCGGCTGCTGTTCGCACCGCGGACCGATCCGTGATCGGCGCCCGTCGTGACGTTCGATCGGTGACGGGCGACGCCGTCCACACGCACGTCGTCGGCACTCCGATTCCCGGCGAACCGTGGCGACAGCGGCCGAACGTGCTCGAACCGCGCGTCCAGTTCGCTCGAACCGTGCGAGCGGTTATAAGATGAACCAAATAACGCGATACCAAATCCGGAACCACCCACGCGCGAGAGGGGGGTGACGGCCGAACGGATTCGAGACGCGACGGTGAGAGCCACGACAGCGATTACGCAGCCGTCGTTCGGATCTGGACGAACCGCTGCGTTCTCGACCGGAAACGGTCGATCACGGTTCGAACGGCCGGGCGGCCCCTCGGTCGAGCCAGGTTTTTTCCGGCCCCGAAACACCGAAACACCGATTTAGGTTCGCGAACCAGTAGTGACCGAAGTGATGATTCGCGGCCGTTCCCTCGCGATCCGTTCCGGCCGTCCCGGCCGGCCTGACGGCGCTCGGCACACGATCCAGCGATTGGCCTCGGTCGCGCGGACCGTCTCCGAACGGGTGGTCCGTCCGTGACCGATATCGCGATCGCGGACGCGGTCGACGCCTATCTCCAGCGGAAAGCCGTCGGAGATCCGGACGGTTCCGGGGCCGGAACCTACGCGTCTAACGCCGAGTCGATACTCCGACGCTGGACCGAGTGGCTCGAGACGGAACACGACGTTGGCTCGATCGCCAGCCTCGAGGTCGACCACATGCGCGCCTACGCGGTCGAACTCCACGAGCGGACTGACCGCGGCGAGTACACGCCCTCCACCGCCGGCACCTACTACGCGGTCGTCCGCGCGTTTCTCTCGTGGTGCGTGCGAGGCGGCATCCGGGAGTCGAACCCAGCCGCGAGTACCCGGGCCGAGGCGGCGTTGCCGAGCGGAAATCCACGGCCTGCGAACGATACCTGGACGGCGCGCCAGCGCCGCGAACTCGAGCGCCACGTCCGCGAACGGGCGCTCGAAAATGCCTCCCACTCGACGAGCGAGCGACGCTCCAGGCTGCGAGAGTACGCCATGGTGGCCGTCCTCGCCCACTCGAGCGTCCGCGGCGCGGAACTCTTCTGCGTCCCGGACGACGACCGACGGACAGGTGCGACCTGGCAGGACATCGATTTCTACACGGGGACGATTCGCGTCCTGGGGAAATCCCAGCGACTCGAGGACGTGCCCGTGCCCGCTCGAGCGCGGACGCCGTTGCGTCGGTACCGGGTCGTTCTGGATCCGCCGTCGAACGACTGGCCGCTGTTTCCGACGGCCCACGCGCCGTCGATCGCCGGAACGGTGCGGTCGGCGCTGAGCGAACGGGGGTACGACGCGAAGACGATCGAGACGATGTTCGACGACGCGACGGCGATGGAACTCGCCCGCGAGCACTCGATCGCGCCGCCGGCGATCACGACGGAAGGGGCGCGATCGGTCCTGAAGCGACTCTGCGAGGCGGCCGGACTCGACGTCGACGGAGACCACCTGACGCCCCGCGGTGTGCGCCGAGACCAGGCATCCGTCCACTACCGGCAGGAGGCGACGGCGTCGAAGCCGACGCTTCGCGCATCCGTTCTCGAGCAGTCGATGGTCGTTCCGGCGGACGAACCGTCGATCGTCGACGCCGAATCAGGTTCGGGGGACGAATCGGCGGAGACGGAGTGAGGACGCGACCGGACCGGTGAGGTCGCTCCGGGGCGAGACGCAGACGCGGATCGAAAGCGACACGATCTCGAAAGAGCGGCCGGCTCAGGCCACGAGAAGCCACAGGATACCGGTCAGGACGACCGTCAGCACCAGAACGGTCGTTCCGATTCCCGCCCGAAGGTGGATCGTCGAGGGCTGACCGCCGTCGGTGGGTTGGCGTTCGTCGACGTCGACCATCCAGTTCGGGAGCCGGTGTGCGGCTGCATCGGCCGCGAGAACGGGGTTGTTGCCGATCCAGTAACAGCGCGTGACCGCACCGACGACGGCCGCGTCGACCGCGGCGTAGGCACCGGTAACGGCGAGCATCGTCCACCGACTGACGTAGTAAGTCGCGGGATAGACGATCATCGCCGGGTCGCCGAGGTCGAGTTTCGAGAGGGGCTTCCGGACGACGACGAACCCGATCACGGAGATCGCGGTCAGTACCCCGGCCGTTTGCAGGTGACTCGGACTGTAGGGATGGAGGTGACCGGTACTCTCGCCGCCGTGGTAGGTGAATTCGAGGTGGTGGATCGTCGGAACGAGGTCGGCGAGCCCCTGCCACCAGACGCCGAACAGGAGACAGGCGCCGCCGAGGCCGAGCATCGCGACGGTCTGGCCGGGTTTCGCGTCCGCGACCTCGCGGTCGCTCTCGCCGTGGAAGAAGACGTAGTAGCCGAGTTTGATGAACGACAGGAGGGTGCCGATGGCGCCCAGGTAGAGCAGCCAGTACAGCGCCTGGTATTGCGGTTCTCCGTAGTAGTGGGGATCGGCCGCGTCGAAGACCATCCCCTTGCTGACGTAGCCGTTGAAGCCCGGAATGGCGGTGATCGAGAGCGCGCCGAACGCGAACCCGATCGCTGTCAGCGGCATCTCGCGCCAGAGACCGCCGAGTTCGTAGAGATCGTTCTCTCCGGTGCGGTAGATGACGACGCCGACGGCCATGAACAGCAGGCTCTTGAAGAGGATGTTGTTGAACAGGTGCCCCATCGCGCCGGCGACGGCGATCCCCGAGGTCATCCCGATCCCGGCGATGATGTAGCCGAGCTGGGCCTGGATGTGATAGGACAGCAGCGCCCGCATGTCGTGCTGGAGGAGCGCGAACCCCGCGCCGTAGACCGCCATCAGTCCGCCCATGTAGGCGAGAAAGAGCGTGCCCTCGCCCTCCGGGAACGCCCGATAGAGGACGAACGCGCTCGTCTTGGTCGTGTACACGGAGAGGAACACCGAGGCCGCGAAGTGCGGGCGCGGGTAGGTGTCGGGCAGCCAGGTGTGAAAGCCCACGAAGGCGACGTTGACACCCATTCCGAGCACCGCCAGCAGCGCCGGCAGTCCGTCCGCGATGCCGCCGCTTCCGTAGACGAACGTCCCGACTTCGACGTAGTGGGCGGCGACCGCGAGCATCACGAGCACCCCGCCGGTGCCGTGAAAGAGCGCGTACCGGAAGCCCGCGCGGACCGCATCTCCCCCGTAGTGCCAGATCAACAGCGTGCTCGTCACGGCCATCAGCTCCCACATGAACAGGAGCACCAGCCAGTCGCCGGCGAACGCCGCCCCGATCGACGAGGAGACGTACACCAGGGCGAAGGCGGTCATCGGTTTACTCGCCTCGCTCGAGTAGGCGTAGATGACGGTACAGATCCCGAGGAACCCGAGTCCGATCCCGATCATCTGGGAGAACGGATCGACGTAGAACGGAACGACGTCGAACCCGAGGAAACTGCCGGTCAGGTAGCTGCCCTCGGGGACGACGATCGAGATCGCAAGCACCGCCGCGAGGCTCAGCGCCCCGATCGTAAACCCGGCGATTCTCGGCAGGACGAGTACCAACAGTCCGGCGGCGAAGACCAGCAAGGGCGGGTAGGCCATCGCGAGCAGGTCGGCTTCCATCAGGCGGTCACCTCCGAGACGAGTTGGTCGAACGGAACGGACCCGAGTTGCTCGAACGGCATCCCGAAGACCCCCTCGACGATTTCGGTCGCGAGCTCGAGGAAGACCGCGTAGTCGGGGACGACGCCGAGGACGATCGCACCCGTGGCGATGACGGCGATGGGGGCGAGCATGAGCCACGTGGTTTCGGCCAGCGGCGACGTCCGCGTCCAGCCGCCGACCGGTGGCCCGCCGGTGAGGGAGTCGTCGTGGTCGCCGTGGTGGTCGATAGCGTCGACTGAATCACCGAGGTGGCCGTCGTCGTGGTCGTCGCCGTCGCCGTCGGTCTCGTGGCCGCCCGTCCCGTCACGGTCGTCGTTCTCGTCGTGAGTTTGTGCAGTCGCCTCGGGGGTCGAATGATCGCTCGGATATCTGTCGACGGCGTACTCGTAGTCCGTCTCCGAGCCGTCGACGCCCGGTTCGCCGCCGTCGGCGGCCACGCTCTCGTCGGTCGATTCCTCGGGTCCGTACGATTGGCGCAGGCCGCCCCGCGGGAACTCGAGGAGGGGTTTCGCGTCGTGGCGGTCCTCGCTCTCGAAGAAGGCGGTGTAGACGACCGGCCAGAAGTACGCGATGTTGAGGACGGCCGAGAGGAGCAACGCGCCGGCGAACAGCCAGTACTCGCCGCCCATGTAGCCGGCGCCGATCAGCATGTAGAACTTGCTGACGAATCCCGCGATCGGCGGGACGCCGGCCATACCGGCCGCACCGACGGTGAAGGCGGTCATCGTCAGCGGCATTCGCTTGCCGATGCCGGCCATTTCGCTGATGTAGTCGGTGTGGGTCTCCACGTGGATCGACCCCGCACAGAAGAACAGGGTGAGCTTCGCGAACGCGTGGGCGGGAATGTGAAACAGCGCCCCCACGATCGCGTAGGGGTGGAGCATCGAGAGGCCGAGCACGATGTAGGAGAGCTGTGCCGTCGTCGAGTACGCCAGCCGCCGTTTGAGGTGATCCTTGCGCATCGCGATGATGCTCGCCGCGGTCAGCGTGAACGCGGCGACGATCGCGACGGGGATGTTCAGGCCGACGTCTCCGACGAGCGGGACGTCGAGTGGCAAGTCGTGGATCAAGCCCGGACCGTAGACCTCGAGTATCACGCGGGCGATGCCGAACGCGCCGGACTTGACGACCGCCACCGCGTGGAGGAGCCCGGAGACGGGAGTCGGCGCGACCATCGCGTCGGCGAGCCAGGAGTGAAGCGGCATCAACGCGGCTTTGACGCCGAAGCCGGCGATGAGCAGGAAGAAGGCGGCCTGTGCGTAGATCGGCTCGGCCTGGGCGGCAGCGGCGAGGGCATCCATGCCGCCCGCCTCGAAGGCGAGCGTCGGCCCCCCGGTCACCGTGCTCGTGAGCCAGTATATCATCGCGGTCCCGGCAAGCAGGAAGACGCCGCCGCCGAAGAACGTGTACGTGAGGTACTTCCGGCCGGCGATGCGTGCTTCGTCGTCCTCGTTGTGGGCGACCAGCGGATAGGTCACGAGCGATAGCAGTTCGTAGAAGACGAAGATCGTCACCAGATTCGCCGCGAAGGCGATCCCGACTGCGGAAGAGAGGCTGGCCGCGAACGAGGCGAAGAACCGGGTCTGGGCGTGTTCGTCGAGCCCGCGCATGTACCCCGTCGCGTAGAACGACGTGAAGATCCAGAGGAAACTCGCGAGGAGCGCGAAGAAGATCCCCAGCGGATCCGCTCGCAGCGCGAAGTCGATACCCGCAAGGAACTCGATCCCCGTCGACTCCGCCAGACTCCACCGGAAGACGGTCCCGGACATGACCGCGGGCAGCATGCTGACGATGATCCCAAATTTCGCGAGGGCGGCCAGCACTGACCAGCCTTCCCGCAGGTTGGGACGGCGATGCGACGCGACGATCAGGACGATCGCGACCGCGGATACCAACACGGCGGCGAGCGGTCGAATATCTGCTACCATTAGCGAATGACCTCCGTGAGAAACGGCTCGAGCAAGTCGGCGAACGTTCCACCCGCAAATCCGAGCGCGACGGCACAGAGCGCGGCGACCACGACGACGGCGACCATGCCGACCGAAACCGCGGCCGGGTCACCCCCGCTCGACGCGGCGGAGATCGTGTCGTCGGATCCGGGGCCGTCGGCCGCGGTCTCGTCTCGACCGTCGCCGTCGGACCCGCCGTCCGTCGCGACCGGACCCCCGGCCGGAGACGAGACGGCACGCGACGGTGTGAAGTACATCTTCTCGAGCAGGCGGGCGGCGTAGGCGAGCGTGAGCATGGTACTGAGGAAAATGACGCCGGCAACGGGCCACAGCTCGGACTGGACGGCGCCGAGTGCGATGTACCACTTGCCGACGAAGCCGACGCCCGGCGGAACGCCGACCAGCGAGAGCAAGAGGACGGCCATCGCGCCGGCGACGACCGGGCGGTGTTTCGCGAGTCCGGCGTACTCGTCGACGGTGCGGGCCCCGTAACTCGTCGCGACGAGTGCGGCCGCCAGAAAGAGCCCGGCTTTCAGCAGGCCGTGACCGACCAGATGGACCGTCGCGCCGATCAGTGCCGTCTCGGCCGCCCCGGAATTGCCGCCGATGACGACCCCGTAGGCGGCGATGACGAGCCCGAACTGCGAGACCGACGAGTACGCGAGCATCCGTTTGACCTCGGTCTGGATTACGGCCAGGACCGTGCCTGCGAGGACGCTCACGCAGCCGACGACGAGGACGATCGACGCGGCGTTGGGCATCGCGGTCAGGTAGTCGACGCCGAAGACGGTCACGATCAGGCGGCCGAACGCGTACGCGGAGGCCGTCGAGACCAACGCGGCGATGATCGGCGTCACGCCGTCGGGAGCCTGCTGGTACGCGCTCGGCTGCCAGGTGTGTAACGGCCACTGGGCGACCTTGACCGCGAAGCCGACGACGATGAACCCGAAGGCGGTGCGGATCAGTGTCGGGCGTTCCGCCGCCGGAATCGCCGTCGCGAGTTCGATCATGTTGAGCGTCCCCGTGGCCATGAGCAGGAACGCGACCCCGATCAGGTACATCGACGCGGCGACGGTCCCCAGAATCAAGTACTTCAGCGCGGCGACGGCCGATTCGGGCCCGTCGCCGCTCGCGACCAGCGCGTAGGTCGCGATGCTGGTGATCTCGAGGAAGACGAACAGGTTGAACACGTCGCCGGTCATCGTGATCCCGAGCAGTCCGCCGACCAGCAGCAGGTACGCCGTGTAGAAGGTGTTCCCGCGCGGGCCGCCGCGGCGCGTGTACGCGAGGACGCCGACGGCGACCCCCGTGACGAGCAGTGCGATCAGCGTCGAGTACTGATCGGCGACGAGTTCGATTCCGTACGTTCGGGGATAGCCGCCGAGCGTATGCGTTACCTGCCCGTCGGCGTAGACGACGCTCGCGAGGGCGACCGCAGCGCCGAACAGACCGATCGTCGTCACCGCGGCGACGGGCCACCCGGCCCGATCGAACCACAGTCCGAGCGCGATCGGCAGCGTCGCCGCGAGCAACGGCACGACGATCAGCAGCGGCGGGATCAGATCGACGCTACTCATCGGCACGCACCTCCCTGAGCGTGTCCTCGCGCAGCGTTCCGTACTCCGCGTAGATGCGGATGATCAGCGCCAGTCCGACCGCCGTCAGCGCGATGCCGACGACGATGGCGGTCAGGACGATGACTTGCGGAAGCGGACTCGCGACGAGGAGTTCGCCGGGATTCGCTTCGTGCGGAACGATCGGCGCCGACGCACCCTCGACGTCGATGTACGCCATCGAGATGAAAAACAGGAAGATCGCCGTCTGGAAGAGATTCACACCGATCAGCTTCTTCACGAGGTTCTCGCTGGCGATCACCATGTAGATCCCGATACCGAGCAGGACGAACAGCAACACGTACGTGTACCGGCTCGCGAGCATCTCAATCATCGTCGCTCACCTCCGTGTCGGCCGACTCGCGGCGCTCGTCGGCCGTGCTCTCGGCCATGCTCGTTCCCCCGGTCCCGCTCGGACGGTCGGGCGCGAATCCCGACGCCATCGCGAAGAAGAGGGTGATCATGGTTCCGGCGACGATCAGCGATATACCGGCGATTTCGACGGCCTCGAGCCCCCACTTCGGTTTGATGTGGAAGACCTCCTTGAGTTGATAGAACTCGAGGAAGTTACCGCCGAGTGCCACCATCGCGAAGCCGATCGCGCCGAAGATGACGACGCCGCCGGTGACGAGGCCGACGAGCAGGGAGTTGCGGAGCCACTGTCGGGTCGGTTCGATCCCGAAGGCGAACGCGAGCATGAGGATCGTGACGCCGACGATGGTTCCACCCTGGAAGCCGCCGCCGGGGGCGTCGCCCCCGTGGAACGTCATAAACAACCCGTAGGTGAGCGTAAACGGTGCGATAATCTTGACCGCGGTCATGATCACCTGACTTTCGGTGTAGGTGTCGTCGTAAGGAGTGGGCATTTAGGCGAACACCTCGCGTTTCAAGACGAGCAACGTCGAGACCCCGGCGGCGAAGACGACGACCGCCTCTCCGAAGGTGTCGAACCCACGATAGGCCGCCAGGACGGACGTCACCGCGTTCTGGACGCCGGTCTGCTCGTAGGTCTCCCTGATGTAGTGTTGGGTCACGTCCGGGTTCGACCAGACGGGCGTGTCCACGAGTCCGACGGCGTACATCTCCGGCAGGACGACGGTACCGAGCAGCACGACGAACGCGCCGACTGCGACGACGGCCGGAACGTGAATGCGCTCCCGTAAGTCGTCCGTCGAGGGCCGCGACGTCCGTGCGATCGTCAGCAACAGGAGAAGCGTCGTGACGCCGGCGCCGATCGCGGCCTCGGTCATCGCCACGTCGGGTGCCAGCAGGTACGTGTAGAGAATCGCCATGCCGAGACTGTAGGCACCGAAGACGATGATAACCGACAGCACGTCGCGAAAGAGCGCGGTCGCGACTGCGGTCACGAGGATGAAAACGACGAGCGAGTACGCGAGGGCGCTCACTGCGGCTCACCTCCCGTTTCGGTCGCGGGCTCTCCCGCCTCGGTCGTCCCGGGATCGTGTCCACGGTCACCGGGACCCTCGTCGTCGAGTCGCGCCTCGACGCCCGTTTCGGCGGCCGACCGCGCGATCGCGTGGGCCGCCGTCGGGTTCGTAATGAAGACGAAGAACAACAACAGGACGCAGTAGACCGCCGCGTGCTGCCACCCCAGTGCCAGCGCGACTGCCGCGAGCGTCAGGCCTGCCCCGAGAGTGTCCGCTTGCGACGCGGTGTGCGTTCGCGCGTAGACGTCGGGCAACCGGATGACGCCGACAGCTGCGACGAACGTGAAGAACACGCCGAATCCGATGAGGACGACGATCGCCCAGAACCGGATGGTCTCGATCACAGCACACCACCCCGTTCGACGGTGAACTTCGAAATCGCGACCGACATCAGGAAGTTCAACAGCGCGTAGATCAGTGCGACGTCCAGAAACCACGGCTCGTCGAGCGCAACGGTCAGCAGCGCGAGAATGACCACCGTGTTCGTCCCGATGACGTTCACCGCCAGCAGTCGATCCTGGGTCGTCGGGCCCACGACGGCGCGATAAAACATCACGATCGCGAGACCGACGAACAGCGCCGCGGCGATCAGGAACACGTCCTCGAGCGGGGGCGTCACAGTTCCTCACCTCCGACGATCTCCGCGTCGTCGCGCTCTTCCGGCGACGGGATATCCGCCGATTCCCGGCCGTAGAAGACGAAGCGGATCCCGCGCTCGAGTCCGCCGTCGAACAGATCCTCTCGGGCCGCTGGAATCAAGGTGTGGACCAGCAGCTCCTGGTTACTGGCCCGAACCGTCAGGGTGCCCGGCGTGAGCGTGATGCTGTTGGCCAGGGCGGTCAGCGGCAGCCCGCTCCGGACGCGGGAGTTGACGCGGGTCAGCGTCGGTTCGATCGGCATCGAGGGGCGGAGTATCACGGCCGAGACTGCGATATTGGCTTTGACGATCTCCCAGAGGAGATACGGAACGTAACAGACGAATCGAACGGTTCGCAGCGGCGACTGAACCCGGTCCAGCGGTACCGAAAACGTCACCTGCGCGAGCGAGACGGCGACGATGGCGGCGACGGCAGCGCCGGTGACGAGATCGAACCAGTAGGTCGGATCGCCGAGAACGAGATAGAACCCGTAGGAAATCCAGAACGTCGCGAACAGCCGGTCGAAGCTCTCGCCGTCCCCGACGAGCCGGCCGTGTCGGGCCGGCCGTTCGACCGGGGCCTCGTCGTAGGACAGTCCGACGCGCTCGAGTTCGCGCTCGAGTGGTTGGAGCATCTGGGCCGTGACGCCCGGTTGGTACTCCGGATCGATGACGAGGCGATCGATCCCCTTCTCGTCGGCGTACACGCCGAATATCTCGGCGTAATCCCGCGGACCGAAGAGGTATTCCGCTTCGCCGAGCGTCGTGGTCTCGACGATCACGTCCGCGTCACCGGCGTCCTCCTCGACCCAGTTACGCGCCCGCGAGAGCAATTCCGCCGCCTCTTCGCGATAGCGCGCACTCTCGGGGACATCGGCGTCGTACGGAAGCGCGACGACCAGGTGACATTCGATCGCGTCCGCCCCGTCGAGCCCCGATCGAACGGCGTATCCGACCGTCTGCCGGACGGTCACCGTGTCCGACAGCGGGACGAGCAGGCGTTCAACCGCCACGGGATCTCCCTCCAGGTGACCGTCGTTTGATATTCATGACTCTCGTCGATAGTCGAGTGAAACGGTAGCCGTAGGAAAACGATTTCGTTATCCACCAGCAGTCACGCGTAGCCGTAGGAAAACGATTTCGTTATCCACCAGCAGTCACGCATTCCGACGCGCGTTCGAAATGCGCGCGACGGTTCTCGAACGATAGTAACGAGAATCTTATATGAGTGGGGGCCAGCGCCGAGATTCGACCGATGGTTTTACAAGATAACTTTCGATAGATAAAGTGTGATTGCATGACGTCGTCCGAGACCGGACGCGACCGAGTTTCGACCGCGAGCGACCCCGCTTGCCCATGAACGAACGGACCGAACAACACCGCGAGCGCCTCGCGGCGCACGTCTTCGTCTGTGTGAACGACCGCGATTCTGCACACGCCAACTGCGCGGCGGCCGGTGGCGAGGAGACGTTCACCGCCGTTACGGAGTGGTTGCGCGAACGGGACGCGTACTGGACGGCGGTGTCCGTCACCAGGACCTCGTGTCTGGGCCTGTGCAGCGACGATGGGACCGCGATTTCGATCCAACCGCGAAACACGTGGTACGCCGACGTGACGCCAGCGGACGTTCCCGACCTACTCGAGTCCGAATTCGGTGCCGACGCGGAGCGGGTCGGCGGCGGCACGTGACCGAGCGGTGACAAAACGGCCCTGCCAGTCGACGCTCGGTACCGGTTTCCGGAGGCCCCAGTCGGTTCACCGGTCCGCTCCGGACGGGCTCTCCCCGGCGGGAGTCTTCGGGGACGCTGACCCGGGTCATCGCCGACACGTACGATTATAGGGGTCGACCGCAGAGGGGACACTAATGACGGAGACACCCTCGAGCGGGGTGGCAGCGGAACTCGCCGAGTTCGTCGCCGCGCTCACGACCGAATCGATTCCCGAAGAGGCGCTCCGAGCGGCCGAACGGGCGATCCTCGATACCGTCGGCGTAACGCTCGCTGGAGCCGCTGCCGACGCGGGGGCGGTCTCTGTGGCGGCCGCTGTCGCGGAGTCCGGCGAGACGACGGTCCTCGGACGCGACGACCGATTGCCGCTTTCCGATGCGGTCTTCGCGAACGCATCCGCGGGCCACGCGCTGGATTTCGATGACGTCGCCCTGGCCGCGATGGACGGGCACCCGAGCGTCCCGATGGTCGCCCCACTGCTGGCCATCGGCGAGCGGGAGGGGGCGACGGGGCGGGACCTGTTGACCGCCTACGTCGCCGGATTCGAAACGCAAGGGTACCTCTCGCGACCGATCAGTCCCGGCCACTACGAAGGCGGATGGCACGCCACGTCGACCATCGGCCTCTTCGGGGCCACGGCCGCCGTCGCCCGACTGCTCGAACTCTCCCCAGAACGCACCGAACACGCGCTCAACATCGCCGCCTCGATGCCGGCCGGCCTCAAACGGAACTTCGGCACGACGACCAAACCGATCCACGCCGGCCAGGCCGCGCGATCCGCCACGACCGCGGCACTGCTCGCCGCCAACGGGGCGACGGCCGATCCGACGGCGATCGACGGCGACCGCGGGTTCTTCGACCTCTACAGGGGCGAGACACGGCCCGACCTCGAGCGACTGCCCGACCTCGGGTCCCGCTGGGCGCTGCTCGAGGACGGCATCGACGTGAAGAAATATCCCTGCTGTTACTACACGCACAGCGCGATCTACGCCGCGACCGGGATCGCGGAGACGAACGACATCCGGGCCGACGACATCTACGAGGTCGTCGTGACCGCCTCGCAGGGAGCCGCCGATGCGCTCGCCCACGACGACCCCCGGACGGGCCTCGAGGGGAAGTTCTCGATGCCGTATCTGATCGCCAGTGCGATCGTCCGCCGCGGGGTCGGCCTGGCCGCGTTCGAAGACGATCGGATCGACGAACCGGCAGTGCAGGCCGTCCGCGAACGCGTCACGCTGACGGTCGACTCGGACCTGCCGTACGATTCGAACGCCGCACACGTCGCCGTCACGGACCGTTCGGGAGACGTCTACGAGCGCATGCAGGAACGACCGCCGGGGACGCACGACGATCCGCTCTCGAACGACGAACTACAGGAAAAATTCAGAATGTGCGCCGACTACGCGCCGGGTTCGGTCGCGGTCGAGGACGCGGTGTCGGCCCTGGACGATCTCCGGACCGTCGACGACGTGAGGAACGTCCTGGAGTCGCTCTGATTCCGGGATTCACCACCGTTTCCCGAGTTGCGCGCCCGTCTCTCGAGGCGGGATCGGCGGCGATGGCTCCCGTGACTTCGGGACGTTTACCTGTCAGCCCTTCCGATTGCAGGCAATGACGCTGTACTCGCGTGTGCGCCCCCTCGCGTTCAAACTGCCGGCCGAGACGGCCCACGATCTCGGCAAGCGAACGCTCCGGGTGGCACAGTCGAACTGGCCGACGCGGACGGCGCTGTCCGCCGCATACCAGTTCGAACACCCGGCGCTCGAGTCCGACCTGTTCGGGACGCGATTTCCGAACCCCGTCGGTGTCGCCGCCGGCTTCGACAAGAACGCGGAAGTGACGCACGCGCTCGCCGCGCTCGGCTTCGGCTTCGTCGAAATCGGGACCGTCACGCCCTACGCGCAGTCCGGAAACGACCGGCCGCGACTGTTCCGCCTGCTCGAGGATGGGGCGATGATCAACCGAATGGGCTTCAACGGCCAGGGAATGGAACGGGTCAAAGCACGGCTCGAGACGGACGGACCCCCCGAGGTCCCGCTGGGCGTGAACATCGGCAAGATGAACTCCTCGAACGAGCGCGAGGCGATCGAGGACTACCGTCGGGTCTTCGATCGACTCTCCCCGTTCGCCGACTACGTCGTGGTGAACGTCTCCTGTCCGAACACGCCCGACGAGTTCGACGAGGGATCGCCCGACCACCTCCGCTCGATCTTCGAAACGCTCGAGGCGGAAAACGATCGCGGGGTGCCGATCCTCGTGAAAATCGGGCCCGATTCACCCGAGCAGTCGATGTTCGACCTCGTCGACATCGCCCGAGCGTACGACCTCGACGGCATCGTCGCGACCAACACCTCGACGAGCCGAACCGGCCTCGAGTCGCCGCGTCGAGCGGAGTGGGGCGGGCTCAGCGGCAAACCGATCCAGGATCGCTCGACGGAAGTCATCCGCACGTTAGCCGAGTACACCGACGGCGAGCTACCGATCGTCGGCGTCGGCGGCGTCGACTCCGCGAAGAGCGCCTACGAGAAGATCCGAGCCGGTGCCTCGCTCGTCGAGCTGTATACCGGGTTCGTCTACGAGGGTCCCTCGACCGCGAAACGGATCAACCGGGGTCTCGTGGCGTTACTCGAGCGCGACGGTTTCTCGTCGATCGAAGACGCGGTGGGCGCGGACCTGGACGGGTGATCGAGACGACCGTCGGACCGACGCTCGCTCGCTGCCGGTCGTCTCCAGACGTGATGAACGCAGGTCCGTCTCGCGGCGATGTATGGACTGGTGTGCGTTTCGGTGGCGAGGATCGAATCGTCACGACCGTCGGACGATCGTCGGCCCCGCGACCGTCGGAACTGCGTCCTCGCCCCAAACGCGACGTTCCTGTTGGTCCTCGATCGGATCTTTGAACGCCGAAATTCCGGACACGACCGCGTTTTCTGGCAGTCCGTCCGGATCGATCATGTCCGCGCCGCCGGCGGTGGGCGAGTACGCCCAGAGCCTGACCGCCTTCCGCAGGGTGTTCAGGTTGATGCTGACGAGGCGGTCCGCGATCCTGACACCGCTGTCGTAAATCGTGTCGGTCGTGCCGATCAGGTTCTCCGCCTCGAGGAGCCCCTCGTTGGGGGTCGCGAACTCGGCCGTCGTCCGTTCGACGCCGTCGGCGATGTTCGAATCGCTGAAGTCGACCTCGAGATCGAGGTAGGTTGGACGGAACAGGTTGCTCGCGATTCCGGTCTCGGTGTGATACTCGGCGCTGAGAGTGCCGATAGTGTCGTCGCTCCTGACCGTCGTCTCGGTGCTCTCGATGATCCAGGACCACCCGCCGTTTCCGTACGACGTCGCCGGGGTGTCGATGGAAAGACGGACGTAAACCTCGCCGACGTCGCTCGGGTCCGCGTCCGTCGCCCAGCTAATGACGAACGGGAAGTCGACCGTGTAGGAGTCGCAGTTCCCGCCGAACCAGCCACAGCCCCGGAGGGATTCGTTCTGGTGCATGAAGATGCCGTCGGCGTCGAACTGGCCGTTGACGACGCCGGCCTGCTCCGGATCGAGCGGCGATTCGTCCCGCTCGAACAGCGTCGGAATGCTCACCGAACAGAGGAACCCGTCACCGGTTCCCGCGGCTCCGAGTCCGGGAAGTGCCGTCGCCGCGAGGCCGGTCCCGCCGATGGTTTTCAGAACGGTTCGTCGCGAGCGATCCGTGCGGTCGTTCGGGTCTTCCGAATTACCGAACATCATAAGGATCGACTACAGCGTTCAATTTAAGCTTTTCTGGTAAAACACTATATCAGTCCGAATGGTACGAAACCCCGGCACGACCTCGGGTAGCTGGCGATTGTCGCACCCCGCCAAACGATACCCCAGTGTCGGGTTCCCATCCGTACTACGCGATCGGTGGTGCACAGGAACGGATGGCTGACGTATTCACGCACTCGAGCGGCGGCAGAAATCACTGACAGCTGTGCCCTTCGATTCCGAGCGTGCGATCGACGATGAACGACGGCGGCTCGCCCCTGTCGTCAGTCGACGTCGACGCGCGTTCCGTATCCGGCCTCGCCGACCACGTCGCCGTCCGACGCGACGACCTCGCCGCGGACCACCGTCGCGACGGCTTTCCCGGTGAACGACTCTCCCTCGAACGGCGTAACCGAATTCTTCGAGTGAAGGGTGTCGCGGTCCTCGAGGGTCCACTCTCGCGTCGGATCGACGATCGTGAAATCGGCGTCGGTGCCGACCTGCAGCGACCCCTTCTGCGGGTACATCCCCCAGACCTGGGCCGGCCGGGTCGAGTGGCGGCGGACCCACTCCTCGAGCGTGAGTCGGCCCCGATCGACGAACGTGAGCATCGCCGGCACCTCCGTCTCGAGGCCGACGAATCCCGAGATCGCGTTCCACGTGTTTCCGAACGGATCGTCGACCAGTTTCTCCTCGGGGGTGTGGGGCGCGTGGTCGGTGGCGATGCAGTCGATCGCGCCGCCGTCGACGCCGACGGACCAGAGTTCGTCCCGCTCGGCAGCGTCTCGGATGGGTGGCTGAACCCGTGCGACGTTGCCCTTCTCGCGCACGACGTCCTCGGTGAACCAGAGGTAGTGCGGGGTCGTCTCCGCAGTCACGTCGACGCCGCGGTCCTTTCCGCGGGCGACGGCCTCGGCAGCCGACCCCGACGAGACGTGGAACATGTGAATCTTCGTTCCGGTCTCTTCGGCGAAAGTGATCATTCGCTCCACGGCCTCTCGCTCGGCGATCACGGGCCGCGAGTGTGAGTGGTCGATGGGATCGGTCCGACCCTCCTCTTTGAACCTCGCCGTGTAGTAGTCGATGATCTCGCCGTTTTCTTCGTGGAACCCGAGCCGTTTCCCGGTCTCGCGGATTCGTTTCATCGCCTCGAGGATTTCGCCGTCGTTCGGCGGCGGAACGTCGCCGACGGTCGAGCCCAGGAAGATCTTGTACCCGATCGCGCCGGCCTCGTCGATCGCCGGGATCAGGTCCAGGTTTTCGGATGTCACGACCGCGTAGCTCTGGAAATCGACGTGCGCCGACGCCTCGCCGCGCTCGAACTTCAACTCGAGGTGCTCCGGTCGGTCGATGACCGGGTCGGTGTTCGGCATTCCGACGACGGTCGTCACGCCGCCTGCGGCGGCCGCTCTCGTCGCGGACTCCCAGTCCTCCTTGTACTCGAGTCCGGGCTCGCGGTTGTGGATGTGGCAGTCGACGATTCCAGGCACGAGGACGGTGCCCTCGCCGTCGAAGACGCGGTCCGCGTCGGGGAGCCGGTCGCTCCGGCCGACTGCGACGATGGTTCCGTCTTCGACGGCGACGCCCGCGTCGGGAGTCCGGCCCGCGGGCGTGACGACGGTACAGTTGCGCACGACGAGGTCGACGGTCATTGCCGTGGAGTTGCCGAGGGCCGCGCATATAGCTTCCCCAAGCGGGCCAGCCCCTCGAGACTCTACTCACCGCTCGCCTCTCGTCCAACACGTGATATGCCCGCCGCGCGGAGTGACGAGCGGCCAGCACCGTCGGTCCCGACGGCTCGGACTCCGATCGACTGTCGAGGCGTAAATTTGCGCCTCGAGCGCGCAGCTCCCTATCGTGCCTGAACCGCCGCAGTCCCAATCCGGGTTACTCCTCTTCTTGTTGCCTTCGCCTGCGCTGTGCGATGATCTGATCGGGCGTCACCGAACAGCCACAGGGGCCAACCGTGCCGGTGTCGGGGCCCCTTGTGGTGATCGTCGCGACCAGTCGGCCACAGCACGGACACTCGGGGAGCGACGAGGACCGCTCCTCGGTCGAATGCCCCTCGTCATCCGAGTCCTGCTCGTCATCTGCTCGCCCATCGTCACTCATGACGGCCTCCATCCGCGGTCAGATTCGAATTCGGAAACAGCAGCGTGGCTGCTCGTACCGGGCGATATCGTGGTCGTGCGGGATGTTTATATCCCGTTGGAATGAACGTAGGCATGGCTCCAGAACCCTCGCGGGTTTGGAAGCCAGTCTCGGGTGTCCTAGCACCCGGGACGTTTGCGAATCGTCCCATTTCTCGAGACCGGCTTCCGTCTGAACCGTTGACGTATTGCGGCTTATATCTATTGTTAATTCGGAGAAATTATGGTCGGCTCCGACGAACAGAAGCCGTCAGCGGTCGCGAGCGACGGGCAAACCGGCCCCGACGGGCCACGAAGCGAGCGGTCGGCGCAACGGCGAATCGATGGATTCTGGCGGGGGTGTCGGCACCCTCGAGAAGCCGCTCTCGACCGTAAGCCCCGCCTTCCGGGGTCTCAGACACCGAATACGCGGGGGTACGAGTCGGATACTAAACAGCGAGGTGCTGGTAGCACGCGGTAATGGACACGCCAGTGATCAGCGACAGAACGATACTCGTGACCGGCGGTGCCGGTTTCATCGGGAGCCACCTCGTCGACGCCCTGGCCCCGCACAACGAGGTCAGGGTCCTCGATACGTTCGCGACCGGCGACCGGGCCTACCTCCCCGACGACGTGACGGTGATCGAAGGCGACATCGGCGATCCGATCGCCCTCCAGCGGGCCGCCCGCGGCGTCGACCTGATCTTCCACCACGCCGCGCTGGTCAGCGTCTCCCAGAGCGTCGACGCGCCGCGACGGAGCAATCGCACGAACCTCGAGGCGAGCCTCCTCGTCCTCGAGCAAGCCCGTCAGGAGGACGCGCGGGTCGTCGTCGCCTCGAGCGCGGCCGTCTACGGCCACCCGGAGGAGTTACCGGTCTCGGAGTCGGCATCGACGAATCCGACGTCGCCGTACGGGATCCAGAAACTCGCACTCGACCAGTACACACGCCGCTACGAGGAACTCTACGGGCTCCCGACCGTGGCGCTGCGGTACTTCAACGTCTACGGTCCGCGCCAGCAGGGGCCGTATAGCGGCGTCATCTCGACGTTCCTCGAACAGGCGCGGGCCGGCGAACCGATCACCATCGAGGGGGACGGCCAGCAGAGCCGTGACTTCGTTCACGTCAGCGACGTCGTCCGGGCAAACCTTCGAGCGGCGACGGTCGACGCGGTAGGCGAAGCGTACAACGTCGGGACAGGACAGCGAACGACGGTCCAGGAGCTCGCCGAGACGATTCGAGACGCGACCGGGTCGTCGTCGCCGATCGTACACCGTGATCCCCGAGCCGGCGACATCAGACATAGCGGGGCGGATACCGCGAAAGCGACTCGGACGCTCGGATTCGAGGCTCGGATCGGTCTCGAGTCGGGAATCCGAGCGCTGGTCGGGGCCGACTCGGCGGCTTCGACCGGGGACGACGTGGGTCCGCCACCGGAAACGAACTCCGAAAGCGGAACCTACAGCTGATTCCCGTCGAAAAACCGGGTCGATTCGAGCGATCGACGCCGATCGTGTCCGACTGCTCGAGAGTCAGCGAAGCGATACCTTACTGACTGAATCCGGGGCGAATCCGCGCTAACCGTTTCAAACGTCCGGTCGAGTTTATTCGGTCTGTCGAGCAAAGGCTGCCTATACCATGACTGGGACGTGTTTTCGTCGACAGAGCCGGGCGGCCCACCGTACTGCTCTCCCGGCCGCGGGCGATGGGGTGGGGAACAAGAGCGGAACAGGAGCGTGAATCGAGATGCGAAACAGTCGCCACGCGCCGGCCGAAATCCCATCGAGGCTCATCAGCGGCGATGAATTTACGTTCGGTCGTAGATACACTCGAACTAATAACAGCACAAGGGTTATAAAAAGGGATTTGTGGAACGGTCACGACGGTATCGGATATGAATCATAGCAACACAGCTTTTCGTCAGCCATGAGTATCTGCCGACGAGTTTCCACAGATATCGAGACGCTCGAGCCGTCGACCGGTGGGGCAGTCGCGTCAGCCACTGCCACGAGTTCGGGGTGGGGAATCGTCCCGAAACCCGTGCTGCCGCTTCAACTCGACGGAAGCGCGCACATCGCTGCGCTCGTCGGTATACTCGCGCTCGCGCTGCTCGGTGGGATACTCGTCGCTCGAAACCGATACGACCAACCGACCGCACTCACGACCGAGGCCGAACCCGACCGCGAAGAATTTATCACCGATCGAGAACGCGTTCGGCAGCTCTTGCAGGAGAACGATGGTCGGATGAAGCAATCGGCGATCGTCGACTCCGTCGACTGGTCGAAGGCGAAGGTCAGCCGCTTGCTCGCCGATCTCGAGGAGGACGGCCAGGTCACGAAACTCCGTCTCGGACGGGAAAACCTGGTCTGTCTGCCGGGACACGAACCCACGGCGTCGAAGTCGCCGAAACAGCCGACCGACGACTAGCGGCCGCTGTGACCGTGACGACGAGGGCACCGTTCCTATCAACAACCGTTGTTTTATTCGGACACATGCCTCACTGAATCCGCCACTCCTGGCCCGTAGTATCCAATTTCTCCCCGTAATGGTTCTGCTGGTTTATCCGCAGAAGCCACGACGAAACGGATGCCTTCACGGCAACCATGAATGCACGCAATCAGCTACTCGTCGTAGTTACTGCGCTGATGCTCGTGTTCTCGAGCGGGGCGATGGTCGCGGCAGCGTCAAACGCTGGGGCCATGGACGAGGACACAGCGGTCAGCGACGACGAGTCCGAACTGACGAACAATGAAACGACAAACGAGACAGTAGAGGACGGCGCTGACGTCGCAGAGGACGACACCAACGAAACCAACGAGACTCAATGCCCGTGTCAGCCCGCATACGTGACGTTCGAGGATCAGACGACCGACGGTGACACGGTCGTCGTCCAGAACGTCACGCTGGCGAGTCCAGGGTTCGTGACGATCCACAACAGTAGCCTCCTCGTGGGTAACGTCATCGGAAGCGTCATCGGGACCTCCGAATACCTCGAGGCGGGGACGCACGAGAACGTGACGATCACGCTCGACGACCCGCTCGAGGAAGACGAGACCCTGATCGCGATGCCACATCGCGATACGAACGGGAATCAGACGTACGACTTCGTCGAAACGGAGGGCCTAGAAGATGGTCCGTTCCTCACGGCCGACGGTGAGCCGGTGACCGACGATGCGGTGGTCACGGTGGAAACGGCCGCGGATGAGGAGCCCGTCGACGAAGAACCCGTCGACGACGAAGAACCAGTCGAGGACAACGTCACCGACGAAGAGCCGATCGACGAAGAGGACAACGTCACTGACGAAGAGCCGGTCGATGACGAAGAGGACGAGGAGCCCGTCGACGTGCCGGTCGACGAAGAGGACAACGTCACTGACGAGATGCCGATGGACGAACTCCCGGTCGATGGCACCGAGCCGATCTTCATCATCGTCGAGAATCCCACCATCGAAGAGTTGAACGTCGAGAACGTTACCGTAAACGTCCTCGTCGTCGGTGAGGATATCGACGCTGATGAAATAGCCGACCAGATCGGCGATATCACCGAGGACAACGTCACCGTCGAAGAGCCGGTCGACGAAGAGGACAACGTCACTGACGAAGAGCCGATCGACGAAGAGGACAACGTGACTGACGAAGAGCCGGTCGACGAAGAGGACAACGTCACTGACGAAGAGCCGGTCGACGAAGAGGACAACGTCACTGACGAAGAGCCGATCGAGGAGAACGTCACCGAAGAACCGCCGGCGATGGGTGACAACATCACCGAGGATAACGTCACGGAAGACAACGTGACTGAGGAAGAGCCGGTCGACGAAGAGGACAACGTCACGGAAGACAACGTGACTGAAGAAGAGCCGGAAGAACCGGCCGAGCCGTTCAACGTCACGGATCTCGAGGCACCCGATAGCGCGACGGTCGGTGAGAACATCACCGTGAACGCGACGGTCGAGAACCCCGCTGACGAGGAAGGCACCGAGGCGATCCAGTTCCGCCTCCAAGGTGATCTCGTCGCCGAGCAGAACCTGACGCTCGAGGGCGGCGAGAGCGATACCGTCGAGTTCGAAGTCGACACCACCGATATCCCGCCCGGCGAGTACATCCACATGGTGCTTGCCGACGAAACCGGTGAGGTCGCCACCATCGAACTCCTCGAAGATACTGAGGAGATAGACGAAACCGAAAACGGAGACCTCGAGAACGAAACGGACACCGATACCGACGACGTTGAGAACGAAACGGCCAACGAATCCGCAGCTGCGCTCGGATTCGCGGCCTAAACGAGGATCGGCCTTCTGGACAGGGCGTCTTTTGCGTCGTCGTCACGGAACGACCGACGGCATGCTTTCTCTCGGACACCAGAATACGGAGGTCCGACTGCGCACGTCTACTCCCGTTTTCGATGCAGCAGGGCTGTCCGATCGTTCGAGCGGCCGCGGACCCGTTCGTGCGCCTTGGACGAACGGCGTCCGGCGAGGAAACCGGCGTTTGCTCGACGGGAAGGGCAGTCACCCGAGGAGTCGATAGAGACTGCTTGCAGCAACGGCGAGGTACACGAGGACGCTCCAGAGCACCACGTTGATGTTCGAGATCACCGGGACGCCGAGCCCGACCAGTGCGATGACAGCCAGCCCGAGCACACAGAGCCCGAGATGTAACTGCAGGATTCTGGAGTGGGTGTCGCTGTGGCCGTCGACGTACGTGAGAACGTCGTCGAAGTGTCGGCCGGGCTGGATCGTCTTCGCGTCCGAGTCGTATTCGATCACCGCATCCTCCTGCAGTTGGGGGAGGTGCGTCTGTTGGAGGGAAACGTAGACACTCTTGTAAAGGTTGTTCGGGACGGGCGTCGTATCCGATTCGGTCGCGGCGATCTCGCTCGCGACGTCGGAGACGTCGATTTGGCCGCCCTCGTCCGCGAGTTGCTGGACGATGGCTCGACGTCGATCGTTCCCGAGGATGTGAAACACCTCACTCTCCTCGAGGGGCTCAGTTCTGTTCGTTTGAACTGACATCGATTAGAGAGAAGGGGCACCGATTCTCGAGGGACAGTCCACCACCAATGACCATGTATCGTCCCTTCACTCACCACTAACTTTAACTTTTGCAGGTTACGCCAGCGTTCGCGATAGACGCCGCTCCGAGAACGGTCGCACGAAACCGTAGGTAGCCGTTACAGTGAGACCTCGTTACTGTGAGAAAATCGGCCACGTCCGTCGGAGCGGTCTCCGTGGAGCCGATCGACTCACCAGCGGCGGGTGGCGTCGGTGACGGCCCGGATGCGGCCGAAAGGAACGGCCGTCGAGTCGGCTCGCTCACCTCGAGTCGGATCGAGGGCGGGATGTATCGAAATCGGATGCGTCGCGAGAAGTGAATTCGTCGGACGAGCGGAACACGTCGAGGGGGACGACTCTAGTCGCCGGGTAAATGGCCACCGGATTGCATCTCCCGGTAAGTCGTACAGGACGGGCACCCGTGGACGACGTCGCCGTTGTCTCCGAAGACGCGAGCGAACTGCTGTGTGACGTGGGTGCCGCAGTTTTGACACCGTGCACCTGCTGTCGACGATTCCATGGGCTTCCAGTCGTGTTGTGGGGAGTTCATGGTTTTGGGGGTGTACACGGAGGAGGCTCGGGTCGATCAGCCGCCGGGCGGAGTCGACCCAGCCCGTCTGTGGCGGCCGCAGTGCGGCGACGGACAGCCGCCGTACTGCCCCGAGACTCGTCCGAGCATCACCGTACCGAGGGGAGCAAACGCGAATAAAGGACGTAGACCGTTCACCCGTGTGACCAGGCTGGGAACCGGGAAACTAACGCTTTCTGGCGGCGACACGGCAGGAACGTCCCACTCGATAGTGAATAGGGTGATGCGGCGGCAGTCGCTGTCAATCCGAATTCAGCCGTGTTATGCAGTATTCGGCGTTCAAACAGGTAATTTCTAATTTATTAGACTGCAGAAAGCACGGATTTCCGAGCCGAAATACGATCTTACGTTTTGCAACGAAGTTCCGGAGATGGATAAGGTACATCGTTATAAAATACCACTATGGCTTACCGATCGATGTGCCCGAATGTATGGTGGTATCCTCGACAGTGGTGGACCCACTGCCGTCTGTTTCGAACCGACCCCTCTCTCGGAGAGCGAACGGAACATGCCCGTCATCGACGGCCGACTAAGACTATGTCAACTCAAGTGAGCAATACGCAATCGGAGTCGACTGCCAACCCATCCGCACAGCTCGACGTCCTCGGCGACGACTGCGCGAGGACGATTCTCACCGCGACGAGCGAGGCTCCGAAAACTGCAAAGGAGCTGACGAACCGAACGGACAGTTCGTCGGCGACGGTGTACCGACGAATCAACAACCTGCTCGAGAGCGATCTGCTCGCGGAGTGTGTGCGGTTCGACGACGACGGCTCGCACACGACCGCGTACGAAGCGACGGTCGACGTCCTCCGCGTTCGGATCGATGCTGATGGTATCGACGTGGTGATTTCAGATGCGGGCGACTGATGGCTGATGGGTATTTGGTCTGTCGTGAAACAGTCTCTCGAACCGCGGCTTCGAGGGCTGGATGTGAGGGGTGGTCACGTATTCCTTCGAACGCGTCGATGAAGTCACCCTCGCGGTCGCGTGACCCTCACTGAAACAATCAGTTTTGTTCGAGTAAAATGGTTTCAAATACCGATCAAGAAGCTGTATGATACGGATAACAAATATCTATTCAGTAGAACGGTCAGTGTGATTGAGCAATGCACGATCTGACCGGCTTCCAGCGTGACCTCTTGTACGTCATCGCAGGTGCTGACCGCCCGTCGGGACAGACCGTCAAAGACGAGGTCGAGATGTACTACAGTTCCGAGATCAATCACGGGCGGTTGTATCCAAATCTGGATACGCTCGTCAACAAGGAACTGGTCGAAAAAGGGCAACTCGACAGACGAACGAACTACTACGCGATCACCGATGCCGGTCGTCAGCAGATCGAAGACCGTCGCGCGTGGGAAGAACAGTACGTCGACTTTTGACGTCCTCGAGTCGCACCGACGCGATCAGCGTTCTACCGAGTACCTGCCTCGCCGTTTCGGTGTCGTCACGGTGATTCGTCGGTACACGTCGTCGCGGTAATTCGGCCATAACAAAACACGCAAGCGTGTATCGACCCAATGAGAATGGTATCCGTATTGTTCGCACGGAGTTCTATCGCTGACCGGCGAACGCCGGTGTATATTCGATGAGCCATCGAACGAATACGTCGACGCGGTTCGGGTTCGTTCGGCGCTATCCGTTCGATCTCGCGGCCGCCTCCGCCGCTGCATTGCTCGCGTACGTAACCGTGACCGCGTTCGGGAGCGACAGTCCCCTCCGACTGTTCGTGACCTTCCCGCTCGCACTGTTTTTACCCGGCTACGCGACCGTCTCGGTCCTGTTCCCGGCCGGCAAGCGAAACGCGCGGCGAACGGCGTCCTCGGCAGCTGTCGCTCGGCCACGTGGGATCGACCTCGTCGAACGCGCTGGGCTGTCGTTCGTTCTGTCACTCGCGATCGTCCCGCTGCTCGTCCTGGTGTTACCGCTCACCGAATGGGGACTGTCCAGCACGTCGGTCGCTGCGGGGCTGTGTATCGGGACGATCGTTACCGCCCAGATCGGCGTCGTCCGACGGCTTCGGACGCCGGACAGCGAGCGCTTTTCCGGGTCGCTCAGCGCGGTCCGAGAGCGCCTCCGTCGCGACGAAAGCGGGGCCGCGACGGCGTCGTCGATACTGCTCGTGTTGGCGATCGGAATGGCGATTAGCTCGCTGTTCGTCGGGTTTTTGATGCCCGTTTCGGCGGGCGGATTCACCGAACTCGGACTGTACAGCGAAGACGAGGACGGCGAAATGGTTGCCGGCCGGCTCCCCAGCGAAGTCGAGGCGGGGGAATCGATCCCGTATATCCTCTCGATCGAGAACCAGGAGGGCGAAGACACGGACTACACGGTCGTCGTCCAGCAACAGGTCGTCGAGGACGGTGAGGTCGTCGAACGAACCGAGTTGAGCCGCATCGACGCGAGCGTTGCCGACGGTGCGACGGGGACCGGCGAGCGGTCGGTGACGCCGACCGTCGCGCCCAACCAGACGGTTCGAATCAGTATGCTCCTCTATCACGGGGACCCGCCCGACGAACCGACGAACGAAAACGCCGCCAAGGAGACCCACTTCTGGGTGCGGGTTACCGGCGGATAACGCCGAGCGGCCCGGGAACCCTCTCGAGCACCGTTCTTTTGCCCCCTCGACTCGCCCGCAACCGGGTGCGATGCCGGCGGGTGTTCGATACGCAGTGTGACGTTCGTCCGGCCGTCTCTTTCGATCCGCCTCACTCTTTCGTCGTCTTTCCCCCTCGAGGTGACTCGAGTCCGCTGTTCGGCCGAGGGACCTCGTTTTCGGGAGCGTGCCGAAGTTCGGGTTGTAAACAGGTTCGACACGGCTCGAGACCGAAAATGCAGACCGATGAGACCGCCGAACGACGAGGGAAGACGTGACTGTCGGTGGAACGGCGGCGGTCGAAGGCGGGTTCCGGGTTCGTCTCTCGACTCGTTACGCCGAACGGAAAAGCCGCCCGGGGCGACGCGAAACGCGTTGGACCAGCGCGAGGACGAGAACGACGAGACAGAGCGCCACCGCGACGGCCGGGGCGTGACCCGCCGTCAGCGGTCCGACGGCGAGGAACGACGACCCGAACGCGGCAACGCCGACCACGGTTACCGACGCGTAGAACGTGTGCCACGGCTGTCGGTCCTCGAGTCGCCGATCGAGATACGGATCGAAGTGCTCCTCGTTCGGGAGCAACTCGATCTTGTGCGCGTCCGGATCCCAGTCGACGATGCCGTGGTCCTCGAGCATCGGGAGGTGAGTCTGGTACAACGAGATATAGACCCGCCGTCGCTGTGTACGGGTCACCTCGTCGGTGTTCGTGTCGTTTTCCCAGGCGGCGACCTGCTCGACGAGCGGAGCGAGGTCACAGGTACACCCCTGTCGTTTCAGATACTGGACCGTCCGTCGTCGGCGTGCGTTACTGAACACGTCGAACAGTTCCGCCTGTGTAAACTCGCTGTCAGCCATGTCTGCCCTCGTCATATCGTATCAGGTCCGGATCCCGTCTGACGGGTGTAGTCGGATACCTCACAGCACCGAATGCCAGACAGTGACACTTTACTATCACTCGTCTACCCTCTCGAAAGGAGATTATACCAGTCAGGGCTCGTGACTGACGGGACGGACGATATATCGGAGATTGAACTCGCCGACGGCGCTCGATCACACCACCGAGTCCCCGGTTCGCGGCGGCGACGCCGAGAGCGTCTCCGTACCGCTGTAGTTCGTGGCTACGGAACGCTCAGGTCGGGGATAACAAAGCCTCGTTACCGGCTGTATCAGCACGATTGCCCACGCGGGTATCGATTCACTATGAAACCACTACGCGACCGACTACGACGTCGATTAGCGGTTCGAACGAGGGCGACGAACCACCGTCGTCGCGTTCGCTCGAGCAGGAACTGCGGCGACCGAGACGGAGGTGGACCGCGATGAGCGAAGCGGTGCGGGAGGTCGTCTGCGGCGACGATTGTTCGATCGACGCCGACGCGACCGTCGGCTACGGCGAGTTCGACGAACCCACCAGACTCGGCGACGATGCGACGATCAGGGCCGGCTCGATCGTCTACGGCGACGTGACGATCGGCGACGGGTTCGCGACCGGCCACGACGTCCTGGTCCGCGAAGGGACGACGATCGGCGACGACGTCCTCGTCGGCACCAAGACCGTCGTCGACGGACGGACGACGATCGGCTCGCACGTCAGCCTCCAGACGAACGTCTACGTTCCGACCGAGACCACGATCGGCAGCAACGTCTTCGTCGGACCGGGCGCCGTGTTGACCAACGACGAGTACCCCATCCGGACGGACGCGGGACTCGAGGGACCGACGATCGAAGACGGCGCGTCGATCGGCGCGAACGCGACCCTGTTGCCGGGCGTTACGGTCGGCGAGAACGCGTTCGTCGCGGCCGGCGCCGTCGTCACCGACGACGTTCCCGCGGACAGTCTGGCCGTCGGAACGCCCGCACGAGTGCAGCCGCTTCCGGATCCACTGGAGGGGGACAATCAGATCGCATGACGGACACCGAACCGAACTCCGAGGCCGAGCACATCGAAGCCAGTACCGACGGCGGGACGGGCGCCGAGACCGCGGAGACCCGCATCGACTCCGAAAAGCAAGCGCCGACGCCGGTCTCGATCGCCGACCCGGACATCGGTGCCGACGCCGTCGAGCGGGTGACGTCGGTCCTCGAGAACGGACGGCTCGCCGACGGACCGGAAGTCAGGGCCTTCGAGGACGAATTCGCGGCCTACTGCGGGACAGACGCGGGGGTCGCGACCGCGAACGGAACGACCGCGTTGCACGCCGCCCTGGAGGCCATCGGACTCGAGGACGGCGACGCGGTGATCACGTCGCCGTTCTCGTTCGTCGCGAGCGCGAACGCGATTCGGGTCGCCGGCGGGACTCCCGTCTTCGCGGACATCGATCCCGAGACGTACACGTTGGACGTCGCCGACGTCGAGCGGGTCCTCGCGGAGCGAGACGACATCGTCGGCATCCTCCCCGTTCACCTCTACGGCCTTCCCGCCGATATGCAGGCGCTGTGTGAAATCGCCGAGGAACGCGACCTGTTCGTCGTCGAGGACGCGTGTCAGGCCCACGGGGCGACCGCCGGCGGCCAGCGTGTCGGGTCCTTCGGCGATGCGGCGTGTTTCTCGTTTTACCCGACCAAGAACATGACGACCGGCGAAGGTGGAATCGTCGTCACCGACCGTCCGGACGTCGCCGAGCGGGCCGCGAGCTACGTCAACCACGGCCGATCCGAGAGCGGGACCGGCGGCTACGATCACGTCGACCTCGGGCACAATTTCCGCATGACGAGCATCGAGGCGGCGATCGGCCGGGCGCAACTCGAGCGCTTGCCCGATTTCAATCGCGCGCGCCGGGAGAACGCCGCCGTCTACGACGACCGACTCGCCGACCTTCCGGTCGAGACGCCGACGGAACCGTCCGGCTATCGCCACGTCTACCACCAGTACACGATCCGGACCGAGGACCGGGACGGGCTCGAGGCGACGCTCGCGGAGCACGACGTCGGTACCGGCATCTATTACGGGACGCCGATTCACCGCCAGCCGGCGTACGAGGGCGTCAGTACGGCCGCCGCACAGCTGCCGCAAGCGGAGCGGGCGGCCGACGAGGTGCTCTCGTTGCCCGTTCATCCGGGGCTCTCAGAACGCGACCGACGGACCGTCGTCGAGGCACTGCGGGACCACTTCGCCAGCCAATGAGTACGGACCACCGAACGGACGCGAGAACCGAAGAACCGATTCGAGCCGGCGTCATCGGCGTCGGGTCCATGGGCCGAAACCACGCGCGCGTCTACGGCGAACTGCCGAACGTCGACCTCGCCGGAATCACCGATCGCGACGAGGAGATCGCGCGTCGCGTCGCGACCGAGAACGGGACCGATTCGGTCGACTTCGAGACGCTGTGCGAGCGCTGTGACGTCGTGACCGTGGCCGTTCCGACCCACGTCCACTACGAGACCGTATCGGCCTGTCTCGAGGCCGGCGTCCACGTCCTGGTCGAGAAGCCGATCGCGGAGACCGTCGAGGAGGGTCGACGACTGGCCGAGCAGGCCGACGATGCGGGACTGATTCTGCAGGTCGGCCACATCGAGCGGTTCAATCCCGCGGTCCGGGCCGTCGAGGACGTAATCGACGACCTGGACGTGATCGGGGTGGAGGCCGAACGGCTCGGGCCGCCGATCGATCGAACCGCCCCTGGAAACGTCATCTTCGACCTGATGGTCCACGACGTAGACGTCGTCGGTTCGATACTCGACGATCGGCCGCACTCGGTGGCGGCCATGGGCACCGCAGACGGTCAGTACGCCACCGCCACGATCGAATACGACGATGTCGTCGCGACGGTGACCGCGAGTCGTGTCACCCAGAAGAAGGTGCGAAAACTCACCGTCACGACCCGCCAGTGCCTCGTGGAGGTGGACTACCTCGAGCAGTCGGTCCTGATCCACCGGGACTCCTACCCCGAATACCTCACCGACGACGGCCAGCCCCGCTACCGCCACGAAAGCGTCGTCGAGCGGCCCCGCGTCGAAAGCGCCGAACCGCTGCGAAACGAACTCGAGTCGTTCGTCGAGTCGGTCAGAACCGATACCGAGCCGGAAGTCACCGCGGAAGACGGGATCGCAGCCCTCGAGACGGTCCGGTTGATCGACCGACTGGCCACGGGACCGGCGGACGATACCGACGACGAGCCGTCCCGAGAGTCGGAGGTGGAAGTCTGATGACGGAGACTTCGACCGATCGATCCGACCGCAACGGCGCCGACGAGGCTGAACGAGGCGCCGACGACGACTCGAGAAGTGGCGCCACCGACGACTCGGGAAGGAGTGCGACGGCCGAATCGAAACACGGTGACGCCGGCGGGCTGTACGGCTCGAGGCGATCTCCCGACCGACAGCGCGAGCGCCTGACCGCCGGCGAGATCCCGGTCGCTGTCTACGGCCTCGGTAAAATGGGACTGCCGCTGGCTGCGGTCTACGCGGAAACGACCGGGAACGTGATCGGCGTCGACGTCGACCCCGACGTCGTCGAGACGGTTTCCGGCGGCGAGAGTCACGTCGTCGGCGAACCCGGGCTCGCCGACCTCGTCGCCGAGCAAGTCGACGACGGGCGACTCACCGCGACGACCGACGGACCGGCGGCAGCCAAGGACGCGCGGATTCACGTCGTCATCGTTCCGACTCTGTTGGACGACGAGAACGACCCCGATCTGACGACGGTCGAGTCGGTCGCCGACGACATCGCGGCCGGACTCGCCCCCGGCGACCTCGTGATCGCCGAATCGACCCTTCCGCCCGGGACCTGTCGCGACGTCCTCGAGCCACACCTCGCGAGCGAGAGCGGCCTCGACGCCGACGAGTTCGGCGTCGCGTTCTGTCCGGAACGGACAGCCTCGGGAACCGCGCTGCGGGACATCCGCGGCCAGTATCCGAAGGTCGTCGGCGGCGTCGACGACGAGAGCACCCGGGCCGCCGCGATCGTGTACGACGAACTCTCGAGCAACGAGGTCCATCCCGTCTCGGACGCGACGACGGCGGAGGCGGTCAAGGTGTTCGAGGGGATCTACCGCGACGTGAACATCGGCCTCGCGAACGAACTGGGTCGTCTCGCAGACGAACTCGGGATTTCGGTCCGCGAGGCGATCGATACGTCGAACGACCTGCCGATGTGCCAGCTCCACGATCCCGGCCCCGGGGTCGGCGGCCACTGCATCCCGTACTACCCCCACTTTCTCCTCGGCCGAACCGAGGAACCGATGGACGTGACCCGGACCGCCCGCCGGGTCAACCAGGAAATGCCGTCCGTCGTCGTCGATCGACTCGAGCGGGAACTCGAGCGGTCGGGAACCCCCCTCTCGTCCGCGTCGGTCGTCGTCCTTGGACTCACGTACCGTCCGGGCGTCGAGGAAACCCGCGCATCGCCCGCGATCGGCGTTATCGACGGCCTCCGCGAGCGCGGCGCGGACGTTTCGGGAGTCGATCCGCTGGTCGATCCGGCCGACTACGGCGCGCGCCCGGTCGGAATCGACGACCTGTCCGAGGAATCGTTCGACGCCGCCGTGGTCGTCACTCCCCACGAGGAATTCGAGCGGATCGACTGGCACGCCCTCGAGCGACTGATCGTCGTCGACGGCCGGGACGCGGTCGACCTCGACGGGATCCCCCATCGAGCGTACGCGTTCGCGGGCTCGAGCGATGGCCGGCCGCCGCGGGGGGACGGTGACCGTCCCCGGCGCTCCGAGCGAGCGGAGTCGGACGAGATGAACGCGACGACGGACGGAGGCGCGGATGTATAAGAACGAGCGGATCGGCGTCGTGGTGACCGCGTACGACGAGGCGGCGTTCGTCGGACGCGTCATCGAAACGGTGCCGGAGTACGTCGACCGAATCTACGCCGTCGACGACAGATCGCCGGACGAGAGCTGGGAGGTGATTCGGCGGGTCGCCGAGCGGATGAACCGCCAGCACGACGGCGAGGCCCCCGGCCCGGAACTCACGGTCGCCGACGGGGGTGACGACCGACGCGTCGTCCCCATCCGTCACGAGCAGAACCGGGGCTACGGCGCGGCGGTCAAAACCGGCTACCGTCGGGCCGCGGCGGACGGAATAGACGTCGTCGCCGTGATGAACGGCGACGGACAGATGGACCCCGACATCCTCGACCGGATCATCGACCCGGTGGTCACCGGCGATGCGGACTACGCCAAGGGGAACCGGTTGCTCAACCCGGAGGACAGAGACGACATGTCGACGTTTCGGTTCACCGGAAACGCGATACTCACCGCGCTCTCGAAGTTCGCCACGGGCTACTGGTCAATCGGCGATCCGCAAAACGGCTACACGGCAATTTCGCGGGACGCGATCGAAGCGCTCGAGCTCGAGGAGATAACCGACCAGTACGGATTCCTCAATCACATCCTGACGCACCTCAACGTGGCCGGCCGTCGGGTCGCCGACGTCCCCATGTCCGCCGTGTACGGCGACGAGGAGAGCAGCATCCGGTACACGTCGTTCATCAACTTCGTGTCCCGCCTGTTGCTTCGGAGTTTCTGCTGGCGATTGAAAACCAGGTACCTCGTCCGGTCGTTCAATCCGGCCGTCGTCTACTACGGCGCGGGGGCCGTCGGACTGCTCGGCGGACTCGTCGGACTGCTCGGGTCGGCCGTTCGGGCGATAGGGGGGAAAGACGGTTTCACCGGCGGCGTCTCCTCGTTCGTCGCCGCGTTGATCGGACTCGTCTCGCTGTGTACGGCTATCCGGCTCGACGCCGCGGCGAACGACGAACTGACGGTGTCGTGTGCCGACTGGAACGACCACCGTCCACCGGCGGGGGGCGACGGCGATCCGGCGGCGGATCAGTCGATCGAGTAGGTCACGATATCCTCTCCCTCGCAGGCGGGACAGGTGGTCGTTCCGGTCGACACCGTCGTTCCGCAGTCGCGACACTCGTTTACGACGTCGACCGAGTCGTCGCGCCCCGACGCCGACTCGGGAGCGTCTGTCACGCGTTTCGATACAGCGAACAGTTCGTCGAGGAGGGTAGACAGACTCATAGAACGGGGTTCAATCCAGCTTTTCAGGAGAAGAGCATAAGCATTTCGTGATCGGCGACGGGGGTTCCGGTATCGATCGCCGATCTCCGACGAGAGCCGAGAACGAGGGTTACAGCGACTGTGACCGCGGCTCGAGGATTCGCTTCGTAGAGCGGTCCAGTCTCTCGACCGCGCCGCGAGACGCGGCGACGTCGACGAGTAGATCGGTCAGGTTCACGAGGTCGCCGACGTACTCGCGCCGACGACGTCGCCACCGATCGGTCGCGCCCTCGTCGGCGAGGAGCTCGAGGGTTCGTTCGCGAACCGCCTCGTAGGAGTCGAACTGTTCCGCGAGCCCGGCGCGCTCGAGCGCCCGAAACTCGCCGTACTCGTGGGTGTCGGTGCCACGATATCTGAGCGCGGGCGTCCCCAACAGCGCCGCCTCGGTGGCCATCGTTCCGGTGTCCGCGACCAGCAGGGACGCCTCGGCCATGGCGTCGTGGATCAGCGCGGGGTGGAGATCGTAGGGCCGGGCCGGCAGGCTCGACAGATCCATTTCGCCGCCTTCGTCCGAGACGAAGACGGTCGCGTCCTCGCTCACCCGTCGGATCAGGTCCTGCCGCTGTCGCGGCCGGAACCCCTCGATGTCGGTGTCGTGGAGGGCGTCAAGCGCGTTGAACCGGACGAGGACGTACGGCTCGTCGGCGTCGACGCCGAGGTGGTCCCGAACGGCGCTGGTCGGCTCGAAAACGTCCGGGTGGAGATAGGCGCATTCTTTGAACCCGTCGAAGGTATAGTGGTCCGCGCCGAGATCCCGTCGCGTCACGGCCGGGGAGAGAATGCAGTCGGCGAAGGGGCGTGAGACAGTGTGGTTGAAATCACCGGGTTCGTCGTCGAGGACCAGGACGACCGGCGTCCGCGTAAGCGTCCCGGCGTAGGCCGCGTAGGGGCCGCGTCCGAAGACGACGTCGGGATCGAAGCTGATCGCTTGTCTCCCGATCGAGAGGAACTGCCCACCTAACTCACGGGCGAACTGGAGGGGCGAGTACCCCTCCGTGCGGTGGTCACCGTATACTCGGTACGGCATCTCGAAATAGTCGAGTAGGTCGGTCGTACAGGCGTACTCCCGGGAGAGGACGAGAACGTCGTGTCCCGCCGCCTCCAGTCGGTCGACGGCGTGTCGATACAGGTGGACGTGTGCCGGCGTATTGGCAAAGACGAGGATCCGCATCGCTCTCGGATATCCGACGTCAGCCCTTTGTAATAGTATCACTACGCGGATGAGACGGCAGCGCGCTCCGTTCACGGCCCGAACGGACACGAGTACGTGATGCAAACCGTCGGCGAAGAAACGGACGCCGAACGGATCGAGAGGGTAAACGGCGCCTGAACGTCGTGTCGGCGAGGCCGTGAGGCGGACGACGGCGGATAACAATACCCTTCCGGGCCGTTCCCTCCCGTACCACGAGATGCACGTCCTCACGCTCACGACGAACGTCGATGCCCCCTTCATGACCCAGCAGATGGAAGCGCTCGAGGACCGCGGCGTCGACTTTTCGACGGTCTCCATCTCCGGCAACGCCGATGCCGAAACGTCACGGTCGCCGGCGGATTACATACGGACCGTCCCCGAGGTCCTCCGGGAAGCGGGAAACGGCTACGATCTGATACACGCACACTACGGACTGACGGCGCCGATGGCGCTCGCACAGGTCCGCAAACCGGTCGTTCTCTCGCTGTGGGGCTCGGACGTACACGGCCCCGTCGCACCGATCAGCCGCGCGTCAGCACCGTTCTGTGACGAGGTCGTCGTCATGTCTCGGGAGATGCGCGAGGTTCTCGGCCGCGAGTGTACGGTGATCCCCGACGGCGTCGATCTCGAGAAGTTCCGGCCGGAGCCACAGGACCGTGCCGCGAGTAACGTCGGCTGGGACGACGCGAACGGATACGACGTTCTCTTTCCCTACTCGCCCGCACGGCAGGTGAAGAACTATCCGCGGGCCGAACGCGTCGTGACGGTCGTCGACAACCTCCTCGAGCGGCCGGTGCGGCTTCGAACGGTTTCCGGCGTCGAGCACGACGCCGTCTCCGATTACATGAACGCTGCCGACGCCCTCATCTTGACCTCCCACAGCGAAGGATCACCGAACTCGGTAAAGGAGGCCCTGGCCTGCAACCTCCCCGTCGTCGCCGTCGACGTCGGCGACGTCCGGGAGCGACTGTCGGGCGTCGAACCCTCGCGCGTCGCCGAAAGCGACGACGAACTGATTCGGGGCCTGCTGGAGGTCCTCGAGCGCGGGGAGCGATCGAACGGTCGCGAGGCCGCCCGAGAGGTGAGCATCGATCGGACGGCCGAGCGGATGCTCGAGGTGTACGAGCGGGTCGCGGGAACGGTGGTCGAAACCGCGGATCGCGGTGACGAGCTAACCGTCCAGGGAATCGCACGACTCGAGTAGCCGGCCGACGGCCGATTCTCGAAGTCCGGTTCGAGCGCAGTGCGATCGAAATCGCCGTCCCCGCACGGCCGACGACTACCCGACTTCCGACCGATACCACGCCATCGTCTCCGGCAGGTGTGCCTCGAGCGGTTGGTACTCGTATCCCAGCTCCTCGTTCGCTTTCCGGGACGTGTAGAACAGCCGTTTGGTCGCGAGGGTGGCCATCCGCCGATCGAACGGAAAGATCCGCCGATCGGCGACAGCGTCGACGAGTTCCGCCACCGGTCCGGCCGCACGGATCGCGGTCGGCGGAACGCGGATCCGCGCGGGGGATCCGTCGACGGCGTCGGCGATGCGCGACACGGCTCGGTCGTACGTGAGGTTCTCGCCGCCGAGAATGTAGTGCTCGCCGGCGGTGCCGCGCTCGTAGGCCGCGAGCAGGCCGTCGACCACGTCCGAGACGCCGACGATGCTCAGGCCGCCGGGGAGGTGGGCGGGCATCGTCGGTTCGACGCCCATGGCGAGCAGTTGCGCGGTGAACGCCTCGTCGCCGGGTCCGAAGATCGACGTCGGATGAACGGTGAGGGCATCCCCCCCGGTCCCGGCGTACCGGTCGACCAGCCCCTCCGCCTCGGCTTTCGACGCTTGATACGCACCGATCGGTTCGGCGACGTCGGTCTCGTCGGCGAACGCGTGATCACCGTTCGGACGACGTGTTCCGGACGTGCTGGTAAAGACCACGCGACCTGCGTCGGTGACACGGCAGGCTTCGAGCACTCGCTCCGTGCCGTCGCGGTTGACAGTCCAGACCGTGTCCGGGCCGGCGCTCCAGAGCCCGATCCCAGCCAGGTGGAAGACGGCGTCGGCGCCGTCGACGAGCGACCGGAGCGTCCCGTCGTCGAAGAGATCGCCGACGTACCAGTCGATCCCCTCGCGGTCGCCTCGATTCGAGGTCGGCCGGCTGAGTCCGCGCACCTCCCAGCCGCGTTCGAGCAGGCGGTCACAGAGGCGAGATCCGAGGAAGCCGGTCGCGCCGGTGACCGCCGCGGTCTGCGTCTCTCCGGTCGCGGTCATCGACGGGCCTCGAGTTGTGGCGGAACGGCGTCACCGGCCACCGTGGCGTAGATTCGGTACGCGGTCGAGACGGCGGGATGCGTGTCGTCCGCCGGCGGGAGGTCGCCGTCCGGAATCCGGTCCCGGAGCCGATCGAAATCGACGGAGCTCCCGACGACCGTGACCGGTTCGGCATCGTCACCGCGGACCGACTCGAGTGCCGCGTCGGAACCGGGTGAGCGGCCGAGCAACGAGGTCGCGACCGCGTCGACGGCGGGAGCGGCGCCCGCAAACAGCGTATTCGCGGCCGCGGGTTCGCCGCCGAAAACCGTCGTCGCGTCGACGACGGCGGGACCGGGCTCGACGATCCGCGTCGTCGCGGCGGGCACTCGATCCGGGTCGTCAGCGCCCGCGACCAGCGACGACAGGGTTCGCATCGCGCCCGCGACCGGTCCGTTCTCGGTCGGCCGAAGCGACGGCACGACGCTCACGGTACTCTCGAGGAGACGGGTCGGGACCGAGAGCGAGAGCGAGCGGCCGTCGACCGAGCGAACGAACTCGGTTCGTGGTTCGTCGGCCAGGTCGACGAGTTCGGCATCGGACCGCTCGAGCAGGTCCGTATAGCCGAGGTACTTCGCCGTTCGGTCGAACGCCATGCGGTCGTCGCTCGCGCCGGCGACGGCGATATCCGCGTCGGTCCACCGACGCAGGGTGGCGACGATCGCCCCGATTACGGCCGGGTCGGTCACCATCCCGGACGAGGGGTGAAACGGGTAGTGCGCGTCCGGGACGAGCGTGATCCGGTCGGCGCTCGAAACCGCCTCGAGGTCTGGCTCGAGCACGGCACGAACGGGGTCCTCGAGCGCAGCCTGGCGGCCGTCGACGTCGGGGATCCAGCCGCCGCGGCGGTCGGCCGCATCGACGCCGACCGCACGGACCCGCGCCTCGCTCATAGCGTCACCTCCGGCGCCTCGAGTTCGTCCGCCCCGGCATCAGTCGCGGCCAGTTCGTAGGCCGCCTCTGCGAGGGCCAGCGTGCGGCGTCCGTCCGCGCCGTCGACCGGCGGCCGTTCGTCGGACCGGATCGCCTCACAGAAGTCGGCCAACGCCTCGTAGTGGGCCTGCAAATAGAACGTGGGGCCGAAGACGGTCGGCTCGTCGTTCGTGAATCGACTGACCACGTTCGAAAGGGCCGATCTGGCCGCATCCGCGTAGAACCGCTCCGGCAAGTGGTTCCGATTACTGATCGTCCCGGTCACGCCCTCGAGGCGCAGTCGGGTGTTGACGTCCGGCAGCTGCTCCCACTGGTAGGACCCGCAGTGGAGCGTGACCGTCGTTCCCGTCTCCGGAGCCTCCATGAGGACCGTCGCGGCGTCCTCGACGTCGACGTCGAGCGACCGTCCCATCGAGGCGTCTCGAACCTCGAGGTCGCCGAACAGCCACTCGAGGACGTCGAAACAGTGGACGCCGAGCTCGAGCAGTGACCCGCCGCCGGCCGCGTCGGGGTCCAGCGGCCACGACGGCGGTGCGTTCGCGACCGGCGGCCGACCGAGCGGCCCGTCGTTGAGTCGGGTGATCGACGCGTAGGGGACGTGCCCGACCCGCCCGGCGTCGTAGGCCTCCTTGACCCCGACCATGTCCGGCTGGTAGCGTAACGTGTGATCGACACCGACCGCGATCCCGGCGTCGTCGGCGGCCTCGAGTAACTCGTCGGCCTCCTCGGTCGAGCGGGCGAGGGGTTTCTCGACGAAGACGTCGACGCCGAATTCGGCGGCCCGCCGGACGGCCTCGGCGTGGAGAAACGGGGGCAAGGCGACGACCGCGGCGTCTATCTCCTCCGACTCGAGCAGCGTCGCGTAATCGTCGTACGTCCGTGAGACCCCGGCACGTTCCGCTCGAGTTCGGTTCTCGGGGACGGCGTCGGCCGCCGCGACGACCTCGACGTCCGGCATCGCCGACGCGGATTTCAGGTGTACCATGCCGATGTTTCCGACGCCGAGGACGCCAAGCGAGAGCGCACTCGAGTCGGACCATCGATTCAAAATCGGTAGTGCCATCTGCCCGAAACCCGGCCGGCTGCGGGCTTTGTTATCATCGCCGTACCCCTCGTCCCCCAGGAGTAGTACCTGCATTCGGGCGACCGACATCAGTCCCAGCGTCCGAGCGACGGATACCAGTCCCAGCATTCGGCGACGGGTACCACCGACCGGCGGCCCCCGTCACCGCCGTCTCGACGCGTCAGCTCCAGCTCGCCGTCGCGCGCTCTCCCGCCGTCGGCGGCTCCGTGATTCGACCGGCGACCCCGGCCATCGTCTCGACGGTGAGGTCCGTCTCGGTCCGTCTGCGCTCGAGGTGCGACAGGATCGCGCGCATTCGCCGATCGTCCCGCTGGTGAGTCAGGTTGTTCGGATGAAGCCACATGTGAAAGAGACCGTCGGTCCGGGCCGCCTCGTCGATTCCGCGGCGTGCGAGGACGACCATCGGATCCTCCCAGATCGACTCCGCGACCGTCCGCGCCGCCCCTTCGAATCCGAAGAGGAACATCGAGGCCGGAACGTTGACGAGCCCGTACTCGTCGACGGTCGGGGCGACCAGCATCGACCGATCCCGAATCGCGGAGTCGAACACGCCACGAACGCCGTCGCGGGTCGGCGATGCACCCCGATACGCTGTAATCCCGTATTCGGCCAGCACGTCGCGGTGGCCGATGTCGTTGCGCGGATAGATGAACGAGTCGATCGACCGGTCCCACTCGGCCGCGAGTTCGCCACAGCGCTCGAGTTCTGCGACGGCGAGTTCTCGATCCGTCTCCGGTCGCCCGAACAGGACGTGGGAGAACGAGTGGCTTGCCAACTCGTGATCGGCGTCGGACTCGAGGACGCCGCGGACAAGGTCCCTCCCGAACCGGAGGTCCTCGCGATCAGCCCAGTCGGTTCGTTCGCGATCGAACCAGCCGTCCGGGGCCGGATACGCCGCGTGGCCGCCATCGCAGTCCTCGAGCATGAGATGACCGACGACGGCCCAGGTGGCCGGCACGTCGAACTCCTCGAGTAATTCCAGCATGGATTTCCAGCCCCGGCGGCCGGATTCCACCCGTTCGATCGGCGGTTCGGGGAGATCGTGAAATCCCCACCCGAGTTCGGCATCGAGCGAGATTACGACGCTTCCCACGGATTCCACCACGATTGAACGCGTTTCATATCGGAACGGTTGCGTTTGGGTGGCTTTGTTATGGAGGACCTGTCGAAACTCCGACGGGACGTCGCGAGCCGTCCGATCCGCTTCCGGAAAGGACGGACGTGAGCGGGGCTGGTCGGGGAATTAACGGGTCCCAACAGGTCCGTCTCGGGTCGATCCGAGGGTGAAATCTCTCTATAACAAAGCGCTCATCGGGCGACCGGAATGACAGCAGGCGTTGTTGACGTCTCAGAATACAATCATGAGCGGATATCAAACCTCCTCCGAGCGAGCGTTCGTGCTCGGACTCGACGGTGTGCCGTGGAGACTTATCGAACGATGGAGCAGCGAGGGCGAGCTTCCCGCCTTCGCCCGATTGCGTGAGGAGGGGGCCGCCGGCCCGCTGGATAGTACTCGCCCGCCGACGACGCCGCTGGCGTGGCCGTCGATCGCGACGGGAGTCTGGCCGGATAAACACGGAATCTACGGCTTTCAGAACCTCTCTTCGGAATACAGCCACGAAATGTACACCAGTCAAGATTTCGCCCAGCCCGCCCTCTGGGACCAACTCGGGCCCGCACACGTCGGGAACGTGCCGATGACCTATCCGGCCCACGAGATAGACGGAACCATGGTCACGGGGATGATAACGCCCTCGACCGACCGAGAGTACACGCAGCCGCCGGATCTGCGAGACGAAATCGATTCGCGCATCCCGAACTACGAGATCAGCCTCGACTACCCCGAGTACGCCGACCGATTGGACGACTTCCAGGTCGCCGTCGACGATATGCTCGCGAAGCGCCGCACCCTGATGCGCATCCAAATGGACCGCGCCGGGGCGGACTGGCAGTTGTTCTTTTTCGTCTTCACTGCGCCCGACCGGTTCCAGCACCTCGTCTGGGACATGGACAAACTGCTGGCCCACTACAAGCAACTCGACGACATTCTCGCCGAAGTCATCGAATACACCGACGATCACGATGCAGACCTCTACGTCGTCTCGGATCACGGATTCGGGCCGATCGATGCGCTCGTCTACGTCAATCGGATTCTCGAGCGGGAAGGCTACCTGGTCCGGCGAGACGACGACGGCACTCGCGGGGCGCTCGCGAGCCTCGGAATCTCCCGGGACGCCATCACGGGCGCGCTCAACCGGGTCGGGATCACCGAAGAGGCGCTCGTCCAGTCGCTCCCCCGACGTCTCGTCGACTCCGTCGCCGAGCAGATTCCCGGCGATCACGCCCTCTACGACGTCGACTTCGACCAGACCGTCGCGTTCGTCCACGACACGGGCAACTGCTACATCAACGACACGGACCGGTTCGACCGCGGCGTCGTCTCGCCGAGCGAGGTCCCGACTGTCAAGGCGGAAATCAAGGACGCGCTCGAGTCGGCGACCGGTGCAAACGGCGAGACGCTCCTCGAGGTGTTCGACGGCGACGACCTGTTCCCGACGGACGACGGGTCGCCGGATCTGGTCGTCGGCGGTCGAGGGTCGTTCGAGTCCCGGAGTGCGGTTTCGGATCAGGTACTCGGCGATACGGGGACCTACGATGCGAGCCACCGCAGCGAAGGGATCGTCCTCTGTCGCGGCCCCTCGATCGAATCCGACGCGACGTTGCACGGCGCTCGCGTGGTCGACGTCGCCCCGACGCTGCTCCACGGGATCGGCGAACCGGTACCCGAAAACACGGACGGCCGGGTACTGTTCGACGCTTTCGCGAAAGACGCACAGCCGGCGGAAACGAAAGTGGAGTGGACGACGGTTTCACAGACCGAGAGCGATGCCGAAGTCGACGACGACTTCGACGACGTCGAGGACCGCCTGAAAGGACTCGGCTACATGGAGTGACGGCGCCACGGACGTCCCACCGCGTGACGAGTGATTTGGACAGCGACTGGACGACCGTCGCTCGAGAGTGACGAGCGCCGGAAATCGACCGAGAGTGACGAGCCGTCAGGATTGCACTCGAGGGAGCGAGACGGTTATCCTGTTTCCGGTTTCGGACCGGTCGAACGCGATGTGGCCGTCCGAGAGGTCCACGGCCCAGTAGACGAGCCACAACCCCAGCCCGGACGTGTGGTACACGTCGTCCATCTCCCAATCCCCCGTCAGGACGCGAAACTCGACTTCCGGTATCGGCGGACAGCTATCCTGAATTTCGACGTCGATCGTCTCCGGATTGCGACGAATCGTAACGGACAGTTCCGGGAGACCGTCCGGTTGGTGCTGGATCGCGTTCTCGAGGAGTTCGGAGAGGGCATCCTGGATCTCGGAGACCGTACAGGCGACCGCCGATTCGGGACCCGTCCGTTCGATCGTCACGTCGGGGTACCGGTCCAGGGTCGTCTCGATCGCCCTGGATGCGACCGCGACGAGGTCGCTCGACTCCGGGACCGGCCGGTCGCTGAGCAACTCGATGATTTCTCGTTGCTTCGCGGTGGTATCGAGGAGTTCCTCCCCTTGCCGACGGATGGTCTCAGCACGTCGGTGAAACGGGTCGTCGGCTTCGTCGGCGATGCACTCGGCGTTGCCGAGAATAACGGCCAGATCGTTTCGTAAATTGTGTCGAAGGAAGTTGTCCATGACCGTCAGTTGCCGTTCCCGTCGCTGTCGGTCCGTAATGTCCTTGCTGAACCCGACGATTCGAACGACCTCGCCGTCTTCGAAAAGCGGGTCCGCTCGCACCCAGACCCACCGCTTGTAGTCCGTTTCGGGATCGACGCGATACTCGAGGTCGACCGACTCACCCGCCGACGCGCGGGCCATGGCCTCGCGAACCGTCTCCGCATCGTCGGGATGGACGAGGTCGAGGAAGCTTCGCGGATTCGCCTCGAGCGACTCGACCGACTGTCCGAAGACGTCTTCGTAGGCGGGATTGACGAAGAGCACGTCGGTCCAGTCGTGATTGAACATCCACAGGACGTCGCCGACCGTACCGGCGATCGTCCGCAGTCGGCTCTGAGCGTCCCGTCGTTCTCGCTCCGCGATAACCTGCTGCGTGATGTCCCTGGAACTGACGACGTATCCGTCCAGGGCGTCGTTCGGAGGGTTCGTAAACCGGCTCTCGAGCCACACCCACTCGTCGTTTGGCGTGAGGTGCCGATAGCGAACCGTCGACGAGGACCGGGCGACCTCGCTTATCTGGCCGAAGCGATCCGCGACCACATACCTGTCGTCCGGATGGATGTATTCGATCGCGGATTCGTCGATCAACTGATCCGGCTCGAAGCCGAGGATTGACGCGCTCGCCTCGTTTACATACACGTACGTACCCGCTTCGTCGACGATGGCGAGTTTATCCTGCGCATACTCGAGCAAGACGGTGCCCAAATCGCCGATTTTCGGGTCCATCGAGATAGTCTGATACAATTTCGAGACTGACTATGAAAAACGTACTGCTGTTACAGACTGCGGCGGGCGAGACGCGCACGGACGCGTCGTTCAGTCTCCGCAGGTGTCCAGCGGAAGGCGGTCGCCGTCCGTCCCGAGGGCGACCGTCCCGGCCTCGCTCGAATCGGACCGCGACGAACGCTCGAGGAAGCGCGAACCCCCGAGTCGAGACCTGGGCGGTTAACGATCGGACCGGACGAGTCGAAGCCCCGCTTTCGCCGTCGTCCAGGCCGGATAGACGGTGTTGTAGACGGAGTTGGGGGCGTTTCTCGCTCCGGCTCGGAGTAGCCGATGGGTGAGCGGCGGGCCCGACGTGGAGATCAAGTCGTCCAGATCGGCGTCGTCGAGCCACTCGAAGAAGGACCGTTCGGCAGGCGTTGCGGGGTCGGTCTCGCGTGCGCGGTCACGAATATCGGCCCACATGTGGCGTTCGTCCTGTCCGAGGACCCAGTCGCCGCGCTCGAGTGACCGGCGGAGGTCGTCGTAATCCGCATCGGAGAACGGATACCCGTGGTCCGACGGCTCGAGCCCGGCCAGACGGAGGCCAACGGCGGTCCGATAACACTTCTCACACTGGCCGCAGTTGCCGTCCATCCGGTCGTTGCAGGTCTGGAGTTGGAGCGTCGGGTCCTCGCTGCGGACGTAGTCCGCGATGAGGTCGAGGCGTTCTTGCCTGGTGAGTTCGTAGGCGTCGTGGTGGCACTCGGTTCCGGCCCACCTGACGCATTCGTCGACGTCGGGTCGGGACCCCCACTCGAGGTCGATCCCGTCCCAGTGGGTCGCGGCGACGTACAGATCCTCGATCCCGCGCGCGTAGGCCAACGGCGCACAGAGCCCGAGAAGCCCCAGCCCGTGACCGACGGAGCTGTACCAGCCGCCGTCGACGTAGCGCTTGTAGTGGGCGAGCAACATCGGATGATCGAGAAACGAAAGCATATTCGATTCGACGAACGCGGTCTCGAGGTCGTGGTCCTCGGCGAACCCGGAGACGCGCGTCCGGAGGGCATCCCACTTCCCGTCGTCGGCCGCGTCCGGCGTGATCGTCCACCCCCGAATGCTGATTACCGTCGGCGACTCCTCGCGGTGGCGAACGTACGAACTCGTCGAATCGACGCCGCCGGTAAACAACAGGCCGCTCTCGTCTCCCGGGTCGGGATCCGGGTCGATCGTCCGGCGCGCGTAGAGCGTCCCGCCCTCGAGGAAGTCGTGCATCTCGCACAGCGACGCCTCGACCTCCTCGAGGGCGCGCGCGAAGGTCCCATCGACCTCGTCGACGTAGACGTCGGCTCCGTTGGCCCACGCGACCGGACAGAGCTGTGCGAGGACGGGAATCACGAGGACGCCATCGGGGACGTCTTCGATCGGTACGTCGTACCGAGTTCGAAACGGTTCGTCAGTGATGAACCGCTCGAGGTCGGTCGAGGCGCGAACCGAACACTCGAGGGTCTCGCCGTCGGCGGTGAGTTGGTCGATGAGGATCGATGACATAGGTGGGAGACGTCGGTGTATCGGTCGACTGGATCACGACCTGCTACAAAAACCATCAGAACCGTTGATCGGTCAGGCCTCGAGAAAGGGGACCGTAGCGTTCCGGCCGATATCGACAGGGACAGCATATATCGTCGTCCGTTACCGTGTGTGAAACCGACACGACTGGCCGGTGAGTGTGCCTTCACTGACGGCCAGACGAGAGTCCACGTTCGGTACAGGAGCGACAGCACCCGGTTTCGGAGGTAGGTTCTGTATAACAAACCGCGACAGCGCCATCGACTGGGCAAACACATGCGTATCGAGACTGGCAGGGACGGCTCCGGTGAGAGTACATGAGCCGATCGACGCTCAACGCGACGGTCGCAGCCGGGTTTCTCGCGGTTTCGGTCGCGATTCTCGTCGCGAGAGCGAACCCTGCGACGAGTTACGAATCGTCAGTGTACGCGGGCGCTCCGACGATCACCTGGTTCGGATTCGCACTCGCGCTCGCGATCGCGGTCGGAACGTGTCTCACGTGTCGCGGCCGCGCGCAGGGATACGGGATCGGCCTCGGTGCGACGACGGTCACGGCGATCGTGAGCCTCCCCGTGATTCGGAACTACCACTACGCCGGAATGGGGGACGCGCTCACGCACCTGGGCTGGACGCGGGACATCGTGACCGGCGGCACCGCGCCCCACGAGCTGTTTTATCCCGGATTACATGCCATCGCGTCGACCCTGCACTTCGCCGGCGGTATCTCGATCGAGCGCGCCCTCCTGATCGGGATGGTCGTCCTGTTCGTACCGTTCGTGATCTTCGTGCCGCTGGTAGTCCGCGATATGGCCGGCGGTGGGCCGGCCGTCGGGTTCGCGGCGATCGTCTCGTGGATGGTACTCCCGGTCAACAACATCGCGACACACATGGGCATTCACACGAACTCGAACGCGCTATTCGTCGTGCCCGCGGTCGTCTTCGCGCTCGTCGCCTATCTCCGCCGACGGTCGACGATCGAACGACTGCCCTTCGGTGCCTCGCCGTTCAGCGTCCTCATCTTTCTGACCGCGCTCGCCCTCCTCTTAGTCCATCCCCAGCAGATGTTCAACGTGGTCGTCTTGATCGGCGCGATAAGCGGCGTTCAGTACCTCGCCCGACGTCGCTTCGACGACCATCCCATGATCGATCACCCGACGACGTACGTCCACACGATCAGCCTCGGAGGCATGTTCGGCCTCTGGGCGCTCGGCAACGAACGGTTCAGGCGAGCCGCAATCGGTCTCATCTCCGGACTGCTCTCGCAGGACGTCGGTGGCGGGTCGACCGTCGACCAGCGCGGGTCGTCGCTGACCGACATCGGCGGGAGCCTCAGCGAACTGTTCGTGAAAATGTTTCTCCCCATGGCTGTCATCGGCCTCATCGTCGGCCTCTCCATTCTGGTCGTCTGGCTCCGTCGGTCGAGCCTCGACAGGGAGGCTACGTCCTTCGTCAACTACGTCTCGCTCGCCCTGTTTCCGCTCTGTGGCATGTTTCTCCTCTACTTCCTCGGGACGCCGACGATGGCGTTCCGACAGATGGGCTTTATCTACGTGCTGTTGACGATACTCGCCGGCATCGCGCTGGCACAGTTCGTCGGCGGCCTCTCGAGGCTGATCACGACGCCCGGAGCGAACGCGGTTACGGCAGTCGTACTCGGTACCTGTCTCGTTCTCGGCCTGATGACGGTCTTCACGTCGCCGCTCATATACAATCCGGGTCAGCACGTGACCGAAGAGATGGTCAGCGGTTACGAGGACGGGTTGGATCACGGGGCGGAGGGCGTTCCCTACGCGGGGATGGGGTACGACCCGTACCGGTACGATCACGGAATCAACGGCCTCGCCGGCAGCGATACCTTGAGCGGTGGATCAGCAGCTACCGGCAGCGTAAACGCCACCGTCTTCAGCGAGGGGAACTACAGCGGTGCCTATCCCACCGGCGAATACTACTTCGTCGTCTCTGAGTGGGACAGGACGAAAGAACTCGAGGTCTACGAGGAACTGAACTTCGACAGGGCCGCACTCGAGGGGCTCGAAACCGAGCCCGGCGCGAACAAGGTGATCTCGAACGACGAGTTCACGATGTATGCCGTCGACGACGAACCCCGGGCGACCGGCTGACTCGTCACGGTCGTCACCACCGTACCGGTTCGAAGCGGAACGCGTTTGCAGTTCCCCTTCGATCCGGGGACGGACTCGAGGAGACGGTTCAGTCTCGTTTTTCACGCGCGTGCACGAGGCGGCCGAAAGAACCGCGACCGGCGGAGGACGGAAGATGGGAAGACCGATGGACCAAGCGGCTGGCCCGAGCCATCGGGTGGAGGCCCGGACGCCTCCCTCGTCGCCGGGGTAACGGGTCTCCGTCGGGACGAGAAGTGAGTAAGACGCAATTACGTGACGGAAACGGCGGACTTGAGCGATCGAAACGGTCGATTCCTCGCGACCGACTGCGAGAACGCGGAGATGGCGAATACGCGGCCCGGGACCCGCTCGAGTCGGATATATTCCCGTATTTCCGCGGAAAAAACTGTATTACTTGCCCGAAGTCAGGACTTCGAGACATTCGTATATCCAACACCGTAATGGCGTAATTTTTCCTAGTTTGTAAATCCATACCAACAATGTACGGATTATTTGTACATATAGGCAAGGAAAAGTTTATGGGTGTAAGACGAGGTTGCGGGAATGTATGGCGCAGAACCCGCGTACGTCCGAGACGGATTCAACTCCGACTACAGGCCGTAATACCAAATTTACCCGCCGTAACTACGTTCGCTCGCTCGCCGCGGTGGCGACCGCGACGACCGCACTCGGCGGGGCCGGTTCGGTTTCGGCCCAGGACGACTACGAGGTCATCGAAGCTCAGGGACAGACGATCACCATCGATGCCGGTGAAACCTGGGAGAACAAGCTCGTCGACATGACGACCGGGCAGGACATCGTCATCACCGCCCACAGCAGCGACTGGACGATCCGAAACATCGGTTTCAAAGGCGAGAACACGTCAGCCACAGGGACCGCCACCTTCGGAATCTCCGATACTGCCGGCGGAACGTGTACCGTCGAGAACGTGTATCTCGGCGACGGCTCGAGTACGGGCAACAGCAACCCGAACGGCCACGGCCAGACCGCTTTCTGGGTCGCACCGGACCACTCGGGACACATCGACATCACGAACGTCAACATCCAAAACTTCGCTGACAACGCGATCTACGGTTCCGCTCCGGGTACCAACGGCGGTGGCACGATCCACATCGATAGTAGCTTCGCTGCGAACTGTTACGTCTCGCACTTCCGACTGGCCACCGAAGGAAGCAAAGTCACGAACTCGAGCGTCTACGTCGACGGCAGCGATGGCTACGTCGGCCGCGGTATCTGGGGCTGGGCCCCGGGCACGATCGAGGTCGAAGACTGCCAGATCGAAATGAACGGGCAGAACTCCGCCATCGTCGCCGGCGCGAACGGCAAGCCGACCGAACTCGTCGTCAAGAACTCCGACTACGACGAGAAAGCGGGCATCGCCGAACACGCTGGCTCGAACGTACAACTCGGGGAGAAGGTCGGAACGAACCCCGAAGCCTTCATCCCCGAAGGCGTCCCGAGATCGCCGAAACGAGCCGCATCGGGGAGCAACGACAACTGATCTTCTGACCCAGCCGTACTCCCTGGGAGACCCCCGCTGACGTTCTTTCCCTCCGACCGTCGGTCCCACCGACGTCTTCTCGCAATTTTCGGTCCCTCCTGACGCATCGTTTCAGCAACTCGACTCCCAGCGGGTGGGGTGCTCGATCGACCGCCGTTCCCGCCGGGTCCCCTTCGTTCGCCGTAACTATCAGTTCGGCGACCGACACATCGAGTCACTTTTCCGGGTGAATTTACCGCATCGATGCGGAGTAATATCGTATTACCGCCGATCGGCGAGCGGCCAATCGACCGACCCGAACGTTCGACGCTCGCGGCTGCGCGAGTAATAGATATTTACCGGCCGTCACAGACGGTTTCTGAAGATATAATATTCCATGAGTCACCACAACTTATTCTTCTATAAATAGTACAGGTAATATCTACAGTCTGTAAATTTTACGCAAAGATATGGGGAAAGTTTATACCGTTAGTTGCGTATTACCCGATTGCATGGCACGCGACTCTTCGGTACCGGATGACGAGTCGATCGCCTCCACAGGCGCGGAGGCGGTCGGTGACGATAGTAACGACGGATTACTGCATCGACGATCGTATCTGAAGCTGGCCGGCGCGACCACGGCAGCGGCGACGCTCACGGGAACCGCGAGCGCCGCCGACGGGTACGACGTGATCGAAGCACGCGGCCAGACGATCCGCATCGGCCGCGGTGACACGTTCGAAAACAAACTCATCGACCTGACGACGGGTGGTGATTTCCTGATCTACGTCGAGGGGGGCAACTCGGTTATTCGAAATATCGGGTTCAAAGGGCTCTACCGCGGCAACGATTTCATGATCTCGATCAACGCCGGACCGGGTGACGTTCTCATCGAAAACGTCTACCTCGGCGACGGTGCAACGAAAGAAGGCTCGAGTTTCGTTCACGGTCCCGGTGCCGTGTTCATGCACCGAGGGAGCGAAGCGGATCTCACCTTCCGTAACTGTAACGTACAGGGATATCCGAACAACGGATTCTACTGTTCGAACACGCCCTACGGGGGCAGCGTCCGCTTCGAGAACTGCTTCGGCAAGAACAACGGCGTAACGACCTTCCGGTGTGGGAGCGAGGACGACGAAATCGTAAACTGCGTCGCGTACAACGACAACACCGACTACGGCCGCGGCTACGGCGGCTACGGCGAGACCAACGGCCGTCCCGTCTGGGTCTGGAACGGCGGGACCGTGACGATCCGAGACTCCCACTTCGCCGACGGACCGTACCCGTACGCGCTCGTCGCCGGCGCGAACGGGTCGTCCGGCAGCGTCGACTTCCAGAGCGGCGGGATTCGCGGACGGATCCGTCGCGCGAACGGATCGACCGTCTCCGTTTCCAGCGACGTCTCGAGCGATCCCGACCTTTCGATCCCGGACGGCGTTCCGACGTCGCCCGAGGCCGCTGCGGCCGGCGACGGATCGGTGACTTCGAGCGGCGACTCCGATACGGATCGATCGGACAGCGAACCCTCCCAGCTTCCGAACGTCCTCCTCGTCGACGGCAGTCCCTCGGATGCGACCCGGTACGAATTCAGCGTCGACGGCGAAATCGAGCACTCGAACGACGAAGGCGCGTCGATCGACGACGAGGACACGATCGACGGGAGCACGGTCTCCGGGAGCGTCGCCGACTGGAAAGACGCATTCCGGTTCGACGGCGAACTCACCGACCTCACCGTCGACGGCCCCGGAACGGTGCTCGTCAACGGCGAACAGGTCCATCCCGCGGACTACGGCCAGCAGCTTCCCCACGTCCTCGAGGTCACGGGGCCGGGCTCGCCGACGAGTTACGAAATTACGGTCGACGGCACGATCGAACTCGTCTCGGACGACGGGCCCACGGAGGATGCGACGACGATCTCGGGGTCGACCGTCCAGAGTTCGCTCAGCGAGGGCAGCCAGACCTTCCGATTTTCCGGTGCGTTGACGGACGTCACGTTTACCGACGGCGAAGCGGACGTCACGCTCGACGGAGAGTCGATCGATCCGAGCGACTACGGCGACCACGCGATGCTGCCACACGCGATCATCGTCGACGGGATCCAGGCGGATGGGCCGAGTACGTACTCCTTCGAAGTCGAGGGAGCGGTCGCCAAAACGACCTACCGTGGCGCATCGATCGACGACGACGACGTGATCGAAGACGGCGCGGTTCGCGGCGCCGTCGGAAACTGGCGCGACGCGTACTGGTTCGACGGCGACATCACCGACTTCCGCCTCCGCGGCGACGCCGAAGTCGACGTCCAGTACAACGCACGCGACCAGTAACCGACTCGGCGAGACGACGATCCGGACGCCTCGTTTTGACGTCCCCAGTCCAGTGAGCGACGGCCCGTTCCGAAATCGCACGCGGTGTCGCGACCGTCACACTCGACGCCAGACCGGCGCCTCGAGCGAATCCGGGTGTCGAATCCGGGAGCGAAAGCGATCCTTCGAGTTACACGATAGCTGCCGGACCATCGTTTCACACCGTTTCGGTAAGGACGTTGTACTCTCGGTACGAGAGTAATAACAAACAAATTGATACGGGTGTGTTGGACTATGAACATCGGCTTCTATCACGAGGCTGCGGGCACTCGCCACGCCGGGGGAATTGCCGTCTACACCCAACGGATGGCGGCCGAACTGAGCAAGCGAAACGACGTCACGTTGTATACTCGCAGCGGAGATCTGTCACCCGTTCTCGCGGAGTCCGACGTGACCGTCGTCGAGACACCGTCGTTCGCCGATCATCCGTCGCGGTTGCTCGACCCGTTGAACCCGCTGGGCGCCCAGAACCGCGAGAAGTTCCTGATGACTCTGTGGGCCGTTCGCAACGACGTCATCGAGCACATAAACGACTCCCTCGACGTCCTGTGTACCTACCAGTTCCTCGACGATCTTCTCCTCTCGAACCTCGTCGACGTTCCCACGGTCTACACGTTTCACAGAGCGACGGACGCCAGCCCCGGAGCCTGGTTGCGCGATCGGTTCTCCCAGACGGACCTCCTCGTGGCCAATTCGGACGACACCGCTCGACAGGTCTCTGCGGCCTTCGACTACGACATCGACGACGTCGTCTACCCCGGCGTCGATTTCGCCCAGTTTCGGCCCGGTGTCGAACCCGCATTCGAAAGCGACGGGCCGGCGATCCTGTTCGTCGGCAGACTCGTCGACTCCAAGGGGATCGACGAATTGCTCGAGGCCGTCGCGGCCCTCGAGGGACGCCAGGAGATTCACTTCGTCGGCCGGGGAGACCGAGAGCGCATCCAGCGGCGGGCGGCCCGACTCGGAATCGACGGCGCCGTCGTTTGTCACGGGGAGATCCCACATCCCGACTTGCCGTCGTACTACGCCGCGGCCGACGTTTTCTGCCTCCCGAGTCACACCGAGAGCTTCGGGCTGGCAAACGTCGAGGCGATGGCCTGCGAAGTGCCGGTCGTCACCACGGATCTCGAAGGGATCAAAACCTACCTGGCAAACGGCGAGAACGGGCTGCTGGTGCAAGTCGGTGACCCGCGGGACCTCGCGGACAAACTGGGCATGCTGCTCGACGCTCCCGCACTGCGGTCGCGTCTCGGCGAACAGGCCCGGGCGGACGTCCGGGAATTCGCGTGGGAGACACAGGCAAAGCGACTGGAGCGGGTCTGTCGCGACGGACTCGAGTCGGTCGACGAGATCGATCGCCCGTCGGCCGTGCCTGCCAGCGCGGACACTGTCTGAGACCGATCGACAGTCCGAGGGTGAGCTGTAATCCAGAGGATTGCGTCGGTGGAACGGTCCGCAGGTGGCACTGTTCTATCCGACACTCGGTAATGGCGGTGCGAGACGGAGATATCGGACGCTGCCCGGTTCCAACGGATGTGAGGACGTCTTCAGCGGGGACGGGGCGGGGGTATTTTCAGAGATCTGACGGTTGAGGCAAGAAGAGATTCCGAGACGGCAGTTCGAGAGGAACGGGCTATTTGCTCCGAACGTTGTACTCGACGTCGACGGCGGCGTCGCCGCGGAGGCGGAAGTCCGTGATGTCGCCGTCGAACCAGTAGGCGTCGATTTGGTCGTTGACGCTACCGCTAGCATCGTTTCCGGTAATCTCGTCGCCGGAATCGATCGATGCGTCTCGATAGCTCGATGTGACGACCTCGCCATCGACGCTAAACGAGTACGTAGACTCGCCGTCGGTGTCCGTTCCGTCGATCACGATGGCGTGGGGGAGAAGCTCCTGCTCGCCGTACTGGTCGGGATCGATCCGCTGATCGTCGAGGTACACGTGCGCAGAGCCGTCGAGGAAGGTAACGTCGGTGAGTGTCCCAGAGAATTTGAAGCGTTGGGCACCGCATTCGATCGATCCCTCTACTGTGTTGTCCGATACCACCGTCGCATACTCGTCGGAGTCGTTGCTGGCGACCGTGTCGATCATCCCATCAACCGTGATCTCGTAGTTCGCAGCGGAACCGTTGCCGACCAGGGTCAGTACGTGGGGCTGTCGCTGGCCGTAGTCGGCGGGATCGACCCGTTCGCCGTTGACGTAGATACGGGCGTCGCCGTCGACGGTGAGGTCGGTGAGTTCGCCGTCGAACCGGAAGGCGTCTTTCCAGTTGGCGACGGTGCCGGTGACGTGACCGCTCTCGATCGTGTCCTCGTCCTCGATCATGGTGCCCTTGATCGTCGCTTTCTCGGCGGCGCCGGAGACCGAAAACTCGTAGCGTGTCCCGCCGGACGTGCCCGCGCCGTCGACCAGCAGGGTATTTTCGGGGAGGGCATCGGTTGCGTCGTCCCCGTCGTCCCCGTTGTCCGCCGGCAGGCTGGACGCTCTACCACCGGTTCCTCCCGATGCGGCTTGCTCGCCGCTTTCCGGACAGCCGTCGGGAACGAAGTGTCGCGGGTTCGATCCGTCACCGCGGCCGTCGTCGGTGTGGACGTTCTCGACTGTCAGGTCCGGATCGCCGTGCGTGACGAGCGAGCTCCCGGTGCCGTTCGTGATGAAGTGGGAGTTGCGTACGGTCGCGCCGCCGCCGTAATTGCCCTCCCAGACCCAGCTGTTCCGGTTCGCGGCGCGCGTGCCGCTCTTGTAACTCACGCAGTTCTCGATCGACATTCCGCAGTCGCCGATCCGGAACGCGGTGTGGTGACAGTCGTTGCCGTAACAGTGATCCAGCGCGATCGTGCCACCGTCACCGTTGTATGCGGGTGCCGAACCGTAGATACCGTTGTTCCCGGGAACGTTGAAATTGACGCGTTTCACGTCGAGGTGGCCGGAGTGGTCCGGGTCGACCCAGATACAGATCGACCGCTCGCTCGCGGGCTGTTCGCCGGTCGACTCTCCGAAGTAGATGTTCTCCATGACCGACGTTCCGGAGCCGGAGTCACAGACGCCGAAAATGGTCTCGTTGTATGGGATCGTCCCTGTGAACCCGATGTTGCGGATCGTCCAGTTGGTTCCTTTGGCGACGATGAGGATGTCGTTGCGGTCGCCGAAGTCGATGAGCTTGTTCTCCCAGGTTTCGCCGGAGTCGATACGGATCGTCTGTCCGCGCGCCTCGATAACGTCGTAGTCTCCGCTCGCTGCGCTCGCAGCGGTCGCTCCGACCCCTGCAGTGATCGCCGTCGCACCGGCTAATTTCAGGTACGATCGGCGGTCGATCACGCCGCTACTGTTTCGTTCGTCGTCACTAGCTGTCGTTTCGGCGGGACTATCGACGTCCCGATCCGGTTGGTCGCGTGCCATTCGATCTGAGAAAGAACACTACCGAACCATAAACTTTCCTTCCGAGTTATTAGTAAGATCTCGTGATTATAATTATATCGTTGTATAATATGCCTTTTCTTATGGTATTTAGTCACGATTTTTTATATTCAAAATCGAAGTACGGAAGCGGGGTATCCGATAGCTACTCGCGGATCACACCGGAGGGAAAGAGAGTCGGACTATCGCAACTCTCAGATTCGAACGTACGAAGGCGATCTCCAGAATTGTGACCTGACGAGCCACGTGTCGAACAGAGAATGCTGACAGTCAGCCGAATACCGCATCGCGGCGGGACTCGAGGACGCTCTGTGAGGAGTAGATGTCGTCGATGAACGACGTCAGCGCGAAGAGACGGTAGACGGATACACGGTCGTGATCGGCCGTCGAATCGAGAAACGCGAGGAGTTCGTCGGTCGAAAGGACGTCGTCGACGGCCTCACACTGGTCGACCTGGGTTCGAATGCAGTCGACCGTATCAGGTCGGAGCTGCGACCCCGTCTCGAGGCCGTTGATCGACTTGACGATGGGCCGAACCGTCTCGAACAATCGCGGATACCGCGAGAGGAGATCGTCGACGAACGCCGCCGCCTGGTGTCGAGTGGACGCGACGGGCACCCCGTAATCGGGGTGGGGTAACGCTGCGGCGGTGGGCTCCAGTTCCGTGAGGAACGATCGATAGAGGTTGTACCGTGCTTTCTGTCCGGGCGGGCAATTCATCGCGTACCGGAAGAAGTCGATCGAGTAGAACGGGGTCGTACTCCAGAAGAAAAACCGGTTTCGATCCTCGCCTTCGAACAGGAAATTGACGCCCCGTTCGTAGACGAGAAAGTGGACGTACGCCGCAGCGGGGTCCGTCTCGGGATACATGTCGAGTCGGTCGTGAACGCTCCGTCGGATCGAAGCCGGCGAGAGCCCGGTAATCCGGGCGACCTGCTCGAGCGAGAGAAAACAGTTCTCTTCGATGACGTAGTCGACGAGTTCCGATTCGTCAGCGATCGGCCTCGCCGGAGTCAGATCCGGGAGGACCTTGTCCCCGCCGTCGCCGGTGACGTAGGTGAGGCCGGCATCGTACTCCTCGCGAAGTTGGCGGAAGAACTCGAGAATGAACGAGGTCAAGAGTCCTATTTGACCGTTTTTCGTCTTGATTATCCGGTCCAGGTCGGACCCGTTCGGCGGTCCGACCTCGTATCGCCGCCACTGGATATCGAGTTCCGTTGCCAATTCGCGGGCGATGTCCACATCGGACGGCGGCACGAATTCGTCCGAGGACATCGTTGCCGCGGTCGTCGACAGTCCCTCCGCGTCGAAACCGGCCAGCACGGCCCGAGAGTCGAGGCCGCCGCTCAGCGAGATCACGTCGTGGCTGCCACATCCCGACCGCTGTCGACAGGCTCGTTCGAACCGGTCGACGAGTTCGGTGGCGTTTCGCGATCGGCTCCGGTCGGCGTGAGACGGCTCCTCGAAGTCGAATCGGTGCAGCGCCGTTTCGGTGACCGCCCCGCGATTCGGGTCCACGGTGAGTTTCGTCCCCGGCCGAAGTCGATTGGCTCCGTTCACGAGCGTCCGGTCGCCCAACGAGTAGCCAAAGAGCAGACACTGCGCGACGCCCATCGGATCGAACCCGTCGATCGGCGCCTCGTTGATGAGATACCGTAGCTCCCTCGAGAACAGAAACGCCGCTCCGTCGTGGAAGTAGTACGTCGGCAGCCGAGCGAGCGGGTCGTTGAGTAATCCGAGTCGGCCGGTGTCCTTGTCGACGGCGACGAGCAGGAACTCCCCGTCGGTCTCCAGGAGCCACTCGGTGAGGAACTCGTCGCCGTCCGGGGCGAGAACGCGCGTCGCGACCTCGAGTAGTTCTCGCTCGAGTGAGTCGGCGTCGCGATCGTAGATTCGGCCCTCGAAACAGACCCAGCAGTCCTCGTCCTCGAGGATACGAATCGGGTACTCCGGGTAGGCCGTCGTTCCGATGGAACACGACGGCGAACCGAAGACGACGTCGGCCTCGTACCGGTCCGTGTGGACGAGCGGCTCGAGCGAGCCAGCGAACGACCGGTCCCCGGGAGACGTGGTTCTGCCAGAGATGCCAACCATATCAGTAGCAGTGTGAGTAACCCGCATTGTAATGTCGGCGTTTACCGAGGCCAGACGGAGGCTACCGTTTCGAAGCGTTTTTGCGAGACAGCCCACCGCAGCGGGTCGGATCGGATTCGACGGCAGCACGTTCCAAATTGCAACCGCCATCGCACAAACGCTCGAAACACAGCCGGATGGCAGAGGAATGGATACGAGGGTCGATCACATCGCGTCCGGTGTGAGGACAGTATCTGCGGTCGCTTCGGTCGCCGTGTGAGAAGGCTCCCGCGCCTGGAACAGCTGCTGGCACGCGACTGTCCCGGTACTGAATGACGGTCGTCGGGAGCCATTCGGAGGTATGGAACCCGATAATAAAAACCCTTCTCAGGGTCCGGTCGTCGGCGTCGGCCAACAATCCGGACGAAACTGGCTGTGCTCACCGTCGCCGAGACGGTAGCGACAGTGTTCGGCGACCGTCCGACCGACCCGCCGTCGCACGCACGAGGGCGTGTACCCGCGATCGAACGATCGGGGGCTCGGGGACAGCTACCGCTACCGGCCGTCCCACGCAGATGGAATCGATTTGCGACGCCACTGCTACCCCACCCCACGTACCGTGGCGCGAGGCTGCTGGAGCGGTCGTCGTCGACCGAGAATGGACGGCATCGGCGACGATGCGCGACGGTCGTCGTCGAAACAGGATTATTCGATTCGGGACAGTTTGCCGTCGACGTTGCGTTCTCGCCGGTGGTTCGAAACGACGTGCGTGAGAGAGAGGAGGAGAAACGCAGTGATAACGGCCCCGGCGAGGCCGATCATCGGGGCGGCCGACACGAGGGGGACGCCGAGAAACGCCGCACCGATGAGGGCGGCACCGATCAGGCTAACTCCAGCGTACCATCGATCCCACCGGTCCTGTCGGTGAGTATCGGTGTCGAGGTACATCATCAACAGGTCGGCGTTGTCCGCGAGCGAGATCAGCCCGCGGTCCTGGTCGTATTCGACGATTCCGGCATCGTCCATTTTCGGCAGGTGGGTCTGATAGAGGGCGACGTAGACGCGCTTTCGTTGATCGGAACTGAGCGCGTTGACCTCGGTATCGTTCTCCCAGGCGGCTATCTGTTCGGCCAATTCCCCGAGAGTGACAGTTTCGTCCGCTTCCAGCAAGTACGCGAGGACTTCTCGACGACGGCGATTTTTTAAGAGTTCGAAAATAACATCTTTGGAGAGACGTTCGTCCTCGTCGGCATCGGTAACGGACGCGATTTCGTCGGGGAGCGACGTATCGATAGAGGACATTATTCGGGCCCTCCGGCTGTAAAGACGCCATACGAGTTCGATAGCCCCTGTTTCTTCCGTAACACGGCACTGGAGCCTCGGCTCGACGGCGACCGCTGTACGTTCGAACGGCGGGTCGAAATCACGATTGACACACCAGGTTGTACACCAACAGAGATACTCTTAAACACGCCCACGTTTCGCACCGTCTGCAAAGGAGGTACGGACCATCTTCTCGGCGGGGACGACGTGATAGCCCACATCCCTCTCGAGCGGCCATTACCGCCGGTATCGGGTCCGATCGGTATCAGTCGATTGCGTGGCTGTATCAGGTGCGTACAGCGGGGTTGACGGGGGAAACCGGGCGCTGATCGGCCACGGTGGACGTGATGGCACACGGCACTGGGTCTGAACGTTCGAACCAACCGATATAAAGACGAACGACAGTTCACACACGAAAGAGGGTTTTACGCGATGAACCGGTGATTGATTCTCGAGTCACGGGTCAACGATCGCCACATTTCTTGTGCCATGTGCACACTAACCATAGATGGGCGAAACGATCGGCGACCGGTCGTTTCACCCGACGCGACCGATGGGACACGGTTTCGATGCGGTCGTCGTGCCGATTCGATCGAGTCGGCGGGCGATCGCGTCTTTCTTCTTCGCTCTCTCTTCCGGCGTGATGGCCGGAACAGTAAGTCGGTGTTTCCCCCGAAACCATGTGAACCCCTTACAGTGGCGGCACGGCTTCGTCCGGTACTGATGACGCGGTCTATCATCGATCAACACAGCGGCGAATCACAGTCACAGGAGGTCGAGACTGGTCTGTGTCCCGACTGCGAGACCGACACGGTCGTCCACGATCCGGACCGCGGCGAACAGGTCTGTGAGGAATGCGGCCTCGTTCTCACTGAGGATCCCATCGATTACGGGCCGGAATGGCGTGCGTTCAACGCCCAGGAACACGACGAACTGTCGCGGGTCGGCGCCCCACTGACGCAGTCGATGCACGATCGCGGTCTGACGACGACCATCGACTGGCGCAACAAAGACGCCAACGGCCATTCGATGTCGGCCGACAAACACGGCCAGCTCCATCGGCTCCGCGTCTGGCAGGAGCGAATCCGAACGAAAAATGCGGGCGAACGAAACCTGAAGTACGCACTCTCCGAAATCGATCGCATGGTGAGCGCGCTAGGCGTTCCGAAGCCGGTGAAGGAAACGGCGAGCGTTATCTACCGACAGGCGCTCGAGCAGGACCTCATTCGCGGTCGGTCGATCGAGGGCGTCGCGACCAGCGCACTCTACACGGCGTGTCGTAAAGAAGACATTCCCCGGAGTCTCGAGGAAGTAACGTCCGTTTCACGGGTCGACCAGCGGGAGATCGGTCGGACCTATCGGTACATCGCAGATGAACTGGACATTAACCTGGAACCGACGAACCCCCGCCAGTTCGTTCCGCGATTCTGCTCCGAACTCGACGTCGACAAAGACGTAGAGACCAAAGCGATCGAGATCATCGACCGGACCACGGAACAGGGACTCCACTCGGGCAAGTCGCCGACCGGCTTTGCCGCCGCCGCAATCTACGCCGCCGGACTCCTCTGTGACGAGACGATTCCGCAACGAGCCGTCGCCGACACCGCACAGACGACCGTCGTCACCGTCAGAAACCGGTACCGCGAGCAACTCGAGGCCATCGACCAGCAGCCGGCTACATGACCGATCGGTCGTCCTCTTCGTAGACCTCCTCGTCGAGCAGCGCGTGCAGGTTGCTGTACGGAACGAACGCGAGAAACTGGTCGCCGCCGTCGTACAGTTCGAGTCCGTTTTCGGTGTGATCGTAACGTTCACACGCGATCTGTCCCTCCGGAAGGATCGCACGGTACATGGTAGTTCCAAGGTAATGCAGACAAATATACTATACTCACAGCCTCAGCGCGTGTTCGGTACCGAAAGGCGTCGACCCGAACGGATCGATACCGGAGCGACTGCCTCTCGTCCACCTTCGGCGATTAGGGGGACGATCAGTAAGTGAGTCGGAGTCAGATCAGCAGTCGAACTCCGGCTGTTCGGTCACCTGCCCGCCGTCAGAGCGGGTCGGATCGACGAACTGGACGCCGCTGACGACGAACCGGGCGCCGTCGTGAGCGTGATCCAGTTCGATCGTCCAGCCGTGTGACTCGAGGAGACGCCGGACGATGGACAGCCCGAAGCCTGCCCTCGCGTCGGTCGTCGTGTAGCCGTATTCGAAGACGGCATCACCCGCCGGAAATCGGTCCGGGACCGGATCCGCTCGGCGGGAAGCCGCCGGCGAACGAAATCGGTTTAGTCGATCCGGCGCTACCGAACGGTAGTGACCGACGAACGTTCTCCGGAGCCACACGACGAGCAGCGAAGCACCTCTTCGGGCTCTATGGGATCGGAACCGATCGAGACAGAGACGGAGGAGCCACCGTCGAACGGCTCGAGAGCGGGCGATGCAGGGACGACGGGAGACGCGGCCGATGCGGGGACGGCGAGAGACGCGGACGAGGAATTTACCCTCGCCGACTTCCACGATGCCAGTCAGGAGGAGGGGCGACCCGTCCTCACCGCCGCGGCAGTTTCCCGTGCGCTCGAGATCCCCCACGAAGAAGCCAGCGACCGGCTCGAGGCCCTCGCAGACGAGGGGTCCGTAGAGCGCCTCTCCGTTTCGACGGACCCGGTGGTCTGGTACCCGAGCGAGTTCGAGGATCTCACGGATCGCGAGCGGGTGGTCGTCTTTCCGAAGCGACGGGAGATCGTCGTCGATCGGCCGGATCAGTTCACGCGAGCGCAGCTCTCGCAGTTCGCCCACCTCGCGGACGCGAACGGAGACCACGGGTATCGCTACGTGGTTCGACCGGCCGACGTCTGGGGGACCCCCCACGACTCGTTCGACCAGCTGGCGCGGACGATGCGCCAGGCGCTCGGACAACGCTCCGAGGGGCTCGAAGACTGGGTCGAGAGTCAGTGGGATCGGGCCCACCAGTTCCGGCTCGTGACGCACGAGGATGGCTACACCGTACTCGAAGCCCAGAGCCCGGAGATCATGGGAAACGTCGCACGGCAGAAACTGGACGAGGAGCACGTCCACGCACCGATATCGGACACCGAGGACTGGGTTCGCGACGGATCCGAAGCCGCGATCAAGCGCATCCTCTACGAGGCGGGCTATCCGGTCCAGGACCACCGAGAGCTCGAATCGGGCGAGGAGCTGCCGATCGACCTTCAGATTCGGCTCCGCGACTATCAGCGGGCCTGGGTGGACCGCTTCGGCGAGGCCGGCGAGGGCGTCTTCGTCGGCCCGCCCGGCAGCGGGAAAACGATCGCCGCGATGGGCGCGATGGCCCACGTCGAAGGCGAGACGCTGGTGCTGGTGCCGAGTCGGGATCTCGCCCGGCAGTGGGCCGACGCGATCGTGGACTACACGTCGCTCGAGGCCGACCAGATCGGACAGTACCACGGTGGACGCAAAGAGATTCGCCCGGTAACGATCGCCACCTACCAGATCGCTGGGATGGATCGTCACCGATCGCTGTTCGACGACCGAGAGTGGGGACTGGTCGTCTTCGACGAGTGCCAACACGTCCCGTCGGACGTCTACCGGCGGAGCACGCACCTGCAGTCCACCCATCGACTCGGCCTGTCCGCGTCGCCGATCAGGGAAGACGACCGCCAGACCGAAATCTTCACCCTGGTCGGTCCACCGATCGGCACCGACTGGGAGGCGCTGTTCGACGCGGGCTTCGTCGCCGAACCCGAACTCGAGATCCGGTACGTGCCGTGGGGCGACGACGAGCAGGCGAACGCCTACGGCTCCGCCGACGGCCGGGAGAAGTACCGGATCGCCGCGAAGAACCGGGGAAAGATCGACGAGGTTCGCTACCTGCTGTCCGCTCACCCCGACTCGAAGGCGCTCGTCTTCGTCGATTACTTGGCGCAGGGCCGGGACCTCTCCGAGGCGCTCGAGGTCCCCTTCCTCAGCGGCGAGACGCCCCACCACGAGCGTCGACGGCTGCTCGAGGAGTTTCGGCGCGACGAGCGCGACCTGCTGATCATCTCGCGGGTCGGCGACGAGGGGATCGACCTGCCGACGGCCGACCTCGCGATCGTCGCCTCGGGACTCGGCGGCTCTCGGCGACAGGGTACTCAACGCGCAGGTCGGACGATGCGCCCCGCTGGCGGGGCGCTCGTCTACGTCCTCGCGACGCGAGGGACCCGGGAAGAAGACTTCGCGCGGAAGCAGCTCCAGCATCTCGGGCGCAAGGGGATGACGATCCGCGAGCAAGCGGTCGAGCGGGACCCGGACTAATCCGGCGAGAGCGTTCGACGGGACCGGTGCCCGTCGAGGACCGATCGCCGAACCGAGGCCAATATTCAAGGTCGCGCATTCGGACTGTACAGATAGTATGAACGAACCGCGTTCGGTCGAGGTGGTGTGGCGGTGAGCGACGAACCGACGCAGCGCCAGATTCTGGTGGGTGAAACGTCCGACGGCGCGAACCTGAAACTGCCGGTCGTCGAACTGCTCACCGGCCGTGGGTTCGTCACCGGGAAATCCGGCTCCGGGAAATCGAACACCGCGTCGGTCATCGCAGAGGAGTTACTCGAGGCGGGGTATCCGCTGCTCATCGTCGACACGGACGGGGAGTACTACGGGCTGAAAGAGGAGTACGAGATGCTCCACGCGGGTGCCGACGAGGAGTGTGACATCCAGATCGGGCCCGAACACGCAGAACAGATGGCCACGATCGCACTCGAAGAGAACGTGCCGGTGATCCTGGACGTCTCGGGGTATCTCGACGAAGACGTGGCGGACGAACTACTCCGCGAGGTGGCCCGTCAGCTGTTCGTCAAGGAGAAGAAGCTCAAGAAGCCGTTCCTGCTGGTCGTCGAGGAGGTTCACGAATACATTCCGGAAGGCGGCGGCGTCGGCGAGACGGGGAACCTGCTGATCAAGATCAGCAAGCGCGGGCGCAAACACGGGCTCGGAATTCTCGGAATCAGCCAGCGGCCGGCCGACGTCAAGAAAGACTTCATCACCCAGGCGAACTGGCTCGTCTGGCACCGGCTGACCTGGGACAACGACACCAAGGTCGTCGGACGAATCATCGACACCGAGTACTCGGAACTGGTGGCCGATCTCGACGACGGGCAGGCGTTCGTCCAGACCGACTGGACGGAGGTCGACGTCCGCAAGGTCCAGTTCCGCCGGAAGCGGACCTTCGACGCCGGCGCGACACCCGGTCTCGAGGACTTCGAACGACCGGAACTCAAATCCGTCTCGGACACCCTGGTCGGCGACCTCCAGGAGATTTCCGAGCGCAAGGACCGGGAACAGGACCGGATTCACCAACTCGAGAACGAACTCGAGAAGAAAGAGAAACGAATCGAGACCCTCGAAGACGAGTTATCCTCGGCGCGGGACGTCTCGAGTGCGGCCAAGCAGATGGCGGACGCCCTGCAGAACACGGAAACGGTCCAGTCGCAACTGCCCGGCGGCGGCGAGGACCTCCGCCGTCTACACGAGGAGATCGCCGAACTCGAGGCCGAACGCGACGAGTTGCGGGAGAAACTCGACACCAGCGACGACCGCATCGATCGTCTCGAGGACGAACTCGCCGCTCGGACGTCGAAACTGAAACGAATCCGGTCCGAGAACCACCAGTTGCGCAACGTCGTCCGCGAACTCGAGCGCGAGCGGCCGTACGCGGCGAACGAGGAAAACGGGGCGAGCGACGACGGCGAGGCGAGCGACGGGGACGACTCGTCGTCGATCGTCCAGGCCGGCGGCGAAGCCCACGAGTACGGGTACACGCCGGTTGACGGAGACGCGGACGCGGACTCGAACGCGTCGTCGGACGGCGACGAGGCGACAGCCACGGAAGACGACGCCGCGTTCGTCGTCGCCGACGAGGAACGCGAGCTCGCGGACCTGCTCGAGGTGTCTTCGGTCCGGAATCGCGTGGAGCGCGCGTGCGAGGGCTCTCAATGTTCGATCGAGACCGCCGAGGAGATCCTGGCCGTGTTCGCACGCGAGGGGGCGCTCGCGACCGAACCGGTCGCCGATCGGGTCGATCGGTCGGCGGTCGCGGTACAGAGTCTCCTGTCGGAACTCCGGACGGAAGAACTGCTAGAGCGAACCGGCGAGCGGACGTACTCGCTGAGCGATGCGGTCCGAACCGCGCTGGCCGAGACTGCGCCGGTCGAGTGAGGACCGTCCGTCTCGAAATTCCTCGCGGAGTCGACCCGGACTCAGCGTTGCAGTCGATCGCCGACGGCCTCGATCGCCGACGCATCGATCCCCTGGTGGACCGGGAGGACGACCAGTTCTTTCGAGAGCTGGTTCGAGGTCTCGTACGCGTCGTTTTCGTGGACCGATCGGCGGAGTATCGGCCAGTTGTGAGCCCCGACGACGCCGCAGTTCTCGAGTTCCGTCAGGAACGCCTGCGGTTCGTCGGCTCGGACCGGAAATTCGTACGGACAGATCCCCTCCGGAAGCCGCTCGTAGAAGACCGTGACGTCGTCACGGGTGGCAAGGACGTGGCGCCAGGCTCGGTAGTTTTCTCGTCGGGACGTTCGGATCGCCGCGGGATCTGCGGCGTCGGTGATGGCCTTCGAAAGCCTCGACATGGGGTCTTTGGTCGCCTCGTAGCGCCCCTCTGGATCGACGCTCGACGGGTCACCGCCGCCGTTCGAGAGGAACGCCTCCACCGATCGGTGGAGCGACCGACTCGTCCCGAGAACCGTTTCGGCGACCGAGGTGGCCACGTACCGGCAGTCGGTTGCGACGACTCGATCCGACGGGCCGGCGAGCGACGACGGTTCGAACGCCTCGCGGACCGATTCGGTTGTGCGGTACAGGATGGCCCCGTCGGGAACCGGGAGGAGTTTTCGCAGCGTCGTTATCCCGATATCACCGGTCGTCCCGAGTAACGTCCCGTCGGCGACGCTGAGCGGCGCGTGTGCGTTATCGTCGATGTGATAGCAGTCGTACTCGTCGGCCAACGTCGAGATCGTCTCGAGGCCGGGCTGGGGAAAGCCGAAGTAGTTGACCGACATGACGGCGATGGTGTCGGTATCCATTCGAGATTCGAGGTCGGCGACGTCGGGTGCGAGCGTCTCCTCGATCGCGTAGAATCGGGACTCGAGGTCGAGGTCGTGGAACGGTTCGACGACCGCCGGAGAGAGATAAGCCGGAACGAGAACGTTCTGGCCCGGCTCGACGAGAGTAGCGAGACCGTCTCGGAGCGCGACTTTCCCGGCGCCGTAGTACGTGTAGTCGACAGTCGGGGCGTGTTCGTCGACGAACGAGTCGATTCCGACGTCCCCCGACCGCGTGAGGGTGGCATCGAACACGGAGGGGGTAGCACTGATCATACGTGTGATTGTAATCCGGTGATGGGTGCGGTGATCGTCGTCGTAACGGCAGCGGCCACGGCGATCATCGACATAATAGAGAAACGACCGTGCCCTTAGTGATACAGGCAGTACCGTTCGTGGTACCTTCGCAATCGATACTTACAGTCGCCGGCAAAATCGCCGCCTGAGCCACAATATCGACCTTACAGCTCGCAGCACGAGCCTATAGACGGCCAGCACTCGCATAACAAAGCACGGGCGAACGAATACCGCGTCTATGGCAGGTTCGACCGACGAAGAAGACCTTCGTCTGCTCGTCGTGGGGCTCGATGCGGGCTGTCGGCCGATACTCGAGCCGCTGTTCGAAGCGGGCGAGCTTCCGACCCTTCGGCGACTGTTCGACACCGGGACGTCGGGGCCGCTCGAGTCCCAGATCCCACCGTGGACCGCGAGCGCCTGGCCGTCGCTGTATACCGGGAAGAATCCGGGAAAGCACGGCGTCTACGACTTTCTCACGTTCGACGGGTACGACTGGGACGTCGTCAACGCGACCCACGTCAGAGCGCGACCGATCTGGGAGCTACTGAGCGAGCATGGATTCTCGAGCGTCGTCGTGAACGTCCCGGTAACGCATCCCGCTCGAGAATTCGACGGCGCACTGATTCCGGGGTTGACAGCCCCCGAAGACCCGAACTGCTACCCGCCCGGGATACTCGAGGACGTCAAGAGGGCCTGCGGTGGCGAGTACTGGCTCTACCCACAGAGCGGCCCGGTATCGGACCGGTCGATCGACGGGTACGAGCGGACGATCGAACTGCGGGGGACGGCGTTTCGATATCTCTGTCGCCGTATCGATCCGGCGTTCGGATTCCTCCAGTTCCAACAGACCGACTCGGTGTTTCACGAGCGACCGGGCGACAGGGACGCGGTCGAAGCGGTGTACCGGGAAGTGGACCGACAGCTGGACGAGACGCTTCAGGAAGCCGATCCCGAGAACGTCCTCGTCGTCAGCGATCACGGAATGGGAACCGTCACGGGGACCGAATTTCGCGTCAACGAATTCCTTCGCGACGCCGGATACGTCACCGCCCAAAGCGGCGGCGAGGGAATGCCGAACTGGTCGAAAGCCTGGGAGAACGACCTGCTCGAGGGGGCCGAAGCCGGGGAGCACGAGCCGAGTCCGCTCGAGCGAGGCATGAATCTCGCGGCGAAAGTCGGACTCACGACGCAGCGCGTCGCGAACGCGCTCGATCGCGTCGGACTGAAAGAACCGATCGGCAAGCGAGTGCCGAACGACGTACAGCGGGCGGCGAGCGAGCAGGTGGACTTTCCAGAATCGCGCGCGTTCGTCCGCTCGAAGAGCGAACTCGGCGTCCGGATCAACCTCGAGGGGCGCGAACCGAACGGGCAGGTTCCCGAATCGGTGTACGAAACCGTTCGCGAGGACGTAATCGACGCGTTGACGGATGTCCGGACGCCGGACGGGAAGCCGATGTTCGACGCTGTCGAACCCAGAGAGGCGTATTTCGAGGGGCCACACGTCGACAAGGCACCCGACATCGTGACGGTTCCATCAGACTTCGACAACGCGATCTCCGCCGACCTGGGGAAGGCACGTTTCGGCGAGCCGATGGATCCGTGGAACCACAAGCGAACCGGCGTCGTTGCGGCCGTCGGCCCGGCGTTCGAGGACGCCGTCGCGCTCAAGGACGCGACGATCTTCGACGTCGCACCGACGATCTGTTCGCTGTTCGACGTCCCGATCGACGCGGCGATGGACGGTGACCCGCTCCCGGTGATCGACGGGAGCGCGGTGCGACCGTATCCGGCCTACGATCCGGCACCGATCACGGCGACCGACGATGGAGCGGTCGAAGAGAGACTTTCCGATCTTGGCTACCTATGAGCGTCGAGATACGCGTCCTCGATCCGGACACCGATGCCGACGAGTGGAACCGGTACGTCGAACGATCAGACGGATCGAACCCGTTTTTCCGAGCCGAGGCGCTCCGACTACAGGCCGACGATACCGGGACGACACTGCATTTGCTGGCAGGATTCAAGGGACAGGAGCCGGTCGGTATCTTTCCCGTCTTCGAGTACAAGAAAGGACCGATCAGCGGCGCGTTTTCTCCGGCACCGTACTCGTGGGCGAGTTACCTCGGACCGTCCCTGTTGAACGTCGACAAACTCAAACAGCGCAAGGCCGACAGGCGGACCAAACGGTTCCTCGAGGGCTGTCTCGAGTGGATCGACGACGAAATTTCACCGCTGTACAGCAAGTTCGTCACTGCGGAATTCGACGACATCCGCCCGTTCGTCTGGAACGAGTACCACGTCAAGCCCGGCCACACGTACGTCGTCGACCTCGAGGGTACCGAGGACGATCTACTGAAACGATTCAGCAGCGACGCGCGGAGAAACATTCGAAACGCGGACGGTGACGGGTACGACATCGAGGTGGGCGACACGGACGACGTCGAACGCATCGTCGATCAAGTCCGCCAACGGTACGAGAATCAGGGACAGGCGTTCCAGTTGAGTCCCGACTTCGCGTGCTCGCTCCACGAACAGCTTCCCGAGGGCTCGCTGCAGCCGTACGTCTGTCGGGCCGACGGCGAGTTGCTGGGAGGCATCCTCGTCCTCGAATCGGATCGAATGCGCTACCGGTGGCAAGGCGGCGTCAAGCCGGACGCCGACGTCGACCTCGCGATCAACGACCTCCTCGACTGGCACGTCATGCGCGACGGACTCCGGAACGGGATCGGCGAGTACGACCTCGTCGGAGCCGGCGTCCCGAGCATCAATCGATACAAAGCGAAGTTCAATCCACGCCTCGAGACGCACTACGAAATCACGGCCGGAACGTTCGGGATCAATCTGCTGGTCGATCAGTACAAGAAACACAGGTAGCCCGGGAGGTGTTGCTCCCGAGCGCGTATTCGTCCGATACAACGTGGTTCGAAAATCGAAGATTTCCGTCATCACGAAAGGCGAAGCCTTTCGAACGACCTGTGGAGACTGCGACCGCAGTGGAGACAGGTCCCGTATCAGCAAGTCGCGTTCGTGAGAGTACATCTCACGGGCTGTCGGACGTCGTCCGACAACGTCGTCGAAGAAGGAAGCCCCGCCCTCGAGGAGTCGCCGAAGGCGACGAGCAGGGCTGGTAGTTCACTCCGGTTTGCTGATTCGATATCTCGATTTCCGAGCGTCCTCGAGACAGACGCTGCTCGCGACCAGCTCCCGGTCCTCGAGTTTGCCGAGCGCGTAGCGGACGGTTCGAGGGCAGAGTCGAGATTCGGCCGCGATTCCCGCTTGCGTCAGCGGCTCTTCGTACTCGAGGACCTTGTAGACGAGTTTCGCACTCGGTGGGAGATCGTCGGGGATACCGTCGGTCCGGCGGGTGCGCTCGCGACCGTGTTCGTCGGTCTCCGCTGATTCGTCGACGTCGGTCTCCGATTCGGTCGCGCTCATGGATGCCGACTCGATCGTTCCGCGAGAGCGCGCTCGAACTGCGGTGCTCGCGTTCTCGGTCCGCCGAGACGTATCGCGGTCGTCGTCGGAGTCACGGTTCCATCTCGTCCCGGAAATCGGTCGCCCATAGTGGGCCGTAGCGATCTCATTCTCGCTCGGAACTACCGGCGTCGAACACATATACCGCACCGACAGTTCAAAAAGACAGGCAGGAACTAACGGCGGGTCGACGGAATTCGACCGCTCGGTGGCCGAGGCGAGGACGGCGGCTGGCGAGCTGTGAGACCGTCTGATGACCGCGGGGAGCGGATCGAAGTCGAAGTTCGTCCGCCGTAGACAGTGTTAATCCGTGCATAGTAAGGCGATAGCACCCTCACTGAGGCGTATGTTCGGAACCAGTGGGATTCGAGGTCGGATCGGTGACGAGGTGACGGCCGAGTTGGCGCTCGCCGTTGGACGCGCAGTCGGTTCGGAGGGGCACGATCGGGTCGTCGTCGGTCGCGACGTTCGTGAGAGCGGATCGATGCTCGTGGATGCCCTCGCGGCGGGACTGTGCGAATGTGGCACCGACGTGCTCACGGTCGGGATCGAGGCGACACCGACGGTCGCCCGCGCGATCGCTCGCCTCGAAGCGGATGCGGGGATCGTGGTGACGGCGTCGCACAACCCGGCGACGGATAACGGGATGAAACTCTGGAACCCGTCGGGGAAGGCGTTCGGCCCGGCACAGCGCGAGGCGATCGAGCGACGCGTGAGACGGGACGAGTACGACCTGGCCGCCTGGGACGGTGTCGGGGGTCGCCATCGTCGCGACGGCGTTCGAGACGATCACGCGAAAACGCTCCGGAAGGCGGTCGCCCTCGAGCGGTCACCGGACGTCATCGTCGACCTCGGAAACGGTGCCGGCGGGGTGACGGCATCGGTTCTCGACGACGTGGGCTGTCGAGTTCGGACGTTAAACGGGCAGGAGGACGGTTCGTTCCCCGGACGACCGAGCGAGCCGACGGCGGAGACTCTCGACACCCTATCGACGCTCGTCGAACGGACGAACGCCGAACTCGGGATCGCCCACGACGGCGACGCCGATCGCATGCTGGCCGTCGACGAGACGGGGACGTTCGTCCCGAAAGACGCGTTGCTCGCCCTGTTCGCTCGAGAGGCGGCGGGAGACGGCGACCGGGTCGCCGCACCGGTCGACACGAGCCTCGCCGTCGACGACGCGCTGGCCGACGTCGGCGCGTCGGTAACCAGGACGCAGGTCGGCGACGTGTACGTCGCGGAGCGGACCACGGAAGCCGACGTCGTCTTCGGCGGCGAACCCAGCGGCGCCTGGATCTGGCCCGAGGAGACGTTGTGTCCGGACGGCCCGCTCGCGGCCTGCAAACTGGTCGAACTCGTCGCGAGCCGCGGACCGCTCTCCGACCTCGTCGCCGAGATCGACGGGTATCCGATCCGACGAACGTCAGTCGAGGTCGAAGACAAGGCCGCGGTGATGGCCGAGGTCGACGACAGAGTGACAGAACGATACGACGAGATCGATACGCTCGACGGCGTCCGGGTCGAGACCGCAGCGGGATGGTTCCTGCTTCGCGCGAGCGGAACGCAACCGCTGATCCGAGTGACGGCAGAAGCGCGCTCGGAATCCGACGCCGATGCGCTGTTCGAAGATGCGCGGTCGTTGATAACCGAGAGCATCGAAGCGAGCGACTGAGGGCCGGAATCGGCGGGTAAAACGACGGTAGCGGAACTGGACGGCGTCCGATCGGTCGGAGAAAAACTGGATGGAGGGGCGTACTCGAGGCGGCAGCGCGATGGGACGGGTTATCTCCGTTCTTCCGGGATGAAATCGGACGTCTTCATCTCGCGGTAGGTTGCGCAGTCGGGGCAGGCATGGACGACGTCACGGTTGTCACCGAAAACGCGGGCAAACTGTCGAGTCACTTGATTACCACAGTTGACACATCGGGGGGCAGTCGTCTGCTGGCTGGACGTCATTGGCGTCCAGTTCGCGGATGGGTCCGTCGACATCACCAGTTCGTAACCACAGAACGGTATTTACTATAGACCGCATAATCAGCGCCGCGGTTGGTAGTCTCGTCTTTCCGCCATGTGTCACCTCTCAGAGAGACTGTTCTGATATCGAGAGTATCAGCAGCTCGTTCGTTAGAAATACGATATTTCGCCCGGGTAATACAGTATTTAGCACCGCTATTTGGGCCATCGTACCAGTACCTCGACACCTGTGTGTGGGGTGCGAGGATCGGCCAACTCGAGTCACGCGGTGAGTACCCGGTCGCCGCTGAACGCGACGCGAGGGTCGGCGATGCCGGGACGTTCGTCCCCCCGAACCACGGAACCGGACAGTGTAACAGCCGTATAATTATCCGCCGGATCGAGGTACGTCGATGCGATGATCGCGATCGTTCTTACCGCAGGTGAGGGGACCAGGATCAGACCCCTCTCTGCATCACGGCCCAAACCGATGCTCCCCGTCGCCGATCGACCCCTCGCCGCACATACGGTCGACGCTGCTATCGACGCCGGTGCCGACGAAATCGTTCTCGTCGTCGGGTACGAAGGCGAGACGGTCCGAGAGTACTTCGGCCGCGAGTATCGCTCCACCCCGGTGTCGTATGCCGTCCAGACCGAGCAGGCAGGAACGGCCGACGCCGTCGACGCCGCTCGAGAACACATCGACGGCCCGTTCGTGGTGTTGAACGGCGACAATCTGTACGATCCGGCTGCGATCGACCGACTGTTCGCGCAGTGTCCCGCGGTCTGTGCCGCCGAGGTAGACGCCCCGCAACACTACGGCGTGCTGAGTACGACCGACGGCACCGTCACCGACATCGTCGAGAAACCCGACGTGCCCCCGACGAATCTCGCAAACGCCGGCGCGTACGCGTTTCCACAGGCCGCCGCCGAGTGGCTCGAGGTACCCGAGAGCGAACGAGGCGAACACGAGATCACGGACGTCCTCGCGCGCGTCCTCGAGAACTACGCCGTCACGCCGGTGACCCTCGAGCGGTGGCTCGACGTCGGCCGCCCCTGGGAGTTACTCGAAGCCAACGAGTGGAAACTCGCCGATATCGACCGCCGAATCGCCGGCTCGGTCAGCGACGCGGCCCACCTCGAGGGCGCCGTGGTCGTCGAGGAGGGAGCGACGGTGAAGCCGGGTGCCGTAATCGAGGGCCCGGCACTGATCCGCACGGGGGCGACCGTCGGACCGAACGCCTACGTCCGCGGAGCGACGATGATCGGTCCGGACGTCTCGATCGGAAACGGCGTCGAGGTCAAAAACAGCGTCATTTCGCGCGGGACGTCGGTAAGCCACCTCTCGTACGTCGGCGACAGCGTCCTCGGGCGGAACGTCAACGTCGGTGCGGGGACCAACGTGGCGAACCTTCGTCACGACGACGACGATATCACATTCACGGTCAACGGCGATCGTCTCTCGACCGGACGCCGGAAGTTCGGCGTCGTCGCCGGTGATGGCGTCAAGACCGGTATCAACACGAGCCTGACCCCCGGGCTGAAACTATCATCCGGCGTAACCACCGCTCCCGGGGAAACGGTCGAACGAGACCGGTGAGCGCTCGATCCGTCGCGCGTTCGTCGCCGATCGCGCGGTCGAGACACGACGAGCCGAGCGGACCGGCCGTCGCTATCAGGTGGTCCCTTTATACGACGGCGAACCCCTAGTCAGACTGGAGGGTATCGGTCGATACTCACGATCCGGACACACCGTAACCGGGCTTCGATCGCACAGTAACCCTCCACGTTCGATTACGACATCGACGAGTACGGGTCGCTCTTTACCGATGCCGTGCGGACCTGAGACTACGGGGGTGGTCTCTCGTCCTGCGGCTTCGAGACCCTTGCTCGCGCCCGAACGGTATCCGTCGTCTTCTCGTCGAACAGAAGGCGGTGTGCGTCTCTCGGGCATCGACCCGGTCCTCGACCGGTCGGTTGCGAAGACGTGAGCGGGTCCGTAACGTTTTCAGGAGAAGTGCCCGAACGGGTACGGCCCCGTCCGACGATCGACACTGTGAGGAACCGGTCGAACGGCCGGTTATTCGACTGTGACGCTCTTCGCGAGATTACGCGGTTTGTCGATCGGTCGGTCGAGGAGGTCGGCGGCGTGATAGGAGACGAGTTGAAGCTGCACGTTCGCGAGCAGCCCCGCGAGGTCCGGGTCGGTGTCGGCGATCTCGAGGTGCTCGTCCGCAATCTCGACCGCCGGGTGGTCGGCCGGGCAGACCGCGATGACGGGCGCACCGCGCGTCTGGGCCTCCTCCGCGTTTTTCAACGTCTTCTCGTCTTCCTCGCCGGTGAAGATCGCGAAGACCGGCGTCGCGGGCGTGACCAGCGCCAGCGGACCGTGTTTGAGTTCGCCGGAGGCGAATCCTTCCGCGTGCTCGTAGGTGATCTCCTTGAACTTCAGCGCCCCCTCGAGCGCGACGGGGTATCCGAGACCGCGGCCGATGAAGAAGTACGACTGACTGTCCCGATAGCGTTCCGCGATCGCCGCGGCGTCCGACTCTTCGAGCACGTCCTCGATCGCGCCGGGCATCGACGCGAGCTCAGGCAGAAGCGACTCGAGGTCGGCCGGCGACTCACCCCGCCGATCGCCGGCGATGCGCTGGCCGAGCAACGAGAGGATGACGGCCTGCGAGGAAAACGTCTTCGTCGCCGCGACGCCGATCTCGGGGCCCGCCCGAATAAAGAGGGCGTCGTCGGCCTCGCGAGCGGCCGTCGATCCGACGACGTTCGTCACCGTCAGCGTCCGCGCACCCTCGGCCGTCGCCTGCCGGAGGGCGTTCAAGGTGTCGGCCGTCTCACCGCTCTGGGTGACGGCGATCACCAGCGTGTCGTCGTCGATCGGCGGGGCCGAAACGCTGTACTCGTTCGCCAACAGTGCGGTCGACCGCACACCGGCCTGGTTCAATACGAGCGAGCCGTACAGCGCGGCGTGGTAGGACGTCCCGCAGGCGACGAACTGGACGCTGTCGATCTCCTCGAAGGTCCCCGGCTCGAAATCGGAGAGCGCGATCCGGCCGTTTGCGGGGTCGATTCGACCCTCGATCGCCTGCGCCAGCGACGTCGGCTGCTCCGTGATCTCCTTGAGCATGAAGTGGTCGTAGGCACCTTTGCCAGCCTGTTCAGGGTCCCAGTCGACCGTCTCCGACGTGCGCGTGATCGGGTTCCCGTCGAGGTCCGTGAACTCGACGCCGTCTTCGTCGACGACGACGACGTCGCCGTCTTCGAGGTAGACCACGCTGTCGGTGTACTCGAGGAAGGCCGGAACGTCGCTCGCAAGGAAGTACTCGCCGTCTTCGATTCCGACCACGAGGGGGGAGCCCTGTCGAGCCGCGTAGAGGACGTGTTCGCCCGACACCATCGCGGTGACGGCGTAGCTCCCCTCGAGTTCGTCGATCGCCTGCCGGAACGCCGTCTCGCTGTCGAACCCCGCGTCGAGGTAGTACTGGATGAGATGCGGGATGACTTCGGTATCGGTCTCGCTCGAGAACGCGTAGCCGTTCGCCGCCAGCCGCTCCCTGAGCGCGGCGTAGTTCTCGATGATCCCGTTGTGAACCACCGCGACGTCCTCGCTCTCGTCGGTGTGAGGGTGTGCGTTCGCGTCGGTCGGCGGTCCGTGGGTGCTCCAGCGGGTGTGTCCGATCCCGACTTCCCCCTTGAGCGGTTCGCCGATCGATTCTTTCAACTCCTCGACCTTCCCGGAGCGTTTCTGTACGTTGATGCCGGAGCCGTTCTGGACGGCGATCCCGGCCGAATCGTATCCCCGATATTCGAGGTTCTCGAGCCCGGTCAAGAGGGACTCGAGAGCGTTACCGTCGCCCACACGCCCGATGATCCCACACATGGTCAGATCACCGCCCGGAGGCCCGTTGGGGTCGCTGATGTGGCCCCACCGACGCGTCGGTTCCTGACGACGCTGTGACCTCGACGCAACTGCTTCCCGAAAGGGATGGGAGAGATATCGTGGTATTCTGCCTGTCGATGGCGATTGTTCGAACCGCCGAACGGTACGCAACCATGGGAGGAATGCAAACCTCCCGAACCCATTACTATAGACGGGCTACTGGCCCCCGTAGTCTTCGTGTACTTCGTCGGTAGCGGTCGACTGTGGCCCTCGTCGACGTCGATCGACCACGTGTCGGGAGCCCGTCCCGGGAAAACGAATCGACGGTTGGTAACGCTCTCGAAGCTGCTTTCCGGGAACCATCGCAACCGGTGGAAAAGTACGGTGAACGAACAGCGAGTTCCCCTCGAGTACGGAGCGTCAAACGGGAGGCAAGGACCCCCCAACGAGAGGTAGGGACCGAAAACAGACGCCCGAAGTTCGGGGTGAGTCTTCGCGGGTCCCGTCGGCAATCGGACGGGCGGCCGCTCGCCGCGGCGGACGATCCGGTTGCGGAGCCCGCACCCGGGGTCGCGGGAGCGTACACGAAACGGAGGGAATCGCCACACCTATTGCAGTGGGTCCGGCACTCGCCAGTATGGGTTTCGGTAGCTACGACGAGTCCGAACAACAAGAGCAAACGACCGACGAGGAGGACGTAGACGCCGTCAACGTCCACGAAAACGACCACCAGGGAGAGATGTCGTTCGAGTCCGACGTCTCCACGGACGAACTGGTGTCCCAGCTCGGTGCGATGAAAGACGACGGCGACGAATAACTCACGAGCAACACGGCACCGGCTCGAGTCCGGCCGCCTCGAGACGGCCGAATCGTTTTCTGCGGTAGCGCCGGCGGGGACCCGGAGAGGGATCCCGATCGAACCGGCGTCCGAATCGAACGAGAACGCGTTCTCGTCGACGCTGCGGAACCGGGACGTCGACCGGCCCGCGTACCTGCGTGGGCGTTCCAGCGCTCGCGCCCTGCTCGGTCGAAGGCACCACTCGAGGCGTCGCAAGGCCGCACGTAACGGTCAGGAGAGGGTCGCACCGCAGAGTTGGCCGATCGCTCGCCGCAATCGCTGGGAGATGGCCGACTTCGAGACGTCGAGTCGGTCCGCGAGTTCGTTCTGGGAGATGCCACGGGGAACGTCGAAGTAGCCCTCCTCGTGTGCGACGGCCAGCAGTTCCTGTTGTTTGTCGGTCAGAGCGACGACGCCGTCGTCCTGGTCGTCCGACACGCGAAGGTGGTCGACGGTGACCGATACATCATTTTCTCTACAGTAGTCGTTGAAGGCCACGAGCCGTTCCCGGTCCGGGAACCGAAGCTGAACGAGCCAGCCCTCGCGGGAACTCGAGAGTTCGAGCACGCGACCGCGGGCTTCGGCGGTCGCGGGGGTGAACGTGACCGTCCGATCGGCCAGCGTGACGCGATAGACTCGTCTGTCGGGGTACCGATCGACGAGGACCGGATCGGTGATCGTCGAATCGGTCTCGAGGGCGGTTTCGAACCCCTCGAAGTCGGTTCCGTAGACGGTGACGAAGACCAGCGTCCCACCTGATTCGGCGGGGATCCAGTAGTCGGGTTCGACGGTGACGTCCCTCGCTCGTCCGAGTGTCGGGCGCAGAAACAGATCGGGATGGTCGAGGCGGAGTTGAGCGACGATTCCGCCGTCGGCCTCCGACCGGATTCCCGTTCGATCACCGTCGGCGTCGGCGTCGGTGACGGCGTCCCCCACCTCCTCGGTTTCGGCGAGGTCGATACTCATTCGACCACCCGCGATGCAGGTGCCCGATCGCTGTAATAGCTTCTTACCTCGAACGCGCTCATTGAATGGCTCATTAGGACCCGAAGTGATGACCGTGGGCGCTAGATACGGAACCCTCGCTCTGAGCGATGTCAATATGTATTCATCGATCAGATCCCGAGAGCGTCACGCAGGGCTGAGAAATATCCTATTTCCCGTCGAAATTCGGGAGTAAGATCGTTCTACGAACGCTCTCGCGACTCACTCGCCCACGGCGTCTTCGAACAGCAGCGCGAACAGTTTCCGCTGTGCGAGTCGGAGGTGCCGGCTGAACGTCGGCTGGGAAATTCCGAGCGATTCGGCGACCTCTTCGCCGGTGCGCTCGCGCGGCCACTCGAAGAACCCGCTGTGATACGCGGCTTCGAGCGTCCGCCGCTGTCGCTCCGACAGGTGGTCGCCCAGTTCGTCGAACGGACGCGCCGTTCGCGTCGGTCTGTCCCGTTCCCGGCGTGCGACCAGGTGTGTGCCGGAATACGTTCGCTCGAGCGCCTGAACGAACGGCCGGACGGCGATCGGCTCTCCCAGTTCGATCACGAGCCTGGTACGGTCGTCGACCGGCGTGATCGACCCGACGACGCCACCACGGTCCGCGACCGTCCGCGCGACGGTCGGCTCCGTCACGGTGATCTCGAGAACGGTCTCACCGGTACCGGTGCCGACGATCGAGGCCGTCTCGACCGCGGCCACCGATCGGACCGACTCGAGGGCCGCCTCCGAATCGAGTCCCGAGACGCCACAGAACACCGTCGACCCGCCGGAGGAGCGTGGAATGACGGCCCGGACGTCGATCCGATCGCCGACCCGATGGGCGATCGTCGACAGCGGCTCCGCGTCGGCTCGCATCACGACCTCGAGTTCCGTGATGCGGTTGGCGAGGAGCGCGCGCCTGGTTTCGATCGCGCCGATCGCGCTCCCGGCGACCGCCGCGAGGTGCGCGCAGGCGCGTCGGGTGCGGTCGTCGAACGCCGCGGGCCGATCCGCGTACGCGGTGAGCGTCCCGTACCGAAACTCGCCCGAAAGAAGCGGGACGCTGAACGCGGATCGAAACCCGCGTTCGAGCGGGCGTTGTCGCCACGGTCGCATCCCGTCGGCGTCGCTCGAGCCGCCGGCCGCGAGGTCCTCGATACCGGCCGGTTCCCGGGTCGTCGCTGCGATACCCGTCGGCCCGGCGGCCCGTCGATCCAGCGGAAACGCCGTCGACTCGAGAAACTCACCGTCGCGGCCGGACCAGGTCGCTGGCACGACCGTCTCGCGACCCTCGTCGACGCGGCCGACCCAGGCGAGTTCGATCTCGGCCGTCGATTCGAGCGGCGTCAACGAGCGGACCGCCTCACAGAGCCGCCGCTCGACCGTTTCCCGAGCGTCGGCGTCCAGAAGCGAACGTTCGGCATCCCGGAGCCGATCCACCCGCTCGGCGACGGTCTCGAGCCGGGACCGAGCGTGTCGACACGACCGGAGATCGGCGGCGTGGTCGACTCCCTCGAGCGCGACGACGGCGGTCTCAGACAACGCCTCGAGGGGGTCGAAATCGAGGCCGTCGAAGGCCATCGGTTCCGTACTGGTGGCGAGGACGACGCCGCGTTGGGCGATCGGGACGGCGAGCACCCGTTCGGCGCGCAGTCCGGTTCGCGCGAGGAGGTCCTCGAGCGCCGCCGCCTCGAACACGGTCGGCGTGCCGTCCTCGAGACAGGCCGAAAGCGCCGTCCCGTCCGGTTCGATCGGCGGCGGCTCGATCGTCCCCCAGTCGTCCGCCGTAACCCGGTCCGCCGCGGCGACCGCCGCCGGCCGAAGGCCGTCGCCGTCGTCGACGGGGAGATACCAGGCCGCGACGTCGGCGTCGACGGTCTCGCGGACGGCGTCGACGACGGTCGATCGAACGTCCGACGGCGTGTGGGCGTCGCGGAGGGTCGCAGCGGTTCGGCTGAGCGTGGCGAGCGCCGCACCCGACGATCCCCGCCTGTCGCGAACCACGCACAGCGTTCGATCCGGATCGGGAAGCGGCGCGACGAACACGTCGACCAGTCGGCCGGTCTCGGTCGCGAGTTCGCCCGTGACCGGCCCCATCCACCTGACGACCGGCGACCGTGCACGCTCTCGAACGGCCGTCGCGAGATCGTCGGCGAACAGCGCCTCGAGCGGCCGGCCGACGAGTTCGTCCGTCCCGGCGAGTGTCGCGAGCGCCGGGTTCGCCAGCCGAATCGTCGAGTCGTCGAGGACGGCGACGCCGTCGTCCAGCGCGTCGACGACCGACTCGAAGAGGGTGAGGCGATCCCGCTCCGTCGAGACCGTGGCAGCGGTGGACCGCTCGCTCAGGATGACCGTCACGCCGTCGTCGCCGGGATGAACGGCGATCGTGAGGGGGGACTCGAGCGACGGAGCGGTCGTCTCGAACGCGACGACCGAGTCCGTCGTCCGGGCCTCGCGGATCCGATCGGCGAACTGGCCGCCGAGATCGTCCGGTAAGAGCTGCCAGACGACCGTCCCGACCGAAACCTCGTCGCCCGACGGGGCAGCGAAGTCGGCGAGCAACTGACCCGCCGGGTCGTTGGCGTATCGAATCTCCCCTCGCGGACCGAGTGCGAGCACCCCGTCGGCGAGCCGATCCAGCCCCGCCCGGACGTCGCCGCTGACGGCCGATTCCGCGCTCATCGCACCCGTTCGCGTGACGACGATCCCCTCGACGGACGGGTCCGCGAGCCGGTTCGTACAGGTGAGCTCCGAGACGTGCCAGGTGCCGTCTGCGTGGCCCAGGCGAGGACTGACGCGCTCCGTCGTTCCGACCGGCGCTTGCGCGACCGACGCGAGCGTGTCGCGGAGCGACTCCCGATCGTCCGGATGGACGATCCTGGTGATCGAGGTTCGCTCGAGTTCGGCCGGCGTGTATCCCATCTGCGCTTCGACGGCGGGACTCGCGTATTCGACGTCTCCGTCCGCGTCGAGGACCCACACGACCGCCGCGGCGCTCTCGAGAATCGCCCGTCGTTTCCGATCCCCGTCCGACGTGGCGAGTCGGTATCGTTCGCCCTCGGCCGCGTTCGTGACGCGAGCCGTCAGGACCGACGCGGACGCATCGCGGTCGACGACGTCGCTCGCGCCGGCTTCGAGCGCCGCCTCAGCGTCCCGCCGGTCGGTCACGGCGATGATCGGCCGCTCGTCCGTTCGATCCGCGATCCGCTCGAGCGGCGAGTCCGACGGAGCCGCTCGGTCGGCCGGCGGGACGTACGGACAGACCAGACAGTGAACGTCACGGTCGTCGAGTCGCTCGAGGGCGCCCTCGATGGTGCGTTCTCGTATCAGGGACACGCCAGAGACCGCAGCGGAGAGCGAATCCAGGATCGCATCGGCGACGTCCGACTCACCCACGACCAGCACGCACAGGACGTCACCGACGACCGTCGAGCGACCGTTACTCACCGGCCGGACACCTCCCACCGAGTGATATCGACCGCCGAGGGACGTGCCGTGGCGAGCCGAGGCCGTCGGCCGGGGGCTCCGAACCGACAGCGAACCCGATCGGCACGATCGGACGCGAGATCCGATCCGTGAACCCGGGCCCCGGCCGAATCGGGACGCGACTGGGTAACGCTGGCACGATAGCGGCCGCATAGCAGCCGGTCGGCTTAAGTAGCGGTGACGTATCCGCGGGTAGTACTCTGTTACTAGCCACGGTGGGCGGCGGTCGCTACGACTGTTCGCGAACCGTGACTACCGGAACCGGCGCGTTCCGGACGATCTCCTCGGCGACGCTGCCCGAGATCAGGTGATCGAGACCGGATCTGCCGGCCGTCCCGACGACGATCATATCGACCGGATTCGTCTCGGCGAACTCGACGACCTGTTCCTGGGGGACGCCGTGGCGAATCGCCGTCGTCGTCTCGACGTCCGCGCTCCGCGCCTCCTCTTCGGCCGCTTCGGCAGCCGTCTCGGCCTCGGTGTCCGGGTCGTTCCGAAGCCTGTCCTGTTTCGATTCAGCTTGCGGACCCTCCTCCGAAACCGACAGTACGTGCAGGGTCGCGTCGAGCTGGGTGGCGAGTTCCACCGCGTGTTCGGTCGCTCGACGAGCGGGGTCGCTGCCGTCCGTTGCGAGCAGTAAATCCTGGTACATCGTTCGCCTACTGGTTCGTGAGACGAACCCATACATCCCTGACCTGCCGTTGCCTGCGCCACGCCATCGAGGGCCGACTCGGCGTCCTAAAAGACGACCTCCCAGGTGTAGAGGCAGTTCTGGCACTCGAACCGTCTCTTCAAGCCGGCTTCGATCACCGATCGATCGATTTCCGTTCCCGCCTTCTCGAGGCAGTTCGGACAGCGGTGCCAGACCATCGTATGAATCTCCGTTCGACTTCGGATAAAGATACGCCCACGAAGGATTGGATTTATACGATTCGATCGTCGTTAAAGGACGGGCACGCCTGAAACCGTGGGTCGATTCGGGCGACACGCGCTCGAGGAAACGCGGCCGGTTCAGAGCGCGTCGAGGACGAAGATGGCGAGATACAGTTGGCCGACGCCAGCCACGATCATGACGACGCCCGCGAGACGCTTGAGCGGAGACGCGTAGGCCGAAAACCGTCCCGCGCTCGCGACGAGGCCCATTCCGGTCGCGACGGTCAGCGAAACCATGAGGGCCACGAGGCTCCCGACGTACGTCCCGAGGAGGACTCCCGCCGAGGTGGTCGACACCGAGAGCGCACGGCCGACGATGCCGAAGAACAACGGCGCCACGCACCCCGCGGCGGCCAATGCGTAGCCAGCACCGAAGATGGCGAAGCCGGCCACGCTCGAGCGCCGTTTCGGGAGCGGGACGGAAAGCGACGGGGCACGATCGGTGACGACCAGCAGGCCGAAAGCGATCAGGACGACGCCAGCGATCACCTCGAATAAGGTAACCGACGAGAGCGTCGAATACCCGACCGCGACCGTTGCTCCCAGAAGCGCAGTGAACGTGGCCAGGACGCCGACACCGGCGACTAGTCCCCGACTCAGTGCCCCCCCGAGCGATGCGCGCTCACCGTCGGTCTGGCTCACGTAAAACCCAACGTACCCCGGCAGCAGCGGGTACGCACACGGGGAAAAGAACGTCGCGATCCCAGACGTCAACCCGAAGATGAGCGAGGTGGTGACCGCTGCATCGACCATTCTACTCGCCTCCGCTGGCCTCGATCGCCTCTTCGATCCCAGTTACCAGTTCGTCCGCGGTCTTGATACCGGTATCGTCCCACTGAACACGTCCCGAAGTATCGATCGCGACGGCAGAAGGATAGCCACCCGCGAGATATCTCGCGGCCAGTTCTGTCGTCGGATCAAGGCCGAGCAACCAGTTCCCATCGTGTTTCGTCCACCAGTCGACCAGTTCCTCTTTCGTCACCGATCTCCCGACTGCTTCGTTCGTGATCGAAATGAACAGTACCTTGTCACCGATTCGTTCGTTCGCTTCCCTGAGCGCCGGCATCTGTTCGATGCAGGGGGGACACCACGTCCCGAAAAAGTCGATGAACGTCGGTTGGTCGGGCGCTGGAACACGGACCTCGCCAGCCTCGCTTCCAGGCGCTGCAACCGTCTCGATCGTCATTGGGACACTGTTCGTCGATTCCGATTCGTTTGAGTCCCCGTTCTGGCTCTCGCCGGATCCGTTTCCGACCGACGGCAGCCCCCGTATCGCCACTACTCCTGCACTCCCGATGACGCCCAGACTGCCGACTCCAGCGAGGACGTCACGCCGTCGCATTTTATGCCTTCACCACTGTTTCGACGTCATCAACGACCATTTGAATATCGTTCGTTGCTCCCTTCGGATACGCTCGTTCGATGATTCCACGCTCGTTAGCGAGCAGAATAAGGTTGTAGTGCGGGAACGCATACTCGAGGTCGTCGTACTGTTCAGCATCCCGTTTCTCGAGTGGCAACCCAATCTGTTCGGTCATTATCTGCTTCGCTTCGTCGTAGCTCTCCGGCCTGAGGAAGTGCCAGTTCTCGGCGTCAGTGTCGACTCCCCGCTGATTGGCGAACGACTGGAGGGCCTCTGCGGTGTCTCGTTCCGGGTCGAACGTCATCGCGAGCAGGGCGACGCTGTCGCTGTACCCTTCGGTCGCGGCGACTTCCTGAACGCGACGCAATCGCAGCGTCAACGCAGGACACATTCCATTGGGGCAGTTCGTGTAAATGAACGTCATCAAAACGACCCGTTCATCCTCGTACTGATCGGTCGAAATCGTCTCACCTGACAGGGGATCAGGAAGGTTGAGAGAAGGCAGGTCCTGGCCATAGCTCGGATGTGACGCCTCGCTCAGGTCAGTTTCCGGCGGCTCGAGTACGGTCTCGGTGTTCCCACCATTGCTGCCGAGAACCCCGCCGAGGCAACCGGCAACGCTGGTGAGTCCCGCCATCCCGACTGTACCGAGGTACGTCCGACGGTCCATATCTGGTTCGTAGGAGCGCCCGGTCAAAGGTTCGTTGGTTCGATTCACGAAAGGACGAGGGACACTCGAACTGCGGATGGATGTCGAGACCACGTGAACGGATACGCCGAATTGGTCACCGCACATCTCGGTGCCATCGTTCGACCGACGAACCAACAGGCGTTTTGTCGCCCCTTTCTTAGACGCTCGCAATGAATCGCCGAGGGTATCTCCGTGGCACGACTGCAGCCGCCGTCGGGATTACCGGGTTCGCAGGCTGTCTCGATCGACTCGGCTTCGAAGAGGAGTCGGCCTGGGCAAATCCGCCGCTCGTCGAGAACCGCCCCGACGCCGTCTACCTGCCGGCCTCGCGCGAGGAGATGGGGATGTACGGAATGGGCGCCGACGGCGATTACGCCGTCTCGCTCTCGTACACGTTCCCCCACCGGTTCTGGATCGTCGAAGCCACCGAGGAGGGAAAGGAGCTGGTCGAGGTCGACGCCGACGACACTCACCACCTCATGGTCACCGTCTGGGACCGCGAGACGCATACCCCTCTCCCGGTAGACATGCGCGTCGAGGTACTCCAGGACGGCGCGCCCGTCGACATCGGCGTCTCGTCGCTCTGGCCGATGCTCTCCCAGCGGATGGGCTTTCACTACGGCGACAACGTTCGGCTCCCGGGAGAGGGCGAGTACACGGCCCGGATTCGGGCCGGCCCCGTCACGCGGCCCGCTCGAACCGGGGCGTTCGCGGGGCGACTCGAGTCGCCCGCCACGCTCGAGGTCGACTTCGAGTACGCGCGATCGGACATCAACGGACTCGCGTTCGAGACGATCGACGAAGACCGACGCGGCAACCGCGAGGCGATGTCGCCGATGACCCACGGGGGTCAGGGCGACCACGATTCCGGGGGTCACGGGGGACACGGCGGTGGCGACGCGCTCGGCAGTCCGCCGACCGGACGAGGCACCCCGGTCGGTGAGTTGCCCGGCGATATGCTCGGAACCGAGCGCACCGGCGACGCGAAGGTCTCCGCGCACGTTTCCGACGCCGATCGGTTCACCGACGGCGGTTCGTACCTCGCCGTCTGTCCCAGGACGCCGTACAACGACATTATTCTCCCTTTCGTTTTGCTGACCGCGTCCGTCGAGCGGGACGGGTCGGTCGTCCGGAAGGAATCGCTTACGGAGGCCCTGGACGGGGAATTCGGCCACCACTACGGACTCTCGGTCGACGAACTCGCCGCCGGCGACCGGATCACGGTGACGGTCGATGCGCCGCCGCAGGTGGCCCGTCACGACGGCTACGAGACGGCATTTTTCGAGTTCGAGCCGGTGACGTTCACGGTTTGAAAACGGTTGTGCCGAGTTCGGGCCGGAAATCGAGGCTTTGACTCGAGTCGAGACCGACCGCCGTGAGCCCCGCGACTCGAGCCGGGACGCGCTCGCGCCACCTTCGCGTAAACGCGATCATACGGCGTTCGAACGATCGGAAACGAATCGTCTCGAACCCTTATGGTTCAGATAACTATCGGGGACTATCGAATACGAACAGGGCATGTCCAGTACAGGCCACACAGATATGCACGTCGGCTGTCCGGAGTGTGGGGCGACGATCGACGCCTCCGTTCCCACCGGTCCGGGCATCCACGCGGAGAGCGATTCGAACCGCTTGCTTGGCAAACAAACGGAATGTCGGAAATGCGGTCACGAACTCGAACTCTATTACTACTGAGCGCGCGCAAGCGGACGGTTCGAACGGCTCTTTCCGGGTTACCAACGTCGAGAGACGCCGCGGAGGAGTGCTCACCTCGTCTCGGGGGCGGACCCCTCGTCACACCACACTGCGTTCCCGGCCTCCCGACGATCGCACCGCGTTTCGGACCATCGGGCGATCGCGGTGCGTTCCCGCCCCCCGCCGACCGCACCGCGTCCGGCTCAACGGCCGGTCTCCCAGCCCCGCGGAGAATCGTTCAGTCGCTCGACGCCGGTCTCGGTTACCGCGACGAGGTCCTCGATTCTGACGCCGAACTCCCCGTCGAGGTAGATCCCCGGTTCGATGCTGAAGACCATCCCCGACTCGAGTTCGCGATCGTTGCCCGCGACGATGTACGGTGGTTCGTGGACCTCGAGGCCGACGCCGTGTCCGGTCCGGTGGACGAACGCATCGCCGTAGCCCGCCTCCTCGATGACCGACCGCGCGGCGTCGTCGATCGAGCCCGCGGTGACGCCCGACTCGACGGCGTCGACCGCAGCCTGCTGTGCCTCCCTGACGGTTTCGTGAACAGTCGCATACTCGGCTGGGGGCTCCCCGACGACGATCGTTCGCGTCTGGTCGCCGGGATACCGGGCCGTCCCTCCCTCGACGTCGGCCGAGACGAACGCGCCAAAATCGAGGACGATAGGGTCGCCGGCCCGGATCTCCCGCGAGCCGCTGTGGTGGTGCGGGCGCGCACCGTTCGGCCCGGCGGCGACGATCGTCTCGAAGGCGGGTTCCGCGCCACCCTCCGCGGCGAGGAGTCGGTCGATCTCGGTCGCCAGTTCCGCTTCCGTCGTCCCCACGAGGTCGTCCCCGCGCTCGCGAACGCGGACCGACACGCGGTCGGCGATCCGCCCGGCCCGACGAAGCGTCTCGAGTTCGACATCGTCCTTGCGGACCCGCATCGACTCGAGGACGGTGCTCGCGAGGCCGAACTCGCCGGCGGGGAGCAGCCGTCGGAGATCCTGCGTGAACGTCGCCCACAGTCGGTCGTCGAGAAGAACGGTCACTGGCCCCGTCGACTCGAACGAGTACCCCTCGAGGACGGTCCTGGCGATCTCGACCGGGTCGTCCGCGTCCGACCAGGAGTGCAGATTCAGCCCCGAAATCGGCAGTTCGGCCAGTTGCGCGTCGTACATGGCCGGCGCGAGGAGTGCGGGATCACCGTCCTCGGGAACGAACAGCAACAGGTGGCGTTCGGACGGCGACGCTTCGAAGCCGGTCAGATAGGTCAGGTTCGGACTCGGAAAGCAGACGAGCACGTCGGCTCCCGCCTCGCGGAGTCGTCGCCGACAGGCGCCGATCCGGCGCTCGAACGGAGCGGTCATGGCCGTCGTTTCGCTCGAGCGAGAAATCAACGTTCCGACGGGGACTGCGAATCGTCTCGGTTACGGTTACTGTCGCCTCGAGTGGACGGTCAGCCGATCACGATTACTTGTGGGAACGTATTAGCCACCCTGCGGTCGCAGGCCGCGAAGCAACCCGTCGGGATGCTGTGTTCATCCAGCGAATGCGAATACCCGAGCGGTTGTCGTCGACGACTGCGCGTAATCGAACGCATCGGGCCGATGGCCGCGGCCGAGCCGACGAAGCGGCGAACGCCGACGGCCCGACCTGTCCCGGTTCGTTGATCGTCGTCTCGAACCGCCAACCGTATCGCCACGAGTACGAGGACGATGACGAGCCGACGTCGGCCGCCGGCTCGTCCCGATCGAACGAAGACGGTGGTCCGCCGACCGGAGTGGACGGTGGATTCCGTGCGACGGCCGATTCGCGGTCCGTAACGGTCGACGAACCGACCGGCGGACTCACCGCCGGCCTCGATCCGGTCGTGAAACGAACGGACGGCACCTGGATCGCCTGGGGTGACGGTGACGCGGACTTCGACGTGACGGACGACGAAAACTGCGTCGCCGTCCCACCGGACGAAGAAGCCTATACGCTCCGTCGACTCGACCTCTCGTCGGACGCGGTCGACGGCTACTACTACGGATTCAGCAATCGCGTCCTCTGGCCGCTCTGTCACGGCTTCCCGGATCTGATCGAGGATCGCCCGTCGGATTTCGACTGGTATCGACGGGTCAACGAGCAGTTCGCCGACGCCGTCGGCGATCACGCCGCGGACGAGTCGGTGATCTGGCTCCAGGACTATCATCTCGCGCTCGCGCCACGGATGATCCGAGCGACGGTTCCCTCGAGTGCGACGGTCGCGCACTTCTGGCACATACCGTGGCCGACGCCGTCGATGTTTCGGCACTGTCCAGCCGGCGGTCACGTCCTCGAGGGGCTGTTGGGGAACGATCTGCTCGGTTTTCACGTCGAATCGTACGCCGATCGCTTCCTGAACTGCGTCGATCGGTACCTGCCCGGTGCCGCTGTCGACCGTGCTCACCGTACGATCCGATACGACGGGCGGACGACTCAGGTCGTCGCGACCCCGATGGGCGTGGACGCGGAGTCACACGATCGGGAGGCTCGATCGGCCCGCCCGGCCCAGATATCGTCGCTCTTCGATACGTACGGAGTCCCCGAGAACACTGCGATCGGACTCGGACTCGATCGACTCGACTATACGAAAGGCGTTCCGGAACGATTGCTGGCGATCGAGCGGTTCTTCGAGCAGCACCCGGGCTGGCTCGGCGCGTTCACTTTCATCCAGAAGGCGACCCCGTCGAGAACGGACATCGAAGCGTACGAGCAGTACGGGTCGCACGTCCGCAACGAAGTCCGACGGATAAACCGCCGCTTCGAAACCCCCGACTGGCGGCCGATCGTCTACACCGAGGACGTCCTTTCACGGGCGGACCTCTGTGCGCTCTATCGCCGCGCCGACGCGATGGTCGTGAGTCCGCTGGTCGACGGGATGAACCTGGTCGCACAGGAGTACGTCGCCGCGAGCGTCGATAGCGACGCCACCTTGCTACTGAGCGACCGGACGGGCGCACACGAGCGACTCGGCTCGCACGCGCTGACGATCGACCCGACCGACACCGACGGCTTCGCGGCCCAACTCGAGCGAGCGCTCACGATGCCGCCGTACGAACGACGACGGCGGATGAACACGCTTCGCCAACGCGTTTCGAACGGCGATATCGAGTCCTGGATGCACACCCAGTTCGATTGGATTCGACGCGTCCACGGTGGCGCGGGCGAGCCAGATACGGCGACCGATCCCGGGTCCGACTCCAGGGAACCTACGCCACCAGTATAGTCGATGAGCAGACAGAAATCGCCCCCGAAGCCGATCGACGAGCGGCTGCCGGAGATTCGAACCACCCTCGAACGAGCCGCCGGTATGCTCGTCTGTCTCGACTTCGACGGGACGCTCGCCCCGATCGTCGAGGATCCGGACGCCGCAGCACCGACCCAGCCCAATCGGGAGGCGGTCGCCGCCCTCGCACGAACCGCCGGAGTGACGACGGCGGTCGTCAGCGGCCGCGCTCTGGCTGACGTCCGCGAGCGCATCGACGGGCCGACCGTCTACGCGGGCAATCACGGGCTCGAGCTCGCCCGCGGCGGCTCGATCGCCGTGCATCCGGTTGCGCGGAAACGCGCCGACAGGATCCAGCGCGTCTGTTCGGTCATCGAGACGGTCCTCGAATCCGTCCCGAACTGCCGGGTAGAGAACAAGCGCCTGACCGGGACGGTTCACGTCAGAACCGTCTCGAAGTCGGCCGAGCCGATCGTTCGCCGGGTCACGCGCGATATCGTCGATCGATTCGGCGGCGACGACCTCGAGATTTCGTCGGGGAAACGGATCCTCGAGATCGGGCCGAACGTGCCGTGGGGAAAGGGAAACGCGGTGGAACTGATCGCCGCCGACGAGCCCCCACGAACGGCGGTCGTGTACGTCGGAGACGACGTCACGGACGAGTCGGCGTTTCGGGCGGTCGAACCGGACGGGATCGGAATCCGGGTCGGCGGAGACGAGCCCTCGAGTGCGTCCTGTCGGGTCGAATCACCTGCGGAGGTCGAATCGGCGTTGTCGTGGTTCGCTTCGACCGGAGCCAAACTGATCGCACACCCCGCCCCCACGGGCGCGGCGCGCGCGGAGCCGACACGTCCGGCAGGACGGTGACCGGAGTCGAACGGAAACTGTCGTGGGGGTCGAAAACGATCCACCGATCGATCCGGATCGCGTTCGAATCGCTCGTTCGTCCACACCGAAAGCCACCCAGTACAAATTACCGATAGAAATAAACGCCACTCGAGCCGAAAGTATTAGTTACCACTGGAAATATAGTCCGGTACGAGAGTGAACCATAGTGAAACTCCGTCAACCAACTGACTTCCTGATCCTCGAAGCGCTCGAGGACAAGGGTCGAAACGTCGCAACGAATCTGGCAGCACACACGGGCAAGAGCCGAAAGAACATCAATACTAGGCTACCCGTCCTCGAAGACTACGGACTCGTAAATAAAATCGGGCCGGCCGAGCGGTCCGGTCTCTACGAGATTTCCTCGATGGGGAAAGCGGCGCTGGTCTACCAGGATCAGTACGACGAGGTCGACGACTTCGATTCGCTGATCGAGGGACCGACGGCGAGTGCCGATCAGGACGGGGAGGCCCAGGCGAGTTTCGCCCGCGGGGAGCCCGACGAAGACGACGACGAGTAACGATACGAGCCGTTCGAAGCCGTATCGCGTTCGTATCGATCCGGCTCGAAACCGTCTTCACGAACCCGCGCGAGCGACAGCTATCGGTCGAACCGTCGCACGTCCGCCACTCCGTTCAGCACGCGGTAGCGCGGAGAGGAAGCGCGTTCGTATAGATTTATTATACTTGGAGACGCGCCCAGTGGTACTGCCGTCCTCGCACACGTCGGGGTCGGGAGGTGCCACGAGTAAACTGGCACCCGTGGTGCGACGGCGTGGCCGTCGCACCCTATACTCGGGAACGACGACCGCGAACGGGGTGAACTCCCGTCCCCACTGTACGGGTAGAGCGCGAGAACACCGGGAATTAAATCGGCGGGAGAATCCTCGCCGACGGTCGGAGTGGGAGGCATCAACAATGCGCCCACGCCGTCGGCAGGACGGTAAGAGGAAGCCGGGCCGCGTCCATGCACGGGTTCGCGGGGTACAATGTCGTTGCGGTAAAGCCCCCTCCTCGAGGAGTGACCGACCGCCGCAAGGCGGGAGGGAGCGAGTAGGGCGGGGTAGTTTACGAGACACCGCCATCGTAGGTCGCCAGTTCGCGGCGAGCACACAGCGAAAAGGAGAGGCTGAGTCTCTGCTCCCGACCGGCTGCGTCCGGAATCGCCGTCCCACACCGCGAGCCCTCACCGTCGTACCCGGGGTCCCACGCGTACGAACTGAGCATCGGCGTCGCGACCACGGCACCGTCCCGAACGAACGCGACGCCGTGGTCGTGGTTCAACCCGAGTGCGTGTCCGACCTCGTGAACGAGCACCTGGATCGTTCGCGTCGGTTTCTCGTTGGGTACGATCGGAACCTCGCGGTCCGAAACGAGTTCGTCGTACGAGTCGAGTGCGGCGATGTTGCGAGCTCCGCCGACGGAAGCGACGTGCGGTATTCCGTACCCGGTCGGTGCATCTTCCATCCCACCGTCGGTCACCAGCAGGTTGACGTCGGCCGCCGGCTCGAGGTCGCGCCGACCGAGCATGCCCTCCGCGACGGCCATCGGCCACTCGCCGCGACTCGTGAGGGTTGCGGCGTCCTCCGTCGAGACCGACACGGTGCCCCCGACGGAGGTTTCGAGCGACCAGTATTCGAGGTCGAGCATCTCGCCCAGGTACTCGAGAATCCGGTCAGAGACCCCCTCGTACGTCGCGGCCTGCTCGGAGAGCCAGACGCGAACGGAGAGCGTTTCGGTGGGACGACGCGTCGCGTACGCCAGCGTCCCGAGGGAGACGGCGGATCCGGCGAACCCAAGGAACGCGCGGCGTTTCACGGGCGAGACACGGGCGGGCATCCTCCAGTTCCTGCGGGTGAACATTGCCACGCTTTATCATGGTCCGTGCGACTGGTTCGTCGACGACGCAGGGACGACGGCGACCGGCTTACTCCGGCGAGCCACAGCGTCCGTCGACGACGCGGGCGCGACCGTCGCGGACGTGAATTTCGATTCCGGGCGGGAGCGACGCGGGATCGGTCGGCGTGAGCAACAGCAACGCACCGCCGTCCGTTTCCACCAGTCGCCGATCCGGCGTTCGCTGTCGGATGCAAAGCGCCCACTCGCCGGTCCGGCGGCGTCTCGCGACCTGCCAGTCGGTGTAGTATCGGCCGTTGGAGCCTTCAAAGAGCGTCTCGATGGAGGGCGCTACCACAGCAGATCCCCCCGGATCGAGCGGTCGAGTGTCGCTGCTGTCCGTCGGTCCGTCGTCATGCCTCGTCGAGGGATCGGTCGTCGCGTGCATCACCTCGCGGGTTCACATGGGGTACCTTTAAGAAAAGGTGACTTTCAGGCTTCCGCGAATGGGACCTCGCGACACGACTGCGGACGATCGGTCACTGCTCGTTGACCTCGAAGAACTCGCCGAGGATCGATTTCAGACCCTTTCGCAGGTGCTGGTGCATCGTCGGCGGCGAGATGTCCATCGCGTCGGCGATTTCCTCGCCCGTGCTCTCGCGGGGCCAGTCGAAAAAGCCGCTGTAGTAGGCGAGGCGCAACGTCGTCAGCTGGCGATCCGTCAGCCGATCCAGGATTCGATTTCGACGTTCGGCCGCCGTCCGGACCGGTCGATCGACGCCCCGTCTCGCGACGAGTTCGGTGTTCTCGTAGATCTGCGTCAGCGCGTCGGCGATCTCTCTGATGTCTGCATCCTGTGAGACCTCGACCAGACACGTCCCGACACCACCTTCGACCGAGACGTCCCGGATCGTCGCTCCGTGGTTCGCGAGCGTTCGGACGCCGGACTTCGCCAGGCGCATCTCGATCGTACAGCGTTGGTCACCGTCGTAGATGAGTCGACACGCCTCGATAGAGTCGTGTCCCTTCGCTTCCTCGAGGACCGTCTCGCCGTCTACGCCCTCGATCGTGACGTACTGGAATGTTCGTCCGTTCGCAGTGGTGCCGGCCCACTCGAGCGAGCAGGTACAGCCGTATTCTTCGGAGAGGTCGAACGAGAAGGTGTCGCCGCCGTCGATCCGGAACTCGAGTTCGACGACGGAGTCAGCGAACAGTAACTGCCGGTTTTTCACGGCCATGATCGTGAATCCGATCGTCTCACCGAGCAACCTGAATCCCGCTCGTTCGCGCTCGCTGAAGGCGTCGTCTCGGCTCGCCAGAACGATGAGAACGCCGTACGTGGCATCCTCGTGGGTAATCGGGACGACGATCGCCGACCGGACGTCGTCCTCTTGAGCCGCCTCCTCGAGCGCACTCGGGACGGTTTCGTCGTCGAGGAGGCGATTTATCGTTTGGATTTCCCCTGTCTGTGCCGCCCGTGCGACCGGTCCGTCGTGGTCGATCGAGTGATCACGGACGCGTTCGAGGTAGGTGTCGGCCTCGCCCGCACCGGTGCGATAGGAGAGTCGGCCGTCGCCGGTCCGTTCGGCGATCCACGAACCGCAGTACAGCTCCGAGTCGACCAGTTGCTCGCAAACCTCTCGCTCGATGGCGTCGCGAGCCGGCGCCTCGACCAGCGTCTCGATCACCTGCCTGACGACTGCGTTGATACGGTTGAGCGTCTCGAGTTGGTCCTGTCGCGAGCGAAGTTTCCGCTCTCGGCGGACCCGCTCGGTGATATCCCGAGCCAACCAGACGACCGCCCGTCGCCCCTGAATGCGTTCCTCGATCGGAACGACGCGGGCTTCGAACTGTCTGCAGCCGTCGGTCGTTTCCGCTTCGTACTCGACCGACTGGACCCCGTCGGTCCGAATCGCTCGGTCGACACAGTCCTGCAGGGACGCGGCGACCTGCTCGGGGAACACGTCCTCGAGCGAGGTTCCTGAAAGCTCGTCGCTGGCGGCGGAGTAGAGTTCCGCCGAGTCGGGCCGTACCTTCGCCTCGAGGTACGTGCCGTCTTCGCCGATGACGAACGCTTCGTCGGGTAATTCGTTGGCGAGGATGCGGTGGTAGCGCCCGCGTTCGCCGTCGGACGATCGCTGTGAGTGAATCGTCGAAACGATCCGATCGACCGGATCCTCGTCGTGCTCGGTCGGAACGTATTCGGTCGCGTCGGCCCGGAGCGAAACGGTCGCGAGTCGCTCGCTCCCGTTCCAGGGTGCGACGATCGTCGGAACCGCTGGCAACGCGGCGTGGAGCCCACGAAGAATCGTCTGTATTTCCCCGGGACAGTCGAGTTCGAGAACGACCGTTACCGGTCGGGCCGCCTCCGACTGGCAGTCGGTCTCCGACGACGCGTTTTCTGCCGCCGGAAAGCCGTTTCCGCCCGTCGATCGTAGATTCGCCTCCGACACCACCTCGCCGTGCTCGTCGATTTCGACGTCGATACCCTCCGTGGCCGACTCGAGGATGGCCTCGAGCCCATCGGTTGCTGGAATCGTTCGAACGTCCCGGTCGGTCGCGTCGCGGAGTCGCGTTCGTAGTCGGCTTTCTCCCCGCCGGTCGTCGGTAACGAGAACGATCCGTCCCGCTCGATGTCCAGTTGTCATCCGTTTTCCGTCTCCGTTTCCGCTATCGAAACTATCCGATACGGTGCGTCTTTCTAGCGAAATGGCACTACGGAATAAAAGTCTGCTGGTAAGCCGTTAACCGTCTGACGTCGCCGTGGTGATCGCCGGCTCCGATTCGAATCACCGCAGACGGGCACCGTTCACAGTTCGCCCTGAGCCTTTAATTCGTCTATAAGGTCGTCGACGAGCGACTCGACGTCGTCATACGGGAAGTCGCCGCCCGACGTCTTGGTATTCAGTTCCATCGCGGTCATCGAAACATCGCCGGACTCGAATTCCGTACTCGGGCCGTCGGGAAGTGCCGGAACGAGTTCCATCGGTCCCGAGACGGGGTAATCCGCGCCTTCGAACGCCTCGGTCAGTTGCCCGCGGAGTTCGGCTTCGTCTGCCATCTCACTCCGTCGTTGGACGCGGTAAACAATAAATCCGCAGGGAGTGGCAGGGAACTCGCGCGGGCGAGTGAATCGGTCCGACAGAGCACGCCGTGGGTCCGACGGAGCACGCGGTGACGCCTCGAGTAGTTAGATCCGACGCATGAACTGCGGAAGGATTCCCCGTTCGGTCGACTCGCTCGCAGCGGTCGGCTCGGCGCCCGTCGGATCGTCGTCACCGTCCCCGGGCGCGTCTCCGAACTGCGCTGCGTTCCCACCATCGGCACTCGCCCGCCCAGACGTGCCAGCGGGGCCGTCCGTTGCGGTCGCAGCGGTGGCGTTCGACGGTCCCGTCGCCGTCCCGGCCTGCACTTCCGGGCCGGTTTCAGCTTCGGCCTCGACGGCGGCCTCGAACGCAGCCTCGGACTCGGGGCCGAAGTAGTAGGGATCGTTCGGGGCCAGGTACTCCCGAAGCCGGACGTTCCCGTAGCCGGCCGCTGCGAGTGCGGGGACGAACAGCGGTTCGACCCCGAACAGTATCGGTCCGGCCGTCAGAATAACGAGAAAAACCGATAGTGGCGAATAACAGAAAAACGCGACGATGCGGAAGGCGGCGCCGACGTACGCGTCGGTGACGTACGCGTAGAGACCGTACGCCCCGATCAGGAGACCGATATCGGCATAGAGACCGACGAACAGGCCGACCTCACCGGCGACGAACGCGTGGATGTGAACCCCGATCGCCCCCGTCAACACCGTCGTCCGGTTGACGTAGGTTTCGTCCAGCGCCATCCCGAAAACGAGGACCGCGAGTTGTATCAGCGGTGCTGCGATCCACCACGGGAGGGAACTGAGAAGACCGAGATACACGTCGATTACACCAACTCGTCTGAGTGGAATCGGGCCGGTCTCTTTAACGTTCGTTCCGTTTCGAGACTCGATACGAACGCCGACGGGCGGCCCCGGTGCTACCGAACGTGTCGGGGGCGAACGACGACTCGACGCTCGGGCACCCCCGAGCGATCGTGACGCATCGATAACAGGTGTCCGAAACAGTAAATAGTCAGGAGAGAGCAGAGACGGGACATGTCAAAAGATACCGTCAGGTATCCCGACGACGTGGTCGAGCAAATCGACGCGCTCGTCGAAGACGGTATGTTCGAGAGCAAATCGGAGTTCTATCGCTTCTCCGCGGAGTACGTCCTCACACTGATCGATTCGGACCACGAGGTCAAGACGTTCAACTTCGACGAGATCAAGTCCGAACTCGACATCGACGACCGCGCCCACGCCGACGCGGTCGGTTCCGACGGCGGGACATTCTTCTTGGACGCCGTGATAACCGTCCGAAAACAGGGCCTCCGCGGGAACTACGAGGCCGCAGAGCGGTTCATCGACACCCACTACGACGCGACCGATCAGGAGTGTATCGTCCTCGAGGAACTGCTCGGAACCTACCGCGACAGCGGACCGTAATCGACCGAGCGCATCGACCGCTGTCCGACCCACAGACCGCTGCGAGTACCGCCGACCGCTGCCCGATGGCAGCCCACTCGCCCACTTCAGTTACTCGATTCGATGGAACGGGGCGCCGAGCGCCGCTAGATCGACGTGATCACGGACGAGACGCGCCGCTCGGCCGTACGGCGTCGTCGCAGGTGCGTTCGCTGTCGACGCGGGATTGGCCGCAGTAGCCTCACCCGTCGGCCGATCGACGCCCGCAGTCGTCGCGACGTGGTCGAGAAACGCCGTTCGTACCCCCTCGTTGTCGAACAGGCCGTGGAGATAGGTTCCCAGTACGCGACCGCGGGCCGCGCTCGAGTCGCCGAGCGGCCGGTCGACGTCGTCTACGGCCCGCGTGAGGCCCGCGTGGATTTCGTACCCCGCCGCCGCGCCGTCGGCTCCGGAAAGCAACGACGACGCCGAGCCGTCGACGGAGACCGTCGTCCGCTCGAGGCGCTTGTCGCCTTCGAATCGGGTTTCGACCGGCAAGAGGCCGAGTCCCGCGACGATTTCCTCGTCGCCCGTTCCCTCGAGTGCAGCGTTGGTGATCCGTTCGCCGAGCATCTGATACCCGCCGCAGATGCCGACGATCGGTCCATCGTACGCCGCGAGCGCGTCGGCGAGTCCCGTCTCGTGTAACGCCAACAGGTCGTCGACCGTATTCTTCGTCCCCGGAAGGACCACCGCATCGGCTTCGACGTCCGCCAGTGGGTGGTCGGTGAGCCGTCCGCCGGCGGCTCCGTCCTCGAACCGCTCGTCGCCGTCACATCCGTCGGGACCGTCCGTCCGATCGACCGGGACGTAAACGATCGAAACACCGGGTTCGTCCGCCAGCGCTTCGAGATCGGTCGCGTTCGAGATTCTGGGAAACCGAGGGACGGCGATCCGAACCCGTCGGTCCGGGGGAACGCCGTCGTCGTCGCCGACGACGCTCCCCGATTCGCGGCCGGGCAGACTGACGCTGTCTTCTTCGGGGAGTCCGGGGTCCTCGAAGGGAAGCACGCCCAGGATCGGGACGCCGGTCCGGGATTCGATCTCCTCGATCCCGGACTCGAGCAGTGAGGGATCGCCCCGGAATTTCGTGATGAGCGCGCCGACGATCCGATCGCGTATCGCGTCCGGCACCAGTTCGATGGTGCCGTAGAGGCTGGCGAAAGCCCCGCCGCGTTCGATGTCGACCAGCAGGAGGACGTCGGCGTCCGCGAACGCGGCCGTCTCGACGTTCGCGAGGTCTCGATCGTGCAGGTTGATCTCGCCGATGCCGCCCGCGCCCTCGGCGACGATCGCGTCGTTGTCGGCCGCCAGCCTGCGGTACGATTCTTCGGCGACCCTGCGCGCTCGATCCCAGTACTCGTCGTAGTAGGAGCCGGCGGGCACGTGTTCGTGGGCCGTCCCCTGCAGCACGAGCTGGCTCTCACCGTCGCCACGCGGTTTGAGCAAGACCGGGTTGCAGTCGGTCGTCGGCGTCGTTCGAGCCGCTCGAGCCTGAACGAACTGGGAGACGCCGATTTCGCCCCACCTGTCGTCGGTACCGGCGCCGGAGTCGCCGTCCCGTCGGCCGTCCGCATCCGGACGAACGACGACTCGAGCGTTGTTGCTCATGTTCTGGCCCTTGAACGGGGCGACGTCGATTCCGCGGTCGGCGAGCAACCGGCAGAGGCCGGCGGCCACCGTCGACTTACCCACGTGGCTCGCGGTCCCGGCGACGAGGAGCGTTCTGGTCATCCGCGTTTGTGACCGTTCGCGCTGCCAGTGGTATCGTCCTGTCGATTCGGTTCCTTTCGAGCGACGGCCTCGCCGGGGTCGATCGTCACGACAACGCGTCGACGCAGGTTCGCAGGTCGCTTTCGGTCTGCCAGAGGCACAGTCGGTCCGCGTCCGAAAGCATGTCGAACACCGCCGTCTGCATCCCGCAGTACGGACGCTCGAGATCGACGGCAGTCTCGACGTCGTCGATCGCCAGCCCGTCGTACCGCCGCTTGAAAACGTGCGTCTTCGCGAAGTAGGTATCGAGCGCGGTGAAATAGCCCTGTTCGACGAGAAAACCGCCACGATCGTTCCCGGCGCGGTGCCGGTTTCGACGAGCGCGACGGTCGCGCCCACGGAGAGCACGGCGATCACGAACGGGAACAGGGCGAACCGCCAGCCGCCGAACAACTGGGTGTGGAGTCACCACTCCTCGCGAAAGGGGATCGCGAGCAGCCGTCGAGTGGAGAGGCCGGACCTCGAGTTCACCGAACCGGCCCCCCGTACCGGGTCGGTGGTGTCAACCCCGGTCATGGGGCGTTCGTCCGCTCGAGCGCCGGAACGTCTCGTGCGTCTTCGCCCTCGACGCGCTCGAGGAAGACTCTCGAGCAGCGATTCGTCGCTGTCTCCGGCGACGGCGTCGTCGCCGTCGCCCGAAAGCGAGCGTTCGGTCACGAGTCGGCCGGCCGCGTACGAGACGAGGTACTGCTTGACCTGTTCCTGGACGAGCGGTTCGAGGTTCGCGAGCGGTTCGTCGATGAAAACCACGTCGGGTTCGTGGATGAACGCCTGCGTGATCATCACCTTCTGTTGCTGTCCCTGGGAGAGATCCGTGTGGAGCGTGTCGAGTTTGCTCTCGAATCCGGGCCGATCCGCCCACGCATCGGTCTGCGCGTCTCGATCGGCTCCGCGACGGGGTCGGTCTCGAGGACGCGGACGTCACCCGCGTCGGGCCGAACCTGGCCGGTCAACGTTCGAATCGTCGTCGTTTTTCCGGCACCGTTCGGTCCGAGAAAGCCGTATAGCTCCCCGCGTTCGACCGTGAAGCTCATGCCGTCGACCGCCCGGACGGATCCGTAGGATTTTGCCAGCCCGTCTACCCGAATTGCACCCATTGAACGTCGATCTGTTATCAGGAATCGATAATAGCTGTGGGGGCCAGAACTGTAGTGGGTCGGAAACAGCGTCGGTACAGCGGCCGCGTTCGCCGAGCCGAAGACGGGCCAGCGGCTGGGTTCGGCGAGCCGATAGCCGGAGCGGGCCCGTTCGACACCGCACGTCCGGCGTTCGAACCGATCAGAACTCCGTCCCGCGACGCGCACGCTGACCGTCATCGATCGGGTGTTTCACCTTGCGGACGTTCGTGATCAGGTCCGCGCGATCGGCGAGATACCCCGGTTCGGTGTGGCTTCCCGACAACACGAGTTCGAGGTCGGCCGGCTTCGCGTCGATGAGTTCGTGAACGTCGGCCTCCGAGATCAAATCGCGGTCCGCAGCGTAGAGGACCTCGTCGAGTATCAGCATGTGCACGCCCGCCTCCGGCGCCGCGCCGAGATCGATCGGTTCACCGAGGTCGGCTTCCTCGGCCGCTTCGAGGAGTTCGTGAGCGCGTTCGAGGCCGGCCTCGGCCTGCGCTTCGTGTTCGCCCTCGTCGCTTCCGTCCGCCATCCCGTGCCAGCCGTAGTGTCCGAGATTTTCGTAACTGATCCCCGGCAGCGCGGCGATCGCGTTGTACTCGCCGCGAACCGCTTCGACGCTCGAGGCACCGCCTTTCATGAACTGGAGCACGTGAACGCGATACCCGTGGCCCGCAGCCCGCATCCCCATGCCCAGCGTGGCGGTCGTTTTTCCCTTTCCGTCGCCCCACCAGACCTGTACGAGGCCGAACTCGTCCGGTGCGGCCGCTTCGATACGCTCGGGTTCCGGGGTCCGTCCCTGCCCGGGGGTGTTCTCGATCGCGGATTCGGGTGTCGAGTCGTCGCTCATACGCACCCGGTAGGCCCGACCGTACATGTAATTGGCCACAGTCGACCCACGGTTCGGTGAGCCTCGCTATCGATCCGTATCGATTTGCTGACAGCCGTAACCAAACGTGTCTTTAGGCCTCGCTCCATACGAGGGTGCAGGTACATGTCGCTCGAGTTCTCGACGTCCGACGACGCTCCCGCGTTCGAGTGCGTGATCGCCGCACTCGACGACGGTGCGTGCCGGGAGATCGTCGCCGTGCTCGAGAAGCCGATGACGGTCCACGAGGTCGCGGAGGTGACGGGCCGGCCGCTTTCGACGACATACCGCAAACTCGATTCCCTGTCCGAGGCCGGTCTGGTAGAAGAAGTCGAGGGGATCCGCCAGGAGCGCCATCGGAAGTCGCGGTACGTCGCCAACTTCGAGCGGCTCTCGATCGGGTTCGCCGACGGCAACGAATTGCGTGTGGATATCGACCGCTCGGCGGCGCTCGGTCTCTGGTCGAACGTCGGACAGGAATTCTGAGGCTCGCCGCGTCCTTGCGATCCGACCCACGTCGTGAGTGAGTCGAGTGGCGTCGATCCGGTCGGTAGCAGTCCTCACCCCTCGGAGGATTCGTCGACTGTCGATCGAAATCGTTCGAGTCCACCCACACGGTACCGACAGCACGGCACCGATCACGAAACCGGTCGAGCGCCGTTCCGAGGGCGCGAGCGCACCGCGGGGCCTGACTACTGGTTCGTGGCGACGTTCTCGCCGAACTTCTCCCGGACCTTCTCGACTTTCGGTGCTGCGTGCATCCGACAGTAGGCGTCGGTGGGATTCTTCTCGAAGTAGTTCTGGTGGTACTCCTCGGCCTCGTAGAAGGTCTCGAGCGGCTCGATCTCGGTGACGACGTCGTCGTAGAGCCCCTCGGCTTCGAGTTCCTCGGCGAACGCGCGAGCGGTCTCGAGTTGCGCGTCGCTGTGGGCGTAGATCGCCGAGCGATACTGGGAGCCGACGTCCGGGCCCTCGCGATTCAGGGTCGTGGGATCGTGGATCGAGAAGAAGACCTCGAGTAAGTCCTCGTAGGCGATCCGATCGGGATCGAACTCGAGTTGCACGACTTCGGCGTGGCCGGTCTCGCCGGAACAGACCGCCCGATAGCTCGGATCGTCGGTGTGGCCGCCTGCGTAGCCCGACGTGACGGACTCGACGCCCGCGAGTTCCTCGAAGACCGCTTCGACGCACCAGAAACAGCCGCCGCCGAACGTAGCTCGTTCCATACGGTCCGTTGGACGTGCGTGAGGAAAGTTGTGACGGCGACGTCCCACGGTAGGCGAGCGGTCGCGAGTTCGCGTCCGCGTCCGGTGACTGCCGGCGTCAGAAAGGATTTGACGGTGGCCACTGAACGGCGGGACATGTCCTGGGATACGGTGCGACTCGAGTGGGACGACGACGTAGCAACGCTGACGATCGACCGACCCGACGCGCTCAACGCACTGAACGTGGCGACGCTCGAGGCGATGGGCGAAGCGATCGAGGCGGCGGCCGAGGACGGCGCGCGCGCACTCGTGCTGACGGGAGCCGGCGACGCGTTCATCGCCGGTGCGGACATCAAATACATGCGGGACCTCTCGGTGGAAGCGGCCCAGGAGTGGGGCGAACTCGGCCACGACGTCGCCGACGCGCTCGAGGCCTTCCCCGCGCCGACGATCGCCGCGGTCAACGGCTACGCCTTCGGCGGCGGCTGCGAGATGGCGCTCGCCTGCGACCTGCGGGTGGCGAGCGAGTCGGCGCTGATCGGCAACACCGAGATCGACCTGGGGATCATTCCGGGCTGGGGCGCCACCCAGCGACTGCCGCGACTCGTCGGCGACGAGACCGCCCGTCGGATGATCTTCTTCGGGGAGCGCCTCGATGCCGACGCCGCCGCGGAGGTCGGCCTGTTCGGCGAGGTCGTCGCCGACGACGACCTCGCGGACGCCGCGGCCGAACTGGCCGACAGAATTGCGGCGAAGCCCGCGTTCGCGATGCAGACCGCCAAACAGGCGCTCAATCGGGGCTACGAGGGATCCCAGGCGGGCGGGCTCGAGTACGAAAAGCGCGCGTTCGCGAGCCTGTTCGGGACGCACGACCAGCGCGAAGGGATGGCGGCGTTCGTCGAAGATCGGGACCCGGAATTCGAGTAACGAGGCACACCCACCTCGCTCGGCGGTCGTCAATTCGGCTCCCGATCGTCGGCGCACCGATCGATCGATCGCCGACTCGACTACCGGTCCTCGACGCGCCAGGTGAGCACCACGCCGCCGTCGAGCCGGTCGATTTCCGCGAGTTCGAGGGTCGGAAATTCCGCGACGAACCCGTCGCCGTCGGCGAGCGTCGGCGCGTCGCGACCCCCGATGATCTGCGGGCCGACGAACACCCGTAGCTCGTCGACCAATCCGTCCTCGAACAGCGAGAAGATGAGTTCCCCGCCGCCCTCGACCATGAGCCGCTCTATGCCCCGCTCCCGAAGCGTCGCGACCGCTCGCAAGAGGTCGACCCGCTTCTCACCCGCCGTGATCAGTTCGGCGCCGTCGGCGAGATCCGCGCGACGTTCCACGGGGGCGTTCTCGCTCACGCAAACGTAGGTCGTCGCCGCGTCGTCGAGGACCGCCGCGTCCGCTGGCGTCCGGCCGCTCGAGTCGACGACGACCCGTGCGGGGTTCGCCGATCGGCCGTTCTCGCGCCGTCTGGCGCGCAGTTGCTCGTCTTTGACGGTGAGACGAGGATCGTCGGCCAGGACGGTCCCCACGCCGACCGCGATGGCGTCGCTTTCGGCACGGAGCCGGTCGACCCGGCCGAAGTCTTCGTCGCCGCTGATCGCGATCTGGTCGCGACGGCGCGAGGAGAGTTTGCCGTCCGCGCTCACGGCTGCGTTGACGACGACGTGCATATCTCAGCTGTGTCGCCGGTCCTAAAGAATCCCCGCGTCCCGGCCCGGACCGGTCTCGTCTCAGGCCGGAGTAGTCGGCGTCTCATCCCGGAACGGTCGACGGCTCGGCACGGATCGGGCGCCGTCGCTTCGCGCCTCGGCCGGCTATAGGCCGATATATAGGCACTCATATTGAACGGATAAACGACTTATCCGGTCTCGCGGAATTATTCTGGTGCATAACGCGTGACGACCGATACCACCACGTTCGGCGACACGGTACCGTTCCATCACCGGCACATCGCCCTCGAGAACCGGGACGACGTCTACATCGTCGGTGACGTTCACGGGTGTCTCGATTCGCTCGAGACGCTGCTTTCGACGCTCGACCTCGGCTCGAACGACCTCGCCGTGTTCGTCGGCGATCTGGTGCGAAAGGGACCGGAGAGCAAGGCCGTCCTCGACCGGGTCAGGCGATCGCCGCGGCTCGTTTCGGTCTGCGGAAACAACGAACGAAGATCGATCGACGGCGAGGCTTCGCTGCCGACGCTCGACGCGGTGGACCTCCGGTATCTGGAATCGTTGCCGGCCGCGATTTCCTGGGACGTCGGTGGCGTCCACCACCCGTACCACTCCTTCGACGGGACCGTCCAGCGATTTCTCGAGACGGCGGTCAACGATCCGGACGTACTCGCGATCGAGGCGGCGATCTTTCGGACCGCGAGCGGCTCGCAGGTCATCGAGAGCTTGCTCGAGGCGGCCGTGCAAGCCGTTCGTACGGAGGCGTTCGCACCGGTACTGACCGCTCAATATCACAATTAGCAGTGACTTAGTAGGTGTCGTGGGTGGGTTCAGGTACGCGACCTGCTACCCGAACCCATGAACGGATCCACCGGCGGTTACGACGATCGGTCCACGCGACAGCGACTGGCCGCGGCCACGCAGTACTCGAGCGACGAAATCGATCTCGAGTCGGTCGTCGTGCGGTACGAAAATCGAACGGATCGATGCACGATCGTGCCGCGAGAGTGCCCGGAGGCGGACCGATTGACCACCTGGCTGTCGGCGGACGTCCGGGTATTCGTCGATCTAGACGATATGCGGTAACCGAGTGCCCGGACGCAATCGAGTGTCGGACTGGAGTGATCCCCCGTCGACTCGAACGGCCGGCCGCCGGAGCGAGTAGCCGCTTTCTGGACGTCGGACTCCGCCCGATCGGATTCGGAAGCGGACGTCGCACCCCTCGCGTATCTATATATAGATATATTCGTGAACGGTTATCGACGGAGAGTTACGAACTGATGGACATCGCAAACCACGGCAAATACCGCCCCTCAGACCATCACTCGAGTAATTCGTACTTCTCTATAGTCTAGTGGATTTATATTGTTGCAGTTGAAAGCCGCCCGTATGGAGACGCGCAAGGTTCAGGTGACGGGCGGGTCGACGTTTACGGTCTCGCTTCCGAAGACCTGGGCGACCGACAACGACGTCAGTAGCGGAACGACCGTCGAATTTTACCCGGAAGGGGACGAACTCCTCCTGACACCCGAACGCGAAACGCGACGACAGGAAGGGACGCTCGACGTCTCGGGCCTCGAGGACGAACAACTGAAGCGAGCCGTGATGACGATGTACGTCAGCGGCTTCGACATCATCAGACTCGAAGCCGGCCGGATCACGACCGAGCAACGAAGTGCGATCCGCAACGCGACACAGCGCCTCGTCGGCGTCGAGGTCTTGGAGGAAACCAGCGACAGCGTGGTCATTCAGGACCTGCTCGATTCCTCGGAACTGTCGATCGTCAACGCCGTCACCCGGATGCGACTGATCGCACAGTCCATGCTCGAGGACGCGGTCACCGCGCTGATCGACGACGACGACGATATCGCGGCCGACGTTATCGAACGCGACGACGACGTCGACCGCCTCTGGCTGGTCGTCTCGCGAATCTTCCGCGCCACGCTCCGGTCACCTCGTGCCATCGAGGAACTCGGCGTCTCCCGCGAGGACTGTTTCGATTTCCACTCGAGCGCCCGTCAACTCGAGCGGATCGCCGACCACGCCGTCAAGATCAGCGATATCGCGCTCAAACTCGACGGCATCTCGGCCGACGTCGCCGACGCCATCCACGGCCTCCACGCGGAAGCGGCGACCATCTTCGAGCAGTCGATGGACGCGCTGTTCGCCGACGATGCCGACGAGGCGAACCGGCTGGGCCACGACGCCCTCGCGGCCGTCCTCGAGATCGACGAGCACACCCGAAAAATCGACGACAGGCTCCGCGAACTCGAGCCCGCACGGGCCCAATCGCTCGGACTCATCGTCGACTCGTTGTCCAGAAGCGCCGATTACGGCGGGAACGTCGCCGAGACGGCGCTCCAGAAGGCCGCTCCCCGACCGTGACCCACCCGACCGCCCGAGGATATCAAGCCGATGGTCGGAGGGGAGTGTCCGACTAAACCACGGGAAGCCTCGGGGTCGTCCGAGAGAGCGAAGCTCTCTCGTGATGACGAAAGGCCGAAGGCCTTTCGAACCACTTGACCCCGAGGCGGTTCACGGTAACAAATACGGGACTATCGTCGCGCTCAACGACGCGTAGCTCGACGGGAAAACGGTTCCGTGGTACGATCGATCGGGGCCCTATTCGACGAGAACGGCGTTGACTTGCCCGGTCTGGCCCGGACGAGACGTCACCCGAGCCGTTCCCTCCGACGTTTCGATGACGGCACCCTTCGTGATGATGTTTCGCCGCACGTAGTTCGGGTTCGCGTCGTTCTCCACGACGTCTTCGATGTCCGCGGTCACCGTTTCGTCGTCCTTGTTCACGCTCGCAACGTTCGTCGCGAGTGCACGCGTCTTCGTCCCGTTGCCCCGGACGTCGACGGTCCGGAATCGCGGCTCGCCGACCTGCGTCTCGGTCGGCAGCCGACCGAGCTCGTCCTTTCGGCGCTTGCGAACGTTCTTCAGTCGACCACCGGTTCGCTTCCGGGTAGAGCGTCCCTGATCTTGCATACCCGGTAAAAAACCCGGCGCATACTTGAATGCACTGCTCCGAGAGTGGACGGTTCAGTCACCGGTTAACGGGCTCGAGAGGGCGTTCCTGTCCCGACGGCGCCGTCACTCGGTCGCGACTCGACCGACCGCATCGCGCTCCCGCCGGATCGGCCGGTCCGCTCGCTCGCGCCGGTCGCGTACCGTCTCGACGACTGCGTTTCCGAGACGGGGCGGCCCGCGTCGCTCTCGGTGCGCTTCCGCGGGCTCTCCCCCGCCGACCGAGATTTCGAACCGTCATTCGTCGGGGACCAGACAGTACGCCTGACCCGGTTGCTCGAGCACGGTCTCTCTTTCCTCGGCGTAATAGTTCGAAAAGACGCCGCGCTCGGCGTAATAGATCCGGCCGTCACGGGGGATCGCACCGCTGGTGACGTGACCGCGGTTTTCGACCCGCCAGCGGCGTTCGCCGGTCGCTCTGTCGAGCGCGTAGAGGTGGGTATCGTACGAGCCGACGAGGATCGTCTCGGCCGTCGCCGTGATCGAGCCGATGACGTGACCGCCGACGTTCGTCTCCCACAGGACCTCGCCAGTGGCCGTCTCGAGCGCCCGGACGTAGTGGTCGTCGCCGCCGACGTAGACGATTCCCGCGTCGGGATCGATCGCCGGATTCGACATGACGACGTTCCCGGTGTCGATCGACCACTCCTCGCTCCCGTCGGCGAGATCCAGCCGGTAGAACCGGCCGTCCCAGGAACCGACGAACGCCGCACCGTCGTACACGGGGATCGTTCCCTTGATCTGAGCACCGAGTCGGAATTCCCCGTCGGCCATTACGTCGCCGTCGGGGCCGCCCTCGCCGCCCGCCTGAAACGACCACGCGAACTCGAGCGAGGGAAACTCCCAACAGTAGACGACGCCGTCGTTCGAGCCCGTGACGAGCCTGCCGGCCTCGCAGTCGATCGCAGGTGACGGATGGGGCATCCCCCAGAGGCGGTCGTCGCTCCAGGTCGGATTCCCGGTCGCGGCGTCGACTTCCCACAGCACGCCGCTGGCCGGGTTCTTGTGTTCGGTGAGGAAATAGAGCCGCCCGTCGACGTACGCGGGGCTCGAGCCGATCGCGATCGCACCGCCGAACTCGAGGCGCCGAGTGTGCCAGACCAGTTCGCCGGTGGCGATCTCGAACGCGTAGAGCTCCCCGTCGTACCCGCCGATGTAAGCGGTATCGTCGACGATCGTCGGCGTCCCGTGGAAGCCGAGGCTTCGTCCGGCGCCCGTTTCGAGGCGCCAGCGGTGGTCACCGGTCGGACTGACGGCGTGGATCACCCCCGTGTCACTCGCGACGAGGATCGTCTCGCCGTCCGGCGTCGGGCGGGGCGTCGATTTGGCCGCGGTGTGTCCGATTCGGTTGATCGGGAACGACCAGTCGACCCGAACCGACGACGGGACGGTTTCGTCGGGATAGTAGCCGTAGCGGCGCAGTCCGCGACGAAACATGGAAATGTCGTCGTCGGCCGGAATCGGCACGTATCCGTCGGCGGTCGTCTCGGACGCCGCGTCGGGGCCGCAATCCGGCGGTGATCGGTACTGTCGCCCGGTACAGCCGGCGAGGCCGACGGTTCCGGCAGCACCCGCGGTACGGAGGAGCGCTCGCCTGCTCACTCGGGCACCCGCGGTCCGATCTCCCGCCTCGGAGCCCGCACTCCGAGACCCTCGAGCGGAGTCGCTGTCGTGGCGGTCGGCGACTGGCTCGTGCACGGTCGTCCCTTACTCCTGTTGGGCGTCGACGACTGCGACGCCGGCCAGGTTGACGATGTCTTTGACCTCGTCGCCGCGTTGCAGGACGTGGACCGGTTTGTCCATCCCGACCAGCATCGGGCCGATCGCGTCCGCGCCGCCGAGTCGCTGGAGCAGTTTGTAGCCGATGTTCCCCGACTCGAGGTTGGGAAAGACCAGCACGTTCGCGGGTTCGTCGAGTTCGGAGAAGCCGTAGGTCCCCTCGAGAATGTCCTCGACGACGGCGGTGTCGGCCTGCATCTCGCCGTCGACGGGGAAGTCGACTTCGGGGTCGTCCTGCAGCATAGCGGCCGCCTTCCGTGGCTTTCGGGTCCCCTCGTTGTTGACGCTGCCGAAGTTCGAGTACGAGAGCAAGGCGGCTCGCGGTTCGACGTTGAACCGGCGGGCGAGTTTCCCGGTCTGCTTGGTGACTTCGGCGAGGACGTCCTCGTCGGGTGCCTGGTTGACGGTCGCGTCGGCGACGAAGATCACGCGGTTCTTGAACGTGAGCATGTAGACGCCCGCGGCGTAGTCCACGTCCTCGTCGGTTCCGATCACCTGCAGCGGCGGCCGAAGCGCCGAGGGGTAGTGATGGGACAGCCCCGTCAGCATCGCGTCGGCGTCACCGCGTTCGACCATCACGCTCCCGAAGTAATTCGTATCGCGTTCGATGAGTTCGCCCGCCTCGCTCCGCGTGATTCCCTTGCGGGCCCGGAGTTCGTGCAGCCGATCGGCGTACTCCTCGTAGTCGCCGACTGACGGATCGGCGACGGTCGGCTCGAAGTCGAGTCCGAGGTTCGCGGCCGTTCCCCTGATCTGGTCCTCGTCGCCGATGAGGATCGGCAGGGCGATCCCCTGTTCCCGGATCTGATAGGCCGCCCGGATCATCTTCTCGTTTTCGCCCTCCGCGAGCGCGACCGTCTGCGGGTCGCTCTTCGCTTTGTTGAGGACGACCCGCATCATCTCCCGGGACTTGCCCAGTCGCGCCTCGAGTTGCTCTTCGTACTCGTCGGTGTCGATTTCGGTTCGGGCGGCGCCCGACTCCATCGCGGCCTCGGCGATCGACGGCGCGACCCGGAAGAGAACGCGGGGATCGACCGGCTTCGGGATGATGTAGTCGGGACCGTACTGGATCGGTTCGTCGCCGTAGGCCTTGACGACCGCGTCCGGGACGTCCTGGCGGGCGAGTTCGGCCAGCGCTTCGGCACAGGCGACTTTCATCTTCTCGTTAATTTCGGTGGCGCGGACGTCGAGTGCGCCGCGGAAGATGAACGGAAAGCCGAGGACGTTGTTGACCTGATTTGGGTAATCGGAGCGCCCGGTGGCCATGATGACGGTGTCGTCGCGGGCCGCTTTGGCCGTCTCGTAGTCGATTTCCGGATCGGGGTTCGCCATCGCGAAGACGATGGGGTCCGACGCCATGGACTGCACCATCTCCTCGGAGACGATGCCGCCGATCGAGAGGCCGACGAACACGTCCGCGCCGTTCATCGCGTCGGCGAGGTCGCCTTCGGGAACGTCGCGGGCGAACTGTCGCTTGTACTCGTTTACATCGCCCCGTCGCGCTCGCTCGTCGGTGATGATCCCCGAGGAATCACACATCGTGATGTTCTCTTTCCGGCACCCGAGCGAGACGTAGAACCGCGCCGTGGCGATCGCACTCGCACCGGCACCGGAGAAGACGATCTCGAGATCCTCGAGGTCCTTGTCCGCGATGTCGGCGGCGTTGAGCAGCGCCGCACCGGAGATGATGGCCGTCCCGTGTTGGTCGTCGTGGAACACTGGAATGTCGATTTCCTCGCGGAGTCGCTCCTCGACGGTGAAACACTCGGGCGCTTTGATGTCCTCTAGGTTGACGCCGCCGAAGGTCGGCTCCATCATCTTGACGGCTTCGACGAGTTTGTCGGGGTCGGCTTCGTCGAGTTCGATGTCGAAGACGTCGATGTCCGCGAAGCGCTTGAACAGGACGCCTTTCCCCTCCATGACCGGCTTCGACGCCTGTGCGCCGATGTCACCCAGGCCGAGGACGGCCGACCCGTTCGAGACGACGCCCACGAGGTTCCCTTTCGCCGTGTACGTGTAGGCCTCGGTCTCGTCCTCGTCGATCTCGAGACACGGCGCGGCGACGCCCGGCGAGTACGCGAGTGACAGGTCACGTTGCGTGTTCGTCGGTTTCGTCGTCGATATCTCGATTTTCCCCGGCGGGTCCGTCCGGTGGTACTCCAGTGAGTCCTCGTCTAATCCCATATCGGGGACACTGTGGGGGACTACTAAAAACAATGCGAAGGGGAGTTTCGACAGCCGTCGAAACCGGTGGACAACGCGGAGAGCGGACGCCCCGGCGAGCAGACATATCGATTCGACCGTTTTATACGCAGGGCGCATGTGTGGTGGGGTATGGACGTCGCGCTTGGTGGGACCTTCGACCCCGTTCACGATGGCCACAGACGGCTATTCGAACGGGCGTTCGAACTCGGAGATGTGACTGTCGGGTTGACCAGCGACGAACTCGCGCCGAAGACACGCGCCGTCGAACGACGAGTGAGATCGTACGAGGACCGGAAACGGGACCTCGAGACCGAACTCGAAGCGATCGCGACCGAGTACGACCGCGACTTCCGGGTTCGCAAACTCGAGAAGCCGACGGGAATCGCGACCGAACCGCAGTTCGACTACCTCGTCGTCTCGCCGGAAACCCGCGAGGGTGGGACCCGAATCAACGAGATCCGAGACGAGCGCGGCCACGATCCGCTGGAAGTCGTCGTCGTCCCACACCTCCGGGCCGAGGACGGCGACATCATTTCGAGTACCCGAATCGTCAACGGCGAAATCGACGAACACGGGAACGTCGTCGACGAGTGACCCGCGGTGGCCCGGGCGTCCGCCCGCTCTCTTCACCTCGCGGATTCGAGAGCCATAGCGGCCACGTAACTGCGCCAACCTACGGAAATTACCATTAGTTAGGAAGCGGCCCGTATCAGATCCTTACGCCGAATCAGCACGGCACTGACGCGTGAAACGGTCGCTCGTACGTGACCGTTACCAGCGCGGGGGCTCGAGACCGGCGGACTCGAGTAACTCCTTCCAGCGGGATTGAATCGAGAGCCGAGAGACGTCGGCGGCGTCCGCCACCGCCCCCTGCGTGCGGCCGTCACCGGCGACGAGCGAGCCGGCGTAGACGCTCGCGGCGAGGACCGCTCGCTTGGACCGATCGGACGACGGGACGTCGGCGAGGAAGAGATCGGCCGCGGTCGACCGCGCGTCCGTCGAGAGTTCGAGCCGATCGGCGATGGCCTCCAGTTCCTCGAGCCACGGTTCGTGTTCGACGCGGTCCCGCGCGCTGTACATACATTCGGGTATCGGATCAGTCGAGATAAAACTACGGTCGTGACGACGTGCGAAATCGGGGCCGATCGATCGGCGCGTTTCGCGCCGGCAAATATTGCACTACGGCGGGCAATGTTCTACTACGAATAATTCGGAAAAACGGCTGTTCTCCGTCGATTTCACTAGGAGACAACTACTAAACCACCGGAAGCTCGAAGGTGCAGGCGGCGCGGTCGACCGATGTCGGTTCGCACCCCCCATGAAAGAGCCAACTTGCAAACTCGTCTGTACCGGTTGCGGCCTCGAAATGCCCTACCGGGAGCGGTCGCTGGCCGAACAGGCCGCTGAATTACACCAGCTACGCGACCCCGAACACGTCACCTTCATCGTCCCGCCTGATTGGTCACCGGAAGAGCCGGTGAAACACAGTTAGTGCGGACCGACAGGTTCATACGCGAATCGGCAAAACTCGGGGATGCGCGCGGGTAGCCAAGCCAGGCCAACGGCGCAGCGCTTAGGACGCTGTCCCGTAGGGGTCCGCCGGTTCGAATCCGGTCCCGCGCATGCTTCTCCGAGCACTTTCGCGAGGAGAAGCATCGCGACGAGGATTCGAATGAGGGAAGACGCGCGCAGCGAAGCGAGCACGTCTTCACGTGGTTCGAATCCGGTCCCGCGCATTCTCCACGGGCGCCACACGGCTCCGTGAGTGGAAATTCGGCCCAATCTAGAAGAACCCGGACGATCGAACGCCTCGAGCCTCGAGTGGACGATCCGCCTCGAGAAGTACGGACGGCCGTTCGTCAGTCGTCCGCCGCCAATGTACTCGCGTCGAGATCCCCCTCGAGATACGAGTTCCCCGTCTCCGAAATGACATAGAAGCCTCGAGACGGGCGCTCGAGTAACCCGTAGGAGGCGAGTTTGCGACAGCGGACACCGATGTAATTGTTATTTCGGTCGAGTGCGTCCGCGATCACTTTCGGAGTGCCAGCGGTCTCCGATGCGAGGTACTCGAGAATCTCGTCGTCTGCCCGCGTCATCCACTCAGCTCGCTTTCGCATTGGATATACTATGCCAAGCAGAGATTCATGAGTGTCGCCTGTTACATCTTTAGATCGATTCAAAGCCTCTCTTTGGAAGCTAATTACATATTTTTAGCCTCGTTAAGCACAGATTTATGTAGGGAGAAAAGACAATAGTAGATGCGGGACTGACCGCGGACTGTGAGGTACTGGAAAAGTGCCGGTCGGTGGACTAGCACCGACCCGCGTCAGCTCCCGTCTCGACCCACGGAAGCCATGCCAACCGACGATTCGCGGGGGCTTGAAACCCCCGACCGAGGAGACGTATCGACCGACTCGAGCGACCGAAACGGCCCGAAATCGGGGTGGAGCCCGAAGTATCGCATCCACCTCGAGGTGATCGACGCGGCCGTGCGGGGAGTGGTCGGGGAACTGGGGCGACTGGACCGGGAGGGGGCGCTGGATCGAGGGACCCAACGCGTCGTGCGGGAGCACCTGCGCACGATTCGATCGGAAGCCCTGAGCGCGGGGCGGTTGTTGTGGGAGGCGAGCGAGAGACGAGAGGCCGGCGGGGCCGGCACGGTCAGGGGTGCGTTCGACGCCGACCCCGACGAAACCGATCGGGACGCAGCCCCCGGAGGCGTCCCGATGATCGTTCGTCGCGGCCGCGGTGTGAATTCGGTGATCGGGCCCGATCCGGACGTCTTCGACCGGGAACGCGACCGGGGGAGCGAGGACGACTGAGGGGACCGATGGGGATGGAGACGATGGGACCTGGCGGGATCGATGGGGCCCGACAGCATTTTTCGACGCTGTAACTCGCCACGTGCCGGGAGACGATCGGCGATCCGGCTCGAGCACGCTGTTGCTCGAGGTTCTGTCACTCGGACAGCCGGGCACCCTCGACCACTCGGACAGCCGGGCGCGATATCGAAAGCGTGGGGATGTGACGACTGGTCGACGGCCTCGAATTAAACCCGACACCATCGGATATTATCGAAAGACAAACGTCAGACGTCCCATAACGCTTATTCGAACAGGAACAGGTTGTAGTATTAATGGCCGGGTTAGACGACGTGTTCGGGGATCTCTTTACGAACGTGGACGCGGTCGTCCTCTTTTCGCCGAGCGGGTCGTACTACGAGCGGTTTGCAGCCATCGACGACGTGGACGTGCTCGTCGTCGGAACGGAAAACGCCGTCGGGGCGGAGACGTTCGTCGAACTTCCCCTCGCGTTCGAGGAGGTCACCGAACGGATCCGCTTCGGGCTCGAGGGGGCGCTCCAACAGGGGCTGATCGAAGACGGCGACGAACTGGCCTGTGCGACGAGCATCTTCGGCGACGGAATCGATACGGTGTCCCGCGTCAGAGCGGACGCGGAGACCCAGACCGGGATCTACGACCTGTTCGTCAAATCCCGCGCCGAACCGGAGGTCATCAAAGCGGTCCTCGAGTTGGCGATCGAACTGGGGCAGAAAGGACAGAAAGGGAAGCCGGTCGGGGCGCTGTTCGTCGTCGGCGACGCGGGAAAGGTGATGAACAAGTCGCGACCGCTTTCGTACAACCCCTTCGAGAAGTCTCACGTCCACGTCGGCGATCCGATCGTGAACGTCATGTTGAAGGAGTTCTCGCGCCTCGACGGCGCGTTCGTCATCTCGGACGCGGGGAAAATCGTTTCAGCGTATCGGTACCTCGAGCCGTCCGCGGAAGGGGTCGACATTCCGAAGGGGCTCGGCGCGCGACACATGGCCGGTGGTGCGATCACACGCGATACCAACGCGATTTCGATCGTCCTATCGGAGAGCGACGGCCTCGTTCGAGCGTTCAAGGCCGGTGAACTTATTCTGGAGGTCGATCCGGAGGCGTACTGATATGGTAGACTGGCAGGCGCTCGTCAACGAACCGGCGATCATAGCGGCCGCGGTGCTTGCGCTCGGCCTCGTCGTCGGCTACCTCGTCGGCCGGCTCAACGAAGAGTTGCTGTCGGCCTCGGGGGTACCGGAAGCCGTCGAGGGGACGCCGTTCGAGCGAACTGCCCAGTCGATCGGCACGTCCACGGTCGAAATCGTGGCCCGGCTGAGTTCGTGGTTCATCTACGGGATCGCCGTCCTCACGGCGATCCACATCGCGCAGTTGCTCGATACGGACGCCTTCTGGCTCCGGGTGACGGAGTTCATACCGCAGCTTTTCATCGCCGTCCTCGTCCTCATCATCGGCTTCATCGTCGCGGACAAGTCCGAACTCGTCGTCAGCGAGTATCTGCGCGGGGTCAAGCTTCCCGACGTGTCGATCATCCCGAAACTGGTCAAGTACTCCGTGCTCTACGTCACCTTCATCATCGCGCTGGGCCAGATCGGCGTCCACGTCCTGGCCCTGCTGATCCTGCTGACGGTGTACGCCGTCGGGGTCGTCATCGTCGGCACGGTCGCCTTCAAGGATTTCCTCGTCTCGAGTGCGGCCGGGATCTACCTGTTGCTCAACCAGCCCTACGGGATCGGCGACGAAGTCCGGATCGGCGACCAGACCGGCATCGTCCAGGACGTCGATCTGTTCGTCACCAAGATCGAGGACGATTCGGAGGAGTTCATCGTTCCGAATCGGCGGGTCTTCGAGGACGGGGTCGTTCGAATGCGAGATTGATGGATTGCGTGACCGAAGAAATGTTCAGACGTTCAGCACTGCCAGAATCCTGAGAACGGATGAAATGAGAGCGCACCACCGACGGCTCAATACTCCAAGAAGACGTCGAAGTCACGGGCCGGAGAGCGAAATCCAGCCTCGTCGATCCAGCGTTTGAGGTACCCATCGGCCGTCTCTGCGGTGATGTGACCATCTTCGACGAAACGCACCAAGAGTCCGATCGAGCCGGTCAGGCCGAGACCACGCTGGTTCGCAGTTTCTCGTGCATCTCCGTCATCGGTGACGACCAACCCGCCAGCAGCCTCTGCAACGGCCAGTGCCTGTGCCTCACCTGGATCCAGCGTTTCCAGAAGTTTCGCTTCCACCGCTTCTGTCGACGGAGAGGGTGTAATCACCGGGATCTGCTCTCCGAGGACGACCAACGCGTTTTCGAGGTACAGGTGTGTCTCAACCCCCTCTTCGAGTTCCGTCCGGACAGCATCCGTCGTCGCGACTCGAGGCAGTTTGACTAGCAACTCGGCGTGATCCACGTGAGCAAAGTTCGAAAGGACAGTGGTGTTGAGTACCGTCGCATTTCTCGGGGGCCCTGTCATTCGAGATCGCGTGCGACGTCGATTTCGTCTTTCGCTGCAGCCATGTTCTTGGGACCAAATCGCAGTTCGATTCCCTCTTCACGCAAGATCTCACGCATTTCGAACCGATTGACGTCGGCGAGGCGAGCAGCGGTTCCCATCGTGATGTTCCCGTCGTCGTATAGCGATACCGCAGCGGCAATCCGGGCGTTCTGATTCTCTTCGAAATACTCTCGGAGGACGTGTCGAATTGCGTCGCTTTTGTTTTCGAAGATTCCCGCTTTTACTGCTCCCTCCATGAGGTCGGTGAGATCGTCCGGGATAGTGGCGGTGGTTCGGGACATGCCGTTGCCGAGTATACGGCCTTCATACAATATATGAATTTTGCCGATACGTACTCATCTTCTCTCGCGAGTGCAGCTCTGTTCGCGTGAACTGATTTCGGGACCGAATTTCCCGCTTCACTCGACTCGAGGATGCATCCACCACGTCACCAACCGCTCAGAGTCGACTGTACCGCTCGAACGTCCATTTATCCCGGTTCGAACGGCTTCGAGTGGTGACCGTGAGGAGCCCAAACGCTGAACGGGTTTCGACCCACGTGTCTTCGACCCTAATCGGGTCACTCGAGCGAGAGGCCCGCGTGCCAGCGGTCGACGCCGGCCTCTCGTTTGACGGCGTCCATCCGCGCCAGCAGGTGCGTCGCCAGTGTAGCGGTTTCCGCGGCTCGAGACTCTCCCTCAGTCCTGAACTCGCCCGTTTCGCGGTTCGCGTAGACGGTACAGACCGCGCCGGCGCGGAGTCCGTACAGGCCCGCGAGCGTCAAGATTGCACTCGCCTCCATCTCGATGTTCTTGACGTTCGCCGCTTTGAGATCGTCGATCAGGTCGTCCGAACCGGCGGCCTCGAACCCGTCGAAGCCGGGCCGGCCCTGTCCCGCGTAGAACGAATCGGCGCTCATCGTGACGCCGGTGTGGTAGTCGTAGCCGAGTCGCTCGGCGGCGGCGACCAGCGCGGAGACGACCTCGTAATCCGCCGCGGCCGGGTAGTCCTCGCGGACGTACTCGTCGCTCGTTCCCTCCTGGCGGACCGCGCCGGTCGTAATGACGAGATCGCCGACCGCCATCTCGGGCTGGATCGCCCCGCAGGAGCCGACTCGGACGAAGGTCTCGACGCCGACGCGGGCCAGTTCCTCGAGTGCGATCGCGGCCGACGGACCGCCGATTCCGGTCGAGGTGACCGAGATCGGCGTCCCCTCGTAGCTGCCCGTCGCCGTCCGGTATTCGCGGTGGTGGGCCCGGATCTCGTGGTCGTCCCAGTCGGCGACGATCGTCTCGAGGCGGTCCGGATTCCCCGGCAGGAGGACGGTGTCCGCGACGTCGTCGGGGCCGATCTCGAGGTGGTACTGTACGTCCGCGTTCGGGTCTTCGCTGTCGCGAGGCATCGGCTGTCGGCGGTTCGATTCGCCATCGTATATAAATGCGGGGCCCGAATAGTGCTCGTATGGCACGGGGGACGCTCGCGGACACCTACGTCGCTGCCATTCAGCATGACCTGGTCAATCTGCCCGCGGACGCGACCCGCGTCGGCGTCGTGCGGCGGCCGACGTCGTGGTTTCACGCGGCGGTCGACGAGAACCGACCCGAACTCGGCCCGCCCGAACCACTGCTCGAGTCGATGCGCGACCGCGAGGAGGAGATGAAGATGCAGGGACTCTGCGAGGCGGGGGCGCACAACGCCGCCTGGGATCAGGTCGGATTCGAGGAGGCGTACCGGGAGCACCTCGAGACGGAAGCCGACGCGCGAGCGGCGCTCGCGGCGCTCGACGACAGACTGGCGTCCGGCGAGTCGCTGGCACTGGTCTGTTACGAGAACACCGAGAAGAAACGGTGTCACCGGACGGTTCTCCGGGAGGTGCTCGAGGAACGCGAATGACGAACTTGGCCGGTGGTCGTACGGATTTCGGACGGGACGGTCGTCTCGGGACCCCGGAATCACGTGTGGCAGACCCGAGAGAACGGCGGGACGGACCGCGTCCACGGAGGTGAAAACGTGACTGCACCGAGCGAAGAGACGGCCACAGACGGCGAGACCACCGATCGCGAGGAGACTGACGAACGCGGGTCGCCCGCGGACGCGTTCGCCGCGCTCAGCGATCCGCTTCGCGTCTCTATCCTCCGGGAGCTGAGCGCTCACCACCGGACGACCGGCGAGGAGGCCGTCGGATTCGCCGACCTACGCCGACGAGTCGGCGTCAGGGATTCGGGTCGGTTTCGGTACCACCTCAACGAGCTCCGCGACCGGTTCGTCGAAAAGTCCGAGGCCGGCTACCGACTCACCCACGCCGGCGTCCAGATCGTGGCCGCGATCCTGGCGGGGACCTACACCGCGGACGTGTCGATGGGCCCGACCGAACTCGACAGCGAGTGTTCGGCCTGCGGGCGACGGGCGTTCGCGACGTGCGAGGACGGCCGCTGTCGCGTCACCTGTCCAAACGACCACGCCCTCTTCCAGTGGAGCGTCCCCCCGAACGCCACCGTCGGTGCAACCCTCCCGGAAATCGTCGATCTGGCCGAGGTGCTGGCGTTTCAGGCTATCGAGCAGGCCCTGATCGGAGTCTGTCCCAAGTGTTACGACCCCATCGAGACGAGGATCGTCACGAACGGACCGCCGCGACCGATCCTGCGCGCCGTGTGTGACACCTGCGGCGCGCGGATCGTCGGCCCGGCCGAATTCTGTCTGCTCGTCGATCCCGACGTGACCGCGTTCTGTCGCCGTCACGGTCTCACGCTCCGGGACGATCACGTCTGGGAGTTCCCGTTCGTTCGCGACGACGCGGGCGTCACCGTCGTCGACCAGGATCCGCCGCGCCTCGAGGTCGACGTCTCGCTCGGCGGAGAGACGCTTTCGGTGAGCGTCGACGAGCGCGGCCACGTCCTCGAGATCGACCCGTCCGACGAAACGTGACGGATTTCGAATAGAAGGATCGTTCGCCACGCGTTTAGGGCCCGTCGCTCCGCGGTCGGCCCTCTGGCGGGACCGATATCGAACGGCGCCGGAAACCGGGGCGAGCGGACGAATTGCGAGCTCGTTGCGAGAGCGCGGACGATGACGGCGTCTCCGCTTCTCTACGTCGGTGCGATTACCATCGTCGGCGCACACGAACTCCTCGAGTGGCTCCCCCTGTCCGAACCGGCCGAGACGCTCGTCCTCCTTCCGATCACGCTGCTCCGGCTCTCTGCGCAACTGATGGCGCTCGCGTACACCGAACGGAAGGGGTATCGGCGGGACTGTACGGCGACCGAGGAGTGTGCCGACAGTGCGGTCACCGAAACGACACTACACTCAAGCGAACCGGTCTCGTAGGTCACGAGGATCATGTACGTCGACCCCGATCCGGAATGTGACGACGAGGGGTGGGGAGCGACGCGTTCGGCGGTCGTTCCGGCGGTCGCCATCGTGGCGTTCGGCGGAAGCTACGTCGGAACTTACGGGCTCGATCGGTACCTGACTTACACGGAGTTGCTCGGCCAGAACGGCGTCGTCCTCCAGTTCGCCGTCATGGTGGGGCTGATCGCGCTTCACGAAGCGATCCACGCCGTCGCCTACGCGACGGTCGGCGGCCTCTCGTGGGACGAAATCGACGTCGAGTTCGCACTCGAGTTCGAGGACGGGTACGATCCGCTCCACCACTCGGTGCATCCGGCGCGACCGGTTCGACGCTGGGTCTACTACGTCGGCGTCGCTGCACCGGGGGTCGTCCTCGGGTTCGTTCCCGCCGCAATCGCGCTCCTGACCGGCAACCCGCTCGCGATGTTCGTCGGGATCGTCGGCCTCCTGTTGCTTTCGACGGACGTCGGATCCCTCGTCAGCGCCTGGCGGAACCCGGAGGCGATGGCCGTACCGGAGCCGGCGAACTGAAGACTGCACGGGCCGGTGAATCCGCGACGCGACGTGCGGCCGGTCCCCAGATTCGCCCGGTCGATGGCGCTCGACGCGGGAACCGAGGATCGTGAGAGTGAACGTCTGGAGAGGGACGTCCGTCAGCGGTGGCTCGAGGCCACCGCAGTTTATGACAATCGAGTAACCGAAAAAGCGTTCGCCAAGCGTTGAAGCGGGCACGAACCGTGCCTGTCTCCAACCATGTCCAACGGGAACGCTTCGACGGATCGAGCGGCCGGAGAGCAACCGTCGACGGAGAGACACACTGTGAACGAAGCCGAGGGTACCGGATCGATCCCGGGGCAGCCATCTGGAGCGGAGTCGTCCGCTCTCCGGTCGCGGCTCCCAAGTCCGACGTCCTTCGCGATTCTGTTCGTCCTCGGAATCCCGGGCACGCTGTTTCCGTCGCTGCGGCGCCTCGAGATCTTCTATCTGTTCGGATTGTTCGGCCTCTGGCCGATGGTGAAGGCGGTCCTACCGTCGGCGAACGGCGATACGGACGGCGAGCCGACGGACTGGATCACGATGGGGACGCAGTCGCGCGTTCGGCCGCTCGTGTCGATGCTGTACCTTCAGCTCAATCCCTCCCTCCAGCTAACGGGAATCCGACAGCTCGCCGGCCACGTTCCGGTCCTCCTCCGGTATCGGTTCCGACTGCCGAACCCGGACCGGTTCGAGCAGCAGGTCGACTACCGACTGCCGGTCGCGGGGGAGTGGACGGTCGTCAACGGCGGGCCGACCCGCGAGTCCTCCCACTCGTGGGGGCTGCTCGCCCAGCGATACGCCTACGATCTGGTCGTGACCGACGAACGGGGGCGCTCCCACGAGGGGAGCGCCGAGAGTCCGGCGGCGTACCACTGCTTCGGCGAGCCAGTCGTTGCACCCGCCGACGGCGTGGTTGTCGCGGCCGAAGACGGTCACCGCGATTATCATCGGGCCGGCGGGTGGCTGGATCCGCGCCAGCGCGACCTGCGGGGGAACCACGTGACGATCGAACACGCGCCCGGCGAGTACAGCGTTCTCGCACACCTGCAGGAAGGCAGCCTCGCGGTCTCCGCGGGAGACCGCCTCGAGCGCGGAGACCGTATCGCCAGGTGTGGACACTCCGGCAACTCGACGGAGCCACACCTTCACTTTCAGCTCCAGGACCGGGCCTCGTTCTTCCGATCGATGGGGCTCCCGATTCACTTTTCGAACCTGTCCGTTCGGGACCCCGACGGCGAGAAGACGTCGCACGAGCGTGCCTACATTACTGCCGGCCAGCGAGTCGCGTCGACGGAGTGATCGATGGCCCATTCGGGCGCGTCTCGGTTCGCCGTGTCGTTGCTCGTGCGAAACGGCATTCGGTCCGGACGCTACTCGAGCGTCTCCTGCGTAATCGTGTCCGGGAGCAATTCGCCGAGCGTGTACGCGCTAACGTCGTCGCCCTCGTCGCAGACGATCTCCAGGTCGCCGTCACAGAACTCCGTCAGGGTCTGGCGACACATCCCGCAGGGAGTGACGCCGTCGCGTCGGCCGGAACTGACGGCGAGTCGCGAGAACTCGTGGTGGCCGTTCTTGACCGCCTCAGCGATCGCGACCTCCTCGGCGTGGAGGCTGTTGCTGAAGTTCGCGTTCTCGAGGTTACAGCCGACGAAGACCTCACCGTCATCGGTCTCGAGGGCCGCACCGACGGTATAGCCGGAGTACGGGACGTGCGCGCGGTCCTGAATGTCGCGAGCGGCGTCGATCAGGTCGTCCATGCGGACCGGTTGGTGGTGTGGCTACCAAAGACGTTGGGTCGAGAGGGCGAGTCGGTCGCCAACCGAGATCGGTGGCCGCTCACCGGTTTTCCGCGACCGCCGTTTCGATGACTGCGCGCGCATCGGCGACGAGCTCGTCGACGGTATCGCTCTCGGCGTAGAGCCGAACGTACGGTTCCGTGCCGCTCGGTCGGACGAGTATCCACGAGGCGTCGTCGAACTCGAGGCGGACGCCGTACTCCGTTTCGACCGCTGCCTCCGGGAACGCCTCGGGGAGTGCGACCTCGAGGGCGGCCATGGATTCGGATTTCGCGTCGTCGGGGCAGTCGACGCTGACCTTTCGGTACGGTCGCTCGCTGACCGGGGCACGGAGCGTCTCGGTGTCCCCGGCCTCGGCGACGAGCGTGGCCACGACCGCGGCGCTGACCACGCCGTCTATCCAGCCGCCGAACGCGGTGTGGATGTGTTTCCAGGGTTCGGCGGCGAAGACGATCTCGGTGTCGTCGCCGCCGCGGTTCCGTTCGCGGGCGATTCCTTCGTGGAGCGCACCCAGTCGGACGCGTTCGACGCGACCGCCGGCCGCACGGACCCGCTCGTCGATGCGGGCCGAGGCGTTCGGGGTCGTGACGACGACTGGATCGTCGGCAGTGCTGGTAGCCGTATAGCGGGCGGCGACCACCGCGAGGATCGTATCTTCGTGGATCACGTCGCCGTCGGGACCGAGGACGACGAGTCGGTCGGCGTCACCGTCGTGGGCGAGGCCGAGATCGAACGTCCCGTCCGCGAGGAACGCGGAGAATTCGGAGAGCGTCTCCGGAGTGGGTTTGCTGTCGCGACCGGGGAAGTGTCCGTCGACGGAGGCGTTGACCGCGACGACCGACGCGCCGAGACGCTCCAGGACCTGCGGCGTCGCGAGCCCGCCCATCCCGTTCCCGCAGTCGACGGCGATCCGAACCCCCTCGAGGAGGTCCGTCGAGGCCGACGCCTCGGCTTCGGTCCCCGCATCTCGAGGGTGGAACTGCTCGCGAACGTACGACACGACGGCCTCGCGGTACCGATCGAGTACGGGAAGTCGTTCGGCGTCGCCCCACTCGTCCCAGTTGGCGACCCGCGAATCGTCGGTCGCGACGCGGTCCTCGATGATCCGCTCGGCGTCGGCGTCGTACTCGACACCGTCGACGAAGAGTTTGATGCCGTTGTCCGCGGGAGGATTGTGGCTCGCGGTGAGCATGATCCCTCGCCGGTCCCGCGAGGCGAACGCGAGAGCGGGCGTCGGAACCTGGCCGAGGCGACGGACGTCGGCCCCGACGCTCTCGAGGCCGGCTTCGACGGCTGCCGCGAGTGCTGTACCCGTTTCCCGCCCGTCGCGGCCGACCACGAACGTTTCCCCGGGTTCGCCGGCGGCCTGGCCGACCGAGAGCGCCAACGACGGTGTCACCTCCTCGATCGGACCGCGAATCCCTGCCGTCCCAAAAAGCGTCATATACGTCCGTTCCGTGAGGAGGTACTTAGCAACACTGCCCGGATCGCTCTCGACGAACGCGGTTGCCGAACGCGTTTCGTTACTCGGCGGGCAGGTCGTCGATCAGGACGACCGCCTCACCGTCGATCACGGTGGCGTCTTCGTCCTCGTTACGGACGACCGTCTCGAGTCGGTACTGGTCGTTACCGAGGTTTTCGACGATTTCGACGCGGGCGGAGACGCGGTCGCCGACGCCGACCGGTCCGCTGAACTCGAGATCCTGAGAGAGGTAAATCGTGAGTCCGGGAAGCCGGGCGAGCGCCGCGCTGATCAGGCCGGAGGCGAGGGTCCCGTGGACGATCCGCTCGCCGAAGCGGGTCTCGGCTGCGAACCCCTCGTCGAGGTGGAGGCGGTTCGTGTCGCCGCTTACGGCGGCGAACGCCCGAACGTCTTCGTCGGTGATCGCTTTCTCGAAGGTAACGGTGTCACCGACGCTGATGCGGTCGGGGTCGTCGACGGTGCGGTCGAACTGCCAGTCGAGATCGGAGTAATCGATCGACGGGATGGAAGGGGAAATTCGGTTCCGCTCCTGGCCGTTTTCGCCGTCGATAGACGGAAGCATCGCCGAAACAGCCGCCCGGTTCGCCGCCGTCGCAGTTCGAAGGAACCCACGCGTCATCGCCGACCACGCGGTCGTCATAGCACTCAAGTTATCTCCTCGAGTATTCTGGTGGGACATCTACGGGCGGCTAAGTGTGGGGTGTATATGACTTCTTTGGCTGTTCTAATACCAATTTCCTGACACCAAGGGCCCGTAATAGCACCCTACAGGGACTCTCGAAGGTCCGTTCGATCAGTACAGTGTCGATATCTGAATCGCTGGCTTAGCACAGTCGATAACTCCCGCTCGAACCGCACACTGACACGAAAAATCATCATGGGGAGTTCGCTACCATCTGTTACCATCAAATGGGTATCAGTGTAAAGGCTTAAGAGGACTGCTCTCCAAGGGACTGTTGATGACGGACGACTCCGACCGATCGCTCTGGTTCCCGCCTGCGATGTTCGCCGAGGGGATGCAGGAAGCAGGAGAGCAGGTCGCGGAATCCCAGCAGGAGATGATGAAGCAGTTGTTGCAGGCCACGTCGGCGGATCCGTTCGAAAGCGGGTCGGCGTTCGGCCCGATGAACATGGGTACGGCGACGTTCAAAGCCCGCGTCCAGAGCGGCGGTCGGGTCAGTATTCCCGGCCCCGAACGGGAAGCCCTCGACATCGAAGAGGGCGACATCGTCCAGACAATCGTCATCCCCGTCAAACGAAACCGAGAGGAGTAATCATGACCCAGAACCCATTCACCGCAGTCTTCGACGCACAGCGCACCGCAATCGAACAGAGTCAGAACATGACCCACGACGCCATAGAGGCCCAGCAGACGTCGCTCGGCGCCATCGCCGACGCCGTCGAGACCTCGGGTGCGATGTTCGAATCCAACGCCGAAGTCACTCGCGGTGCCGTCCGCGCCTACTTCGACGCCATGGAAGCCGGGCTCCCCGAAGGAAGCGCCAACTTCGACGAACTCCGCGAACTCGTCGACGAAGGCTTCGACTCCGCTACGGAGGCGCAGTCCCAGTCGCTCGAGGCAGTCGTCGAAGCGGTCGAGGAATCGGAAGTCGCCTACGAGGAGTTCGCCCGGAGCTACGCCGAAGTCGTCGACACGTCGTTCGACGCCTACCTCGACGCCCACGAGCAGGTCGAGCAGAACGTGACCGCCGTCGCGGAGAACGTCGAAGAGGCCGCCGACGAGTTCGACGTCTCGGCCTAACGTAGGGACGCCGTTTTTTACAGTACACCGTCAATTTTCACCCATGGCAGACTCACAACCCCCGGCACAGAACTGGAACACGTTCGTCGAGCAGTGGAACGAGCAATTCCTCGACGCGCTCGAGGACAACATGGAAGCGCAGGCCCGATTCGTCGAGAGCTGGTCCGAGACGGTCGGCGATATCAGCGAGGACGCCGAAGTCTCGGACGGCGTCGAGGGCTACGCCCGCGCCTACGAGACGTGGATGAACGCCTCGAAACAGATGGTCGAGCGCATGAACGATCAACTCGAGGGCGAGGACGTCGATGTGGAGGAATTCCGTGACATCTGGCTCAACACGGCCAACGAGGCGTTCAAGGACGTCATGTCGACGACCGCGTTCGCGAAAATGACCGGCGAAACCGTCGGCGACGTCCTCGAACTTCAGCAACAGGCCGACGAAGCGTCCCAGGAGACGCTCCGAACGCTCGGCTTCGCGACCGAAGCGGACGTCGTCGAAATCGGCGACAGGCTCGTCGAACTCGAGCGCCGCCAGCACGCCGTCGAGGAAAAACTCGACCGCGTTCTCGAACAGATAGAAGACGAGCAATGAAAAACCCGTATTCGTTCGCACTGAACATGCAACGCCAGGCCTGGGAGGGTGCGGCCGATCTGGCGGACAAAACCTCGGTTGCCCCGGAACGGACCGAAACGGTCGAAAACGTGGCAGTCGGCCAGACGCCGAGCGACGTGGTCTACGAGGAGAACAAGCTGCGATTGCTCCACTACGAGCCGATGACGGAGGAGCAACACGACGTTCCGATCCTCGTCGTCTACGCGCTCATCAACAAACCGTACATCCTCGATTTGCAGCCCGACCGCTCGGTCGTCCAGACGCTTCTCGAGTCCGGCTTCGACGTCTACCTGATCGACTGGGGTGAGCCGTCCAAACTCGATCGGACGCTGTCGCTTTCGGACTACGTCAATCGCTACATCGACAACTGCGTCGACGTCGTCCGCGACCGCTCCGGCCAGGATTCGATCAACATCCTCGGATACTGCATGGGTGGCACGAAGTCGGCCATGTACGCCTCGCTGTACCCCGAGAAAGTCAAAAATCTCGCGTTGATGGCCGCCGGCCTCTGCTTCGACGGGGAAGGCGGCGTCCTCGAGCTCTGGGGGTCCGAGGACTACTACGATCCGGAAGCGGTCACCGACACCTTCGACAACGTTCCGGCGGAGTTCCTAGACGTCGGCTTCGCGCTGATGGATCCCGTGGCGAACAACGTGACGAAGTACGTTCGGTTCTACGACAACATCGAAGACGAGGACTTCGTCGAGAACTTCGCCCGAATGGAGCGCTGGCTCGACGAGGGAATCGACGTCGCGGGCGTCGCCTACGAGGAGTTCATCCGGGACATCTATCAGGAGAACAAACTCTACACCAACGATCTCACGCTGGACGGCAACCGCGTCGACCTCTCCCGGATCGATATGCCCGTCTTACAGATCGTCGCGGAGTACGATCACCTCATTCCACCGGGTGCCTCCAAGCCGTTCAACGACGTCATCGAGTCCGACGACACCGAGATCCTCGAGTTCGCGACGGGCCACATCGGCATGTCCGTCTCCTCACGGAGCCACGACGACCTCTGGCCGCGGGTCTGTGAGTGGTTCGAGGACCGCTCGAACGGGACCGAAGCCGAAGCCGAGCCGGAATCGCCCGCCGAACCCGAGTCGGTCGGCGAACCGTCACCCGGTGCGGACGCCGCGCTCGCGGAGGACGTCAGCGGAGCCGAATCGGGTGTCGAGGATCTCGCAGACGGCGGCTCGAACGTCGAAACGACCGCGAGTTCCGACGCCGGAACCGGAATCGAGACCGGGAACGAAGGAGAGGCGGAGGTCGTCGGAGACGAGGCGGAGACCGACGATCTCACCGAACTGACCGGAATCGGTCAGGCATACTCGGAGGAACTCACCGCCGCCGGTATCGAGACGTTCGACGATCTCGCCGACGCCGACGTCGCCGAGCTCGCCGCCGAGACGGGACTCTCTCCGAGCCGGATCGACGACTGGATCGAACAGGCCCGACAGCAGTAGTGGGTTCGCCACTCCGATCACGGGACGCCGGATCGGAGACGGCGGTCGGTCGATCCACGGAAAACGAGTGATTCACGGCGAACGATCGAACCAGGGGGTTCGAGTAGCGATTCCGACGGCCGACGACGGCCGTCGGGACGGGGGCCCGTTCGGGGGCGGTTCGCGGCGAATATTTTGCAATGTAACAGGTCGTTATTTACCATCGGACGTTGAACGTTCCAGCTATGTCTATGGATGGTCGCACCTGCGTCATCACTGGTTCAGCACGGGGTATCGGTCGCGGAATCGCAGAGCACCTCGGCGAAGAAGGAGCGAACGTCGTCGTTAACTACAGATCGTCGGAGGGGCCTGCACACGACGCCGTCGAAGCCATCGAAGCCAAAGGCGGGTCCGCCGTCGCGGCGAGGGCGGACGTCAGCGACCGCGCGGAGGTCGAGCACATGCTCGAGGTCTGTCACGAAGCGTTCGGCCAGTGTGACGTGCTGGTGAACAACGCCGGAATCACGGCAGACAAGCAGTTCACCGAGATGTCACGCGAGGAGTGGGACCGCGTGATGGACGTCAACCTCGGCGGCATGTTCAACTGCACCCAACTGTTCTACGACGACATCTGGAACGCGGAGGAGGGTCGACTGATAAACATCTCGAGCGTCGTCGGGAAACAGGGCAACTTCGGACAGGCGAATTACGCCGCCGCGAAAAGCGGTATGTTCGGCTTTACGCGAACGATCGCCCTCGAACTCGCCCAGGGCGGTTCGACGGCCAACTGCGTCGCACCCGGCTTTACCGCGACCGACATGCTCGAAAGCGTTCCCGACAGCGTCCTCGATCGAATTATCGCGGGAATCCCGCTCGAACGACTCGCGGAAGTCGAGGACATCGCGGCCGTCGTGCGATTCCTCGCGAGCGAGGAGTCGTCGTACGTGACGGGTGAAGTGATCGACGTCAACGGCGGCATGGACCTCTGACCGACCGGTCGACCACCGGACTGTCGCCCCGCGGTGAGTTTTCTCGACCGTGTCCGAGAACGGAAAGCGGTGCGACACCTGACCGCGGCCCCGCACGAACGATCACGTCTCCTGGCACGCACGTATATGTGTTCGCAACTGTTAGACTGAATTCAGGTCTGGAACATGGATACGAAAGATGTCCAAATCTTGACCACGCTCGCAAGTGCTGGCACGGCGAGTCCCGAAACGATCGAAGAATTGACCGGAATTCCGAAATCGACCGTTCACTATCGGCTCACCCAGCTCCGCGAGTCCGGCATCATCGAGAACGATATCTACGATATCAACCTTGAGGAGGCCGGACTATCCATCACGCTCATCTCGGAAATCTGGGCGGAGTTCGAGGAAGGGTATCACGATACCGTCGGCGAGCAACTCGCCGCCGTCGAAGGCGTCAACCAGGTGTATTTCACGATGGGGGACACCGATTTCGTCGTGATCGCCCACCTCGCGAACCGCGAGATGGTCGAGAAGTTAATCGAAGACTACGAATCGATCGACGGAATCGATCGTACGTCGTCCAAATTCGTTATTTCCACCGTCAAAGACGAACCGAACGCCCTCAACGATTTTCACGTCGAGACGCTGATCGACGCGCTCGCCGACTAGCAGCGCCGACTGGGAAACCGCGCAGGTCCGCTCGAGCGAGCGACGGCGCCACCGCCCGTCGGCAGTTACGTCCGTCGTTTCGCTTTTTGCAGGACCCGAACGTTCTCGATTCCGGTATTCGGGTACTGACCATCCTCGTCTTTCTCGACGGCCTTGACCATGTCCCAGACGACGTTCAGACCGGTCGTCACCCCCTCGAGAGCTTCCATCTCACAGCCCGTCTTGCCGGTGGTCTCGACGGCGACCCGCAGTTCGACCCGATCGTCACCGAGCGAGAAGTCGGTCTCGACGTTCGTGATCGGGATCTGGTGGCACATGGGGATCGTCTCCCAGGTGTGCTTGACGGCCTGGATCGCGCCGATTCGGGCGGTCGCGAGGACGTCGCCCTTGCCCACCTCGTCGTCGGTGATCGCCTCGATCGTCGACCGTCGAAGGCGGATCTCCCCGGCCGCGACCGCACGACGCTCGCTATCCGGTTTGTCGCCGACGTCGACCATCTGAACGTCGCCCTCCGCCGTGGTGTGGGTCAGTTCGTCCGCATCGGCATCCGTCCGCGTCCCCGTCTCCGTCCCAGTGTCGGTATCCGTCCCCGTCTCGGCACGCCCGTTTCCGCCGTCACTCGGGTCGCCCGCGTCGTCGTTCTCACTCATCCGCCTCACCCCAGAGGGCAGCGGGAATTTCCGCGAGCATTTCCGACGCGAGAAAGCCGTTCGACGCCGTCGGAGCGAGTCGTTCGCCGGCGCGACCGTTGACGAACGCGGCCGCCGCCGCGGCGTCGAGCGGATCGGCGTGCTCGAGCAGTGCCGCGACGATCCCCGCCAGCAGATCGCCGGTTCCCCCGACTGTCATCCCGGGCGACCCCGCTCGACAGACCCGGGTTCGCTCGCCGTCCGTCGCGACGTCGTCGACGCCCTTCGCGAGGACGACGTGACCCAGTTCGGCCGCGAAATCCGCGACCTCGTCCGCTGTCTCGCGCAGCGAATCGGTATCCGGACCGCCCATCCGGGCGAGTTCCCCGCGGTTCGGCGTACAGACCAGGGTCGCATCCGTTTCGAGATCCGGGACGATCGACAGGGCGTCCGCGTCGACGACCGCCGGCCCCGTGTAGGACTCGAGGAACGTACGGGCGGCCTCGAGCGTCTCGTCTGCGGTCCCGAGGCCCGGACCGAGCACGACCACGTCGTCGTGGCGCTCCGCCGTGTCCACGAGGTCGTCGACCTGCTCGGGCGAGAGTCTGTCGCTCCCGTAGGGCTGGACGATGAGGTCCTCGGCGTATCCCTGAATCTCGCCGGCGACCGACTCCGGTGCGGCGACGAAGGAGAGTTCCATCCCGGCCCGCAACGCCGCTTGCGCTGCCAGTGCCGGCGCACCGGTGTAGGGACCGCCACCGATGACGAACGCCCGCCCGTCGCGGCGCTCCGGGCGCGCGAGGCCGACGTCCCCGGGGCCGACGAACCGCTCCGCGGCCGCCGGGATGCCGATGTCGGCGACGGTGACGTCGGCCGCGAGGTCACCGAGACCCGGTTTCGTCCGGTGGAACGTGACGACGCGGTCGGCCTCGATGCCGTTGTCCGCGTGCGCGCCACCGTCGGCGTCGAACCCCGACGGAACGTCGACCGCGACGACGGTCACGTCCGCCTCGTTGATCGCCCGTGCGGCGGTCGCCGCCGGTTCTCGGAGGTCGCCGCTGATCCCCGTTCCGAGCATCGCGTCGACGATCACGTCCGCATCGGGGAGGTCGAACCCGCTCGAGTCGGTCACTTCCCGTGCGTCGTAGTCGGCCCCACGCAGCGCGTCCCAGTTCTCGCGAGCGATGTCGGTGCCGATCAGTTCGGCGCGGCCGAGCAACAGCGTCGTGACCCGATACTCGTCCAGGAAGCGAGCGGCGACGAAGGCGTCACCGCCGTTGTTTCCGCGGCCGGCGACGACGACGACTCGAGCGCCCGGATCGGCAACCGCCCGAATCTCGCGGGCGACCGCGTTTCCGCTCGACTCCATCAACTGCTTGCGCGGGACGCCGAGTGCCGCGGCGTTCGCATCGACGGCGGCCATTCGCTCGCCAGTAATCATGGGACAGGGTTCGGCCGGCCGACCGTTGAAGATTGCGGACACCGGCCCCAGTGATCACCCGGGTTTTCCATTCGGCGTTCGGTATCCCGAGCCGATCATTGCCCCGAATTCGGTCAGTCGACGCGACTGCACCGGCGAGCAAACTTATACCAGATGGTGACCGATTCGGTGACAGACACCGATTCAAATGGCGTGACAATGGACGCCCTACCATAACAGCGAGAGAGTCCCCGACGTTCACGCCGGGGAGGATGTCGTAGCACGAACGCGGACGGAACGGGCCTCGGTCTGTCGATCGTTCAGAACGTCGTCAACGCCCACGGCTGGGACGTCACCGTTTCCGAGAGCGCTCACGGCGGTGCCAGATTCGAGGTCGTCGAGGTCCCGTCCGTCGCGTTCGGATCGGTTGGGAATCGCGTCGGACGCTGACCCACATCGGAATCCGTCTCGAGTGACACGTCCCCGGCCCGGTGACCGGTCGAAGCGATATTCGGCCGGTCGAAGCGACGCGTCCCCGACCCACGACACCATTCATCAATAACGATTTTTAGTTTTCTATATCGAAATTATACTTGGCAATATATAAAACCCGCCGGCCCCAACCAACGACATGGCCGCAAGAGAGTTCGACGACTCCGCCGACCAGTTCGATTCACCGATCGACCAACCCGACCTCCGGCTCTATTTGCCGGGTACACCGAGCGTCACGTTCCTCGAGTACGTCGAAGTGGCGATGAAAATGTTGTTCGGCCGGTAACACGCTCGAGACCGGCCATCGTCTGGTACCGATTCGAAGCCGCGAGCGAATCACCGGCGAACGGGACTCGAGAGATGGCGACGGTTCGCTCTCCGTTCGAAGCCGTGCGTCAATACCGGATTTCGAATCCGTCCTCGCTTTTGGGCTCCTCGAATTCGGCCTGGACGTCTTCGACGTCGGCCGCCGGGCTTCCCGTGTGACACCACTCGATCATCCCCTCGACGGCGTCCTCGGGGCCCTCGAAGACCGCCTCGACGCGACCGTCGTTCAAATTCTTCACCCAGCCGTCGACGCCCTTCTCGTGTGCCGCGTCACGAGTATTGGCGCGGTAGTAGACGCCCTGTACCGTTCCCGAGACGAACACGTGTGCGCGGGTTCGACCTGCCATGCCCCAGTGGTCGACCGCGAGGGTGAAAAAGCCGGGTCCGCTCCGCCCGCAGTCGGACCCACTCTCGGGTGTCCACACGGCGCGACGGTCCGAAGCGACACAGGCAGGTGTCTCGAGGACCTACTCGAGTCCCGTGACCGTACGGCACCGAGACGGCATCCACTTCGAGCGGGGCGGCGAGCCGTGGGTCGTCGCCGACGCTCGAAGCGCCGCGGGCAGGGTCAACGTCGTGAGCCACGCCCACGCGGATCACACGTTTCGGACGGCGTCGGAATCGATCGTCTGCTCGGCCGAAACCGCCGCGATAGCCGAGGCCAGGACCGGTACCGGATTCGCGTTCGTCGAACGTGTCCCGGGCATCGAACTCGTTCCGGCCGGCCACGTCGTCGGCTCCCGCGCGGCGATCATCGATCTGGAGCGCGTGCCCGGCAGTTCCGCGGATGTGTCCGACGACGGCGGTCCCCGGCGCTACTGTTACACCGGCGATTTCTCGACGCGCGATCGGTGTTACCTCGAGGGGTTCGATCCCCGCGCCGTGGACGTGGACGCGCTCGTTATGGAAACGACGTACGGGCTTCCAAAGTACCGATTTTCGACGCAGGAGGAACTCGAGGCGGCGATCACCGACTGGCTTCGAGACAACGACGACCGGCCGTGTTTCCTGTTCGGCTACTCGCTGGGCCGCGCCCAGAAGCTCCAGTGGCTGGCCCGCGACGCGACGGTCGACGGGGATCGAGAGATCCTCGTCTCCGACTCCATCCGCGAGGTGAACCGGGCGATCGAACGGGCGACCGACGGCGTCTCACCGGACGGACCGACCGATCGCTCGACGAACGGATCGGCTGCGGGCGGCCTCGCGTTCCCCGGGCGACGCTACGACTCGCTGCGCGGACTGACCGACGAAATCGTGATCCTGCCGTCGAATCAGGCCCGAGCCGACTGGGTCGAGACGGCCGTCGACCGCGAGAACGGTCTGAAGGCGGGCTTTTCGGGGTGGGCGGTCGACGACTCCTTTCGCTATCGAGGAAACTACGACGTGACGTTTCCGCTCACGGACCACTGCGACTTCGACGAACTCGTCGAAACGGTCCGCGCGATCGATCCGGAGATCGTCGACACGAATCACGGCTTCGACGAGGCGTTCGCCGACCACCTCGCGACCGAGTACGGCTACCGAGCGCAGCCGCTGAAGCGAAACCAGACGACCCTCTCGGAGTTCCGCTGATGGACCGCATCGAACGCTTCGAAGAGTCCCGCGACGTCTCGAGCGGGCGTGCGACGATCCGGGAACTGCTCGAGTTGCTCGTCGGCGCGAGCGCGCTCGCGAACGTCCTGCTCGGCCGGCAGGTCGCGCTCTGGGGTCGCGGGGATTCTCGTCGTCTTCGCAGTCACGCTCGTTTCGCAGGCTGGGCCGTGGCCGGGCGCGAAGACGACGAGGAGTAACCGCCCGCCACCGGACACCGGTCGAGTAGGTGGTCTCACTCGCCGGTTCGCAAGTGGTGGAAGAGATACGTCTGGGCGTATCCCGCGTATTCGCCGCCGAGTCGGTCCCGAATCGCTCGCGAGGTCTCGGCGTATGACCCACGGTCACAGTCCGGATAGTGCTCCGCGATTGCCGATTTGATCCAGGTGTCGAGCGGAACGGCCTCGTCGAATCCCAGCGAAAAGAGCAGGACGCAATCCGCGACTTTGTCGCCGACGCCTACGAACTGCGTCAGGTAGTCTCGAGCCGCCTCGTACTCGAGGTCCCGAGCCGCCTCCGGGTGTGCCTCGCCGTGTGCGACCATCTCGGCCGTCCGGACGACGTAGGGGGCTCGATAACCGAGTCCGAGTTCGCGGAGTTCGGCTTCGGTCGCCGTCGCGAGTCGTTCCGGGGTCGGAAATTCCGCGTAGACGTCGCCGTCGAACGTCCGCTCCTCGCCGTACTCCCGCGCCAGCGTCGAGACCATCCCGTGAATGCGGCTCACCCGCATCTGTGCCGAGCAGATGAACGAGATCAGCGTTCCGAACGCGGGATCGGCGACCAACCGCATCCCCCGATGGGCCTCGTAGGCCTCCCGGAGCAACGGGTCGTCCGGTGCGGCGGCGACGATCGCCTCGAGATCGTCGTCCAATCGCAAGAGCCGACGCACCGTCGACTCGGCGTCGGTCGTCGATTCCCACTCGAGGACGTCGTCATCGGGGTCACTCTGGGCCCGAACGCGGATCACCTCGCCGTCGACGACGGTCGAATACCACGAGTCGGGAGCGGCCGTCCCGGCGTACATATCTCCGTCGTCGCGCCGCCAGAGGTAGCTTTGGCCGCTCTCGAGGGTTCGGTACAGGTCCAGTCCGCCGGCCAGTTCGTCGACCGGGATCGTCCCCGTCTCCATTCGTTCGACCCTTCGAGAGCGGCGGCTTTTGCCTTTCGAACCGGCACGACGCTCGCGTTTCGAATCGACGCGGCGAACAAATCCGTCGCTCGCGGGGTCCCGACGCGTCGGAATCGGGACTGCACCCATCTCGTTCGTCGCTGCGAGGCGAACCTTCTTACTGGAGGCGATAGAATGACTGAGCATGAATTGCAGGGTCGTCGTCGAAGCTGCAGTGCCGGTATTCGACGTTGAAACGGAAGACGAGGCGATCCGTATCGCCATCTCGAAGACGGGCGAGATGTTGAACCCTGACCTGAATTACGTGGAGATCAACATGGGTGAGCGAACCTCCCCATCGGGAGAGGAACTCCCACCCGCGTTTATCGCAGCCGACGAGGCGCTCGTCGCGCTCGAACTGGAGATGACCGTCTTCAACGTCGAGCGCGAGGAACACGCCTCGCGAATCGCACGAAAGGAGATCGGTCAACGACTCGAGAACATCCCGCTCGAGGTCGAACACGTCACCGTCTTAGAGGACGAACCGGACGACGATTCGACCGACGACTCGTCAGCGGACCAGGAGGACGATGACCGTGACTCGGCGGCCGAAACCGACGGCGAAGACGACGACGACGACGAGGAAATCCTCCCCGAATTCGAGGATCTGGTCGAGTGAGCGACACCGAAAGTCGGCGCCACTCGATGCGCGACCGTCCGATCGGGAACGTCTCGAGCTGACGGCGAAGCGTGGAACCGTCGCAAGACGAGGGAACCGGTGCGGCCCGTGGCGGCGTCCTGTGGGTCGGTAGTCTTGCCAGTGAGGAAAACTATCGTCCGGAGGATTCGGTACGCGTCTCAGTCTGCGGCGGCGGCGACTGCTTCCTGCTCACCCTCTCGCATGTTCGTTGTGATTCCACCGGCGAGCGCAAAAACAGCAGCTTTGTGATCAGTTTTCGATTTGTGGATCGACGTCGGTCGGATCCCCCGGGACTCGTATTCTTCAAGGTCAATTTGACAATCGTTCCATTCAGCGCACTGGTTCGATACCTCCGCGAGAAGGCCGTGAAGGTGAATGAGCTCCTGTTTCTTCATAACCATGCGGTCCTACCCACTGCAGGGTTATATTATTATCTTGAGTTGCGTTAACACGCAACCCGTGTCGCCTTTTTGGTGTATCACTGCACGGAACGTTTCGAATGCTGGGCCTACGCGAGAAAACCACGGGACAGGGAGCGCGTATACTTCTTATTACTGGCATAAACGATGCTTTCTCTCCTCTTTCCGATATGCTGTGTTCGAAGACTTAAACCGTGACTACCGTTGGAAGGACTGGCCTAAACGGGCCCGACAATCGGACTACCCGAGTTGCTTCAACGTTTGTAAATCGCGATCAGTTCGCATAAACTCGGCTGTACGGCGGGACGCGTGACAGTTCGGACAGTGAAACATCTCGGCCGCAGTCGGGAGTTCGTCCGGAGATGCCTGCCAATCTTTCGCACATTCGGGACACAACAGTTGGACGGTCGTTTTATCCATGCTATCGTCTTTCACAGGAGAGCTGAAAAACGTTACCGCAGTTTTCGAAGAGGGGCGATGAGACTGGAGAAACTCAGAACGGAGCGAAGCCCCGAACCACGCCACGGTGACGAGTCACGACGCCTCGGCGCCCGCGAGTCGCCTCGTCGGTTCCGCATCCCTCGAGTGCGAGGCATCGAACCACGTCCGGTCGTCTGCGGAACGTACCACCGTGTGGCGCGCGTCGAACGACGTCGCGAGAGACCGGGGTCTGTCGATCGTGCGGAGATCCGAGATCAGTTAGAAACCCGGTTTCTGAGGTCGAGTTCGTCCAGCAGGTCGTCGTTTCGGTCCATTTCGGTCTCGAGTTCGACGTGCGCGGTTTCGACCATCAGGTCGACGATTTCCTGACGGTCTTTGCCGGTCGGGTAGCGCCGTTCGAGCGGATCGCCGACGCTGATCTCGAGTGACCAGTACTGGTTGGGATACGCGGTTCGCATGTTGTAGGGGGAATCGTGGTACGCCAGACGGACGACGTACACCGAGAGATCCCGGTCTTCGTCGTAGACGACTTCGATGACGTCCCGTTGGGGATGGCCGTTCCCGTGGCTCGGTCGTTGCTCGTTGTTGTCGTGGGCGGCACTCATCGTTTGAACGTTGTCGTCGATCGCGTTCAAGAGTCGTCCCCGCTGCTTCGACCTGCACGACGTGTATACCGTACAACTTCGCCTTGTATTCGAGGAGAGTGATGGCGATTCGACGAATCGGATACCAGTTCCGACCGGGCATACCGTCCGCTGGTCGGTTCGAGGACGAAAAAACCACCCGCGTCAGGACGACGTGACAGATGACAGCCGGCCTTGTTTACGCAGGTGCGGCCGTATCGGAGGCCTCGAGCAGTTCCTTGTACCGGTTCCGGATGGTGACTTCGGAGATGCTCGCGACCTCGCTGACCTCGTTCTGGGTGACCTTCTCGTTGGTCAGGAGCGCGGCGGCGTACACTGCCGCTGCGGCGAGCCCGACGGGGGACTTCCCGCTGTGGACGCCCTCCTGGCGAGCCGATTCGAGCAGTTCGCGGGCCATCCGCTCGGTCTCGTCGGAGAGATCGAGATCGCTCACGAACCGCGGCACGTAGTGTTCGGGGTCGGCCGGTTTGACCTCGAGGCCGAGCTCCCGGATGATGTACCGGTACGTGCGGGTCAGCTCCATCTTTTCGACTCGGGAGACGGCCGATATCTCGTCGAGGCTGCGGGGGGTGCCGGCCTGGCGAGCCGCCGCGTACAGCGAGGCGGTCGCGACGCCCTCGATCGATCGGCCCGGCAGGAGGTCCTCCTCGAGTGCGCGCCGGTAGATGACGCTCGCCGTCTCGCGGACGTTTTCGGGGAGCCCGAGTGCGGAGGCCATCCGGTCGATCTCGCCGAGTGCCTGCTTGAGGTTGCGTTCCTTGGAGTCGCGGGTGCGGAATCGCTCGTTCCAGGTGCGCAGCCGCTGCATCTTCTGGCGCTGGCGGCTCGAGAGGGCGCGGCCGTAGGCGTCTTTGTCCTGCCAGCCGATGTTGGTCGACAGCCCCTGGTCGTGCATCATTTTGGTGGTGGGCGCGCCGACGCGGGACTTCTCGTCCTTCTCCGAGGCGTCGAACGCCCGCCACTCGGGGCCGCGGTCGATCTCGTCTTCCTCGACGACGAGCCCGCAGTCTTCACAGACCGTCTCGGCGTGTTCGTCGTCCGAGACGAGCCGGCCGCCACACTCCGGGCAGCGCTCCCGCTCGTCGGATACCGTGGTGGTTTCTTCGTCTTCGGTCTCTCGCTCGTTCGTGTACGTCCGGATGCTCGTATCTGTCATGATCTGGATCGGGTGGGTTACTCGGGGCTTCCGGGTGGGGTAACCAGAAGAAACCCGGACGCCTCAGCTAACATAGGGTAAGGCCGTAAGGCATATAAAGCTTTCGCCTACTTTATAAACTAACCCGATTTACTGTTATATATGTTCCGGTTATATAGTGATTAATCATTGGAGATTTCGGGGCCAGGGTTCAGGGGTCCTCCGGACCCGTTTGCTCGTCGACAGTAAAGAGGTGGCCCTCCCGCGGAACGTCGAACAATCCGATACGAGCGCCCGCGTCGAGCCACGCGTGACCGTAGGAAAACGACGCCAGCGCGTTGACGAGGTCCCCCTGGTCTCGAAAGTGCGTTCCGTCCTCGAGATAGGACGCCGCCATTTCGTAACAGTCCGCCGCCGCCGCTTCCATCGGCGTCCCCTCCGGCGGCGCGACCGTGGCCGCCTCGAGCGCCTCCGCAAGTAACTCGCCGTACCGGTTCGTCTTCTCCTCGAGATCGGCACCCATACCCGTTACTCGTCGTTCGATTCCGTAAGTGCGTCGCCTCGAGCGGCCGCCGTCGAGTATCGATGCCCGTTCCGCCCGGTCGGGCGCTCATCGCATCGGACCGGAATTCCGCGTTCGAGTGCCGATCCGTTACCAGCCGGACGCTCGAGCGGACGACGCTGCCGAGCGGCCGCTGTAACGTCCGCATAGATATCACGCGTCCGTTCGAACGGCCTCCTAGTGCGCCTCATACAGGTGTTCGTCCCGTCCGCCCTTCGAGACGACGTCCTACGCGTCCTCGAGGAAGAGGACCTCGATTACGTTCGGATCCACGAGCGGAGCAACGGGGACGACGGCGAACTCGTTTCCTTTCCGATCCCGACCCAGGCGGTCGATCACGTCCTGACGTCGCTGCGCGAAATCGGTATCGAGGACGATTTCACCGTCGTCTCGTCGATCGAGACGGCCAGGACCCCGCGCATCGAAGAACTCGAGGAACGATACGTCAACGGCACCGAAGAGGACGACAGTATCGCCCGCGACGAGATTCGGACGCGGGCGCTGAATATGACGCCCGGCCGGGGGACCTATTACTCGATGACAGTGCTGAGCGCGCTGGTCGCGACCGCGGGCCTGTTGCTCGACTCGCCCGCCGTCGTGGTCGGATCGATGGTGATCGCTCCGCAGGTCAGCGCGGCGCTGACCGGCACCGTCGGGCTGGTTCTCGACGATCGTCCCATGGTCCGCGACGGGCTCTCGTCGCTGGCGGTCGGCCTGGTCGTCGCCATCGCCAGCGCGTTCGCGTTCGCCTGGCTGATTCGGTTCAGTGGCGCCGTCCCCTCGACGGTCGACATCACCGCCATCGCTCAAGTGCAAAACCGGATCACTCCCGGGATGCTCGCGCTCGTCGTCGGGATCTGTGCCGGCGCCGCCGGCGCCTTCGGGCTCGCGACCGCGATTCCCGTCTCGCTCGTCGGGGTGATGATCGCCGTCGCGCTGATTCCAGCCGCCGCCGCGGTCGGAATCGGACTCGCCTGGAGCCACGCGACCGTCGCCCTCGGCGCCTTCGTCCTGGTCGCCGTCAACGCCGCATCCGTTCTCCTCGCGGGAATCGCCGTCTTCTGGCACCTCGGCTATCGACCCGACGGCTGGACGGCCGGGACGATTCGCGGGAACGTCTCTCGAGACCGCCTCGGCTCGCTCGCCGTCGTCGTCGCTCTGAGCGTGATCGTTCTGACCGGCGCCGGCGTCGTCCTCGGCCACCACGTCGCCTTCGAAAACGACGTCAACGACGGCGTCAGGACCGTCCTGGACGACGCCGAGTACGACGGCCTGGAACTGGCGGAAGTGCGGACCGAGTTCAACGACGGCGGCCTCGTAACCGACGAGACCGCGGTCACCGTCGTCGTTCACCGACCCGCGGACCACCCGTATCCGACGCTCGCGGAGACCATCGAGCGGACCCTCGAGGAGCGAACCGATCGGACGGTGACCGTCACCGTCGAATTCGTCGAGGGCGATACGACCGCCGCCGATACCGCAGGGACGTCGTGAGGACCGCTCACGCATCGGGAGCGTCACAGCAAGAGGGCCTCGTTGCTGAGAACGCAATCGGTTTAGGTCTTCTGTCCCAATCGTGGAACATGACTGACCAGCCACGCGTCGAGATCTATACGAAAACGGCCTGTCCGTACTGCGAGATGGCCACGGATCTCTTCGACAGCAAGGGCGTCGCGTACGAGGAGTACGTCGTCACCGGGGACGATGATCGCTTCGAGGAGATGGTCGAGCGAGCGGACGGACGCAAAACCGCTCCGGAGATCTTCGTCGACGACGAGCTACTCGGCGGCTGGGACGAAACGAGTGCGCTGGACGAAGCGGGCGAACTCGACGCCAAACTCGGTCTCGCCCGCGAGGAACCGACCGTCTGTCCGGACGGCGGCGACGAAGCCGATCACGGAAGCGACGAGGTCCTCGAGCACCGAACGCTCGTTATCGCGGGAACCGGCATCGCGGGCCTCACCGCGGCGATCTACGCCGGCCGGTCGAACAACGAACCGCTGGTCATCGAAGGCGACGAACCCGGCGGCCAACTCACCCTCACCACCGACGTCGCCAACTATCCGGGCTTCCCCGAGGGCATCAGCGGACCCGAGCTGGTCAACAACATGAAAGAGCAGGCCCGGAAATTCGGCGCGGAGCTGAAAAACGGCATCATCGAGTCGGTCGACGACTCGAGCCGTCCCTTCCGGGTCGAACTCAGAAACGGCGACGTCTACACCGCCGACGCCGTCATCGCCGCCTCGGGCGCGAGCGCCCGCACCCTCGGGATCCCCGGCGAGGACGAACTCATGGGCTACGGCCTCTCGACGTGTGCGACCTGCGACGGCGCGTTCTTCCGCGGCGAGGACATGCTCGTCGTCGGCGGCGGCGACGCCGCCATGGAGGAGGCCACCTTCCTCACGAAGTTCGCCGACACCGTCTACATCGCCCACCGCCGCGAGGAGTTCCGCGCCGAAGATTACTGGGTCGATCGCGTCTACGAGAAGGTCGAGGAGGGCGAGATCGAGATCATGAAAAACACGGAACTGACCGAGATCCACGGCACCCAGGAAGACGGCGTCGACCACGTCACGCTCGTCGAGAACCCGGCGGGCCACCCCACCGACCGGCTCGAGGACCCCGAGACCGAGGAGTTCGACTTCGACGTCGGCGCCGTCTTCTTCGCCATCGGACACACGCCCAACACGGGCTACCTCGAGGGTACCGGCGTCGAGATGGACGACGAAGGCTACCTCAAGACGACGGGCGGCGAGGGCGGCGGCCAGACCGAAACCGACGTCCCCGGCATCTTCGGCGCCGGCGACGTCGTCGACTTCCACTACCAGCAGGCCGTGACCGCGGCCGGCATGGGTTCGAAGGCCGCACTGGACGCCGACGAGTACCTCGAGGACAGAGAGCGCGCCGACTCGAGTGCCGAGGAAGTCGATACGGCCGCGGCGGACGACTGACGGGTTCGGCGCGTCTCTCCTCGTTCGACCGTCGACTCCAGTGACCGTGCGCGCTGACCATCCCAATCTTGATTCTCGTGGAGCGTCAACGCTGTCAACAAGGATGTCACATCAAATTCGTCTCGAAGACGACGTGTACGAACGTATCAAGGCGAACAAGCGCGACGACGAATCGTTCAGCGACACCGTCGAGCGACTCATCGGTGGGCGGTCACTCCGCGATCTCCGTGACGTCTTCGACGAAGATCAGGTGAGCGAGATGCGAGAAGCCGTCGAGACCGCTGATCAGGACGACCGCAGTGAAGTCCACGAGGTCGCAAAGCGGTTCGAATGATCGTCGATACAAGTTTCGTTCTGGACGTCATCGACGATGTCGATGCAGCCGTCACGAAAGAACGGGAACTCGAGGCCGAGAGCGTCCCGCTGGTAATCCCGTCGATGACCGTTCTCGAACTCTACATCGGTGTCGGAAAAGTAGCGACGACCCGTGAAGAACGACAGCGGGTCGAAGCGGTACTCGATTCCTATCCGCTAGTGGATATGACTCCGAGTATTTCCCGACGCGCGGGGCGGCTACTCGGTGAACGCGTGGCCGATACGGAAGACGGCGAGGGACCCGGTATCGGAAAAGGTGATGCAGCAATTGCTGCGACTGCTCTCGAACGCGACGAGCCCGTGCTCGCCGGTGACAGACATTTCGGTAACATTCCAGGAGTCGTCCACGAAACGTACCGGTGAGGAGTCCTGATAACGGAGGCTGTTCCCGTCGAAAAGACAGGAGACTATTCGGGTTCCTCGTTGCTTCGGGGCATTTGAGAGAGCAAATACACTACTTCTGCCGCGACAGGGCCACCCGTTGCCGCCTATCTGTAACTGCATCCGGACACAGGTCCACTGCCCTCGTCCGTCTCCCGGAAGGTGTTTCCAGTCCCTCCATCCGCATCAGCTTCATCGCCGCTGTCGCTCCGATCGAGATACTTTGCTGGCGATTGTGAAAGCGAGGACCAGGCGCGTGCCGACTCGAGTGCCGAGGAAGTCGATACGGCCGCGGCGGACGACTGACGGGTTCGGCGCGTCTCTCCTCGTTCGACCGTCGCACCGTCTCACCGGGACTCTCGAGTGTCGGTGCGACACACGCTCCGGTGACGATTCGACGGCAATCCGTGAGGGTGGATGTTCCCACAAACAGCTTGAATGCAACGACATCGGGTTGCTACATCCGTCGCGGTAAGCTATGAGGAGATCTGTCGCGGGTACCGCTGATTTTAATAGTTCAGATAGAATGTGATATGTCATCAAATGGGTCCCAAGACGATCGATGCAAGCGACACACCGCCGAGTGAACTCGTAGGGGCGTCCGTACAGCGTCGTGAGGATCCCCATCATCTCACGGGCGATGCCGAGTATACAGACGATATTCAGTATCCCGAGGAGGTTCACCTCGGGCTGCTCGGAAGTCGATACGGACATGCTCGTATCGACGGAATCGACACGGCTCCCGCTGAAAGCGTAGAGGGCGTTATCGGTGTCTATACGTGGGCGGACGTTCAGGCGTCTCGGTCCCCGGGCTACATGCGGACGGACGACCCCGAGGGAAAGTCGGCTGAAGCAGATTCCGAGACCGGTGCAGTCGCACCAGACCATCCGATGCTAGCCGACGGTAAAGCCACCTATCAAGGGCAGCCAGTAGCCGCCGTCGTCGCAGAAGATCGGTACACGGTCCACGATGCACTCGACCTGATCGAGGTCGATTACGAGCGGTTGGATACGGTCATCGACCCGCGGGATGCGACCGCCGAGGGAGCCCCCCAGATCCACGAGACCAGCGCCGATAACGTGGCCTTCGAGTGGGACACCGGCGATGAGGAGGCCGCCGAAGCAGCGCTCGATGCTGCGGACAACGTGATCTCTTTCGAGTTCGAAATCAATCGGGTGATCCCGACGGCAATGGAGCCGCGGACTGCGGTCGCACGCTATCGCCCGTCGGACTCGGACGACGACCTCGCCGTCGAGATGTCGACACAGAATCCTCATCAGGTTCAGGCGGACTTGTCACAGACGCTCGGCGTCCCCGATGATCAGATCAGAGTCCGACCGCCGGACGTTGGGGGCGGATTCGGCGCGAAATTGTTCCCCTATACCGGCCACCTGCTCGCGGGGTGGTGTGCGATGCAGCTCGAACGACCGGTGAAGTGGGTTGCCCCTCGGACAGAAGACTTCCAGACCATGACCCACGCACGACATCACATCGTCGACGCGCGTGCGGCCGTGGACGACGACGGGACGCTTCGCGGGTTCCACGCCAACACGACCGTTCCCGTCGGTGGGTTTCTGGTTCCCGCTGGCTCGGGAGTTCCCACGAACCTCGGCGTTATGGCGAACGGTCAGTATACCGTTCCCGGGGCGTACGTCCGAACCACGGGGGCGTTCACGAACACCGCCCCGCTCTCCGCGTATCGGGGGGCCGGTCGGCCGGAGGCCACGTACTTCATCGAGCGACTCGTTGCCACGGTGGCCTCGGAACTCGATATCGATCCGGTCGAGTTCCGTCGGCGGAACTTCATCCCACCGGAAACGTTTCCGTTCGAAACGGGCCTCGGCCGCACGTACGATTCGGGCGAATACGATAAAAATCTCACAAAGGCGCTCGAAACGGTCGACTACGAGTCGTTCCGCGAACGCCAGCAACGCACTCGCGAGGACGGCCGCTACCTCGGGATCGGCCTCTCGTGCTACGTCGAGGCCTGCGGTGCCGCACCCGGGATGTCCGAGTCCGGCATCGTCCAGGTCAAACCCGCGGGGGATGTGGTTGTCAAAGTAGGCACCGCGGAGATCGGGACCGGTCATCGGACCGGTTACACCCAGATCGTCGCGAACGAATTGGGCGTGCCGTTCGACGACGTCACAGTCCTCGAGGGCGACACGGCGGCGATATCCGAAGGGCACGGTACGGCCGGAAGTAGGGCTATGCCCGTCGGCGGTGGCGCTCTCGAGACGAGCGCCAAGAAAGTAATCGAGAAAGCCCGTACGATCGCCGCACACCAGCTCGAGGCGTCCGAACAGGACATCGACTTCGAGGACGGTGAACTCTTCGTTCGCGGCGTCCCGGCCCGGGCCATTACCATCCAAGAAGTTGCCGACATCGCACACAACGAGCCAGAGCGGCTGCCCGAGGGGGTGGAGCCCGGATTGGAGGCGACCACGAACTTCGACCCGTCCAACTACACGTTTCCGTTCGGGACGCACGTCGCGATCGTGGAGGTCGATCCGGAGTCGGGCGAGATCGCGTTCGAGCGCTACGTCGCCGTCGACGACGTCGGCAACCAGATCAACCCCAAGATCGTCGAGGGGCAGGTCCACGGCGGCGTCGCCCAGGGAATCGGTCAGGCGCTCTACGAAGAGGCGGTCTACGACGAAAATGGGAACTTGCTAACGGGATCGATGCAGGACTACGCAGTACCGAAAGCCGAACACCTCCCCGATATAGAGTGGTCGTCGACGGTGACGCCGTCCCCGCACAACCCGCTGGGCGTCAAAGGCGTCGGCGAGGCCGGGGCGATCGCGGCCCCGCCAGCCGTCGTCAACGCGGTCGTCGACGCGCTCGAGCCCTTCGATGTCGAGACGCTCGACATGCCGCTCACGCCCGAACGCGTCTGGAAGGCGATCGAAGGACGGAACTGAGACACGCGGTACCGGCGTGTGAAAATCGGAAAGCGAGCGTCGACGGCATCCCTCACACCCGGTTGTGTGGTCAAATATGACGTCTTCCTGCCGTTTACGCCGGGGGTTCCCGAGATCTCACTTCGCCTCGATGTCCGTGCGGTCGTGAATCGGGCCGTCTCGTCGACCGAGGTGGCGCGGCACTCGATCGCGAGCGACCGCGAGTACTTCGGCGACGATACTGAGCGCGATCTGATACGGCGCGTCCCCGCCGAGGCTCAGTCCGATCGGCGTGTAGATCCGCTCGAGTTCCGCGTCGGTGACCGGTCGTTCCTCCTCGGCGAAGTCCGCGCGCATCTCCTTGAACCGTTTCTGCGGCCCCATCAACCCGATGTATTCGATCGGCGTCTCCAACAACTGTTCCAGGGCGAGGCGATCGTCGAGGAAGTTGTGGCTCATCACCACCGCGTACGTGTCCGCGTCCCACTCCCGGAGTTGCAGTATCTCCCGCGGCGACGCCGAAACGACCGCGTCCGCGCGGGGGAACCGGTCCTCGTCGGCACGGCCTCCGCGAAACGAGACGACCGTTACCCGGAAATCGACGCGGTTCGCCAGTTCGACGACCGGCCCGACGTCGTGACCGGACCCGAAAACGACGAGGTTCGGCGGCGGCCGCACTCCGTCCACGAACACCTCGACGCGTCCGGTATCCGTCTCGACGGTCAGCGTCTCGCTCTCAGCGGCAGCGACGAGCGTCCGCGTCGGATCCGCGAGTTCGTCGACTACCGCCGTCGGGAGGTCGGCGTCGACGGCGAATCCGTCGTCCCCCCGGTAGTAGGCGCGGTCGCCCACTGCGACGTCCGTCTCGGGGTCGTCGCGAACGACGGTCGCGACGCCGATCGCGTCGCCGGCCCGCCGAGCGTCGACGACCGGTCGATGCGACTCGTCGAGGGGCTCCAACAGGACCGTTATAACGCCGTTGCAGCCGATCCCGAGACCCCAGACGCCGTCGTCGTCGCCGGTCAGATCCCACGTCTCGACGCGGGGGGATCCGTCGGCCAGTACGTCCGCGGCCAGCGCGCGGACCTCGTCCTCGAGACATCCAGCCGTGATGCTTCCCGCTCCGCCGCTGTCCGGACGGATGAGCATCTTCGCACCCGGGCGGCGGTACGCGCTACCGTCGACCGCGACCACCGTCGCCAAGACGGCCGCCGCGTCCTCGTCGAGAGTCGTTCGTATTCGATTGAACACCTCGGTTTCCGGGAGACTCCAATCGTTCGTACTCATGTTTGATCTGTCGTTTGGGTACTCGTCTGCCGATTCGACCGCGCATCGAACTCGTAGCCGATTCGTCCGCCCGCGTCCCGCAATCGGAGTTGTCTCGCCAGTTCGACGACGTCGCTCGGGCCGGCGAATGCGAACAGGCCGTCGAGATACGGGACGGCGGCGGCCATTCCTCGAGCGGTGGGCTCGTAGGACGGCGCCGTCGCCAGCGGATTCAACCACAGCACCCGCTCGGCCCGGCGATCGATCCACGAGAGTTCGCGTTCGAGGACGTCGACGTCACCCCGCTCGAGGCCGTCGCTGACGACGAATACGACAGTGCGTCGTTCCACGGCGTCGGGTGCCGTCTCGCGGAGCCGTTCGAACGACCGCCCGATACGCGTTCCGCCGCCCCAGGCGGTTTCCGCGGCCTCGAGCGCCTCGAACGCCGTCGTCGCCGACCGCGCGTCGACGGTTTCGGTCACCTCCCTGAGGTCCTCGTCGAAGAAGAACACCCGAGCGTCCCGCCAGTCGCGGCAGGCCCGTCGAAGGAATTCGATCAGGAACCCGCGATCGATGGTGTCGAGAACCGATCGGCTCACGTCGACCAGCAAGACCGCGCGAACAGCCGTTCGACGGCGCTCACGCTTCGGAACCGAGAGGACGGTTCCACCGGTGCTCACGCTCGCCCGGAGCGCCCGACGGACGTCGGCGTGGTCGGTTCCCGACCGGAACTGTCGCCCTCGCAAACTCGCCAGTGCCCGAGTCACGTCGCGGAAGGGAGTCGCGAAATCGCTCGCGTCGGAACCGGGCCGTCCGTCGATCGTCTCCGCCGATCCAGACGGGCTGTAAAGCGCCGTCGATGCCCCGATCCCGTCGTTTTCGGCGGCATCGGGAACTGCCGTTGCAAACGATTCGGCGAGCGAACGAGCGGGACCGCGATCGGCGTCCGCAAGATCGGCTGGCGCGTCCGCACCGTTCTCGTCCGCGGCGGACTTCCCGAGCGACTCGAGAGGCACATCGGGTCCGTCGTCGACCGGCGATGTCGGTCGGTCGCTTTCGAGGCCCGTCGTGAGCCGACGCCAAAATGTTTCGAACAACCGGTCGAACGTTTCGAAATCCCCGCTGTCGGTGAGGAGACTGACTCGTAATGCCGTTCGAACGCGGCCGCGGTCATCGAGTCCGATCTCGGCGATCGCTTCGGCTGCGGTCGTTCCGGCGTTGGCCGGGACGGTCGAACCGCTGCGGCGGAGTTCGCGGACGAACAGGACGAGTTCGGCCCGGACGTGGTCGTGGACGCCCACGCTGGCGTCGTCACCACGTTCGCTCACGCTTTCCCCTCCGCTCGATCGGCGGCCTCGAGCAGTTCCGTCAGGAGGGCGTCGTCGACTCGGTCGACGTCCTCGCCCGTTTTCAGCAGACAACCGAGCGTGTTTCGGATCGTTTCGCGATCGAGCGTCCCGTCGCCGTCGTCGCGCAGCGAGGCGATCGCTCGAGCCCAGTCGATCGTTTCGGCGGCGCCGGGCGGCTTCCGCAGCGGTTCCTCGCGGAGTCGAGCGACGATCGCACAGAGGTCCGGCGCAATGGTATCGTTCAGTTGCGGTACCTTCCGGCGGAGAATGGCGATTTCCTTCTCGAGGGACGGCGGTTCGACGTACAGGTAGAGACAGCGCCGCTTGAGCGCGTCGCTCAACGCTCGCGTTCGGTTGGACGTGACGATCACGACCGGCGGTCGGTCGGCCGCGATCGTCCCGATTTCCGGAACCGACACCTGAAAGTCCGAGAGCACTTCGAGCAACAGGGCCTCGAACTCGTCGTCGGCGCGATCGATCTCGTCGACCAGCAACACGGGCGGCCGACCGGTATCGCTGCGAAGCGCCCGTAACAGCGGCCGTTCCAGCAGGTACTCCTCGGCGAATACTGACGATTCGGGGTCGTCCCCGCTCTGAACCGCGAGCAACTGTTTCGTATAGTTCCACTCGTAGAGCGCGTGTTCGGCGGTCAGGCCTTCGTAGCACTGGAGCCGTATCAGTTCGCTCCCGAGACTTGAGGCCAGCACCTTGGCGAGTTCCGTCTTCCCGGCGCCCGGTTCCCCCTCGACCAGCAGCGGCTTCCCCATGCGCAACGTCAGGAGGACGGTGGTGACGATCTCGTCCTCGGCGATGTAGTCCTCCGCATCGAGGGCGGCCCGGACGTCGGACTCCGTCAAATTCGCGAACGTCGTGGTCAGTTCGTCGGTCATGTGCGTAGCGCGGGTTCGGCGAAGGTATCGCGGGATCGTTCGGCGCACGATCCGTTTCGAAGCGTGGTACCGTCCACGTTCGTTCAGTCCGCGGCCGAGGGCGCGGAGGCCCGGTCGATCGCCGCTTCGAGCGCGCGCTCGGTGTATACTCCGAGGAGCTGAGCGCGGAACTCGCCCGACGCCTGCAGGTCCTCCATCATGAGCGCCGTATCGAGGTCGTCGGTCGCGCGACTGGCGGCCGTCGCGATCGTCTCTTCGTCGAGCGACTCACCGATCAGCGCCTCTTCGACGGGTTCGAGTCGCACTCCGTGATCCATCGCGCCGTTCGCGCCGATTCCGGCCGACGCGACGGTTCCGTCCTCGATCGTCAGCAGGGCCGCGACGCCAACCATCGCGTACCCCGAAGACGGACTCGGTCGCTTCGCGTAGGTTCCGACGGCGTCGGCTGCCGAAGGCACCTCGATCCGGGTGAGGATTTCGGCGGGGCCGAGGTCCGTCGCGTACATCCCGTAGTAGAACTCGTCCGCCGGAATCGTGCGCTCGCCATCGGGGCCCTGCACCACCAGTCTCACATCGGAGGCCAGCGCGGCGCCGGGGAGGTCGGAGGCGGGGTCCGCGTGTGCGAGGTTACCGCCGATCGTGCCCCGGTTGCGGACCTGCCGATCGCCCACCCGTTCGACCGCCGCGGTCAGCGCCGGCGCGTGTTCGTGAGCGTCCGCGGATCCCAGTACGTCGCTGTAGCGGTTCATCGCGCCGATCGTGAGCGTGTCGCCGTCGACGGCGACGCCGTGGAGGGCGTCGACCTCGCCGATGTCGATCAGAACGTCCGGACTCGAGAGGCCGGTCTTCATCGCCGGAAGCAGGCTGTGACCGCCGGCCAGTAACTCCGTCTCCTCCATCGCGTTTTCCTCGAGCAGGTCGATCGCTTCGTCCACCGTCGCCGCCTGATAGTAGTCGAATTCGTCGGGATACATCACGAATCACCTCCGTTGCCGTCCGTCGCGGTGTCGGGATCGTCGATGACACCGTCAGCAGCGGTGTGTGAATCGGCCGTCCCGCCGTCCGCGACGGCGTCCGGCGTCTCGGCATCGGCTTCGGTCCGGCCGTCGACGGCGTTCCAGACCCGCTCGGCCGTCAGGGGCATCTCGACGTGATCGACGCCGAACGGCTCGAGCGCGTCCGCGACCGCGTTCACGACCGCCTGGGGGGCCGCGATCGTCCCGGCCTCGCCGACGCCTTTGACGCCCAGCGGGTTGTGCGGACTCTCCGTAACGGTGGAGGCCGTTTCTATCTCCGGGATGTGCATCGCCTTCGGGACGGCGTAATCCTGCATCGATCCCGTCAGGAGCTGCGCGTTCGAGTCGTACTCCGCGCCCTCGTAGAGCGCCTGACCGACGCCCTGGGCGACGCCGCCGTGGACCTGCCCCTCGACGATCTTGGGGTTGATCTGGTTGCCGACGTCGTCGACGGCGACGTAGCGCTCGAACGCGATCTCGCCCGACTCCGGATCGACCTCCACGACCGCGACGTGCGTTCCGAACGGGAACACGAAGTTGTCCGGATCGTAGAACGACGTGGCCTCGAGACCGGGTTCCATGTCGTCGGGGATGTCGTGAGCGAGATAGGACTGTTGGGCGATTGCCTTGATGCCGATCGACCGGTCGGGGGCTCCCGCGACCCGGAACTCACCGCCTTCGAACTCGAGATCCGCGGGATCGGCCTCGAGCTGGTGGGCCGCGATCTCGCGGGCCTTGTCGACGAGTTTCTGCGAGCTCTTGACCAGCGAACTCCCGCCGACCGCCGCCGATCGGGAGCCGTACGTCCCCATTCCGTGCGGGATTTCGTCCGTATCGCCCTCGACGACCTCGACGTCATCGTAGGGGACACCGAGCTCGTTCGCGACGATCTGTGCGTACGTCGTCGCGTGCCCCTGGCCGTGACCCGACGTTCCGCAGTAGGCCGTGACCGTCCCGGAGGGATGGAACCGAACGAGACTCGACTCCCAGAGCCCGGCCTGTGCGCCGAGCTGGCCGGCGAGTTCCGACGGCGCTAACCCGCAGGCCTCGATGTAACAGGAGAAGCCGATCCCGAGGTAGCGGCCGTCCGCACGGGCCTCCACCTGACGCTCGCGAAACGACTCGTAGTCGACCATCTCAAGAGCCTCGTCCAGCGTCTTCTCGTAATCGCCGCTGTCGTAGACCACGGCGACCTGCGTCTCGTAGGGAAACGCGTCCTCGGGGACGAAGTTCCGCCGCCGGAACTCGGCGGGGTCCATTCCCATTTCCTCGGCACCGAGCTTCGCCAGCCGCTCGATCACGAACGACGCCTCCGGACGGCCGGCGCCTCGATAGGCGTCGACCGGCGGTACGTTCGTGAACGCGCCCGTAACCGAACAGTGGATCGCCGGAATGTCGTACTGTCCCGAGAGCAGCGTTCCGTAGAGGTACGTCGGCACCGCGGGCGCGAACGTCGAGAGGTACGCACCCAGGTTCGCGGTCGTATCGACGCGAAGGCCGACGACGTCGCCGTCTTCGTTCATCGCGATGTCTGCCGTCGTCACGTGCCCGCGACCCTGCGCGTCCGTCTTGTACGTCTCTGTTCGAGTGGCGGTCCACTTGACCGGTCGCTCGAGATGTTTGGCGACCCACGCGACCAGCGCCTCGTCGGCGTAGTGGTGGATCTTACTCCCGAACCCGCCGCCGACTTCCGGTGCCTTGATCCGCAGTTTGTGCTCCGGATGCCCGATTACCCCCGACATGAGCAGGCGATGCAGGTGGGGGTTCTGGGAGGTCATGAACACCTCCAACTCGTCCGTCCCGGGGCTGTAGTCGGCGACCGCGGCCCGCGGCTCCATCGCGTTCGGGATGAGCAGCTGATTCTCGAGGTCGATGCTCGCGGTGTGAGCGGCCGATTCGAAGGCCTCTTCGGTCCGCTCTGAGTCGCCGATCTCCCAGTCGAACGCGACGTTGCCCTCGGCGTCGTCGTGGAGTTCGGGCGCGTCGTCACCGAGAGCGGCGTCCGGGTCGGTCACGGCGTCGAGTCGCTCGTAGTCGATGTCGATGGCGTCGACCGCGTCGTGAGCGACGTACCGGTCCTCGGCGACGACGACCGCGATCGCGTCGCCCTGATAGCGGACGCGATCGTTCGCCAGTATCGGGTGATCGACCTGCCGAAGGCTGTCGAGCAGCCACCCGACAGGGAGCGAGTACGATCCTCCACCCGGCGTGTCATCGCGGTGGAGGTCGTCGTGGGTGTAGACGCCGACGACGCCGTTCATCGCCTCCGCATCGCTCGTATCGACGTCTCCGAGCTTCGCGTGACCGTGCTGGCTCCGGAGGATCGCCATGTGGACCATGCCCTGTAGTTGGATGTCGTCGGTGTACTCGGCGTCACCGGTGATCAGTGCCGGGTCCTCCCGGCGTTCGATAGCCGAGCCGAGGATATCGGCGGCGGCGACCTCGTCCGGATCGATCGATTCGATACTCATTCCGCGTCACCTCCGTCGTCGGGCCAGCGTACGTCGCCGGCGTCGGAGCCACAGCACGATCCCGACCGGTCCGCGGCGTCGGCCGGACAGCCGCCGTCGGCGACGGCCCCGGCGCGCATTTCGTCCGCCGCGTTCTCGACCGCATTGACGATGTTCTGGTAGCCGGTACACCGACACAGGTTTCCTTCTAACCCCTCGCGGATCTCCTCGCGACTGGGATCGGGGTTCTCCTCGAGGAAATCGGTCGCCGCCATCATCATCCCGGGCGTGCAGTAGCCACACTGGAGCCCGTGCTCCTCCTGAAATCCGGACTGGATGGGGTGGAACTCGCCGTCCTCGGCGAGTCCTTCGACCGTCTCGATCGTCGCGCCGTCGGCCTGTACCGCAAGGACCGTACAGGATTTGACCGCGTCGTCGTCGAGGTGGACCGTACAGGCGCCACAAAGGCTGCTCTCGCAGCCGACGTTCGTCCCGGTGTACCCGAGCTCGTCTCGGAGCGCGTGAACCAGGAGCGTCCGCGGCTCGACCGTGAGTTCGTGTTCCGTTCCGTTGACCGTCAGCGTGATGTCGTGTTCAGTCATAGCTTATGAGTCGCTCGCATCGCTTCCCGACCGACCGAGTACCCTGTCGACCAATCCCCGATCGCCTTCGGCCGGGTCCGATGTCCCGCCCGTCGCGTCCCCTTCGGTAGCGAGCTGTCGCTCGCGGAGTTGCTCCTGAACCGACGAGAAGAACCGCTTGACCACGCGGTTCGCGACCGGGCTGACGACGCGTTGGCCCATCTGGGCGATTTTCCCGAACACGTCGGCTTCGGTCTCCCACTCGACGGCGACGCCGTCGTCGGTCTCGGAGAGGGTCATCCCCGACGACATCTCGAAGGAACTGTTACTCGACGATCCCTCGCCGGAAGCGGACATCGACGGGTACTCTCGGTGATCGATCGTCACGACCGTCTCGAACGTCGGATTCACCGGTCCGACGCTGATCTGCATCAGCGCCGCGTAGTGGCCGCCCTCCTCGAATGCGCGGTCGGCGATCGCCTCCGGGTCCGCAGTCGGTTCGACCTCCCGATCGGCCGCTTCGTCGCGCAACTCGTCGAAGTCGACGTCGGTATCGTCGACGCGTACCAGAAACTCACACCCCGGCAACGACTGCTCGACCAACACTGGATCGGATAACGCGAGCCACACCTCGTCGACTGTAGACTCCTCGAGTTCGAACGTCCCACTGAATTCCATATTGTCACCGACTGGCATACGCCAGTCTTTAACACAGTACGGCAATGCACATAAGTATAATACTTTGCATATCGGCGGTACAAGGGCCATTTTGAAACTATAATTGGTTATTCAGTGACGGAAGTGTAACCGATTCGAAAACTACAACTAATCCAAGTAGCGATCGCATGCGTCGGCGTAACAGAATCGTTACCGACAGCGTCGAGTGAGCGACGAATACCCGTTGCCAAAGTTATTCTTTTGCTTACAGATTCGCCGTGCACATGACTAGCACTGCTGGACGAAGTGAACATTTCACCTATATGACGGCCGTCGATCCGGACGTTCACCCCTCGATTCCGCTCGACGACCTCGCTGAGTATTGCAGGAAACCCCACCGGCCGATAACGAAGAACCTGACCTATATTCCAGTTAATCGGAGCGGATGGAACCGCTATCTGGGCGGCAAGATCGAGACCGAGTAGGAAAACGCCAGCACCGCAGCAGAACCGCAGACTCGTCGTACGAGAAATCTGCGTCGAGTTCGATATCGACACCGGCGAACTCCTCGAGAAGGCAGCGGAGATCCAGCACCAAAAACAGCAGGACCCACAGCAGTTACAGCACGGCCAGGGTCAACGGGAAGAACCGCTCCGAGGGAAGTTCAACGTGGGTGCCTTCTGTGACTCGAATGCTCTTGCTCACGTTTTCAGTGTATACGGCCCCGTACCAATGTATACGGCCCCGTACACACGTGTCTATCACGAGCTCGAACGTGATCTGCGAGGACCACCCTCGACGTCCCGATGCGGGCGGACTGGTCTCGCGTACGGACGGCGTCCGGGCTTTATCTCCTCTGAAGGTGTAGGGCGGGGCGTCGTCGGCGGCCATCCACCGCCGCGACGGACGGTGATCTTACTATGCCCGAAATCAAATCGATCGTCCGCGAATCAGTCGTGAGCGCGGCTCCGGACACCTCCCTGACCGACCTCGCGCAGTTGATGGACGAAGAGAACGTCGGCTGCGTCGTCGTCGCCGAGGACGACCGCCCGCAGGGAGTCGTCACGGACCGAGACATCGCACTCGAGGCGACAGCGCACGGGGCCGATCCCTCGTCGGCGACCGCGGCGGACGTGATGAGCGAGGACGTCGTCACGGTCGACGCCGAAAGCGGTATCTTCGACGTGCTCCGCGCGATGACGGACGCGGAGGTGCGACGGATCCCGGCAACCGATTCCGATGGCGAACTCGCCGGAATCGTCACGTTCGACGACTTCGTCGTCCTGCTCGGCCGCGAACTCAAACTGCTCGGTGAGGTCGTCGAAGCCGAAATCCCGCCCTACGAGCACACCTGAAGCCAAACCGTCTACAAGCGCACCTGAAGCCAAACCGTCTACGAGCACACCGAAACCCGAACCGCCGACCCCGACGGTGCCGGCGTCTCGGTCGTCAGAAAGTGAACACGTGGTCCGCGTCGTCGACTTCCTCCAGGAAGGTCGCCGCGCCCGCGAACTTCGTGGTGACCGTATCGTCCATCGCGTCCTCGTCCCACTCGAGCATGTCGAGCGTGGTGGTACACGCGACCGTCGTCACCCGTTCGCCGCCGTCGGCGACGAACTGGTCGAGCAAGTCGTAGGGGTTCGGCATGCCCTCCTCGAGGAGGGGTTCGATCCGCGAAAGGTCCTTCTCGCCCTCCGTCAGGTGGGTCAACCCGTCGAACGTGAAGTAGACGAGCACCTCCATCTCGGAGGCCACCCCCGTGAGCCCGAGGTTCACCGCCATCGCGAGGCTCTTCGGATCGTCGCTCGAGACGATGATACCGATCTTGTCCATCGTCATTTACTCCACCCTCCGGACGTAGTGTTCGTATACGGTTTCGCCGTCGCGGTCCGCCTCGTGCTGGTCGAGCAGTTCGACGTCCGCGGTCGCGTCGGCCCAGCCGCGGATGTCGCTTACGCTCCCGGGATCGGTCGCGAGCACCTCGAGCACCGCGTTCGGCTCGAGGCCGTCGACGGCGCTTTTCGTCTTGACGACCGGCATCGGACAGCTTTCGCCCCGTACGTCGAGCGTGTCGGCAGTTTCGTAGTCTGTTTGCATGCGTCATCGACCTCCGTCGCGGTCGAACGGTGAACGTAGGACGCGCTCGAGTAAAAAGTGTGTGGGGGACTCACACGGCGCTGTTCGCCGCCGTCGTAAACGGGTGGGCGTTCGCCTCGCTACCGCTGTAACGGCTCGCGGACAGAACCCGCTCACCCGGCGCCCGTTCCCGTCGCGATCGCCCAGAACGCGACGACGGTCACGAGAACCGTCAGCAGAATCGCGACCGTGTAACCGCCCGTATATGCGACGCTCGCGGTTCCGAGCGGCGGCATGGCGAGCGCACCGACTCCGCCGGCGACGTTGAATACTCCGATGACCGCGGTGTCCTTCTCGGGATCGTACACCTGCATGAGGACCGGGACGTACAGCGTCGCACAGCCGCCGAGACCCAACCCGACCAGGACGACACCGACGGCGAGCATCGAAATCGGCGGCGGGAAAAAGAGGACGATGCCAGCAGCCGAACAGCCGAGCGACGCGAGAAACGCCCGTCTCGAGCCGATTCGGTCGGCGAGATAGCCGCCGCCGATCCGGGAGACGATGCTGACCCCGCCGATGAGTCCGAACACGGTCGACGCCGCCGCCTCCGTCAGTCCTCGCGCCGCGAAGAGATCGACCGCGTACGCGGCGAGCAACTGGTACCAGGCGAACGCGAGCCCGATCCCGACGAACAACAGCCGAAACGACCGGGTCCCGGCCAACCGGCGGACCCAGCCGAGCAACTCCCCGATCGACGTCGCGGACTGACTCGCCCATCGGGGGCGGCGACACGTGACGCCGGCCGAGAGAAAGGCGATCGCAGTCGCCGACAGGACGAGCAGGAATCCTCGCCGCACGCCGAACGACGCGAGGACGTACTGCCACACGGGCGGGAGGACGAACAGGCCGAGCCCGTTGCCGACGAAGATGAGCCCCGTGGCGGCACCGCGTCGGGCGTCGAACCAGCGCGGGACGATGGACGCGAGGAGGACGAACACGCTGCCGAGCGCGAGTCCGAGCACCGCGAAGACGACGGCCAGGCCGAGGTACGACCCCGTCACGTACAGCGCGGGCCCCAGGAAACCGGTCGCGACCGCACACGCGAGGAGAACGCCGCGAGCCGGTAACCGCGCGGCGACGACGCCGATCGCACCGGAGCCGATGAAGAAGGTAAACAGCATGATCGAGAAGACGCTCGAGAGTGCCACCGGCGAGAGGCCGAAGGCTTCGCTCAGCGGCCCCCGTAAGATGCCGTACGACAGCGGCGTTCCGAACGTGAACACCATCGCGACAGCGCCGACCATCGCCACCACCCAACTGCGACGACTGTCCGGCGTCTCCTCGAACCTCCTCGTCACGTATCGCTGTCCCTCGTCCGCAGGCGAAAGAGTTCTGGTTCGAGAATTATTCACGTGGCCACGAACTATTTCTCAGATCCATCGACGAGCGGATTTCTCCTGGCCGTATCCACACTGGGGCGCTCGTCCGAAACGTTCGCCGCCCCGGACGCCGCCGTCGCCGGCCGACAGGCCGGACCGGTGGGCGTGTCGTTCGTCGGGCGACGGTAGCGCCGCTCGCCGTTTGTGACACGAGCGCCACCGGCGACTCAGGAATCTACGTCTACGGCGAGTGACGGGCCGTCCCGCGTCCCGAGGATCGTCGCCAGCAGGCAGGCGCTGCCGGCGAGGCCGGCGAGTACGACGAAGAGCGTCCCGACGGAGGCGTACGTGAGGATCCAGCCGGCGATCGTGGCGCCGAGCGACCCCACACCGAATATTCCGAGATACGTGTAGCCGAACGAGAGGCCGCGCGCGTCCGGGGGCGAGTACTTCGCGATCGTCGCCTGCACCAGCGGCTGCATCCCGAACAGGGCGATCCCGAGTCCGACACTGACCGCGAGCAGCGTCGCGAGACTCGCCCGAGCCGCGGGCACGAACGCGAGCGCGAGCAGCGACAGGGCGACCAGCATCGCGGCCACGCCGCGTTCGGGACGAATCCGATCGCTGAGTCGGCCGCCGACGTACTGGCCGCCGATCCCGACGGTGAGGAGGCCGACGTACAGGTACTTGGCGAGATCGAACTCGGCGGCGACCGGGCCCGTCAGACCGATCGACTGCAGGTCGACGGGTCCGAGCTGTGACGTCAGAAAGCCGTCGAGCAGTTCGGGCAGGAACGTGAGCACGCCGCGGTAGTAGAGCCCGTTGCCCATGACGAGGAGGAACACGAGCAGAAATCCGCCCGCGAACACGCGCCTCGAGTCGGCGACGAACGAAGCGAGCGACCGGCTCGTGGACGCGTCGCGGCCGCCGTCGGCGACCTGGACGGCGGCGGTTTCGTCGAATTCGGACGCCAGCCCGACGACGGCGGCGATCAGCGCCGGTACGGCGAGGACCGCGACGACGAGGCGCCAATCGACGGCGAGCAACAACACCGCGGTCGCGAGCGGGCCGAACGCGATCCCGGCGTTGCCCGCCATTCCGTGATAGGCGAAGGCCCGCCCCCGCACGTCGTCCCGAACGCCGGTGCTGATGAGGGCCAGACCCGCCGGGTGGTAAACGCTGGCGGCGAGCCCCCAGACGCCAAGCGCGAGCGCGACCGTCACGACGGTCTGGGACAATCCCACGAGCAGGAAGGCACCACCCATGCCGAGCAGACAGCCGACGATCAGCCGACGGGAGCCGTACCGATCGACGAGGATCCCACCCGGGAGTGCGCCGACGCCGAAGACCGCGTAGCCGACCGTGACGACGGTCCCGAGTACCGCGGCGGTGACCGAAAACTCCCGTAACCAGATCGTCATCAGGATCGGAATCGACAGCTCGTACGTGTGGACCAGCCAGTGGGCGACCATCAGGAAGCCCGTGATGGACCGTTCGTTCGCGTTCACGAGGGCCTCCCCCGCGAAACGCGGTGCGATCGAGTCGCCCGTGGGCCGAGAGGGAGCGGCCGTCGGCCAGCGGTCGTCGATGGCATCGTCATACCGCTGCCCTGTCGGCCACGGAATTGTACGTTTCGGTCCCGTATCTGTCCGTTCACAGTAGCCGGTTCCCCGTTCGATGGTACACAAACGCGGTGACGATTCCGACGCCAACCCTCGTCACCGCGTTAGAGCCGGATCCAGTCTGTGCCGAGCCCTTAGCGTCTCGAGGCGGCTTCGTCGACGAGTTCGTTCGCCGTGTCTCGGAGTTCGGCGGTCATGTGCAGGCCGTGTTCGTCGAGACGACGGACGATAGCTTTCGCATCCGACTCGGGAAGCCCTTCCTCGGTCGCCCTGACGATCACGCCGATCGTGCCGGTCACGGTCGCCCCGAGCCCTCGAGCGACGGTTCTCACGCGTCGGTCATCGGAGACGACACCATCACCGCCGAGGGCTCCGTTTTCTCGTGTCACGATCGCGTCGACGGTTTCGGTACGCCTCCGCACAATCGACTGATATCCCGTCCAGGAATTCGAAACCGGCCGCGATCGGACACGAACTCGTTCCTCTCGCAGAATCGGCTCACAAACACCGAGTGAGGATCGTCACAGCTTCGGACGACTGTCGCTCGTTTTCGATTCGATCCCCAAATAATCGAACATATTTTAAAGTCTCATCCCCCTAAGATGAGACTGCTCCCATCGGTGGGAGCTGCGTGAGGCACAGAAGGGGGACCATGACGGGTGTATCCCCCTTCTGTGACGCACATTTCAGTGCGCGAGCGACTGTACCATGAACCCGATTATCAAACATTGGAATCTATCGGAAGTTTGCCACGGTCAGGCGGTCCGATTCGAACGGCGACGGGCTTCCGGATCGGGACGTCGACCGCGTCTACGACGCGTTACTCGAGGACGAGAGCGCCCGCCAGTACGTCACGAACGACCGGAGCGCGACGCGAATCGAGTTCCAAGTTCCCGTCGACGCCGATCAAACCGCCGCAACGCTGGCTGCCAGGGAGATCGCGGCAGAGATGCACGTGGACGCGACGGCTTCTACGCCCACCTCACATCGGTCTTCCTGCTACCGTCGGTGATCGTCGTGTGGGATCGATTCGAGCGGCGGTACGGATCGATCGGGAGTCGTGTCGCGTGATGTGTATTGACATTCTTTTTCAGCCCGCATATCTAGTGAACGGTATGCGTATCGACATCGAGAGAGATCGATTGGTGGAAACGATGGAAGACCAGGCCGAGATCGGTGCGATCGACGGCGGCGGTCTCGATCGGTTGACGCTAACGGACGCCGACCGCGAGGTCAGAGAGTGGTTCCGGGACCGGATGGAGGCAGTCGGGTTGGACGTCCGCGTCGACGAGATGGGAAACATGTTCGGACGGCGACCCGGAACCGAACCCGACGCGGGAACCGTCCTGCTGGGCTCCCACCTCGACTCACAGCCCCACGGTGGAATCTACGACGGCCCGCTGGGCGTCATCGGCGCGCTGGAATTCGTGCGGACGCTCGAGGACGAGGATATACAAACGGTCCATCCCGTCGAAATCGTTAACTGGACGAACGAGGAGGGGTCGCGGTTCCAGCCCGCCATGATGTCGAGTGGGGTCTGGGCCGGCGAGATTCCGCGTGAGGAGGCCTATCGGGCGGCCGACGACGAGGGCAAGCAATTTGTGGACGAACTGGAGCGAATCGGCTACCGGGGGGACGTTCCGGCCGAGCCACAGTACGAGTACGATTCGTATCTCGAACTCCATATCGAGCAGGGGCCGTCTCTCGACGAGAAGGACCGCGACGTGGGTATCGTGACCGGCATCGTCGGCCTTCGCTGGGGGGAAGTCACGTTCCGGGGGCAGGCCAATCACTCCGGGACGACACCGATGCACCATCGGAGCGACGCGCTGGTCGCGGCGAGCGACGTCATCACGCAGGTGCGACGCATCCCCGGTACACTCGGCGAACGAACCGCTGCCACGACCGGCGTCGTCGACGTCGCACCCGCATCGATCAATATCGTCCCTGCGGAAGTGCGGTTCACCGTCGACCTCCGCGACCCCGACGACGACGTCGCCGACGAGGCGGTCGAGCGCGTGAAAGACGAGGTTCGGGCCGCCGCCGCGCGCGAGGGCGTCGAGTGGGAGTACGAGACGCGGATGGAGGCGAAAAGCGTCGCCTTTGCCGACCGGTGTGTCGATGCCGTGCGGTCCGCGGTCACCACCCTCGGCTACGACGGCACGGAACTCGTCAGCGGTGCGGGCCACGACGCGACGTATGCCGCCAACGTCTGCGATACCGGAATGGTGTTCGCAGTGAGCGAGGCGGGGAAGAGTCACACACCGGAGGAGTACACGAGTTGGGACGACTGCTACAAGGCGGCGAATACGCTGGCGAATGCCGCCCTCGACCTCGCTGGTGTTGCCGACGCCGGGGCAAAGCGAACTGGATGAGATCCACGTCGGTCGCTCCTGCTCCGGACGTGAAGAGCGTCCTCGATTCCGTCTGTGACACCGATCGCGAACGGAATCACCGCGAGGACGGACGGGTCATAGCGCCACAGCGCAGCCTCCCGCAGGGAAGGAGACGCGTGAGCTCCGTGTCGCACCCGCGACACCGCCTCCGATCGCCGTGATCTGTAAGTGGGCGCCTCCGGAATGTGGAGATCGACGACAATCTCGGAAACTGTGGCGAGACCAGGGTACGAGATAGAGGCACCAATCAGAGCGAACGCCGGCAGTTCGAGGAGGCCGATGACGGTCGGGTGCTGTTGAATCGGTGGTTAAATAGAAGTTAGAAATGATTGCTCACTTTGGGACGGAGAGAGGAGCAAGAGTGGTATCGATTGCCGTTATTACCTCGTCAAGTGAGTCGAAAACCGGTTGCTGAGAGCTGGTTGTTACTGTCGCTAGCACTCTTCGACAAGGGTCGAGTTCGGCGAACACGCCGGAAGTGTGCCGATTGCGAGGTCGTTACGGTCCTGGCGGCCCTGCCGACCGATGCTTGAGCGTACGACGCCCCGACTCGAGTCACGACCAATACATATCTGTTTCTACAACATGACTCGAAAATTGAATGTTTCGCGCGATCGGCGATCACGGACTCCTCGGATCGAGAGAAAAAGCGATCACCGAGGACGGAGATCGAGCCCACGAAACACGTCCGGCCGCGTTGCCCGGACAATTCGATAGATAGTCGCGTGCCGCGAGAAACCACGCGGCACCGGCTCGATATGGACGGAGTTCCTGCTTCGATCGATACAGGCTACTCTTGCGTCCATCTTTCGCCGCCTCTTTTGCGTTCATCGCGGAACGGTTCCTGCGCGTCAGCAACCGATTCGACGGCTGTACGGTGCGGTTTTTGATAGCTCAATCCGGCTTCTTCGAGCAACCGCCGGCAGCTCGAGAGTGAGTACTCGCCATCGTCGGTTTCCTCAAGATACTGCTGGACGAGTGCCGGCGTCCACGCCGACGCGTCGAGACCCCCTCTTCGGGTGACTCGTGGGCAGTTTCGTCGAACTCTTTTTCTTTTTATCTGAGAGCTTTCATTTCCTCACAGAATTATGAGTGTTACTAACCGCTTTCTCGAGCCAGCTCGTCCGTCGCTGAACGTCGCACCACTCGGCGATTTCAGTCCGCGTAATGCCGTTTTTGTACGCGATTGCCGCTAAGAGACGTTGAATCTGCTTCTTCCTCGCCACGTTTCCGAGGGCATTTTGCAAGTCCTGAACGGAGATGTCGTCGAGGTGATCCACTACGTTCAGCGAGATTATTGAGTAGATAATTCTAACGGATAGTATAGCTCGACCGAGGGGGGAGAGTGTAACTTCTGAGTATAAATTCTGTCTGATTCGATATGAAATTTCCAGCAGTGACGAAGAGATCGCAACCGGCCGTTACCTACCGGTGTCAACGTATAATCACGGCAGAATTCGCACCATCTGATTCCACTCCCTCTGCCTCGGAGAATTCTTCGTACAACCGGTCGTATGTCTCGTCCAACGCCTCCGCGACGACTTTCGTATTGGCTGTAGTGGGCATGAACGTCGTGTCGGACGTCCAACGAGGGACGATATGGACGTGGAGATGGTCCTGGACAGAAGCGCCCCCGGCCTCTCCGATATTCATTCCGATGTTGTAGCCCTCTGGGTGAAGTGCTTTGTCGAGAACGTCGATTGATTTACTGAGAACCGTCATTACGTCCATCATCACGTCGTGTTCCATTTCGGGAATCGAACTCACGTGCCCCTCTGGGAGCACGAGCAGATGGCCCGGTGTATAGGGTGATTTGTTCAGGACAACGTACGATCGTTCGTTTCGCGCCAAAATTCGGTGTTCTCGATCCGCGCCGAGCGATGGGAGGGTACAGAAGACACAATCGTCGAAATCACTATTCGAATCGCGAGTTACCCAATCCATCCTCCAGGGGGCGAACAGCGACTCCATATTGGTATCAGTTCACATGGCCTCATAAAACAGTTTTCCCCCAGGGTAATTCTCCACCACCGCTGATACCGATCGAAAAATCCATCGCTGTCCCACTGTCTACGTCGGCGTCCACAGCCAGAGGTCGATGGCCATCAGGTAGCCAGCGACGGCGGTAATAATACCGATAACGATCGTGTACCACGCGATGGGAACCGTGTAGTCAGTTCGTTCGACCGCCAAGAGGATCCAGAAAGCGGCCCACAGCGAGCCCCACGCCCACCAGAGAATAGCAAGCCCCAGATCACCAGTCTGAAGCGACAGTAGACCCGTTGGGAGTGTAAATGCTGTTACGAGGATGCAGTACCACCCCAGTGAGCGCTGGTCGTCACGCTGCTGGTAGGCGTTGACGCCGACCCACAAATACGTAAACGCGAACAAAAGCGTCCCCGCCGCGTTGAACGGATCTCCTTCGGAATCACCGAACGCCCACCACATCGCTAGGACGAACGCGACTGCCCCCACAAATAGATTCAGCATGGCTGTATCGCGGTCGTCCCCTCGCCCGAGCAGCCACAGCCCATTGACCACTAAGACGGCGTCGATGAGCAGTAACGCCATTCCCAGCTCCGCGTAGAGGGACATAGTGTCGTGATATACGGTACCATACTTCGTTGGTAAATAATTGTTTTGCCACGACCTGGGACCAGTTCGTTCTGATAATTCTGACTATCACTGCACCAGTAGATCACTTCAGTTCTAGATCGTACTGAAATCACGGACCGAAGGCGAGTACAGCTGCAGCTTTCAGGAGTAGTGAGGGTAGTTTGTTGGCGTTTCTGAATAACTGACGCCCTGAGAGCTACTTCCGTACTCGCGAGTTGGCCACCGCGAAACGTGCTTCGGTACTTCGATCCGACGTCGTCGTAAAGCGTGGACTGATCAGCGCCGGAGGACAAGACCAGAGGGGCGTCGGATCCCCGTTCTAACTCGGCGGAGTCGCGCACGAAATACCGGGGACGAAGAAATTCTAATAAGTGAATGCCGACGCAGTTGATCGACGACAAGACGCTCCCGATCGAGATTCGGAGGCGGAGTCAGCACTATTTATCTGGTCAGAAACCACCGCTTGGCGGCCGAATTGCTCCGGTGCCGTGCTACTCCAATAACACTCAATTTTCACCATCGTTCAGCGAATACTCGTCGGTCGATATCGGTTCGATATACGCGTAGTTGACGACCATGCGGCCGAGTTTACGGACCTGTTCCTCAATATCGGGGTCAGTGAACGAGCCGTTCTCGAACTGAGATCCGGAGTTGATGATGCCAACGTCGTAGCGAACGGCCCAGCCGTGAAGTACGCGAACGCAGATTCGCATATGTTCGAGGGTCGTGCCACACATGCGACCACCAGCGACAGCGAGAACCCGACCGTTGTCTCTTCGAACGTCGATGGGTGGCAGTGGTCGAGCACGTTCTTTAGCGTCGCAGAGATCGTCCCGTGGCTGACTGGGGATCCAAGCAAGATCCCGTCGGCTTCTCGGATCTGCTCCGTTATTCGGTCACTCTCTCCCTGATCTTCGACGTCCGGATCGTGTAACGGCAGATCGTATTCCCGTGGGTCGACGAGTGTCGTCTCGGCGGATGCAGATTGTGAGGCGTCTAAGGCGTGCTCCAACGCAACACGTGTGTGACTTCCCTCTCGGCGGCTACCGACGACTGCAGCAATGCGCGGTGGTGCGGGCATACAGGCCGACCCACTCCCGGATACAAAACAGGTGGCCTCTCGAGATGAAACTGACGTCTTCTTCCAAAATTACGGGTGGATACCCCGGAGGATACGAATATTTGTTGAAGACGGCGTACGGTTTCCGACTCCGCAATAAAATCCGCTATTTGATTCTACTTCAATAAAGGGTGGAATCCAGGATACGAAATGGGCGGAATCATTCGGCTCTCATGTCCGGTCAGATAAGCGGCTCTGATCTTTCGACAAGTTCACTGTCGTGGTTAATGTACACCTCTGCATCTTCTTTCCGCGCGACATTTTTGAGTTTCCGTCGAGATTCATTGCCAATGGTGGTCGACCAATCGAACGACGTGGCGAGATCCTGCTCGAATCCTATCTGCGTGTGGGAGACGTCCATACCCAAGATAACAGTACCAGCGTCATCGAGTTCGATTTTCACCGACTGATGCCCCGGCGTATGACCCGGCGTTGGTATCGTCTCCACTCGTCCGTCACCGAAGACGTCCACGCTCCCGTGTGCGACGGAAACGTCGAATTCAGGGGTACGAAGAACGCCGAAATCGCCCTCCTGGTAGAATCCGGCCTGGACAGGCTCGGGCCAGGACGCGTACTGTAATTCGTCGTGTTGGACGATGAATTCGGCGTCCGGGAAATCGGAAATGCCGCCCGCGTGGTCCATATGCAGATGGGACATGATTACCGTATCCACTTCCGAAGGGGAGTAGCCGAGGTCCTCTAGCCTATGGATCGCCTTCTCGTTCTCGTCCATGTCGATGTTTTCGACGAAGTCCACCAGTCCCGGTGCCCCGTGGGGCCCATAGTTTTCGGGGTCTTCTACTAACTCGTAGCTCTGTCCCGTATCGACGAGCGCGACTCCCTCAGGGTGGTCGATGACGTAGAACGGGAACGGAATTTCGACCTCCTTGCCGATGTCCGTTAGCTGTGCGAGCATGCTGTGGTCGAGCGTAACTCTACCGCTCTCTAGGGTGTGCACTTCTATATCTGGCATGTGCGTCAAGCGCTACCATTGAACAGGCAATAAAAACTACCCTATGTATCAGAATTCAAATATGAACGGTCTGTGGAAGAACAGGGCATCGAATCCGAAACAATCCGGCAACCGGCAGAAGAGAGAAACGGCGGGCTCGTACGAACGACTTGAATCGCCGCTTGTCAACTCGAGGTTCGTCCGATCGCAGTAGCACCGTCACGGGTTTTCGTTCGTGGAACGTGACATTCCCGTCGTGACGGTCGGGTTCCTTCTTGGTTCGTCCCGGCCGGGTAAAGGACAGCCGACTGTGGCCGTAAGAGAACGAATTCGAGATGGTCCACCGAGAGAGACGCTATTCGGTCGACGACGAGGGAGCGATCAGTTCGACGTCTTGTCACTCCGACTCGGGCAAAGGGAGGAAAACGTAACCAGGTGGGGCGGCCTCAGTCGTCTGCGGCGGCGGCCATCGTCGGTGAGGGGAACTCTTCTTCCAAGTACGGAAGAACCTGCTCGCCGAACGCTTCGGCTTGCTCGTTAGCCACTTCGCCGCTGACACCGGGGACTTCGAACCAGCAGTTGAAGTTGAAATCTTCGTACCCACACTCTTCGGCGATCTGTGAGACCTTTTCTCTGTGTTCGTCAGCGTCACCGACGATGGCGACATCTTTGTCGATGAGCATCTCTGCGGTGACGTTCGTGCTCGGGTCGTACAGCTCTTCGTCACCCTCAGCGAGGACCGAGGCGAAGCCGAATGGGCCGTAATAGGACCAGGCATTCTCTAATCCGAGTTTCCATTTCTCGAACGTCTCGTCGTCGTGAATTTCGGTGTTGAAGATGTTCCGACACGTGATGATCCCGCGGCCACGCTCCTCGTCCCATCCACGCTTGAACGGTTCGCCATCGTATTCGGGGCGGCGGTCAGGCCAGCCGGCTTCTTCCGCGGCCTCGTAGTAGAGGTCGATGTTCCCCTTGAGGCGCGAGTTCGGTTCGACGATGAAGTACCCATTGACGCCGTTGCGTGCGGCCCACTTGATCGAACGGGGTGACGTCAGCGGCTGCCAGAGCTGTGGGTGAGGCTTCTGCTCCGGTTGTGGGAAGACCGCGATTTGCTTCAACGTGGTACCGCCAGAAACGACCGGGTTCCACAGGTCCGAGTAGAAGTCGCCCTCCTCGTCCCAGTCCATCATATCCTCCACCGTCTGCTCGGTCACGTCGTCGCTGAAGTACGCGCGGTCGAGTTCGTGGTGCCACTTCGTGTGAGACGGGGGGATGTTGTGATACTCGCCCTGGTACTCGAACGCCTCTTCGGTCCACGCCTTCTTGATAATCTCGAACTTTTCTTTGAACGCCGCTCGATTTTGCTCTTGGTCTTGAACTGTGCCACCCCAGTACTGGCCCAGCACTTCGTTTTCACGCGGCTGATACCCTCGACCGATGCCGATTTCTGCACGGCCGTTGCTAATCGTATCGAGCAGTGACGTTTGCTCGGCGAACCGGACCGGATCGTGCCACGTGATGATGTTGGTGGCTTGGCACAACTTGATCGTATCCGTTTGAGCAGCGACCGCCATCTGGTTCATCAACGGATTCGGACTGTGTTCCGACCCCGTGGGTTGGAAGTGGTGTTCCGTGAAGAACGCCCTGTCGAATCCGGCATCTTCCGCGGCTACCGCGTGTCGAACCTGGTCGCGCATTACGTCGCGGACGTCATCGTGCACCTCTTCGAGGCTCGCGTCTGGGTAAACGTTTCCTTCGTCGTCTTTTTTCTGTGGTAAGTTTGTCGTCCCGTTATGGAACACGCCAATTTGTACCATGACAAGCGGTATTGTCCATCATGCAATATTTAAATGTATGGGGTAGGAACGGCCCTCAGCCGCTTCTTATAACACGAATTCTACGGCAGAGGCCCATGCCCTGATGGAAGTCAGGGAGCGATAGAAACGTCAGCCCCTTCCTCCCGACAGACTTCCAACGCGTGTTTAGCTGCCATTCCTGCTGTCTGAGCCGTTTCAGCGCGTCCGATCCCCACCTTCAGTTTCACGCCAACCTCCTGGTTTACGTGGTCGATAGCGTCCGCGTACTCGTCCTCGGTAAGAGCCGGACACACCGCGATGATGTTGTCACCGCCGACAAAAAACGAGAGCGAATCGTGTGTCCGTCGCATGTGACGCATGAGTTCCGCGTACCCTTGTTCAATCTCGATGAACGTATCAAACGCGTTTAATTGATCGGTATACTTTCCGGTCGCGTCGTTCACATCGAAGTGTGCAATCTGGACGTCGCGGTCCGAACGGTTATCGCGGGAGAGAGGTCCCCCCAGAAGTTCCTCGGTACGGCCTCGGTCTTGAGCGCTGCCGGTAGCTTGGAGCTGATTCGTTGCGCCTCCAAGCGCCTCGACAGGTGACGATGCTGTGGCGATGCTCAGGCTCACTGTTACCGGGTATCTGTTGCCGACTGCTTCCTGGACTAACTCGTGTGCGGATCTACCCAAGCCGTTCGTGACGGCGATCATATTATCGAACCGTGTGAAGAACACGTATCCCTCTCGATTGCCGATCAATTGCGAGAGATCCGCGTACAATCGTGACTGAAGCGTCTGTAGATCGACTTCCCGTTTCGGGTCCGGAGTAACAGTCCACGGTCCGTAGTTATCGATTTGAATGAGGGTGATCTGCGTGTTCGTCACAGTGGATCGTAGGCCGATATCGTAATTAAAACTTCGTGCTAACGGACTGTTCACGCGACGTGGAATTCTCGGCTGTGCCGTACTCGAGCGGGACGAAAACCAAGGAGATCCGACGAGAATTACCTCAGTCCTGGGTACCCAGTACCTGCGTCGGGCGTTCGTCCGAGAACGGATACATTATCGAACCCGCTCCCCGATGTTCACCGGGCTCGAGTCGGGCGACCGGTCCGAAGCGTTCCATCAGGATTGACCCGTCGATGAAGGGGATGTTGTGGTCGTGAGCGTACGAACGGGCTTGCTCTTTGCTGAGCGCGCGGCCCGATCGATCGTCCAGCATCTCGCAGACGACGACGGCCGGTGGTGTCCCTGCTGCGTTCGCGAGCGTAATGCCGAACTCCGTGTGTCCACGCCTGTCGCTCAGTAGATTGGGTGCCGCTTTCAACAAGTGCACGTGTCCCGGCGAGCGGAACTCCGCGGGGAAGTCCACTTCCGTCGGAGCGGATGCAGCAGCGGCCAGTTCCTGGATGGTTTTCGACCGGTCTTCGTCGGTAATCCCGGTGAACGTGTCCCTGTGGTTGACCGTGAGAGAGAACGATGAGCGAGAATCGTAATCGAGGTCGTGGTCGCTGCTCGTCGGGTGGTCGATGGCCTCCGAGAAAAACGGGAGTTCGAATCGCTCAGCGGCGGCGTACGAAAGTGCCACGCAGACGAGACCGCCGGCGTCGTTGCGAAGACGCGCAACGTCGGCGTGCTCGACACCGTGTGCAGGATAGACTATGTCCGTTTCACCTTCACGACTATCGAAGTCGTGAATGAGAACCGGTTTCCCCTCGCGGAACGCCTGGAGTGCCGGGTCGAAGTCGGTAATCGGGTGCCGGTCACTCATGGCTGATAAACGCTCGTTCCGGAACGAAGTCGATGTCCATCCGCGTTTCGTTCGGCGCTTCGTCCGTTCGCTCGGGAGAACGACGTACTGAACGATTTCGATTCATATTGTTTCGTGGTATCATGCACCATGGCTGGGCATAAGTGTTTTTATCGATGGCAGAAACCGTACTTCTCGAAGTCGAACAAAGCGAATCTGTCCGTCGGTGTGCCTCTCGAATATTCCCTCGAGTTCGGGGTCCGCTGATACCGGCCACACCGCCCCGAAGACGAACTGAATTTCCTCGATAAGGATACTATCCCAACAGGTAACGCTCGTACTCGTCGCGCAGTGCTTTTTTATCGTATTTCCCGGTTGACGTCTTCGGAATCCCTTCCACGAAGACGATGGCCTCCGGAACCCACCAGTCGGGAAATTCCTGTTCGTTGAGATAGCGTTTCAGTTCGTCCTCAGTTACTGAGTTATCTGTACGAACAACTGCAGCGAGGGGTCGTTCCTGCCACTTTGGGTGGTCGACCCCGACGACGGTCGCCTCCTCGACCGTGTCGTGAGCGATGAGGGCATTCTCCAGTTCAACGCTCGAAATCCATTCCCCCCCAGATTTCACGAGGTCTTTTTTTCGATCGACGAGATGAATATACCCTTCCTCGTCGACCGTGACGATGTCTCCCGTGTGGAACCAGCCGTCCCGGAACGTCTCTGCAGATTTCTCCGGTTCCTCGTAGTATTCATCGGTAATCCACGGTCCTCGGAGAAGGATTTCGCCCATCTCCTCCCCGTTCCACGGGATCTCGTCGCCGTCATCATCGACTACCCTGAATTTCAACCCGGGCTGAATCAATCCCTGACTCGCCTTGTAATCGTACTGCGTTTCCCGACTCTGCTCCTGAAGCGTATCTTTGATGGTCGTGATCGTGGCTAAGGGCGTCGCTTCGGTCATACCCCACGCTTGATAGACACGATCGACGCCGAACTCCTCCTCGTAGGCTTCGATCATCGACCGCGGGACTGCTTGGCCACCGGGCAGGAGACCGCGTAACGAATCGGTGCTATACGCTGATCCGTTTTGCAGTCGCTCGAGCACGGTAGACCACACGGTTACGGCGCCGCCCGTGAACGTCACCCCCTCTTCATCGATTAACTGTAAGTAGTCGTCCGGCGTCGGATCCGGGCCGGGGAGGACCTGTCTCGCTCCGGACAGTAATGACATGTGAGGGAAGCCCCACGCATTGACGTGATACATCGGCACGACCGGCATGACCGAGTCCGTTTCTCTTATCCCCAACGAACTGGCCAGACATCCGGAGAACGCGTGGAGGACCATCGCACGGTGAGTGTACGTGACTCCCTTCGGCTTCCCCGTCGTCCCGCTCGTATAGCACATGCCGCATTCGGTTTCTTCGTCGAGGTCGGGCCACTCGTACTCCGTCGGCTGGCGCCCTACGAGCGACTCGTACGCGTATACTGGGTCCAGCGACGTCTCCGGGAGCCCCTCTTCGTCCGTCAGAATCACGTACGCCTGCACGTCAATTTCGCTCTGGATTTCTTCGATATCGCTTACGAGTCCCGGTGAGACGAACAGGAGTTCGTCGTCTGCCTGATTGAGTATGTACTCGATATAACTCGGACGGAGCTGGATATTGATCGTGTGTGTGACAGCCCCGTGGCACGGACCTGCCACGTACAGTTCCAAGTGCCGGTGCGTGTTCCACGCGTACGTCCCAACCTTGTCTTCCCGTTCGATATCGAATTCGTCGAGAACGTGGCCGAGTTGGGCGACACGGTCACTGAAGTCTGCGTACGTGTATCGATGGCGGCTACCGTCGGCCTCTCGGGAGACGATTTCCGTGTTCGGAAAGAGTCTCTCCGTTCGCCAAAGGAGTCGTGATAGGGTGAGGTCATCGTCCATCATTGGATGACACGGCCCCCGTACCATCGACTTACCCTAAGTGTTTTTCATTATGAAAAGTTCTGCCACGAACGGTTTGACCGGAACTGTTCCGTCTGTGAGCGCTTTCTCTTCGAAGGCCGCCGTCGGGCACTCATTTCACCGTGAGTCGTTCGCCAACTCTTTTATAGCTGTTAGTGGTGGCGGCGGTATGCAAGGACGAGCAGTTGTACAAACTGACACACGTAGCGTCGAGATCCAAGAATTCGACCTTCCGACTCCTGAACCGAGGGGCATCCTCACGGAGGTCGTCCGGACGAATATCTGTGGATCGGATCTCCACTTTTGGAAGGGAGATTTTCCGTATCGGGGCATCCTCGGACACGAAGCCGCGGTCCGAGTGAGCGAACTCGGCGAGGATGTCGAGACGGATTCCCGGGGGACCCCGATCGAAGAGGGGGATCTGGTCGCTCCCGTCTATTTCATCCCGTGCGGAGCGTGTTACGCTTGCCAATCCGGCGAGTTTGCGGCCTGCGTAAACCAGGGCGAGAATATGATGCAACGGCCCGACGAGTCCCCTCATTTCCACGCTACATTCAGTACCCATTACTACATTAAGCCAGAACAGTATTTCTACAAAGTACCGGAAAACGTTCCGGAAGCGATCGCTGCAAGCGCCAACTGTGCTCTCTCACAGGTCGTCTATGGGTTCGATGAGGCCGGTGTACAGGCGGGCGACGACGTCGTCATCCAGGGGGCCGGCGGCCTCGGCCTCCACGCGACTGCCGTCGCACGAGAGCGCAACGCGAATCCGGTCGTCGTCGAAGGTGTCGGAGAGCGTATCGAAACTCTCGAGCAGTTCCGTCCGAGCCACATCATCGATATGCGTGAGTTCGAGACGGTCAAGGACCGGGTCGAGGAGGTCGAGCGGCTCACCGAGGGAAATGGAGCGGACGTGGCTCTCGAAGTTGCGGGTGTGGCGGACGCGTTCTCCGAGGGAATCCGCTTTCTCAAGAACACTGGAACCTACGTCGAAATTGGCAACATCTCCTTCGGAGAGAGTACCGAGTTTACGCCCTCTCGTCTGACCTGGAACAGTCGGACCGCAATCGGTGTCGCGTATTATCAGCCGTGGTACCTCGGGAAGGCCCTCGATTTCCTCTCGAAACACATCGACGAATACCCGTACGAGGAACTCACCGGCGCGGAGTTCACCCTCGACGACGTTACGGAGGCGATGCAGAAGGCGGCGAATCGGGAGGTCACTCGCGCAGCACTACTCCCCCAGAGGTGATCAACGAGAGCTGAGCGACCGCTCACTGGCCGGGCGGGAGTGTGATGGACCGAGAGTGGACCGCCATACCGACGGCAACCTCGAAGGACCGGTACCTGCCGCGGGTCGAGACCGAACGGGAGAGAGCGACACGCTATGGTGCGATAGATGTTCTCGAGTGACTCCACAGGTCCGAAGCCCGATGCCATATTCCTTCGTGCCGTGGATATCGGAGACGGCGGAAGGCTCGTTCGACTCCGAGAATCGATGGGGACTGTTTCTCTGTGACCGAAACCCACTCTGCCTGCGGTCTTCCCCCTTTGGTCCTACTCGTCACCGCTTCGGATGCTTTCGAATACTCCCTCGCCTTCCCGTTTTTTCACTTTTTGCTTGATATCACTCGAGGAGGTGATTCCCGGACCGTCATAGGCGGTAATGCGTACCAACCGAATACCTTCAAACCCGGCTTCGGCGAGTTCTCGCTCGAGTTTCTCGGGCTGAAACTGCTGATCGTGGCCGAGGGTAATAATATCGGGAGCTATCTCGTCGACCGTGTCGAAAATATCTCCTTCCGATCCAAGAATCGCGTTGTCGACCATTTCCAAGGCGGCGACGATCTTCCGTCGACTCTCTTCGTCCATATAGAGATCCTTGTGCTCTTGCATCCGTGAGTCCCTTGCGATGACGACGGAGAGTTCACTACCCAGGTCGGCGCTCTCTCTAAAGTAGTGCAGGTGACCCGGATGGAGAATGTCGAACGTCCCTTGAGCCATTACACGAGCCATATCGGCAGTATGTTCCGTCTGTTCTAAACCGTTCGGGTCGTTTTCCTTTTTTCCACCGTTACGACCGGCCCTACTCGGTCGACCCCATGGCCGACCCCCTTTGACCCGCCTACTGAAACGGGCGCGTGTAACTGCCTTACCCTGCCGGATAATCCACTGCACGTTCGATGAAAGAGGTGGTTTCTCGAGTTTCGCAGAGATTCCCGACCATACAGAACGGATCTAGAAACGGAAGACTGGTAGTGTATTACCGTGTTCGCTGCCTTCGACGCTGTCCACGCTGCTCAGGTCCATTGCACCCGCCTACCAGGTCATATCCGTAAACGGCGAACGGTCAGAGCAAGTTGATGGCGCGTCGAGCTATCCTCCCTCTTCGACAGGAGCGTCACTCATTCGCAACACATGACCATATTATTTTAGGAGTTTTACTATCCTTTTCTTGTATACTTATCTCGGTGAATAGTTTTCCATTCTACAATTATTGTTACAGTCGTATAGCTGTAAAGAACGTGCTATGGTAACAATACACTCGAATTGCGTCTAAGAAGTCGTTATATCTCGATGTCTGACGTATAGAAAATGCATTCGTCTCGATAGCACTCTCTCAGCGCAAGCGATAGAGATCGATCCATCAACAAGAGGCAAGCGAGCCGATCAGGGGTGGCTAATCGACCGTTCCATACTGGCCCCTGAAGAACGTCAGTGGTTTTGCAGTGGCGTCTTCCAGCGATAGTTCCTCGACTTCGCCGAGGTAAATCGTGTGATCCCCACCGGGATAGCGTTCGGCGAGCGTGCAGTCGAGATACGCGATCGATCCCTCGATGATCGGTGCGCCGGTCGCAGCGGTTGTGATCGGGATATCCTCGAACGGATCGGCCATCTCGTGATGTTCTCCAGCAAACCGGTCGGAAATCCACTCTTGGTCTTCCGATAAGATGTTGACTGCATAATGATCCGCTTCGGCGACGTGATCGTGAGTATTTGTCTCCTTGTCTGCGTTGAAGAGGACGAGCGGTGGGTCCAGTGAGACCGATGCGAACGAATTGACGGTCATTCCGTGCGGTTCGTCAGCCCCGACGGTGACCACAGTTACACCGGTTGCAAACTGCCCCGTTACGTTGCGGAAATCATCAGCGTCTACCATTTCGGTGATCCCTCGACGAGCCCATTCCAGACATACTCATTTAATGTTTACTCCCACACCAGATAGCGGTAGTCGTGCCGACTGCGATCGTTCGTGGACGATGCTCTGTGCAAGCCGAGTACAGACTGCACGAAGAACGCGTATTGCCTCACCTCAGAGGTCCTCTTCGCCTCGATCTAAACGCCGTCGCTGAGTAGAGGAAAGCACTAAATGAAATGGCGTGATAGGCGTTCACATCCGAACATGTCCCGCCCAGATCAGGAAGTAATACTCGGTGGTACGGTCGAAGAGGGGGAAGGAAAAGCGAGGGAATTCATCTCCCTTTCTGGATACATGGACCAGTTCAAAGAGGAACTCAGTTACGAACCGTATCCGGGAACGCTCAATATCAGCCTCGAAGCCGAGAGCGTCGAAGATCGGAAACGGATTCAACGGTGGGAGCCGATAACGATCGACGGCTGGGAGACTGACGGAGGGTCTTTCGGACCCGTCTTCTGTTTACCTGCAACGGTATCGACGGAGATGCAGTCCGATACATACGAACAGACACACATAATTTACCCCGATCGAACGGATCACGACCTCTCAACGGTCGAGCTTCTCGCACCGGTCCGGTTACGGGAACAGCTTTCTCTTTCAAACGGCGACCAGGTGATGATCGAAGCCCAAAAACGATGAAGCCCGTTCGGACGCGTCGCTCGATTCGAAAACGATGATCGACACACCGGAACCGAAATCTATCACCTGACCACATCCTCCGACTTCAGTCCCGGCGGATCGAATCACGATTGTCGACAGGGCCGGCGCTGCCGGAGAAAACCACCGCAAGAGTGGTCAATCACTACTCGTGAAGGTAGGCCGTCTGTGTTTCTACATCTGGATCGTAACATATCCACGTGTAGTCTTCTATCTTGATACTCTTTTCCGAGATGTTGGTCGTATCGTCGCACGGATTTCCACATACTTCGCACACTGGTGCAGCGTCCGTCTCTGTTTCATCTCGAGACATAGTCTGGGCTATCGATAAAGAAGATATTATCTTTTCGGGTTCGGCGATCGCGGCCACGCTGATTTCGGCTCTGTCGCCGAGTTGATCGTAGCAGGGAAAGTTACAGTGTTGGCTTCCGTTCCGACAATCGGGCCGAGGGGGCGAGTTTCTGGAGGAAACCGGAGATAGACATCTCGAGCATCGACCGGCACAGGGCCTGAACGAGAAGCTCACTGCGGAGGAAACTCGCCGACGCGAAGTTGGAGAGACGACACGGATACCAGGCGAAGGCTAGGATGGCGGTTCCCGGAGGGGAACTCCGGATTCGTGACGAAAACGGCAAGGAAGTACTCACGAAAACGATCGGTGAGATCGAATCGCGGATCCTCGAGTGATCCGTGAGTATCACAACTGTCCCGGGGTAAAGCACAATCGTTTTCGGATGGCGGTTGGTCGAGGCCGGTGCACCGCGACGTTGGACGAGTGGGGCTGCATTGCCGTTGCAGACTAAATGAGCACCAGCAAAAGCGGGGGAAACGGATTCCCCGCTTCGTAAACGAACTCGCGGACGAACACCGGCAAATTCGACGGAGCGACGCTCAGAGAGCAGGACGACGTGCTCACGGAAGAAGCGACCGCTATGGAACTAATCCAAGCCCGCTCGGATATAGTGGCACGGGTTCCATATACGACCGGCAAGTGGCAATTCGGAACTGCACTCGTGGTGCAGACACACCCGCTTCGACGGATCGTGTCGGAGGTTGTGCCACGCCATCCGATTCCCCGGAAGCAGCTTCTATAGGCGCGGTTCCCGATCGGTTCAGGAGTACCCGGGCCGGGGTCATCTCCAGGCTTTAAGGTATAGGATAGTGACCGAACAGTGTACTGTGCAACTCAATAGCATTCGGATCGTCGACTTGACTCGCCTCCTTCCGGGACCGTATGCCACCCAGCTGCTCAGCGACATGGGTGCCGAAGTGATTAAAATAGAGGATCCCGACACCGGGGACTACGCGCGGTTTATCGAGCCCATGGCGCCCAACGACGTCGGTGCCGTCTTCTCAGCGATCAACCGCGGGAAAAAGAGTGTCACACTCGATCTCAAAGACGATGAGGGCCGGGCGGCGTTCTACGAGCTGATCGAGGATGCTGACGTCGTCTTCGAGCAATTCCGACCCGGAGTGGCCGAACGCCTCGGTATCGACTACGAAACGCTCCGGGAGCGAAATCCGGACGTCGTCTACTGCTCGCTGTCGGGGTACGGCCAGGAGGGGCCGTACAGCGACCGAGTCGGTCACGACCTCAACTACGCCGGGTTCGCCGGCCTCGTCGATATGACTCGAGGCAGCACGGACGACGACCCAGAGATACCGGGATACCCTATCGGCGATATGGCCGGTGGAACGTTCGCCGCGCTCAGCATCGTGAGCGCGCTACTGGACCGAGAGCTCTCGGGTGGCGGTGGGAACTACATCGACGTGTCGATGACCGATGCCGTGCTCTCGTTCTCACAGGCGGTTAGCTGCCTGGCGCTGTACGGCGATGATCCGCGTCCGGGCGAGACGGAACTGACCGGAAAATTTCCCTGTTACGATATTTACCGGACGGCGGACGATGAGTACGTAACGGTCGCCGCTCTCGAGCCCAAGTTCTGGCGGAACCTCTGCGAGGCGCTCGGCCGCGAGGACCTGATCGATAAGCACCGAGCCGATGATGAAGCGACGCGCGAGGCCGTTCACGACGTGCTATCGGAAACGTTTGCGTCGAAGACCCGTTCAGAGTGGGAGGCCGAACTCGGGGAGAAAGACGTCATGCTCGGCATCGTAAAGAGTCCGAACGAGGCGCTAGCAGACCGCCACATCGAGAGTCGTGGGATCATCGAGGGTGCCGACGGGCCGCTTCCACGAATCGGGTATCCGGCCCAGGTCGAACGCGGCCTCGACGACGGTGATGAAACCGTTCCGGAGATGGGCGAACACACGAACGACGTGCTCGAGTCGGTCGGAATCGGCGAGGACGCTATCGAAGAGTTGCGCGAACGGGACGTCGTCTAGCGAACGGTTCGGCCGTCAGCGGCTCCGATATCCTATTTCTGACGGGAAATATAAGTATTGCCACGATGACTGCTCTCCCATGACGGATGACGTGCCATCAGTCGGCGAATTGACTCCATATCACTTTCACGAACGGGAGTGGGAGAGTTACGAAGCGCTCCGAGACGAATTCGAGTGGGAAATCCCGGATCGGATGAACATGGCCCAGTACGTCTGTGACCGACACGCGACGGACGAGGACACCGCCGGGCTGATTTACGAGGATAGTCACGGCCGTGAAGGGCAATACACGTTCGCAGAAATGAAAGCGGTGACTGACCGACTCGCGAACTACCTGACCGGCGCTGGCCTCGCCCGTGGGGATCGTGTTGCCATCTGCGTCCCGCAAAAGCCGGAAACTGCCCTCTCGCATATCGCTATTTGGAAGACGGGCGGTGTTTCCGTTCCCCTGTCGACGTTATTTGGCCCTGATGCGCTCCGCTACCGCCTCGACAACAGCGATGCGAAGATGGTGATCGTGGATGAAACGAACGTCGAAAACCTCCGGGAGGTCAAAGACGACCTCGACCAACTCGAGGAGATACTCGTGGTCGGCGACACCGAACTCGAATCGGACGAATCCTCGTTCTGGACGGCCCTCCGGGAGAGTGCCGCCGAGTTCCAACCGGCGAGAACGACAGCAGAAGACGACGCCGTCATCATTTATACGAGCGGGACGACGGGTGATCCAAAGGGTGTCGTACACGCACACAGAATGCTGCTCGGACAACTCCCCGGTTTCGTCTGCCTCTTCTGCAATGCGAGACTCGAGGACGATGATGTCTTTTGGGTCGTCGCAGACTGGGCGTGGAAAGGATCGCTGTTCGACTTCGTATTTCCGGCGCTGTTCTACGGGAAGCCGGTGCTCGCATACGAAGAGCACGGTTCGTTCGATCCCGAAACGGCGTTCACGCTCGTCGAGCGACACGACCTGACGAGTCTGTATATTCCACCGACGGCGCTCCGTCGAATGATGAACGAAGTCGGTGACCCGGAAGAACGATACGATCCGCGCTCGGTTCGGGTTCTCGGAAGTGGCGGTGAGGCTCTCGGAAAGACGCTTCCACGATGGGTCGAGGACGTCCTCGGCGCGACGGTACACGAAGGATACGGGCAAACGGAGGCATCGCCGCTGGTCGGCAACTGTGTCGAATACTTCGAGTACAAGCGTAACATCGGAAAGCCGCTTCCTGGCATCGAACTTGACGTTCTCGATGTAAACGATCGGACGTCGGTATCGGCCGGTGAAACGGGTGAAATTGCCGTGAAATCTAATTCCCCGAATCTGTTCAAGAGCTACTGGCGCAATCCCGAAAAAACGGAGTCTAAGTTCTACGGCGACTGGATGCTCACGGAGGACCTCGCGGTTAAAACGGAAGACGGCTATCTCGACTTCGTCAGCCGGAAAGACGACGTGATCATTTCGTCTGGGTACCGGATTGGACCAGAAGAAGTCGAAGACGCGATCGCGAAGCACGAGGCCATCGCCGACGCTGGCGTCATTGGAGTATCCGACGAAAATCGCGGGAACATCGTGAAGGCGTACGTGACTGTCACGAAGGGCTACGAACCGTCGGACGATCTTCGTCGGGCCGTCCAATCGTTCGTCAAAGATAATCTGGCGAGATACAAGTATCCGAGAGAGATCGAATTCATCGACGAACTGCCGAAGTCGACGACCGGAAAAATACGCCGGAGTTCCCTCCAAGAGATGGAAGAAAAAAGTCGATGACCGTATGCGCTGATACGCAGTGGACGATTCGGTAGGAATCAGACCGCCCGGGACCGATACCACTGTACCGTCTCTGATACCTCTGCATTATAGTATTCTACGCGTGCGCAAGTGACCGTAGCATCGCGCGTCCGGGCGCCCAAACAGGAGAGGCACCGCCTCAGTGGGTGTGGCAACCGCAAACATATATGTGAGTGGTGCCGAAAGGATGAGATCACCGTATGGAGTACAACGATTCTGAGCAAGCGCAAGCAGTCGCCCAGCGAATTCGCGAGTTCGTCGACGGGGTAGTCTTACCCATCGAGCGAGATCTCCCCGGCGGTGTTCCGGTGTCCCAGGAACTACTCGACGAACTACGGGCAGAAGCGAGAGCCCACGACGTGTTCGCCCCCCAAGTTTCCAAAGAATACGGCGGGCTCGGCCTCACTTTCCGAGATGCATTACCCGCTTACGAAGAAGGTGGGCGGAGCTTTCTCGCGATGCCGGCCATCCGAACTGATCCGCCGGACGAAGGGAACATCCATCTCCTCGAATTGCTCGGAACGGACGACCAGAAAGACGAATGGTTGCGCCCCCTCGTGAACGGTGACATTTCATCGGCGTTTGCGATGACGGAACCGATGCAGGGCGGCGGCGCCGACCCGAAGATGATCGAAACGTACGCCGAGAAAGACGGTGACGAATGGGTGCTTACCGGTCACAAGTGGTGGATCACGAACGGAAGCGACGCGGACTTCTTCCTCGTGATGGCACGGACCGATCGTGACGCTCACCCGTACAAAGGGTGTTCGATACTGCTCGTCCCGGCCGATTCGGACGGTATCGACATCGTCAGAGACATCCCTCACATGGGCGAGGAGACACTGTCTCGCGCACACACGGAGTTGATCTTTGACGGTGTTCGCGTGCCCGAAGAGAACATCCTCGGAACGGTCGACTCCGGGTTCCAGCACGCACAACAGCGGATGGTGCCAGCGAGGCTCACCCGTTCGATGCAATTCTCGGGGATGGCCGAGCGCGCTCTCGATATCGCGAAAGCGTTCATGAGCGAGCGGGAGGTGTTCGGCGAACCAGTGAGCGAGAAGCAGGGGCCGCGCTTCGACGTCGCTGACGCGAGAACACGGCTTCACGCCGCACGGACGATGGTCCGTCACGCCGCTGATGTATACGCAGGCGGGGATCAGGCTCGAATCGAGGCCGCCATGGCCAAGTATTTCTCGACGAACGTCGCTCAGGAGGTCATCGATACCGCTCTCCAGTTCTGTGGCGCTAACGGAATCGGTATGGATCTACCGCTCGCAGAATTCTATCAGGATGTCCGTATCATTCGTATTGCGGACGGCCCCGACGAGGTACAAAAGCGCGTCATCGCTCGTGACGCGTTCGAAGACATCGACGAGCGCGAAATCGAACACGTATCGCGATATATGGATCCGCGGACGAGACGTGACTGAGAAGAACGGTTCCATGGCTCGCTCACCGACGGCCGTTTCGGAAGATAACCGATACTATACCCCCAAAACACATTCATACTGATATATAATTATCTGTTCAATTAACTTTTTCTACCGTAGTGTAATTGTCGAGAGTGGTCATGAGGCTTGGAATAGGCCCACTTACGACACAGATACCGGAGGATGATCCGCGGACTCCGGAAGAGAAATTACAAGAATCAGTCGCTCTCGCGAAAAAAGCCGAAGAAAAGGGGTTCGACTCAGTGTGGGTGTCCCAACACCACCGCTCGGAGGATAATTACCTCTCTTCCCCGTTCATCTTGTGTTCGGCGATCGCCGAAGCGACCTCTGAGATCACTATCGGTGTCGGCGTCGCGCTGGCTCCGTTTTACGAGCCGCTCCAGCTAGCAGAGGATGCCGCCACAGTCGACGCACTTTCCGGTGGCCGGCTTCAACTCGGACTTGCGATCGGCTACCACGATCCGGAGTTCGAACAGTTCGACGTGCCAAAGTCCGAACGCGTGCCACGTCTCATCGATTGCGTGGAAGTCTGCAGACGAGCATGGTCGGAGGGGCGGTTCTCGTACGACGGTCATACCGTCTCCTACGACGAGGCAGTCGTGAACCCAACACCGCCACAGGGAGACAATTTACCCATCGTACTCGGCGGATTGAGCGAGCCGGCCATACGACGGTGTGCAGAGATGGGAGACGCCTACATCGGCGGCCTCACATCGACGTTCACGGAAATAGAAGGAATCGCCGAGATACTCGAGGACGAGGGAGCTGATCTCGACGAATATCCGATGCACCTCCTTCGCGACGGGTTTATCGGCGACGACAAGGCGGATGCATGGGAGCGAATGCAGAATGGGTTATTGTACACGCAAAATATTTACGCGAAATGGTTTGCCGAATCCTCCGACTTCGAAGAGATGGAGGAGCCAGATGACCCTGAGGAGGCCTTCAAAGCGTTCTCAGTATATGGAGGAGCGGATGATCTCGTCGAAGAGATCCAGCGGTATGAGGGCGTGATCAACGATGAGAGCCACTTCATCATGCGGCTGGAATATCCGACGATGGATCACGAAACGGCCGTCGAGGCAGTGGGACGGTTCGGCGATGAGGTGCTCCCTCAACTACGGTGAACCAGGGTGATCGACCGTAGAACTGCCCGGCCACGGCATTATTTTTCGATTTTCGATGGAGACGTGAAAGACGATTCCACCGGCGCTGTGGTGATGTGACAGACGGTTCCACCGACACCGTCTGTATCCAGTGCATGAAAGAACGCGGTTCCCGATCGCCGTCCGTCGTCAGAACGAATCGAGGAAGTCGCCGAAGTCTTCGTTGAACTGATCGGTGATTTCCCAGTGTGGGGTATGGCCCACGTCATCGTACTCGACGAGTTCGGCGTCGTCTATCTCCGCCGCCATCTCGCGGGCACCTTCTAGCGAACAGAACGCATCTTGGTTGCCCTGGAAGATCGTCGTCGGAACGTCGATGTTCGTGACGTCGTCGGTCATATCCTCTTCCATCAGCGCTTCGAACGAGGGAACACCGGCCCACGTCGGCGTCTGCATCGAGAGTTCCCACATGTACTGGTGGGTTGCATCGTCGACCTCGCGATGAACTGCCTGTTCGTAGACCGTATGTCTGTAGTCCGGACGATCGTTCTTCTCCATTTCGAGGAGCGGGAGGACCTCTTCCTCTGGAAGCCCGTGCGGGAAGTCCTCATCCTGAAGGAACTTCGGTGCGGCGGGCCCGATCAGTCCAAGCTGGCTGATATAATCTCCGAACGAACCTGCATACCTGGTTACGACGCCCCCGCCCATCGACCAGCCAACGAGTGTCGCGTCGTCCACGTTCAGTTCCCCCATGAGGTGTTGCAAGTCCCGACACTGAGTATCGTAGTCGTAATCACCCGCCGGTTTCTCGGATTTCCCGTGTCCCCGGAGGTCGACCCCGATCATACGGTAAGAGTCGTTAAACGCCGCGATTTGGGGATCGAAAAACTCGTGGCTGGCACTCCATCCGTGAACCAGTACGACCGGGTGTCCTTCTCCTACGTCCTCGTAAAAGAGTTCGGTACCGTCGAATGATTCTACTGTGGGCATGTTACGCATTCACACTTCATAACGGACGTACAAATACATTTGGGGAACCATAATCTGTCAGATATAAAAATGGGTTCGATCGCCCGCCACGAACCGTACAGGCGGCAGGACGGGTGTGCCGGAACTCGACTCGAGTTCGGAACGGATTCGGCACGTGAGGTGAAAGACATCCGCTTCGGTATCCGGGTGTCGTGGAACGAACGGAATCAGAGGAATCGTGTCCGAATCGTATCGGCGAAATTACTGATCGGTCTTCGCGGCTATCGCACAGGCCCACGTGTGGCAGACAGGTTCGAAGATACGTTACGTCGGATAGTGCTGAGGGCTGGCGATAATCGGCACAGGAATCGAGGAACGCAGCGATAAGAAGGAGCGGAATCGGCCTCAGTAGCCGGGATCTCCCGGACTCGGCCACTCTTCGCGCATCCAGGGGATGATGTTCTCACCGAAGTGCTTCAACTGGGCGTTCGCTTCCTCGGGTTTCATTCCGGCAACTTCGAACCACGCTTCAAAGTTGAAATCCTCGTATTCGAGCGTGTTCTTGAAGTCTGCAATCTTCTCCTTCAGTTCCTCCGTATCGCCAATCATCGCGATGTCACGCTCTATTAACATATCCGCCGTGACCGTGGTGTCTGGATCGATGGGGTCTTCGTCGACGTCTGAGAGAACGGCTGCGAATCCGAACGGGCCGAAATACGACCACCCGTGCTCGAGACCTGTTTTCCACCGCTCGAGCGTCTCGGCGTCGTGACCGGGGACGTCCGTGTTGAAGATAAAGCGGCCGACCATGCAGCCACGCTGACGGTTTTCGTCCCACCCGCGCTTGAACGGTTCGCCGTCGTACTCGGGACGTCGGTCCGGCCACCCGGCCTCTTCGGAGAATTCCATGTACATGTCGATGTTCTGTTTCATCACCCTCGGTGGCTCGAGGGTAAAGAACCCGTTGAATCCATTTTTCGCCCCGTATTCGATGGTGCGTGGCGACGTCATCGGGAGCCAGATCTGCGGATACGGTTTCTGCTGGGGCTGCGGATAGACGGGGAACGATTTGAGCGTCGTTCCACCCCCGATCACAGAGTTCATGGCGACCATGGAGTATTTCTCTTCTTCCTTCCAGTCCAGCATGTCGTCAACCTCGTTCTCAGTGACATCCGCTTCCAGCCATTTCTTCTCCATCGAATGGTGCCACTTCGTGTGCTTCGGGGGGTAGTAGTGGTAGTTTCCGTGGTACGAGAACAGGTCTTCCGTCCAGGCCTTCTCGATGATTTCCCACTTTTCCATGAACGATTGACGGTTCTCTTCCTGGTCTTGTACGGAGCCGGACCAAAATTGTCCGAGTACTTCGTTCTCACGGGGCTGGTATCCCCGACCGACGCCGATTTCTGCTCGCCCATCGCTGATCAGATCGAGCATCGCTGCTTGTTCGGCAAACCGGACCGGTTCGTGCCACGTGATGATGTTTCCACCCTGCGCGAGTTTGATATCGTCAGTTTGAGCCGCCACAGCCATCTGGCTCATCATCGGATTAGGACTGTACTCCGGCCCGGGTGCTTCAAAATGATGCTCGGGCATCACGTACCGGTCGAACCCGTACTCTTCGGCGAGAACTCCCCATTCGACCTGGTGTTTGGTTACCTGCTTCAAGTCTTCGTGTACGTCGCGAATGGAGCCGTCAGTGATCTGTGTTCCGTCTTCCAGTTCCAACGGATCCAAATTGGTTGTCCCGATATGGAATACGCTAACTTCTACCATTGTACTACGAAATCACATGCCACACTACCACACTTATAGATTTGGGCACACTCTCTTTCCGAGTCGAAAGTCGGACAGGGAGAGGAGAGATTCTTCACTGGTCCTCGACGGCACATATTGTTCACTCGTTATCTGTGGTACCAGAAAATTGTACCCAGGGAAGAAAGAAAAGGTGGAGGTGAGGCAAAGGAGTGTAAGAAGAATATAAGAGACCGGTCGTGATAGGTGGACCATGGCGGACGAAATATTTAGCGTCGACGCTTCAACTGCGATTGTGACGGGTGGCTCCGGCGGGATCGGTGCATCGATCGCCGAGCGATTCGTCGAGAACGGAGCGAACGTCGTCGTCTGTTCGCGAGAGCAGACGCGCGTCGATGAGGTTGCAGAGACGATCGACGACCGCAATCTGTCGGGCGACATTCGTGCTGTCGAATGTGATGTCACGGACCGACCAGCGGTCGACGAACTCGTAGAAGCAGCGGTCGATCAGTTCGGCAGTCTCGACGTCCTAGTGAACAACGCTGGGGCGAGTTTCATGGCCCCGTTCGAGGAACTGAGCGAGAACGGGTGGAAGACGATCGTCGATATCAATCTTCACGGTACGTTCCACTGTACGCAGGCGGCCACGACTCGGATGAAAGAACACGGCGGGGGATCTATCGTAAATATCTCCAGCAGCGCCGCCATCCACGGCGCTCCGCTGATGACTCACTACGGAGCGGCCAAGGCAGGAATGCTCAATCTCACCCGAACGCTGGCCTACGAACTGGCGGATCACGATATCCGCGTCAATTGCATCGCGCCCGGGATCGTCGTGACCGAAGGGATGGAATCGCAGATGGGGTTCACCGCCGATGATATCGACCGGATGACCGTCAAGCGACGAGTCGGGCTTCCGGAAGAGATCGCCGACGTCAGCCGATTCCTCGCGAGTCCTGCAGCGTCGTATCTCACGGGAGAGACGATCACCGTTGGCGGTGTACCGCGAGTTGAAGAAACACACGAATTCTCTGACCCGTATGCGTGGTCGTAGAGAGACGAGACATTCACCTTCGGTATGATAACTCATCGTTGAGTTAGACCGTGAACTTCGTCTTCGCTTCGACTCCGTGTCGTCGACCTGCGTACGGACGACGGTCCAAACGATTATACCGACGAGCATGGGAATGGGTGACGCGCATGGGCACAGAAAAGTCCAAAGCTGACAACCTAGAGCAACGACTACGAACGCTCGAAGCCAAAGACGAGATCCGCGAACTCCGTGCGGAGTACTGTTTCCGGGCGGACGACCGTGATTGGGAGGGGTGGGCAGACACGTTCACCGAAGACGGACGAATCGAGGTCGATCAACTCGGAACCTACGAGGGCCGTGACGAGATCATCCAGTTCGGTACCGACGTCATCGCCGGCGAGTACCAGTGGTTCTCCCACATGGTTCACAACGGAGTCATCGACGTGGACGGCGACGAGGCGACTGGAAAGTGGTACTTCGAGGTTCCCTGCGTATCGAAAGCGACGCTGCTTAACGAGGGCGAAGCCGGTTGGTTACAGGGACGGTACGACGAGGAGTATCGGCGTGTCGACGGTGAGTGGAAAATTTCCGTAAGCAAAGCCGCGTTCCACTACGTCGCCGATTACGAGGAGGGATGGGGTGAGCAGATACTCGAGGGTATCTCGGAGTAACGGGCGCGTTCGATCCGATACGGAGACCGTCGACCACGTACCCTCGCCACGCGGGTGACGTGATCGAAGTAGACCCAGTGTGCAGTCGGTTCACACGTGTGCCACTGACCAAGTCGATGGATGACTCCCGTGGCACTCGACTCTCAGCGGAAGTCAATTTCCCGAGGAACTCGTGGACCTGTTTACGGTTCGTGGCCGGACGCTCGTCTCTCCCACAGTTGATCAAGATAGCACGGGTGTGCCACTGGCACTGTCAACCGAGATGACGATGGGTGCTGACTACAACAAATATGTACATATTCGGCTATCGAGCGTCGGCCTCCGCTACCTATACCTTCGTATATCCACCGTCAACGACGAGTGCTGCGCCAGTAACGTAACTCGCTGCATCGGAACCCAGGAACGCGACCGCGTTGGCGACCTCCTCAGGTTCCCCCATTCTGCCTACGGGCGTCATCTGAATACCCGCCTCGAGTTCCTCTTCGGTCGCTACCGCCTGCGGCGCCCCTGTGTCGATCAAGCCCGGGATAATCGCGTTGATCGAAATCCCATCGGAGGCGAGGTCGAGCGCTGCACTACGGGTAAAACCGAGTACACCGCCTTTGCTGGCCGCGTAGTGTGAGAGATCACCGGACCAACCGATCTGCCCGCCCGCGGCGGACGAGATGTTCACGATACGACCGCCACCCTGTTCCTTCATCACCGGATACACCGCGCTGGTGCAGTTGAAGGTCCCGTTGAGGTTGATATCGATCACGGTTCGCCAGTCGTCTTTCGTCATTTCCTCCAGCGTGTGCGTCGGGAAGATTCCCGCAACGTTGGCCAGGATGTCGATTGAGCCGAATTCAGTCTGTGCCGCCTCTACGACGTCGTCAACCGCTGCTTCGTCCGTTACGTCCATTTCGTGGGCGAGCGCCGCCCCACCACGATTCTCGACGTCGGCCGCTACTTGTTCGATCGAATCGACGATGTCGGTGATAACGACGTCCGCTCCGTTTTCTGCGAGCACTTTGGCGGTCGCTGCACCAATACCGCCGCCCGCACCGGTAACGAGTGCCGTCTTGTTGGTTAGGTCTATCATCGCTGCAGGCCGGATTCAACAGGGCGACGTAAAGATGTATCTTTGAATTCACCAGCTACATCGTCGAACAGAGCTACGTGGCGTCGTTCTGCTTTTGAGTCGGGAACCACGGGTTTCGATCAGTCCGGTGATCGCGGCTCCGTGAGCACCTGTACGATCGTCTCCCGTCGGGATGGGGAAGATCGTGGCGTCGGACGTAACGGTACACGTCCGATTTCGAATGCGAACGATCGGTCCCGTCTCGAAGACGGTTGTATCGACATACCCGATACGAGAACCGCCGGGACCGCCACAAAAGCGCGAGGCGAGGCTCGTATCGAGCGTCCGGAAGCCACCTATCGCGGACGATCGACGGTTGAGCCGCACTGCGATTGTGTACGATCGCGAGTCCATAGCTCGGTTTGTATCAACCCAGGAAAATAAGTACGCCGCCATCGACGGGTGAGACACGATGGGTGATAGCATCACTGACCGGCAGCGAGTCGAATCGACGGCAGGTGAGACCCGTGGCAGATGACGTCTCCGTCGATGCAGCGACCCTCCGCAGTCACCTCGAGGAACAACTCGGCGAAGATCGGCCGATCGAACTCGCACCGATCGAAGCCGGACGGTCGAACGAGACCGTCAGCGTCACGTGGGGAGACCGGAAACTGATCCTCCGGAAGCCACCGAGCGGCGAGAGTTCCGAGGACGCCCACGACGTGCTCCGCGAGTACCGGATCATGGACGCTCTTCAGAAGACGGCCGTACCGGTTCCCGAGATGATCCTCGTGTGCGACGATCACGACGTGATCGGATCCGACTTTTACCTGATGGAATACCTCGATGGGCACGTCGTTCGCGGCGAAGAACCAGACGTATTCTCCGCGAGCGACTCCAGACGACGGTTTGGCGAAGAACTCGTCGAGACGCTCGCGTCGATCCACACCGTCGACATCGAAGGGGTCGGTCTCGGCGACCTCGGACATCCCGACGGCTTCACCGAACGGCAGGTCGAGCGATGGGGAAAACAGCTCGAGTGGGCGCTAGATCGGACGGAACGTCGCGACGAACTCTCGGAACTGGAGGCGGTGGGTGACTGGCTCGAGGAGAACGTCCCGACCGCCACGCCACAAACGCTCGTCCACGGCGATTACAAGATCGACAACGTACTGTTCGGCCCTGATCCACCGCCCGAGATCATCGGCGTCTTAGACTGGGAGATGGGAACCTACGGCGACCCGCTGACCGACCTGGGCTGGTTCTTGGTCCACTGGCACGACGGTGGGGATTCGGACCCGGTCTTCCCGACGGTGACGCCACCGTTCTTGGACGCAGAGGGATACGCTACTCGGCGGGAACTCGTCGAACGGTACGAACGCGAGAGCGGGATCGAGTTGACCGACGAACGGTTTTATCGTGCGCTGGCTGCGTACAAGGAAGCCGCAGCGTGCGAGGTGTTCTATGCGCGCTTCCTTCGGGGGGCCGAGAACCCGTTCTTCGAACAGATGGACGAGAAGGTGCCGGAGGCCGCCGTTCGAGCAAAACGGATCGTCGACGGAGAAGAGCGACTCTAGATCGCTCCGCGAACGTGCGAGACGTATTTTCTGCTGACGCCAAAAATTCAGTTCTCTACGACCGCTTGGACGTCGTCTACAGACGTTTCCGAGCATGCGGTCCTGTTCCTGGTGCCTCTCGATAGAGGCGGACCCTATCGTGCTTCGCATCACGTACGGTATAAGAGACGTCCTGGCCGTAGACGATGCTGCGAGAATCGACGTCGAGTAACTCGGGATGACTCGACACTTGCGGATCCGTTGTGGCACGCGTGCCACGCTTCCCGACGTTCTCGGCACCTGCGTATCGAGTAACGGTGCGAGCAGACCTCGACGATCACGTCTGCTCGTGGACACGTGCCACGGATCTCCCCTCCCGTTGCACTTACACCCATACGATTGTAAAGGCCGTGTGGCACTCCACATCCGATGATGCCACAGCCGGAATCCACATTCCACTCTCAGTCCGGCTGCTGTGGAGTCCGGATAAGCAACGTGATTCAAATTTTCACTCGGAACGACGAACGAGGGGTTTGGTGAACCAGTGCTGGCTGCTCGAGTCACAGAGGTTGGTCCGCGAGATGAACGTCGGCGACGGCGATACCGCCTTGGACGTCGGGTTTTCGCCGAAGTCTACGAGCGGGATCGATGATATACGGTCGCCCGCGCCGGCGTTCGACGGTCACACCCTCGGCGTCCTCTCCGAGTAGCGGCTGGCGGAAGCTGGTGCGAAGAACGGTATCTGATTCTTGCGACGGCCGGTGGACGTCTGCCGGCCATCATCGACCCACTGACGGACGATCGGGTTCGAGCCACCCGTACCGGCGGCGATCTCGAGGGTGGACATCGTCGTGGACGAGTCGCACGCAACGGGGCGGCATCGCTCTGCTCGTGAGTAGGTTTATTACGGAAGATATTGGACACACGGGTAGCCGTGCCACCGGACAGGAATACGAGAACGTACGCGACTCACTCGATCGGAAGACGATACTCGAGTCGTGCGATCAGGGGGTCAACCGAGCGTTCCTCACGTTCAGCCGCTGCGGATCGACGATCCAGCTTCGGTCCGCGTTCACGTTCTCGACGCGAGGCTCACTGCCTGACAGGCGTATGATCCTGCGAGACGCTCGACGACCCGGTGCGGATCAGGATCGGACACTGTCGACGGACCGTCAACGCAACAGTCCGTTCGTCGCGGGGCACCTGCCGTATTAGTGAGCGTCCGTGATGACCACCTCGACCGGTCCGTCGTCGAGCCGACCCTCTTCCTGACGCTGTTGGGGTCTCTCATCGACGATTGAATTTCTCGTATCCGCTTGAACGGCATCTCACCGTAGTTTATCGATACCGAATCGATTTTCAACCTGGTATTAACAACGGACGAATCACGTTAGCCAGCAGAAACTCGGGAAGACCAAACTACCAGACGGATTCGACGTCACCTCTACACGAGGAGATAAAGATACCCCCACTCCAGTGTTCGTCCGCACCGGTCGCCTCCAGTCCTCACCGGCCTTCCCAATGATCTCCAGGGTATCGCCCCAACGTATCACATTACTAATGGATTTTCGTCCACTCCTTTCGCCACATCTCCGTTAAAAAGCGGTGGTCTACTGGCGGACGCCCTGGCGCTCCTCGAGAGAGGTGCGACGGATTTTGCCGGAGGAAGTCTTCGGGAGCTCGTCGATGAAGTCGATCTCCCGGGGGTACTCGTACTTCGCGAGGCGGTCGCGAACGTCCTGTCGCAGGGCCTCTTTGAGCTCCGCCGACGCCTCGTACTCGTCCGCGAGCACGACGAACGCTTTCGGTACCTCGCCGCGTTCGGCGTCGGGGACGCCGATGACGCCCGCGTCTGCGACCGCGTCGCTGTTCGCTAACGCTTCCTCTATCTCGACGGGCCCGATGCGATAGCCCGCGCTGATGATGACGCTGTCCGTCCGCGAGACGAACTCGAGATAGCCATCCTCGTCGAGACGGCCGAGGTCTTCCGTGAGCAGCCAGCCGTCTGGGACTTTCTCGTCGGTCTCGTTCGGTTTGTTCCAGTACTCTTTAAAGCAGACCGGATCGCCCTCGTATCGGACGGCGATCTCGCCCACCTCGCCGGGTTCGACCGTCCGCTCGGCCGTCTCCGGATCGACGATCGCGATTTCGTGGCCCGGGGCTCGTCGACCGATCTTCCCCTCGCGAGACTCGGCGAGCGCTGTACAGTCACCGACGAGCATATTGGCTTCGGTCTGGCCGTACCCTTCGTGGACAGCGGCCCCGTCGAATACCTCGTGGGCCCACTCGACGATCGTCTGGCCGAGCGACTCACCGCCACTGGGAAGACATCGGATACTGGAAACGTCCCATCGGTCCGGGTCGTCCATCTGCTCCATCATTCTGAGGGCTGTTGGGGGTCCGAAGAAGATGGTGACGCCGTAGCGTTCGATGATCGCCATCGCCGTCTCGGGATCGAACTCTTCGTCGGCGGTGTAGGCGACGACCGGGCGGCCATAGAACATGGCAGGGAAGACGACGTCGAACAGCGTCGCCACCCAGGCCCACTCCGACGGCGTCCAGAAGACGTCGCTGTCCCGCAGTTCCATGTTGCAGAAGCCCGTGACGACCAGCGGCAGGTTTCCGAGGAGGACTCGGTGTGCGTGTCGGACACCTTTCGGATCGCCAGTCGTCCCCGACGTGTAAATGATGATGGCGTCGTCCTCGGCGTCGGTTCGCACGGTCTCGAACTCCCGGGAGTGAGCGTCGATCAGTTCCCGGAACGTAAACTCGTCGTCCCCGGAGTCGACGTCACCGACGGTGACGACGGTTTCCAGCGACGGCGAGTCGGGCGCCACGTCTCGGACCGTCTCGACGTTCGCGCCGTCGACGAAACAGGCGACTGCGTCGGCGTCGTTCAGACGGTAGGAGACGGCGTCAGTGCCGAACAGCGTGCTCAACGGAACGGAGACCGCGCCCAGTTTCCAGCAGGCCACGTGCGCGATGACCGTCTCGGGCCGTTGGCGCGTGTTAATGGCGACCCGGTCGCCCCGCTCGACACCTCGAGTACGCATGGCGTTGGCCAGCGCGTTGGCGACGTTTCTGAGCCGCCGGAACGTGTACGTTTCGCTCCCACCATCGCCGTCGTCGGCGAGTAGCGCGACGCGCCCTCTTTCATCCGCCCAGCGGTCGCACACGTGCGTCGCCATGTTGAACGTCTCCGGCACCTCCCACTCGAACTCCTCGAGGAGACGATCGTAGTCCGCCCATTCGCGCTCGTAGAAGTGATACGCATCGAGCCTGTCAGTCGGACACATAGGGTGACAGATTACGAGGGAGGTAATACGAGTTGTGGTGGGCTCTACCGTATCACTCTGACCGATCTGTTGCGATACGGCGGAGGACTGGCTGGTCGTGCCAGCCGGTACAACATCCATCTCTGTCGGCACTTCGAGCTACGGTCGGCGGACCCTCCTTTCGGGAAGGGATGTCTAACGGAAACGGCCAGAGGTTCGTTTGGGACGACAAATGAGAGTGACGATCAGCAGCCATGTCCGCTGGCTCGCTCACCGGGGGAGGGACACGTCCGGCGCACGGTCGTGGACGAAACCGATTAGGGCTCGTCCGACTGGCCGATCGCCGTCCAAATTCGATCTTCGATCTCCTCCCGAGTGACGGTCCGATTATTGACCGTCGCGAGCCGCCCTGTGACGAGGTCGAGGAGCCCCAGTTCCTGCAGTAGTTGTCTCGTTCGATCTGGATCTGTTTCGAGTCTCCGACGGGCTTCGTAAAGTGTGTTCGAGGACTGTACCACTTCGACGAGTTCTTCTATCGTAAGGTCCGCTGCAATGCCACCGTCTGGGAGAACGTTTTCTTGCGTATCGTCCGATTGCTGATGTGGGCGCTCATTCTCGGAGGTCGACGTAGTTCCTCTGACTTCGTCTGCCGCCTCTCCGTCTATCGCGTCGAGAGAGGCGGCGGATTTGGCTACCTCTTGTGCTTCTCCCTTCGACGAAACAGTATGGATGCCGTGGTTGATCATTCGGCGGCGTATCGTCTCCGGAGTGACGTCTGATCCCAGTGCGTCGCGCATTTCCCGGAACGACTCACACGCGTCGTATACTTCACGGAGCACCTCGGGATCCTCGTCATCGGGCTGATCGTCGCCGCCGGACAGCACCGGTTCTGGACCGCTACTTTCCGTATCCGCTCCCCCAGACGGCCTCAACCTCGAATGTCTCGCATTGCCAGGGCTAGCATCGGTAAGTTCAGTCTTCGCCGTCACCTCGAGGCGGAGTAGTCCGTTCTCACCGTCTATCGCTGCTTCGTCGACCGAGAACGCAATATCATCGTCGAGGCAGTCCCCGTCGAGTATTTGCTTGGTCATGGAAAACTCTACCGTGAAGTTCCCGCCCGGTGTGAACTCCGCTTCTCGAGTTGCAACGCTCGTGACGGTGGTTCCGTACTGTTCGAATGATTCGATTACGTTGGCTATTTTCTGTAGTGAACTTCCCACGGACATTGTTTACCCCGTTTTTTGATCAGCAGTGTGGCCCTGTTCCCGCCAGCAATGGCAACGCAAAGCCTCACATCCACGGGCCGTGGAACGTCATACCATACCGTGGTAAATATAATTACTGCTCCAATAAACTCTGCGTCCCTGTCATCAATCTCACCAACGGCCCAGCACACAGCGTTCCACGGAATCTACTGGCGACTCTTCGAGACGACCTCCTGGGAACTCCGTGAACGAGCAGTCAGAGAAGGAGAACTCGCAGAGCGCTTTCTGAGAGGCACGTGCTGAACGTGTGACCGCGAGAAACTAGTACTCTATTTCTCCGTCGCTGCTCCCATCCTCCATCGGTGGGGGAGAGCGTGCTATCCCGCATTCCAAGTCTGGCGTTGAAACGCTACGAGAGAAATCGCCTCTCCTCCGAGTCAGTTCAGCAACTCCTCTGTCTCCTCAGTGGTCCGCATTTCGGGAGCATCGTTTCCGATTGTGATGATACCCACTACATTTACTACACCCATACTACCTGGCGGAGTTTTGTGTCTTGTCGCTTGATGTTACAAGCATAGGTCTGTAACGAATGTGGAGTGCTGTCAACACTCATTCCGGAAAGCGTTTCGGTACCAGTACTATGGTTCCCGCCTATCAGTTCCCACGGATGGTACATCTACAATGGCTTTCCGCCGACAGCGACTGGTATGGACGCGAACGTTCCTGGCCGATGACTGGTGCCACGTCAACTTTCACGCGCGATACCGTCGGCTGTGCCACTCGTGCCACAACCTGAATTTACGGCGGACAAGGTAACAGTTAACACGAGCGGTGTGGACATCCCGATGACCCATGAATAGAGAGAACCGAAACCACCTGATCGATACCTACTTCGAGGCTATGGACGAAGACAACTTTGACGCGATGGAAGCCGCGGTTTCGGACAGTATCCAGTTCGAGTCCCCCGGCGGCACCGTTTCCGATGTCGATGAATTCCGCGAATACATCGAGGAGAGCCGTATTTTCACGCACTCAGAGCACGACGTTACCCGTCGGGTCCATGGAGCAGCCAAATCCGTCTGCGAAGGAACGGTGTCCGGCCAGACCCCTGAAGGCCGTGTTGACGGTGAATTCTGTGACGTCTTCGGGTTCGATGGCGACGAAGAACAGATTACGGACATCTCCGTGTATACGCGAATGTGAACTGATAGCTCCACCGAGGGAGTGTGCCGTCGCTGACAGGGGAGTCGATCGCGCGGAATAGAGCGATGGCCTCCGAGCACACCCCACCGTAACTCTGACTCACACCCTCGGTCCTGGGTCGTCCCTCTGGGGCGTGCTGTCCGAACGAAAAGCTCCGATTGTTTCGGTTACAGACGGCCAGTGCGCAGTCAGTCGTCGGCCGGGGAGTACGAGCCGACTGCATCGTCGGGGACGGTCCCGTCATCGTTCCACCCCCGAAGCCGATAGTATTCAGCTATCGCGTCCTCGAGGCCGGGGAGGTCGTACGGGAGCTGATCGTCCGACCTATCCATTCCACGTTTGTTGTTGAAGTGGCGCTCCAGTTCGACGACTCGGGAACCGACGTCGAGTAGGTCGCTGTAATCCGCCTGGAAGAGTTCTTCGTACTGGTTTTCGTCGATATATCCGTCCGAAAACGCACAAACGATGGCGCTATCGCGGAACCCGCCGACGTTCTCACGGGTGATCAGGACTTCCGGTTTTCCCTCGAGCGTCTCCGGATCGATTTCACCACGGTATTCCGGCCCCTGCATACGAGCGTACATATGGTCCGCGCCGCGATTGGCGACGGCGTAGCTCAGACCCTGCCCGTGCAGCACTCGGCCGTCATGCGCAGCGAATTCGAGGCCCTTCACCGTCCAATTCTCGACACCGAGTTCGTCGTGGAACCGCTCGACGCCCTCCGCGAGGAGATCACCGACCCCGTCGCGATAGGCGATTTTCTCGGTCAGTTCGTGGATCAGATCGACGTTTCCGAACTCGTCTTCCGAATCGAGATACGCCGCGACGGCGTCGCCTGCGCTGATGGTATCGAGCCCGAGAGTGTCGCAGAGTTCGTTCGACTTCATTACCGCTACCATATCGTCGACCATCACGTTGCTTCCGAACGCGAACACCGTTTCGAATTCCGGTCCTTCCGTTTCGAGTCCCGTCTCCTCGTCTCTCGTCGGAAGCTTGCATGCGAACGCACAGACCGAACAGGCGCCCTTCCTGTACTTCTTCTCTGCGACGGCCTCACCACCGATGCCGTCGGCGCCGTCGAACGAGTGCTCCTTGAAATACCGAGTGGGGAGCGAAAACTGGTCGTTGATGAACTCCGTGTAGCTCGTCGTGCCCCGTTCGCGCATCATGTCGTCCGCGGTCGCTGCGGCCTGATGGACCTCTTGCTGGACGTCCGGGACGTCGATCGCAGGTCGAGAGTCACCCCGAAACGAGACGGTCTTGATGTTCTTTGCGCCGAAGACGGCGCCGAGTCCCCCCCGTCCGAACGCGCGACTGTCGTACGTCATCACCGATGCGAATCGGACCCGGTTCTCTCCGGCGGGCCCGATCGTCACTAAATTCTCGCTCTCGAGTCCGTGATTCTCGTCCATGTACTCCGTTACTTCGGGAACCAACGCCTGCTCCAACTCTGGAACGGACTCGAACTCGACGCCATCATCGCGGATGTGTATCGCCAGGAGATCGTCGCTCTCGCCGACGAACTCGACGGCGCTGTAGCCTGTATCCGCGAAGTTTCGCGAGAGGTACCCGCCAGCGTTGGTCGAGAGAAGGCCGTCCGTGAGCGGCGAGAGGCCGGTTAGGCTCATCCGGCCGGTAAAGCTCATCTGTGACATCTGTAGCGGTCCTGTCGCGAGATACAGCCGGTTTTCTGGCCCTAGCGGAGGGGCGTCAAACGGAATGCGTTCGTGGGCAAGTTTCGTCGCGACGCCACGGCCACCGACGAAGGTTGCGAGTTCCTCGTCGATGGGGGTTTCAGTAACTTCTCGGGCCCCGACGTCGACTGTGAGGAGCGGGCCTTCTGCGTGGAGCATGGTGGGGTGGTACCCTGTGATAGTTTATCAAAGTAGGGGGACGATGAGAGAGAATCGATACCCTCCACTGGCCTATCGTTCTTTAGTAGTCGTTGAAACGATTTACTCACCGCTCGCAGTAAAACGGCCAGCGAAAGCTCGCTGGACGTGAATTCGTGAGCGGGGTGTGCACTGACGTTCAACGACTGCTATTGCTCTCCGTCGATCGACCGGGACGGTTCACTGTCTGACTCCAACAGCGTACCGTCCAAGGGTCCGACGATCGGTGAGGATCGCTGGAACCTCGGTATTAAAGTAATTAGTCATCAGACCGTTAGATATGGAGGTAGAAGTCACCCTCTTTGGACCCCTTCGTGATCCCGTCGGCGAGAAATCGATAACGCTTTCGCTTCCGGCGGACGCCACCGTCGAAGACGTACTAGATCAACTGACGGCGGACTTTCCGAGTATGCGCGACCCATTGTACGGAGATTACGGTTCGATCAGCGACAACGTCGTCCTCACGAAAAACAAGGTGAATATCGCCACCCTGGAGGGTGTCGAGACGAAGCTCAGCGACGGCGACACTCTTCGCCTTTCTCCCCCTGTGACCGGCGGCACGGGCGTCGAGCAGTAGCTCTTGAACACGTGCTCGTTCCAATCGGAATCGGCACGTCGATTTGCACCGTGCCACGTCTCCCTTCTCGGCGGAACACGGTGTGCAATCTAGAGGTAGTTATTTATTCGTTTTTGATGAAGGCCGCGACGGAGCGATGAACACAGCACTCGACTTCGGCATCTTCCAGATGCCGGAAGTACGACCGGAGCGGAATTGGACGTTGTATTTCGATCAGATCGTCCAGGAAGCGCGGCTCGCTGAGGATCTCGGCTTCGACGAATACTGGGTCGGCGAGCACCACACGAAAGCTCACGAAACGGTTCCCGATCCGCTGATGATGCTCTCGCGAATCGCCGAGGCAACTGAACGGATCCGTCTCGGGCCAGCGACGGTCAATCTGACCTACGAGATCAACGACCCGTTCAACGTGGCGGAGAAACTGGCGTTTCTCGATCAGCTTTCGAACGGCCGTGCCAACTACGGCTTCGGAGCCGGCGCACTCCCCCGCGACATGGCGATGTTCAACGTCGATGAGGAGCGCCAAAAGGACATCATGTGGGAAGCGATCGACGTCATCGAAACGTATACCGATGCCACCGAACTGACGGATTTCGACGGAGAGTTCTTCCAGTACGAGGATCGTATCGTCCAACTTCCACCCCTTCAAGAAGAGCCGCCGACAGCGGTCGCCGGGTTCACCTCGACCGGCTCGTACTCCGGCGCGATCGAAGGCGGACATCGGCCGCTCACTCTGCCGTTTTCGCCACTTTCCGCGCCCGATAATCCCGATGCGCTCGGCCTGAAGAGAATGGGGGAGACGATAGACGAAGCCGCCACTTCCCTCGGTCGAGACCCTCAAGCTGCTCGCCGAGAGTGGTCGATCGCCCGGGACGTTTACGTGACGGACAGCAAAGAGCAAGCGCTCGAAGAGATTCGAGAGGGCGCCGAGGAGTACTACGATTACATGCTCGGTCTCGGTGATGGTGGCCTTCTCCAGTTCGTGAAAACGGATCCCGAGCAAACCAGAGACGATCTCACCGTCGAGTGGTTAGTCGAGAATCTGCCGATGATCGTCGGGTCACCCGACGAGTGCATCAAACAAATCAGCGCCCTCCACCAGGAGGTCGGTGGGTTTGGAACGCTCATCGTCAACTCTCACGACTGGATGCTGCCGGAGCAGAAGTGGCGTGACTCGCTCGAGTTGTTCGCCCAGGAGGTCATGCCCGCTTTCCAATCACGCAAGGGCCCCAGAGAGATCGAAAAAGAACAGGTTCCCGGGTATGAGCCGGTCGAACTCGCAGCTGACGAAGATCCGTTCGCGATCGACTCGTCGAAAGTCATCGGTACGGGTGACTAGCTCTGTATCGGGTCGTGTGATCTGTGAAATCCGGGATCGGGGACCGAGTTCGTCGTCGCAAGCGTCGGGCCGTCACTGTTAGACGCCACCGCTATTTCAGCTCCGCTCGGTGTCGAGTGGTTTGGACAAGCGGTGAATATCCTGGTGTGCTATCGAACGGCGGGAGTAGAGAGTATTGTCGGATTCACCCCCGGCCTGAAGGGGGGTTCTCCGTGAACTTCTGTAAGACGGGCGGCATCGTCGTGGCGGTAGGCGCCCGACGGCATCCCTCAACACCCGACCTGCTCGCCGGCTCGACTGTCGTCGATGCAGGCGCAGGGAGCGCCGTCGTCAACGGAGTACTAAGCTTCAGAAGTAATCACTCATCGTGGCACAGAAGTTGTTCGACACCCGTCTCAATCGCTGTTGTGAGGTCGGTGACTCGAAGAAGCGGTTGCCGAGTGCTTCTTGGAGTCGACACCAGCACTCTTCGCCCGAATTTCGCTCCGGCGAGCACGCCGGCAACGTCACGAAGCCGAGGTCGGCGCAGGCCACGAAGTCCGTGACGCCCGACGCCTCGAAACAGGGCGCTTCATCGAGCACACCGATCAACTTGTTTTCGAACTCGCTACATAAGCGAAAATTATATATTTTTCGTCTTCGGCGGTCGCGTACTCTTCGGATCGAGAGAAAAAGGATCGCCGTCTTCGGTGACCACGTCAATCAGACGTGCCCACCCACGGTTTCCAGAGTTCAACCGCCGGCAACTCGAGATCGAGTACTCAGCATCGTAGTTTCGTCGGGAGACTGCTGGTGAGCGCCGGCGTCCACGCCGGTTCATCGATCCCAACGATCTCCGGTGGTTCGTGGAGAGTCCCTTCGAATCCTTTGCTATTTTTTTGATAGTTTTCATTTTCTCCCAGATAGATTATATTAGTGACGGCCTGCTCGAGCGACCTGTCACCGTCGAGTCGCTCGGGCCGGCTAGAGATCGTCGTCGCTGAACGGCGTACCGCTCGGCGAGTCCAGTCCGCGTACCGCCGTTCTCGTGCGAAATTGCCGCTACGTGCCGTTGTGTCGGCTTCCTTCCGCCACACTGTCGAGGGAATCGTGCAATTTCTCGATAGAGGTCTCGTCGGGATGATTCACCGTGTTTAGCGACGATTTATGAGTTGATTATTCTAACTGGTACTGAAGCCCGCGAAGCCGAGCAGCGAGACGTTGTCTTTCGAATTTCTCGGCGAGTGGATGACGAAGTCTCCGGTGAGACGACGATCGAAGGTGCGAATCGAGTGATCTCGCTGTCGACGAAGCATCGTACGAAGGCTGGCCGAAAGGTACTGAAGGTCCATCCTATTCGATATCAGAATTGACCGCCGATCACGTGATGACTCTGGAAGACGTATGCCGAATGGGGTACCTTCGTATCCCGCCAGCGGCGACCGGAACGGACGTCTCCAAACGACTCGAGACCAGCCATTCGGCAGTCGTCGAGCGTCTCCGGTGGGCTGAGCGAAGTCCCGTTCGGCTCCGCAGAGCAGGTCGTCTTAAAAGGCCGATATATATCCCGGCGCTTCGTCCTAATCTAGTTATGTGACAACGTGGCACAGGGCCGTGCATGTTGTCGACAATCGAGGCCAACTCGCCCGAAACGGGGCGAGCAAAGAGAGGAAGTGACGATGGCGGCTGAGGAGCAAAACGATCCTGAACTGCTGTCGCTCGACACGGGCGGTACGATGACCGACACGTTCGTCGTCGACCACGAGGGAAACTACACGGTCGGAAAGGCACAGACGACGCCGGAAGACGAGTCCGAGGGTGTGATTTCCTCGTTCGACGACGCACTCGGCTACTGGGGCACCTCGATCGAGGATTCGGCGGACACCCTTCGAGGGACCGTCTATTCCGGGACGGCGATGCTCAATCGCCTGCTCGAGCGGGAAGGCGAGGGGGATATCGGCGTCATCACGAACAGGGGATTCGAGGATACCCACCGGTTCGGTCGCGGCATCCAATCGTGGGTCGACCTCCCCTACTCCGGTCGGCTACACGCCCGCGAACACGAGCACCCCGACCCGATCGTTCCGCGCGAGAACATTCGCGGCGTCCGGAGTCGGATCGGGATGTCGGGTCAGGAACTCGTCCCGCTCTACGAGGAGGAAGCCCGTGAAGCGGTCGAAGACCTGCTGGATCGAGGCGTTCGCGTCATTTGCGTCTCGCTCGTGTACTCGTATCAGAATCCGGGACACGAACGGCGGATCAAGGAAATCGCCGAGGAGGTCATGGCCGAACGGAGTGTCGACGTCCCGGTCTGGCTGTCGTCCGAACAGAATCCCGTTCGGGGCGAACTGCCGCGAGTGAACAGCCTGATCCTCGAGGCGTACGCCGTCGATCCGTCGCGAGAGCAGCTCCACGGGATCGAAGAGGCGCTCGAGGAACAGGGCAACGACGCGCCGTTCCGGGTGCTGTCGTCCTCCGGCGGGACGATCTCGCCGGATCACGACTGGCTCGTCGAGACGATGATCTCCGGCCCGATCGGCGGAATCTTCGGAGCCGAGTTCCTCGCCGACGAACTCGGCATCGACAACCTCGTCTGTTCGGACGTCGGCGGGACGAGCTTCGACGTCGGGCTCATCACCGAGGGACACTATCCGACTCGCTGGGACCAGAGTCTCGCGCAGTTCATGGTGAACATCCCGATGACGGCGATGGACACGATCGGCTCGGGAACGGGGTCTTACGTCCGCGTCGACAAGGCGTCGAACCGTCTCGAGGTCGGGCCGGACTCCGCGGGCTATCAGGTCGGCGTCTGTAACGAGGAAAGCGGCCTCGAGACGCCGACGGTGACCGACTGTACCGCGATGCTCGGCTATCTCAATCCGGACTACTTCCTCGGCGGGGACATCGACCTGAACGTCGATCGGGCCGAGGAGTTCATCGAAGAGAGAGTCGCCGGGCCGCTCGATCAGGACCCCTACGAGACCGCCCGCGGCGTGCTCGACATCGTCGAGCGCAACATGACGAACGAACTAAACGCGATGATCCTGGGACTCGGCTACTCCCCGGAGAATTACCACCTCGTCAGCTACGGCGGCGGCGGGCCGCTGCACGCGGCCGGCTACACGAAGAACCTCGAGTTCCGCGACGTGCTCATTCCGGACTGGGCGGCCGCGTTCTCGGCGTTCGGCTGTGCGACGGCCGACTACGCCTACCGGTACGACCACTCGATGGACCTGCTGATTCAACCGGACCTGAGCAACGTCGACGCCGTTGCCACGGCGCTGACCGAGACGCTCCAGGAACTGCGCGACCAGGCCGAGGACGCCTTCGACCGGGACGGGATCGAGATCGACGAGATGCAGTTCGATCCCGCCGTCCGGATGCAGTACACCGGCATGCTCGACGATCTCGAGGTGACGATTCCGCGGGAGATCTGGTCGGGCGAACTCACCGCCGAAGACGTCGTCGACGTCATCGACGTCTACGAGCGGGAGTTCGAGCGCGTGTTCCAGCGCGCCGCCCAGAGCCCCGAACAGGGATACACCGTCACGATGGCCGTCGGAACCGGCATCGCACCGTCGCCGAGTCCGACGCTCCCGGAAGAGGACCCGGTCGGCGAGACGCCGCCGGAAGCGGCCAGCCGCGGCGAACGAGAAATTTACTGGGACGGAACCTGGCACGACGCCGACCTGTGGGAGATGTCGAAGCTACAGGCCGGCAACGTCGTCGACGCGCCGGCGGTCATCGAGGCGCCCGCGACGACCACGCTCGTCCCGCCGGGATTCGAGGCACCGCTCGACAGAAACCGCATCTTCCACCTGCAGCAAACCGATCAATGAGTAAACCAGACCAACAACCGGATTTCGAAGAGACCCAGTACGAGCGGGTCGACCCCCCGATCGGGTGGGACGGCCAGACGCTCCACGAGATGCTCGCGGAGAGCGAACGCCTCCGCGAGGAGACCGAACGCTACTACGGTATCGAGGACCTCGAACTGAAAGAGGAACAGCCGTTCGAGTACGAACAGATGTACTCCCAGCTGCGCGGGGCGTTGGTGTCCGCACGGGAGACCGCACTGCACGTCAGCGCCTCGCCGATCGTCCGCGAGATCGGCGAGCTCTGTTTCCAGGTGTACACGCCGGAGGGCGACTGCATCGCGCTCTCGACGGGGATCATCGTCCACGTCCACACCGGTTCGCTGGCGATCAAGTACATGATCGAGCAGGACTACGAACACGACCGGAGCATCCAGCCCGGCGACATCTTCTGTAACAACGACAACGACCTCGGCAACGTTCACACGACGGACGTCCACACGATCGTCCCGATATTCCACGAGGGTGAACTCGTCGCGTGGGTCGACGGCGTCACCCACCAGGTCGACATCGGCGGGATGACCCGCGGCCACGACCAACTGGCCAGTACGACCCGGTACGAGGACGGGCTCTACGCCACCTGCGAGAAGATCGGCGAGAACGACAAGATATACCAGGACTGGCGCGACCGCGCACAGCGAGCCGTTCGGACGCCGATGTACTGGGACTTAGACGAGAAGTGTCGCCTCGCCGGCTGCCACATGGTCCGGGACGCGGTCGAGTCGATGATCAACGACGTCGGCGTCGACACGTTCAAGCAGTTCTCCCGGGAGGCGGTCGAGGAGGGCCGACAGACCCTCCACTCGCGCGTCAAAGAGCGGTTCTTCCCCGGGACGTACCGCGACGCCAGTTTCATGCCCGTTCCGTTCGAGGACGAGGCCTGGAAACCCTCGGCCAAGCAGGACATGATGAACCACCTGCCGGTCGAGGTGACCGTCGACGAGGAGGGCGGTCTCGAACTCGACATGGAGGGGGCGAGCCCGCCGGGCCCGCATCCGTACAATTGCGCGGAGGGGGCGATGGAGGGCGGTCTCTGGGTGTCGCTCACGCAGAGTATCCTCCACGACGGGAAGGTCAACGACGGCTCGTACTTCGCCGTCGATACGAACTATCCCGACGGCAGTATCGTCAACCCCGACGATCCGAGCCTCTCGTACCACACGTCGTGGGGCTCACTGATGCCGGCGTACAACGCCTTCTGGAAGAACGTCTCGCGGGCCTTCTTCGCCCGCGGGTTCCGCGAAGAGGTGGTCAGCGGCTACTCCGAGACCGGCGACCCGGTACAGGGCGGCGGCCGGTACGAACCGATGGACGACTACTTCCCGGTGGCGCCGTTCGAACACTCCTGTCAGGGGCTGGGCGCCTCCGCCGTCCGCGACGGACTCGACTACGGCTACGCGATGTGGAATCCCGAGTCCGACATGGGCGACGTCGAGGAGTGGGAACTCATCGAGTGGGGTCTGCCGTACCTCTCTCGACAGGTGAAACCCAACACCGCCGGGCACGGCAAGTACCGCGGCGGAACCGGCTGGGAGGGAATCAGAACCGTTTCCGACAGCGAGGACGTCTCCCTGTACAAACACGTCGTCCCCGGCGTCGGCTTTACGACATCGGGGATGGCCGGCGGCTACCCCAATTCGCTGAACTACTCGCTGCGCGCCCACGATACCGATCTGGACGAACGTCTCGAGAACGAGGACCCGTATCCGATCGGTGACTCGCCGACGGGGTCGTTCGAAGAGCAAATCGAGGGCGACGTAAAGCGCAGCCAGAAGGGGATGTTCTTCCCCGAAGAGTTCGAGAACGGAGACCTGCTCCACTACCAGATGGGCGGTGGCACCGGCTACGGCGACCCGCTGGAGCGACCGATCGACCTCGTCGTCGAGGACGTCGAGGAGGGCATCTACACGACCGATATCGTCGAGCAGGTGTACGGCGTCGTCGGCGAGTTCGACGAGGACAATCGCGAGTTCACGCTCGACGAGGAAGCGACCGACCGGCGCCGCGAGGAACTGCGAACGGAACGCCGGGAGGAGACCCGATCCTACGACGAGTTCCACGAGGAAGAACGCGAGCGACTCGAGGACGGCGACATCAGCGACCCGTCGAAGTGGATGTACGAGGGCGTGTTCGACCAGTCCGACGACTGGGCGGCGTTCTTCCGCGAGTTCTGGGACTTAGACGAGACGTTCGAATTCGACGCGGAACTGATGGAGGCGTAAACTGATGGTAGAAACAGATCGCAACCAGATCGAGAAGCTCATCGACGGCGACCTGCAGTGGGAAGAACTGCGAAACGACGTCCTTCCGGACCCGAAGGACGGCCAGCGGTTCGAGGTGACCCGCGAGATCCTCCTGGACCGCGTCGACTGGGACGACCCGATCCTCGTTCCGCTGAACGACCACCTCTTCGCCGTCGGTACGGACGACGGCCGGATCGTGAAAGCCGAGTGCGGCCACGAGTTCGGCCCGCTCGAGGACAACTGGAAGACCGAGTGTCAGGTCCGCGTTCGCGAGAGCGAAGACGAGATGCGGGATCTCTACCCCGAGTGGATGACGCCCGACCCCGACTGGACGTTCCAGCTTCGGGAGTTCTTCTGCCCGGAGTGTTACACGCTGCTGGACGTCGACGCCGTCCCGGCCGGCTATCCGGTGTTGAAGCCCTTCGATCCCGACGTCGACGCCTTCTACGAGGAGTGGCTGGGAGAACCGGCGCCGGACGCGACAGAGGTGAATCAGTGAGGGTGCAATGAGCGAACCAATCACGGTCGCGGGGACGACCGAACCCGGGACGACCCTGAAGGACGCCTTCGAGACCAGCCTCCGGAAGTACGCGGATCGAACCGCCGTCGTCGACGGCGATCGGTCGCTCACCTACCGAGAACTGGATCGGCGAGCCAACGCCGTCGCTCGCGGCCTCGTCGAACGCGGTGTCGACGTCGGCGATCGGGTCGCCCTCGTGATGTCGAACCGCCTCGAATACGTCGTCGCCGACCTGGCGGTGATCAAAGCGGGGGCCGCGAAGCTCCCGCTAAACGACATGCTCACGGCCGAGGAGTTCGAGTTCATGCTCTCGGACTCCGGCGCCGAGACGGTCGTCTGCGGGCCAACGTTCACGGACACCATCGCGGCGATTCGAGAGGAGTTACCGACACTCGAGACGGTCGTCGGTATCGAGGACGCCTCGCCGGAGGGGTTCGTCCCGTTCGAGGACCTCGACGGGGACGAGCCCGACCCGCCCGACCAGTCACCCGGCGTCGACGACGTCGCCGGTCACTACTACACCGGCGGCACCACCGGCAAGCCGAAGGGCGTCGTCCACACCCACGACGGGATCACGACGAACGTCTACGCGCACATCGTGGAACTCGGCGTGACGGGCGACGATACGCTCCTGTTGATGACGCCGCTGCCACACTCGGCGGGGATGTTCTGCTGGAGCGCCCTGCTGACCGGGGGGACCGCGATCATCAGGGCCGGCTTCGATCCGGACGCCGCCCTCGAGTTGATCGAACGCCACGGGGTGACCTGGACCTTCATGGTCCCGACGATGATCTACCGCGTCCTGGATCGTCCGGACCTCGAGTCCGCGGACACGTCCTCGCTCGAGAGTCTGGTCTACGGCGCGGCCCCGATGACCCCCGCTCGGCTCCGCGACGGACTCGAGGCGTTCGGGCCGGTGTTCTTGCAGTTCTACGGCCAGACGGAGGTGCCGAACCTCATCACGACGTTCGGGAAGGACGAGCACCGGCGGGCGGTCGAAACCGATCGCGACGAGCGGCTCTCGTCGGCCGGAAAACCGTGTCTGATGGCCGACGTGCGCATCGTCGACGCCGAAACCGGCGACCCCGAAGACCGGGTCGATACCGGGGAAAGCGGCGAAATCCTCGCGAGGTCGCCGTACGCGATGGCCGAATACTACGAGCGGCCCGACGCGACCGCCGAGACGGTCGTCGACGGCTGGGTCAGAACGGGTGACATCGGTCGGATCGACGAGGACGGCTACGTCTACCTGCTCGATCGGGCGAGCGACCTCATCATCTCCGGCGGGATGAACGTCTACTCGACGGAAGTCGAAGAAGCGCTCGACGAGCACGACGGTATCAGGGAGGTCGCGGTGATCGGCGTCCCAGACGACGACTGGGGCGAAGCGGTCGTGGCCATTGCGGTCCCCCGCGACGACGTCTCCCCCACCGAAGACGACATCCTGTCGTTCGCCGACGAGCGCCTCGCTGACTACAAGAAACCTAAGTCCGTCGAGTTTCGCGACGAGATTCCCAAAACCCCGTACGGGAAGATGGACAAGAAGGCCCTTCGGGAACCGTACTGGGAAGACGAGGATCGGGCCGTCGGCTGAGTACCCCGCTCGGTGCTCGGCCCCCTCGCCGACGGCGACGGAGTATCCGAAACCACGACGGCGGGGATCGCTTCCCCGACAACGAGCGTTGGGTCACAGAGTATCGAGCGGACATCGACGCAGTTTCGGATATCGCCGATCGCGGAGACCCGTCGAGAGAGCGCGTTCCGTGGAAACCGGAGCGGGACGACTCGTCACTGGAGAGGGACACCTCGAGAGTGCCGCGGCCCACCGCGAGCTGAGATCGAAACCCACACAGACGACGCTTGCAGAGCGGGGCCGAAACCACATCGGTCAGATCAGCAGGCCAGGCCCCTCGTGCCGGGGAATTCCCCTCCGTTCAGACAGTGTGGATGTCGACAGTTTCAGTTTCACTCCGGTTGGCTCGATTATATACGAAACCCGGTCCTACATCGGTAGGAGAGGGAGCAACTCGTGGGATCGCTTCGGTCCATCACGCACTCCCCCGACACACCACTTCCCCTACCCCAGGGACAGAAAACCGATCACACAATATGTACGGACTGATTGCCCGATTTACGGGGCTTCTGAGTGAGGACGCACTCGTACACGAGTGCCGGCACTGTGGAACCTCCGTAGACGAAGGGATACGTTCTTGCCCTCACTGCGGGTCCGACGAGATCGCCCAGTACCAACTGTCCTGACGACTGTGGTGGCTGAGGACGGCTTTCCCCCAGCAGCAACAGGGTCTCACCGAACGTGCTTCACACGAGCGCCCGTAAATTTCGATTCCGGCAGGGTGGGGATACGCAGGCCTTTCGTGGCCCTGTTATTCCCTGCCGACCGGTCGGTGACCGGTCGTGTAAATCGTGTGTGAACGAGTACCAAATTGCTTCGGGACGAATATGCGACGTCGATACTCTATCCCGTCCAACTGTTCAGTGTCAGGTGCCTGGAAAGGCTTTGGGAGTCCGGCTCAAAGAGACAAACAACGCCAACGAGCGGATCAAGGTTCGGGGGGAGTCGTCCGTGACGACGACACGCTCGAAGTAGTGTCTCGAGATGCCCCCGTCTCATCAGTTCGTGTGGTTCGGCCAGTCCAGCCACGACGGACGGAAGATCACTTCGAAAATGGATGGTTGAGCGACAGCAAAAGAGGGATTGTCGGTTACTCCCACCACGGACCGCGCTCCGGGAACACGATGTTTGACCATCCCGTTGATACGATCGAGCATCGTCCATTATGCCAGTTCATCGACCGAAACGACCTTGCTACTTGCTTCCCAATTGATATCGAGATCGAGGTTTCGAAGGCGCTTACTCGGCGTCTTTTCACGACACCACGACTCTCCAGCCGTGGCTCTCTTCCTCTGTGACGGTGCATTCACACGCGTCTCGCTTGCACCTTCGCAAGCGCCGTCAGGGCGCGACCGAGACGCGCCAACTACCGAACCAACCAGCACCGCGCGTCGGTTCAACCGGAGCGTGCATCCAGTTTTCAGCCGTTTCGCGTCTGAGCGCGAGCGAAGACCGAAAGCGCGCTTAATACTGGCCTCCGAAGCGTGCGAGCGAGCAGCGGGAGGAAGCCGCAAGCGGGGCGAGCTATTCCCCCGAAAAAGGGCCTCTGTTGTCTCCGATTGGAAGACTGCGTACAAATGACGATCGACAGTCCTACGGCGAGAGTGCCCCGGGATCGCCCGAAAGAGCTACGCTCGCTCGTGATCTGGCGAAACCGTTGGGTTCGCTGACCTCGCGGAGCTTCGATCCGCTCGGTGACGAACGGTCACTGGCCTATCGAACCACTTGCCCCCGTGGTACTTCACGCCGCGGCCCAGCAGGCTCGCTGCGTACTGAATGGGATCGAGAAAAGGCAGGGACGACCTGGAACCCGCTATGTTCACCGACGACGAGGTGGTCCGACCGGCCTCAAAAGTTCTCGACTTATCCAGTCACGGTATGGACCGATCCAATAGCGAAATGCGGTGGAAATACAGACGAGAGTTTTCGGATCTATACGACGATTAGATCGCCGTCCAACTGGTGTGAGAGGGCGGACTCGAGATCGGTGCCGATATCGAATCGGGCGGCGAGAAGTTGACGCCAACGCGACTGCGTCGATTCGCCGATGATGACGTAGTCCGCGTTCTGCAGGTCTGCCTCACCGAGAATCGCCTTTTCGATCAGGTACGCATCGCGGACGTAGCAGTTCGTATTGTCGGGGAGTCCTACTTCTTCGTCGAGAGCACAGCGGAGTTGCGTTCGATCGATTTCCTCCTTGCCGGTGTGGAGCAAATTCACGTGAACGATGACGAGCTGGGCGTCATCGAACTGATCGGCGCGAGCGATGGCGTGATCGAGAGTACGCACACTGGACGCTTTCAGTGGATAGCGAATCGGCACTAACAGTGTGGCTCCAGTCACACGACTACTAGGTTTGGCTCGCACATAAATCCGACTTCTGACAAGTGGAACGACATTGACGACGCCGTGCATGTCTCTGGGGGGTCGGCAGTCTGCTATTTCACGACGATTCGTTTCGCGCTGTTCTCTCACAATCGAGTAGTGAGCGACGGTACCTGATTACCGATCTTTGTCGCGGCGAAGACGCGAAATACGTCACCCCTATTCCGACTGAGAAACGGGAAAATCGACATTCATCGCTGGTTAAGGGAATCTGCAGGCGCACATATGATGAAAGAAGGGGCAGAGAACGTGTGATATTTCCTCGAGTCGGTGATCCGAAACAGCAGCAAGCCGCATCTGATGGGGGAATAATACGTAGTTGCAAAGATTTATTCCGCTTTGGGGCGATGAAACACTCATGGACGAACCGCAGGACGAGCTCGAGGCAGATGCAGACGAACCGGGAGAGCCGCCGGATTTCGACGCGTTGACGTCGGCTGAAGAGGTCGTTCGCGGTGAACGGACACGCGACGACTTTTTCGATGCCGCCCTCGGGTTAGATAGCCCGGCAACGGCGAGTGAAGTTGCCGACCTCGCGGGCCGCGGCGTGGATGCTGCACGGGAGTACCTCGAGTGGTTCGAGCAGTTGGGGATCGTCACGCTAGTTACCGAATCGCCAGCGACGTACCAGCGCAATCAGGAGTATCTGAACTGGCGTCGCGTCCAGCGACTGAAAGACGAATACACGTCAGACGAGCTCCTTGTCCTCCTGAAAAGAGAAACGGAGCGCGAAGAGGGGTTCACCGATCAGTTCGATGTCGGATCTCCCGATGCCGTCTCTATCACGGCCCACGCATCTGCATCGGATCGGTCGGTAGAGGAGGTGTGGGAGGACGTTTCCGCGTGGAAAACAGCCCGCCGCCGAATCACACTGCTCGAAAGAGCGCTGACGACTGAGTCAGGCGATGCTGCGGATCAACGAACTGCCGTATGACTCGCGGAGAAGACGACGGTGTGAGCGGTGCGCCCATCGATTTCGATCGGCTCGACATCATCAGAGGACGACTCTCTAGAGACGAGCGGTTCGTTCGAATCGACGAGCACTCCGAATTTGCACCGAATCGTCTGGTGTGTGTTTACGACAACCGCTTCTATCCGAACAATATTCGAACGGCTCAGTTAGAGATCGTCTGGTTCGAAAACGGCGATTTCACACTGCACTATCACGAAGAGCAAGACACTGAGACGTTCGATCACCGGTGGGATCGACACCCGTCGGACCACAATACGCGGGATCACATTCATCCCGGGCCCGATGCGCTCACGCCGGGCGAAGATGCGTCACATCCGGCAGACTGGCGTGACGTCCTTTCCATGGCGCTCGTGGAAATCGAAGAACGCCAGCGTGGATTCTGGTCAGCGTGAGTCGATACAGTTCCCGAATTCTCCGGATGGGTACACTCACGTTGTGCTGTCGAGATATACCCTCTATCGGGCTGCTTACTGTTCCACGTACCACGCGAGACCATTTTCACCAACCTCCACTGGCTCGGACAGGAGATGCAGTCGACGAAGCATTTCCGGACGACTTCTTCGACGTCGTAACTGCGATCCTCGCCGAGTGTCGATCTCGGCGAGGTGTGGGAACACGCAAACGACGAGTGATAGCCCTGTTATCCAGTCGAAACCCGCTTCATGTTCGATATATGCCACGAGACGCAGGGATCACGCAGAATACGCTCCTTGCACGTCTCCCAGATGGAGGTCTAATTGACGGCTGCAAGAATGACAACCGCCCCGATTTCGCCGGGATCGAGGGTTCACCCCTCGATACCTGGCAAGGGGAGCTGGTAGATTACGTCTTCCGCTACGTCCTTCACGTCTGAGCCCGAAAGAACATCGTCCGGGCGAGGGATCTTGAACACATTCACTCAACCAGACATCTTCCTCATTAGATCACCGCTTTAGTTCCAGTTCTCATACCGGTTGGGAAGTACCGTCTATGGACGCCCAATCTGGTCGAACGAGCCATGGGTGACGTTTCGAAGCGGTGTATGAGTCGGTTGGTGCGATGGTCAGAAGCCAGGGTAGAGTCGTTCCCCCGGTAAATCTGGTGCAGTATGCCGATCCCGAGTCGTCCGCGGCGTTCGCCGGCGAACCGCTCGAGTAATCAGCGAAAACAGCCATTTCGATGGAAGCGTCGGTTGAGGATACCAGAGTCAAACACGAAACAATATTGCGGTGAAACCAGTTACCCGATATAATTATCAGTCTTCGTGATCTATTTTTGGTATGGATAGACGAACGATATTAGCGGGGACGGGACTTGCTTTCTCTGCTGCGTTCGCTGGCTGTTCCGAGCGCGAGACCGCCGCCGAAAACGAGAATGACGACACTCTCGATAATCAGGGGAACGATACCGACCAGGATAATGAGAGAAAAGCGAATGACACCCAGGAAGAAGAGCGAACGGACGCCGAAGACGATGAGGACAATAAGCTGAAAGAACGGCCCGACATAATCCTTCCCGAGGAAGCTAAAGAGCATCTAGACGTTCTCAATCACGAACTCGATTCGAACGGAACTGGGTGTGAGTTTCACGTGGAACTCGAGCGAGTGAGCAGCGACGACAAGTACCACGTCTCATTTGAGACCGAGGTGACTCTCTATTCTGACGACGGTGAGACGATCGGAGAGCGCTCTGGCCCGAGTGTAGGTGGGGATAATCTCGAACAGGGGGAGAGCCGAATCTATTCGATTAGTTTCGACGACTGCGAGGGAGCCGATCAGTACACGTTCGAAATTGTGAATTTTAGCGTCGTCCTCTTCGCCGACGCGGTGAAGGCTGACGTCGAAATCCATCCCAATCTCGAGGACAAGCTCGAAGTCAGTCACGAGTTCAGTTGGGTGGGCGAACCTGGGAGTGGTCAATGCCGAATCACTATCCGTGCCAGAAACGTCACTCAGGATCACGTCATCAGTGCCACCGTGAACAGTGATGATCTCGATCTCGGGTTCACTGCCCTCGAGCCAGGTAAAGTCGATACCAAGAAGATCGAGGGATCCTGTACGAATGATGTTGAGCGTTATCTGGTTCGGATCGGGACGTCGGACCACGAGATCGAAGAAAACGACCTGATCAACGAGTACCACGAGGAGATCGATGCAGCGGGAGAAGTGGTTCTCCCCGAGAACGCTAAAGAGCACTTAGTAGTTCGAGATCATGCGCTAGTCCGACGTAATCCGGACCAAGACGGATGTGAAGTTCGAGTCGAACTCAAGAAGACGAGTGCTGATAAGTACCATCTCTCCTTCGGTAGTGAGGTGGAGCTCCATTCCGACACCAGTGAGTACATTACGGGAAGACTCGGTTTTCGTGAACAGTACGCCCAGCTCGAAGAAAATGAGAGCCGAGTGTACTCGACTAGTTTCGACGGCTATGAGGGAGCACCGAAATATGGGGCCGAGCTTGTGCGTTTTGACGCATTCGTGCACGCCGATGATCTGAAACCCGACTTCGATCTGGACCCCGAACTCGAAGGAAAACTCGAGATCACGGATCACTCGATCAGCTTTGAAGAGTCAAACGAGTACGCTCCGGTATACGATGCCGAGATGAGCCGCAAGTCTGCAACAGTGAAAAACATCACTGAGAAGTATCGTCTCTCTGTTACAGGGCCGGATGGTGAATATCACGAGAAAACGGTCGATCTCGAACCGGGGGAAACGGCAGACTTTACGCTCACGGGGTGGCAATACTCTGCCAACGACGAAACGTACGGTTTCAGTATTGAAGCGGTGAAAATCACCGAGATCAATAACTCGTAAGGTACCACGGGGCTTCCTCCCATCGCTTCGCTGTGTTGGCGGCAGGCCTAAAAACGGGCCAGATGGCCGCAAGCGAATGCAGTTCCCCCGGACGTCCCGAGTGGGTCGTCTGGAAGTACCACCCGAAAACCGGGTGTGTCCGTGAGGGGCGGCCGCTCCACCACGACCCGATCACGTCCGTCGTACCACGCCGAAGACGTGACTAGTGAGAGAGCCACATTCCTCCGCACCTATGCACAGGTGCGACGAAGTCCGATCGGTAACCCACACACCTGTATGATTCGGGACGATGGAACGGAACACAAAATATTACGCGATTCACCCTCGGGGTCACGCACCGAGACGCTCTCGCTGTAACACTGTAGGATTTTACTGCGGTACATCCCTTTTTTGAGCATCACCGACCGGACGATCAAACACTTCAGCGTCACAGACGAGAAAACCGACGACAGTTCAGCCCATTTTATGACGGATTTGAGAATTGGTTCAGTCGCCCGGAGTTGTCGTTTTCGTATGCCGTACGCCACCTCGCGTGCACCGTGCGCGTCACGAGTGATACCTCTTCGACGGTGATGCAGGACGGTTCGGCAGCAGTCGTCGCATCAGACGGTGGGTGGAACTGTTTCTCCGGCGAGTGGGATTCGGATGCCGATCGAACCGCCAGTTCACGTCGTTGCTGTCGACGTAGTGAAACGAATACGCGTCCAGTTCACTCCACTGGACGTCGAACCGGGCAGTATCTGCATCACCAATTCCGTCGGAGAGGTCGATACGGAGTTCAGTCTGAGAGACGACGTCGTCGTAAGACGGTTTCTCAGTCACTGGTTCCAACTCGAGCCAGAGGGTGCGAATCCGCTCGAGTGCCGGAAGATAGATTGGCCCGAATTCGCCGGCCCGGTCCGTCCTCGTCGTGCCGCGAGTTGCTGGCTCGCTTCACCATAGGCCAGTGCAGCCTGTGCGACGGCCAAGTTCAGGCGCGTCGTCTTCCACGTAGAGAGGTCCTCCCACCCCTGGGCATCATCGGCATCGAGTTCGCGCGTGAGCTCCTCGGGGGAGAGGACGTCGTATTTGTCTTCGAAACTGCGAATCTCCCGTTTCATTCGTTTGATTCCGTCGAGGAGGTCCTCACGCGTCGTTTCCCTTCGAAGTTCGCGATCGGAATTTCGTTTGTAGACCGTCGTCCGTCCATTCTGCTTGGTTTCGGCGAACCCCGTCTTCACGAGTGTGTTGCAGTGCCGCCGAGCAGTGGGCTCACTGACGAGCGCTCGCTCGGCGATCTCGGCTGCGGACTGACCATCGTGAGTCTGTTCGACGATCTCATAGACGCGTTCGAACGGAGTCGTCTCTGCTTTCCACTCCGATTTAACGTGCTCGTTGATGTCTGCGTCCGTCTCGTTCGGCATACCTCGGACTACGATATTGAGGAAAAATAATTTCTTCAAGAAATTATTTTTCCTCAGCGAGCTACTTGCCCGTTCAGATCGTGTGTGAATTTTCCTCCATAATTGAGCGTGCCTGCTGCGAATGCTACCGGTGATCCCCCGAGTCTAGTACACGGGGTGTTTCGTAGACCGCCTTCGATACGACGTGAAAATTCGAACAGCGAGACACCTGCAGGGTCACGTTGCCTCCGAGAGCACCGAACTGAGAGTGAGCCGCAACTGATCGCTTAGTACGAGGAGGACGACTCCATACGTGGCTGCGCCCACCGCAACGAGCGACCCGAGTACGAACCACGAGTCCACCTGCACGTTCATGCGTACGAGCGTGACGACGGCGAACATCGCGGCCCCGGCGAACACCTGTTCGAAGAGGAGCCGCGGGAACAGCGACACCTCCGGAACTCGGCGGTTCAGCGAGAGCGCACAGAGGACGTATCGCGTAGACTCGGCAAGTACCGTAGCGATGACGACGCCAATAGGACCGTATTGAAGCGTTAGTGCGACTCCGACTACGAGGTTGAGCGCCAGTGTGGTTAGATCGATCATCATCCCAAGTTTCGGGAGGTCGAGTCCGTCGAGTCCCTGTCGGTATGGGTTCGACTGGGTGGCGAGGAGCTGATACAACGCGAGGCCGACTAGCAGAATTGCACCTGGTCGGTACTCCGCGCCAAACGCTGTGACAATGAGTCCCTCGGAGAGCGCGAGCGCGCCGAAGAACATCGGTACCGCGAGGATGCTGGCGAACGAGACGGTGTTAGTGATATCCGTCGCGACCGCCTCGCCACGGCTTTCGAGGTTGCTCACCTTGGCCATCAGCCCCGATCCCGCGACGTACGAGACGAACATAGCCGGAACGGTGAGCTTGAACGCTGCTTCGTAGTAGCCGACTGCAGTAGTCGTCGTAAGCCACCCCAGAACGAGGAGATCAAGTCGTTTGAACGTCTTCCCGATAAATCGGGCGACGATGCTATATCGGGCGTACTCCCACAGCGATCCGAGCGTCTCCACCGAGGGGACAACCGGCTTAACCCGGAGGAAGTAGTGAATGACCGGAACTGTGAGCAAGGTCGCAGCCGCCAGCCCATATCCCATCCCGGCCGCGCCAAATCCCGCTGCGACGAATCCGAGCTGGAGGCCGAGTGTCAGCACCGACCGGAGAGTGTCGTTCCACGTTTCAAGGCCGAGGTAACCGTCAGCTACCAGTAGCTGCTGGAAGGGATGGAAGAACACTAGCGTGGTAAAGAGGATCATGAACAGTGGTCCTGCGGCGTCAAAGCCGGTGAACCCCCCAAGCCAGTTACCCGCGACCGCGATGCCGACCGTGATGGTGCCGATGGCCAGCAAGTTCGCGAGCAGGAGACTGCCGAGGATTTCACCTTTCCGCGCGTCGGCCTCGGAGAACCGCTTTTTGGCCGCGACGCCAATTCCCGCCAGCGGGCGGTCAGTCACCTGAACGAGGGTGAGAAGCAGGTAGAATCCGCCGAGATCTGCTGGGCCGAGGACGCGCGCGAAGACGACTGTCCCGACAAATCCCAGTACTGCCTGTACCATCTTCCCGGAGACGCCCTTCAATGTCTCAAGTCCGAGACTCATACTGCCCGCGCCGTCGTCCGACATTTCTATTCGGCCGGGAGCACTTCCCCGAGGAGGTTAGTTACTTTGTTCTGTAGCTCTAAATATCAAATATACGTGAAATGTGTCCTCGTCCCTCGAATCCCGTCGTGCGTTCGAGACTTACTTCGAACTGGCGACACAGCCGCCGTCGGTCGCGATGGATATGCGTCCGGACACATCGCTACGAAGTACCATGAGGCATTGGAGATGCTTGGCCCGTGACCGTTGGCAATAAGGGTACTGCACGGCACGTCGGATCAGACGTACCCGAGATTTCTAAGCCGTTCGATGACCGCTTCGTCGTTCGTCTCAACCTCGCCCATCTGCGGGTCTGGGTCATAGTCTCCGGCATCGGCGGCCGATGTGACGTACCACGGGACGCGGCGTATCGCTGGAATCGGGATGTTCGGAGGGTGGCCCCAGATTCCCCACTCGCCGAGTGCGTTGGCGTGGTCGGCGGTGAGTACGACGTGGTCAGCGTCGATACTCCTCAGTAGTGTCTCAGTGACCTCGTCAAGCACATACCGCAGGTTATCGAGGTAGGCCGTTTGGGCGGTCGCTTTGTCCACGTCGCCGTGGCGGATCCGCTCCCAGATACCGCGTTCCTCGCGGTTGGCGAACGTATCTGCGTCGTCGAATCCAGCCGCGAGGTCCGGTTTCGAGACGAACGGGCCGTGGGGTTGCATATAGTGGACGATCATCCTGTCGGGCGCGACCGTCCGCCAGACCTCGACGGCGTGATCGGTTATTGGCCGGGGGTGGATCGTGCCGATCTCGGCATCCCAGCTGTACCGCCACGCCTCCCGAAGCGCGGCGAACTCGTCGTCTTGGACCGTCTCTGACGAGAACGGATTCCCCGTGACGTACGCGGTACGGCGCTTCTGGTCGTCGTACTGCGGAGCGAAGTTGCGGTCCATCCACGACTTCGAGTACGAGGCGTTCGAGTAGATCGCCTCCCCGTCGAGACCGTACTCGACGGCGACGTCTCGCATCATGTCTGCCCGACAGGCGTCGAGTATCACGAGCACGTCCCACTCGCGATCGAAGATGGGGGTTCCGTACTCGCACATCCCGTCCATCTGGCGGAGCGCACCGAGGTACAGTTGGTACGCCGACTCTCGGATACCGACAAACCCGTCCTGTTTCACGCGCGTTACCGTGTCCTGATACCAATCGCTAAGCGTCATACATCGCTTCCATCTCGGCTGCAACAGCAGTAAACGAGTTTTCGTTCCTGTACTCGGTCATCCGCTCGGCGAGTCGCCGTCGTCGCTCATCGTCTTCGAGAATTGCCCGAACCGTCTCCTCGAGGCCGTCGGCGTCGGTGAGTGCGACGCAACCGTACTCGTTCGCCAACCGCTCGAAGTACGGAATTCGCGTGCCGACCACAGGGAGCTGGTAGGTCGCACACCGATTAAACGTCCCGCTCTGATTGATGTCGCGGTACGGGAGTACTGCGAGATCGCTGGCGGCAAACGATGCTTCGAACTTTTTGTCGCCAAGGACGCCCGTTATCCGGAGGTTAGCTGGCGCGCGTTCGTGGAGGCGATCTTCGAGGTTCTCGCGTCGACTCCCACCTGCGAGGAGGAACTCGTAGTCAGGCATGGCTTCGGCGAGATCGACGAACCGATCACACCCCTTCCGGTGGGCGAGGAATCCGTGGTGGGTTATTACGGTGTCGTCGGGGTCGTAGCCGAACGACTCCTTGGCGGCTTCCGGGGAGAGGTCCCTGCGCTCCGTCCTGACGCCGTGAGGCATGATTCGCGTGTCGGCCCTTGTGACGCTAGCGAGAAAGTCACGCTCGGCATTGGCCGAGAGGAACAACAGCTGGTCGGTACATCGGACCAGCGTTTCGTGGACGAGTCGGAGGTACGCATACTTGAGTCGGCTTTCGTCCGCGTCCGTGCGCTGCCAGACCTCGTGGACGGTCACGATTGTTGGACCGCGAGTGAACGCAAAGACCAGCGGCAGGAAGAACAGCGTGAACGCGCCCTTCGGTCCGAACATCCCGTATACGTACTGGACGTGCGCCGCCGACGCGTGCCTCGCTCCGATGGCCGCCCGGAGGTAGCGAAGCGGGTTCAACCACTCCCGATTGACCGGTATCCTACGCACGTCCGCGTCGACGTGAGCGAGGAAATCGTCGGTGTACGCGCCGACACCGCCGTGTGACCTCGGCGGGGCGAAGATGTGTACTGTCATCACAGGTACCCGAGTTCTGCGAGGCGTTTCTGAACGCTTTCGTCGTCGGCGTTGGTCGGTTCGCTCTCGTCGAACGTGGGGGTGACCGACCCGGTATCGGTCGCGCTCGTCCGACACCACGGCACGCGTCGGAGTGCGGGCGCGAGGACCCCGTTCTCGTGGCCGTAGAGGAACCACTCGCCGAATAGGTTCCCATGATCCGAGGTAATCACGACCTCGGGGGCGTCCACGTTTTCGAGCAGTCGCTCCACGTCGTCAAGGACGTATCGGAGGTTCTCCCGGTAGGCGTCCCACGCGGCGTCTGGACCCACCTCACCCTCCCGAATCCGCTGCCAGACGTTCTTGCCCGGCTCGCCGGGGTTGTTTTTGCTTGGCCCTCCATCGAGCGGGTCAGCGACGAATGGGTGGTGGGGTTGCATGTAGTGAACGACCATCCGTTCGGGGTCGCGCTCGCGGTGGTGGTGAATGGCCCGATCCGTCAGCGTATTCGGCCGTATTGTCCCCGCCTCGTAGTCCCAGTCACGCTCCCACACCTCGTCGAGGAGAGCGAACTCGGCTCCGCTGAGGAGATTGTCCGAGAAGGGGTTACCGGTCACGTACGCCGTCCGGGCTACCTCGTCTCGGTAGCCGTCACCGAATGTCTTCCGAATCCACTCGCGGGAGGCACCGCCAACGGAGTAGCTGGACTCGACGCTCAGCCAGTCGTACTCATCCTCGACTTCGGTGGCGAGGTCGTACCGGCAGGCGTCGAGAACCACCAGCAGGTCCCACTCCTCGTCGTAGACGTGCTGGCCGTAGTCGTATACCCACTCGGTCCGCTTCCACGCGCCGAGGTACAATTGGTAGGCCGACTCCCCGAGGCCATCCCACCCTCGCTCGCGAACGTCGTCCGTGGACTCGCGCAGCCAATCTCGCAGCGACATTATAGGTAACCGAGGTCTCTAAGTTTGTCACTCACTGCGACCTTGTCTCGCTCGGGGACGATATCCGGGTCGTGTTCACCGGTGTCGGTCGCAGTCGTCACACACCATGGCACGTCCCGAACCGCCGAGAGAGGGATGTCGCCGTGGCCCCACATCCCCCACTCGCCGAAGGCGTTGCCATGGTCGGCGGTGATGATGGCGCGGTCGGCGTCCACGTTCGCCAGCAGAAGTTCCACATCGTCGAGTACGTACTGGAGGTTCTCCCGATAGGCGTCCCACGCGGCCTGGGGGTCAATCTCACCGTCGCGCAACTTGTCCCAGACGGGGCGGTCGGGATTCTTGAGGTCGTGGCGGTTCATTCCAGAATCGAGTGGGGTTGGAACGAATGGGTGATGAGGCTGCATGTAGTGGGCGATGAGACTGTCGTGATCGTACTTGCGAGCCTGTTGGACGGTCACGTCGGTCACCGCCCTCGCGGGCACCGTGTTTAGCTCCTCGTCCCACGCATACTTCCAGACCTCCTCCATATTGCGGAATGGCTGGTGGGACAGCATTTCGTCGGAGAACGGGTTTCCGGTTACGTACACCGTGTTTCGAATCTTGGAGTGAGGGTTCTCCACGAAGTTGCGCTTCATCCAGCGCTTCGATCCCCCGGCTAGCGAGGTCGTGCGTTCGGTATCCACGAAATCGTACTCGCCCGCAACCTCGGCCATAAGGTCAGCGCGGCAGGCGTCAAGAACCACCAACAGGTCCCAATCGCGTTCGTATATCGGGACTCCGAAGTTGTGAAATCTATCGACGCGGCGGAGGGCACCAACGTAGAGTTCATGCACCGAACGTTTAACGCCGTCTCCTCCGTTTTCACTAATACGGCGTTTCGTGTCCGACATCCATTCGGCAAAGGTCATCGTTGCGCTGGGTTTCGTAATGACTGATATATATATATATATTTGCTCCCCCATGACCGTAGTCGTTCGGGACGACTACTTCAGGTACCCCAGGTCCTTCATGTGCTGTTTGACCTGTACGCTGTCGGGGTCGATGGCCGTACTCTCGTCCGAGAGGGTCGCACACTCGTCGAGTCGCTCCGTGACGAAGGCACCTAGTCTATCATGGTCTAGACCGCCCTTGACGAGCGTCTCGTCGTAATCACCGTCGAGCGCCGCCTCGAACTCGGTGTCGAGGTAGGTATCCTCGCCGGCGTACTCGGTATTGAAACGCTTTACGCCATCCTCGCTGCGAGCGCCGTGGAATCCAAGTGTCCCATCGTAGAAGATGGTCTCGCGGCGTTCGTCACCGGCGACGACGTTGATCAGCGACTCGCCCATCACCAACTCGTTGGCCGAGACTTCGACGCCCACGAGGTCGAGGAGTGTCGGCATGAGGTCGATGAGCGAAACCTGCGAATCGACGGTCGTCGAATCGAGGCTGGGCGCGTCGATCACCAACGGAATTCGGGTACATTCCTCGTTGAAGAAGTTGCCATGGCCGAACTCGCCCCACTCATCGTATTCTTCGATGATCTCGCCGTGATCGCTGGTCACGACGAGTACGTCGTCGTCGGTGAACCATCCATTCGGTTCGAGGAAGTTCTCGACGAACGCTTCAATCTGGCTATCGAGATACTGACACTCTGCGTCATAGAGCCGAACTGCATCCCGAACCTCGGCGTCAGAACAGCCCACACCATCGTCCTGGCACACCCTCCGCGTGACGTTATTCGCCTCAGTCCGGTTGGAGACGACTTCGAGATCGTCGGGCATCCAGTCGGCGGGCGGTTCGTAGGGGTGGTGGCTGTCCATGTAGTGGAGCCATAGGTGGACTGAGTCCTCCTCAGGATCTTTGTCGGCGAGCCACGTCTTCGCCCGCTTGTTTATCTCTTCGGCCGTGGCGTAGTAGTGAGATTCCGTGAGCGCGTTCTTGACCCGTTGCCAGACATGCATGTAGCCCTTCTCCAGTAATTCGAAGAGGAGTCCGTCCTCGTCCACATACTTCCGGACGTTGTCCCGGAGATTGTCCTCGTAACTCTGTCCAGTTCCGTATCCGCGGTCGTAATTGTAATCGGCCCCAACGAACTTGTTGTCCGACCAGACGCCGCAGTCGTAGCCTGCCTGCGAGAGTTCCTCGGCGAGCGTGGTGACGCCACCATCCTCGGGGATGCCCACACCGTCGATGCTACTCGGGTATCGCGACGCCATCAGGGAAGGAAATGATCCTGGTGTAAACCCGGCGTTCGAGACGGCATTCTGGAAGTTTGTGGCTGTTTCGGCGGTCGAGGCGAGATAGGGCATCACGTTGTCGTCCATCGCACGGTCGTATCGTAAGCTGTCTCCGGACAGGATAATGATATTCGAGTCGTTCATTCTGACCTCCGAGTGGGAAGGAGACGGGAATTCGTATGCATCCGTTCCGTGTGACGGTGGTAAATCATTCGTTTGGCCATTCGTTCGGGTCGCAACCGTCATCGAAGAGAACTCGGCGTACTTCGTCGGAGAAGCGCTCCCGGCCGTATCGGTCGCGCGCTCGCTCGGCGATGTCGGTGTAATCGTAATCTGCTCTATCGAACGTTGCGACCGCTTGAGCGATTGCGTCCGTTGTTGGGTCGACTCGAACTCCATCGGTGTTGCCGACCATGCACGTAGGGTTCGGCTCGTCGGCGACGATGAGTGGGGTACCCCAGCAGAGCAGTTCCGCGATGGCCATCCCGAAGTCCTCTTCCTCGGGGACAAACACGCCGCATTGTGCACAGCGCATAAGATCCTCCAGTACGTCCTCGTCGACGAATCCGCGGAACTCCACGTCGGCACCACGAGCATTGGCCAGTGAGGTCAGATTGCTCCGGAGCGGCCCATCGCCAGCGACGACCAGCCGTTGGTCGGTCTGTGCGAGTGCCTCGATAAGCGTTTCCAGACGTTTGCGCTCTCCGAGTCGGCCTGCATAGAGAAAGTAGTCATCACGCTCGTCGCTCGACAGGACCGGGTCGTCAGAGTACGCAATTGGTGGATTGACCACGGTGGCGTCCCGGCGATAGTGGCGGCAAATCCGGGACCGGGTAGTCTCACTGTTCGCCAGTACAGTCTCGACTCGTTGCATCTCCAGCCAATCGACGTACATTCCGAATTTTCGCGTGGCGTATCGGAGATTGCCCCGAATTCCGTTCAGCGAGTCTCGTCCGAGCCACTGAGCGTACCACAGTGGCGGGTGGTGGGTGTAGTGGACGTGACGTTGGAACGATTCGGGCTGATAGAACTTCGCGGGGACGCCGCTAGTAACGACTGTATCGTACGCTGGCAGGTGGAGCTTCCCGGTTTGGTACGCGACGTTGGCGTCCCGTAGGAGTGCGGGGAGTCGGTTCGAGCGCGGCGAATAGACGGTTACTTCACGTGGCGCGTGCTCGGCGTACCAGTCCCGACACCCCGTGCGGCCGACGTATAGATCGGCGTCGAGCACCTGCGCGAGTTCGACGCTCACCTTGGCGGCCCCACCGGGCGTCTCCTTGCACCCATCATGGATGACCGCAATTCGCTCGTCGGCTGTCACGCAACGGTCCTCCATAACTCCTTGGTAGCCTCCCATGTGCCGTGGCCCTCGCCACGAAGGCGTTCGGTCATGGCGTGAAGGGGCGCCACCGCCGAGTCAAAAACCGGGTAGTGCGCTTGCCGGAGGCCGATTAGATCGTTTCGGCCTAACCAGACAAACTCGGCGAGTGATACCGGGATATCGAGTCCAGCGAGACTGGTGATAGCCGCTCCGGCCATAATCACGGCCAGCACGCCGAGCGTGACAAACCACGGTGAGAGTAACCTGATTCACCAGTTGAATGGCAGGACTGGCCTCCGATAGTTCCCATATTCTCTGAGTGTGCTGTGATACTCGGCTGCGGACGAACGAGGCCCAGCCCGCCGCGGTCTTTCTGGAGCTGTCGTTTGAGGAAGTCTGAATGGAGTGCCGCCTTTCTTTTCATTGGTCTTTCACTGGATTATTGCTCGTACACGTCTCGCAGTTCCTCGTCTATGTCCCACACGGCCGACCCGCCTCCACGTACCAACTTCACCGCCGCAAAGAGTAGCGATACTTGCGTGTCGAACACCGCATACACCGACTGTAGGAGTCCGAGTCGTTCTCGCGATCCTAACAGCGTAAACACTCCAACCACCGCCGGCACAGTCAGGCCGAGTGGCCCTGCAACGAGCATGCCGAGAAGAGTCAGTAGACCAATAGCCGAGGCTAAAAGCAACGGCGAGATAAGCATGAACCACCAGTTAAACGGCAGTACGACACCACCGTACAGGCCGTAATTCCCCAACATATCTTGCTGTTGAAGCAGTAACCGAATTAGTCCCATCGCACGGCGGTCCTTCTGTGTACGACGCTTACCGAATGCAGAGTGTGACGCTTCCTTGTATCGTACATCCGGATCAAACACGACGCGCTTACCATTCTTTCGGATCTTCAGCGCGAGTTCAGTATCGTCGGCGATCGAGTTTGGATCAATCTGAACGATTTCGTCGTTCTCGAACGCCGAAAATGGCCCATGAAAGATGAACGTGGAATCTAAATGAGACTCGAGGGTCTGGATCGTCGCCTGTACGTTCCGGTATCCTTCTTCGACATTGCTTCCCCCAAGAACATCGACGTTCCGGCCTGTCACCGCACCAATATCAGGATCGGCGAGGTTCGCAGCGGCCTCACGGAGAGCATCAGCGGCTACTTCCGAGTCACAGTCGGTTTTTACAACCATCTCGTTCTCGGCAGCAGCGTATGCATCATTTAATGCAGGGGCGAGTCCACGGCGTTCGTCCTCTTCGAGTAAGGTCAGTTCGGGATGTTGACGATCCGCGAAGAAATTTCGGATGATTTCGCGCGTCTCGTCATCGCTAGAATCGACGATCACTACCTCAACCTTCTCCATCGGATAGTCGAGTGAAAGAATATCGCGGAGTTTGTTCTCGATAATCCGTTCCTCGTTATACGTTGGCAAGACGATGCTCACCTCCGGTTCAGCAGGACGCTTATCGGCGGGCGATCCGTGCGGGTTCCATACTTTAACAAGGAGTAGGTAGACTGCATAGGGGAGTCCTGTGAAAGACAAGAGCGCCACTATGGCACCGAAGAGACGCCGAACGAGTTTTCGCATGGAGGGTCCTTCGCATAGCGACACAAAAACCCCGACGGTATCCATTATCGGACGTACCCGGCTTTTTCTCGTCCTTCAGAGCACGAGAGAACCACGAATAGATGACAAGGCTTATTCTTCGCTTGGAGTTGGTACTTGCTAATGAGTACAGATACCGAACACGTCGAGGAGGGAACCGCGACATCCGTCCTCGAGTCGTGGCGGGACTGGTATCACCTCCCCGTACTCGGAGTCGTGGTGCTGTTTATGATCTGGGTACGCACCCAGTCGTACGACCGGTTCGTCACCGACGACGGCGCGCCCGCGCTCGCGGGCGTCGACTCGTGGTACCACTGGCGGACGATCAACTGGACGGCGGAGAATTATCCGCACACGATGCCCTACGAGGTCTGGACGGGATTCCCGACCGGCAACTACGTCGGCCAGTTCGGAACGCTGTACGACCAGCTCATCGTCACAGTGGCGATGATCGTCGGCCTCGGCGATCCATCACAGCAAACCCTGTACACGATCTCGCTGCTCTCCATTCCGGTCATGGCTGCGCTCGTCGCGGTTCCCGTCTTCTACGCGGGTCGCCGTCTCGGCGGCACGCTCGGCGGACTCGTCTCCGTCATCGTCCTCGCGCTCGCGAAGGGGCAGTTCCTCGCACGGTCAACTGTGGGCCAGCTCGACCACCACACTGGCGAAGTGTTGTTTATGGCCATCGCCGTCGTCGCGATGATGGTTGCCGTCACGGTCGGCGAACGCGAGAAGCCGATCTACGAACTGGTCTCTGATCGCGACTGGGATGCCCTCCGTACACCGGCCATCTACAGCGCACTCGCCGGGCTTGCCCTCACGCTGTATATTTGGGTTTGGCCGGCTGGGGTTTTACTAATCGGTATTTTCGGAGTTTACTTTGCGGTACAACTTTGTCTCGACTACATCCGAGGAGTCTCACCGGACCATATTGCCTTCGTTGGCTCTGTGAGCCTCGGGATCACGGCGATACTAACGACCCTGCTGATTGAGCAGCCCGGGAGTACAGGTACGACGAGTTTTGGATTCCTTCAACCGCTTTCTGCCCTCCTTGTGGCAGCAGGCTGTATATTCATGGCTTGGCTCGCTCGCGAGTGGAACAACCGGGACATAGAACGCCGCTACTACCCCGCAGCTATCGCCGGCATCATCGTCGCTGTCTTACTCGTCATGTGGCTCGCCCTCCCCGGACTCTATAATACGTTTGTCGGGAACCTCACGAGCCGCTTGCTCCCCCTGAATCCCAGCACCGGAACGCTCACTATCGTCGAGGCCCAGCCGCCGGACGACTTCTTCAACCGCGTCTTCATCGAATTCGGCAGCGCGTTCTACACGATGCTCGCCGGCCTCGCGTTCCTCGCGATCCGTCCCCTCCTGGGCCGAGACTTCCGTGCCGAACACACCCTCGTGATCGTCTGGTCGCTGTTCCTGATCAGCATGGCCGCGACGCAGGTGCGGTTCATGTACTACCTCGTGCTCGCGGTCGCGATCGTCAACGCGGCGTTCATCTCCGAAATCGTCCAGCTCTTTAGCCTCGACCTCGAGAGCGGGGTCGAAACCCTTCGGTCCGTCGAGACCTACCAGGTGATAGTGATCTTCCTCGTCGTACTACTCCTCTTCGCGCCGCTGCTCCCGCCATTGGCCCAGGCGACCGCCTGGGAGCAAGCGGAACGGACCGGCCCGCAGTCCGATGCGATGCTGTGGGAGGAGTCGAACCACTGGCTAAAAGAGAACACGCCCACGCCGGGAACCTATGGCGGTGCGGACAACGGAGGTCAGCTCGACTACTACGGGACCTACACGCCCGGTGATGGCAACTACGAGTATCCCGAGGGCGCCTACGGCGTGATGTCGTGGTGGGACTACGGCCACCTGATAACGACGCAAGGCGAGCGGATTCCCCATTCGAATCCGTTCCAGCAGAATGCCCGTTCGTCCTCCGCGTATCTGACCGCCCAGTCCGAAGAGCGCGCGGAATTGATCCTCGAGGGAATCGCCGAAGGCGAACCCGTCGTCGATCGATCGACCGAAGAACTCCGCCAGGCGGTATCGGGCAACGATTCGGACGAGCAAGAGGAGATGCGGTACGTGATGATCGACAACGCGATGGCCGCACAGAAGTTCAGTCCGATCACGCGATGGACCGGACCAAATTACAGCCACTACTACGGGAACGAGCAGTTCCAGGTCGGAGAGAACCAGACGCAACCGCTCCCGGCACCGAACGAGAACTACGACGACACGATGATCTCGTCCCTGTACCTCGAGGATGCGACCGGGATGGAACACTACCGGTTGGTCCACGAGAACGATAAGTACGCGATCGTCGGTAGTATGGCCGTGAGACAGCAGGTGCAGCCCCACTACTCGCTGCAACTTCGTGGGTCTGGCTGGGACAATCAGACGGCGGCGATTGCGAACGGACTCGCGCAGGCGCGCAATGACAACCAGGTCTACCAGGGCCTCGGAACGCCGATGTGGGACTCGCACGTCGTCTCGTCGGTGAAGACGTTCGAGCGTGTCGACGGTGCGACGATCACGGGGGGCGTCGACGGCGCGAACGAGATTGATACCGACAACGCGACGGCCGTGGTCGCGGTCGAACTCGAGACCAATACGGGCCGCAAGTTCACCTACAGACAGCAAGCGGACATAGCGGAGGATGGCACGTTCGAGGTGACGGTCCCGTACGCGACGAACGACGAACTCGGCGTCGACGACGGCTACACGGACAGCGGCGTCGAGGCGACCGGTAACTACACCGCCACCGTCCTCGAGACCGGCGGCGCGAGTCCGACCTACTACAGCGGCCAGACGGCCGTCCCCGAGACCGCAGTGGTCGAAGGTGAGTCGGTGGACGTCGCCCTCGAGCAAGTCGAGTCGCCCCCGAACAACGTGACGGACGGCAACGAAACGGACGGGAACGAGACCGGCGACGATAGCGATTCGGGCAACACGAACTCGTCGGACGACGGGACGGCAAACGAGACCGCGGCCGCGCTCGCAGCGATCGCGGCGGAACCGGCGAACTGAGTCGATAGCCGTTCTCGTTTTCTCGTACCGGTTTCGAGTCGAACGGCGGCCGCGATCGCGCTTCGACCACGAGTACAGGGAGGCTCCCGCCGGGACCGAATTGCCGGAGCCTGTTCGATTCTCAATCGGCGCACTCGGAACTGACCAGCGCGCTCGAGAGGCGTCGGCGCCACTCCTGCTGGTCGTCGATTTCGGATTCGACGCGCGCGAGTTCGGACTCGAGGTCGTCGGTCTCCGCGCGGCGTTCCCGAGCTTCGGTCTCGAGCGCGCGCTCGAGGGCGGAGAACTTGGACTCCACCGCGTCCGCGGACGGGACCGACGTTTCCAGGTCGGCGACGCGACGCGCCAGGTCGTCGCGCTCCTCGGCGGCCGCCTCGAGGTCCGCGCGGACCGACTCGAGGTCTGCCCGCAGTTCCGCGAGGAGTTGCTGAGCCGTCCCTTCCTCGTCGATGAACGCCTCGAGCGCGTCGACGTACGCGGCGAAGGTGTCCATCCGCGAGTGGACGTGATCCAGGCGGACGTCGACGCTCGTTTGCGCCTCGGACCGAGCGAGTTCGTCGACGAGGTGTTTCTTGTCCTGGAGTCGCGTCCGCGGCCCGTCGAAGTGAATGCGCATGTAGTAGAGTCCGGTATCGGAGTGTGCAGGGCCAGAGACGTCCTCGATGAGAGCTTCGATCTCACCGTCGTCCGTCGTCGGGACCGATTCAGTCGTCTCCGCCGTTACTCGCGTCGGCTCGTGATTCCCCATCTGATATTCCCCTACGAGGTCGGTAATGTTAATCGATAATAAATAACTGAGTGTCAGTTTCTTCGAGTTGAGACTTACTTCATGAAATCGAGAGCGCAATAACCAATCGGACTGCCTGATAGGGGATTTCGAACGCGAGTTGATTTTTCGCACACGTCTGTTCATGTTACCATCATTTAGTACCGTTCGCCCTCGCCGATGACACGGTATACGTTCGCGTACCGCGTGCGAGCGCACGCAGGGCTTGCGTGACGCGAGAGGGAGACCGTCACGAGTGACGGGAAGCGGTCCGCCGAAAGAGGGTCGGGATCGAAGCGACGGTATCGCCCTTCGTCTCTCCGCGTGAGACCGGTCGGCGATCGGAGCGTTCGAACGAGAGTCGGATCCGGGACGGCCGCTGGTCGGTACAGACGACACGGAACCCGGAGACGATACATCGTGAGAACGATGAATAACCTAAAGTAATTGCCCGAGGTACGTTCAGGCCGACGCGAACGAGGACTCGCAGCGAGGGAGTCCCCGGCGTTCGCCCGCGCGCACGAGAATCTCCGATGATGGGTCGGAGACGCACCGCGATGACCGGAGACGCACGGTCGGTCATCGTCGTCGGTATCGGGTAGCCGTTCGCGGTCGGCGACCGACGATTCCGCGCGCGAATCGGTCGGTCTCACGACGGAACCCGGCAACGTGGCGGGACCGTCGGTCGGCAACACCCGGTCCGACGGTCCCGGTCGGTAACGTCGAGTCGGCCGATCAGCGCCCCGGCCGGCACTCCGGTCCGCTTTCTCCTTGATTTATAATAATTCATATAGGTAAGTATTAGAAAAATTTATTACCACAGGCGACAACCATTGGAGTGTAATGTCCGCGAAAGACAGCATGCAAGACTACCTCGCAAAGCACCCACGAATGATCGGCGCCCTGTTCACCCTGTTCGTCCTGCTCAGTCAGGCCGGCACGGCAGTCGCGGGAACGTCGTCGCAGATCGGACCATAACACTCGACAGCTTTCGCACCGTCACCGAACGGCTTGGCAACGAGCGCTATTTCTCGAACTGGCGACGCACTCAGGAAAGCGTCACAGGACCGATTCCGTCGTTCCAGTGCAATTCGCCGTCGACGACGAACGGCAGTTCCGTCCACGTGAAATACTCGTCGAGCGACTCCCGGGTAACCTCCGAAGACGGTGTCCGCCCCGGGCTGAGATGACGATCGTTCACCGTGTGAAGGGTCGATTCGGTCGCGGTACCGAGTTTGAATTCTTTCGTCGAATACGACCGCAGCGCGAAGTCGATTTCGTCGTCGGTTCGCTCGAGTTCGATGATCGCGGGGGCACCGCCGTCCGTCTGGGCGATATCCGTCGACCCGTCGCCGACGATGAGATACTGATCGCTGAGCCCCGCGTTCGTGCGGGCGATCTCGAGTGCGCCCCGCAGTGGGAAGCCGCGGTTGAGCAGTCTGGCCATCGTCTGGCCGGCCGTCACGGCGTTTTCGTTGATGACGTCGGCGTACGTGCTGACGCCGCCGAAGGCGCCGCGGCGGGTGAGTGCGAGCCCCTGTTCGTAGGAGCGACACGCGTTGAGAAAGAAGACGCCGAGGTCGACCGACTCGAGGGTGCGGACGTCGAGGTCGTCGTCGGAACAGCGGATCCCGTCTTCGGTCGCGTGGCCGATGTAGTGGAAGAAGTCGTAGCCGCCGTCGGAGAGCAGGGTGGCGAGCCGGGTCGTATCGATGCCGAACTCGGAGTGGATTTCGAACGGCAACAGGTCTCGGTTGCCGTAGGTTTCGTCGAGGAGGTCGTGTTCGCCGATCATGCGGGCGTCGTTACAGACGAGCAAGATCTCGATCGACTCCTCGGGCTCCCTGTGATCGAGCTGGTTCTGATACGCCTCGAGCGTCGCCTTCGAGGCCTGTTGTGGGATGGCGTCGCCGAACCAGGCGTGTTCGACGGATTCGTCCGTCACCGACGGGACGACGAACGCCGACTCGTCTTGCAGCGACGAGGTGGACCGAACCGTCGTCGAGCGGACGGTCGACGTCGAGCGGACCAGACCCGAACTCGCGGTCGCCGGTTGCGGGGGCGTTTCCGGCGGTCGACCGCTCGTGTCGCGGACGATTCCGAGTTCGTTGACGATGAACGGAAGGAGCGTGGCGCTCTCCGGCGTCGACGGAACGTGGGCGGTCAGCGGCCATCGCGGGATGTACGGCTCGATCGTTTCGAACGGGACCTCGAGGTACCGTTCGAGGCGCCGAGGGAGCGACAGGTCGTACGTCTCCGCGAGATCGAACGGCAAGTCGTCTTCCAGTGCGGTCCGTTCGATGAGTTCGTACTGGAAGACTCCCTCCGTCCGAGTGAGACAGTCGAGCAAGAAGAATCGCTTCAGGAGGGTCGCGATCTCGTCTTCGAACGGCCGGTCGGTCGAGAGCGAGTGGTCGAACTGCGGCGTCTCGAGCAGCGGCTCGCTCCCCGGACGGATCGTCGCCCCCAGGAAGAACGCGAGCGGCGCGGCCTGGTAGAGCGACGAGAACTCCGGCGGAACGGTGAGCGCGATGTCGCCGTCGGGGAGGTCGACGGCGTCCGGAACGTCGAAGCGATCGCCGAGTTCGATCAACGGCGGATGGCCCCGCAGGGTCGGCCACGTCCGCTCTGCCGTGTCCGTTTTCAGCGCCGACGGGAGCGCGGCGACGGCCTCCATGACGGACTCGATATCGGGGGGCGTGGTTATCGTCCCCACCGGCTGGTCGTGCGGTGACCGCGCGCCGAGTTCGATCGCCGTCTCCCGATCGGTACTGATCTGGATCGACGTCAGGCCGATGTCGATCGTTCCGGCCGCGTCGATTCGACAGTAGAGTTTGATCGGGCCGCTCAGACCGACGAACTGGGGCCGATCCTCGAGCCGGGTCGTTTCGCCGGCGTCGAAGTTCGCTTCCGTTCGCCCGGTCTCGTCGTGGACGGTGACCGAATACAACTGACTGAACGAGAGGGCGTCGGTCTCGAGCCGGCAGGTTCGGTCGACCGGGAAGCAAAACTGCTCCGGATCGATGGAATCGAACGATACCGTCCCGGACGCTCCGATTTGCAGACGGCGTTGCTCGATCGAATCGTACACCTCGATCCCGGTCGGGTCGGTTGTTTCCGTGAACGCGATCGTCATATGTCACCCGCTGGTGGCGAAACCATTCGGGCGCATGCTCAAAAAGTATTGTATCAAACGGTTAGGTTCCCCCATCGCCGTCGGTGACAGCCGTCGCCGTAAGCGATCGGAACGCGATCGTCGGAAACCGGGGTTCGACCGTGCTCGGCTGGCGACCACCGGTTCCGTCCGTCGGTAGCGGTACCCGCTCGATGATGCCTTCGTCCGCGAGTTCGTACAGGAAGCGCTTGACCGTCCCGGCGGTGAGCGACGATCGATCCGCGATTTCGGCCGCGATCTCGCGAATCGGTCGGTCCGCGGCGTCGATGCCGCTGAGCGTGACCAGCACCCGCTGGCGAGTCTCGGGCAACGCGAGCGGCCGTCCGACGTGGACGCCGTCGGCGGGGACGTCGGCCCGGGCCGCCTCGAGGTGGACGGGTTCGATCCGATCCGCGCCGTCCTCGGTCGCGAGGATCGCGGCTCCGAACAGCGCCGCGAGCGCGTCGTGGGCGTTTCCGTCGGCCCACGCGGCGAGGTCCCTGACGTCGCCGTGATCGAGCGCGCCGGCCGCGAGTCCGTTCGACGCGCGGTCTGTGATCACGTCGACGAGTTCGTGGTCGCGGTAGGCCGGAACGGTGACGGTCGGCCCCTGCTGATCGGCCGGTTCGCGTTGCCCGACGGTGACGGTGGCGACGCTGTCGGCGACCGGCTCGAGCAACTCCCGGATGCGATCAGCACCGAGCGTCTCGGGTTCGTCGTGGTGGTCGATCGCGACGACCGCGCGCCGGTCCGGGCGGGCGAGCCTATCACACAGGCGCTCGCGGAGTTCCTCGGTGCCGACACCGCTTTCGGGGATTCGATCGCTCGAGATCCCGTCGAGAACGGCCCGGTAGAAGGCGAACGGGCTCTCGACCTGCCGGCCGTCGACGACGACGAACCACGTCACCGGGTCGGCGCTTCCGGCGCGCGTCGTCGTGCCGATCGCCCGGTTCGAGCCGCCGAACTGGTCGTTCAACGCGTCGAACAGCGCGGTCACGATGGCGGACGTCCCCGACCCGGGCGGGCCAACGACGGCGACTGGCGGGGGCAACTCGCCGTCGAAGACGGGTTCGAGCGCGTCCAGTAACTGCTCGAGGACGGGGCCGCGTCCGACCGGTTCCGGCCGATGGACGACCGGGCTGAGGTAGTCCCGGTCGACGATGACGCGTCCGTTCTGCCGGGCGGACCGCCGTCGAGCGATGCGCTCCCCGAGGTCCATTACTGCGTGCGACCCTCCGTTTCCGTCCCGACGAGCGCCGCGTCGAGAACCTCGAGGGTGTGCGTTATCTCGTAGCCGGTTCCGTGTTCCATCTGCATCGAGCAGGTCGGACACTCCGTGAGTCCGGTGTCGGCGTTCGCGTCGGCCATGTGCTCGAACATTTCCGCGCCGATTTTCATGGATGTGTCGTAATTCTCGGCCTTCCAGCCATACGTGCCGGAAATCCCCGAACAGGAGTCGCCGACGTCGTGGGCCTCGACGCCGTCGATGCGCGAGAGCAGTTCGATCGTCTGACCGTCGAGACCCTGATTCCTGGCGTGACAGGGCGCGTGGTAGGCAAAGGACAGATCGTCCTCGACGGTCGACCCCTCGAGTTCGGCCTCCAGGTCCTCGTGGACCCGGAGGTACTCGACGGCGTCCCAGGTGTTCGCGGCGACGTCCTCGATTCCCGCGAGGTCGAACAGTTCCGGATACTCCTGGCGGAGCGACATCGAACACGAACTACAGGAGGCGACGATGTCCGCGCCGTCCTCGAGCGCCGCGGCGAGTTCGCGGACGTTGGTCTCGGCCGAGCGCCGGGCGTCGTCTATCATCCCGTTCGCGAACATCGGGGTTCCCGAACAGTGCTGGTCGGGAACCACGATCTCGTAGCCGAAGTGTTCGTAGACCCGGACCAGCGACTTCGCCACCTCGGGCGTGTTGTAGTTCGAGTAGCAGCCGTGGAAGTAGGCGATCCGCTTCGGTTCGGTTCGGTCCGATGTGCCACCGCGGGATGCGCTCGAATCCTGGTCCCGCCGTGCTCGCGGGTCCTCCGCTCGCAGTTTCGAGGTGGCGTCGCCACCTCGCCTTTCTCGCGCCTCCTGCGCTCGTTTTCTCGAGGCGGCGGCGCCACCTCGCTTGTCCCACCACTCGCGGAACGTCTCGGTCGCGAACGAGGGGAACTCCCGCTCGCTCGTGATCCCGAGCAGTTTTTCGCCGAGCCACTGCGTCGCGGACAGGCCCATCACGAAGTTCGTCGTCCGGGGGAACATCGAGCCGAGCGGCGCGAGTCGCCGGTAGTTCGCCAGGATGCGGTTTCGAACGTACTCCCTGGAGAACGTGTCCATCCGTTCGTCGACGTACTCCCCGCGGGCGGTGTTGTGCATCTGCGAGAGCGGGACGTCGGACGGACAGGCGCTATCGCAGCGCATGCAGTTCGAGCACTTCATCACCGAGTCGTCGACGTCGTGGTCGTCCTGGCGTTTGAGCCGCCACTGCTCTGGCCCCTGGAACTTCGGTCCCGGGAACTCGTCGTCGACCTCGGCGACGGGGCAGTTGGTGTCGCAGGTCGAGCACTTGTAGCAGTTGTCCGCGCCCGGGCGGAGGTCCATCTCCTCGGCCTCCGGAAAGACCTGAATCGGTTCGAAATCGTCGCCTGTACCGCCCTCTGTCGGCCGTTCTGCGTCACTCATCGTATCACCTGGTTCAGTCGCGTTCCGTCGCTCGAGTCGCTCATCGGTCGTTCACCTCCGCGCCGGCGCCGCGACCGGCGACGGAGCCCGTCGCGAGCGAGACGCCGGCCCCGGATTTCTCGGCCGCGAAGTCGTAGCCGCCCACGATCGCACCCGCCGCGCGCAGGTTCGCAAATTCCGGGTCGCCGGTCGCGTCGAGCGGGCGGAGGTCGCGATCGACCGGCAGGCCGAACTTCGCGTACGGCTGGTCGCCGAAGGCGTCGTCGACGAACCAGTCGTAGCGGTCCGCCGGGTGCGGGACGTGGCAATCGAAGATCGGTTCGAACACCCGTTCGCGATCCGACCGGACGCCCTTGCCGACCAGTCCGCCCGTCGCGAGTACGTACTGGTCGGCGCGGTGGGGAACGTCGGTTCCGTTGCGATCGACGACGACGCGATCGATCCGTCCGGCTCCCTCGGCGTCGGGTTCGTAGTCGACCACCGGCACGCCGGTCGTCACCCGGACGCCGGCGTCGGAGAGCGCGTCGTAGAGCAGTTCCTCGAGTCGCACTCCGGGCAGGCTCGGGGGCCCCATCGGGACCTCGAAGACCTCGGCGCCGAGTCGGTCCGCGAGGTCGGCTCTCACCTCGTCCGCGCGTTCGTCGCCGAGGACCGCCGGGAAACCGACGCGAGACGCGCCCGCGACGTGCGGTTCGACCGTCGCGGCCAGCGCCTCGCGCGCGCCTGACCCGCCCGCCGCGCTCACCCGTTCGTCGCGGTCGAGCAGGTGTGCGTACCGCGTGAGCTTCGCGTCGTCGCGGGCGAGGCCGGGGAACCGGACGGTGACCCCCCGGACCGCGAAGGGGACGCCGGCGGACTCGAGGTGGGCCGCCGAAAGCGGGGCGTCGAAATCCGGCAGCGTCTCGAAGCCGACGAGAAGCGCGTCGCGGTCGTCGCTCGCGAGTCCGGCCGCGGTCGCGGTCGGGTACCTCGCGGTCGGCTTGACGGTGCCGCCGAACGTCATCACCAGCGCGTTCGACTCCGTCCCCGCTCCCGCGTAGGCGTCGCCAGCGATCGCATCGAAGAAATCGAGGGCCTCGTGGACCGCGTCCGGCCCTACCCGCTCGTACGGGTGACCCCGCGGAAGATCGGGAATCGCCGCGAACGGATCCGAGAGCGGACCCTCTCCCGACGGCGTGTATCCCAGCACGTCGATGAGGCCGCTGGCGTGTCGGAGCGTGCTCTGTTTGGCTGACACCAGTCGGACCCGACCGCCCTGGTCCGCCGCAGCGAGCGCGGCGGTGGCGCCGGCGAGTCCGCCGCCGATGACGAGGACGTCGTCTTCGATCGCCATTCAGGGAGTCCTCCCGGCGGGGTCGATCCGATTGCTCTCGGCGCGGCCGTCGTCGAAGGCGCCGAAATCGATCTCCGCCGTCGCGTTCGCCGGATCGCGATCCCGGTTCATCGTTGTCGCGTGAAGCGCGTAGGTGAGCATCGCCTGCGAGAGCTGTTCGCCCCAGAGCGCGTGGCGCTGTCCCTTCCAGCGTTCCTGAAACAGCTCGTCGAGCGCGTCGTGGACCGTCTCCTCGTCGGAGGTGGGATGAAGTTCGTTGGCCATCGGTCCACAGCAGAATCCGCCCTGGCAGTTGCCCATCGAGGCCCGCGTGCGGATGCGAACCGCGTTGAGATCCGCCCCCGTCTGTGAAACCGCGTCCTGGATCTCCGCGCGCGTGACGCCTTCGCACTCGCAGACCACCGGGTTCGGCTCGTCGGTTTCGAGGACCTCCCGCGACCGACTTCCCAGCCGTTGCGTGCTCCGGCGGGCGATCGGCGACCGCAGGCCGAAGTCGTCCATCCCCCGCTCGAGGACCGCGAGGTTCTCGCTGCCCGGCAGGGGTTCGTCGGCCGTCGTACAGGACGTGGAGACGCCGAGCGCCTCGCAGACGTGATCCGAGATCTCCTCGGCCATCGCCCGGTAGGTGGTGAACTTGCCGCCGACGATACTCGACATCCCCGAGACGCCGTCGCGGTCGGCGTGATCGAGCAGAAAGAAATCCCGCGTGATGTCGGTCGGGTCCGTGGTACCGGTTCCGGGCGGCTCGTACAGCGGGCGCACGCCCCAGAACGAGCGGATGGTTCTGGCCTCCGCGAGGATCGGGACGAGTTCCGAGAGGGTGTCGATCATCTGGTCCACTTCCCACTGCTCTTCGGGGTAGTCGTCCGGATCCGAGACCTCCTCGTCGGTCGTCCCGAGGATCGCCGTCGTCTCGTGGGGGACGACGATGTCCGCGTCCCCCTTCGGCCGGCAGCGGTTGATGACCGTGTCGACCTGTCGGACGTTCATGATCGTCATCACGCCTTTGGAGGGCCGGACCTCGATCTCGAGGTCGGCCATCGCCCCGATCCGGCCGGCCCACGCGCCGGTCGCGTTGACCACGTACTCGGCGGTGATCTCCTCGGTGGTTCCGGTCGCCTCGCTCGTCCGCGTTCCGGGGCCCGACCCGTGTCGGACCTCGACGCCGTAGATGTCGTCGCCGTCGCGCAGGAGGTCGATCACTTCGGCGCGAGTCTCGATGCGCGCGCCGTGGGATTCGGCGTCGATCGCGTTCGCGACGCAGAGCCTGAACGGATCGACCGCGCCGTCGGGGACCTCGATCGCCCGTTTCACGTCCGCGGCCAGATAGGGTTCGATCTCGCGCGCCTGCGCGCCCGAGAGGACGCGGGCTGGGATCCCGCACGCCTCGCAGCCCGCGAGTTTCTCCCGGAAGTAATCGTCCGGGTCCTCGGGGCGCTGGACGAACAGACCGCCGGTCATCTCGACGCAGTGGCCGGCGATCTCTCGGAGGATCTCGTTTTCTTCGATACACTCCGTCGCGCTGGCCTGGTCGGACACGGCGTATCGACCGCCGCTGTGGAGGAGACCGTGCATCCGACCGGTCGTCCCGTCTGTGAGGGTGCCTCGCTCGACGAGCGTCACCTCGAGGCCGCGCATCGCCAGATCGCGGGCGATGCCACAACCGGTCGAGCCGCCGCCGAGCACGAGGACCTCGGTATCGCGTGCCATTCCTTCACCGGACTCTATGGGGAGCCTCACCTTTATTTTATCGGCGGTCGCCGAACGGGCATAACAATCGTCCAGTCTGCGTTGTGTCGCGAGCCGCGCGGAGATCGAAGTCACCGACGGAACGATGACCGAATGTCCGACACAATGGATACTGCCGGATAGAGGTCCCGTTCCGGACCGCAATTCAATCATATTTATATAAAAATCCACATAGGTTCGATAACGTTTATAATGGTCGTACTTATTGTTTACCAGTAGCACGCGACCGTCAGTAAACGGTCGCGTCGCGATCATAATCGGGTGACAGTAAGTGACAGACACAACCTACGTCGGCGCAGTAGATCAGGGAACGACCGGGACCCGCTTCATCGTGTTCGATCACGGGGGACAGGTCGTCGCGAACGCATACGAAAAGCACGAACAGATCTATCCGGAACCGGGCTGGGTCGAACACGACCCGATGGAGATCTGGGAAAACACGAAAGACGTCATCACGCAGGCGCTGGCACAGGCGGGCATCAGCCCCGACCAGCTCGCCGCCATCGGCGTGACCAACCAGCGGGAAACGACGCTGCTGTGGGACGCAGACTCCGGCAAGCCGGTCCACAACGCCATCGTCTGGCAGGACCGCCGGACGACCGATCGCGTCGAGGAACTCGAGGACGACGGGCAAGTCGAGACGATCCGCGCGAAGACCGGTCTCGAGGCGGACGCGTACTTCTCGGCGACCAAAGCCGAGTGGCTCCTCGACAACGCGGATCCGATCAAGCTCGAGCGCTCGCGGCCACAGGACATCCGCGACCGCGCGGAGGACGGCGAGGTCCTGTTCGGAACGATCGACACCTGGCTGATATACAACCTCACGGGCGAGCACGTCACCGAGGTCACGAACGCCTCGCGGACGATGCTGTACAACATCCACGACCTCGAGTGGGACGACGACCTCCTCGCGGAATTCGACGTCCCCAGGGAGATGCTCCCCGAGGTGCGGCCCTCGAGCGACGACGCGACGTACGGCGCGACCGATCCCGAGGGATTCCTGGAAGCCGAGATACCGGTGGCGGGGGCGCTCGGCGATCAGCAGGCGGCGCTGTTCGGCCAGACCTGTTTCGACGCCGGGGACGCGAAGAACACCTACGGCACCGGCTCGTTCTTCCTGATGAACACCGGCAGCGAGGCCGTCGAATCGGATCACGGCCTCCTGACGACCATCGGGTTCCAGCGCGCCGGCGAAGACGTCCAGTACGCACTCGAGGGCTCGATCTTCATCACCGGCGCGGCGATCGAGTGGCTCGAGGACATGACGTTGATCGACGACCCGGCCGAGACGGCGGAACTCGCCCGGAGCGTCGACTCGACGGACGGCGTCTACGTCGTCCCCGCGTTTACGGGTCTCGGCGCTCCCCACTGGGATCAGCGCGCGCGCGGCACGATCGTCGGGATGACCCGCGGCACTCGAAAAGAGCACGTGGTCCGCGCGACGCTCGAGTCGATCGCGTACCAGACGCGCGACGTCGCGGCGGCGATGGAGGCCGATTCCGGAATCGAGATGCGGTCGCTGAAAGTCGACGGCGGGGCCGTCAAGAACAATTTCCTCTGCCAGCTCCAGTCCGACATCATCGGTTCGGACATCGTCCGACCGGTCGTCGACGAGACGACGGCGCTCGGGTCGGCCTACGCGGCCGGCCTCGCCGTCGGCTACTGGAGCGACCCGGACGAGTTGCGAAGCAACTGGCAGGTCGACGCGGAGTTCGAGCCGGAGATGGATCCGGACGCGGCCGACCGTCGATACAGCCGCTGGTCGGAAGCGGTCGACCGATCGCGTGACTGGGCGCGGGACAGCGAGGAATAATCCATGTTGCAGGTACTTCTCCAGCTCCCGGTCATCGGCATCGGTGTCGAAGAGTTCGTGCTGCTGTTGATCGCCGCCCTCGCGGGCGGCGCGTTCGGCGCGGCGATCGGCGCCCTGCCCGCGTTCATCTTCACCGGCTTCGTCGTCTTCCTCGGGGAAGGGATCGGGATTCTCCAGCGAGCAATCGGCGATACCGACGCCGTCTCGTCGGGAGCGCTCGCGACCGACATCACGGGGGCGATCGGATTCGGAATGGTTACCGGTCCCCACATCGCCTTCGCCGGCGGTGTCGCCGCGACCGCCTACGCCGGGCAAAAGTATCCCGACATGGACCCCGACGACTGGGACTACCACTTCGGGAAGAACATCGGGTACGCGTTCGGGACCAAACCCGACATCCTCGCCGTCGGTGCTCTTTTCGGCGCCCTCGGGATGCTCATCACGCAGGTCATGGGCGGACTCGGGTTCCCCACTGACAACATCGCGCTCTCCGTCGTGGCCACGGCCTTCCTCGCTCGAGTCGTGTTCGGCTACCCGATCGTCGGCAAGGTGGGCGGCTCGAACATTCTCGATATGACGCCGTTCGAGCGGGAAGAAAACCGCGTCGCGGCAGACGGCGGCACCGAAACGAGTCGGCTGGCGACCGAGCCCTGGCTCCCACACCAGTACAAGTGGTCCGGCGTCACCGCCATCGGCATCGTCGGTGGCATCCTCGGCGGCTTCATCTGGCTCGAGACGGGGAGCATCTTCCTTGGCTATGCGATTTCGGCGATGAGCCTGCTGTTTCTCAACCTCGGCGTCGAGAAGATTCCGGTCACCCACCACATCACGCTCCTGGGTGCCGTGGGCGCGATAATCGCGATGCCGGTCATCGGAAGCGAAGCGGCCGCGCTGCTCGTCGCCGGCGCCTTCGGGGCGATCAGCGGCCTTCTCGGCGAGGTGAGCCAGCGGGTGTTCTACTCGCACTCCGGCACCCACGTCGATCCGCCCGCGATGGCCATCGCGGCGTTCATGTTCGTTCTCGGCGTGCTCTATCTGGTCGGCCTCCTGCCGAATGCGGGCTATCTCGCGCTGTAACCGACCCTCCTCTACTTCGCTGGAGTATCGGCGCGGTTGCATCGTGACGGAATATATCTCGCTCGCTACCGCGAAGCGGGAGACTGACGTGAGGTCCGGCCGACTCGGCTTCCGATTGAACCGTCTCCCTGTTCACGAACAGATAGACGGTTCAGTTTTGTATATACGTTTTCGGCCTCGTTTTTCGTATACATAGTTTCAATCGGACACAACTGTCGATCGATGCCTCTTTCAAGATGTCTGTGTCCTGTTCCGATCGTTCGATTCCGTCGAACCGACCCCTTTAGGTCGCCGAGCCCTCGAGTGACGGTATGGCCGCCGACCCGCCGCTCGTTCTCGACATCGACGGCACGCTGACTCGCCCGGAAGGCTGGGGAATCGATCCCCGGGTGTTCGACCCGCTTCGCGAGTGGGACGCGCCGGTGGTGCTCGCGACCGGGAAGGCGTTTCCGTACCCCGTCGCGCTCTGTCACTTCGTCGGGATTCCCGAACTCGTCGTGGCCGAAAACGGCGGCGTCGTCTACACCGGCGACGACGTCTTCTTCACCGCCGACCGGGACGCCGCACAGGCCGTCACCGAGGAGTATCGCGCGGCCGGCTACGACCTGGGCTGGGGGGACGAAGACACCGTCAACCGCTGGCGGGAGACCGAAATCGCCGTCAATCTCGACCAGCCGGTAGAGCCGCTGCGGGACATCGCCGCGGCGCACGGTCTCGAGGTGATCGACACCGGGTACGCCTACCACGTCAAGGACACCGATCCGAACAAGGGCGACGGCGTCGCGACGATCGCCGATCACGTGGGGATCGACCTGGCGGACTGCGTCGCCGTCGGCGACTCGATCAACGACGTCTCGACGTTCGAGGCAGTCGGACGAAGTTTCGCCGTCGCCAACGCCGACGAGGCGGCGAAAGACGCGGCCGACGAGGTCGTAGCTGACGTTCACGCCGACGCGACGCTCGCCGTCCTCGAGCGCGTTCGCGCCTCGGGGTAGGGCGTCTGCACCCGCACCGGTCACCTCGGTTCCGACAGCGCCACGTCCAGTGACCGTATTCGACGACCCGCTTCGGACCGCGTCCGGTGGCCGATACATCGGACGGGCGGGAGGACTCTCGGACTGCTGGGATCACCAGTGAACTACCCCGCCCTACTCGCTCGGCTTCGCCTCGCTCCGTGAGGACGGGGGCTTGGCACCCTCACCGCCACCGCTAAACGTGTTGCTGTCGAACGACTGATGACATGGCCGACGACGCCGACGGCCCGGTTTACTACGTGATCAGCGATCTCCACATCGGTGGCGACGAGCAACTGGGACAGGTGGACTTCCTCGACGAGTTGCTCGAATTTCTCGAGCGACTCGAGACGATCGACGAGGACGCGGAGTTACTGATCAACGGCGACGCGTTCGGACTGTGGGAGTTCACCGGGATCGACGGACTGGAGAAATTCGACGTCCTGACGGAACGGTATCCCGAACTGTTCGAACAGTTGCGCGCGACCGGCGAATCGGTCCCGATCACGCTGTTGCCTGGCAACCACGACAACGACCTCGCCGCGTACGACGAGTACGTCCGTCGATTAGCCGAGTACAACGTCGACCTCGTCCAGTCCGAGTCGATTATCCGACCGGTCGGCGATCGGACGATCTGGTTCGAACACGGTCACCAGCAGGATCCCAACAACCGGTTCGAGGATTTCGGCAATCCGTACGAGACACCGCTCGGGTACTTCTACAACACTCACGTGACGAGCCGAGCGGGACAGCTGTCCGACCGCGGGCGGTACAACTGGCTGAAGGACGTTCAGGCCGTCACGCCGACCGAGCGTGTCCCGCACTGGCTCCTGTCGAAGTATTTCTACCGGGAGATGAACCCCCTGCTTCGGTACGCCGTGATCCCGTTTCTGTTGCTGTTCAACATCAGCGTCGTGCTCGCGGTGCTGGCCGGGCTCGATATGGCTGGCATCTGGACGATGCCGGTCGAGACAGCGGATGCCGTTTTCGACCAACTGGGCCTGGTCGGGAGGGCCGTTCACTTCGTCCTGGTCGTCAACGCGGCGGTCGCCGGCGTGATCCTTCTCGTCGCCGTTCCCGTCTATTTCATCCTCCGCGACGTCGGGGAGACCGTCGATCGGTTCGGTGTTTCCGAGACGGATCTCACCGTCGACCCCGACGAACCGTACAAGGACGCCGCTCGCGAGGTGTTCGCCGACCGGCCGGAGACGGCGATTTTCTGTTACGGTCACACGCATCGCCCGACGGTGATCGAGGTCGAGGGGCGATTGCTCGTCAACACCGGGACGTGGCTCAAGCGTCTCCATCGCCGGGACGTTATCGCCGGGATACTCCCGCCGGTGTTCTACCCGTCGTATCAGCTCTGTGTCGTCCGCATCGCGTCCGTTTCCGACGGTGTGGCGGTCGAATACGAGCAAATCGAGAAGGCTGATCCCAGCCCGGAAGAGATCTCCCTCACTGAGCGCATTCTCACGTTGGGTCGAGAACCGGATCCCGAACTCCCGGGGCGATCGGTCGTCACCGACACGCGACCCGAATCCGCTCCCGATAAGGAAGACTGAACGGGGTTGCTGCTCCGACTACGACCTGATCGCTGGGCGTTCGCTCCCGTTCCGGTCGGGCGACGCGGTCCGCGAGTCGTTACTGCTCTCCGGCACTCGAGTCGTCGGCGACCTCGTCGGTCTCGGACTCGGCGGACGACTGGACGTCGTCCATGTCGACCGGGGAGTCGACCGCATCCTCGTCGATCGCTCGATCCAGCGTCTCGGGATCCGTTACGGCACCCAGTCCCTTCTCTTCGACCGCGGATGTGACCTCCGAGGCGTCGATCGCCGAGTCGACGTCGGCCGCGCTCGTCGACGATTTGAGCGCTCGCCGTACCACGAGATATCCCGCCAGCGCTACCCCACCGGAGGCGACCGCCCCCGGGATACCGTAGCGTTTGTATCCGAACGTGGCCGCTTTCTTGCCGAGCGTGTAGGCACCGAGCATGAACGATCGAACGGTGCGACCGGGGAAGAGGACGAGGCTTTCGTACGCGAGCGATCGGGTGACGAGGGGATCCGAGTCTGGAAGGGGGAGATCCGAGTCTGGAAGGCGAGTCGGAGGGGGCTGATCCGAGCCGGACGGTGAGACGGCTGATCGGAGTCGGAAACGGTGTGAACGAGAGCGGAAGGCGAGAGGAGAAATCGCAACCGGAGGGCCGCAAACGACGTTCCGGCCCGCCATAGACCGTCGTCTCAGAACCCTTTTGCCGCCGTTCGCGTAAGACGACGTATGGTCTCGCTGCAGGGTGTCGCCGTCGCAGTTCTGGGATTCGCCGTCGTCCTCGGCTGTAGCAGTGCCGTGTACCGGGACGCGAAGCGACTCGAGATCTCGAGACCGCCCCTCTGGGCGGGGTTCGTCGCCGTCACGTGCGGTGGTGGGATCGCCATCTATCTCTCCCCGCTGGACGTGCCGATTCCGGGCTTGCTCGTGATCGTGCTCGCGGGGCCGGCGCTGTACCTGTTCGAACGGGACGACGCCAAACACGGCGACGAACCCGCCGATCCGACGGCGCTGCCGAACGCTCCCGCGGGCGAGTCCTCGAGCGGGCGCGGCGACGAGGAGTAAGCGACCGGCAGCGATCGGTCCGCGGGTTCCCGACCCGCACCGAGGTGCGACAACCCGATTCCCGTCCGACACCCCCGGTCGATACACCGTCCCGTCTCCGACGGCGGGGGCGGTGCGACGCGGTCCGTTTCGTCCCGAACGAGATCGAATGCAGTACCGGGTCCGATCTGTACGAGAGACGGCGGGCGATAACCGGTGATGATTATTGTGTTGGCAGCAAAATGCTACAGAGAGTGCTCCTTTATCGTCCTCGAGGGAGAGGCGGATCCTGAACCGGTACCATCGCGCGACGACCGCGTCCGCGAAACCAGTTCTCGGACCGCGACCGATCACCACGGAACACGTCCACTATGAAAATAAGCGAAATTCAGATCGACGAATTCACGTACGAACTCGAAGACGTCGGAAACAGCCACGGACACCAGGTCTACGATCCCGGCAACACCCTCGAGACGCCGGGGTTTATTCTGACGATCCGTACCGCGGACGGCCTCGAGGGAACCTATCGGAGCATCACCTACGCCCGGTCGATGATCACGCAGATCGAGATGGCGGCCGCGGAGTTTCTCGTCGGGAGGGATCCGCTCGAGCGCGAAGGGATCTGGCAGGACATCTGGCGGGGACTACGACACAGCGACCACATGGGGCTCGGACCGATCGATATCGCGCTCTGGGACCTCGCGGGGAAGCACTACGGTGCGAGCGTATCCGAGCTTCTCGGTGGATATCGGTCGGAACTGCCGGCGTACGCGTCGACGTTCTTCGCGGACGAGGCCCCCGACGGGCTGAGTTCGCCGGACGCGTTCGCGGACTTCGCCGAGGAGTGTCTCGACCGCGGCTACCCGGCGTTCAAGCTCCACGGGCATCCCGACGGGCGACCGGAGTCCGATATCGAACTCTGTCGGGCGGTCAGCGAGCGGGTCGGCGACGAGATGGATCTGATGCTCGATCCCGCGAGCAACTACGAGACGTACATGGACACGCTCGAGGTCGGTCGCGCCCTCGACGAGTTCGGGTTCTACTGGTACGAAGATCCCATGTCGGAGACGGGCCAGAGCATGAACCTGTCGAAGAATCTGACGCGGGAATTACGGACGCCGCTCCTGGGGCTCGAACACGTTCGGAGCGGGCCGTTCGGACGGGTCGATCACATGGCGGCCGAGGCGGTGGAACTCGTCCGTGCGGACGTCCACCAGGACGGCGGTGTCACCGGCGCGATGAAGATCGCCCGGGCGGCCGAGGCGTTCGGTCTCGACGTCGAACTTCACCTCGGCGGACCGGCGACGATGCACTGCATGAGCGCGATCAGGAATACGAACTACTTCGAGCACGCGCTCGTCCATCCGCGGGACGTAAATTGGATGAATCAGAAGGCGTTCGCGGGCGCCGTCGAATCCGTCTCGGACGACGGAACGGTGACCGTTCCCGACGGGCCGGGTCTCGGGGTCGAGATAGATTGGGAGTACGTCGAGGCTCGGCGAACCGGTCGGACGCTGATCGATTCGACGAGCGAGGGCGAAGCCGTCTGATCGCACGAGACGACGGTCGGACGGGGAGCAAGGGGCGCGCGTTCACTTCGGCGGCAGAGTGAGGCGGGACCGATCACTCGTCCGTGGCACAGCGAGCGAGCCCCGGCCGTCAGATCCAGTGATGAACGTGGCTGTTATTGCCGTGGCTTTCGAACGAACGGGCTAATGAGCGATTCCGACAGCGGGCCGATGCAAGTCGACTCGCCGAATTATCACAGCGAAAACCACACGGCCGCACAGACCTGCGGCTGGACCGCGAACGCGCTGCGCGGCGAGGGCAAGTGTTACAAGAACATCTTCTACGGAATCGAGTCCCATCGCTGTATTCAGATGACACCCGTCGTCCGGTGTAACGAGCGGTGTGTCTTCTGCTGGCGCGATCACAGCGGCCACGCCTACGAGATGGACGACGTGGAGTGGGACGACCCGGAAGCCGTCGTCGACGCGTCGATCGACCTCCAGAAGAAGCTCCTCTCGGGGTACGGCGGCAACGACGAGGTTCCCCGCGAAGTGTTCGACCAGGCGATGGAACCGCGACACGTCGCCATCTCGCTGGACGGCGAACCGACGCTCTATCCCTTCCTGCCCGAACTCATCGAGGCCTTCCACGACCGCGATATCACCACATTTCTCGTTTCGAACGGCACCCGCCCCGACGTTCTCCGGGAGTGTGACCCGACGCAACTGTACGTCAGCGTCGACGCGGCCGAGCGCCACACGTTCGATCAGGTGGTCGGCGCGATGGAGGACGACGCCTGGGAGAAACTGCTCGAGACGATGGACGTGCTCGCAGACAAAGACGACACGCGCACCGTCTTGCGGACGACGCTCGTCGACGGAGAAAACATGCACCACCCCGACTGGTACGCCGGCTTCTATCAGCAAGCCGACCCCGATTTCGTCGAGCTGAAAGCCTACATGCACGTCGGTCACTCGCGTGGTCGGCTCGATCGCTCCGCGATGCCCGACCACGACGAGGTCGTCGAATTCGCCGAGGCCGTGGGGGAACACATGCCCGAGTTTACCGAAGTGAAAGGCGTCCCGGCGTCCCGCGTCGCCTTGCTCGCGAAGACGACCGATACGTGGGTTCCGAAACTGAAAAAGGAAAGCGAGTTCTGGAAGCGCGATCCCGTCACCGGCGACTGACGCCGTCACGGCCCACGTGATCGTCGACCGCGGGTGTACTCCTCTTTCTCGAGTCCGAATCCCGAACCCGGGACGGCTTCCGGACGACCGGTCGCGAGCGCGTCGCGCGGATCGACGCCGACGTAACTCGAGAGTCCTCCCCGGTCCGACTGACCGCTTTCACGAGACTTGAAGTAGGTAGGTATCGAGGATCGAACGGATGACGGCAGAGAGACCGACGGTGTTCTCGGATCTGATCGGCCTGGAGTTTACGGAGGTCGACGACGGATACAGTCGCGGCGAAATCGAGGTCGTCGACGAGTTACTGAATCCGAACGACGTGCTCCACGGAGCCGTTCTCTACACGATGGCTGACACGGGAATGGGGGCAGCGCTACACACCGAACTGGCCGACGGCGAGCAGTGCGCGACGATCGAGATCAAAATCAACTACCTGAAGCCGGTCGTGAGCGGCCGCGTGACGTGCGAAACCACCCTTCTCCGGAAGGGCCGGTCCGTCGCGTACCTCGAGTCGGAGCTCGTCCACGACGGGGAAACCGTGGCTCGAGCGACCGGTTCGTTCTCGATTTTCACCCCCTGACGGTACCCCTTCAGATCCGCTCAAGCGGGGCCTCGAGCTACAACTCGAGTCGCGAACTTCGGACGACACCCTCGACCGTGACGCGGAGTTTGCGACTGATCGCCGCTAGCGTGAGGGCGTAGACCGTCCCACCCAGGGCGACGACCGCGAGGAGATGGTACCAGCGATCGATCACCACTGCGTTTGCCGTGGGAACGACCACGGCGAACATGAGGACGCTCGCGGCGAACTGCTCCGCCAGGGTCCGCGGGAACAGTTCCGCGCCCGGAACGTATTGTGTGACGACGTACGCGGTCGCACCGTATCGAAGCGACTCCGCGGCGATCGTCGCGACGACGACACCGATCGCGCCGTAGGTAAGCGTCAGCGCGATGCCGAGGAGAATATTGAATCCGAGCGTCAGCGCCGAGATGCGGGTGTTGACGTCGGGCCGATCGATCCCGTCGACGACCTGCGAGAGGGTTCCGCTCTGAGTCCTGACGAGCTGGTAGAGCGCGAGGCCGACCAGCAGCGACGCCGCGTCGGCGTAGTCGGGACCGTAGAAGGTGACCACCAGCCGATCGGACAGCGCGAGTGCGCCGAAGAACATCGGGATCGCGACGATGCTCGTAAAGGCCAGCGTGTTCGAGACGTCCTCGCTCAGGCTCTCGCCCTTGCTGTGACGGTGGCTCACGCGGGCCATCAGCCCGCTCGAGGCGGCCATCATCACGAACGTCGCGGGGACGGTGAGTTTGAACGCGACCTCGTAGTTGCCGGCGGCGGCGGGGGCCAACAGCCAGCCGAGCAGGAGGACGTCGAATCGGTCGTAGGCGGTTCCGAGCAGCGCGTTGACGCTGCTGTATCGAGCGTACGACCAGAGGTTAGAGAGCGTGTCCCGTCCCGGGACCGCGGGAGACGCGGGGACGAAGTACCAGAGGACGGGCAGCGAGAGGACGGTCGCGGCGGCGAGTCCGTAAGCCATCCCGGCGGCGCCCAGTCCCAGGAGAACCAGCCCGAGTTGCAACGGGAACGTAAGCAGCGAGCGGAGGGTATCGGTCCACATCGAGGCCCCGATGCGGCCCTGCGCCTGGACGATGCTGTCGATCGGCTCGTAGAGGGAGACGGCCGCGATCAGGACGAGGAACAGAATCGGCGCCTCCGGCAGGGACGTATACGCGATCAGCCACGGTGCGGCGACCGCGACCGCGACGGCCGCGAGAAGGATCCAGCCGACTGAAAAGGCGAATTGACTGCCGAGTAGTTCCGCCTTCGGGGATCCCGCCTCCGAGTAGCGTTTCTTGACCGCGACACCCCACCCGACCACGGCGCGGTCGGTGAGCTTGACGAGCGCGAACAACAGATAGAACCCGCCGAACGCGGTCGGTCCGAGGATGCGCGCGAAGACGATCGTCCCGACGAATCCGACGGCGGCCATCGTGAACTTCGCGGCGGTGGCTTTGACGGTCTCGCCGCCGAGACTCACGCTCGAGGCGGCGGTCATTCCAGGTAGCCGAGTTCGCGCAGTCGGTCGGTCGGCATCTCGATAGCCTCGTCACCGTCGTCGTCCGTAGTAGTGGCGGTCGCGGCCCGCGTTTCCACCCACTCCCGAACGCCGTAGACGGACTCGGGACGGGATTCGGCTGTCGTACTCGCGTAGGCCCGCCAGGAGTGGCTCGCGGGATCTTCGTCGGCGTCGGGCGGGTAAAACGCCGTCCGCATGCCGTGATCGGAGAGGACGACCAGTTCGTCGTCGGGACCGAGCGCGTCGGCCACCTCGTCGACGAAGCCGCCGATCCGCTCGTAGGCGCGCCCGAGCGCGGCCTCGTCGTCGGCGTAGGCGTGACCCGCCGCGTCGAGGGCGTGGACGTGGACGCCGGCGATCGAGACCGGATGACGCACCATCTCTCGAGCCCAGCCGAACTGCCCCGCGGCCTGACCGAACAGTTCCCGTTCGAACTCGCTTCGCCCCATGCCCTCCGACACGGCGTTCATCAGGTCCCAGGCCCGCTGGAGCGGTCGGCCGTCCTGGACGCCGGGCCAGTTGTGAACGACCGCGTCCGCGGCGTCGAACATCGACTCGCGATCGGTTTCGCCGATTCGCTCGCGCTCGCCGGTTCGCGTTCGGACGAACCTGCCGAGAGACCCGCGCGTCCCCTCCGAGAGGCGACCCGTGAATCGCGAGGCGAACTCGAGCGCCGGGTTGTCCCACTCGCTCGTCCCGGCCGCGGAGATCCCGTGGTCCGCCGGTGGAAGCCCCGTCGCGACTGTCGCCCACACCTCCGGCGTGTACGGCACGTCCTTGGTATGAGCGAAGGTCTCGAGCGGTCCGGACGACTCGAGTCGGAAGGCGGAGACGTCGAAGTGGTCGATCAATCCTTCGTCGAGCGCGTCCAGCGCGAGGACGAGCACCGTCATACGTACCCGAGATCCTCCAGGTCTTCCTGCAAGGCTTCCTCTTTGACGACGTACGCCGGATCGAACCGCCGACGCGCTCGCTCGAGGTCGGGATCGCTCGCCGGTTCGCCGGTCGAAAGCGTGAGGGTCCCGTCGCCGGTCGCCAGCAAGCGGTCGTCCATCGCGGCCGTTCGATCTCCGTAGGAGGCGAACGCCCGCTCGCGCTCGAGCGTGCCGACGCCGTGTTCGCGCCCGACCAGAATCGAGGGGACGTCGACGAGCGAGACGACCTCGCCGAGATCGGGGGCGTTCCGGGTGCCGAACGGAACGTGGAGCAGTTCCCGGCGCAGTTCGCCGGGATGGCCCCACAAATCGTCCTCGCCGAGTAACTCGCCGTGGTCGGCACAGAAAACTACGCGCGCGTCGTCCGGAACGGCCTCCCAGAGGGGGTCGAGGGCGGCGTCGAGTTCGGCGACTTCACGTCGATAGAGCCTCCGAACCAGTTCTTCGTCGGATTCGGAGCCGCCACCGGCGAGTACGGTTCTCGTGACGCGCTGGGCCTCGTCGCGGCTCACCGGCGCGCCATCGGGATCGTAGGGGTGGTGCGGTTCCATGAAGTGGAGCCAGCCGAACCACGACTCTCGGCCGCCGATCTCCCGCCGGAACGACTCGATTACGTCGTCGGCACGGCGGAACGACTTTTCGACCTCGCCGACGAGGCTCCGGGCCTGCTGGTAGCGGTTCCACCCCCACGTCGCGACGCGGTGGGCGAGCGTCCCGCGTTGCAACAGGACCGCGCCCCTGTCCTTTATCGACTCCCCGCCACCTTTCGGCGACGCGAACGAGTCGAAGCCAGCGTCGTACCCGTACTCCGAGGAAAGCAGATGGTTGGTGGTGATGCCGGCGCTGTAGGGCTCGAACTCGTGTGCCACGCTCCGCTCGCTCTCGAGTCCGCCTCCCGACGCGTACTCGCCGCCGACGATGGCTGGCACGCTCCCGAGCGTCGCCGTACTGGTCGCGAAGGCCCGGTCGTGAGTGCGCTTGAGGAAGCGCCGCGTTCGGGGCATCTGGTCGAAGTGATCGTAGCGCAACGAATCGACGGTCACGAGCAACGTCCGGTCGTGTGTGGTATCGCCTGTCATCGATTACTCCGTCGGAATCGAGCAGTGTCGCGGCCCTCTGAGGCCGGGTCGGCCATCGACTCGAGTTTCGTCGCGTCGCCGACGACGGCCGTCGACTCGGCGTTCCACGTCGAGCCAGCGGTCGCGGTCGATCGGAACGGTCCCTCGCTCATCTGTATCCCAACTCCTCGAGTCGCCGTTCGACCGTCGCATCGACGTCCTGGTCCGTATCCGTTTCGATCGCCTGCGCGCGTTCCTTGTACGCGCGAATTTCGACGTCGAAGAACGCCCGCGCCCACGACGGGATGGCGACGTCGTCGTTGTTTGCCCGTCGCTGCCAGCAGGGCCGCTCGTGATCGATTTCGTACTTCCGGCTGGCGCCGAGCGAATCCCAGACGTACTTGCGTTCGCCGTCGTACGCGCAGCGGAGCATCCGATCCCAGTAGCGGTATTCCTCGGGACCGCCCGGCGGACCGCCGATGCTGACGCCGATCAGCTCCGCCGGGACGCGCTCTCGGAAGAGAGACGGCGTCTCGTCGTTCGCCAGGCCGACGATGAGGTCGCCGAGCTCGAGGTGACTGAAGTACGACGGTTCGGTCGGCTCGTACCCCTCGGGCGGGTTGATCAGGTAACACGGAACGTGCAACAGCGACTCCGTGAGACTGCTCGTGTGGCCGAACAGGTCGTCGTCTTCGGGATAGGCCAGATTTTCCCCGTGATCGGCGGTGACGACGAACGTCGTTTCCCGGTCCGTCTGGCGCTGAATCTCGGCGATAAACGAGGCGACCGTTCGATCGAGATAGTCGATCGCCGCACCGTACAGCTCGCGGTGATACCGGATATCCTGTTCGTGGTCGGCCGAGACGCCCTCGATGTTGATCTCCCAGTCGTCGAAGGCGAAGGACGTCCAGTCGTTCGGGGCGGAGTGGAGGTTCCTGTCGTAGCCCAGAACGTGGTGAACCGGCCCGTGAGCGTCCATAAAATTGGTGAACAGGAAGAACGGCCCCTCGGTCGAATCGACCATCGAGCGCCCCTCGCTCGAGACGATCGACGCGCCATCGTCGAGGACTTTCGGCACCGGCGCGCGACGGAAGAGGTCGTTCGCCTTGAATAGCACGCCGTTACCGAGGCTTTCCAGCGTGTGATCGTGGCGGAGGGCCGCGCGAAGAAACTCCAGGTAGCGCCGGACGCCGTCCTCGTCGCGATCCTGGATGAACTTCTCCATGTCCATCCCGTCGGGGAATCGGCGGTGGGGTGCGATGTCGGAGTAGCGGTCGAAGACGGCGTCGAAGCCGAAGGTGGAACTGGCGTAGACGTTCGCGCTGGCACCCAGTGCGGTGTGATCAGGGATGTCGGCCAGGAACGTGTCCGACCGCGAGAGGTCGGCGAAGTCCCGGTTGTGGGTGTGAATCCCGTGCTGGTGGGGCAACGCGCCCGTCAGAATGCTGGCGTGGCTGGGCGTACTCCACCCGCTTGCGGCCCGACACTGCTCGAAGGAGACGCTCGCCAGCTCCTGTAACCGGGGCGCGTAGTCGTCGAAATAGTCCTTGCGGACCGTATCGAGGCAGATCAGGACGACGTTTCTGGTCATACTCGTCTCACGGACGGTCGAGTCACGCGACCACCTCGGTCACGGCACGCCGAAATTCTGTGGCCTGATTCGACTCGGTGAGGGGCGTCACTCGCTCCCGAAGGGCGGCCCCCCGCTCTCGGCGCTCGTCGGCCGTCAGCGAGCGGGCGTACTCGATCCCCCACCGCACGTCCCGCGCGGTCGGCGCGCGAACCAGCAACGGATCGACGTCCTCGACGAGTTCTCGAGTCCCCGTTTCCGTCGAGACGACGGTCGGGAGGCCCGCGAGCATCGCCTCGAGGGTCGCGACCGGGAACGCGTCGCCGGAACTCGCCTGGACGTAGACGTCGGCCGCCGCGAACTCGGCGGCGAAGTCCGCGAGTTCGAGGTAGCCGGGTGCCTCGACGCCGGAGTGACCGCTGTAATCGAACTGGTCGTGGCCGGAGCCGAGCAGTCGGAGCGTCCAGTCCGAACGGCTGGCGACCACTCGAGCGAGGAGGTCGACGTTCTTCTTCGCGACGGCAGTTCGATCGCTCACGGTACCGGCGTGGAGGATCCGGGTCGGTTCGCTACGCGAGCCTTTGCCGGTGGCGCTCGAGTCGGAGCCGGTAGCGCCGGGGTCGGGACCGGATTCGTCGGTGGCGCCCCCGACGCCGGATCCGTCGGTGCGTGTCGCCGCAGCGTCGGATTCCCGGTCGACTCGATCGGCCGCCGAGCAGACCCGACGGCCGATGGGCTCGAGGGCCTCGTACTTTGCATCGGCGATCGGCGGGTGGACGATTTCGAACGGGACCGCGAGATACCGGCTGGCCCACGAGCGCGCGCGGTCGCCGACGGCGATGGCGCCGGAGACGGCGCGACTCATCACGGGCCCGAGTACGTGACGCCAGACCCGGTGGGTGTGCTGATCGCGGATCTTCAGGAACGTCTCGTCGGCGATCAGCGGGACGACGCGTGCGTCCCACCGATTGAACAGTTTGTAGAACAGCAACGTGTAGATCGGCGTCGTTCCCTCGCCGATCACGACGTCGTAGGACTCGAGGTCGACGGCGGTCTGAAGTCGCGCCAGCATCGAGTCGAGGTTCGCTTCGGGGCCACCGATCTCCGCCCCCGTCTCGAAGTGGCGGTAGTCGGCGTCGACGGCGTCGCCGAAGACGCGGTGTGCGTGATGGGGCTGGTGGAACTGGTGGAGCATCAACACGTCAGCCACGCCCTCTCACCCCCGTCCCGTAGCGAACGGCATCGACGGCGTCCCAGACGCCCTTCCGCCAGAGCCAGTCGTTGACTCGGCCGGCGAGCGTGTCCGGAACGACGACCGCCTCGTATTTCTCCGGATGGCGGCGCCGCAGCAGTCGCTCGTTTTCCCGGACGATCGACGACCGCGGTCTGTCGGGGTGGACCATGCGTACGCGTTCGTCGTAGACGGCCGTTCCGTACTCCTCCATGCGCCAGCCGAACTCCGTGTCTTCGCGCCAGTATTCGAACCGTTCGTCGAACCCGCCGGCGTCGATAGCCGTCCGGCGATCGACCGCGAGGTTACAGGTGGGATACTTGCGTCGTCCCTCGTAGGTCATCCCGCCGTCGACAGGCCCCTCGAGAAGTACGAGGTCGTCACGCTCGTCGAAGGCTCGACGGATCGCCTCGACCCAGCCGACCGGCGGCCGGCAGTCGTCGTCGGTGAAGGCGACGATCTCTCCGTCGGCCCGCTCGAGGCCCAGGTTTCGCGCCTCGCAGACGCCCAGGTCGGGGTCGTTTACGACGAGAACGTCGTAGTCGGCGGCGGTCTGGCGCTCGAGTGCGGCGACGACCGCATCGTGGTCGTTCTCGGGGATCGTCGGAACGACGACGGAGACGGCGGGGTCGGGGTGTCCGATCGGCCGCAGAAAGGCGCTCGCCGCCCTCGCCGTCACTGATCGGTCACCCCTTCGAGTTCGCTGTCAGCAGTGTCGTCGACGCCCCCCGTCAGTTCCTCGACCGTCTGGGGCCGGGTCTCGTCGCGATCCTGCGTCGACTCCGACGATCCCGCGTCGTCGATCCGATCCGGCCGGGTCGGTTCCAGTTTCGAGGCGTCGACGTCGGCGACGGCCGTCTCCCCGGTAACGGTTCGGAGATTCTTCGCGAAGCACTCGTATTCGTAGCACCTGGCGGCCTCCCGGATCTCGGCGGGATCGAAATCGGCGGGGTCGAACCGCCGAACCGTCTCTCGAATCGACGCGACTGTCGGCTCGAAGAGCAGGCCCGTCCGACCGCCTTGCACCTGATACCGGGTGAACCCCTCGTTTACGCCGAGCAGCGGTTTGCCGGCCATCATGGTTTCCGCGCCCACGAGGCCGAAGTCCTCCTGTTTCGGTGCGTAGACGACCGCGGTCGCCCGGGCGACGAGCGACTCGATGTCGTCGACGTATCCCCGGACCTCGATGTTGTCGTGGGCGGTTGCGAAGTCCTCGAGTTTGTCGCGCTGTTTGCCGTCGCCGGCGATGACGAGCCGTTCGTCGAGCCCCGCAAAGGCCGTCGCGATCAGGTCGATCCGCTTTTCGGGGGCGAGTCGCGACCAGGTGACGAAGTAGCCGTCGTCGCCCTCGTTTCGCCAGTCGCCCGTAACCGGCGGATAGACGACCACCGCGTCGCGGCCGTAGAACCGTCGGATCCGGTCCCGGACCAGTTCGCTGTTCGCGACGAACTGGTCGACGTAGTCGTTGGCCTCCTTGTCGAGCGCCCGCCACACTTTCGCGTAGGCCTTGATACCGGCCTCGACGATCGGTGTATCGAACGACGAGAGCCGATCCCGGTACAGGTCGTAGAGCCACCGCGGCGGACTGTGGGGGTAGTGGACGATCCGCTGGTCGACCTGCGGGACGTAATATTTCGACAGCGGCGCGCTCTCGAGGATCACGTCGTACGCGGCGAGATCCGGGTGCGCGTCGGTCATGTCGAGCGCCACGTTGAGCGTCTCGAGCGGGTTCATCCCCTCGTTCTTCCACTCGAGGAAGGGCCGCCACGGCAGCGAGGTGTACTTGGATTGGCGAAACGGGATCACGTCGACGTCCGGGGGAAGGTCCGTCCCGTCGGCCACGTAGGTCGTGTAAATCGGCGCGTCGAGGACGCGCGCGGCCTCGATAGCGAACTCTTCGCCGCCGCCGATTCCCGGAAACCGGTCGTGGAGGATCGCCACGTCGGTCACTGTAACACCTCGCGGAGTTCTCGGTCGGGTTCCCAGGTGCCGTCGTGGGATTCGGCCTCGTCACCGCGAGCGCGGACGAGGGAGACGCTCGCGCGGAGCAGCGAGATCTGCGTGTCGAAAAGCGAGTAAAACGGCTGGAGCGGGCCGAGCGCGTCGCGGGAGCCGAGGGCGGTGAACGCGAGGACGCCGGCCGGCGTCACCAGCCCGAACGGCCCGAGAACGGCCAGCGAACCGACCGTGGCCACGGTCACGCCGGTGGCGACGAGCCACGGCGAGACCATCATGAACCACCAGTTGAACGGCAACACGATGCGACCGTACGCCCCGTGTCGGCCCAGCGCGTCGCGCTGTCGCCACAGTAATCGAAGGAGTCCCATCGCGCGTCTGTCTTTCTGCTCGCGGCGCTTGCCGAACGCGGAGTGGGCCGCCTCCTTGTAGTGGATCTCGGGGTCGAAGACGACGCGGCCGCCGTTGCGCCGGATTTTGAGGGCGAGTTCGGTGTCGTCGGCGATCGAGTCCTCGTCGATCGGGACGATCGCGTCGCGTTCGAACGCCGAGAACGGACCGTGAAAGATCAGCGTCGAGTCGATGTGCGACTCGAGGACCTGGATCATCGTCTGGATGTCTCGATAACCCTGCTCGACCTCGCTGTCGCCGATGACCTCCGCGTTCCGGCCGGTCACCCCCGCGACGTCGGGATCGGCGAGATTCGCGACCGCCTTCCGAACGGCGTCGGAGGCGAGGCGCGAATCGCAGTCGGTCTTGATGACGACCTCGTTCTCCGCGGCGGCGTAGGCCTCGTTCAGCGCCGTCGCGAGTCCTCGACGCTCGTCCTCACGGAGGAGCGAAAGCGACGGGGCCCGTCGGCCGGCGAAGAAGTCCTCGACCAGTTCGGCCGTCTCGTCGTCGCTCGAGTCGACCACGACGATCTCGACCTTCTCCATGGGGTAGTCGAGGGTGACCAGTTCCTCGAGTTTCGATTCGACGATCGCGGCTTCGTTGTACGTCGGCAGGACGATACTGACCGACGGCTCTTCCGGCCACGTATCCGCGGGCGTTCCGGACGGCTGCCGGAGGTAGTACGAACCCAGGTAGATTAGATACGGGAGACCCGTCAGTGCAACTAACCCGAACAGGGCCTCGACGAGACGCTTCATGCGAGTATACCTCAACAGAGTACAGCTCTCATTAAAGACAGACCCCTTGCTATAGAAAGTTATCTTAAGTCCCCGTGGATAGTTCGCGAACCGAACGGTCCGATCGGTGGTTTTTTCCACCCCGCTCGGCATCTCGGTGTACGAGAGAAACGATCGTGAACGGCATCACAGTTTCGTGATGCATGCCACATCCGATATTCTTTTACGGGACTACAGTATACCTGCGTGTATGTCTGTGTCAACCGAGTCCGCCGTCGGCCACGACGAGCTCGCGGTGCTCAAACTCCTCGCACTCCAGGGCGGGCTCGAAGGCGACGTCAAGATCTCCTGTTCTCACCTCGCCGACCGCCTCGACGCGTCGAACCAGACCGCCTCGCGACGGCTCCAACGACTCGAGAGCGCGTCGTTACTCGAGCGCGACACGGTCAGCGACGGCCAGTGGGTCTCGATCACCGACTCGGGCGAGCGAACGCTTCACGCCGAGTACGAGGATTACCGTCGCATCTTCGAGCGGGAGTCGACGATCGAACTCGACGGCACCGTCACGAGCGGGATGGGCGAGGGACGCCATTACATCTCCCTGTCGGGCTACCAGCGCCAGTTCGAAGACCGGCTCGGCTACGAGCCGTTCCCCGGGACGTTGAACGTCGATCTCCGCGAGGACAGCGTCCGCCGGCGCAGCGCCATGGCGTCGCTCGAACCCGTCCCCATCGACGGCTGGGAGTCCGACGAGCGGACCTACGGCCCCGCAGTCTGTTATGCCGCCACGATCGAGACCACCGACGGTGACGTCTACGAGAACGCCCACACTATCGCCCCCGAGCGCACCCACCACGACGACGACCAGCTCGAGGTCATCGCGCCCGAAAAGCTTCGGGAGGAACTCGGCCTCGAGGACGGCGATCACGTGACCGTCTCGGTGGGTGATCGCGAATGACGGGCTACCACGCCGGTCCGCGGTCGAACGCGGACCGCGCGAACGCGGCCACTTCGAGCGCGAACGCCGCGGCCGACCCCTTCGAGAACGCCCTCGAGTCGCTCCGACGGGGCGAGCCGATACTCGTTCACGACGCGGCGGACCGGGAGGGCGAAACGGACCTGATCTATCACGCCGATGCGGTCTCGCCGCGGGCGGTCGCACGGCTGCGAAACGACGCCGGGGGACTGGTCTGTGTCGCGCTCGCCCACGACGTCGCGGAGGCGTTCGACCTCCCGTTCTACTCGGACGCCGTCGATCACCCCGCGACGGCCGACCACGAACTCGGCTACGACGATCGGTCGTCGTTCTCGCTGACGGTCAACCATCGCGATACGTACACGGGAATCACCGACGAGGACCGCTCGACGACCATCCAGGCACTCGGCGACGCCGCCGACGCACCCGATCGGGTCGCCTTCGCCGAGCAGTTTCGGGTCCCGGGCCACGTCCACCTGCTCAAGGGCGCGCCCGATCTGCTCGCCCAGCGGGAGGGCCACACGGAACTGGGACTCGCCCTCGCCGACGCCGCCGACCTCGCGCCGGCCGTCGTCGTCTGTGAGATGCTCGACGACGAAACCGGCACGGCGCTCTCGCCCGCCGACGCCCTGGGCTACGCGGACCGATACGACTTCGCCTACCTCGAGGGCCGCGAGATCGTCGAACGGCTCGAATAGCGGTCTCCGTCCGTCTCGAACGCGACGGCGCACCCACGTCTCTCGACACGTCGCCTCACGCATATTTTGACTGGCGTACTCGCGGACGACCGTCGCACGCACGGGTTCGCGGGAGACGACTGATCCGCCGACTCTCCCGGCAGGTCGAGGGAGAACCTGAATCGTCCTCGTCGAACGATTCGAGCGGAATCGCGAATACTTAGTAGAGTGACTTGCAACACATTCGATTATGGGATTCGACGAGATGGACGTCGACACGATCTGGATGGACGGCGAGTTCGTCGACTGGGACGACGCGCAGATCCACGTTCTCACACACGGACTCCACTACGGAAGCGGTGTCTTCGAAGGCGCACGCTGTTACGACACCGAATCGGGTCCGGCACTCTTTCGCTGGGAGGAACACTTAGAGCGGTTGTTCCAGTCCGCGAAACCGTACGAGATGGACGTCGACTACACGAAAGACGAACTCACCGAGGCGACGAAGGAACTCATCACGCGCCAGGGGCTCCCCTCCTGTTACGTGCGACCGATCGCCTTCTACGGCTACAACTCGCTGGGCGTCAGTCCCAAGGACTGTCCGACGCGCACCGCCATCGCCGCCTGGCCGTGGGGTGCCTATCTCGGCGAAGACGCCCTCGAGAACGGGATCGACGTGATGATCTCCTCGTGGCGAAAGCACTCCTCGAGTCAGATACCGACGAACGCCAAGACCACCGGCCTCTACGTCAACAGCATGCTCGCGGGCGAGGAAGCGCGCCGGAACGGCTACGCCGAAGCGATCGTCCTCAACAAGGAGGGCAACGTCGCCGAGGGGCCCGGCGAGAACGTCTTCCTGGTTCGGGATGGCGAACTCTACACCCCCGGCCTCTCCGAGTCGATCCTCGACGGCATCACTCGCGACTCCGTGATCCAGATCGCGGAAGACAACGGGTATACCGTCCACGACAACGTGTCCATCTCCCGCGGCGAACTCAACACGGCCGACGAACTGTTCTTTACCGGGTCCGCGGCCGAGATCACGCCCATCCGGAAAGTCGACAACGTCGTCATCGGCGACGGCACCCGCGGCCCCGTCACCGAAGAACTCCAGCAGGAGTTCTTCGACATCGTCGAACGGGGTTCCGACGAATACGACGAGTGGTTCGAGTACGTCGACGTCTGAGAGCGCCTGCTCGGTCCGAACGCATCTAATCGCTCTCCAGATAGGTACCGAACGCCGACACGAATCACTGAACCGTTCGTACTGCCCTCTATCGATCGATCGACTGGCGTGGCCGGGAGCACGCCTCGAGCACCGCGAGAGGCGCGCGACCCGGGGAAAGGCAGGCCGCCACCCGGTGTCGACCGCGAGCGAGTGAAACGAGCGAGCGGGCCGACGACTGACGTGGAGTGACGCGTCGCGTCACGGAACGGAAGGGGGAGCGCAGCACAAACGGTCGTTAGTCGTCGTTCGCTCGCTCGACCTGATCGGTCTGGTCGGTTCGGTCGTCGCGGTCGACTCGCGCCTCGTCGATGACGTCGATCGAGACGCCGGCGTTCATGCCGCGACGGTTGGCGTCGCCGAAGCCGGCCGAAAGGATTCGGGTCAGGGCGTCCTCGACGTCCTCCTCGAGTTCCGTGATTTCGTCGGGCTGGACTTCGACGACGTAGCCGGTCGTGATGTTCGGCGAGGTCGGAAGGAAGAGAACCTCACGGCCGTCGCTGGTCACTTTTCCCGTTTTGAACGCCGTCATCCGCAAGCCCTCCCAGGTTTCGATTTTGACCGGCTTCTGGAGCGATTCCTGCTCGCCGAAGGCGGTCTCGGCGGCCATCTTCGAGGCGTTGTAGACGACGCGAACCACTGGCACGCGGTTCGCGACGTTGTCGACGAGCCGTTCGACGAGCCCGCCCACGGTCGTCCGCATGAGGTATCCGACGGAAAACGTGAGAATGATGAAAACGGTCAGCGCGACGATCACGCGGAGAAACTGAGCGATCTGCTCGCGCGTCTGGACGGCCTGCTCGGTCGAGCCGGGGATCAACGGCTTGAGCGCCGCCTGATCGAGAATGAGACCGGGGGTCACACCGGCGATCAGTCCGTAGAGCCAGTAAATAGCGTAGAGCGTGATGAGGATCGGGCCGAGGACGATCAGCCCACTCGCGAAATCCCGCTTCCACGAAGCCATGTCCGTCACCTCACACTACTGGCTAATGAGCCCTTCCCTTTGTCGTATCCGCCGAGAAACCGCCGCCGCGTATGCCATTTGTGGACACACCGACGGCGATCGGGAGTCTCGAGCGGGGCCCGCAGATCGAAGGCGTCGCCGTCCGCCGGCCGGGTGCCGTCGTCGCTTAGATCCGGTCCCGTCGTCGTCTTCCGATCGTGGACCGAAGCGACCGGCCGGCCAAATTTGATGTCCGCGCGCTGAGCACCGATACGTATGAGCCTCGAGCAGGAGCCCGCGGACGAGGAGGCCGATCCGCTGGACGCGTTCCGTCAGTTCTTCGCCCTCGAGCGGGACGTGCTCGTCCTCTCGGTCGCGATGTTCGCGTTCAGTCTCGGGTTCCAGATGACCAGCCGGTACATGGCCGAGTACATGGCCGCGCTCGGCGCGTCGGTGTTCGTGGTCGGCCTGTTCGGGACGGTCGGCAACGTGATCAGTGCCGTCTACCCCTACCCAGGCGGGGCGATTTCGGACCGTCTCGGCTCGCGGTACGCGCTAACGGCGTTCGGGCTGTGTTCGACGCTCGGGTTCGCCGTCTGGCTCGCGGCCCCGGCAGTCGCGGACGTCTCCGTCGGGCCGACGTCGCTTGCGGTCGTCGCGATATTCGTCGGGTTGGTACTCGCACAGGCCTGGAAGTCGTTCGGGCTCGGGGCGACGTTCGCCATCGTCAAGCAAGCGGTCTCCCCCTCGCACCTGGCCGCCGGCTTCGCGAGCACCGAGACGTTCCGCCGCACCGCCTTTCTCGTCGGGCCACTGTTCGCGGCGGCGCTGTTCTACCCCTTCGGCTCGAGCGACGGCGAGATCCGCACCGCCTTTCGGCTCATCCTGTTCGTCGCGGTACTTTTCGGCGTCCTCGGGACGATCGTTCAGCACGTCCTCTACGAAGCCGACGAGGACGGTATCGGGACGGAGTTCGAGGGCCTCGCCCAGCTGCTCGCCGATCTCCGGGCGATGCCCGACGAACTCCGACCGCTGCTCGTCGGCGACACGCTGGTCCGGTTCGCCAACGGGATGGTCTACGTCTTCTTCGTCATCGTCGTCACGCGGTTTCTCGAGGTGGGACTCGCGCTTTCCGTCCCGCTCGTCGGCACCGTCGACCTGTCGCCCCAGTCGTACTTCGGCGTCCTGCTCGGGCTCGAGATGCTGGTGGCGTTGCTGACGATGGTTCCGGTCGCCAAAGCCGCCGAGCGAATCGGACTCAAACCGGTCGTCGCGCTCGGGTTCGGCGTCTACGCGGTCTTTCCGATCCTGCTGATAAACGCCCCGCGCAACGCCGCCGTGCTCGCCGTCCTCTTCGCCTTCTCGGGGCTGCGATTCGCCGGGTTGCCCGCACACAAGGCGCTGATCGTCGGGCCCGCCGAACAGGGCGCCGGCGGTCGGGTGACCGGCGCGTACTACCTCCTGCGGAACGTGATCGTCATTCCGAGCGCGGCGATCGGCGGGTTGCTGTGGGGCGGCTTCTCGAATCCCCTGACCGGCGCGCGCGTAGTCGCCGGCGATCCGACGCTCGCGTTCGGACTCGCGTCGGCGATCGGATTGCTCGGGACGGGCTATTTCCTCCTCTTCGGCGAGGAATTCGAAGCATATCGGTAGCGTCGCCGGGCCTCGAGTGTCTCGACAGACGCGACGACGAGTGCTCGAGCCAGTCGCGGGGACGCGGGTCGACGGGACGGCCGGACTCGAGAGCAGACCGGCCGCGATTCGACGGGCTCGAGCCGCCCGTTCGGCGCCCCCGGATCACCGCGACGCGTTTCTACCGCGGGACGCGTGAACGGCGGGAAGCGTGAACGATATCGTCGTCCCGTCGCCGGATTCAGAGTCCACCCAGATCTCGCCGCCGTGGCGGTCGACGATGCGCTTACAGAGCGCCAGCCCGATGCCCGTCCCGGGGTATTCTTCGTGACTGTGTAATCGCTGGAACACCTCGAAAACGCGATCTGCGTGGTCCGGGTCGATCCCGATGCCCTCGTCGCGAACAGAAATTTTCCACGCCTCGCCCTCGCGTTCGGCCGCGATATCGATCACCGGCGGGTCGTCACCGCTGTACGTGATCGCGTTACTCAGCAGGTTCTGAAACACCTGACGAACCTGGCTTGCGTCGCCCTCGATTCGAGGAAGGTCCTCGGTCGTGATCCGCGCGTCGCGTTCGTCGATCCGTAGCTGCAAGTCGTGAAGCACGGACTCGAGGACGTCGTTCAGGTCCACCGGTTCGAACGGATCGCCGCGCGTATCGACGCGCGAATACTCGAGCAAGCCGTCGATCATCTCGCGCATCCGCTCGGCGCCGTCGACGGCGAACGCCAGGAACTCCTCGCCGTCCTCGTCGAGCGCGTCACCGTAGCGCGTCTCGAGCAGTTGCAGGTAACTCGTGACCATTCGCAGGGGCTCTTGCAGGTCGTGAGACGCGACGTACGCGAACTGCTCGAGGCGTTCGTTCGAGGCTTCGAGCTTCCGGCGGTACTCCTCGCGTTCGGTGATATCCTGTGTCACGAGCATCCCGGCGTAGACCTCGTCGTCGGCGTTTCGAACGGGGAGCGACTGCGACAGCAGGTTTCGGCCCTGGTACTCGGTCTCGAACGAGTTCGATTCGCCGTCGAAGACCGCGCGGATGGAGCGCTCGACCTCCTCGAAGAGGGCGGTGGGAAAGAGATCCGGAATGGACGTGCCGACGATGTCGTCCGTGGGGATGCCGAACTCCTCGAGCAACTCGCCGCCGGCGGCGGTGTAAATCAATTCCTCGTCGTACAGGCCGACCGCGCCGTTCGGGAAATTCTCCGCGAGGGTGCGGTAGAGACGCTCGCTCTCCTCGAGCGCCCGTTCGCGCGCTTTCCGGTCCGAGATGTCTCGGACGACGCCGACTCGTTCGCGATGGTCGTCGGACAACATCGAGAACGTCGCTTCCGCGGGCACGGACCTGCCGTCCGCCGTCCGGAGCGAGGCTTCGACGATCGGTCCCTCGGCCGTCCCCGTCGCCATCTCCCGTTCCGCTTCGCGTGCCCGTTCGATCGTCTCGTCGTCGGCGACGAGGGAGACGTGCGAACCGAGAAGCTCCGCCCGGGAGTAGCCGGTCATCTCCGCGTAGGCGTCGTTTACCATCGTGAATCGACCCTGCTCGTCGACCACGTAGATGCCGTCGTCGACGGTTTCCACGATCGTCTCGTACTGTTCCAGTTCGCGTTCGTACGCGACCCGATCGGAGACGTCGCGGACGGTGCCGATCCGTCCCTGCTCGTCGTCGGCGAACTCGAACAGCGTGAACCGACTCTCGACGATCAGCGGGTCGCCGGTCGCCGGATACAGTTCCTCTTCGAATACCGCGACGGAGGAGCCCGTGTCCTCCATCTCGGCCTGTTTGGCGTTCGCGACTTCGACGTACTTCTCGCCGAAAACCGTCTCGGCGTGCGACCCGACGAGTTCGTCGCGATCGTAGCCGGTCATCGACGCGAACGCGCTGTTGACCATCGTGAACTCGTGGTTCCCATCGAGGAGATACACGCCGTCTCCGACGGTTTCGACGACCGTCTCGTACCGTTCCAGTTCGCGTTCGTACGCCTTGCGTTCGGTGACGTCTCGCGTGACGCCGACGCGACCTCGTTCAGTTCCGATCTCGAGGGTGACGAACCGGTTCTGAACCGTGCGCGTCTCTCCGTTCGGACCGGTAACCTCGGTCTCGAAATCGATCGAATCACACTCGCCGTCGACCAGTTTTCGCCACTCTTCCTCGTCCGTGTCGACGAATCGATCGCCGAAGAACAGCGAACCGTGAGCGCCGAGTAACTCCTCTCGAGAGTGTTCGCTCATCGCGACGAACGCGTCGTTGACGAAGACGAATCGGCCGTCGTGGTCGGTCACGTACACGCCGTCGTCGACGGTTTCGACCATTCGCTCGAACCGTTTTAGTTCCCGCTCTCGCGTTCGGGACTCGGTTCCCTCGCGAATCTGCTCCCCCTCGCGGATCCCCTCTCGCGTCGGCTCGGACCGCACTCGAGCGACGACGATCGTTCCCAGAAACTCGCCGTCGTCCGTGACCGGATTGACCCGTAGTTCCAACGGAACAGACGCCCCGTCGACGGCGCGTGCGAGAAGGTCCACGCTCACGACAGCGTCGTCTCGAGGTTCGATTCGCCGCGAAATTTCGCGTTCGAGTCGAGCGACGTCGTCGGCGGCGAGAACGAGCGAGACGTGTTCGCCGACGAGTTCGTCGCGGTGATACCCCGTCATCTCGACGAGCGCCTCGTTTACCGCGACGACGGTCCCATCCGGATCGAGGTAGCAGATTCCGTCGTCGATCGTCTCGACGAGCGTCCGGTACCGCTCGAGCGCCACCTCGTCATCGGCGTCTCCCCAGTACACCTCGTTGGTGGCGTCCGTACGCGTGTTCATTGATCCGCTAGATAGCCGGTACCGGGTATAAAAGACACGCCGCGCGGTGTGATGGCGCGGGTGGTAATTTGGTCTCGCGCCGCGATCACCGATTCCGGTCTCGCCCACCGTACTCGCGAGTCGGGTTCGCGCGGCGTCCGTTCGCACTGCGCGGATGCGCGGACGCGCATTTCGTCGGTCGAGTCGCGAGGGGGTCGCTCCGTCCTCGGGCCGGCGTTTCACCCCGTCTGCACCTCACGGGAGAAACGGCTGGTAGTAGTACGGACTGACGAACCCCTCGATCGCCGCCGCGATCGCCAGTACGATGCCGATGCCGACCAGCACCCAGAACGCACGCTCGAGCGCGTCGGCGAGGTCGGTTCGACCGTCGCGACCACGCCACGTCCGCCAGGCGGTCCCGCCGACGGAGATGCCGAGCGCGCTGGCGACGAGGATCGCCGGGATTTCGAAGATGCCGTGCGGGACGACGAAGGCGGCCAGTTCGAGCGGATCGACCTCGAGACGGGCGACGATCCCCAGGGCGACGCCGTTGAAGAGCAACGAGACGATGGCCGGAATCACCAGCGCGACGCCGGCGTAGGCCGTCATGAGGGCGACTAGCCAGTTGTTACCGAACAGGTTGACGGCCATCGTCAGGGGGAACCGATCGTCGAGGCGGGCCGTGATCGAGGCCTCGAACGTGCCGACGAAGGGGTCGGCGGCCAGCCAGCCGGCCCCGAATCCGACCAGTCCGAGGACGAGGACGAACGCGTGGGTTCCCGGCGTCTGGCGGACGAACGACGTCATCTCGCCCCAGCCGTGTCGGAGGCCGGCCCGGATTTGACCGAGAAGCGATCGGGTCGGCGGCTCCGGCGGCGTCAAACGGTCGCGGTGATCGCAGTAGATCGCGGTTTTCAGTAGATCGAGCACCGGAAACACGAGCAGAGCGGACACCAGCGATCCGATTGTTCCCACGTTGGCGTACGAGAGCACGCCGGCGAAAATCGCGAATCCGACGAGCGTGACGACCGCGGCAAGATAGTAAAACACCGCGCCGCCGGGCCGGGTCCGAACGAAGCCCCCGGTGTTTCGAAGCGAGCCGAAGACGCCGGCGTCGTCGACGACGACCGCGACCGGGGCGAACGCGAACAGCGCACGGACGGCGAGCAGAACGACCACCGCGACGGCCGTCGCTCCGAGAACGACCGGAATCGCGAACACCGGCGATCCGGTCGCGACCGAGGTGACGCCGGCGAGCAGCGCCGTTCCGATTCCCGTAACCGTCAGCACGACGGCCCAGCACAGGAACTCGAGGACGAACAGACCGAGAAACCGGAGCCAGAAGCGGCGGGCACCGTCGAGGCCGGCCAGGAGCCCCCGGTTGTCGCGCAATCGGCTGTAACAGGCAGAGAGCTGTCCCGCAGCGATGACCGACGTCAGGAACACGAACAGCAGGAAGCTGACGACGACGGTGACCGCGGCGAGCGCGAGCAGCGGCGGCGCAGCGAGCTGGCCGACGATCGGTTCGAGGCCGCTCGCCCACGCGTCGAACGCTTCGGGATCGGCGTTGGGATCCGGCGGCGACTCGAGGTCCGCGATGTCCGATCGAATCGACGCGAGCCGGCCGGTCGACCCGAGAAACAGGTAGGCGACCGCGATCGCGAGAAACGGAACGACGCGGACGATCGCCGGAATCGCGACGCTCAACACGTACATCGGGAGGAGATCGCCGGGCCGGCGACGGAGGACGGTGCCGACGGCGGCGAGGAAGTCTGACAGGGCCATACCGGCCCTTGGACTGGGTATCAAATAAATGAACCCTTGTCTCCACGCGAGAGAGACGTCCCGAGGACGAGAGCGATCGGACCCTCCGGACGGGGACCCAGGCATGTGACGCCTCATCGTTTACCAGGCTCGCCGAAGTACGGCTACGTATGGTCACCACGATTTCGCCCGAGCGACTCGCGGAACTGCAAGACGAGGACGCGGAGTACGTCCTCGTCGACACCCGACCAGCGGACAGCTACGAGTCCTGGCACATCGCCGGTGCGGTCCACTTCCCGTTCGGCCCCGAAGAGGAACTTGATGGCCGACTCGAGGACCTGGAGGAAGTGGTCGGTGATGCCGAGCGCGTGATCGCCGTCTGCGCCAAGGGTATCTCCTCGAGTAATCTGGCCACGCGCCTCGAGTCGGCGACGAACGAGTTCGACGTGGCGGCAGTCGACGGCGGGATGAAGGGCTGGAGCGGCGTCTACGACCGCGTCGAGATCGACGTCGGCGGCGACCTGACGATCGTACAGGTTCAACGCCGCGCGAAGGGCTGTCTGGGATACGTCGTCGGCTGTTCGGAGACGGGTGAGGCGGTAGTCGTCGACCCGACGGCGGACACCGACGAGTTCGAAATCGCCGCCGAAGAGGCCGGACTCGAGGTCGTCGGCGTGATCGACACGCACGTTCACGCCGATCACATTTCCGGCGGCCGCCAGCTGGCCGACGACCTCGGAGTCCCCTATTACCTCGGCGAACGTGCGGCCCGGCGCGACGTCGAACGGGAGTACACCCCGCTCGAGCGAAACCAGGTCATCGCGGTCGGCAACCGCGAGATCAAAGCGGTGTTCACCCCCGGGCACACGAGCGAGATGATCACGCTCCTGGTCGACGACGCGGCGTTGCTGACCGCCGATACGCTGCACGTCGACTCGACGGGTCGAACGGAACTCGAGTTCTCCGACGACGAGGGCGAGCGGGGCGCGAGGATGCTTTACGAGACGCTGCATCGAACGATCCTGGCCGAACCCGAGAGCGTCGTCGTCCTCCCGGGCCACGTGACGGTCACCGCCGAGGGCGAGTTCGCACACGGCGCGCCCGGCGAGGCGATTCGGACGACGATTCGCGACGCCCGGACGGGAATCGACCTCCTCGACCTCGAGGAGGACGCGTTCGTCGACCGGATGGCCGAGGCCGGCGAGAAGCCGGCGAACTACGAGGAGATAATCGAATTCAACCGCGGAGCGGCCGATATTCCGCCGGAAGAGCGGGTCGAACTCGAGTTGGGGCCGAACAATTGCTCGGCCTGACGAGTCCGGCTTTCCGACGGCAGTCAGCGCCGCTGCGCGGAACTACTGGCGCGAATTCACGCCTTCGCGCCGGCGACGCCGCTGCCGATCGCCGCGCCGCACTCGTTGCACGCGACCAGGTAGAATCGCTTCGAGGCCGCGAAGAAGCCGGTCGTCGCGTCCATTTCGACGAAGTCGACGTCGGTCTTTTCCGAGAGGGTCGCCTGGCATTCAGGGCAGTGAACCATGGGTGACAGTCACGATAGGACCACCATATTTCTTGTCCCCTCAGACGGCTCCGTTCCCGCCGGCTTTCGCACCCGCGACGCCGCTGCCGATCGTCGCACCGCAGGCGGCACAGGTCGTGACGTAGAACCGTTTCGAGGCCGCGAAGATGCCGGTCGTCGCGTCGGTTTCCACGAACTCGATGTCCGATCGCTCGGAGAGGGTCGTCTCGCATTCGGGACAGTGGACCATACCGGCGGAATGTGGGTTCAGACTGAAAGTCTTTGTGTCGATCACGCGACGTTCGCCGGTCGTTCGATTCGATTACGGAGCCCCCGTTCAGTACGAGAGACCACGGCCGGAGGGACGAAACGGACGACCGAACGAGACAGTAGACGTCGGTACAGAGCCGAGCCGTCACCGAGAGTACGTCTCGAGCCGAGCGAGTCGGCCGTCGGCGACCTCGAAGAAGTCGGCGAATTCGAACAGGGCCGTCCCGTCGTCGGTCACGCGGCCGCGGACCGCGATCCGATCGTCCGCCGTCACGACCGACTCGAGGTGGTGGCTGGTATCCGGGTTCGGTCGCTTATCGCGCATGAACCGGACGAACGCCTCGCGGTCCTCGAACGTCCGGTCGGGACGGCGCTGGGTGAACTCGGGCGAGAGGATCTCCTCGAGCGCGTCGTAATCGTGATGATCGAGCGCATCGTAGTATCGCCGGATGAGGGAGGCCGAAGCCATACGGACCGTTTCGTGGCGAACGCCAAAAGCGTGCCACTCTACTGACTGATCCGAACGGTGGCTCGAACGATCGGTGGAGGAATCCTTACGCCCCTGTGGGACGATACCGTTTCTATGACGGCCGACGACGACTTTCGGGCGACCGTTTCGCTCGCCGACCTAGAGGACACGGGCCGCGAACTCGTGACCGTCGACGGCACGGCGATCGCCCTGTTCCACCACGAGGGCGAGGTTCGAGCGGTCGACAACCGCTGTCCCCACATGGGGTTTCCCCTCTCCGAAGGGAGCGTCGCGGACGGGATCCTCACCTGCCACTGGCACCACGCGCGATTCGAACTCTCCTGTGGCGACACGTTCGATCCCTGGGCCGACGACGTCCGAACGTATCCGACCGACGTTCGGGACGGTCGCGTCTACGTGAATCCGGATCCGTCCCGCGATCTTCCGCCAGAAGAGCACTGGGCGGGCCGCCTCGAGACGGGGCTCGAGGAGAACCTGCGACTCGTCGTCGCGAAGTCGGCGATCGGGCTGTTGGACGCTGGTATCGAGTATCGCGAACCGATGGCGACGGCCCTCTCGTTCGGAACCCGCTACCGGGAATCGGGCTGGGGGCCGGGGCTGACCGTCCTGGGGTGCATGGCGAACGTGATCGACGACCTCGAGCCCGACGACCGAAAGCGGGCGCTGTACACCGGCGCCCGCTACGTCGCGGACGACTGTGCCGACCAGCCGCCCGCCTTCGACCAGCCGTCGTTTTCGACCGACGAGGTCGCCTTCGACCGGCTGAAAGCCTGGTTTCGAAACTGCATCGAGGTTCGCGACGACGACGGTGCCGAGCGCTGTCTCCGGACGGCCGTCGCGACCGGGTGTTCGGAGGCCGAGGTCGCCGAACTCCTCCTCGCGGCCGCGACCGACCACCCCTATCTCTCGAACGGGCACGTCCTCGACTTCGTCAACACGGCCTTCGAGAGCCTCGAGCACGTCGGCTGGGCGGACGCCGACGAGACGCTGGCGAGCCTGGTCGACCCCCTCGCGAGCGCCGACAGGAGCGACGAACGGTCCGCGTGGCGACAGCCGGTCGATCTCGTCGCGCTGCTCGAGGACGTCTACGGCGGCGACGTGACGGCGACGGACGGCCTCGAGCAACTCGCGAGCGAGGGAGCGAAGCGGTCCTGGTCGCCGCCGGTGGCGTTCCAGGAGACGCTCCGTTCCGACGACCCCGAAGCGATCGTCGACGCGCTCGCGACCGCCGTCCGAGAGGGAGCGACGACCGAGGCTCTCGCGGCGGCGGTGGCCCACGCCGCCGCGACTCGCGTCGCCCAGTTCGGGACCGCAAACGAGTTCGCCGACTGGAACACCGTCCACCACACGTTCACGTACGCCAACGCGGTCCACCAGAGCGCGCGCCGGACGGACGCCGTCGAACTCTACCGCGGCGTCTTCGACGCCGCCCTCAACGTGTACCTCGATCGATTCCTCGATACGCCGCCGACGCCGATCCCCGATCCCGGTGCGAACGAGACCGGGCGAGACCCCGAGGCGGTCCTCGCCGATCTCCTCGAGACGTTCGACGTCGAAGGCGCGGTGAACGAGGCGGGGCGTCTCGTTGCCGAGTTCTTCGACTGCAACGGCGATCCCGACCGGTTGAAGCGGACGCTCGGTCACGGTCTGCTGCGCGAAGACGCCGAATTCCACACGCTCCAGAACCTCGAAGGAGCGTTCCGACAGTTCGATCTCGCAGAGGCGCGACCGGCCGACCGCGAGGACGACCTCGCCGTCGATCGCGAGCGACGACGGCGCGTTCCGCTGATCGCGACTGCGCGCTACCTGGCCGCGCACTTCCCGACCCGCCGGCAGGCCGAGCAGACGTTCACGATCGCCGCGCGACTCAATCGCGGTGAGACGGTCCACGACGCGTAGTCGCCGCGCCGTCGAGGCTCTCGCGTTCCACATCCCTTTTCTCTCGGCTTCCCCTATCCTCACGCGTGGAGTGCCACGTCTACTACGAGGGCGACGACGACCCGGAGAAGTGTACCGCGCGTCGCCTCGAGAAGTTCGACAAGGCGACCCTCTACCGGTCGATGAGGCAGGTACCGTACGGGATCGTCCTCAATCCGCACGCCGAGCGAGCGCTCTCGCCGGCCGACGCCGAGGAGGGACTCGGAACGCTGGTCGCACTCGACTGCTCGTGGGAGTCCGCGGAGGCGGCGACGTTCGAGATGCGCGGGGTCCACCGGGCACTCCCCTTTCTGGTCGCCGCGAACCCGGTCAACTACGGGCGGCCGTTTCGGTTGACCACGGTCGAAGCGCTGGCGGGCGCGGCCTGCATTTTCGACGAGTGGGGCCTGGCGGCGGACCTGCTCGAGCCGTTTCGGTGGGGTGAGACCTTCCTGACGCTCAACGAGGAGCCGCTGCGGCGCTACAGCGAGTGTGCGGACTCGAGCGAGGTCGTCGCAGTCCAGGCGGACTATCTGGCTGACGAGGAGTGACCACGTCGGCCGCGGTCGCGCTCCGTGTCCGGACACCGTCGGACGGCGGCGTAATCACAGCGGTTAAATGCTCCACGGCAAAACGAGATGTATGGCCAGTTTCGACGCCGCCGAGAAACGGACGCTCGAGAAGATGATCTGCATGCGCTGTAACGCTCGCAACTCGCCGCGAGCGACGCGCTGTCGCAAGTGCGGCTACGAGAAGCTTCGTCCGAAGGCGAAAGAACCCCGCGCAGCATAATCGAGCGATCACTTCTCCAGCGTCCGCTTTCGTGGAGTCACGTCTCCGGTCGGAAACGGACCGAGTGCCGAGGTCGTTCGGAAGCGGAAAGAGCGTACCCGTCGACGAGCTAATCGAGAAAGAGAACGTCGGTTATCACGAACCGTGTACCGCCGTCGGACGGGTCAGCGAGGTCGATTTCCCACCCGTGGGCGGTGACGATGGTTTCGACGATCTGCAATCCGAGCCCCGTGCCGTCCCTGCTGGTGGAGTACGTTCCATCGAAGATCCGGTCCCGTTGGGCCGCCCGAATGCCGCGGCCGTCGTCTTCGACGTAAAATCCGTCCGTGACGGTTCCGACGGTGATCGTGACGTCCTGCCCGCCGTGTTCGACGGCGTTTCGAAAGAGGTTCTCGAACACTTGCGACAACCGGCTTCGATCCGCTCGAACGGTCCGGTCGGCGTCGACCGAAAGCGTCGCCGGTGCAGTTTCGACGTGGGACCAGCACTCTCGCGCCACCTCGCCCACGTTGATCGGTTCCGTGACGCCGATCGCGTGGCCCTTTCGTGCGAGAACGAGCAGGTCCTCGATCAACAGCCCCATCCGATCGAGCGCATCTGCTACCTCGTCGAGACGGTCGCTATCGGAGACCTCACGTGCGAGTTCCAGATTGGCAGTCGCGACGTTCAACGGATTTCTGAGATCGTGCGACACGACGGAGATGAATTCCTCGAGCGTCTCGTTTTTGCCCTGGAGTCGGCGTTCAGTATTTTTCCACTCGGTAACGTCCCGATACAGCCAGAGGTTCGCTTCGCCTCTCGGGAGGGTATACGGGGTGTACGTCCGCTCGAGCGTTCGTCCATCTGCGAGTCGCACCTCCTCGTCGAATACGGGCTCGCGTCGGTCGAGTATCGTCTCGATCCGGGACCGGAACCGAGCCGGGTTTGCCAGAGTCTCACGGAGTTCCTCGGCCACCTGCGCACAGTCTCGACCGACGAGTTCCGATGGCTCGCTGTCCATCGCCAGGATATCACACAGCGTCGGGTCCACCGCGATGATTTCGCGAGTCGAGTCTTCGACGAGCACGCCGGCAGGGAGGTTCTTCAGTAGCGCCGACAGGACGACGTTGGTTTCGTCGATACCGTTCGTGTTTGTTACTACTGTATTGTCGTTTGCGGGTTTCATAATTCGAATGACAGAGATCGGAACTCAATCGAAACTCGCGGCCGGTGTTTCGAAATCCGCACAGACCCGAAGCAGACGTGACAGAATCTGCGACTGTTGCCGGTACCGAACCGTCCCGCTTCGAGCGTCGTAATCGACAATTCCCGCCTCTCGTAGCTGTGGGAGGGCAGAATGTGTCAATCCGGCCCTCGTTTCTTCGAACTGCTCCTCGGTGAGTCTCCGCTTCGGGACGTCGTTGCTCGCGCTGGCAACGTGTTCAGCCAATCGATCTATCGTCGTGATTTCGTTCTGCACTACGTAATAGAGGACGTATCGCCGTCGGTGACCCGCAATACTTGTCAGTAGACGATCCATTTTTCCATCCCTTCGTCCGGCCGTTTGCAAACGCACGGAGTTTCAGATTCGTCTTCAGTGAATCTGTCCTCTCCCCCATCGTCAGACATGTAATTTCGTATCCGCTCGAGAGACCTATTCTTTACCATAATTTGATATTTATTGTTCGCGTGACGATCGTCAAATACTGAATGTCGATCGGACCTGATTTTACTCTTTCTGGAACATTTGGGCAGAAGAGGATAGATATAGACGATCGCAGCCAACAGATGTCTGATAGATATGTTTTAGGCGCATTCCTGAAAATAATCACCATCAGCATGGTGCCCGTTTCTCGGCCGGTCGAACTCCGGTGGGTCCGAAACTGGGCCACCGAAGGAGTTCGTCGTCGAGCGGACGCCGCACGGACAGCGGTCACCCGGACCCGTCGCGTTCCCGCTCGGGTCGGCTTCCCCGACCGCTCTCCGCTCGCGGGCACGTTGCACCGTTCGCACGGCTCGCAGGACAGACGCTCACGCGCTCACGGAAAATCTGGACCAAGAAACCGCCGATACTCGCTACTCGCTACTCGTCGGGGTACTTCGGTTCCCGTTTCTCTGCTCGCTCCAGCGCCGTTTCGACGACGTCGCGTACGTCACCGTGGAAGACGCTCCCGTGACCCGCGTACATGTGTTCGACGCCGTCGGGCATCCGCTCGAGCAGGTCTCGGATGCTTTCGACGAGCCGTTCGCGCGACTGACCGGCCATGTCGGTCCGGCCGAAGCTCCCGTAGTCGAAGGCACCGTCGTCGTGGACCACGACGTCGCCCGAGAACAGCGTCGAATCGGAGACGAACGAGACGTGGTCGTCAGCGTGGCCCGGCGTGAAGACCACCTCGAATTCCTCGGTTCCGATCCGGACCGTGTCACCGTCGTCGATCGGGTGCGTTCGCGCCGGATGGTCGGCGTACGCGTACACGTCGGGATCGAACGCTTCGACGACGGCCTCGAGTTGGGCCACGTGATCGCCGTGTTGATGGGTCAACACGACCGCCTCGAGATCGTCGGTGTGGCTGTGGATGTCGTCGACGACCCCGTCCATCGCACCGGCATCGACCAGCGTCGCCCGCTCGTCGACGGCGAGATACGCGTTACAGGTGAACGTCTCTGCGTCCTCGGTGACGTGGTGTACTTCCATACCCGGACATTTAGCGGGGGACGGCAAAAACGATGGCATCGGTGTCCCGGTTCTCCGATATTCCGTGTCTCGCGAGTCACGGGCCGTCCGCCCGGATACCGTGAAAGGCGCCGATCGGTTAGACGCGACGACTCCACCGCCCGAATCGAACGCGCTTCCGAAAGCGTTGGCTGGTCAGAAAACCCTAATAAACTGGTAACCCCGGAATTTTTCAACCGGAGGGTCGTACTGAACACTGTATGGGATTCGGGAGCTACGACGAATCCGAACAGCAGGAAGTCGACGCTGATTTTGACGACGACGACGCCGTGAAATCGGGAGAGAACAGCCACGACGGAACGATCGAGTTCGAAAACGGGGCGTCGAGTGACGAGTTGCTCGACCGGCTTAAAGAGATCAAAAACGAAGAGACGGAGGAACCGGACACCTGATGAAAGCCGGGGTACGGGCGCTCGGTATCGCGGAATCGTACCACCCCGACCGCGACCGAAGCACGCTGGCCGGTGCCGTCGTTCGCTCCGATCGGGTCTGTGACGGGCTGGCCTTCGGCGCCTGTACCGTCGGCGGCACCGATGCGACCGACGCCGTCATCGATCTGATCGACGACCTGGACCGGCCGGACGTCCGGTACGTCCTGCTCGGCGCTGTCGCCCCGGCGTGGTACAACCTTCTCGATCTTTCTCGCGTTCACGAGGCCGTCGACCGACCGGTACTCGCCGTCACGTTTGAGGCGAGTACCGGCCTCGCGGCCGGCCTGCGTGACGCCTTTTCGGACGACGAACTCGAAGAGCGCCTCGAGACCTATCGGGCGCTGCCGGACCGCCGTGAGCTGTCGGTCAACGACGAGACGGTCTACGTCAGGTGTCTCGACCTCGAACCGGCCGTAGCCGACGAAGTCATCCGGGCGTTCACGCCGGCGGGTGGCCGACCGGAGCCGATCCGGGTCGCGAGGGTGGCGGCTCGAGCCGCCGATTCGTACGTTCGATCCGGATAGGTTTCTCTCCCGTGCGGATATTTGTCGTACAGTGTCATCTCGGCTTTGCGCCGTCGCTATCGGTTTCTCGGCGCGAATTTCAGACACGTTTCACCGAAATTTCTTCATAGATTAAGATGTAAGAGTGTGACGATGAATACTATTACTGCCCTTCGTTACGTCGGTGCCTTCCTTTTCGTATATATCGGGGCTACAGGTTGGGTCGTTTTATTCTCTGGCAGAGAGAACTGGCTCCGGATACGATTCGATCCTGCGTACGTGTTGATCGTACTAGTCGCGCTAGGGATAGCTGGAATCGGATACTGTGTCGGAGAGAAAGCGGGACTCGGAGAATGAATGGTTGATGACCGATTATAATTTCCGGTAACTATATAATTGGACTGGAGTCCGAGCGAGAATGAAGCCTCCCAAACGGACTATCGCAAAGGTTCTGCCGGATCGGACACATTCCGATGCGCCGATCGCGAATGCGTGTTTTGCCCGCCTCTCTACCCCCGAACGACATTAAAAGGAGAAAACCATAGTAGCCGGCCGTTCGAGCAGTGGCTATGGGTGAAATGACGGATCTCTGTGTGGCGGAGTGTCGGCGCTGTCCGGCGCTCGTCGACTCCCGGAGCCGGATCGTCAACGGAACGGGCCCCGAGGACGCCGACCTCCTGTTCGTGGGCGAGGGACCCGGAGCGACCGAAGACGAGCGAGGCGAGCCGTTCGTCGGCCGGAGCGGTTCCGTCCTCGACGACGGTCTCAGGGCCGTCGGACTCGCGCGCGAGGACGTCCGCATCACGAACTGCGTTCGCTGTCGACCGCCGGAGAACCGCGATCCGTCCGCGGACGAACTCGAGAACTGCCGGGGCTACCTCGAACGGGAGATCGAACGGCTCGATCCCGAAGTGATCGTGACGCTCGGAAAAGTCCCGAGTGAACACCTCGTAGGGCGTTCGGTCGCGGTGACGAAGGAAGCGGGCGACGTAGAGGAGATCCGAATCGACGCCACGCCGTATCGAGTGTTGCTCTGTCTCCATCCGGCCGCGACGCTGTACGACAGGAGTCAACTCGAGACGTTCGAGCGGACCCTCGAGCGGGCGGCGGATCTCGCGGGGGTCGACGGGGCCGAAAGCGGGCAGATGCGACTCGACGGGTTTTGACGGCGGACGTCGAAATTTCGCCGGCGGTTGGATGGCCCATCCGTCGCCAGGAAACGCCCGCTCGCGGCCGGTCGACGGGTGTCGTCCGCCGCCCAGCTTCAGTGGTCTTCGAGCCACCCGAGGGAGACGCGATCGTCGTCGATCGAGCCGACGTAGGGCTTCACGTCGAGAACGGGCGTCCCGTCGACGAGATCGAGTCCCCTGACGCGGAGCGTCGTCCCGTCGCGATCGAGTAGTTCGACGGTGGTCTGTGCGATCGGGTTCGGTCGGTGCGGGCTCCGCGACGCGAAGACGCCGACCTCGAGGTCGGCGGCGTGGGGCGGTCGAGCGGTGAGTCGGTACTCGTCGACCTCGTCGAGGTGAGCGAAAACGACGACGTGGGAGAAGTCGTCGAGGCCCGCCAGGCCGTCCTCGTATTGCGCCTCGAGGACGATTTCGCCCGTCGTCTCGTCGACCTCGTCGTGGGAGACGTCCTCGGGGGAGTCGTGCGGTGAGCGAACGTATCCGATCGGTGTGTAGGTAATCGCCATGGGTGTGGCTGCTGCGTGCGGAAGGGTAGTCGGGCCGAGCGCAACACTCCGTCGATGGTATTCGACCGGCAGCCACTGACTGTAGACGGTTCCGAGGCCGCCCCGAGACCGATTGCCCGAAAGGTAATTCACTTCAACGGGCCACACCGAGTAGACGTATGTGCACCGTCTCGTCCCCACCCGCGGAAACGCTCGCCTCCGTCGTCATCGTCGACTACGGGTTGGGTAACCTCCGTAGCGTCACTCGTGGCTTAGAGCGCGCGGGTGCCGACGTCGAAATCACCGACGATCCTGCCGCCTTTGTGGCGGCCGACGGCGTCGTCCTCCCGGGTGTCGGCGCGTTCCGCGAGGGCGTCGAGAACGCCGATCCGCTTCGCGAGGACCTCCTCGCGGTCGCCGAGAGTGGCACGCCGCTGTTCGGGATCTGTCTCGGCATGCAGATGCTACTCACGACGAGCGAAGAGGGCGAAACCGACGGCGAGTCGGCCGTCCGGGGCCTGGATCTGATCCCCGGCACGAACGTTCGATTCGCCGAAGGCCAGAAAGTTCCCCACATGGGCTGGAACGAACTCGAGATCCAGCGCGAGCACCCGCTCGTCGAGGGCGTCGACGGAAACTACGCGTACTTCGTCCACTCCTACTACGCCGCTCCCGACGACGAGAACGCGGTGGTCGCGACGACGGAGTACGACAGGGAGTTCCCCTCGATCGTCGCGAACGAGGCGGGCACCGTCTTCGGAACGCAGTTCCACCCCGAGAAGAGCGGGGAGACGGGACTACAGATTCTGCGGAACTTCGTCGAGATCTGCGCCGACGAATAACGGACGTGCTCGAGACGCTCGATGCACCGACTCGCGATATTCGCATTCCTTTTTGTTGTCATTCTCCACTCGCCTGAAGGCAGGGGAATCCAGCTTGCCACCGAAGGGGGTTTAGCCCCACTCCGCGAGCGCGTCGTCTGTGCGGGGTTCGCGCTCGGCTCGCAGTGGACTGTGGCACTGTAAAGGGAGCACCGTCCTGCGGAGAGTAATCGTCTTCCGGCTTTCGATGATACAGCGGCATTCCGGGGTCAAACAGCAGTGATACAGCGGCACCGAGGGGTATCGATTGGCACCATTGAGACGCTCTGCGGCTGAAATAACCCGTATACAGCGGCACCCTGGTACCGACGAATCGCTACGACGAGACTCCGTTCTCCCTCGGTTACAAGAACTCGCGCACGTCGGAATACCACATATCGTGATAGTCGACGTGGCCTACACGGCGTGCGATCGCGACGGCCAGCGAGTGCCAGCAGCGCTCGGTCGGATCGTCGTCGTCCAGGTTGTACTCGCTATCCTTGCAGGTACAGTTCCCGTCCTCGACGATGTACTCGTCGTCGTAGCCGACGACGATCGTGAAGTCGCGATAGGCTTTCACGCGGTTTTCGCCCACCGCCTCGATGGCGCGGACCCCGCGGTCGCCGTGAATCTGTGAGATGTCGCCCACAATCTCGGGCGTCAACTCGCCGGCTTCCTCGAGGGCTGCCTGCCATCGTTCGACGGGATTGGCCTCCGACACGACAGCTACTGTGTACTGAACTGTAAAATCGGTTTGGTTGTCCAGCGGGTCCGATTCGGTCGTCTCGATGTGCATCGGACCATCGGGACCGCCGAAATCTATGCAACGGCGGTAATCGCGTCACCGTCCCAGTCCTCCGACCCCACGCCTCGAACCTCCGATACCTCGACTCAGCCAGCCGGAATACCGTTTGCTCTCCTCACGTGTCGGTGGCCGACCGGCTCTCGCACCGGTATCCGGTGACTGCGCGAGCGGATCGGTCCCGGTAGCGACGCGAGACCACACTGCTTTTCGCCCGCTACCGACGAGACGTGATATGCGCGTCACCGAGGGCGGGATCGAACTCGAGGTCCCCGGCGAGCAAACCGAGGGGATCGAAGAGGCGGTGTTCTACAATCCGCGACAGGAACTGAACCGGGATTTGACGATCGCGACGCTCCGAGCGTATCGCCGGCGCGAGGAGCGCGCGACGACGTACCTGGATGCGATGACCGCGAGCGGCGTCCGCGGCGTCCGGGCCGCAGCGGACGGCTGGGACGTCACCTGCTGTGACGTCGACGAGGCGGCCGCCTCCCTCGCGCGGGAGAACCTCGATCGGAACGGCGTCGAAGCGACGGTCGAACGGCGGAACGTCAACGCCCTGCTGCACGAGTCCGCGTTCGACGTGATCGACCTGGATCCCTACGGGACGCCGATGCCGTTCGCAGACGCCGCGTTCGCCACCTGTCGGGACCTCCTCTGTGTGACCGCGACCGACACTGCGCCCCTCTGTGGCGCACACTTCAACAGCGGCGTGCGCTCGTACTCCGCGGTGCCGCGAAATACGGACTATCACGCGGAGATGGGCGTGCGGATCCTCGTTTCGGCGCTCGCGCGCAGCGCCGCCCGCTTCGACGTCGGCGTCGAACCGATCCTGACCCACGCGACCAGTCACTACGTCCGGACCTACCTCGACCTCGAGCACAAAGCGACGGCGGCCGACGCGGCGATCGACGAACTCGGGTACGTCTACCACTGCGAAGACTGTCTCTTCCGGGAGACCGATCGAGGGCTGATCGCCGATCCGCTCGAGCGGTGTCCCCACTGTGATGGCACGCGATTGCTCACCGCCGGCCCCGTCTGGCTGGGCCCGGTACGGGACCGGTCGTTCGTCGCGAGGGTTCGCGAGGCGGTTCCGGACGCGTTCGGAACCGCGGACGCCGCACGGGACCTCTGTGAGACGCTCGAGACGGAACTCGACGAGCCGATGCACTACGACCAGCACAAACTCTGTCGAAACTGGGGGCTGCCCGCCAACGCGATGGACGACTTCCTGACGGACCTGCGGGACGCGGGGTACGCGGCTTCGAGAGCCCACTACGGCGGTACGACGTTCAAGACGGACGCGAACGTGGGGGAGATTCGCGCGGCGACCGAGGGGAACCTCGACTGATCGCGTTGCCTTCCTCCCACCCCCGAGGGAGTAAGGGGCTTGCGCTCGCCACGTGTCACTCCACGTCGGCGTACAGGCGGACGAGCCCGCACTCCGGACAGCAGACGCCCTGAAGGTTCGTCGTGTTCCGGAAGCCGATCTTCCCCAGGAGACCGTCCCGTTTGTCGGTCGCGATCGACGGCTTCATCCCCTCGCCGTCGCGGACGGACACCGATTCCATCGTCACGCCACAGTCGGGGCAGCGTCGTTGTTCCATGCGATATAGTTCGCGCGTTGATACAAAAGCGGGACGGATTCGACGTGTTACTCGAGGGGCCGAAATCGCGAATCCGAGCGCGGTCGGGCGCCGTCTCGAGTCGGTGGCGCGTCGTGCTGTGGGAGCGCATAATGTGGCCCGGGTCGAACGAACGCACGTGATCGATCACAGTCGGGGACTCGAGCTGACAGGGCGGGCCATCCGGCTCGCCAGGGACGAACAGGTGACGTTACTCGCAGCCGGGGTCGCATTCTACGGGTTTCTCTCGCTCGTTCCGCTGGTGTTGCTCGCGCTCGGTATCGCGGCGTCGATCGGCGGAGAGGCGCTCGCCGCTCGACTCATGGCGGCGGTCGACAACGTGTTCACGCCGTCGGCCCGGGAACTGCTCGCCGAGACTATTTTCGACGAGACCAACCGTCAAGGGGCGACCGTCGTCGGTATCTTCGGCTTGCTGTGGGGGTCGAGTCGCGTCCTGAGAGGTCTCGATCGAGCCTTTTCGGAGGTCTACGGCACTGCGGGGTCGAAATCGCTGCTCGACAGCATCTGGGACGCGACGATCGTCGCGCTCGTCATCTCGCTCGCGCTCGCGCTCATCGGCGTCCTCGAGTTCCTGCTCCGGTTCGTCCCGGGTTTCGAGATGGTGATCGTCGGCCAGCTGTTCGTCGTAATCGGGCTGGTCGCGACGTTCTTACCGCTGTACGTCGTCTTTCCCGACGCGAACGTCGGAGTCCGAGAGGCGATTCCGGGAACGGTCGTCGCCGCCGTCGGCTGGTTCGGCCTCAGCCGCACGTTCTGGGTGTATACCGATCTCGTCACCGGATATACGCTATACGGCGCGCTCGGGGCCGTATTCCTCGTTCTCGTCTGGCTCTACGTCGGCGCCGTGCTTCTCGTCTTCGGAGCGGTCCTGAACGCGGTGCTCGCTTCCCATGGAGTGGATCGGCAGCTACAAAGTCCCAGCGGACGACAGGTCTCCACAGAAGCGATGACCGACGACGCCACGGGTGCCGACGAGGGAGCCACGGAAGACCGCGGGACCGACCGCGCAGCGACGAGACACGCGGGCGCTCGGACGCACGACCGGGCGGACGACCCCGAGGTGCTGCGCGAAGAGATCGAGCGGTTGCGCGATCGCGTAGACGACTTCGAGGACGACGTCGACGATCGCACCGTCAGGAAAGAATCCCTCGAGGGCGAACTCAAACGCTACGTCCGGAAACGGGTTCGCCGCGGTCACGCGCGCGACTGGGGGCCGTACCTCGTCTTGCTGTACGGGACGGCCATGTCCATCGGCGCATTTTACTTCCTCGAGGGCGGCTGGGCGATCCTCGCGATGTTCGTCGTCTGGACGTCGACGCTCGGGGTCTACGTCCTGATGGTCCTGTTCGGATTCGGAATCTCGCTGCTCGACGCCCCCGGCCGCCTGCGCGATCTGATCGGCGAGCGGCGTTCCTAAACACGTCTCGGGGCATCCGGTTCGCGTTCGGCTTCGGGAGGTGGCCGTCGGGCTCGAGCGGACCGGCACCATTCACTCGTCGCGCTCGAGTTGGTCGCCGCCGAATTCGTCGTCGCTCTGGATGCGCGACGCCTGCGGCCCGTCCTGATCCTGATACTTCGAGCCGCGCTCACTGCCGTAGGGCCGTTCCGCCGGCGTTTTGAGTTCCGTAAAGGTGAGTTGCGAGATCCGCATCCCCGGCGTGAGCGCGACCGGTGCCGTGCCGAGGTTCGAGAGCTCGAGGGTGATCTGGCCCCGATACCCGGGATCACAGAGGCCGGCCGTGGCATGCACCACCACGGCAAGACGCCCCAAGGACGACCGGCCTTCGACGTGGGCGATCAGATCCGCCGGAATCTCGACGCGTTCGTGGGTCGTGCCGAGGACGAAATCGCCGGGATGGAGGATGAAGTCGTCGCCCTCTGTAACGATGGTTTCGGTCACGTACTCGTCGACTTCCTGTTCGGAGTTGGGGTGAATACAGGGGATGTTCGTCCGCTGAAATTCGAGGAACTCCCGCCCCAGACGGAGATCGATACTCGCAGGCTGGATCTGCAGTTCTGGGTCGTCGAGCGGTTCGACGACGAGGTCGCCAGCCTGGAGGCGCTCTATGATATCCGCGTCCGAGAGTATCATATCCAGTAGGAGCGAGTACGGGACCCTAAAGTCCTCGGTCCGTCATCGGCCACCCGCTTCGGTTTCGATTCTCACCAGCGGCGACAGACGTCGGTCGCCCGATCGTGCGTCTCGAACGGTCGAGGGACAGTTCGGTCGATTCGCGTCTCGCCCGGGACTGTTCGCCGTCTCGGACGTCCACGTAGCGGTTACGTGACCAGTCTCTGTCATGTGGCCTCATCGGTTATCAAACAGTACCTCCAATGCAGATCCATGAAAGAGAAGCAGGACCGATTCAACGGCGATTCGAGGGTTCTGCATCGACGGGCGGTCAGAACACCAGTTCCCGACGTGGAGGCCGAACGTGTCTTTCACGAGAACATGATGGCCGTGGCGGATGCACGGGACCGGAAGGCGGACTTGCTCGCCGATCCAGACGTGACGTTGCTGGACGCCTACGAAGCGGAACTCGAGCGTATCGCCGACAGCGTCGAGCGACAGTTTCGAGTCGTGGCCGGTGAAGAATTCGAGGAAGCCGCGATTGCGTACAATCGCGGTGAACGCGACGATCCGACGGGGGCGCTCGCCACGTACTACTCCGAAGGTCTGTGGCGGATTCAACAGCGGACTACCATTACGGAAATGCTGTTCTCCCCGATCATCCTTCGGTATCCCGACTGCGTCACGGTGAACATTCGATTTGCGAGCGGGTATAGTACGCAGCGGTCGATCCACTACGAATCGCCGGAACACTCGACCGAGGAACTGGCGGACGAACACGCCGAGACGTACTACGAAGAAAGCCTGTACTCACAAAAGCGAGCGGCCGCATACCTCCGTGAGACGTCCCAGATCATTCGAGAAGAGTTCCCTCACCCCGACGAGACCACGTTCGAGGAGCACAAGTACGGCGGTATCGTCGCCGCGGGCGGACGGCGAGGCTCGGTCTTTTCGGCGTTGCTCGAGCGCGTCGAGCCGGATCCCGATCGGTTTTCGGAGCCCGCCACCGAAACGACCCTCGTCCAGGAGGGTCCGGAGGCGAGACGGACGGAACGGGAACTCTTTTTCGACGGTGAACTCGTGTACTGAGAGTGGCTACCCAGAGAACGCGGTGAACCGATGTCGCCGTCTCGACCGAATTGTTCGTGAGCGAACCGAGCGCCCCGACGCGACCGGGCCGGGAGCGGTCCGTACGCCCTCCGGGGTCTAGTTACCGAAACGATACGAACTGCGCGGCCCGGGACGGATCGTCGGCACACGGTTATCGCAGCGTCGCACGTGCCCTTTCCCCGGACAGTACGCGAAATCCGAGCAAACACCTATGTTGTGCTATAACATACCATGGACTATGAGGGTGAGATGTTCGCTGTGTCGACATACGATTCCGGACCGCTCACTGCAGCGGTGGTGCACGTGCGGATGGTGCATGGACCCGAGCTGCGAACGGAATCATCGATCGTTCTGCCCAGTCCACGGCACCGAGCGCTGGATCGGTGCAGTCGAAGTATAGCGGGTATTTTGCCGCGCAGTCGTCGTCCCGGTCGGGTGAGGCTGAAACGAACTGGAAATCGATTTGAGCCCGTCCTCCGCGTCTCGAGGGACGATCGTTCGAGCCACGAGCCGCGTCCCGTCAAACCGTCCGCAGGTCGTCCGTCGCTCGCGATCGGATGGCGGCCGCGGCGATTTCGTCGGCGCGTCTCACGATTTCGGCTTCCAGCGTCGCCGGTTCGACCGTCGTTCGACTCGTATGCGAGAGCACGATGTGGACGAGTTCGACCGGTAAATCCGCCCGCGCAACGCTGTAGACACCGTAGTGGGGGTGGCCGAGCAGGCCGGAAATCGCCGTTTCGTCCATCCCGTCGAACTCGGCGAGTTTACTCACGTCGTGGACCAGCGCCCCTGCGATGACGGTGTCCAGCGAGACGTCGGCCGACCGTCGCTCCAGTAGCGTCTCCGCGACCGTGATCGCACAGGCGGTCACGTCTCGCACGTGGTCGACCAGATACTCGTCGTCCAGCCCCAACTCGCGCTGAGACGGCGGAAACCACGGCACCGCAGTGATGTCGTCGACGTCGTGTTCCGCGACGGCCGTCGTCCACGCGTCGACGACGCCGGCTCGCAATTCGTCGTCCTCGATAGCCTCTAGTTCGGGGAAGACCGACCGAATCGTTTCCTCGCTCATACCCCTGACAGAGCGTGCCACTACAAAAGACTACGTGACGTTCGTGGCACGATTCCGACGGACGAAACCCGGACTTTCCGTCGATCCCGCCGCGCGGTACTCGCGGGCGAGCCCCGCAAGATAGGTACGGATAAAGGTGTCCCCGTCCTCGAGTCGGCCATGAAACAGGCAATCGTTGCCCGCACGGACGTCGGGATGGGGCAGGGAAAACTCGCTGCACAGGTCGCTCACGCGTCGTTATCGGCCTACGAGAAAGCCGACTCGCAGTTGCAAAACCAGTGGAAGCAGGGCGGTCAGAAGAAAGTCGTCCTGAAGGGCACGAGCGAACGCCAGCTCCACGAACTCGCCGAAATCGCCGAGCGCGGTGGTATCCCCCACGCCATCGTCCGCGACGCCGGCCACACGCAACTCGAGCCCGGAACCGTCACCGCGCTGGCCGTCGGACCGGCCGCTGACGACCGCGTCGATAGCGTGACCGGCGAGCTCTCCCTGTTCTGACCGTCCCCGAACTGGCAGGCCGCGTCCGCCGCGCCGTCACAGAGCGCGCCGATCAATCCGAGCGATAGCCTCGCGGTTCGTCTCTGACGCGGGAGTCGCCGTCGGAAGCGGGCGCGGATGCGCGGACTCGTGACGCGAGTGCATCGGTATCGATCGATCCGCTCCCGAGTACCGCGAAGCCGGCGAAGATCGTCAGGAAGCCGACGACCGCCAGCGCGTCGATCGTCTCGCCGAGCAGCGCCCAGCCGCCGAGCGTCGAGACGACGGGCACGACGTAGAAGATCAGATTCGCGCGGATCGCACCAGCCGAATCGATGAGTCCGAAGTAGGCGATGTACGCGAAGACGCCCGCGAAGATGCTGACGTAGCCGAGCGCCAGAATCGCAGCCGGGGTCCACTCGATCGTCGCCGCCGACTCGCCGCCGAGCCAGGCCAGCAGGTGACAGAGTGCGGCCGCAAACGGCAGCCCCCAGGCGACGCGAACCGTACTCGAGAGGTCGCTGTCGGCCCGCCGAACGAGGACGGCACCGAGCGCGGCACTGACCGCGCCGACGAACAGGATTCCCTTGCCGACGGCGCCGCCGAGCAGGTTCGCGGGATCGGGGCTGACGACGAGGCCAACGCCGAGCAGGCCGATACCCATGCCGGCGGCACCACGAGCGGAGAGGCGCTCGTCCGAGAGCACGGCCGCGGCGAACACCGGCGTCATGATCGGGTTGAGACTGTACAGGATCGAGGCGACGGCGCTGGAGACGTACTGCTGGCCGACGAACAGCAACGCGTTAGTCAGTCCGATCGCGAGGACGCCCGTCGCGAGAATACCCGCGACGTCGCCGCGCGTCCGCGGGAACAGGTCCGATCCGGAAGTGGTCCAGCCGACGTACGCCAGCATCAGGATCGCCGCGACGTCGAATCGAGCGGCGACGAACAACAACGGCGGGAAATACGCCAGCCCCGCTTTCGCCGCGACGAACGTCCCACCGAAGAACAGACTCGAGAGGGCGAAGGAGGCGACGATGCGACGGGAACTCACGGTGAGTCCGTCACCTCCGTTCCAATCGCGCGTGCAGATACGACAGCGGGTGACGGCCCAAATGCGGGAATCATGGTAGGAGACCGTACGAGAGCCGGGTTTATAGTTTCGTTCAGAAAAACTTTCACGGGAAGAAAGAGGCGACGGGCCGGGAAAGACCGCCGGTACCGCGAGAGCGCAACAACGCGTGAAAAGATTTCACGGTGCGAAAACTGTTTAGGGTCACAGAAACGACGGATCGTATGGAATCGGCCCTCGAGGAGATCGAGTTCCTCGCGCTCTCGTCGAACCGCGTCGAGGTGCTCGGACTGGTATCGGAGGGACGATACGCGCGCACCGAACTGGCGGCGGAGACCGGTGCCTCGCAAGCCACGCTGGGCCGGATACTCGGGGATTTTCAGGACCGGTCGTGGGTCAGACGCGACGACGACGAGTACGTCGCGACCGCGACCGGGCGACTCGTCTCGGCGGGGTTCACCGATCTCCGGGAGATCCTCGAGACCGAGCGAAAACTGAGAGAGATCGTGGACTACTTGCCGGCCCACGCGATGGACGTCGATTTGCGTCGGCTCGCGGACGCGACGATAACCGTCCCCAGCGCGACGCGACCGAACGCACCGTTGCGGCGATTGCTCGGCCTCCTTCGCGAAGCCGACGAGGTCCGGGCGTTCTCCCACACGTTCAACGAACAGACCCTGGCCGTCGTCAGGGAGCGGGTGACGGAGGGAGACCAGCGGTTCCGTGGCGTCTTCGGCCGGAACGCGATCGACGCGCTCGCCGAGGAGTCCGAACTCCGTGACCCACTCGAGTCGCTACTCGCGGCCGAGGCCGCCGATATCAGGGTTCGCGAGGAAGGCGTTCCGCTCGCGGTCATGATCGCCGACGAGACCGTCTCACTGCTGCTTCGCGACGAGAAGGGCGTCCTGCGGGCCGCCGTCGACACCGACGACGACGCCGTTCGCTCGTGGGCCGAGGACTCGCTGAACCACTATTGGCGAACGGCGACACCGCTCGAGGCCGAGGGCCTGTTCGACTGATCGTCGTTAGCCGCTGGCGCTGGCGACGGTCGCGATCGAATCAACTCTCGATGAATCGGTTTCCTCGAGCGTCGGTGCCGGCCGTGCGAGCGTGGCCGGCCGAGACCCGGTCGCGATGGACGACGCGGGTTCCGATTCCCGACCGCCGTCGGTCTGTTCGATGACGTACTCCTGGCCGATCGTCGACGCCTGGAGGGTGTCGACGGGCGCGTGGTCTTCCGTGAGGATCGGGACGTCGCCGGTCGCGGGGTCGTCCATGTAGCCGTCGACCTCGACGCTCAGGTCGATTCCGAGGTCGCGGCGTTCGTTTCGCGTCGCGAGGTCGGCCTCGCTAAAGCTCGTCTCGTCTTTCGTCGCGGCCACTTCGATGTTCTGCACCGAGTCCCAACTCGAGGTCCGGAAACTGTACGTGGACCCGAAGGCTTCGTCGATAGTCTTGTACTGCGCCCGGTAGAATTCGGATCCCGTGCCGCTCGGGGCGGCGATGACGTTCGCGAGGAAGACGCCGTCCTCGGTCAGGTGCGATTCGGCCAGTTCCATGAACTCGAGTTGGGTCAGGTGAACGGGCACCTGATCCTTCTGGTAGGCGTCGAGGACGATCAGGTCGTATTTCGTATCGGTATTCTGGAGGAACACTCGCCCGTCTTCCGTGTGGGCGGTCAGGTTGTCGCTTTCCTCGAGTCGGAAGTACTCCTTCGCGGTCCGGGTCACCGCGGGGTCGAGTTCGACGACGTCCACGTTCACGTCGTACGTCCGCTCGAAGTCCTTCGGTCCGGTGTAGCCGCCTCCGCCGATGAACAGTACGTTCTCGACCTCCCTCGGGTCGTCGACCATCAACATGGGGATGTGGAAGTACCGCGTGTATTCGAAGACGTGCCGGTCGGGATTCTCGAGATCCATCGCGCTGTGGCGAGCACCGTCCAGATACAGCGTTCGGACGTCCCCGTCGTCGATGACCTCGAGTTCCTGATAGGCCGTCTGCGTCTGATAGACGACGTCGCCGCGGTGATCGAACGTCACCGGACCGATGCCGGCCCCGACCACGAGGAGGAACGCGATGGCGATGCTGGCGACCGCCGGGCGCGGCGGCAGCGTGGGCAGCGTGAGCGCGAAGGCGGTGCCGACGAGCACGAATCCGAACAGCAAGCCGATCATCTCGATGCCGAGGGCCGGGATCAGGACGTAGGTGGTCGCACCCGCACCGACGATGCTGCCGATGGTGCCGAGCGCGTAGACGTGACCCGACGCTTCGCCGGTTCCGTCTTTCTGGGAGAGTTCGGCCGAGTAGGGGCTAATGAAGCCGAGCAGGTAGGTCGGCGGCCCGAAGAGGATGAGCACGGCCGGCACCGATGCGTACCGGGTCGGCAGCGGGAGCATCGACGCGGAGAGCAGTAACTGGTCGCTCCCGTAGACGACGATGGCGACGTATCCCGCCGTTCCGAGTAGGATCCAGGTCATCCGGCGGATCGACGCGGTTGCGGCCCGTTTGCCGCCCTGCCAGTAGCCCAGGCTCAACGCGGCGAGGAAGACGGTGATGATGCTTCCCCAGGTGTAGACGCTGCTCCCGAACTGCGGGGCGATGATACGGCCCGCGAGAATCTCCAGCCCCATACTGGTGACGCCGGAGACGAACACCGCGACGTCTGGTTTCGTCGGCCGGAACACGGAGGGCTGGCGCACACTCATTGTCGGGCCAAAGCGGGCCGGCGACGAGAACCTGTCGCCTCACCACTGCCGGTATCGAGGTATCGGATCGGGACCGTACGCCACCGGAGTGTGCTGCGACATCCCCGGTCGGTCGTCGAATACGACCCCAGCGACACGGAATTCGCGTCGTATCGGCGCGTGTCGTCGGGATTCTGATCAGCGTGATGACTCGTCATCGAGTTTCCGGACGATTCGTTCACCGAAATGGTCGAACGGCTGAACGAACGTACTCTTGATTAGTTTGGAGTTGACCACCGTCAGGCCCAGATCGCTCAACTCGTCGTTGATGCGAGCGATATCGTCGGTGTCCGTTCCGACGGCTTCGATCTGGACGTTGTCCGATCCGTTGAGCACTTCCCGTACGCTTACGACCCCGCGGACGGTCCGGGCGTCGCTTGCGAGCGTCTCTCGAGAGAGGCCGGGCGCGCGACAGATGAAGAGCAGATGGAGCTGGAAGCCCGCCTCGTCGTAGTCGATCGACGGATAGTAGCCGCGGATGATACCCTCGTCTTCCATCGTCTCGATTCGGCGTCGAATCGTGCTGGCGGACACCCCGATTCGCTCGCCGATCTCCTGTGGCGTGATGCGGCGAGCATCCCGTTGAAGCAGGAACAGAATCGCTCGGTTCACGTCGTCTCCGTTCATGATACACCGTTTCGAAGTCACAGGGTTTCACGATCAGCGTACCTCCAACGTAACGAGGTACGCCTTCGAATCCGCAGTCTGGACGTGCAACAATCGGTGTCGGGCAGACGGAACCTGCGAAGATCGCAACTCGATGGTGGGACTGTGACGAGGATGGACATCGCGGCCCAATCGTGCTCGGAGACCGGGGATGTCACCGGCCGCGACCGTCTCGGTCGGCGCGTCCGCTCGAACGGACGACGATTCCGATCGGTACGTCCCTCCGCGAAAGGTCGACGCGGGGACGGCGGTCGAGCGGCGTCAGTTCGTCGTGATAACTTCGATCACGTCCCGCGATTCGACCTCGTAGTCTTTGCCCAACTGGCGGTTCGTCCGGCAGTCGATGGCGTGTAGAAAGCCGTCGCCGATGTCGGAGTGGAGGCTGTACGCGAACTCTTCCGCCGTCGAGTTCGGGGATATCAGATAACAGTCCGGCAGTACTTCGCCGCGTTCGTTCCCCAGCCCGTTCGCGCCGCCTGGAAACACCGGTGTGACGCCGAGAACGTCGAACAGCGCCGTCTCGAGCGCCGCTTGAACGCCCGTCGCGCCGTACTCGGTGAGAAAGTCCCGGATCTGTTCGAGGCCCTCCTCCTGTTCTGCCGAGACGTCGCCCGTGATCTCGAAGTCCGCGTCCCCCGGCCTGTAGTCGACGACGCCCGCCTTCTCGGCCGACTTCAGGGCTTTCTCGGCGTGGGCGCTGCAGGGGACGATCGTCAGGTGGTCGTAGTCCGGATCGCTCGTGATCGCCTCGTAATTCTGCTGGGCGGCGGGCGTGTCCATCTTGTTCGCCGCGATGACCATCGGCTTGGTCGCCGTCCGAATCTCGCGAGCCAACGCGAGTTCGTCCGCCTCGTCCCACGCGTCCGGATCGAAACCGACGTCGACCCGTCTGATGAGGCGTTTGATCTCGTCTTCGGTCGTCTTGAAGGCGCTCATCTGCTCTGCGAGTTCTTCCTCGATGGCGTCGTCCTCCGTCGTGTAGCCCGACGCGTAGCGTTCGATCCCCTTCTGCAGGATTCCCAGGTACCACTGGTCGAGTTCCTCCTCGAGGAAGGCGATGTCGTCGCGGGGATCGTGGCCCTCGGTCGGCTCACCCTCGGCGTCGGTCGTGCCGGAAAAGTCGACGACGTGGACCAGTACGTCCGTCTCGTTCAGATCCGTGAGGAACTGGTTCCCGAGCCCGTTCCCCTCGTGTGCACCGGGGATCAGTCCGGCGACGTCGACGAGTTTCGTCGGGACGAACCGCGTCCCGTGGTCGCAGTACCCGACGGAGGGCGTACACTCCTCGTCGAACTCCGGTGCGGCGCAGTCGACGCGCACGTAGGCCTCGCCCACGCTGGGATCGATAGTCGTGAACGGATACGCACCTTCGGGAACGTCGTTCATCGTCGCCGCGTTGAAAAAGGATGATTTGCCGACGGACGGCTTCCCCACCAGTCCGATCCGGTAACTCGTACTCATTACCCCTTCTGGTCGCGGGGTGACTAAACGGGTTTCTGTCCGACAGCGGCGTGGTATGGACTCGCCTCACACGACCTAGCGTGCGTCGGCGGCTCGAGTCAAACGTGCGTCGGCGGCTCGACGGCCGTTTCGATGTCGAGTTCGTCGGCGACGTCCTCGAGCAGGTCGCCTTTGACCTCCGAGCTCCGCCAGCCGATTTCGGCGACCAGCGGGGGGTCGAACTCGGATCGGATCGTCTCGAGTCGCTCCCGCTCCGTCGCCACGCGCTCGCGAAGGTACCGTGCGCCGCGGCCGTTCTCGTCGGCGTCGGGCGACGGCGTGAGTTTGTTCGCGACGAGCCCGCGGACCGCGAGGTCCTTCTCCGCGAGGTCGGCGATGGCGCGTCGGGTCTCGTTCAGCGACAGTTCGTCGGGATTCAAGACGAGGAAGAACGCGGCGTCGTCGTCGAGCGCCGACCCGGCGAACTCGAAGAACTCCTTGCGCTCCTGGAGGCGCGCGAGGACGGGATCGCCCTCCATCACGCGCCGCGGCTCGTTGGCGCCGACGGCGGCCTTCTCGAAGAGGTCGATGCTCGTCCGCCGTTTGTGCATCAACCGATCGATCCACCCTTCGAGCAGTTCCGGCAGCCCGAGGAGTCGGAGGGTGCTCCCCGTCGGCGACGTATCGAAGACGACGCGGTCGTACGGATCGGCGCTGCGCATCACGTCGACGAACCGATCGAACAACGCCGACTCGTAGGCGCCGGGGGTCCCGTGCGCCATCTCCAGTTGCCGGTTGATCTCGTTGACCATCGCCGCCGAAACCTGCTCAGAGAGATCCTGACGGATTTCGTTCAAGTGTCGCGTCACCTCGTCGTCGGGGTCGATCTGCATCGCGTCGAGCCCCTCTACTCCCGCGACCGGTCGCGGGGAATCGTCGAACTCCTGGTCGAACACGTCGGTAACCGAGTGGGCCGGGTCGGTCGAGACCACCAGCGTTCGATGCCCGTCGCGCGCACATCGGAGCGCGTACGCACACGAGACGGTCGTTTTCCCGACGCCGCCTTTCCCGCCGAAGAAGACGAACGGTTCCATCAGAAGTGGTACTGCTGACCCTTGCGTTCGATGTACGAGTCGCGATCCCACAGCCGCCGTTCCCACGATTCGAACTCGGTTTCGAGGTAGGGCAACAGCTCCGACGTGTAGTACGAGACCGGCGACGGAATGCCGAACGCGTCCGGGAAACACGCAAGAATGAACGCGTCCTCGGTGTCCTCGGCTTCCTTCTCGATCTTCTCGTAGGCCGGATGCGAGATCATTCCGTGGTAGAGTCCTCGCACCCACTCCTCGAGCGTTTCGCGATACCGTTCGATCCGATCGGCCAGGGCCATGCCCGTACGTCCGTTCTGGAGGCTAAAAACCCTCTTGGAACGGTTTCAAGGCGCTGCAGTTCCAGTGGTCGAACATGGCTACGGACACGGCCGAGAACATTCCTGTCACGATCCTCTCCGGGAGTCTGGGGGCGGGCAAGACGACGCTCCTCAATCACCTGCTGTCGAACGCGGGCGATCGGAAGCTCGCGGTCCTCGTCAACGACATGGGGGCGGTCAACGTCGACGCCGAACTCGTCGCCGAGGGCTCCGAACTCGAACTCGAGGGGGGCGTCGCCGAGTTATCGAACGGCTGTATCTGCTGTGAACTCCAGGACGACCTCGAGACCGCCGTCGTCAGACTGGCCCGGGACCGATCGTTCGACCACCTCGTCGTCGAATCGTCGGGGATCTCGGAACCGGCACCAGTCGCGCGGCTGTTCACGACCGAGTCACGCGTCGCCGCACGCTACGACGTCGACACGCTCGTCACCGTCCTCGACACGCCCGCCTTTCTCGAGGCGTTCGCCGGCGACGAAACGCCACAGCGTCGAGGCGAGGAGGGCGACCGGCCGCTGTCGGACTTGCTCGTCGAGCAGGTCGAGGTCTCGAACGTCGTGCTCCTCAACAAAGCCGACCTGTGCAGCGAGGCGGAGCTCGCGGAGGCCGAGGAGCTCGTCCGAGCCCTCCAGCCGGACGCGAAGACGATCCCCACGACGTTCTCGGCTGTCGATCCCGACCGACTGCTCGGTGCGGACCTGTTCAACTCAAAGCGGGTGAACGACCTCCCCGGCTGGAAGCGGGCGCTGGCGGCGGCCGACGCGGATGGCGGACACGGTGGCGGTGACCACGACGGGACTCCCCCGCAGCGTGGCGAGAGCACCGACCGTCACGACCACGAGAAAACCGATGGCCGCGACGAGGGCAACGGGGACGACCACCACAGTCACCACGGTCACCACCATCCTGACGAGGTCTACGGCGTGTCGTCCTTCGTCTACCGCCGCAGGCGTCCCTTCCACCCCGAGCGATTCGCCGCGTTCCTCGAGTCGCTGCCCTCTGCGATCGTCCGCGCGAAGGGGACCGCCTGGATCGCCGACAACGAGATGCGGGTGTCGATCGCCCAGGCCGGGCCGTCGATAAGGGCCACCGCACAGGGCCCCTGGATCGCCAGCCTCCCCGAGGTCGAGCGCGACCTCTACCGATCGAACCGCCCCGACCTCGAGTGGCACGACGACCACGGCGATCGCCGGACGGAACTCGTCTTCATCGGCACGGACTACGACGAATCGGCGCTCCGGACGGACCTGGAGAACGCGCTCGTCACCGACGACGAGTGGCGTGTCGACGCGGGTCTCGAGGGGCGCTTCCCCGACGAACAGGGTGCGGAAGTCGTCGTCCGCGAGCCCTGATCCGCCTCTGTTGGTATCGCCGGTTTTCCATAGACAGACGGAAGATACGCCACGAAGTCGGGTCATGCTTAAATCGGAGCACTTCTCGAAGCTTCGTTGGAGACCGACCGAAATGTGTTCAAAGACGGTCATACCAAACGACGATACCGAGTTTGTAGAACTGCTAGCTATACCGTGGTCAATAATTCAATCGGCCAAATATTCGTAAAGGTTCCATAGTGTCACGTAACCTCCTAGAATTAATATTATTATTGCAATTGTTATTTTCTCTGGGTGTAAAACAGTAGCGATCACACTCCCGGTAGACAAGAGGATAAGAATGGAAAGAAGTGGTTTGTTAATTTACATTAGAATTGTTTAGACGTGATTTCTTCGGCTGGCGCACTACACAATACGTAACGATAAACAAGAATGTTCCTGTCCTATTTATTCAGATTTCCCTTTGTTACTGTTACCGGGCAGGGGGAGGGTGGACTACAACGTGGTGGGTTACTGGGAATGTCGTATATGGACGGTGGATCGGATCTGGTTTCGCTAGCGCTTCGATAATCCGGTATTTGACATCCTCCACACGACTGAAGATCGTGGGCTTTCTCCTCGGTATTCTGTGATTTCACCGCGCCTCACGATATTTCTCACCCGACTCAGTTGTCCTCGGATGCCCGATCCTCTCAGACGTTTCCGCCTTTGCCGACTCGAGGCGTCATTTGAATCAGTTTCGCTGTAAATCCAAGCTAGCCGACGACTAACGGAACCGCGAGCGCGACGATGAGCGCCGCGAGGATCGGAATGAGGTGAAACAGTCGTTCGGCGCGGACCGCGGACGGGACGGCGCCGACCGCCTCGGGGCGGAACGTCCACACCTGTCGGTAGAACGCGGCGACGGTCGCGACGGCGAACAGCGCAGCGGAGGCCGCGATCGCGATCTCGAGCGACAGACCGAGCGCTTGCCCGTACAGCGGCCCGAACGACAGCAGGACCATGAAGGAGAGCCCGACGACGACGACGAACGGGACCGGATCGACCGTCGATCCGTGGCGGTTTCGCAGGTGCATACCTGTCGTTCGCTCCGAGGGAGCAAAGAGGTACGCCGGGCATTCTCAGCCGGCGCTAGCGGTCGAGGAATTCGCAGTCGAGAGGACGCACGCTACTGGCCCTCGAGCGAGCGGAAGATTCGGGGCCCCCACGGCTCGCGTGGACGACCAATAGTTAAGTGTCGGTACCGTCCTCACCCTGTATGAGCGATGAGGATTCGGAGCGGGAGGGATTCGAGGCGGGCGTCTCGTCCTCAAGCGGAGATCCGCGCGTCCTGCTCGTCATGAACGCCGTCCTGTCGACGCTGTTCGCGTGGACTATCGTCTGGGGGTTGTCCTTTCTGGATATCGTCGAGTTCGGTATCGTCAACGTCGCAACGGCTGCGATACTCCTGTTCGCGGTGACGTATCTCGTGACGAACGCGTAACGTCGGGCAGGGTCGCCCTGACTACCTCCCGTAAATGAGCCTGCGACCGATGTCGTCGATCCGATCGGTCACCCGTCCCGCCCAGGCGGCCGGCGAGACGCGACGGAGCGTCTGATCGTCGATTTCGATAGCCCCCTCGTCGAACGGACTTCGGTTCGGGTTCTCCTCGTCGTCGCCGGACGACGCGACGTCGACGACCGTCGACATCGAACACCGGCCGCACGCTTCTGTTTTCTTCCCTCCCATGCGTGTCCCTTGCACGCTAGTTCGTCTCCGTCGGCTAAAATCTACCGACCGGATCGATTCGGGCGACCGCCTCTGTCGCAGCTGTCGGGTGGATCTAGACGGTCGGATCGATCACGACGACGGGAGAGCCAGCACCGCCGCAACCGAGCGACCGGGACTGCGGGCGCAGGCCCCCCACCGACGAATACTTGCTCCCCCGGTCGCAATCGGTGATATGAGAAAACGGGTCAGGGAGCGGGTCGAAATCGAACGGGCGTCGAGTCGTAAGCGGGTCTTCTCACATCCCGCTGGCGTCCGATGAGCGAGAAAGCGACGCCGGAGGAACTGCCGGCGGAAATCCGCGACGCGGTCCCCGACTGGGACGACGAGTACCTGGACCGCGTGTCAGACCGGTTGATGTACAACTACGACCTCGAGAAGGATCACCGAAGCGGCGGCGAGCGGTGGGACCTCTACGGGGAAATGCGCGTTCGCAGCCAGAAACAGTTCTTTCATCCGGCGCTCTCCTACGCCGACCACGAGGCCGAGGAGTATCTCTTCGCCCGGCGCGATCCCCGGCCGACCGTGGCGGACCTCGAGCGCCTCGTCGAACGGGGCCACGAGATGGCCGAGGAGCGCGTCGTCCCCGACGAGGAACACTTCGGGACGGATTTCACGTTCGTCCTCGTGGCCGACGAACTGTCGGCGGCCGTCCGCGAGCACGTTTCCGGGTTCCGGGATCGGACGTTACTGAAGTTCGGCTATCACGGTCACTACGAGATCAATCTCGTCGTCGTGGTCCCCGACGCGGACGACCACGTCGCCAGCGAGGCCGCGGACGCGAAAGAAGCGTTCACTTTGTGGGACGACGTTAGCACGCCCTCGGAAGGATTCCTCTCGCGGTTCGCGAAACGGTTCTGGCGCTAATCCCGTCGCGAGACGGGCCGCGGCGATACCGACCGGTCGCTGCCGACCTGCGGAAAAATGAAAACTCGAATCCGGTCGCTGTCGTCAGTCGTCGCCCGGTTCGGCCGCTGCCGGTCCGGGTTCCCGACGGACCTGACTAATGTTTCTGTACCCGAGTCTGACGAGTGCGAGCGCGAGGCCGATCAACACCAGCCCGAGGACAATCTGCACGACCGCCGAGAACTGTCCCTCGAGCGACGTCGCCCCGCCCTGCAGCAGGTTCAGATAGAGGTTCTCGTAGAAGACCAGGATCAGCAGACCGAGGGTGGTGATCGTGACCATGATCGCCATCGGGACGCCGGTCGAGATGAGCTGTTTGCTGTCGTCCCAGTTGGCGAGCCAGACGGTCGCGGTCAGCAGCGCGAGCGCAGCGAGCAACTGGTTGGCGCCGCCGAAGAGCTGCCAGAGGACGACCCACTGGCCGGAGACGACGAGTATGTACGCGGGGACGACTTGCACGATCGGGTTCGTGTATCGACCGCGCGCGATGGAGCGGATATCCGTGTTCAGGCCGGTATCGGTCCGGCCGGCGGGCGTCCCGACGATCTCTTCCATCATGTAGCGGCCGAGACGGACGGCCGTGTCGGTCGACGTGAGCAGGAAGCTCACGAGGACGAGCGCCATGAACACGGCGCCAACCGTTTCCGGCACCCCGAGACTGGTGAGAATGAGCCCACCGCCGGACGCGAAGTTCGGGAGCGCGGCGCCGATCCCGCCTGCCGGGTCGGCAAAGCCCCACACGGCGAGCGTCGAAAGCGCGACCGCGGCGAGCAGCCCCTCGCCGAGCATCCCGCCGTAACCGATCAGCCGAGCGTCGGTTTCGTTGTTGAGTTGTTTGGCAGTCGTCCCCGAGGAAACCAGCGAGTGGAACCCGCTGATCGTCCCGCAGGCGATCGTGATGAAAAGCAGCGGGAACAGTGGTGCGTACCCGGCCGCCTCGACGCCCCAGAACCCTTCGAACGCGCCGATAGAGCTGTCGATGACGAGCGGTTCGGACGAGGTCCCGAGGATCGTTCCGACGATTATCGCGACGATCGCACCACCGACACCTGCGTACAGCAGGAACGATGATAGGTAGTCACGCGGCTGGAGCAACACCCACACCGGGAGGGCGCTGGCGATCGCGGCGTAGACCATCACGATCGGGATCCAGGCCGCGGTGTTCGCGCCGAGCGCGCCCGCACCGGGCACCCACGTCCCTTCTCCGCCGAAGAGAACGATCACCGAGAGGTCCGCCGTGCGTTCGGCGGTCGGCTGGAACAGTGCGAGCGGGAAATTAACTCCGACCCAGACGGCCGCGAACACGCCCGCGACGAACGCTATCGTCCCGGGGACGAACGGGCCGTTGAACTGGTACAGGTAGGCCCCGAAGGCGAGTGCCAGCAAAATGTAGATGAACGACGCCGTCACCACCTCCGGATACGCGTTGAAGACGATCCCGACGACAAGTGCGAACACCGCGACGACGAGGATGATCGTTATGAACGCGAACCAGAGCAACATTTTCTTGCCGCTCTCGCCAACGTACTCGCCGATCATGTAGCCGATCGACTTCCCCTCGTGACGGAGGCTTCCGGAGAGCGAGACGAAGTCGTGAACGGCACCCATCAGCGGATTCCCGATTGCGATCCACAGCAACGCGGGCACCCATCCCCAGATGGCACCCGCCGTGATCGGTCCGACGATCGGCGCACCACCCGCGATACTCGAGTAGTGATGGCCCAACAGGACCGGTTTTTTCGAGGGGACGTACTCCTGTCCGTCCTCGTATTTGTGTGCCGGTGTTTCCGCGTCCTCGTCGAGTTCGACGAACCGTGTCAGGTATCTCGAGTACCCCACGTATCCAGCGGTAAACGTCACCAGTACTGCCGCGATGATCCAAATAACCTGTGTCATGATAGCCCCACGCGCATCAAGGGATTGCATAAACCTTAATTGTTTTTTATAACTATTTGGAGGAGGGACAGAATATTTAAGTTCTAACCATATGGAATCTATAAAAATAATTCGTCCAACAGGAGGCGAACGCCGTCGAAGCGGGATAGCCATCCGCTGATTCATCGTATATCGGCGGGGTCCTCCCTGCGGACAGTATTCGTCGTTTTGCCGTAGAATTTAATTATCTGAACCGTGGGTGCCGAACTCGCGGACGACCCCCGGTTCGTTCGAACAGGCCCGAACGTATGGACCGACCGCGATACCCGGCCGATTCTGTCGGGATACCCGGTCGGTACGGAAGGCGAGAACCGGGCCCGACGCGTCCGACGCACCCGTTACTCGTCCTCCTCGAGTACGGTTGCGAGCGCGTCCATCGTCCGGTCGACGCGATCGATACGCGCGTTGTGGCCCATGTGGCCGACTCTGAGGACGTCTTCGGCGAGGTCGCCGAGCCCGGTCGCGAGAACGATGTCGTGGTGGTCCGCGAGCCGCTGTTGGACCGCCACTGCCCGTCCGGGTATCTCGAGTGCGGTCACGGTCGGAGACGATTGCGCTCCATCGGGGTACAGCGACAGCCCGAGGTCGGCGGCTCGCTCCCGACAGCGCGTCGCGGCTTCCTCGTGGCGCTCGAAGACGCGCTCGAGGCCCTCCTCGAGCAGCAGGTCGGTCGCCGCGTCGAGTCCGTAGAGGTTCGACGACAGATGCGTGTACGGGAACCACTCGTCGGCGGCGGCGTCGCGCCACGGCTCGAGGTCGGTGTACAGGCTCTCCGTTTCGAAGGACTCGATTTTCTCCCAGGCGCGGTCGCTGATCGAACAGACGGTCAATCCCGGCGGCGCGCTGAAACACTTCTGTGAGGCGCCGAGGGTGACGTCGATTCGGTCAGTGGGTACCGGCGTCCCGCCGAGCGAGGAGACCGCGTCGACGACGGTGATGACGTCGTGGCCGTCGCACAGGTCGAGGACCGGCTCGAGGTCGTTCAGCACGCCGGTCGGCGTTTCGCAGTGGACCATCGTCGCGACGTCGTACGCACCGTCCTCGAGGTGGGACTCGATCGCGGCGAGATCGAGCGGCTCCCGCCACGGCGACTCGCAGACGACCGCGTCGCCGCCGGACATCCGGACGAAATCGGCGAATCCCTCCCCGTAGAGGCCGTTCGAAATACACAGCACTCGATCACCCGACTCGACCAGCGACGCGACCGCGGCCTCGAGACCGAGGATTCCCTCGCCGCCGAGGACGACGACGTCGTCGTCCCCGTAGACCGCCTCGAGTTTCTCGGTCAAGGCGCGGTAGAACGCGAAAAACTCGGGTTCGACGTCGGGGTTCGGCGTGGGCTCGGCCATCCGCTCGCGGACGTCGACCGGCACCTCGGTCGGCCCGGGCGTCATCCGAAGTCTGTCGTCGGTCATACTGGGGATGCCGGTCCGTCCGGCTATAAAACCCGTCGAGACGTGGCAGGGGCCCGTCGTCGCGCCCCCGACCGGCGGGCCGACCCCGGCGGGACGGGAAACGGTATACGTCCGTTCGACGTCGTGTCGACCAGACCATGGCGAACTGCGATTCACGCCGCGGCGTCGGCGACGAGATGACGGGCCATCCGGCGTTCGCCGCGCTGTACGACCGGCTCATGCCCGACCGATTCCTGTTCGGTCCCCACCGGGAGTACCTCGCGGCCGACCTCTCGGGACGCGTCCTCGATCTGGGCGCGGGAACCGGCGTGATGATTCCGTACCTCGCCGACGCCGCGGACGCAGATCTCGAGTATCACGCGGTCGAACCGGACCCGAACATGCGGCGCCGGGCCGCCCAAAAGGCGGCACAAACGGACATGTCGGTCGATCTCCGTGGTGCCCGCGGCGAATCGCTCCCCTACGCCGACGAGAGCTTCGACGTCGTCATCTCGGGGCTCGTGTTCTGTACGATCGACGATCCCGACGCCGCACTCGACGAGGTTGCCCGCGTCCTGCGGCCCGGCGGCGAACTTCGGTTTCTCGAGCACGTCCGGAACGATGGCTGGCGCGCGTGGGCCCAGGACCGCATCAATCCGATCTGGGCGCGTGCGGCCGCCGGCTGCCAGTTGAACCGCGAGACGGTCGAACGGTTCGTCGGGCACGACGGATTCGACGTCCTCGAAATCGAGCGCCTCGAGGTCGGACTGTTCCCGGCGACGCCGATCCTCCGCGGACGACTGCAGCGCCGATCCGATAGGGGCTCGTCGAGCAACGGTAGTCGGTGAAAGTCAGTGCCGCCCCGCTCGCAAAGTCGCAGCCAGGGACCTTCGCTGACCGCCCCGCTGCGAGCGGTACGTGAATCGTTTCAGCGACTACGATAGTCTCGACCCCGTGAGCTCGGTTCCACGCCGGCAGATCGGCAGGAACGACGGAGTATTCGTTAAGAGGCTCTGTGTGGTATGAGATTTCATGGTCACGCAAACCCTCGTCGCGATGGACGATTCTCCGCAAGCCTCGGCCGCGCTTTCGTACGCGCTCGAAGAGTTCCCCGAATCCGCGGTGACGGCGCTGCACGTCATTCGGCTCCCGGAAGGGTACTGGACGTCGTTTACCGATTCGGAGACGGAGTTACCGGGGTACGAGAGCGCACAGGAGCACGCCCGCGAACTGCTGGAAACGGCTGAACGGACGGCCGCGGAGCGCGACCGAGAACTCGAGACGGTCGTCGAAACGGGGAAGCCGGGACGAGAGATCATCGATTACGCGGTCGAAAACGGGTTCGACCAGATCGTTATCGGAAGCCACGGACGAACTGGTGTCGACCGGGTCTTGCTCGGGAGCGTATCCGAACAGGTGGTCCGTCGGGCACCGATGACCGTCGCCGTCGTTCACGAACAGCTCGATCAGTAGTCGTTCGAGAGGGCACGCGTCTCCCGGTCCGGCGGCTCCGGCGACTCCGACGGCTTCGTCCGTGCGGTCGCAGCACCGTCACGGTCGAACGGGTCGGTCCGCGGACCCACCGTGGGTCGGCCCCGGCGTGTGCGACACAAACGTATAGTGCACTGCTGTCGTCGCACCGGCCGGGTCAATGTTCGACGACAGAACCGACGCCGGCGAACGACTCGCAGCGGAACTCGAGGGCCGCGGCCTGGACGCGGACGTCGTCCTCGGCATTCCGCGCGGTGCGCTGCCGGTCGCTCGGCCGGTCGCGGACGCGCTGGACGCGGACCTCGACGTCGTCGTCGCGCGCAAGATGGGTGCGCCCCGGAATCCCGAACTCGCACTGGGAGCGGTGGCCAGCGACGGAAGCGTCTGGTACAACGACGACCTGATCGATCGATTGGGAGTCTCCGAGGAGTACGTAGAGGAGGTTCGCGCCGAAGAAGCCGAGAACGCGCGTCGGAAAGCGGATCGCTATCGTGAGTCGGAGGGACGACCCGAGTTACGGGGAAAACGGGTCGTGGTCGTCGACGACGGCGTGGCCACGGGCGCGACCGCGACGGCCTGCCTCCGGCAGATTCGACAAACCGATGCGGAGTGGGTCGCGCTGGCCGTCCCGGTGGGTTCGCCCCGGTCCGTCGACGACCTCGAGCGAGAGGCGGACGAGGTGATCGCCGTGGAGACGCCCGGGGATTTCCGCGCAGTGGGACAGTACTACCGGAATTTCGGCCAGGTGACCGACGAAGCGGCGATCGAGTATCTCCGGAGCGCCTCGGACCGTGATGCCTGACGGGGCACCCGGAACGGCGCCAGAGGGGACCGCATCGGACGGGGAGGGCCGCTGCCGGCGGTGATTCGTCGGCCACCGACCCGAGCGGCGAGCCCGCGTCGGCGGACGGCCCGGGCCGCAGGAGGGACTCGAACGCGAGTTCGAAGGCGACCGGGCGCGGGTTCCGCGGTGACCGGTTCGGCGGTCGCTCAGGCGGTAGCCGACGAAGAACGCGGGTGAGACGTCATCCTTACTCGATCGGTGTGTGACGGTTGCGCATCTCCGCGCCGCAGTCGGGGCAGGCGTTCGGCGCGGCTGCACGCACGACGGTACCGCAGTTGAAGCACTCGTAGGTCGATTCCGCCTCGGGATCGAGTTCGATATCTTTCATGGTGGATACGACGGACGGCAGTGAGTCGCGACGTTCGTCGCATCTAGGAATAATAGGGATATTAGGATGAACGTGTTCGTCAGATAACTAGCGCACGGAAGAAGTGGGGGTTCACTATTCAACCTGTGGCGCAGAATTTGCCGGTAGTCCGATCTCGTCGAAGACGACGGTGAAGAGCTTCCGCTGAACGCTCCTGACGTGGCGGTAGAACGCAGCGGGCGAAATGCCGAGGGTGTCGGCGATTTCCTCGCCCGACTGTTCGCGCGGGGATTCGAAGTACCCGCCGTAGTACGCGAGCCGAACCACCTCGAGTTGGCGGTCGGTGAGCCGTTCCCGTAAGTCCGATCGGAAATCCCGCGGCGTCGTCCGCTCGACGGTCTCCTTCGATCGGAGTTCGACCTCCGAAAACACCGTCGAGACGACGGACGCGCTCTCTCGCGCATCGACGGATCGAGGAACGTCGACGACGACCCGCGTGCTCTGGGGCGTCGCCTCGACGCTCCGGACGACGACGCCGTGGTCCGCGAGCTGCAAGGCGAACACCGGCCGCGAGAGGTCGACGAGGATCGCGCCCCCGACGCCGTCTCCCGCCTCGCTTTCGCCTCCGTGTTCGGTCCCGCCGTCGCCACCGCGTGCGGCCCCGCCGTCGTCAGCACTCCCGTCGGAGCTGATAACCCGTGCGCCGTCGACGGTGACGAATTTCTCGGCCGCGGCGGCGACGGCGTCGGGCCGCGCTCCGTCGACGGTGACGATCACCGACGCGCCGTCTTCGCGCTGGCGAATGCCCCCGTCGAACGAGAGGACGCAGTCGGTCTGTCGGGCGAGCCGCGTAAGGAAGAACGCGTCGTCGGCTACCTCGAACTCGAGTCGCGTGCTCGCGTCCGACAGCAGTGCGTGCTTTCGCTCGACCGCGACGATCGCGGCGGCGATCGTCTCGCCGAGTTCCGCGAGGACGGCACGGATCATGTCGTCGAACGCCTCCGGCTGGTCCGCATAGACCGTCAGAACGCCGTAGGTGAACTCGTCGTAGGACAGGGGGACGCTCACGACGGATTGATACTCGCGGGCCAGCGCCTGCGACCGCCACGGTTCGTCGCGTAGCCCTTCCGCGACGTTCGGAACGACGGTTTCCTCCCGATCGACCGCCGTCCTGACGGCGGGTTCGCTCGCGTCCGCGAGCGAGCGCGACACGCCGTCGAGGTACTCCCGTCCGTCCGTCGACCCCCCGTGCGTGCGCACCTCGAGGCGGCCGCCGTCGCCGTGGGCGTCGACGGTCCCGATCCAGGCGAACGAGAAGCGATCGGCGGTCGTGAGTCTGTCGCAGACGGCGCGTTCGATCTCCTCGCGCGTCTCCGCCCTGACCAGGGCCTGGTCGAGTTCCCTGATTATCTCGTTGATCCCGTTGAGGCGGGTGAGCTGATGGTTCCGGCGCTCGAGTTCGCGGTCGCGCTCCCGCAGGGTCCGCTCCCGCTCGACCCGATCGAGCGCCGCCTCCGCGGTCGCCGCCAGCAGGTCCGTCAGTTCGCGCGAGACCTCGTCGAACGTTCCCGACGTCGCCGATCCCGCGACGAAGACGCCGTGGTCTCCGAGCGGCACGTACGCCGCGCTCCGCAGATCCGTCCCGGGATTCGAAAGCGACGGGGAGTCGTGGACGTCCGCGAAGAAGCGACTCTGTCCGTCGACGAAGACGCGACCGGGGATGCTGTCGTCCGTCGCCCGATGATCGTGAACCGGCCCGTGCAACCGCTCCATCCCCGTCGATGACGCGACCGGCCGTAACACGTTTTCGTCCGTGTCGAACAGGTACGCGGCGCTGGCTTCCAGATCCAGTACGTCCGTCGCGTCCGCGACGACGACGTCGGCGATCTCGCGGTCGGTCTCGGCGTACAGGAGCTGGCGGGCGGTCCGGTGGAGCGCCGTCAACGCCTCCTCGCGGCGCTTTCGCTTCGTGATATCGCGACAGCTGTAGAGGGTCGTCCCGCCCTGGATCGAAACCTCGCGAACGTTGACCAGCAGGGTGTGTTCGCGGCCCGCTCTGTCGGTCGCCGTACACTCGATGTTCGTCAACACGCCGGCCGACTCGAGGTCGGCGCGGTCGAAGAGGTCCGGGCCGAGCAGTTCGTCGATCGAGCCCATGTCGTGGATCTCGTCGTCGGAGTACCCGAAGATGAAGTGGACGTTGGGACAGACGTAGGTGAATTCACCGTCGTCGTCGGTGATGAGGACGGTATCCGTCATGTTGTTGAGCGTCACCCGGTGGAGCTCTTCGGACTCGCGGAGGTCCCGCTCGAGGCGGGCGCGTTCGGTGACGTCGGTCGCCCGCGCGAGCAGCGAGTCGACCGCGCCCGACTCGTCTCGGACCGGCCGAACGGTCATCTCGAGCGTGCGAACCGGCTCCCGCCGCTCGGACTCGCTCGAGGATTCGGCCCGATCCGGGTCGGTCACGCCGCCCCCATCGGTGTGGACCTGGGTCAGTTCCCGATGGGCGACCGCGCCGGTCGCTGCCCGCTCGATCGTCTCTCGAATTGCTTCGGGGCAATCGGCGGTCCGCTGCCACAGGGGAAGGTCCTGGAACGGCCGGCCGAGAACGTCGCTCGCGCTCGCGTCGGTCGCCGCGAGTGCGGGCTCGTTGGCCCGTCGCACGACGCCGTCCGGCTCGAGTATCCACGAGTACGTCTCCGGGTCCTCGAAGATCGCTTCGAACTGGCGAGCGCGGGTTCGTCGGTGCCGCCGCGTCCGTCCCCTCGAGAGCGCCCGTTCGACCGCCGTCCGACAGTCGTCGATCGTCTCGTCTTCGGTCCCGTCGCGTGGGACGTACGCGGTGACGCCCGCGGCGATCGAGTCGCTGGCCAGCGACTCGTCGCCATCGGTCGGGGCGAGGACGACCGGGAGGTCGGGATCACGCTCGCGGACCGCCTCGAGGAGGTCGAGACCGTTCGATTCCGAATTCGGGAACGATTGCGCGGTCAGGAGACAGTCGACGGGGGGAGACGCGATGGACTCGAGCGCCGCGTCAGCGGTCGAAACCGCGATCACGTCGTACACGTCGTCATCGAGCGCGCTCGAGAGGGCCACTGAATCCCTCTCAGGTGGTTCGGCCACGAGGATTCGAGCGTCGTCGAGCGTCCGTGCGGAAGCCATTCGGTTCCCTTACGAACCGCTCCCGATAGAAAGCATCGTTCCGTTCACGCTTCCCGGTCGCCGACGACGCGAGTCGAACGTACCGGTCGGTCTCGAGCGGGGTCGATCGACGACGCGGTCGGGTCCCACGAGTCGAGAGAGGAGCGCGGCCAATCAGTCGGCGGTGCTCGACGGGCCCCCATCGCGGATTATCGTTCGTCGTCTAAAACCGACGTTTGGGACGTCGACATCGCGATCCAGGCGTTGTCACAACCGATGTCGGCGATGACGAGGTGCGACCGGCCGTCGATTTCGTCGATCGCTGCCACCACATCGCTCGATGCATCAATCGGCCGTCCGACTGGTTTCGCGTTGGGTGCCATGGGTACCCCTTTCTCAACAGCAGGGATGAATGTATCGGAACGGGTTCTATTAGTGTTTGAATATCGGATAAAACCACTGAGTATCAAATACACTCCAAACCAATATCCGTCCTTATTAGAAAGATAGAACCTATCAGAATTTCATTATTCGTCGGCGACGACCGACAGGACGTGTCCGACGGCGCCGTTTTTCAGTTCCACCTGCGGCCCTTCAGGGTCGTCGCCGTAAACCGTGGCGACCTCGCCGACTATCGGCTCCGTATCGCCGGACCGGACGTCCTGATCCCCCTGGACTAGCTCGACGGTGACTCCCTGGCGCAATTCGGCCGACGTCGGTCGTTCGTCGGACATGTCCGCCACTGGGGTCGGTATCTGGAAAAGAACGCTGCCTGCAGTTGCTCGTGCGCCCGTGCTCGTCTTCCAGTTCCAGTGGCCCGTCCGCACCGTTTGACGGGGCGAATTCGACCGTTTCATCCGACCGAGAGGGCGGTCAGGAGTCGTCGAATCCGAGGGCGACCGAGTTGATGCAGTATCGTTTGCCCGTCGGTTCGGGGCCGTCCTCGAAAACGTGACCGAGGTGACCCTCGCAGTTTGCACACAGCACCTCGGTTCGGCGCATGCCGTGGCTCGTGTCGAGTCGAGTCTCGACACGGTCGCCGTCGACGTCGTAGAAACTCGGCCAGCCGCATCCTGACTCGAACTTCGTTTCGGAATCGAACAGTTCGGCACTGCAGCCCGCACAGACGTACGTCCCCGCGTCGGTATGCTCGACGAACTCGCCGCTAAAGGGCGGCTCTGTGCCGGCCTCGCGGAGGATTCGGTACTCCTCGTCGCTTAATTCCTCGCGCCACTCCTCGTCGCTCGCCGGGACGCGATTTGTCTCGTTGCTCATCATCGTCCCTTGGCGCGTCCGCCCCAAGAATCTGTCTGCGCGGGCGAATTGCTCGCGTTCCTCGCGCGGTTCTCTTCGCGCGCTCGCGGACCTCGCCGCCTCGAGTGACCGCAGTCAGCGACTCGTGATTACGTCGGTGCTTTCACACGAGGGACACTGCGTCATTCGGCCCAATTTCGGGACCGTGATCCGTCGCCACTCGTCATCTCCGCCGGGTGCTTCGAACCCGCAGTTTCGACATCGTGACCGTTCGTGGGGTGAGTGGGCACTCGCCATATCCGTCGTTATGTCATAGACATCCATAGTCGTTTGTCCACTGGACGATGAGTGTCGTCGTTTCCAACGGGTCTGCGGCCGACCGCCGTCTGGTAGCCGGCCGCGAGACGCACGTGACAGGGGTGAGCGTGGACAACGCGTTCGGTCGGTGGGCCCAACGGAGGCGAGCAGTCGTCGGTCCGCACCGGTCCGTTCGCGCGGCGTTCGATCGGAGATCTCCTCGTCAACGTACCCGCCGTCTTCGAGTACCTGTCCCGTGGCGGACCGTGATGACAGGAGTCCGCCGATCCAGCACCCGTCTCATCGTCGAAGTGGATCGGTATCCCAGCACGCCTGATCTCCGTGGGAGGTGTCCACGAACGGATACAAAAGGATTTCTGAAACCATTATTCGATTTATACTTTCCCGGAGACACTCGAGCGGCAACAGTTATCCACGACGACGGACCGCGAGTCCGCCGACGAGTGCAGCACCTGCGACGAGGGCCGCCGGTGCGCCGAATCCGGGGACGCCGTCTTCCGATGCCGGTTCCTCGGAACCGGTACTCGTGTTCTCGATCTCCTCACCGTCGTCACCGGTTCCGTCCGCGTCGACACCTTCCACGGTGACCGCGTTGGACGTCGTCCCGTCGACCGCCGCCGTGAGATCGAGCGACCCCGCCGCCTCGATCGGAACTGCCGCCATGCCGGCTGCGTCGGTCGTGGCGACGTCCGTCCCATCGATTCGAACGGACGTTCCGTCGACGGGGTCGCCGTATTCGTCGGTAACGGTAACGCCGACGGTCTCGCCGAGGATGATGCGATCGTTCGTGACCTCGAGAGACAGCGACGGCGTCCGTTCGATCTGGTACGTGCGGCTCGTGTCGGTTTCATTGACCGTCAGTTTCCGCTCGTGTTCGCCGTAGCCCTCGCGTTCGATTCGGACCGAATACTCGGTATTGACGGCCAGGTCGATGCTTCGCTGGCCGTTTTGGTTCGTCGACACGGTCGAGTCACGTTCGCCGTCTTTCAGGATCGTGACGTCGACCTCGAGCGACTGATCGAGGTAGCCGTCGGTCACGGTAAACGTGACCTCCGCGGTTCCCGGATCGATGTCGATCGTCGTCCCGTCGGCCGTTTCGAGATCGACGGTGGTCGATTCCTCGTAGAAACCGGGTTTGCGGACGACGACGTCGTAATACCCCGTCTCGAGTCCGGTAACCGCGAAGACACCGTCGCCGTCGGTCGTCCCCGTTGCCGCTGCGCGGTCGTCGCCGCGTTTCGTGAACGTGACCGACGCACTTTCGACCGAATCGCCGCCCTCAGTGACCGTGATTTCGCCGTCCGCCGGCGGATAGATCGCGACTCGTTCGCCCGTGTGATCGGTCACCGTTCCGATTTCCATCGGGTTGTTCTGGACGTACCGTCCTTTTCGACGGAGATCGAGACGTCAGCGCCGCGTGGAACGTCGATGAGCGTCTGCCCGTTCGAAGCCGTCTCCCTGGTCCGTTCTCCACCGTCCCACGAAGCGGTCACCGACGCGCCACCGACCTCGGTCCCACCGCGACGAGAAGCACGAAGCGATTCATAGCTCCCGGTCGATACCGCATTCACTTAAGTTTCTCCCCGAGAATATCACTATTTCCGTCACGTTCGGTGCAGCCGTCCACAGCGGGACCGAGAGACGCAATTTCGTCACGAGGGTCGACGAGCCGATCGACAAAGATAGAATTACTGATGAAAATCGCTTCGCCTCGGGAGGCGTGCGGACCACGGCGGACGAGCGACCAACCTCGGGGACCGAACGACGGCCGCTCGTTCGAGTCATTCGAGTCCGTTATGGGGGAGAAAGGCCAAGGCACACCCGATGGATATCCGCCACGATCTCGCCGCAGCGGCCCTCGAGACGCTCCCGATCACCGTGGCCATCATCGACAACGACGGCGAGATTCTACTGACCAATCGATCCTGGCGCGAGTTCGGGTCGAGCGACGGGACGGTCGACCACGTCGGCCGCAACTACCTCGCGACGACGGCCGTCGACGACGACGAGTACGCCGAGCGGGCGTTGACCGGCATCGAGTCCGTACTCGCGGGCGGTCAGGAATCGTTCTCGATGGAGTATCCGTGTCACTCGCCCGATGAAAAGCGCTGGTTTTTGATGCGGGTCAATCGATTCAGCCACGACGGCGAGCGACTGGCCTCGCTCGTCCACCTCGAGATCACCGAGCGAAAACTCGCGGAGATCGCGGCCGCGGAGACCGCCCAGGAACTACGCCAGGAGCGCCAGGCGCTCGAACACGTCCTGGAGCGCGTCGACGGACTGGTCCAGGACGTTACCGACGCCGCCGTCGGCGCGGGGACGAGAGCGGAGATCGAACGCGACGTCTGTCAGCGACTCGTCGAGACCGAACCCTACGTTCTCGCTTGGATCGGCCGCGTCGACGTCACGAATCGACGATTGTCGCCTCGGGAGTGGGCCGGCGAGAACGAGAGTCCCCTCGAGGACGGTGAACTCGTCCTGGAGACCGACGACGCCCACCCCGCCGTCCGGGCGCTGTCGACCGGCGACCCGCAGACGATTCAAGACATCACGTCGTTCGACGATGCGGACCAGTGGTGGCCGACGGGAGCCGAGGAGCAGTTCCAGTCCGTCGCCGCACTCCCTGTCGCATACGGTGACGTCGTCTACGGCGTCCTCGTCGTGTTCGCCGGCGAACCCGACGCGTTCGACGAGCGCGAACTCCTCGTCCTCGAGTCGCTTTCCGGAACGGTCGCGACCGCGATGAACGCACTCGAGGCCAGGCGAATGCTGACGAGCGAAACCGTGGTCGCCATCGAGGTCGCGATCGAGGATCCGTCGCTGTTCGTCACGAAGCTGGCGGACGAAATCGACGCCGCGATCAGCTACCGCGGGCAGACGTACGACCGCGACGGCACGCCGATCGTCTTCCTCACCGCCGACCGCGGCGTCTCCACCGACGACCTGTCCGCTGCGGTCGACGACGATCGAACCGTAACGATCCTCTCGGATGCGGACGACAGCACCGTCCTCGAGGTCACCGCCCCGAACGGACTGATAACGGCGCTGAACGAACACGGCGCGGTGCTCAGAGAGTGTTCGGTTTCCGGCGGGATCGCCGACCTCGCGATCGAACTGCCGGACGGACGGTCCGCGCGGTCGGTCTACGATCTGCTCGAGCGACGGTACGACCGCGTGGAACTGGTCAGCTACCACGAACGGGAAGAGCGTGCGCAGGCGCCGCGGGATCTGACAGCGCGACTCGAATCGTCCCTGACGGACCGCCAACTTACGGCCCTCCGGACGGCCTACTACGCCAACTACTTCGAATGGCCTCGCGACGTGTCGGGCGAGGAACTGGCCGAGTCGATGGATATCTCCCGGTCGACGTTTCACCAGCACTTGCGGACCGCTCAGCGAAAACTGCTCGACGAACTCTTCGAGTGAGCCTCCCCGGCCCGACGTCGGGTCCCGCCGTTGGAATCTGTCCGATTCGGTGGAAGTATACATAGTGAGGGATTGGTACTTTATATATACCTGTTGTAGAATTCTTATCCGATCGCCGTCAGGCGGAGTCAACGAGGCAGAGGATGCAACAGGAACACATCAACGCAAGCAAAGCGATACAGAAGCGGACCGGGAAGACGTTCTATCTCGCGACGCGGTTTCTCCCCGAGCGAGTGCGACGCGCCACGCACGTCCTCTACGCGTTCTTCCGGATCGCCGACGAGGTCGTCGACGACGCCGACGGTGTCGACTCCGAGACCCAGCGGGCCCAACTCGAGCACCTTCGGGCCCAGGCGCTAGGCGAGAAACCGGCCGACGATCCCGTTCTCGAGGCGTTCCAGGAACTCCGGGAGCGATACGGGATTACCGACGAGGAGGTCGACACCTTCATCGACGCGATGGCGACCGACATCGAGACGAGCCGATACGAGACGTACGCCGATCTCGAGTCCTACATGCGGGGGTCGGCCGCCTCCGTCGGCGTCATGATGACCGCGATCATGGAACCCGATGCCGAGGAGACCGCGCTTCCCCACGCCGTCAAACTCGGTGAGGCCTTCCAGATGACGAACTTCCTGCGAGACGTTCGGGAGGACGTTCTCGAGCGCGATCGGATCTACGTCCCCCAGGAGACGCTCCGGGAACACGACGTCGATCCCGCACAGATCGAACGGCTCGAGTACTCCGATTCGTTCGCGGCGGCGATGGCCAGCGAACTACAGCGAACGGAAGCCCTCTACCGGGAGGGCGTCGCCGGGATACGGTATCTTCCCGAGGACTGCCAGCTTCCGGTCTTGCTGGCGGCGGTCCTCTACGCCGAACACCACACCGTGATTCGGAACCAGGAGTACGACGTCCTCTCGAGCGAACCGTCGCTGTCGACCGCTCGGAAACTGTGGTGTCTCGCGAAGACGCGCTGGCACTGGCACTGGAACCGCGATCCGGAAGCGGTGTTCCAGCGGGTGTCTGCGGTCCCGACGGCCGAACCCGGCCGGCGCGGTCCGGAACACGGAGACCGCGTTCCGACGCGGTAGTACCGACGGAGACCGCATTCCGACGCGGTAGTACTGACGGAGACCACGTTCCGACGCGGTAGTACCGACGGAGACCGCGTTCCGACGCGGTAGTACTGACGGTGAGACGAAGTCCGACGCGGTCGAGACCCGTCCGCATATCGAGCCCCACGATATCGCGGTCCCGTTTCGACGGCTCGACCGCTCGAGTGGGCGCCACGTCCCCCGAAACGTCTGCCGCGTCGAGGCCCGCGAGCGACGACCGAACGACGGCCAGAACGGCGGCGATTACGCTCGGCGCGTGGATCGCCGTGACGATCGCCGCCGTAACGGTACTGCTCTCGTTCGGCGACGCCATCTCGAGTCCGTTCCTGTAACCCGTTCCCGCGGAGAACTAGCCTCAGCCCCGTCCGCGGTCCGCTGGACGGGGCGTTCGATCGAACGGACCCCCGAAATTCGGCCGCGTTACTCGGAAATGTAATCGGTGGATATCGCGGTCGTTTCGGCGACGATGAACTTCGCCAGCTTCCGTTTCGTGTGTTCGGCGAGCAAATGCTCCTCGAGTTGACGGCCGGGAGCGGGCGATTCCCGACAGACCGGACATTCGAGCGGTTCTTTGATCGCCATACGAACGGTAATAACTACGGCAGCAAAAGCGAACTGCCGGCGTGTTCCGCGTCTCGAGTCGTCCGAACCGGTCGGCGCGAATCATCGTCGGAATCGTCCGGGTCGGAGTGCGAATCCGACCGCCTCGAGATCGTAGCGGTCGGTCCGTGCGAGGCCGAGACAGAACAGCCCCGCGACGATCGCGGCCAGCCAGTTCCCGTACAGGACGTTGATCGATCCCCAGAGCAGGACGAAGCTCACCAGATCGTCCAGCGCGAATTCGCAGGTTCGGACGCGCTCGAGCAGCGCCGCGCGATCGAACGCGAGATCGACGAGGACGATAGCGACGGCGCCGGAGAGGAGCCACCCGCGGTAGTTCGAGGCCGGCACGCCGTAATAGCTGCCGGGCGAGGCGTACGTCCAGAAGCCGATCGCGACGGCCCCCGGATCGAGGACCAGATCGACCGCGAGGACGGCTCCGATCGCCCCGAGAAGTCGGACGAGAGCCCGGTCGGCGTGACGACCGAGGACGAGCAGGGAGAGCAGATAGGCGTTTAGCACCAGCGGGACGAAAAACAGCGGGAGGGCGAGGGGGACCTCGCCGCCCAGCATCGGCCCGAGTTCCACTCCGTACTCGAACGCGCCGTACGGCCAGTTCGTCCGCACGCCCACCAGTTCGATCGCGTAGGTGTACGCCGTCAGGACGACCAGCGGACCGATCGCCCGTCGGTCGATCTGTGGCAGCAGCGCCACGACCAACGGCGTGCGCATCACCAGGGTGCCAAACAGGAGCAACACCGGATTGTACGACAGCACCGGCGGGAGTAGTCCCTCGGCGCTCGCGAGCAGCGACACCGCGCCGACGATCGGAAACACCACCGCGATCGTGACGCGGTTTTCTCGGACGAGTTCCTCGAGTCGGTGCTGGAGCGCGATTCGCGGCGGGTTGGCACCGTCTCCGAACGGGAAACGGGAACTGGACCTCGAGTCCACGGGTTGGTGCTGATTCGAACGGCCGTCCGCGTCCGGGTTCGAATTCGACGTCGACCCGTTCGCTTCCCCGCTATCCATACAGGAGCCTCCAGATCCCGCCCATCGTCAGGAGCGCGCCGACGATGGTGTTGATCGCGGGGAACCACCAGTAGGCGCGATGGACGGCGACGCTCGCGGTGGCGATCGCGACGACGAGCGCCGGATACACGAGCATGAGCGCGCCCAGTCGAACGTCGAGTACGCCGAAGGCGGCCGCGCTGGCGAGCCAGCACGCACCGCAGTAGGCGTAGGTGCGACGCTCGCCGAGCACCGTCGCGGTCGTTCGAATCCCCGCTTCCCGGTCGGGTCGGATGTCCGGGATCGCCGAGAAAGTGTGCATTCCCATGGCCCACAGCCAGCCGCCGGCGATCGCGAGCAGTGGCGGTTGCACCCCGGCGACGGCGGCATAGGCCGCAATCCCCGGTGCGACGTAGAGGCCGTTCGAAATCGAGTCGAGGACGGGCGTCGTCTTGAACCGGACCGGAGGTGCGCTATAGGCCGCACCGAGGACGAGAAACACGACGAGCCAGGGTACCGCCGCCGTGGCGATCAGCGGTGCGAACAGCAGCGGGAGGGCCGCACAGAGCCCGACGACTGCGGGAACGAATCGCTGACCGCGGTAGCGAGCCTCGCGCGCTTCCTTCTTCGGGTTCGTCGCATCGATCTCTCGATCGTAGACGTCGTTGATCCCGTAGAGGAAGACGTTCGCCGGCACGAGGAAGTAGCCGAACAGGGCGACCGTCGACGGCGTGACCAACTCCCCGACCGAATCGGCGGCGTACGCGACACCGACCAGGACGGGTCCGGCCAGATACAGCCAGAACCGCGGCCGCGACAGCGTCACCAGGTACGATAGCCGTTCGCCGACCGTGGGTTCCGTCGCGGCCGTCGAACTCGATCGCTCCGTCATCGATGCTCCCTCGAGTGCCCAGTACGGTCGGTTCGTTCGGTCGGCCCGTTTCGGCCAGTCGTTCCGTTACGTTCGGCCATCACGCTCCACCAGTCTGTCACGATGCGGTCGGTCATCCGTGATCTTCGAGCACCGCCTCGGCCGTCAACCGGGCACTGATGAGGCACATCGGCATTCCGATCCCTGGTGTGGTATCTCCGCCCACGAAATAGAGTCCGTCGACGCCCTTCGAGCGGTGTGGCGGTCGGAAGAGCGAGGTCTGCCGGAGCGTATGTGCCAGGCCCAGCGCGGTGCCGTCGTAGCTGTTGTATCGATTCGCGAAATCCTCGACGCAAAACCGCTCCTCCAGGACGATCCGGTCGCGAATATCGGTTCCCGTGTGCGTAGCGACGTCCGACAGGATCAGGTCCCGGTACCGATCCCGGATTTCGGGCGTGTCCTCGAGGCCGGGTGCGATGGGGACGAGCACGAAGAGTGCGCTGTGGCCCTCTGGCGCGACGGTATCGTCGGTTTCGGAGGGGACACAGACGTAGTAGGCGGGATTTTCGGGCCACTGCGGGGTCTCGAAGATCCGGTCGAAGTGTTGGTCCCACTCGGTCGGGAGAACGAGCGTGTGATGGGCCAGTTCGTCGACGTCGCCCTCGACGCCGAGATAGAGCAAGAACGCGGACGGTGCGTAGGTGCGCTTCTCCCAGTAGTCGGCGTCGTACCCGCGTCGTTCTGGCGGCAACAGTTCCTGTTCGGTGTGTGCGTAATCGGCGTTGCTCACGACCAGGTCCGGCCGGAGGGCGCCGTCCGGCGTTTCGACCTTGAACCCGCCCGCTCGTCCCTTGATCGCCGTCGCCGGCCGGTCGGTGTCGTATTCGACTCCCAGTTCGTCGCCCAGTTCGGCGACCGAGTCGACGACCGTGCCGATGCCGCCGTCGGGATACCAGACGCCGAGGTTGAAATCGACGTGGCTCATCAGATTGTACAACGCCGGGGTGTTCGTGGGCGAACCGCCCAGGAACACCAGCGTGTACTGCATGATCTGCTGGAGTTTCGGATGGTCGAAGTACTCCTCGACGTGGTCCTGCATCGACCCCAGCAGCGAGAGTCCCCGCGCCTGTCGAGCCACGTCGAGATCCAGGTAATCGCGCAGTCGCGGCCGGTCCTCGTACACGAAGTGTTCCATCCCCACCTCGTAGTTCTCTTTCGACGTCTCGAGGTAGCGCTCGAGCGTTTCGCCCGCACCCGGCTCGTACGCCTCGAAGACCGCCTTCGTTCGCTCGAGATCCGGCGTGACGTCGACCTGATCGCCGTCCTTGAAGAAGATCCGATAGTGGGGATCGAGGTGCGTGAGTTCGTAGTAATCACTCGGCGTCCGGTCGAAGTCGGCGAAAAACCGCTCGAAGACGTCGGGCATCAGATACCACGAGGGGCCCATGTCGAACCGGAACCCGTCCCGCTCGAGGCGGCTCGCTCGCCCACCGAGTTGTTCGTTCTTTTCGATGACGCGGACGTCGGCACCCGCATCGGCGAGGTAACAGGCCGTCGAGAGCCCCCCGATTCCGCCTCCGACCACGACGACCGACTCACCGGCCAGCGATTCCATACGTGATGGTGAGTAGGGGACCGGTGTTAAACGTGGGTCATACATAGGTAGGGTATACGACCGGTCACTGACGATTCACGACTGGGGGTACCCATCGGCGCGGGGAGGAGAGAATATCGCACTCGTCGAGCGACCGATCTCCCGTTCCGAGCGGTTCCCGGGGACAGTCGTCCGGCGATCGGTACGAACTCGCGCACTCAGAACCCGCCGACAGCCATCCGGAACAGCGCGACGGCGATGACTGCGAACAGGCCGCCGACGCCCCGTTTGATCGTTCCGGTATTCAGTGCAGCCGAGACGTAGGGGGCGATCTGTCCGCCGAGCGTGGTCGCGGGGACCGTCCAGACGACCATGTTCCAGGGCGTGGATGCGAGGTCCATCGCGTGTCCGCCGACCAGGCCGCCGCCGAACACGTGGACCACCGAGGCCAGCACGGCAGTCGTCGCGACGACGATGTGATTCGTCCCGATGGCGACGCGGACGGGAACCTCGGTCCGGAGCATCGAGATGATGCCGAGTTCGCCGATGCCGAAGCCGGCCAGTCCCTGGAAGACGCCGCCGACGCTGTAGTTGGCGAACCGCTCGAGGTAGCCGCCGTGGGAGTACCGATAGTCGTTCCCGTCCCGATCGACTCGCGTGACGGTGCCGCCGGCGTTCGTTTCGACCCCCGCGGGACCGAGTTTGTTCGCGTCGTCGGGAAGTTCGACGTCGGTCCCGCCGTCGGTCGAGACGGTCCCGCCGCCTGACTCCGCCGGACCGCTGCCCGGCTCTTCGTGACCGAGGTTCGCCCGAAATAACAGCAGCGACGCCGCGAGGAGCGCGATACCGAGGAGGGCGTGAAACATCGGTTCCGGAATGATAAACGAGAGCAGTGCGCCCGCGACCACGAACGGGACGCCGCCGAGAACGAGCGTCGTCGCGAGTCGGCGATCGACCAGTCCGTACTGGACGAACGCGAGCGCGGAACTCGAGAGTCCGAAGGACTCGCTGATGAGCCCGATTTTCACCAGCGTGTTCGGCTTCAGGGGAGCGGCGATCAGCGGGAAGACGAAAATCAGGAAGGGGACGAACAGCGCGGAACCGCTGATACCGACCGTGTTGACGATCGTCGCGCCGACACCGAACGCGACGAAGAGCCACCAGTACTCGAGCCAGTAGCCGACTCCGGCGTCCGCGGGGGTGGGTGCGAAGAAGAAGACGCCGACCACGAACGCGATCGGTGCGAGGAACACGATGATGTGCTGATACTTGAGAAACGTCTTCTGGACAGTAGTGGCCGATGAGGAAGGGATCATTGAGCCGTGAACCCAGCGTTGTGAGTTCCGGCATAAATGGATTTTCGTCTCTCGTCGCCCTGGTAACCGTTTGCACGACCGGGAGTCGCCACGAGAGGTGGCACACGTGTGGTCAGTCGCGCTCGTGACCGGCTCCCGCTCGTCGCGGCCGCGCTCGGACGCTCCGAGACCGTTTCCGGCGGGTACAAGTCGCTGCGTCGAGGTGTGCGCGACTGTCCACACCGGCCGTCGGGCGAACCGACCGGCCGCTCCGTCCGCCGGACAGTGAGCGTCCCCGACCGACAGCTTCCGCCCCAGGCGACCGACGCGTCGGATCGGCCCTCGTCGGCCCGTGTCCGGCGACTGGAGACGACGAAGCGAACTCGGACGGGGACCGCGAAACGAGCCCCCGTCACCGATTCGCGGACACTCACGGAGATCGCGAACAAGGGTTATGCAGAGCCGTGATGTACGGTAGCGTGGCGAAAGGTGATGCAAGAAATCGCAACGAAAACGGTCGACTGTCCGTTCTGCGGGGAGAACGCGAGCGTCGCACTCCCCGACGAGGGGACGGACGTCCGCGTCCGGAAATCCGTCGCGGCGTTCGGCGAGTACACGACGGTTACGTGTTCACAGGGCCATACGTACTGGGTGTACTTCTGTTAACACGCGGTCAGTACGATTCCAGAAGCGGGTGCGTCGAGACGGCACTCGCTGGTCGAGACGTGTCCCGTGCGTTCGACGAGTCCGCGAGAGAAATCGACGTCTCAGGCCGAAACCGAGAAGTTCAATCGATGTGGCCTTCGCGACGGAGCTGATCGGCGTCCTGGCCGGTGTATCGCCACTCGATAGTGGCCTTCTCGTCCTGCCAGTCCCAGGGCTCTGCGACGACGATGTCGTCTTGCTCGATCCAGGTGCGGTATTTCATGCGCCCGGGGATGCGGCCGAGTCGCTCCTCGCCGTCCTCACAGCGGAGGCGAACGTGGTTGCCCCCGAGATGTTCGGTTACGACGGCGAATACTTCATCGTTGTTGGGCATACGGAGGTTCCGTCGCCCGGATTCTTCTGTCACAGCCTTTCTACGGGGGGCAGACGTTTAAAACATGGGAGAGTCGTGGTAGCGCACCACACGTCGGTGGCCGGTACGCGGGCTGATCGTCGGCGCAGCACCGCTCGATTGCCGTGCGGACTACCCGTTCTGAACGACGAATCCCCGGACATCCGCTCGGCTCACGGTCAGCTGTCCACTCACAGTTCGCGGTCCGAATCGGGGTTCTCGAGCGTCCAGAGTACCTCCGGCAAAAAGGCCTCGAGGTTGTCGATAACGCGACGTTCACTGACGTTCAGTCCGTCGCAGTGGTCGTGTGCCGAGTCGCGGATATCGACGTGCAGTTCGCCGTCCTCGAGCCAGACGCCCAGGGGAAAGACGGAACACCGGGTCGGTTTCCAGTCGTCTTCGAGATGAAGCGTACAGAGGCCGTCCTCCCGCAGGAACGCACAGGCACAGCCGTCTTCGGCGACGTGGTCGTCCCGGTCTTTCGCCTCGCGCGTGACGAACTTTTCGCCGCGAAACTCCGTCGTGGTCTCGGCGAGGTTCGCTCGCTGCGCGAGTTCGACGAGGTCCCGGTCGTAGAGGAGGACACCGTGGTGACAGCACCACGTGCAGTCGTCGACGCACTCGAACGTGAGATCCGGATCGAACTCGACGACGGCCTCGCGCCCGGGGAAGACTTCGACTCGTCGCGGGGCGTCAGCGCTCACGTGTCGTGGGTCGGCGGTCGTCCACAAGTGCCTTTCTACCCGGACGGAGTCAGGCGCGAACGACCTCTCGCTCGATTCCGAGTGACTCGCGCTCGCTCGAGTCGACGACCGTATTCCGGAGGGTGCCGACGCCCTCGTAGGTGATTTCGACTGCGTCGCCGGGTTCGACCAGCCCGGGATTCGCGGGGCTCCCGAAGGAGACGACGTCACCGGGCCGGAAGGTGATCCGGCGCGAGAGGTAGGCGATGATTTCGGCGGGTGAGAACAGCATGCGTTCGGTGTTCGCTTCCTGTCGTCGCTCCCCGGCGACGTCCGTGTACATGTCGATTCCGGTCGGGTCGACGGCCGTTTCGATCCACGGACCGAGCGGACCGGACGCGTCGAACGCCTTCCGAGGCGTCCGCCCGCCCTGGTCTAAGGCATCCATGTCGTTCAGAATCGTGTAGCCGCGGACGACGTCGGAGACGGCAGCCTCGGAGAGATTTCTGCAGGGTTCGTCGATGACGGCCGCGAGTTCGCCGGCGTAGGTGAGTTCGTCGGAGAACGTCGGATAGGGAATCGGGTCCGCGTGGCCGACGACCGAGGCGGGCGACTTGATGAAGAAATCGGGCTCGTCCGGGCGCTCGTACTCCATTTGTTCGATCGTCGCCGCAAAATTTCGTCCGACGCAGTACAGCGCCGAGGGGGTACACGGCGGGAGGAAATCCCCCTCCGTGCCGACTTCGTAGACGCCGTCGTCCGTGTGAACGACGCCGTCCTCGTACCGTCCAGAGACCGGGCCACCGTCCGTCGCAATCCGCGCGAGTTTCATGACCGGCGCTCTCGGTTCCGGTGAATTAGTCGTACCGATTTCGCGGGGCGGCGATCGGCGTCGGGCCCTGCACGGACGGACGTTCGCTGCTCGTTATTTCTCGAGGAGGAGGTACGTTCGACCACCGCGGTGTTCGAGCGAGACCGCGTCGGTCTCGACGTTCGAGCGAACGAAGTCGTCGATTCCTGCCGCGTGCAGATCGGTGACGTCGATCCGTCGGTACCGGTCTCCGCTTCCGGTTCGGCGATCGGCGGATGCGCCGGTTTCGCGTCTGTCACGCCCTTCGCCGCGATCGGCGGTCTCGTCCCCTGCTTCGACGATCAGTGGCATACGTATCAATTAGACCGACAGTACGTCAATCCGATCCGTCCGGAGTGAAAGTGAAAGTGCGGGACACGACGGAGGCGCTCGACGAACGTGAGAGAGGCCACGGAGCACTCGAGCGGAGCGATCGGTGGCGCACGACCCTTGACCGGCAGTGGTGTGCGAACCGACCACGGGAAACACCCGCCGGACGGGCTTCGAGCGGGATCGGACGGCCGGTCGCCCGTCGGGCCGGTCCTAGCCGAGCGTCTTGACTTCGACGTCGACGGGGCCGTCGTCGGTCTCGAGTGCGACGGAGTCGACGATCGCCTCGCGCGCCCGGTCCTGCCAGTCCGCGACGGCGTTCGCGTGACGTTCGTGAATCGCGTCGGCATCGTCGGCCCCCTGGCCCTCGTCCGCCTCCGGGAGTTCGGGCTCCAACTCCGGATACGTGGCGATGACGTCGTCCGCGATGACGTCCGCGGGCGAGATGTGAACCGCACCGGTCAGTTCGGTATCGTCGACGCGGTAGACGTGAATGCGGGCCCGCATTCGGCCGTGAAACGGCGGGGTCGCCCGAAGGACGGCGTCGCCGGGATTCTCGCGACTGTAGACGTACGCGTCGACCACGTCCTCGGGCGAGAGCGCGACCGAGCGGATCGCGGATGGATCGTCGTCTTCCACCATCGACGGCGGATAGGTATCCCGGCGGTTTAGCGGTGGCGGTGAGGGTGCCAAGCCCCCGTCCTCACGGAGCGAGGCGAAGCCGAGCGAGTAGGGCGGGGTCGTTCACTTCTCGTGTTCGGCAGCGTCGTCCGCGACTCGCGGGCGAAAAACCGCCGCTCGAACGTCCGTCGAGACGCCGTAGGCCGCGTCCGCGACGGAATCCGGGAGGGACACGTCTGACTCGGTGTAGTGGACGCACAGCGACGCTCGGACGGCCTCTCGGACGCAGGCCCGCGTCGCGGCGCCGACCTCGGTTCCGCTCCCCGAGAACTCGGCCGGCGGTCCCGACGGATCGTGGCCGACGACGACCGCGTCCGTCGTGGTTCCAGGGAAGCCGGTTTCGGCGAGCAGCGTCGCCGCCTTCGCCTCCGCGGCGACCGCGACCAGGTTCGCCAGCGCACCCGGTGCGAGCGCCCGCGTCGTCCCGACGATGACGTTGACGGTCCCCGGCCGCCGTTCCCGTTCCCGCTCGAGGCCCGACTCGCCCGCGTCGAGAACGCTCGCGTCCGACGTCGAGTTCGCATCCGAGGCCGCCGTCGACTCCGACACCATCGGTAACGCGGCCGGGTTCGAAACCCCGGCCGTCGCATAGGCCGTCACCGGACCGCGGCGGGCGCCCCGAGCGTCCGAAATATCGACTCCCGTCAGCAGCGCCGGTCCCGTCTCCTCAGCACCGGTCGGCCCGAAGCCCGCCCGCTCGAGCCGTTCGTCGACGTAGGTGCCGAGGTCCGTTCGGTCCCAGCCGTCGGGAACCGAAACGTTGTACGCGTGGTCGGCGACGCGACGGCCGCCGTTCCAGCCGGTGGAGAGCCACTCGGTCTCGGGACGACTGACTCGAAGGACGTCGGCTCGCCGAGTCGCGGCGTACGCCGGTCCGTGCTCGTTCATCCTCGGTCTCCGCTATCGATCCGGTCGGCGGGTCCGTCTCCGGTCTCGCGAACGCCGAGCGCCTCGAGAAGGCGGTCGTTCGACGGGCGATCCTTGACGGCGACCCGGACGTGCGAGTCGAGTCCGCGGAAGGTCGTCGCGTCGCGGATCGCCACGCCGTTTGCACGCGCGTCGGCGATCACCCTCGAGACGTCGCGGTCGCCCACGTCACAGAGGAGAAACGGGGCGGTCGACGGATACACGTCGAACTGCTCTTCGAGCGCCGCGGCCATCCGCTCGCGTTCGCGCTCGACCCGCTCGCGCGTGTCCCGAACGAACGCCGACTGTCGGAGGCAGTGCGTGCCGACCCTTGCAGCAGGGGTCCCGAGCGACCACGTGCGCCGAGCGCTCGCGAACGCGTCCGTCCGGTCACCGGTCGCGACGGCGAACCCGGCCCGGAGTCCCGGCAGACCGAACAGTTTGGTGAGCGAGCGAGCGACGACGACGGCCTCGGACTCGAGTTCGACCGCCGACGGCCGATCGGTAAACCCGAGAAACGCCTCGTCGACGAGCAGGGTCGTTCCCGCGTCCGCACAGCGAGCCGCGAACGCCTCGAGCGTCTCCAACTCGACCGCGTCCCCGGTCGGATTGTTCGGCCGACAGACGACCGCGAGCGAGCAGGGCTCGAGGAGTGCGTGACCGACCCGACACAGTTCGTCGTACCGAACGAACCGCGGCTTCGCGCCCTGGAGTCTCACTTCGCGAGCGTACTCGCCGAAGCTGGGGTACGGGACCAGCGCCTCGTCGCCCGGCTCGAGGGACGTCTCCATCGCCAGCCGGATCGCAGCCAGTCCGCCGGGCGTCGGGCTCACCTGCGCCGGATCGCAGCCGACGAAGTCGGCCGCAGCGGCACGGAAATCGGGGTAACCGTCGTCCGGATAGCGACGGGCGTCCTCGAGTGCGGCCGTGTACGCGTCGTCGACACCCGCCGGAACGCGGGGATTGGTGTTGGCGGAAAAATCCACCAGCGCCCGGTCGGGTTCGCCGCCGTGAGGCACTCGGCGTCCGGCTCGGATCGAGTCAGGGTCCACGGTCGTCCCCCGCACGGGCGCCTCCGTCGTCTGCCGCGCCCGACCCGTCCGCAACCGCGGCGTCGGCCACTCCCGTCGCCGCCGTCGCTGATTCGCCGCCGTGCGCTCCGTCGGGTGCGTCACGTCCGGGTTCGGCATCGATCCCGAGTCGGGCACAGACCGCCTCGAACCGATCTCGAACCTCGCTCATCCGGCCGTCCGGAACGAGCGAGAGCGCGCCGCCCATCGCGACCCCCTCTTTCGCCTCGCCGGCGCAGTATCGGTCCATCGCGACGTGTTCTCGCTCGTCGAAGCCGGGGTCCGTAACGGTGAGGGCGCAGTCGAACCGCTCGCACGCGTCCGCGAGTCGGTCACCCTGTTCGGCCGCGACGAACGACGTCGTCGCGATCGAAAGTGGCGCGTCGATTCCGGCGTGGCGTACGATCGCGGCGACGGCGACCATCTGGGTCCCGCCGGCCAGTGTCACCTCGATTCCGGCCTCGAGCGCGCCGGCCGTGAGTCCGGCGACGGCCGGTTGGACGGGATCACCGACGGCTGCGACCGCCTCGAAGGGCGCGCCGTCGCAATCGCCCGCCTCGAGATCGCTCGCCGCCAGGGCCTCGTCGACGACTCGGCGCTTGCGCTCGATCGGATTCTCCGGGAGCGACGAGGAGACGCCGCCCGGCTCGCCGAGCGCGGTGAGGACGCCGAGCGCGGTAGTCGTGCCGCCGGGGACCGTTTCACCGATCAGGAGTTCGTCGTCGGGGAGGCTCGTTCCGTAGTCGTACGCGCGATCGAACGTCGCGTCAGCGTCCGGAACGGCGACCGCTTCTCGAACGTCCGTGCCGGGACGCACGTCGAGGTCGACCGTCGGCGCGGCCGTCGACCGAGAGAGTCCCGCGTCGATCACCGCGACATCGAACCCGACGACCTCCCGAACGGCGCGCGTCACGGCCGCGGGCGTCGGACAGCCGTTCGGACTCACCGGGGTCACCGGAGATGCGACCGGCTCGCCGTAGGCGAGGATTTCGACGTCCGCGGACGGCGTGTGCGCCATCAATTCGGGCGCGGCACCGGCAGCGCTGATGCCGTCGATCAGCGCCGTTTCCGTCGTCCCCGCGGGAAGGAGGATCCGCATCGTCAGCGCCCCTCCGCGCGCCGGTCCCGGAGTCGGCGGGCCGCAATTCGCGCGTCTTCGAGTCGGTTCACGTTCACCGCGAGTCGTGGGTCGTAATAGACGTCGGTCATAGTCGTGACAGTGGATGCGTCGGTCGTCGAATCCCCAGCGTCGGTCGTCGGATCGTCGGCGTCGCCCCTCGAATCGGCCGGGGCGCCGACGACGTTGACCCCGGTGGGGGCGAGGTGGTCGTCGGGCTCGAGTCGCGCGTCGATGCTGACCCCGAGTCGCCGTTTGAGGGCCACCGGAACGCAGACGGTCCGCGAGCCGTCCCCATCGCCGTGGGCCGCGAGTATCCGGTCGACGACGGGTGCCTCGAGCAGCGGGACGTCCGCGGCGACGGTCAGGATCGGCGGCGATATCTCGGATCGCTCGAGAACTGCCAGCAGGTCGGTCACGTATCCGTCTCCGGTCGTCTCGATCGTCTGGACGCCGTCGGTACGCTCGAGACGAGCGCGCGTCGCCGGCGCGTTCGGCGAGACGGCGGCGAAGATCGTCTCGGCCTCGCTCCCCCGGAGCGCCGCCAGTACTCGATCGACCATCCCCGTCCCGTCGATCGGGTACAGCGGCTTCTCGTGCGGGCTCTCGAGGCGAGTTCCCGCTCCGCCGCACATCACAACAGCGTCCACGCGATCACCCCCGCGTGCAGGCCGGCGACGCGACCGATCTCGTTCGCCGCGCCGAATATGTCGCCGCTTATCCCCCCGAGGTGGCGATTCGCCAGGGACCACGGCAGTCCGGTACCCGCGACCCCACCACAGATCGCGATCGCTGCGACGGGATCGGGCCAGGTGAGCGCGACGCCGGGGAGGGCGACGACCGCGGGTGCGAGAAACGAACGGGGCGTGGACGCCGAGGTGAACCCCTTTCCCATCCCCTCGTACCCGCTCGCTCCGAAGCAGGCCATCGCGGCCATGCCGAGTTTCGCCCCCACCTCGGCGCCGACCGCGACGCCGACCGCCGCGCGGACCGGGAGTCCGGCCAGTCCGAGCCCGGCGAGTGCGAGGGCGGCGACGGTGACAGCCACCGAAAGCAACGCGCCGACGCCGGTCGTCGTGTCCTTCAGCACCTCGCGGCGACGCTCTCCGTCGCCGTGGACGACCAGCGCATCGCCCAGATCCGCGATCCCGTCTACGTGGTGGATGCCGGTCACGGCGTACACCGCCAGGAGATAGCCGAACGCGACGGTCGGCGCCGGGAGGGATTCGACCGCGAGCAGCGCCACTCCAGCGAGCGCGCCCGCGACGAACCCGACGACCGGGAAGGCGGCCGGCGTCGTCCGAAACGCGTCCCAGTCCCCGTCGCGGTAGCCGACCGGAAGGCGCGTCAGGAACCCGGCCGCTCCGCGAACGGCAGCGATCCAGCGGTCGACCGCGGTCATCTCGTCACCTCCGCTATCGCCGCGACCTGCGACTCGAGTTCCGCACCGGCCGCCGACGCGACGACCGCGAGCCCGACGGCCACGAGGACCGAGACGATCGCAGCCGAGCCGACGAGCGAAACGGCGCGCTCTCCGTCCGCGAGCGACGGGAGTTCAGCTTCGGAATTGAGAACGTACGTCGACGGCTTCTCGAGGCGGACGTCGATAGCACAGGCAAGCGTCGCCATCGGCCACCCGGAGTTGGGTGACGGCGGCACGCGCGCCCACCGTCCGGCTCGGCGGAGTGCCCGCGGATCGGCCGCGGCGACGGCGATCGCGACCGCCGCGATTCGAGCGGGCAGATACATCACGAGGTCGTCCAGTCGCGCGCTCGCGGTCCCGATCGGCTTCGAGGGATAGCCGAGCATCGAGTCCAGCGTGTTGACGCCCTTGATCCAGGCGGCGACGCCCGCCGCGAACGGGAGCGAGATCGGCGCGAGGACCGCGAACGCGAGCAGGCTCGCGACCAGTCCGTCCGCCAGATTTTCGGCGGCGCTCTCGAGGGCGGCGCTGCGGAGTTCACCCGGCGAGAGCGTCGAGACGTCGCGACCGACGAGGCCGACGACCAACTCACGAGCGCGCGCTCCGTCTCCATCGGTCGCTCGTACGACGTTCGCAGTGAGTTCGAGCAGTAAACGGAGGCTGGTCGTCACGGAGAGGACGAGCGCGGCGACGATTCCTTCGGCCATCGGGTCGAGTGCGGCCGCGGCGGCGACGCCGACGCCGGCGACCGTCGCGGGGACGAGCGGGGCAGCGGCCGCGATTCCGACGCCGACGAGGCGCTGGCGTCGCGCGGTCGTGCTCCACCGACGGTCGAGACCGTCGACGAGGCGGCCGAACCACGCCACCGGGTGAAAGGCGGTCGGCGGCTCGCCGAACAGTAAATCGAGACTGAACGCCAGACCGATCACCGCAAGCGCCGTCAACGTCACGGAAATCCCTCGGTGCGGACCATCCGCCATCCCTCCGAACGGACCAGCCGTCCCCCCTCGGTCATGACTGCTGTGATTCCACCGTCGAAAGCCGCGTCGGCACGTCCGCGAGCGCTACGTCCTCGAGTAACAGCGCCGTGCCGCCGACGGCTTCGATCCCGCCGTCGGCCTGCGGGTCGTCGCCGACGTGGACGAGCTCGGCCGGATCGACGCCGAGTCGGTCCGCAGTCACGTCGAACATTTCGGGCGCGGGCTTGCGCCATCCGCAGCCGACGCTGGTCACGATCGCGTCGAAATCGTCCCGTTCGAAGTCGGATCTGACGAGCGTGCGGCCGACAAGTTCCGGAACGCTGCAGTTCGAACAGATCCCGACCGGTCCCAGTTCGCGGGCCGCCTCGACCGCCTCGAGGGCGCCCGGCCTGGTTTCGACCGTCGGATCGAACGCCGCGACGACGGCTCGTCTCGCCGCGTTGTGTTCGTACTCGACGCCGCGACTCGCGAGCGCGCGCGAAACGTGAGCCGGAAGCGGGACCTCAGCGCCGTCGGGCGCGTCGACGTGTGGCTCCGCGTACGCGTCGGCCCAGTCGTCCGGAACCCGAACGTCCCGTTTCTCGAGTTCCGTCGCGACGGCTCCGGCCGGGTCGGCCGGTCGATCGGCGGTCACCAGCGTCCCAAAGAGATCGAACGATACTCCCACGTCCGTGTTACTAGCACAAGCTGACTTTAATTTCGCGATCCGACTGCGGCCGTCTCGGTGACGTGTCGTCTGACCGATACGACGCTCCGGGACGGACCGACGGGTCGGGTGCTGCCGGCCGACTCGAACCGTCCTCAGGCGAGTCGGGCGAACGCGAGGTTCCCCGAGATATTCTTGATGTAGATGTCCACGATGTCGCCCTCGTCCGCGCCCGGAACAAAAATCGTATAGTTTCCTTTCTCCGCGACGCCGTCGCCCTTCCGTCCGGTCCCGGTGATTTCGACCGTGTACGTCTGGCCCTCCTCGACGGCGTCTTGTTGCTGTTGTTGCTGGCTGCTGGTCGACCGCTTGGAAACCGGTCGGAACGCACCGCAGGCGTCACACCGAAGCATCGGCGTTCGGTCCTCTCGGACCAGCCGCGTGTCCGGCAGTCCGCACTCCGAACAGAGGACGTACTCGTCGACGTAGGCGTCGATCGACGCACTAATGTCGCGCTGGGAGAACGTTCCGTTGTATCGACCGCGGCCGTTCTCGAGTTTGCCACTCGTTCCCAGTTCCCGCTGGATGAACCGGTGGAGGTGTTCCGTCTCTCGAGAGAGCACGTCGGCGACTTCGTCTACATTCTTTACGCGTGTAAACGCGCCGTCTTTCTGGGTCTGGGGGTCCGGAATCTGGAGTCGTTGTTCGTCGCCCCCGATATCGGGAACGTCTTCCATCGCTCGGTCGAGACTCGATTCGTAATCCATACACGAGAACAGACGACGCGAACGTAAATCCGTTCTGCTATCACAATTCGCCCGACTGGGGGGCGATAGCCGGTGAATGCGCTGGTACGTCGGTGTCGATAGGGGAGATTCTGCTCCCCGTAGTTCCGTCGTGGTCGACGCTTCCCGCCGCGTGTTCGTCGGTATCCAGATCCCGGTCGGCCGAGTCGCCTCGAGAGGAATCGACTTTAGCCCGCGTCGGTATCCTGCGCGTCGGTCGAGTCCTGCGTGTCGTCCAGTTCCGCGAGGTCGCGTTCGGCGTTGGCTTCGTTCGGACTGCCTGCCTCGCCGGTTATCTCGCCGTAAACGGCCTCGCGGACCGCTTCGGGTGACTCGTATTCCTCGTCGACCAGCCGATCGAAGACGGACCCGAGCGACTCCGTCTCGTTCGGCATGTCGATCGGCTGGTCGCCGTACTCCGTGGCGAGTTCCTCACTGCTGACCGGATACTCCATCGTTCCGAGGTCGCGTTCGACGTCCTCGAGGATCGATTCGGCGTGGTCCGCTCGCTCCGCTTGTCGCCGTTCGGCGCTCCGTTGCACACGGTCGTGGTTCCGCCCGTCGTCGCTCATGTGAAGCCGTACCGCTACCCCGTAGAAAAGCGGCCGGCCAGCGCGTGCGTGGTCTCGAGGAGCTCAAATAGCGCTCTATAGTCCTCTATCCCGGTATTATACACCGTTATCACCCTCCGCTGGCGACGGCCAACCGGCGTGTCTGTCCAATTTCGTGCCGAGCCATCACTCGCATCACTATCGAACCCCACACCCACCGCGGGCACGCCCAGCATCTCTTTCCATCCGGCCGCGGCTCTCGACGGGCAGACCGAACGTCGCTTGGAGCGAAGTCGCCGCACGGAAGCGGTCGAAATCGACCTCGGCCGCCGCCGTCGAGACCGTATTCGAGGTGTCCGGTGTCGTTACGGCGGTCGAAACGCGGAGTAATCGCTCGACGGATCGCGGAGCGTATTTTCGGGCCGTACGCCGGCCCCGCACAGCATCGACGAACGACACCGATCGATCCGTCGAACGATAGCCGCGTGCGACCGCTGGGGCGCACTGTACGCGGCGCTCGAACGCTCCGACGAGACCGAGTCGCCCGGCTCGCGGTAGGCACCTCGTTCGGCGACCGGTCGACCGTTGCAGTTCGCGAACGCGCGGGTGACACGCGTTCAGTTCGGCACGCTCGAGTCTCGCATCGGGCATCGTGACACCGGCCGACGTCCGAAACGAGACTGGACGGTTTTCCACCTCCTTCGACCGGTGTTTCAGACCGAAAGTGTAGCCTACCGTCCGTAGAAACCGACTACCGCCAGGTACGCTGCTCATATATAGGACAGGTGATCCGGTACGTCAGCTGGATGACCCGTATCAAATCAGGACAGTCATCGTCACAGAACGGTAGACCGATCGAGTTCTCGAGGGGCCGAACCGGGCCCGGAGTGTGATCCATGTCCCGGCTACACCGACTCTCGGAGCGGCTCCCGGGAGACTCGCGCGTCGTACTCGCGCTCGGCCTCGGCCTGGTCGTGATCGGCGGCCTCGTCGCGTCGGGTGCTGCCGGCGCGGCCGCGGGCACGCTCGATCCGGCCCAAACGAACCAGAGCGACAGGGTATCCGAGGAAGCGTACCGCGAGCCCGCGCCGGAAGAGGGCGATCCGTACTTCGAAGCGGCGGCGGACGACGGGTCCTGGATCAGCTACGAGAATCCGCGCGACGAGTACCGGAGTCCCTATCTCGGGGACGGATCCGGGAAAATCTGCGTCACGCTGGTCAACGAAAACGGCGACCCGGTCGTCGGCACGTCGGTTCCGAACACGTCCGTAACGATTCCGACCGGCGGGGCGACGACGTGGCATTCCGACGCGAATCCGATGACCGTCGAGTTCCCGGTGACCGACCACTACGAGTTCCCGCTCGACGGGGACGAGTTCGGGACGAGCCCGGACGTCGCACAGGGTGACGGATACATGGATTCCCACTGTATCGAATTCCACGGGAATCCCGTCGGCTCGACGATCGAGTACGGTGAAGCCGAACTCGACGGCAAGTACGCGGACCGAATCGACGTCGTCGGCTACATCCAGCAGGAGCCCGCCGGCGACGGGTGGGATTCCGACATCGATCCGGTTGCCGACGCGGAATCCTACGCGGAAGCCGGCGGCGGCTGGACCACCACCCAGAACTCTACCCACGGAGGGGCGGTCGTCGTGTTGCAACTCGATGCGCCGGCCGACGAGCGAACGATCCCCGTCGACTCGAATTCGTCGGACGATGGTACTGACGGAATCGACTCGAACGAGCCGAAAGACGGAACCGGAAACACCGCCGACGGGGGCCCGACCGACGGCGACGGTCGCGACGAAATGCCCGGATTCGGTCCGCTGGCCGCCGGCGTTGCCATTTCGATCGCGGTCATCGCACGATACCGCCGGTAGCCTCGGCGGGGCGGTCCTCGGGAATCGGAGATCACGCCACTCGCCTCGAGTCGTGACGATGAACGATCCTGCAGGAACGCCGATAAGACGGAACGGAAAACGGCAGGAAAATCCGTCACGGCCGCTCTGATCCCTTGATTCTGGCCCTGTTGAAACCCTTGCTGACAAACATGACTGATGGGTAGCTGGAGGAGGATGGATACTCTCCCGAAGTCACGACTCCTTCGATTCGTTGAACGGGCGATGGTGTTGGCTCGCCGTGCTGTGGCGCGATTCTCGACTCGTTATTCACGAAAGCGGTTCACGCTCCGCCAGCACGTCGTTTTGCTCTGTCTCAAAGTGAAGAAGACGACCACATACCGTGACCTCGTTGACGAACTTATCGAGATGCCTCGGATTCGTGACGCCCTCAATCTTGATTCGATCCCTGCACCCTCGACACTCTGCAAGGCGTTCGACCGCTTGGAGATGGCCGTCTGGCGGGTGTTACTGAACGTCTCGCTCGCGGACTTGCCACTGAACGGTGTCACTGGTATCGATGCGTCCGGGTTCGAGCGGGCGCATGCCTAACTCACTACACGAAGCGAACAAACCTCACCATCCAGCAATTGAAGACGACGCTGTTGGTCGATACAGCGACCAACGTATCGTGGCAGTTTGGCTGACCACAGTTGCCCTCACCGTCGTTTCGTTCTTCGTAATTTCGTGGCATTCGTGACTCACGGCAGGGATATTGTCACCGTACCGCTGACCGAAACGTCCACCTCGCTTCCGATGGAGTCTGAGTCGGAATGGAAGGCGAACGTACAGAATTTCCTCCGGCGGCACTGATGTGGGGCACCCGATGATCGAGTGCCAATCGTGCTGCAGCTGCGCTCTACATGCAGTGCAGCTGGGTCGAACTGTTCAAAGTCTGTTACTACCGACGAGGGTGACTCAGAGGGTGTCTGCACCACGAACCCGAGGCGTGGTGCTTGTTCAGATTCCGTCGAGTATCCTCGGCACAGGTACTGATCTGATTGGTTCGCTACGGGTGCTGTTTAGAGAGCATTAGATACAAGAAAGTCTCGCGCAGGTCAGTATCACTACAACCCTCCGGTAGTGGGAATACGTTGCCCCGTCGAGTAGATGTGAGGATTCATTATCTCCACGCTTCAGTGAGGAGTATGAGTGACAGTATAGGCCGTCGCAGTGTCGATGGGGGATTATCAGCAATCGATCCCTGGGTTGTGATATCGCTTCCGTTTCTCACCGTACCGATCGGGGCGTTTATTGGTGGAAATTTCACCTCCCATCTAGTTGGATCGATGATAGATGGGGTGTGGATTACGTCGGCCTTCCTCACCAGCCTCACGTTCGCCGTGATTTCAGCACGTTCCTGACCAGTTGTGGGAGCGCTACCACAGGGGAACTGCGTTAGTTGTTCCCCCATCTCTTCAATCATACGTCTAGAGTCGTTCAGTCGTACGATTCATCGTCTGTATCTATCCCTCCGTCCGCCCGCCAGATGACGACCGACCAGTGACCGACCTGCGCTCTGTATTCAGCAGGACTGATGAAACCTCTCATCGATTGAGGGTTTCAACAAGGCCGTGATTCTCGAACGCGACAGGACGCGACTGCGGCCCGCGGAGGGACGGGTCGGCCCGTCGTCGGAATCAATCAGGTTTTGACCGTCGCCGCGAGAGAACCGACGGATGACGAACACGAGCGAATCCGACGACGGTCCCCCGCGCGTCCCGATCGTCTGTCGGGACTGCGGGACGACATCGCGCATTCCACTCCCGGCGGTCGCCGACGCCATCGACCGACACAACGACCAGCTCCACGACGGTGCCGACGTCGCCGAGGTCGATCCCGACGTCGCCGACCGGATCGCGGACCTCGCAGCCGCCGAACTCGGCCTGCTCGAGGACGAATAACGATCGAAAACGAAGACCGTGGTCCGAGGTGGGCGGATCTCTCACACCGGGAGAAGGGTGTCGCCAAGCGGCCGGAGACGGGCACCCACCCGACTCTCGACGGGATCGACGTTCAGCCAGCGAGACGAGCGGCTACCCGGCGAGAACGTCTCGCTCGGCGGAGCGAGACGGCGTCATCGACGGTTCCGGATCGCGTCCAGGGCGGCCGAACGGGACGTGTACCCGATGCCGAGGGCATCGCAGTTCACGCACTCCCAGCGGTATTCTCCCCTGAAGCCACGGATCGAAACGACGGCGTCGCAGTCGGGACAGCGCTTCTGGCGACGAGACTCGCGCACTCGCTCGAGGATATCAGCAACGGTCCTGTTCTCGTTCATATCAACCGAAGCTGCCGATCGGACCGTTATAGGCTTTCTTTTTCGAGTCCGAAACCGAGAGACGGAGCCAGTCCGGGTCGGACGTCGAAGATATAGCAGTCTTTGAAAGTCAATACACACCCCGATCGCGAATTCGCGGCCAGCGAGTCTTCGCTGGCCGCTTCACTGCGATCGGTGAGTAAATCGTTTCAAAGACTACTATCGTTATCACGCGCCGGTATCCGTTCTCACACGGAAAATACCACGGACGACCAGATCCGCCGACTCGATAACAGCCGTCGGGCGTATCGAAGTGGATAGGGCGTTCGAAGAACGATCCGAGCACGGACGACCGGTCACGAGATGTCTCGCGCGTCGTCCCGGCTGGGACACGTTTCGATACGCCGGGTGCTCGCATCGTAGTCGATCACACCGAGTTCGGCCATCATGGGGAGGTGAACGTGGTGGAGCGATATCTGCACGTCCGAGACGGCGTCGTCGGTGACGGCATCGACGCCGCCCTCTCGAGCGACGATTCCCGCCGCCAACTCCGAGAGTTCGACGGTGGCAGTCACGCCGGTGAGGATGTCGAGCGTCATTCTGCGCCGCTTCGCCTCGAGCAAACGGTGACGGGTGCTCTCGGTTCGATCGTCGAGTTCCAACTGCTGCCACGTGAAATCGCGTTTCGATTGGGTCATGGAGGGGCCTCAGTCCGGTCGGCGTCCGGTCTGTCTGAGACAAGGCACCACTCACGGGAAAGGGTACACTAGAAGTGATTAGGTTCTGATCGGGCGCAGGGCGAGTACCACGATCCGGACCAGCATCTCGGGGTCGGGGACGACGCGATCGACCGATCGATCACCGCGTTCGCTCCCGCCTACCACTCCGTCGGCGGAGGGTTGATACGCGTCCGTGCGCTTTACACGGTCGAATGAGTTCACGGCCGCTGACCGAGAGCCTCCGAGAGACGCTCGCCCTCTTCGACGGGTCCGGGGCTCCGCGGACGACGAACGAAGTAGCGGACCGCCTCGACCTCGGCCGACGGAGCACCTACGATCGACTCGAGCGACTCGTCGACTACGGGCAACTCGAGACGAAGAAGGTCGGCGCGAGTGCGCGCGTGTGGTGGCGGTCTCGGCCGCCGAGGAGCGATCGGGCGGCTGGCACCGGTGACGGTCCCGTCGTCCCCGAATCGGTCGTCGAAGCCGTCGAGGAGTACGCGATCTTCGTACTCGACGCCGACGGCTACGTCCGAAGCTGGAACGCGGGGGCCGAACGGATCGAGGGGTACGCAGCCGACGACGTGCTCGGCGAACACGTCGCGATTTTCTACACCCAGGACGACCGGGACGCCGACGCCCCCGAGTCGAACCTCACCGCGGCCGCCGAAACCGGGTCGATCGAGGACGAAGGATGGCGCGTTCGAGCGGACGGCTCACGGTTCTGGGCGCGGGTCACCATCACTGCGATCCGCGACGAGGACGGCACCCTCGAGGGATACACGACGGTCACCAGGGACCTGACCGACCGACGCGAGCGCGAACAGCAGATCCGCCGCGAACACGATCTCGTAGAGCGTGTCCTGGAGGTCAGCCCGACCGGGATCGGCATCTTCGACGACGATGGCGAACCGCGGCGGCTGAACCGACGGTTTACCGAGTATCTCGGGATGGACGGAGACGGCTCGGCGGAGTACGCGCTGGGTGATCGGCCCCTGCTCGACGAGGACGGCGACGAGATCCCCCCGTCCGAGCGGCCCGCCCCGCGAGCGCTCGCGACCGGCAACCCGGTCGAAGACCAGCGCGTTCGAATCGACGACGGAGCGACGCGGTGGCTCTCGGTGAACGCGGAGCCGCTCGACGGTGATTCCGGCGTCGTCGTCACGATGACCGACGTCACCCGACTCGAGGAGCAGACCCGAGGCCTCGAGCGCACGCGCGAGGAGCTCGAAACCGAACTCGAGGTGGTGTTCGATCGGGTTTCCGAGGCGTTCTGCGCGCTCGACGACGATTTTCAGTTTATGTACGTTAACGACCGGGCCCAGGAACTCTTCGACTTCACGGAAACCGAACTTCTGGGAGCGAACGCCCTGGAGGTGCTGTCCGTGGCCGACGACGATCCGATTCGGGACCGCTTCGAGGCAGCCATGGCGACCCAGACCGCGACGAGTTTCCAGCGGTACTCTGAGCCGCTCGGTATCTGGGAGACAATCAGGGTGTATCCCTCTGAATCCGGGCTCTCGGTGTACTTCACCGACATCACCGAGCACAAAGAACGCGAACGGGAACTCGAACAGTACGAGCGGATCGTCGAGACGATCGACGACGGCGTTTACGCAGTCGACGACGAGGCCCGATTCGTCATGGTCAACGACGGGTTCTGTGAGCTGACGGGCTACGCTCGCGAGGAACTCCTCGGCGAATCCGCGACGATGATCCACGACGACGGGATCACGCCACGGGCCGAAACGCTCTCCGAGGAGATCGCGACCGGTGACCGCGACGTCGCGAATATCGAACTCGACGTTCACACGAAGGGCGGTGAAACCGTTCCGTGCGAAAGCCGACTGGCACCCTTCCCGATGGAGGATGCCGCCGGGCGCTGCGGCGTGGTTCGCGACATCTCGAGCCACCTCGAGCGGGAGGACCGACTCACGAAACGAGTTCGACAGCAGGAAGCGGTCGCCGATCTCGGCCAGCGGGCGCTCGCGAGCCACGACGTCGACGCGCTATTAGCCGAGGGCGCCGACCGACTGGTCGAAACGCTCGAGACCGACTATTGCAAGGTACTGGACCTCGATTCGGCCGCGGAATCGTTCCTGCTGCGTGAAGGGGTCGGGTGGGACGGGGACGTCGTCGGCGAGGCGACCGTCCCGGCGGTCGGAAACGATTCACAGGCGGCATACACGCTGACCGACGGGGGACCCGTCATGGTCGACGATCTCGCGACGGAGTCGCGCTTCGGCAATATCGAGGATTTGACCGATTACGAGATCACGAGCGGTATCAGCGTCGTCATCGGGACGCGAGCCGATCCCTGGGGAATCCTCGAAGTCCACGACGTGGACCGTCGAGCGTTCTCCGATCACGACGTCGCCTTCGTCCAATCGGTCGCGAACGTGTTCAAGACCGCCATCGACCGACGCACCGACGAGCGAGAACTCGAGCGCCAGCGCGAGCAACTCGTCGCGCTCAACAACCTCAACGACGTCGTCCACCGCATTTCCGAGGCGGTCGTCGATCGGTCCACGCGCGAGGAGATAGAGCGGGTCGTCTGTGACCACCTCGCCGAATCGGACTCCTATCTGTTCTCGTGGATCGGCGACGTCGACGTCGCAACGCAAACGGTGAACCTGCGAGCCGAGGCCGGCGTCGAGGGATACCTCGACGGAATCACGATCTCAGCCGACCCGAACGACGAGCGAAGTCGGGGGGCGACCGGCAAGGCAATCGCGACGGGCGAACTCCAGACGACCCAGGACATCGCCGCGGATTCAAGGTACGACCCCTGGCGGAGCACGGTCGAGGAGTTCGGCTTCCGTTCGTCGGCGGCGATCCCGATCGTTCACGAGGAGACGATTTACGGCGTGTTGAACGTCTACGCCGAACGGCCGGAGGCATTCACGGGCCAGGAGCGGACGGTGATCAGCCGACTGGGAGAAGTGGTGGGTCACGCCATCGCCGCTGCCGAACGAAAGCGAGCGTTGATGAGCGACGACGTCGTCGAACTCCAGTTCCGAATCCGAGACGTCTTCGAATCGCTGGGGACCGGACTCGAGACGGCTGGCACGATCACGCTCGATCACACCGTCCCCATCGAAAACGAGGAGTACCTCGTCTACGGCACCGCGACGGAAGACGCAGTCGAGACGGTCGAGTCCCTCGTCGAATCGCTTCCCCACTGGACCGACGTGACGTTCAGATCCGGGAGCAGGCGGACGAACTTCGAACTTCGCCTCTCCGAGCCGCCGGTGCTGTCGACGGTCGCCTCGCTCGGCGGGTCCATCGAAGACGTCGTCATCGAGGACGGCGACTACCGGATGTCGATCCACCTGGCACCGGGTGCGGAGATCCGTCGAATCATCGACGTCGTGCAGTCGACATACTCGGGGGCAGAATTACTGAAGCAACGCCAGGTCACGCGCGGCGATACCACTCCGGAACGCGTCCGAGACGTGCTGTCGGACGACCTCACCGACCGCCAGCGCGCGACGCTCCGGGCGGCCTACCACGCGGGATTCTTCGAGTGGCCGCGCGACGCCTCGGGCGAAGACGTCGCCGAGTCGCTCGATATCGCGCCGGCGACGTTCCATCAACATCTCCGACGGGCCCAGCAGAAAGTATTCGAATCGTTGCTCTCGGACACGGCGGCGGCCTGAGGCCCACGGAATACCTCGTGCGGTCACACCACTCGCCCGGTTCTTCGGGGACGATCCGGATCGGCTAGAAATCCGCAACCTTCGGTCATAATTTCGTCGAGCATCCAATCGAGCAGTTATATTTCGCCCGCTCTAATCGTTAGTTCAGTGACAAGGTTTATACTCTGATACGCGACTGTGTCCACCATATGGCACGTGAGAAAGCGACAGTCAACCACGAGGACGACCCGTTTCCCGCCGAATCGAATCCACAGCAGACAAGACCGATCAGCACCGAAACGACGGCCACGGCGACCATCGCGGCGACGAGGCCGACGTCCCCTCCCGCCGGTTCGGACGGCGACGGCCAGAACACGCTGACTATCATCGGTCAGGGAACGCCCTCGAGCTTCGAGCTGACAGTCGACGGCGAGATCGAACTGGCCGACGAGGACCGGGTCGAGGACGTGACCGTCCTCTCGGGGACCACCGTCGAAGGGACGATCGAAACGGGCATGATAACGTTCCGATTCACCGGCGACCTGACGAACGTCACGTTCGTCGACCGTGGGATCACCGGCGACGAGCCCGCGACCACGCCGAACGTCCACGTCGACTACGCCGAGCCGGAGCGGGCGTAATCGGTCGCGTTTCGATTTCCGTCGCGCGACGTCGTCGACACCGCTCGCGATGCGTCACCGGTCCACGACGCCTCGCTGGTTCGCGACGACCAATACAATCATGTGTCGTGACCACCTCGATCCGATAGCGACACAGACTCCCGACCGGGAGCGAAGCGTATTCCCATGGACGACCCCACTACTGACGACGAGGCCGAGGCCGACGCCGAACCGGAACCCGAAACCGACGCAGAGTGGATGGAGCCCGCAGACAGGCCGATCCTCGAGTTATTACACTCCGAAGAGGACATTTTCGAGCCGAACCAGATCGACGACGAGGGGCTCTGCCCCGCGAAGTACGCCGCCTATCGGTGTCGCGAGATGACCAAGTACGGGCTCCTCGAGAAAATCATGCCGGGCTTCTACGAGGTGAGCGACCTGGGAGAACGCTACCTCGCGGACGACCTCGACCCGAGCGACCTGGAACCCGACGGCTGAGGCGCTTACGAGATCGATGCTGGCGGGCGACGGTCGTCACCCGGGTCGGTCGCCTCGTCCGTCGACTCGATCGATCGACGACCGTCGCCGAGCAACGCGTCGATCACGTCGGTCGCCGCAGGCGCGTACAGCGGACGGTTATCGTTGCCACACCGCGGATCCATGAGGCAGGCGGGACAGCCCTCGTCGCGCCCGCACGGGCAGTCGGTCATCAGCTCGCGAGCCCGTCGAGCGACCGCCTCGTACTCCTCGTAGATGCGCCGCGAAAATCCCAGGCCGCCCTCGACGCCGTCGTAGATGAACCACCCGCTCGTCTCGGACGCGTCGGGAAGCCGGTTCGTCGCGAGGCCGCCGAGGTCGGCCGCGTCGACGGTCAGCTCGAGGGGCGTCACGGCGATCATCGCGTGTTCGATGGCGTGAATTCCCCCGAGGTAGCCGTGGAGTCGCGGCGGCAGGTCCTCGCAGTCGTCGTTGTGGTAGTCGCTGTGTGCGGCCGTCACCGCGCGTTCGACGTCCGTCGGTACTTCGACCCAGCACATCTGCGTTCGCATCTCCAGCGGCGGGACGCCGGTCTCGAGGCCGACGGCCCGAACGTCGCCCGTGCCGATCTCCCGTTTCGTGAACGTGTCGTGGTGAACGGTGACCGTCCCGTACCCCCAGTTGAGCCGGAACGAACCGACGTCGCGAGAGTCGCGAACCTCGGTCTCGTAGATCGTCGTTCGACGCTGTGACTGGGTGTAGTAATCGACGTCGACCGGCTCGAGTTCGACGACTGGCTGGGGTCGGTCCGCCCGCAGATCGACGACTTCGTACTGGTCGCCCCGATACAGAACCGTCGCACCCACGTGATAATCCCGATAGGCGCGTGCGCGTCCGATCGGCTGGTGATCGAACGAGTCGTCCCCGGCGAGTCGAACCTCGAACGCGTCGCCGCCCGACGCGTAGAGGCTGATTTCGCCCTGCGGCCGGTCGCGATGGGCGTACGTCACGCCGCCGTCGAGCGATCCCTCCAGGTCGCCCGTCCGTCGGCCGTACTCGACGGCCCGCTCGAGCCGATCGATGCCACCGAACCGGGGCGCGTCCTCGCGGCGCAGCGGCAGTTCCTGGGCGGCACAGCGCAGGTGCTGCAGATAGACGGGATTGTTCTCGAGATCGACGACCGCGCTCTCGGGGGCTTCCTCGAGGAGGGACTCCGGGTGACGCAAGACGTACTGATCGAGCGTCGCGTGACGGGGGACGAACACCGAGAGCGCCTCGCGCTCGTCGCGACCCGATCGGCCGAGTCGCTGCCAGAACGACTGACGGGTGCCGGGATACCCGAGCAAGACGGTGCCGTCGATTCCCCCGACGTCGATGCCGACCTCGAGTGCGCTGGTCGTCGCGACGCCGTCGAGTCGGCCGGCTTTGAGCCCGGTCTCGGTATCGCGGCGGGATCGCTTCCCGTGGCCCGCGTTGTACGCCGCGAGTTCGGTCGCCCCCCGGTAGGGGAGTTCCGGGCGCTCGAGGAACTCCCGTGCCCGTCCGACGGCCAGTTCCGTCTGTTTGCGGGAATCACAGAACAGCAGCGAGGGAACGCCGCGAGAGCAGCAGTACGCCCAGACCTCGGGTGCCTCGACCGTCGCGGGTCGTTTGCTGGGGCTCCACCCGGCGGTGTCGGCATCGACGCCGGTCGCGCCGCCGTCATCCTTCGCCGGCGGATCCCAGAACACCATGTGGCGACGGCCGCTCGGCGAGCCGTCGTCGTCGATCACCGTCGCCGGTTCGCCGGTCAACGCGCGGGCGTGCTCCGACGGGTTACCGATCGTCGCGGTCGTCAGCACGTACTGGGGATCTCCGCCGTACCAGTCTATCACCCGCCGCGCTCGCCGGAGAATCCAGGCGGCGTGCATCCCGCTGATACCCGTCCACGCGTGGGCCTCGTCGATCACGACCAGCGAGCAGTTCGCGTGGAACGACGCCCAGCGGTGGTGACCCTCGAGATAGTGATTCAACCCCGCGAAGTTGGTGATGACGACGTTCGCCTCGTCGCGAATCCGCGCTTTGTCCTCGCGTTTCGTGTCGCCGTCGTACACGCCGACGGTGACGTCCACCCCGAGCGACTCGAAGAGCGCGTTCAGTTCGCGTTCCTGGTCGCGGCTGAGCGCTTTCGTCGGGTAGACGAGAAGCGCGCGCACGTCGGGGTTCTCCCCGAACCGTCGTGCGAGGTGTAACCCGTAGACGTACGTCTTCCCCGAGGACGTCGACGTCGCGACGCAGACGTTCTCGCCGTCGGCCAGCGCCTCGAGTGCGGCCGCCTGGTGGCTCCAGAGGTCGACACCCAGCCTCGCCCCGAGTTCCGGCGGCAAGACCCGCTGAGCCGGCACGTGGCGGGCCGGTTCGGCCGGCAGCGAAATCTCCTCGTGAACCTGCCCGCGATAGCGATTCTGCGGATAGCTCTCACGGAGCTCCGCGCCGGTCATCGCGAGGCCGTCCGATGCTGTGGCGCGCGCTTCGGAGTTCGCGTTTGGCGTGCCGTCCTCCTCGATAGTCGAGTCCGCTGGGTCGTCTCCAGGCATGGTCAAAAGTCGGCGAGTCCCGTTTGCGTCGTTCCGTCGGCCGGCGACCGATTCCGTTCCGGTGACCGCGCAGTCCTCTCGAGCCGGGCGCTCGCGATGGCGTCGTAGATCGCCGCCAGTTCGCGGACGTCCGCCTCGCAGTACCCTCGCGCGGCGTCCCAGTCGATCTCCGACGCTCCCGCGGCCGCGTCCTCGTCCGGCTCGACGGTCGGGGTACCCGCCCCCTCGAGCAGCCGTCGTATTCGTTCGGCCAGCGTCTTGCCGTCGAGGGCAGCCGTCGTCCCCGACCGAGCACAGCCCAGGGCGTCGGCGACGTCCTCGAGTCGGTTCGTTCGACCCGGCAGGACGGCGTTGTCCCGTCTCACCGCCCAGTCGTAGAGGTCGTACGTGGACACGTCCTCGTCCCAGTACTCGCGATAGTCGGGTGCGTAACGGGAGATGAACCGCTCGAGATGCTTGTAGTCGAACGCGTGACCGTTCCAGGCGACGAGCGAAGGGGAGTCGTACTCCGCGGCCAGCCACGAGACGAACTCGCGGGTCGCCGCACCCGGCTCGTCGCGGGTCGGCTCGGTGTCGACGAAGTCGACGTAGTCGTCGCAGTCGGGGTCGTAGACGCCGATCAGCCAGAGTATCGTCGGCTGCAACCCGTCCGTCTCGATATCGACGAACAGCGGCGTCGATCCCTCGGGGGCCGGCGGAACCGGCTCGTCCGTGCGACGGACCACGCGCGACTCTGCGAGCGCACGCGCGCTGGACCCGATCTCTCGAGCCGTCGTCGCGCCGATTCCGTCGATCGATCGCAATTCCGCCGCCGTCGCCTCGGCGACGGCCGCCCGCGTGTCGTACCCGGTGGAGCGGAGCCGATCCGCAGTCGCGGGCCCGACGCCGGAAAGCGCTCGGAGGCCGAACCGGTCGGCCGGGACCGACGAGACCGCCACCGAACCCCGTCGATCGCAGGTGAGACAGGCGAGTTCGGCCGCACCGGATCGCCGTAACGGGGCGACACCCCGAACCGGCAGCCTGACGGGGTCGCCCTCGACCGTCGCCTCCCAGACGTGATCGTAGCTCGCCTCGAGCGCGCCCGTGAGGAACGTCGTCGGGGCGCTCGACCGAGATTGGTAGCGGGCGACGGCGTCACGGCCGGAGAGGGTCGCGTCGAGCGAAACGGCGTTGGTCGTCGGCTCGAGGTCGTCGCAGACGACGAAATGGGCGTTCCACGGATCCCCAGCGGTGTCGACCTGCTCGTCGCTCAGGTCCCCGAGCAGCGACGGGGCGCTCGAGAACACGATCGAGACGCCGGCCACCGTTTCTGTTCGCATTTCAGCGGGGCCGGCGGCGGAGATGACCGGGCCGTCGAACGCTCGGCGAAGGCGGCTGACGACTCGAATATCCGACCGCTCGCGGACCACGTAGACGAGGTCCGGATCGAAGTACTCGAGTGCGTCCTCGAGCGCGGCGGCCCCGAAATCGGCGACGGTGTCGCAACGAATTCCCAGTAGCTCGACACCGTCGCCCGCTGTCATGGCGAAAGAATGCGTGCGAGCCGCTATAAGCGTTCGTGGACTCGAACGAGGGCGAGTAGCGACGGAAAAGGGCGTGCAGCGATGAAAAAGGGCGAGTTGCGACGCAAAAGGGCGTGCGGCCACGGACGAGAGCGAGCGTGACGGGCGAGAGCGAGCCGCTGCGTTATGCCGTCCCGACTGCGCGAGGGACGTGTTCGGCCAGGAAATCCGTGATCGCATCGCCGCCCTGGAATCCGTCGGCCACTCGGGCGATCTCGTCCCCGTTCTCGAAGAGAATCAACGTCGGCACCGAGCGAACGTCGAACCGATCGACGAGCCCGATATCGTCACCGGGGTTGACCAGTCCGATCGCGACGTCGGTCGCGCGGGCGACGTTTCCAAGCACCGGTTCCATCGCCTGGCACATCGCACACCCGCTGGTATAGAACTCGACGAGTGCCACGTCGTGCGTCTCGAGGAAGGCGTCGACACCGTCGCCCGTCTCGAGTCGGGTCGGTTTGTCGGTCGGGACCATACCGATACGTACGGACCGCTCGCAAAAACCTGTGGCGGACTCGAGGACGGACGGACGGACGTTGCCGACGATCGAACAGGCAGTGGGCGATCGACAGCCACCACCCGTGCGATTCATCGTCTCGGGACCGCCGACAGCGGCGTTCTGTCGTGACGTCGTCCGAATGGGTCGTGTGAACGAACGACGATGGGTGACTTTACGGCTGGCAATCGTATCCCCGCGCGATGACCCGGCCCGCATCCGACTCCGCGGACGGTGCGCCGACGCGTCGAAAAGCGACACTGTTCTGTTGGGAATGCGATCACACGAATCCCATCGACGGTGACTGGGTACTGCAGTCACGGCCGACGTTCGTCGCATACGTCTGTCCCGATTGCGAGACCACGCTCGGAAAGCGGCCACGGCGGAACCCGCCGAACCCGAGCGTCGCGGCTGTGAAACCGGTCGTCGCCTGGCGTGAGGGGGTTCGCGCGTCGGCAACCGTCTGGCGGGCCAGCGTGGACGCCGGCATCTCGAGTCTGGCCGCCCTGTTCGGGGCGTCCGGACGCACCTATAGTAGTCGTTGAAAGCCAGTTCACACCCCGCTCGCGAAGTCGCGGCCAGCGAGCACTCGCTGGCCGCCGTCCGGCGAGCGGTGGGCAAATCGTTTCAACGACTACGATAGCCGGCCGATGGGCCGCCGCTGCTCGTCGCCCCCGAACGCCGGGCGAACCGCGCGGACGGATTCCCGACTCCGGGCAGCGACTCGATACATCGACCGGCGACGGACGGCACCCGAGCGGGTTCCGCGTCGCGACTTCCACCACGCTCTCGAGGCGGTCCGATCCGAGCGGCCTCGAGACGAATTCGACCGAAGCCGACGTCGAAGCGTCTCACTCCGGTCGGTCGCATCGATTACGAGGAGACCGAGAACGGATCCAAAACGGGGTCGTCGGCGACGTCGCCGCGTGGCGATCAGTTCGTGATGACGTACTCGTCTCCCGTCCGATGGACGTGGCCCGCGCCCGAAAGCGAGTTCAGGACGCTGAGGATGTTGATCTTCTTCATCGCCAGTATCTCTCCTAACTCCTCGGCCGTCGCGCCGTCGGCCGCATCAAGATAGATGTACACCAGTTTCGCTCTCGCCGATTCCAGCCCCTGGGGAACCGGTTCGATTTTCGTCGCTGAACGGTGTTTCTGTGACGTCATTGTCATCGGGACGGACCTCACTCTGGTATATAAATCCACACGTGGTGGGGAACTAATGAATACTAGGTCTCAATAGAGGCTACGTCAGCACGTGACAGACTGTGCCGTCTCACGTAGTCCGGAGCGAGACGTTTTAGGGTGCCCGTACACACACTCGCATCGACAACCATGACCGCGGACGAACGGCCGTCGGTGCCGGCGGAACTGGACCGAACGGGGTGTGAGGCGCTCCGAGAACTCGAGGGCCGAGACGCGTCGACGCTCCGCGCGGCAGGGCGCTACCTCGAAGAACTGGCGGCGTGGACGGAGCGACGGGACGCCGACGACGGGGAAACGCGTGCGCCAGCGGACGCGGCGTCGGTCGCGCTCCCCGACGGCGTTCCCGAACGCGCGAGCGTCTCGGTGACGACGATCGGCGGAACCGAATACCGGTACTACCAGTGGCGCGACGGGGACGAAATCCGATCGGAAACGGTCCGGCGGTGACGGCTGCTACGCCCGATACGGCGCTGCTTCACGCGGTACGAACGCCGGTCGTGCGAGTGCGATCCGGACCCCGCTTACGTCGGTCGGCACCCGGTCGTGTGACCGAATCGTCACACGGACTCGTACGGACCCAGTCGCGTCCCGTCCAGCAGGTAGGCCTCCCCGCCGGCCAGCCCCGCGGGCAGGAACGGCGAGAGAAACGACTGTCCGGTCACGTTGATCCACGTCCCGCCGACGAGATCGTTGAACGCCGGAACGACGACCACCCGGGGCGGCGTTTCGCCCGCCCCGTCGAGCCACGCGACGTCCTCGTACTCGGGTCTGGGTCGAAACGGAGCGGGATCGAGCCGACCCCGCAGCCACACTCGTTCGACGCGACTCCCGCCGACCTCGTCTTCGAGTCGCACGCAGGGGTGTTCGTGACCCAGACAGACGACCTCGCACTCGAGAACCGCCGGTGAAGGCCACGTGTGGCCGTGACAGACGCCGACGTCGCCCAGTGGGGTGCCGTCGCCGGGAACGACGTCGATATCGGTGTCGACCTCGTCACCGTCGGTGAGCCACGTTTCGATGCGTCCGTCGTGGTTGCCCTTGACGACGGTAACGGGCACGTCGTCCGGCAGGGACTCGAACAGCACCTCGAGTTCGCCGCGCTCGGCCCCGCCCGGGTCGCCGATCGAGTGCATGAGATCCCCGAGGACGACGAGTCGGTCGGGACGGGTCCGCTCGAGCAGCGAGGCGAGACGGTCGCGGCGCTCGGGGGCGCGACTGGGGACGTCGACGCCGCGGTCGTATCGCAGGCCGGCCTCGTAACCGGCGTGATAATCGGCGACGAGAAGGGCCCGTTGGGTGCCGACGGTTGCGATGGCGGCCGGTTCATCCGGAATCGGCTCGACGAGAGGTGCAGTCGTCGACGACGATCGCGCGGTCGATCGCTCCGACCGATCCGGGCGATCGGACCGAGACGGCCGATCTGACACGTCCGACCGCCCCGACCGATCCGATCCATCCGACCGACGCGACTCGTCTTCCATCGAACGATTAGATCGCTTTCAGCGTCTCGTCGTCGGGTTCGTAACACTGGCCGCCCATCAGCGCGTCCTGGATCGCGTCCTCGACTTCGTCCGTCGTCGCGCCGGTATCAGCGACGACCGTTTCGATGACCGTCCCTCGAGCGGCGCCGTCGCCGTCGTCGAGTTTCGCCATCGTTTCGACGACGTAGCTCTCCAGGTCGACGTCGGCTGCCGGTTCGTCGGCGACCGCTGGTTCGGCGTCGGCTGGTTCGACGTCGGCTGCCGATTCGTCGGCGACCGCTGGTTCGGCGGCTGCCGATTCGTCGTCGGCTGCCGATTCGTCAGTTGCGGAATCCGCCTCCGCCGAAGCCGCAGTTTCCTCGGCTTCGGGCTCGTCCGGTGTCTCGGCCGATTCCGGCTCCTCGGGGTCGGTTGGCGCGTCAGCGACGTCGTCCTCGAGTCCGGATTGCGGCGGTGCACCGAGGTCGTCGTCCGCCGGTCGATCGGTCGTCGTTTCGCCCGGATCGGGGGTCTCGATGTCGGCTTCGCCGGGGTCGTCGACTTCGCTGCCGGTCGTAAACTCCGTCCCGAACTCCGCTTCGAGTTGTTCGCGTTCCTCGTCGTCCATCTCGTACATGCCGTCGTCGCCGTCGCCGTCGTCGAACTCGCCGAGATCGCCGCCTTCGTCGGTGTCGCTGACGGCGGCCGTCTCGTCGTCCGCGTCGACCGTGATTTCCGTCTCCGCATCGGTCGTGTCTGAATCGGCGGTGGAAGCCGACGGTTCGGCTTCGGGTTCGCCGCCTTCTGCGGACGGCCTGGCGCCCTCGTCGGTCGCGGGTTCCGCGTCGGTTCCCTCGAGCGGCTCCGTGCCGGATTCGCCGGTCGTCGGGTCGCCGTCGGCCGTCCGTGGCGTCTCGACATCGGCAGTATCGGGCCCGCTACTGGTGGCCGTCCCGGCTGCTGAGCCCGACTGTGCGTTTGCCGACGTGGATTCGGTTTCGGCGCCCGCTGGCGCCGCTACTCGCCCTGACGCTGCGGTCGGCTCCGATTCCGGCTCGTCGCGCACGTCGAGGTCGGCGAGACCGACGTCCGCCAGTCCGGCCAGCGAGGCGACGGTCGCATCGGACGCGGGACTCGTGTCACCCGGCGAGAGGTCGACCCCACTTACTTGATCGCGCTCGCCCGCGACGACTTCGCACGCCTCGAGCGCACACTCCCGCAGCGCCGCGAGATACGACGGCGTCGTCCCGTAATGCTCCCGTGCGAGCGGGATCCCTGCGGCGAAGCCGGCTTCGACGCCCGCCTCGAGGAGCGCATCGGTCAGCGCGTCGTCAGGTCCGTCAGCTCGAGCGGCCGCCGCGTAGGTGCCGATTCGCTCGAGCGTCTGTTCGGCCGCGCTGACGACCCAGCGGTCGCGGGTGTCGGCGTCGACCGTGGCGATGCTCTCGGGTCGAATCGAGGTGTAGACGCGATCGGAATCGTCCGGCTGGAAGGTTCGTGCCTTGCCGGTGACTGCGACGAAGGCGGGCGGCTCGACTTGCTCGAGGAAGGCCAATTCGTCCGGCTGGTACTGGCCGGCGTACACGACGAACGCGCCGGTCGGGTCGACGACGCGGGCGCGAACCATCTCGTCGTTGACCGACGTGACCTCGGTGAGCGTGCCGACGGCGAACACGCGGTTGAGTCGCGCGCCGGTCGGCGATATCACGTAGTTCGGTGCCCGTTCTTCGTCGCTTTCGGCGTACGAGAGCGAGGCGTCGTCGTACTCCGCCGCGAACAGCCTGTAGGCGATCTCCCGTCCGGGAATCTCGTCGTCAGTCCCGTTCGCGCTCATGCGTTCACCCCCTCGAGGACGGCCGACGCACGGTCGGCCGGATCGTCGTCGCTTTCGTCGAACGTCTCGGCGTCCAGGTTCGCGCCGTACTCGTCGACGGAGAGGTGACCGCGAACGCGGTACTCACGGCCGACGATGCGCTCGCGGATCGTGTCCGCGACGACCTCCTGATCCATGGCTTCGCGGGCCTGTTCTAAGGCGTCGTCCAGCGTCCCGCCGTAGACTCGTTCGGTCAACTCGTCGTCCAAGACCACGGTGACGGTACCGGTGCCGTCGTCGAGGATCGCTTTGACCCGAAGGTCGTCGATCCCGTCGACGTCTCCGTGGGTTCGACACTGTCCTTTCTGGACGACGCGATAGCACTCGGGACAGCGCTGGATCAGGCCGGACCCCTCCCGGACGGCGAGGACGTTGCCGCTCACTTCGACGTCGTAGACGCCGCCCGTCCGGACGGCCTCGCCGACGGTCATGCTGGCTGTGTCGCTGCCGACGTCGATCGCCCGGTCGAGTTCGGTGACCGTCGAGAACGCCGAGACGTTGAGTTCGGGCACGCCGCGAAACTCCTGGACGTACGCGTTTTCGATTCGAACCGAGCCGCCCGCCTCGATTTCGGGCGCCGGATCCCAGTTCGTAAAGGGAAGTCGGCCGCTCTCGTCGCCGACAACGCCGCTCAGGATCTCCGTCTCGCCGTCGCGGCCGTCGATCGTTCGGCGCTCGCACTCGAGGACCGACACCTCGACCGCGACCGCGCGGTCACCGGTCTGGAGGTCGGCCAACTGCGCGTCGCCGCCGATTTCGTGGGAGACGTCGACCGGTTCTTCCTCGAACGAGAGCGACGTGCTCTCTCCGAAGTTGAGTTCGGGTTCGCCGTCCCACTCGCGGACGCCCGCGTTTCCTGCGGTGATCGCATCGCCGGGAGAGAGGCCGAAGTCCTCCCAAGCCGTGTAGTCGATCGCACCGGTCTCGTCGGCCAGTCGACCTTCGACGATGACGTGATCCGATCCCTGATAGCGGATCGATCGTTTGCCCGCCGTCAGGACGACGCCGGTGACGGTGACGGCGCTGTCGTCGGGCGTAATCTCGGCGATTTCCCTGGCCGACGGGGCCCCGCCGCCGCTCGAACCGTCGCCGTACTTCCGCCGGAGGCTCTGTTTTGCCTCGTCGATCGGGACGCTGTACTCCACTAAGTTCTGCAAGTCGGATTTGACCTCCTCTTTGTCGATACCGAGGTCGGAGGCGAGATCCTCGGCATGATCGTCTAGTTCCATCACCGGCAATTCGAGTCGGGGATTCAAAAGCGTTCCCGCAGGAGGGTGGAAGTGAACGGACGGGTCTCGAGGCGGAAGCGAGACCGTCCGCGGCGGGTGAGCGATAGCCGCCGAGTCGAGAGAGAGGGGCGCAGCAGACGCCGAAGGTCGCGGTGCAACGGACGCCGGTTCAGGGACGCGGTGCGGCCTTCTGCAGCGCCGTTTCCGCGATATTCCCGCCGTAGTCGGCGCTTCTGGACAGCGAGTCGACGATCAGCCCGAGCGATTGGGCCTGCACCGGGTCGAGGTCCCGAAGCATGTCGTCTATCTGTCGGGTGTGTTCGTCGATTTCGAGGACGGCTTCGCGGGCGTCGTGGCCGAGCCGGGTCGCCTCGTTGGTGTCGTCTGCGAACAAGGCGTCCATCGACGTTTCCAGGACCACCGAGGTATCCGCCTGCAGGTCCGCGAGCGCGTCGGCGACCGACTCGGGAATTTCGTCGAGTTTGAGCGCGAGGTTGCTGATCTTCGTCGCGTGGTCGGCGACGCGTTCGAGTTGGCGGGCGCTCGAGTGGAAGTCGAAGCAGTCTTCGCGAGGGACACCGAGTTCCTCGGCCGCGCGCGGGGACCGAAGGGTCGCGCGGAAGATTCGCGAGACGACCAGCCAGAGGCGGTCGACGTCGTCGTCGCGCTCGATGACGTCGTGGGCGATGTCGTCGTCGTTCTCGATCAGTGCCCGAACGGCGTCCTCGAGCATCGATTGGGAAATCAAGCGCATACGCGTGACGGCGTTGACGATCGACAGTTCGGAGGAATCGAGGAGGTCCTGGATGACCACGCTGTCCGTCGTCTCCTCGAGCACCTCGACGCCGACCAGTCCCTGCGTCGCGCTGCGGATCGCCCGTCGCTGGTCCGTCGTGATTCGACCCGCCTCGAGCCGGATAATGTCGAAGCCGCTGACGTACATGGTCATGACGGCCCGGGTCAATCGTTCGCCCTCCAGATTCGAGACGTCGAGCGTTCCTTCCTGCCGGTGTGACTCGCTCTGGGGAGTCAACAGGAGGGTGTCGTCTTCGGGATAAAATTCGACGGTCGTGCCCGCGCTGACCTCGTTTTCGGTCGCCCACGTTTTGGGGAGCGAAACCGTGTACGTCGACCCGCCCGTCACCTGCACCTTGCGTGTCTCCATGTGGCGGCCTTTCGACCGCCCGAATATAAATATACAGGGATCTATAGAGCTACGTCTGTGACGAGGGATAATCGGCTCGAGAGGAGAGATTCCGGCCGATCTTCGAACCGACGGTTTGATAGAAGTACCCCTCTCAAGTATGTTGGACATAGTGGTATATATTACTCGAGTTGTCTCTGTTGCATCCACCGACGCGGTGCTATTGCGCTGCCGTCGGACGGGCAAGCGTGTTGGTCCGTCGTCGGAACGCGGTCGTCGATTCGCGATGGATTCCGCGACGCCCTCTTTCCACAGTCGGCCGAAAACGAAATTTCTAGACGGACGGTCGCCCCGGTACCGCCTTCGTTAGACCGTCAGACGGAAACGTCGAGGGATTGGGAATCAGCGACCAGTTCAGATCGGAAACGACCGACGCTCCGGCCTGCCGCGGCGGTTTCGGGAACCGACGTCGTTCTAACCACTGAAATATATAGGAATATGTGATCACTGACCGGTATATATGGTTCATAGCATCCCTTTTTTATACCGTCTCGAATCAACCTCGTGATGGCAGACAACAAGTTCGGACGCGACGCAGTATCGCGACGGAAGTTCGTTGCCGGAGCAGGTGCCGCCGGCCTTGTCGCAGCAGCCGGCTGCCTCGGAAGCGATGGAGGGGGAAGCAGTGGCAGCGGACCGCTGACGGCCGACGGTTCCTCTACCGTCTACCCGATTACGTCCGACGCGGCGTCCTACTGGAACTCCAACCACCCCGCCGACGACGGCGAGTACTGGGGCTCCAACTCCGAGGGCACCGCGCCCGGCTACGACAAGATCGACAACCCCGACGACGAGAACCTCGCCGACTACTGGGCCGGCCTCTACGGCTTCGAACCCACGGACGGCGCCGCGCCGCCGTTCTCGGTCAACATCGGTCTCAGTCACTCCGGAACCGGCATCGAGAAGGTCGCCAACGGCCAGGTCGACATCGGTGACGCCAGTTCGAGCGTCGCCGACGAGCTCCCCGACGCCAGCCAGGAAGACCTCGACAAGTACACCGACCACGTCGTCGCGCGCGACGGCCAGCCCGTCGTCGTGAGCAAGGAAATCTGGGACGCCGGCGTCGAGAAGCTGACCGGCGATCAGGTTCGCGCGATCTACACCGGCGAGATCACGAACTGGTCCGAGATTGACGCGTACTCCGGACCCGACAAGGAGATCCAGGCGGTCGGCCGCGCGGTCGGCTCCGGGACCGACACGGCGTTCCGCGCCAACATGCTCGGCGACCCCGAGGCCGAGATGAGCGTCGACGTCCGCAAGGGCCAGAACCAGCAGGTCCAGACGACGGTCGCGGACTCCGACAACGCCATCGCGTACATGGCGCTCGCGTTCGTCGACATGGACCGCGTCCCCGCGATCTCGCTCGAACTCGAGGGGACGACCTACACGCTCGGCGAGAACCTCGGCTCGAAGGACTACCCGCTCTCGCGTGAGCTTCACTGCTACACCTACGAGGGGACGAGCAAGAAGGAGGCAGCGTTCATCAACATGCTGCTGAGCGAGTTCGGTCAGCTCCACTTCGTCCAGCCGAACAACTACTTCATGCTCCCGCCCGAGGAGCGCGACGAACAGCGCTCGAAGCTGCCCGAGCAGGAGAACTAAGTCGCGCCGCAGTTCAACCACCGATATTTTATGTCAACGTCAGAACTACACCAACAACTGAAAGACCACTTCGGGGTCGAGTCGGCCGACGACAGGGTCGTAACCCTGGGAGCGGTGGGAGCGGTGTGCCTACTCGGGTCGGCCGTCGCGTTCTTGATCGGGTCCCCGTTTACCGCGCTGCCCCTCGCGGGGTTCCTGCTCACGGTGGCGTATGGACTGTACGAGTATCAGGCGGCCACGGCGAAAGCGCTGAGTTTTCTCGCGACGGTCGGCACCGGTGCGATCCTCGCGTTGATCACGATCTACCTGATCGTCGAGGCGCTGCCAGCGATCCGCTTCACGGGTGTGGAGATGTTCACACACGCCTCGGAGCCGATGTGGCGCACGCGCGGTGAGGAGATGTACTCGCTCGTCCCGATGATGTGGGGCACGCTCGTCACGACGGTGCTTGCGATGCTGATCGCCGGCCCGCTCGGCGTCGCGGGCGCGCTGTTCATCAGCGAGATCGCACCCGACGCAGTCCGGGAGGTCGTCAAGCCCGCCGTCGAGACACTCGCCGGGATCCCCTCGATCGTCTACGGCTTCATCGGGTTCACCATTCTGAACGACTACATGATGGAGAACGTGGACCTGTCGACGTCCGGCAGTCTCGTCATCGTGGGGATGGTCGTCGGGCTGATGTCACTACCGACGGTCGTTTCCGTCGCCGAGGACGCCATCGCGAGCGTCCCGGAGTCGATGAAGAGCGGCTCGCTCGCGCTCGGAACGACCGACTGGCAGACCACCAAGAGCATCACGATCCCCGCCGCGTTCTCGGGCGTCTCCGCCGCCGTGTTGCTCGGCGTCGGCCGCGCCGTCGGCGAGACGATGGCGGCGACCGTGATCCTGGGCCACGCCCAGCGGCTCCCCGACCCGCTGTACGACGTCTTCGGCAACACCGAGACGCTGACCAGCCTCATCGCGAGCCAGTACGGCGTCGCCAGCGGTACGCACATGAGCGCGCTGTTCGCCGCCGGCGTCGTGCTGTTCGTCAGCGTCACCGTGCTCTCGGTCGCGTCCCAGTACATCGAACGACGCATGCAGAGCCAACTGCAGGGTGAATCATGAGCCAGGAGACGACGACCGGGACGGCCGCGCCCGCCGTCGACGCGTTCGACCGCGTCGCGCTGAGCGTCGTCGGTCTCTCGATCGTGACGTTCCTGCTCGGCTGGACGACGCTGTTCGAGCGCACGAGCGCCGACACCGCCGTCGCGGGCCTCTCGCTGTTTACGCTGTTCGGCGTCGTGTTCCTGTTGGCGGGCCTCGGACTGATCGTCTCGGGAATCGCGTCGTACGTCGACGCATTCGAGACGACCGCCGACCAGTACACCGGACTCGGCACCGGCATCGCGTTCGGCGTGGTCGGTTTCGCGACCGGCGGGTTGGCGACGACGGTCCTGTTCGGCGTCGGCGCCACCGGCAGCGTCCTCGCGGGGCTGGTCGTCGCGTTCGTCACGACGATCGGCGTCGCGGTGCTTCCGGAAGACATCGGCACGACGCTCCCGGTCGGCTCGCTCTCGATCCTCTGGGGCGCGCTGCTGGTCGGCGGCCTCGTCGACGCGAGCTGGTTCTGGAACCCACCGTCGCTGGAGGCGACGTTCCACGCCCCGATCGTCGTACCGCTCGCGACCATCGCGCTCAGCCTGCTCGTCGCCTGGAGCGGCGCTATCGTCGCGGAGGGCTTTGGCAGCCAGGGCCGACAGAACGGCGCGTACCTGCTGATCGGATTGAACGCCTTCGGCATGATCGCAGTACTGCTGTTGCTGATCCTCTTCGTCGTCCGCAAGGGGCTCCCGAAGCTCCTCGAGGGCGCCCAGTTCGGTCCGGGGCTGAGTATCTCCGTTCCCTTCCTCACGAAGGGAGTCGTGCTCGGCCAGCAGTACAACGGCATCTTCCCGGCCATCGTCGGCACGGTCTGGCTCGTGATCGGCGCGGTGGTGCTCGCGGTCCCGATGGGAATCGGCGCTGCCGTCTTCCTCACCGAGTACGCAGAGCAAGGCCGGTTCACCGCGGTCATCGAAACCGCGACCAACGCGCTGTGGAGTACGCCCAGTATCGTCTACGGCCTGTTCGGCTACGCGTTCCTCGTGCCTCGGTTCGGCAACAGCAATTCGCTGCTCGCGGGGATGATGGTTCTGGGCTTCATGCTGCTGCCCCTGGTCGTCATCACCAGTCGCGAGTCGATCAAGAGCGTCCCCGACGAGTACCGGGACGCGAGCGCCGCGCTGGGCGTCAACCAGTGGCAGACGATCCGGAGCGTCGTGCTGCCGGCCGCGATGCCCGGCGTCGTCACCGGCGTGATCCTCGGCGTCGGTCGGATCGCAGGCGAGACGGCGCCGATCCTGCTCGTGACGAGCGGCCAGCCGTTCCCCGCTCGCGCGCCGAGCATCCTCGGCTCCTTTCGGTTCGTCGCGACCCCACCGTTCGTCGAGAACCAGGCGCTGTTGCAGGCCTCGAGCGCGCTCCCCTACCAGCTGTACGCCGTCATCACCGCCGGCGTCGGCCAGGAAGAGGCGTTCGGATGGGGGACCGCCCTCGTACTGCTGATGGTGGTGCTTGGATTCTACGCGATCGGCATCGCCTCGCGAATCTACTTCAGGAGGAAGCTACACGAATGAGCGAACAGACGGCACCGACGAACGTTGCACAGTCATCGAACAGCCATACGGTCGACGCCGAGACCGACGAGCGACTCGTCGACTCGTGGACCGACTACGAATTCGCGGGCGAGGCCGCCATCTCGGTCGAAGACCTCGACGTGTACTACGGCGACGACCGCGCCATCGACAGCATCTCGATGGACATTCCCGAGAAGAGCGTGACGGCACTGATCGGCCCGAGCGGTTGCGGGAAGTCGACGTTCCTTCGGTGTCTCAACCGGATGAACGACCGGATCGACAGTGCCCGAGTCGAGGGGACCGTCGAGATCGACGACGAGAACATCTACGAGGGGGACACCGACCTGGTTGAACTCCGAAAGAAGGTCGGGATGGTCTTCCAGAGCCCGAACCCGTTCCCGAAGTCGATCCGCGCGAACGTCTCCTATGGCCCGCGAAAGCACGGCGACGTCAACGTCGGCGTGCTGGGTCGCCTGCTCGGGAACGACGACCGCGAGGTCGAGCGTGAGATCGTCGAGCGCTCGCTCGAGCAGGCGGCGCTGTGGGAGGAAGTATCCGAGCGGCTCGACGACAACGCGCTCGGGCTCTCGGGCGGCCAGCAACAGCGCCTGTGCATCGCGCGCTGTCTCGCCGTCGACCCCGACGTGATCCTGATGGACGAGCCGGCGAGCGCCCTCGATCCCGTCGCGACCGCCAAAATCGAGGATCTGATCGAGCAACTCGCCGAGGAGTACACCGTCGTGGTCGTTACCCACAACATGCAACAGGCCGCGCGGATCAGCGACCAGACCGCCGTGTTCCTCACCGGCGGTCAACTCGTCGAGTACGACGACACCGACAAGATCTTCGAGAATCCCGAGAGCGACCGCGTCGAGGACTACGTCACCGGCAAATTCGGGTGAGGAGATGGCACGCGAGGACTACCGGGGGCGACTCGAGCGTCTTCGCGAGGCAATCGTCGCGCTGGGCGACCTCGTTCGCGAGCAACTCGCCGACGCCGCCACGGCACTCTTTACCCGCGAACGAGCGCTCGCACGGGAGGTTATCGCGGGCGATCGGAGGGTCAATCAGCGCACCCTCGACATCGAAGGGGAGTGTCTCGACCTGGTGGCACTCTACCAGCCCGTCGCCGGCGACCTTCGGATCGTCGTCGCCGCCTTCAAGATCGTCACCGATCTCGAGCGCGTCGGCGACCTCGCGACCAACCTGGCAGAGTACGCGCTTGCAGCGACCGAATCGTCGCCGCCGCTTCCCGACGTCGATTTCGAGCGGATCGCCGCGCTCGCACTGGAGTTGCTCGAGCAGGCGATCGAGGCGTTCGTCACGGAGGAGCCAGCGGTCTGTTTCGCGGTCGCCGATCGCGACGACGAACTCGACGCCCGCTGTGCCAGCGTCACGGAGCGGGTCGTCCGGGCCTGTATCGATCTCCGGGTCGAAGGCGTCGGCGAGACGACGGAGTGGCTGGTCGAAACCGGTTCCGACGGAACCGCGGGGACGTACGACGTCCTCGCTGACGTCGTGCGGACGCTCGTGATCGTTCGCGACATAGAACGGGTCGGTGATCACGCGGTGAACGTGGCTGCCCGGACGCTGTACGCGGTCGAAAGCAGCGACGAGTTGCTCCGGTGAGACGCCGGCTTCGGTCGTCGCTTCGATAGACGAGGGTTCGGGACGGCGAGCGATCGTCCCGCCCAGGAGACCGCCGTAGCCGGTGCATATTCGACTATGACTCTATAGATGGATATACAGCGTTCATAGCATCCCTTTTTTATACTCTTTCGAATTTTCCCCACGATGAGAATCGATGGGTTCGGACGGTCTGTCGAGTCGGCATCGCGGCGGAAATTCATCGCGGCAACCTGTGGAGGAGGAATGGTAGCTCTCGGCGGGTGTCTGTCGAGCGACGGCGACACGGGAGACGATTCTCGCAACGACGACGAAGGAGAGTCCGACGGCACCGAACTGAACGGGGAAGTCGTCGTCACGGGATCGAGTACGGTCTTCCCGATTTCGGAGGCGATGCGCAATCGGTTCACCGAGGTGCATCCGAACGTCACCGTTCGGGTTCAGTCTACCGGCAGTGGCGGCGGATTCGAGGATCATTTCTGTCCCGGCGACGCCGACATCAACGCGGCGTCGCGGCCGATCAAACCCTCCGAAAGGGACCATTGCACCGGAAACGACGTCTCCCCGATCGAGATGCGGATCGCGGGCGACGCCCTCACGGTGGCCGTCAGCACCGAGAACGACTGGGCCGATTGCCTGTCGTTCGACCAACTGGCACAGATCTGGGGTTCGGGTGGTGCGGAAACCTGGGCCGATATCGACCCGTCGTGGCCCGACGAGCAGTTCGAACTCTACGGCCCGGACACGACATCCGGGACCTACGATTGGTTCACGACGAACGTCGTCGGCGACGCCGGTCCGCATCGCAGTGACTACGTCGGAACGGAAGACGACACCATCATCGTCCAGGGACTCGAGGACAGTCAGTACGCGATGGGATATTTCGGCTACGGCTATTACGCCGAAAACGCGGATCGCGTGACGGCGTTGCGGGTGAAACGGACCGAGAGCGACGACTGTGGGGAGCCGAGTCTGCAAGCGGCACGGAACGGATCGTATCCGATGGCTCGGCCGCTATTCATCTACCCCGCCGAGGAAGCGCTGCAGCGCGAGCCCGTCGCCGAGTTCGTCCGATTCTACCTCGAGAATTCGACCGCGAGTTGGATCGCCGAGGACGTCAATTACGTGCCCTCGAGCGACGAGCAGGCGGACGAGAATCTACAGGCGCTCGACTCGGCCGTGAACTCGTGAGTGCTGTCCGTCGGGGATCGAAGCGTATTCGGGCGGAAGCGGATCGGTGAACGAGCGGGATCGCTGACGTCAGCGCCCGTCCGTTTGCCGGCTCATCGACGGTGACGCGGCTGTTCGATCGCCTGTTGGAACGCTCGAGTCGACGCAAACGCGACGGGACGGGTTCCAACGGCGTCGTTACCGTGTCGGAACAGTTTTGAACTCGCACTATCAACTGTCTCTGTTCGGGCGACCTGCCACTATAGTTTTGGCGGATCTATAGTCCCGTTCTCCTATAGTCCCCTATGTAACATATGGTGAATGTGGGCCTTTCATCCGAATCTGATTTGAGCGCCCCGAGAGCGCCCAAAATGGCAAAATTGCCTTTCGTCGAATCGGCGAATCGTGACTATAGCCGTGTATTTAGAGATATATAGCCAACATAGCATCGTATTTCTATATACAGTCGAACGTCCACACGATGACTGATATCCAGATGGATCGTGAGGGTCGCTCGTATTCTCGGCGAAAATTCCTGGCCGCGACGGGAGCGGCGGGAGCGCTCTCGATCGCTGGTTGCACGGAAAATACCGGTGGAGATGGGGGTAACAAGCGCGTTATCGTCACGGGAAGCAGTACGGTGTTCCCGATTTCAGACAGGTTGTCCGAGGAGTTCATGGACGAAAACTCTCAGGTGAACGTGCCGACAGATCCAACCGGGACGGGCGGTGGATTCAGTAACAATTTCTGTCCCGGCGATTCGGACATTAACGGCGCATCGCGGCCAATCAAGGACGAAGAGCGCCAGTTGTGTCAGGACAACGGCGTCGAACCGATCGAGTTCCAGATCGGGAAGGACGCGGTCACCATGGCGGTCCACAACGACTCCCCGATCGACTGCGTTAGCTACGACGAACTCGCCCAGATCTGGTCCGAAGGCGGTGCCGAAACGTGGTCCGACGTCAACTCCGAGTGGCCCGACACGAAGATCGAGCGCTACGGTCCGCCCTCGACGTCGGGCACGTTCGACTGGTTCGGGAGCAACGTTATCGGCGACTCGGGTAGCCACGTCAAGAATTACGAGAAGACCGAGGACGATAACATCCTCGTCAAGGGCATTTCGTCGACCGAAAACGCGATCGGCTACTTCGGGTACGCCTACTATCGGGAGAACGAGGATAAGCTCAAAGCGCTCGAGATTCGCGAAAGCGAAGACGGCGAGTGCGTCGCACCGAGCATCGAGGCCGCACAGTCCGGCGCCTACCCGATGGCACGGCCGCTTTACATCTACGTCAGCAAGGAGTCGCTCGAGCGCGAACCGGTCTATAACTTCGTCGAGTACTACCTCGAGCAGTCGTCGACCGACACCATCACCGATGTCGGTTACGTCCCCGTCAGCGACGAGCAGGAGCAGTCGAACCTCGAGAAACTCGAGAAGCAAACGAGCTAACCGCGGCGAACCGAACCGAACGATTCACGATGGTTATACGACTATGCCCCACCAATGAGTGAGCGATCGATAGACGTCGACCTGACGCGTTCGTCGTCGGGTCAATTCGTCAGAGAACGCATCTACAAGTGGCTGTTGTTCGGCTGTGCTGCGTTGACGGTCATCGTCACGGGGAGTATCATCCTCACGCTCGCGGTCGACGCGCTCACGTTCTTCAGTAAAGTCTCGCTGACCGAATTTTTCACCGGCACGGAGTGGTACGCCACCTCGGACGGCGGAACGTTCGGCGTCTGGCCGCTCGTGACCTCGACGCTGATTATCACCGCTGTGTCGGCGATCGTCTCGGTGCCGACCGGCGTCGCCGCCGCCGTCTACTTGAGCGAGTACGCGAGCGACCGAATGCGATCGGTTCTGAAACCGTCGCTCGAGGTGCTCGCCGGGATTCCGACCGTCGTGTACGGGTATCTCGCGCTCATCTATCTGACGCCTGCACTCCAGTGGGTCGGCGTTCCGGTCAGCACGTTCAACCTGCTTTCCGCATCGATCATGGTCGGGATCATGATCATCCCGATGGTCTCGTCGCTGTCGGAAGACGCGATGAGTTCCGTGCCGGACTCGCTTCGGCAGGCGGGCTACGGCATGGGCGCGACGAAGTTCGAAGTGTCGACCGGAATCGTCATTCCCGCCGCCGTCTCGGGGATCTTCTCGTCGTTCATTCTCGCGCTTTCGCGAGCGATCGGCGAAACGATGATCGTCGTCATGGCCGCGGGGCTCCAACCGCGGATGTTCAACTTCTCGAATCCGCTCGACAACCTGCTCAGTTCGGGCCAGCCGATGACCGCCGCGATGGTCAACGCCGTGACGAGTGACGCGACCGGCGGCTCGGCGACGTACCTGAGCATGTTCGCCCTCGGACTGACGCTGTTTACGATCACGTTCGCGATGAACCTCGCGAGCGACTTCGTCGCCGCACGCTACCAGGAGGAGTACCAATGACAGATACCGACGAACCACGGGAGGTGTACCGATAATGTCGACCGACCAGCGTACCGGACAGTGGTACGGAACGGGCCAGGCCGTCAGTCGCGTTCGCGGCCGGGCGTTCAAGGCACTCTGTCTCGGCGCGACACTGCTCGCCCTGTCGGCCGTCTTCGTTCTCCTCCTGTACGTCGCGAACGACGCCTTCAAGCCGTTTACCGCAGATTCCGGCTGGCTCCTCACGTTCGTTGGGACGGTCGTTCTCCCCGTCTTCGGAGCGATGGCGTACTACTACACGCGCGACACGAGAGCCGGTGAGACCGCGACCGTCGCGCTCGGACTGCCGATCGCCTCGCTCCTGCTCACCGGCGGGGTGTTCATCACGTTCGACCACATCGTCAGCGTCTATCAGTGGCTCGCGATTCTCGTCGCGCTCGTCGTGGCCGGCGGGATCGTGTCGGCTCACAGCCGCGTTCGAACGGAGGCCGACCTCGAGCGGCTCGCGGTCACGGTGATCGTCCCGGTCCTCGCGCTCTGGCTGATCCCGAAGGGCATTCTTTCGCTTCCCGTGTTGCCGACACGGTCGCTCGCACTAGTGGGTTCGTTCGTCGTCCCGGTCGCGCTCGCCGTCGGCTGGTTCGTTCGGAAACAACGCGAGAGCGACCGTGACGGCGGCATCGCTGCGGGACTGACGCTTATTGGCGCAGTTGCAGGATTCGCACTCGCCCCGATCGTGGGCCTCGATCCGTTCGTCTGGATGCTTCTCGTCACGGTCACCGCCGTCCCGGTCGGCCTCTACGTTGAGAGCGTCGTCCGCAACGAGGCCGGCGTTACCGGCCTCGCGTTTCCGCTCATCGTTGCCGGTGGTATTCTCGCCGGTGTCCTCATCACGGACGCGCTGGGATTCACCGGCCCGAGTGCGTGGCTCGACTGGGGATTCCTCACGAACGCCCCATCGAGGACTCCCGAGGACGCGGGCTTCTATCCGCCCCTCGTCGGCTCCGTGATGATGTTGCTCGTGATCGTCGCGTCCGCGTTCCCCGTCGGCGTCGGCGCTGCGCTCTATCTCGAGGAGTACGCCCCGGAACGTGGTCTGTGGGGGCGCGTCGTCGACCTGATCGAAGTCAACATCGGTAATCTCGCCGGCGTTCCATCCGTCGTCTACGGCGTTCTCGGGCTCGCGCTGTTCGTCCGATGGGGCGGTCTGAATTCCGGGACCGCCCTCGTCGGCGGGTTCACGATCGGACTGCTCATCCTCCCGATCGTCATCATCTCCTCCCAAGAGGCGATCAGTGCCGTCCCCGATTCGATGCGGCGCGCATCGTACGGCATGGGAGCGACCAAGTGGCAAACGATCCGCAACGTCGTCCTCCCGGAGGCGCTGCCGGGAATCATGACCGGCAACATCCTCGCGATGGGCCGTGCGATCGGCGAGACGGCACCGCTGCTCATCATCGGCGCACCCGCAGTCGTTCGAATTGCGCCGAATTCCTTCACGACCAAGATTAGCGCGATGCCGCGCCAGATCTACACCTGGTCCGGCGCGATTCAACAAGAGTTTCAACACGGCGTCCTCGCCGCCGGGGTCGTCACGCTACTGATCGTCCTCTTGCTGATGAACGCCTCCGCCATCATCATCCGGAACAAGTATCAACGCCGAGACTGACCCATGACACAAGATACTATGAGCGATCCGAACAGCAGTACCGATACCCAAGCAACTGACGAGGGGCAGGGAAGCCTCGCGAGCGGCGATCTCGAGGGTTCCGATCCGACGACCGAGTCGCTGGTCGAATCGTCGATCGATGTCGACGGTCGTTCGGGTCAGCCGGCAAGCGGGAGCCAGACCGTAATCGAATCGAGATCCCTCGACGTCTACTACGACGACGTTCAGGCGCTACAGTCGATCGATATCGAAATTCCATCCAAGCAGGTTACAGCGATTATCGGGCCATCGGGCTGCGGGAAATCGACGTTCCTTCGGTGTATCAACCGAATGAACGATCTCGTCGACGCTGCCCGCGTCGACGGTGAACTGCTGTTCGGCGGGAAGAACGTCTACGACGACGACGTCGATCCAGTCGTACTCCGTCGCAAGATCGGGATGGTGTTTCAGGCGCCGAACCCGTTCCCGAAGAGTATCTACGACAACGTCGCCTACGGGCTCGAGGTACAGGGTATCGACGGTGACCACGACGCGGTCGTCGAGAACGCGCTCCGTCGCGCCGCGCTCTGGGACGAAGTGAAAGACCGACTCGACGAGAGCGCGCTCGGCCTCTCCGGCGGCCAGCAACAACGCCTCTGTATTGCGCGAGCGATCGCGGTCGACCCCGACGTCCTTCTGATGGACGAACCTGCCTCGGCGCTGGACCCAGTCGCGACGTCGCAGGTCGAAGACCTGATCGACGACCTCGCCGAGGAGTACACGGTCGTCATCGTCACCCACAACATGCAGCAGGCGGCCCGTATCTCGGACAAAACGGCCGTCTTCCTGACCGGCGGCGAACTCGTCGAGTTCGACGACACCGACAAGATCTTCGAGAACCCCGAACACGACCGCGTCGAGGACTACATCACCGGCAAGTTCGGATAAGGTCGGAGCGCCCTCGCTCACTCTCTTTGTCCCCACCGCTTGCGGTCCGGATTTTCGGCATCGTCGGTTCGTTTCGTGAACGTCCTCGGTTCGTATCCTCAGCACCGCCGACAGCGTCGTCGGGGTCGTCGATCCGTCGTGACGATCACCACGGGTCTTCGATAACGCGCGTGAGAGACCCCTTCACGCGAATCGCCATAACCGCTCGAGACAGTCTCTAACACCTGTCAATGCCAGATACTGACCATGTCGTTTATCAGTCGACACCGCGTGGTAATAGGGCACATGGTCGCCAACGGGGTCCATATCCTGGCCAGTCTGGCACTGGTGCTGATTATCGTTCGATCTAGACGACCCGAACCGTACCTCGTCACGGCGCTCGCCGCCGCCGTTCCGGACATCGACATCATCGTCTTTCGACCGCTGGTGACTCACGGATACGTCGAGGGAGTCCTGTGGGCGCATCGGGGAGTGACACATTCGGTACTATCCGGGCTCGTCGTCGTCGGTCTCCTCTCCGTGTTCGGACCCTGGCGCGCGGCCGCCATCGGATACGGCTCACACCTCTTCTTCGATTCGCTGACCGGCGGGGTCCGGCCGTTCGCTCCCTTCGATCCCGCGCTGTACGGGGTTTCCGTCGACTGGCTGCTCTTGAACCTGGTGACCTCGGCCGTCGCAGTTACCGTCCTCCTCGGCGGGATGTTCGGGCGAAAGTACGATTTCGGGTACCGGGTTCCCTCGCTCACACCGAACCCGCTACTCGACTGGTTCCAGTAGCGGTCGTCGTCCGTAATCGCTCTCGGTCGCTATTCCGACCGCCGACCGCTCGAGTCGGTCGGATACCCGTCGAACACGCTCGACCGATCCCGGAACGGCTCCGCGAGCCAGTTCCGTGGGGGTGATAGTTTAAGGGTTCCGGGTCCGCTATCCTGAGCATGGCCGACCCGACCGGATCCGACGGCGACGATCCGACCCTGACGCTGTATCGACTACACGGCTGCCCGTACTGCGAACGCGTCGCACGACGACTCGAGCGATACGACGTGTCGTACAGGTCCCGATTCGTCGCCGGCGAACACAGTCGGCGAGACGCGGTCAAACGCGTCGCGGGCACGCGATCGGTACCCCTGTTGATCGACCGCGATCGGGGGGTGACGATGCCGGAGAGCGGCCAGATCGTCGAGTATCTCGATCGAACGTACGGCACCGGGGCGGTCGACGAGGAGGGTATCTAACGTGGCCGACTTCCAACTGATCGATTTTCCGCCGTCGGACCATCCCGTCGAGGGGGACTCCGTGCCGGACTTCACCCGCCCGCTCGTCACCGAGGAATACTGGGAGGACGTCCCGCTATCCGCCCTCGCCCAGAACGCCGGGTCCGTCCTGCTGGTATTTTACCCGTTGAACTGGGGTGGGAAATCGCTATACTGGTGGACGGAGATTCGAGAGCGCGAGTGGGGGAGCGACGACGTCGCGGTCGTAGGCGTCGGAATTTCACAACCGTTCGACCACCAGCGGTTCATCGAAGCGAGAGACCTCGAGTATCCGCTCTATTCGGACCCCGGAAACGGCGTCGCGGAACGGTACGATATCGTTCACGACCTCGATGGGATGGCCGGGATCGCCGAACCGCGACCGGCGGTCTTCCTGGTCGACGCCGATCTGACCGCCGAGTACGTCTGGGTCGCCGGCGAGTGGCCCGAGTCGCCGCCGTACGACGAGATCGAGTCGGCACTAACGCGATCGTAAGCCGGTGTCGAGCGGATCGGCGGTCGCGCCCGCGGGCGCCGTTCGACGAGTCGGCGCCGGGAGGACCCGTGCCGCCGATCCCGGTGCCGTCCCAGAGGTTGGCACACAGCCTTTATCAGTGACGGACGAGGTGCCTTAGGTATGGCCAGGCAATCATACCAGGAGAAACTCACGGAACTTCGTGAGGACGTTCTCTACATGAGTGAGGTCGTAATGGAGCGACTTCGGATGGGACTCGACGCCTTAGAGCAGAAAGACGAGGAACTCGCCCGCGAAGTGATCGAAGGAGACGGCGAGATCAATCGGATGTACCTCGACCTGGAACAGGACTGTATCGACCTGCTCGCGCTCCAACAGCCGGTCGCGAGCGACCTTCGGTTCATCGCGGCGTCGTTCAAGATCATCACCGACCTCGAGCGAATCGCGGATCTCGCGACGAATCTCGGCGAGTACACGATCGAGGCCGAACAGGACCTCTTCCCGGACGTCGACGTCCAGGAGATGGGGGAATTGACCCTCGACATGCTCGAGGACGCGATGGTCGCGTACGACGCCGAAGACGTCGACCTGTGTCGGACGCTTGCGAACCGCGACGACGAACTCGATCGCTTCGCAGAACGAGCGAGCGAGATCGTCGTTCGGGACCTCATCGAGCGCGAACTCGAGTCACCGAGCGAAGTCGAACAGTTACTCCAGGACGTCTCGCGCCTTCTGTTGACGATTCGCGATCTCGAGCGCGTCGGCGACCATACGGTCAATATCGCCGCGAGGACGTTGTACATGGTCGAAAACGACGACGAACTCATCTACTGACCCGATCGGCACCCGGATGCTATCGCCGGCCGAGTCGACCGGCGCGCGGTCCCGCGGCTTTCCGCCCCGGATCGATACCGTCGATCGGTGGCCGGAACGATACCGTCGGGTCGTCCCTTCGAACGGTCGCGACGGATTCTATCCCGTCGTGTTGCCGCCCGTTTCGTTGCCGGTCTCGTTGCCGCCCGTTTCGTTGCCGGTCTCGTTACCAGTCTCGTTACCGCCACCGCCGCCACCGCCGCCACCGCCGACTTGAATCTCGCCGACCATCGTCGTCGGGTGGACCTGGCAGATGTACGTGGTCATCTCGCTGGTGGGCTGGAACTCGAGCCACTGGTTTTCGGGTTCGGTGACGACCTCCGTCGCGAGGTCGTCGACGATCTCGTCGTTTTCGTTCCGAATCTCGATGTTGTGTCGGGCGCCGTCACCGGTCGTCCAGCCGATCTCGTAGGTTTCGCCCTCCTGGAGGATGAGCGTCGGATTCTCCATGTCCGCGATCGAGTCGGGTGCGATCCCGACCCAGCCGGACGTCTGTCCGTCGAACTCGATCTGCGTGCCGGGTTCGATCTCGACGCCGCCGTTACCACCGCCGCCGTTGCCACCGCCGTTGCCGTTGCCGTTGCCGTTACCGCCTCCACCACCGCAACCGGCGACCAACGCCGTCGATGTCGCGACACCAGTCAGCTTGAGCATCCGCCGTCGTGATACCTTCTCGTCTCGTACCATCGTGCTGACTTTGTGCTCGTCGGGAATAGCCGAATAGCCGTCACCTGCGTGGCAGTCATATACGGGCGGGTTTGTCACAGTAGAAACCGCCGACTACGCCACATTCGGCGTGTTAACCCTACGCACGGGTCGGACGCGCTCACCGAGTCGGTCGCGATTCCGATCCGCGTTCCGGAACGCGTGTCAACAACTGCGTCGTGTCGACGATATTTCTCGTTTCGAGCAACACCTCCGCGGCCTCCCGAACGGTGAACTCGGCTTCGAGTTCCACGCCGTGACAGCGTGCGTAACACTCGAACCAGCGGTTCATGGCGGCCTCGAGCGCGTCGAATTCGTACTCGCTAAACGGGACCAGTCGACCGCCGGTGCGAGCTTCGATGTACAACCAGATCGCCTGACCCGCACCATCGCGAAGGTAGTGGTCGGCCTCGTCGGGATCCGTTCGGACCGCTGTTCCGGCCGGAGAACGGCTGGCGGCATCGGATCGGGTGGCCGTGTCGGGACTGCTGGCACCGTCCGACCGGGAGGCTGCCTCGAGTGCAGTCCGTTCGCGCTCGGCACGGCGGGCGAGCGCGGCGATGCGGGGACCGTACCGGCTCACGCTATCCCTCGCGGAACTCCACACCTTTGCCGCCACGGGGATGTTCCCAGTCGGTGTCGGCGACGATAGCGCAGGTGCCGCATTCGACGCACGGCTGGGTGTCGAGGCTGACCAGCGTCTCCTCCGAGCCGTTGGTCTTCACCGTCTCCGAGCGGTAGCAGCCGCCGCCGAAGTCCTCCGCACTCACGGGACAGGCGGTGACGGCCGCGCCGCTGGCCGCGTAGGATTCGTCTCTGAGTTCGATGTGCGGATTGCCCACGTCGGTATCGTAGGTGAGGTCGCCGATCCGCTGCTCGAGACTCGGCGGTTCGATCTCGTTGTCCCACTGGATCGTTCGGCCGTGTTGCTCGCCGATCACCGTCGGCAGGGAGACGTAGCCAGTCTTGGTGTCGGGCAGCATCGATACCAGAAACGGCGAGTTGTAGGCGCGCTCGAGCAGACGATTCGCGATCGGATTGCCGACCGCGACCGAGCCGACCGGGGAGTCGAGCACCCGTTCGACGGCCGCGGTGACGGTGTCGTTTTCGCCGACGGTCCGGCTGAGTTCGTACCGACGGGGCCGAAGCTTGTCCATCGTTCCCGAATCCTCGAGCATCCGGGCGTACCGCCGGCCGGCGGCCGCCGGATCGTTGTTCCCGCGGGTGATGGAGAAGGCGTCCGCCGCGAGCGCGCCGGCGGTAACGGCGTGATTCATCCCCTTGATGATCGGCCCCTGGGCTTGCATCTGTCCGGCGGCGTCGCCCACGAGAACGAGCCGATCCCGGTAGGGCTCGCGGTGGGCGACCTTCTTCGAGTCGGGGACGAGCTTTGCGGCGTACTCGAGTTCGTGATAGTCGTTGCGGAACCAGCCGGCCAGCAGCGGATGCGTCAGCAAGGCGTCGAGCAGGTCGTGTGGGTTCGCCTCCTGCTCGACGAGACTATCGAGGTGGAAGACGGTCCCGATCGACAGCGAGTCCTCGTTCGTATAGAGGAAGCCGCCGCCGCGGACGTCCTCGAAGAGGTCGCCGGAGAACAGATGTGCGGCTCCTTCGTCGGGGTCGATGTCGAACCGGTCGTCGATCGCGTCGGGTTCCATGTCGACGACCGCCTTGACGCCCTGGAACCACTCGTCGGGTTCCTCCCAGTCCATCAACCCGGCATCGCGGGCGAGTTCCGAGTTGACGCCGTCGGCCCCGACGATCACGTCCGCCTTGATCGGGTCGAGTTCGTCACAGGTGACGCCGACGATCTCGCCGTTTTCCCTGAGGAGGCCGTTCACCCGAACGTTCGTCAGTACGCCACCGCCCGTCTCGCTCGTCTTCTCGTGGACCCGTTGCTCGAGCCAGGCGTCCATCTCCCGGCGGAGGACGGCGTCGCACCAGTCGGTATCGTGTTCGTGCAGGTCGACCAGATCGTACGTCTTGACCGAGTTCCCGGCCACGTTGTGGATGTAGTAGTCCGTGACCGGCCGTTCGGACGCCTCCTCGCGGAAGCCCTCGAAGAGGTCGTCGATCGTGTACGGTGCCGAATCTTCGGCGTAGATCAACCCGCCCGAGACGTTCTTCGATCCCGCTTCCGTCCCCCGCTCCAGGACGAGCGTCTCGACGCCGTGGTCGGCGAGCCGGGCAGCCGCCGCGGCCCCGCCGGGGCCACAGCCCACCACGACCGCCTCGTAGTGCTCGTAGTCGTCGGTGTCGGCCGCCATCACTCGTCACCCCCGTCGGCGACGGCCTCGGGCTCGAGCGCCGTCTCGCCCGATTCGACGGCCTCAGTGAGCCGCGGTAACACCTCGAACAGATCGCCCTCGACGAAGTAGTCGCTGAAGTCACGGATGCGGGCGTCGGTGTCGGTGTTGACCGCGACGATGGTGTCGGATTCGTCCATGCCGACTTTGTGCTGGACCGCACCGGAGACGCCCGCCGCGATGTAGAGGTCGGGCGCGACGACCTGGCCCGTCTCACCGATCTGGCGCTCTTCTTTCGAATACTGCTCGACGTGGCCCTCGAACTGGTACGAGGAGGTGACGATCCCGCGCGTGATCCCGAGTTCGGCGTCCTCGAACGCGTCGACCAGGTCGAGACCGAGTTCCATCCCGAGCGTCGGATCGTCGGCGATCCCGCGGCCCAGACAGACGATCACGTCGTGGTCGGTGAGGTCGATCCCGGCCTCGAGTCGGTCGGAGTCGGTGATCTCGACGCGGAACCACTCCTCCTCGAGTTCCATGTCGTGTTCCACGACGAGACCCTCCCGATCGTAGTCGGGTTCCATGGGCTCGAAGCTTCCCGGAATGACGGAACATCCCTGCGGGTGGAACTCTCGCCCCGGATTGTCGAGACACAGGATCGTCGAGTACTCGAACCCGGAGAAATCGGGTCGCTTCATGTGGAGGACCTTCTCGAAGGTCTTCTTGACGCCCGGTTCGCCGGTCTTGACCGGGTTCGAGACCTCGTTCTCCTCGATGAAGAGGTCAGAACAGTCCGAGGCCAGCCCGGAGTCGAGTTCCGCCTGGACCTTCGCCGAGAGGTCGCGTCCGTTGTTCGTCGCCGGGAACAGGACGTAGCGCGGTTTGTCGTAGTCGCGCCAGTCGGTACTCTCGACCGATCCCTCGCCGCGTGCCATGTGCGCCGAGATTTCCGTGTACGGTTTGTGGAGGAACCGTTCCAACCTGTCGTCGTCGTGATAGACCGCCACGTCCGCTCCGTGAGCGATACACTCCTCGGCGAGCCCCTCGCAGTCGTCACCCATCAGGAACGCGACGACGTTCTCGTCGTCGCCGTAATCCGATTCGAACTGGTCCATCAACTGGCGGGCTTTGCCCAGCATCTCTCGCGACACCTCGAGCAACTCGCCCGCCTGGGTCTCACAGAAGACCCACATGTCTTCGTACTCGCCGTCCGCGAGCGCCCTGACGTGTCTCTTGTCGCGAGTCGGGTGCGTGAGGCCGTCGTCTTCCTCCGGTTCGTCTTCCGTCCCCTCGTCCTCGGCTTCGGGTTCGGTTTCGTCTGCCGCCTCGTCCTCGGCATCGGCATCGTCCTCCACGGATTCGGCCTCGGCATCGTCACCCACGTCTTCGGCCGTCTCCTCGTACTCGCCTTCCGTCTCGGTGCCCTCCTCGACTCCCTCGAGATCGGCGCCGATCTCTTCGAGCCGGTTGTGGACCGCCTCGCGGGCCGTCGCCCGATCCTGGCCGGTCCGTTCGGCCTCGAGTATCGCCTGGAGGTCGTCCGCGTCGTCGATCGTCTCGAGTTCGTCGGTCAGTTCGTCGACGGTGTGGTCATCCGGGTCTACTGTCGTCATTTTAATCACCTGCCTCTGCGCTAAACGGATGCATTTCCTCGAGTACGTCGCCCATGCCGTCGTCGGGATCGATCATCGTCGCCTCCCGCTCCGAGGGCGCTTTCGGGATCGGATCGACCGACGAGACGATCGTGGGCGAACCGTCGAGTCCGATGTAATCGGGGTCGAGATTCAGATCGACGTGATCCCACGTCGTCAGGTGGTCGTCGTGCGCCGCGGCCCGCGCTTCCGTTTCTGCCCGGAGGCGCTTGTGCGTCAACCGGTGGGAGGCCTTCCGGTACGTCGGCTCGAACTCGGGATCGGTGACGACGAAACAGGGCAGGGGCGCCTCGACCGTCTCGATTTCGTCGACGTCACCCTCGACGAGGCGCTTCGCGCGCAGCATCCGCTCGTCCGGATCGATGTCGAGTGCGATGACGTGCGTGACGATCGGCCAGTCCATCGCCCAGCACGTTTGCGGGCCGGTCTGACCGGTCTCCCCGTCGGCCGTCTTGAATCCCGCGAACACGATGTCGATGTCGTCTACTTCCTCTTGATACTTCTCGAGGCCGGCACTCAGCGTGATCGCCGTCGCCCACGTGTCCGAGGCGGCCAGCTCGCGGTCCGAGAGCAGATAGCTGTCGTCGGTGTAGACCGATTCCATCGCACCCTGCAGAACGTCGGCATACCCCGGCGGACCCATACTCATCCCGGAGACGTGGCCGCCGTGGCGAACTTTCGTCTGCAGCGCGGCTTCCACTGCGAACGCGTCGTTCGGGTTCATGACCGTCGGCGTCTTTCCCCGCTCGAGGTGGCCGTCTTCGTCGAACGAGACGGCGCCTTCCGAAAAGTCGGGGACGCCTTTCGTCAGAACTATCGATCGCATCGATCCCTCCGTCGTAGACTAGTGATTGGTATTAACATGTCTGTGTCTCTCTATCGCAATTATCACTATTAAGAATACGGGTTAGAATCGCCGTCAGGAGAGGCGAATGCAGCGACGGGTATCGGAATATCCACCGAAAATCGTCGACGATGCGGGCATTTCAGGCGCTCGAGGGCTGAACTGGTCGAATCGCAAGTGAAACGCCGGGACCCGGTTTCGCGGGCGAGGTCACCGAACGAACGCGGGCGAGCGCCGCCGATGCTCCTCGGAGCGCGGCTCACCGGCCGATCACCGCCAGTACGTTCGCTTCGATCTTCCGAAGGTGGTCGCCGACGGTGCCAGCGGACAGATCGAGCGTTTCGGCGATGTCTTCGTGCGTCGCTTCTCGCGGCGCGCTGTAATAGCCGGCGTCCAGTGCGGCGTCGAGAATCTCGCGTTGGCGTTCGGTGAGGGTCCCGTACAGTCTATCCGCCTCGGACCGGTACTCGCCGATGCGTCCGATCTTCAGGGACACGTCGTTGGGGACGCGCTCGAGCGCCGACCGGATGGCTGCATCGGTTCCGTAGACCTGGACTGAGAGTTCGCCGTGTCGCGTGAACTCGAGCGGCGTGTCGAGAACGAGGGTGAACGTGTCGAAGATCGTCAGTAAGTCGGTGACCGTCTCGTTCGGAACGAAGTGAACGAACGCTGTGGTGGAAGTCGAGTCGCTATAGTCGTCGTTGAAACGAGTTACCCACCGCTCGCTGTCAGGTGGCCAGCGAACACTCGCCCGCCGCGAATTCACGAGCGGGGTGTGCACTGACGTTCAACGACTACGATATCTCGGTCATTACCCAACTCGAGGCGCTCATGCCCCTTCTGCTCACGGCACCGCCGTTCGCATGGTCAGCGGGACCTTCGGTCCCGCGCTACCCTCACGGAGCGAGCGGCGCAAGCCGTGAGCAAGTAGGGTGGGGAGGAAGTCACAGACCAGATTAGCGAACGGCTCGCTACGCTTTCAGGTGTGTTTGAGATCGAGGCACCGGTAGCGACTGTGACCCAGTTCCTCGAAAATCACGACGCAGTGATTCGAGATGCCTTGGAGCGCGCTGTTTCCAACAAGGACAGGGTAATCTCTACTGCCACTCCAAGCTCGTTGACGTATGCTGGCTGCTCCGTCGATTGTGACGGAACCCTGAGTAATCGTAACGGATTACTCGTCTTCGAGTGCTGCGTAGATCTCCGCGTGACGGCGTCCGTCGAGTTCCCCCATCTCGAGGGCGATCTCGCGACGTTCGGCGTCGCTCTCAGCTGCCTGATACCGCTCGTAGAGCTGGCGGACCTCGTCGTCGGCCGCCGTCGAGGAATCGGTGCTGGACGCCATTGTTCTGTTGAGCATACTCTGTGTGTCCCTTTATCAGTTGCGACGAGCACAGGCCCGGAAGTAGACGACTGCAGTCTCTGTGTCGACCGCGGCTTCGTCAGTTGCGAAGCGGTGCAAGAGGGCCCGAATTTCATCACCGTACTCGAACGTGTCCCCGTTCAGCATATAGAAAACGACCACCGTTCGGAGCGCTGTTCGTTTGTTCCCGTCGACGAATGGATGCTCCGCAACGAGCAGTCGCATCAGATGGACCGCTTTGTCGTGGATCGTGTTGGGCACCTCCCCAAAGAATCCCTCCGAGATATACTGCAACGCGGAGGAAATCGAGTCTTCTGACCGAACTCCTGGTTCCGTGGTGTCGCCTTCTGCTACGATCTGTTCGTGGAGATCCAGAATAAGTTCGACAGAGGGATACGCAAGATCGTCAGTCACATACCGGACTTTCTCACGCCGCCCGTTAACCGTTTCTCAACCATCGAGATCAGGCCTCGTCGTCGACCGCGTGGGTGGCCCAGTTATCGGTTGTCTCCATCAGCGGTGTCGACGGTCATCGCGTTCATCGTCGATGTCCAACTCATCGAGCGACGCCCCTGCTTCCTCGATATCGTAATGCTCGTCGACGACGGGTCGGAGCACCTGCAGGATTATCTCCGCAGCAAGCGACGATATGCCGAGATTCTCAGCCATCAGCCGATGGGTCACCTCCCCGTGTTCACGGACGACCGCATCGGTGAGCGCTGTCGCGAAGCCGGCGACGTCGTGGCGGTCGATGTAGGTGTCGATGTCGGCGTTCGTCTCGTGCCGCCCAACGGCGACGATCAGCGCCGGCATGATCGTGTACTCCCGGTCACCGGCAGCCGTTGTCACGGTCAGGTCGATTTCCCGGGCGGCGTACCGCCGTGGTTGCTCGTCCTGCGTGACTTCGACGACGCCGGCGTCGACGAGGTACAGGGCCGCCGTGAGGCCGTTGTGTCCCGCCCCAACGATGACGGCGTCGTACGTGTTAGACATCCGGAAGAATTATTAGGCACAGTTAGAAAAGCCTTCGGCGGCTGCGAGACGTCGCTGACGTCGGCAGCGGTAGTACGGTATGCTCAGGAGGGGAGATAGCCAATCAATTGTGTCGCCACGTCTTCGGTGCGTTCGTCGACGAGAGAAGTCATATAGAATTCTACGTCAGCTGCACTGTTGAGAGTCACGAGCGACCACGGGAGAACGTGACTTCGCTCCCCGACCGGATCGCCTTCGTAGTCGTCGTCACAGAGTGTGAGAGACTTCTCGTGGTAGGTTTTCGTCGAGATCAGGACCGTGATGAGCTGGATCCCGTGGTTGAGAAACTGGGGTGTTCCAAGCACGAGCATCAGGCGACCTTTGTCCGAGAGCGGATCGGTCCCTCAGATGATATCACCGCGTGCCAATTCATCGAACGCGGTCACTGCACTTTCTCCATATCGTCGGTTTGTAGCTCCTCGAGACGCTCCTCACCGTACTGCTCGTCTGCGGTCTCGTGATTCCTGTGAAGCCGGTAGGCGGCTCGGAGCCGTTTCTCGTCGTCTGTGATCGCCCAGTACGGCCGCTTGTGCCGCACGAGCCTTCGTTCCTTCAGTCGCGAGAGGATCGCACTGACGGCGTCCGTCTTTAGCTCACGTTGCTCGGCGATCGTCGCCGCCGTTCGCATGGTCCGTGAGACCTTCGGTCTCACGCTATCCTCGAGGAGCGAACGGCGCGAGCCGTGAGCGAGTAGGGTGGGGAGGAAGTCACTTAGAACGTGACTGACGTATGAGACGACTCACGACCGCTCAGACCGACTCCGACGACGCGTCCCGGTCCGGCATCGCACACCAGCTCGTGCGACCGCTGGGAACCGGCGACCCAGGAGGGGCCCGGAAAACGACACGCAACGAGGCCACAGTCGCCCAGCAACTAGAACGAGTCGATCTACTCGATTTCCCTGTCGGTCGTCCCCATCGTGATCTCGCCGTCGGCTCGGATCGTCCCGTCGATCTCGGCGTCGGGACCGAGTTCGAGGTCCGCACAGGAGACGTCGCCCAGGATGCGAGCATCGCGCTCGATAGTGACGTCGCCGTCTCGAGTCGTCAGGTCGCCGTGAATCCGAGTCCCCTCGCCGACTGTGACGTCGCCTCGAGCGCGAAGGCTGCCGAAGATGTTGCTTTCCGAGCCGACGTCGATCGTCTCGGCGCGGACGTTGCCGTGGAGCCGGCAATCTGAGCCGATCGTCGCGGGTGTCGAGACGCGCCAGGCGTCGTCGCCGACGGTCGCATTTCGAGGGATAACGAGCGGTTCGGCCTCGGGGTCGTCGTCCGCTTCGTCGACGAGGTTGGAGATGAGCCGCTGGGCGGCGTCTTCTTCGCCGATCAGAAGGAGGTGTTTGAGGTAGACGAACAGGAAGACGATCGTCGGCATCGGGTTCCGGATGACGATCCAGCCGTTGGCCTCGAATCCCTCTTCGATTTCGACGTCGTCGCCGATGTCGAGGTCGCCGGCGACTTTCAACTCCCCGCCGATGTGCACGCGCTCCCCGATGTACGCGTCCTGACCGACCAGGACGTTCCCGGTAACGTCACACCACATGTCGAGTCGACAATCGCCGTCTGCCTCGATCGCGCCGCCGAATTCGGACGCTTCGCCCGCCAGCACGTTTCGTCCGCGGACGCCGAATTCGACGGTCGCCCGACCGCCCACGAGGACGTCCCCGTCGGTCACGAGGTCGCGTTCCTGCGCTTCCGTCCCGTCGGGAACGACGAGTGAATCGAGCGGGTCCCTGCTGAAGGCCACACTCGCATCCAAAGGGAGCACCGACTAATAAACCCCCCGCGTCGTCTGCCATTCGTCTGACGCGCGTCTGCCTCAGTCGCCCGCTCGAGGTTCGACCGACGCCGGAACCCGCCTCCCTTTTACATACCCGCTGCATACGTCCGCTCATGACCACGCTCGCGTTCGACGACGACGGCGTCGACGTCGTCTACGAAGGCACCGAATTCCGCCTCGAGCGGGACCTCGTCGAGGAGGCGACCGAGAAGTCCTACTACGACGTGACCGATCACGAGGTGTTGAAAATCGTCGCCGAACAGCCGAACCTGCAGGGCGAGCCAAGACGCATCGGCGACATTCTGGACTGAAATCGGTGGCCGACGAACTCAGTAGACGACGTGGAGTAACACGAAGACGACGATCCCGAGCGAAAACGAGATCAGCCACAGCGTCGCAGCGATTCGACCGACGCGAGCGTGACTCGTCCGGCGCAAGTCGGCGATCGGACGGGAGAGCGCGAGCAGGAGGACGTAGTAGAGCAGCGGAATGCAAACGATCGCCAGCAGGATGTGGATCGAAAGCAGTGGCAGGTAGACGAACTGATAGACCGTCTCGGGACCGGGGAACGGCTGCGGCCCACCGGTCGCCGTCAGCCGGTAGAGATAGAGCGCGAGAAAGCTCGCGAAGAGGACGAACGAGGTGACCATGGCGATCCGGTGGCGCTCGACGTCGCCGCGTCGGATCGCCCGCCAGCCCAGCGTGATCGTCCCGATCGCGGTCGCACTGAGCACGGCGTTGACCAGCGGAATCGTCTCGAGGATCCACTCCGGCGTCGCGGGCACGCTCGAGGACGGAATCCGCCCGCCCGCGGCCGCGAAAACCACCGCCAGTGAAACGACGCTCAATACGCCAGTAAGCAGCCGCACGCGCTCTCGAGGGACGTATTCCATGTGTGTTCGTTCGAGCGCAGGGAGAAAGTGATTACTCTCTGCGCCCGGATTCGCGGCCCCGTCCGTGAGTCTCGTGTGAGTAACCAACGAACTCGGGTCGGAGGCCGTGGCTCGTCGGTGTCGCTTCGAGAGGAATTTGCGTGGGTGATGTCCGCGAAAAGAGGTGTGAGCCTCTGCCTCGCGGGTATACTATTCATTCGCGCCTTGGACCTCGCTGCTCAAGTCGCTTCCGGGTCGGACGTGGCCACTCCCGAATTCAGCAGCTCCTGTTCGGCTGGGGGTTTTTGTTCCGATGCCAGCGTCCTTCACCGAGACGAAGACTACTCAATCCCGTTCGACACCTCATGCGTCATCGAATTCGATCAGTGGCTTGATTATGCCATCTTCTTTGGTTTCCATCAGATCGAACGCTTTCTCGATCTCGGCGAAGGGGAACTCGTGAGTCGTCATCGGCGTTGGATCGACGACCCCTTCCTCGAGGAGCCGCAGTAATCTGCGCATTCGGAGCCCACCGCCAGGACAGAGGCCAGTGACGATGTCCTTTTCAGCCATCCCGACACCCCACTCTTCTCGCGGGATTTTCACGTATTCGCCCTCCCCGTGATACCCGATATTCGAGATCATGGCGCCGGGTTTGGTCACGGCAACGCAGTCTTCCAGCGTCGACGAAGTCCCAAGGGCTTCGATAGCAGCGTCGACACCCCTGTCGTCGGTCAGTTCGTGAATTCGTTCGACGGGATCGTGTTCTTCGAAATCGATGATCTCGGTTGCCCCGTACCGTTCTGCGAGCTCCTGTCGCTCGGGAACCGATTCGACCGCGAAGATCCGTCCGGCCCCCTGTAGCACAGCGCCTTTGGTGGCCATCAGACCGACTGGCCCCTGTGCGAACACGGCGACGGTGCCACCGACGGGAATGTCAGCGTGCTCAGCACCCATGAACCCCGTGCTCATCATGTCGGTGGTGTAGACGGCTTCCTCGTCACTGACGCTCTCGGGGATGTGCGCCAGATTCGCGTCCGCTTCGTTGACGTGGGCGTATTCCGCGAACGTCCCATCTTTCACGTTTGCGAACTTCCAGCCTCCAAGGGCGCCGTTGGACTGAGAGGAATGGCAATCTTGGGCTGCATCGGATCCCCAGTCGGGGGTTATAGCGCCGACGACGACGCGGTCGCCAGGTTCGAACGCTTCTACGTCATCGCCAACTTCTTCGACGATACCGACCACCTCGTGACCGAGTGTGAGGTCTTTACGATCGCCGATCGCACCGTGAACAGTGTGGACGTCCGAGGTACAGATGAGTCCTTTCGTCGGCCGAAGAATCGCATCTGACGGCCCCGCTTCTGGCTCGTCTTTCTCTGCGAACCCGGTTTCGCCGATCCCGTTCATAACGAAGGCTTTCATGCCGTTGAAACGCTACCACCACCGGCGCCTTGAAACGCTATTCGACACTCGGAAGAAACTATCTCTACCAGGGATTCACAGCAGGACGTCTGCTCGTCTCCCGTCCCACACGGACGACCGTGCTGAACCCATCCGCTGTATTCAGTACGCTGATCGTTGGAGGATGTCGTACCGCTAGTTCTCATCAGCGTCGATCGAATCGCCGGAGTAAGACCGGCGCCGATCACGGTGCAGCACCTCCGTAGGCCGGCGCTATCGTACGTTTGGATCGAAGAGCTGTGGCTGGCGCTCGAGGAAGAGTAGTCCCGAAAGGATTATGCGTGGGTGATGTCCGCGAAGGGAGATCACCTGCATCGGTTGACGGTGGAGCATTCCACCTGTGCGATGCGTGGGACCGGATTTGAACCGGCGGACCCCTACGGGACAGCGCCCTCAACGCTGCGCCGTTGGCCTGGCTTGGCTACCCACGCTCGCGGTCTTTGTCTGCACTCAACCGTATCCAGCGTGATTATAAAAGCCCTTTCCTTTGGGTCGGTGACTGCGGCCGGGTGTCCCGACGAATTCGGACCGTGGTGGCCGATCGTCGGACACCGCATTCGTCTCTGACTCGCCCGGCCGTCGGATCCCCCGGATACAGCCGACGGTCACTCGAACCGGACAGACACAAAGATTTCAACGCTCGAGCGAGAGTTTCGACCGATGTCGGTGTCGCCGGGCCGGACGCGCGCGCTCGCAGGTGCGGTCGTGGCCGTCGGAATCGTCGCTGCGGGCGTCTTCGTCTCGCCGTCGTCGATGCTCGAGACCGTCGATTCGCTGGCAGCGGAGCCGCTCACATTCGGGCTCGTCGTCGCGGGGCTCTACCTCGTGCGGCCGCTTTTGGCGTGGCCGACGACCCCGCTCGCCGTCGTCGTCGGCTACGGCTTCGGCGTCGTCGTCGGCCTCCCGATCGCGCTCGTCGGCGTCGTCACGACCGTTCTTCCGGTCTTTTTCGCCGTCCGGTGGCTCGCCGTCGGGGGCCGATCGGCCACCGATCGGGGCCCGCGGGAGTCTCGAGTCGCTTCGTCTTCGTCGGCCGGGGACGCGGACGGTGGCGGAACGCTCCTCGAGCGAGCCGGCGAGACCGTGACGCGCTATTACGACGCGACCGGGCCGCTTCGCGGCGTCACCGCCTCGCGGTTGGCGCCGATTCCGTCCGACGTCGCGACGTGTGCCGCCGCGGTGAGCGACGTCGAGCCCCGACACTTGCTGCTCGGGACGGCGATCGGCGAACTTCCCTGGACGACGGCAGCGGTCGTCGTCGGCGCGTCGGCCGCGACGGTCACCACGAGCGGACTCGGTGAACTCGGCGTCGCGCTTTCGGTCGCCTGTGCCGTCGCCGCCGGGGTCTTACTCGCCGGTCCTGCCTACCGCGCGATCGGGGCACGAATCCGTCAGCGACCGGCACGTCCCGACAGAGCCGAGCGAACTGAGGAGACGAATCGGACGACGGAACAGTAGCTCGCACTCGCTTTCCAGCGCGATCGAAACGGCAGGTGAGGCTCGTCTTCGTGTTCGATCGACAGGTCGTGAAATCTGCCCGTGCGAGCGACGGACGGGTGAGCGACCGCCAGTGCGAGCGGCGGATCGTGTGATGCCGGACTGCCGGCCAGCGTCCGGTCACTGACTCGCGAGTTCCTCGTCGTCGAGTTCCGCGACCAGCGAATCGCTCAACACCTTTAGATCGGACTCGAGTTCCTGGTACGCGCTGGTATCGGTCAGTTCCTCGATCGAGTGTTCGTCCTCCAGGGTCTCCATCTTGTTCGAGATCGACTCGAGTTCCCGACGGCCGTCGTCGCCGTAGCGAGACTGGACGCGAAGGTTCTCGATAATCCGGGTCAACTGCGCCCGCGTGACCGGCTACGTCACGTAATCGTCGATGTCCAGTTCGACGATGTCGAGACCGGGATCGACGGCGGTCACCATGATCACCCAGCAGTCGTATCCCGCAGCCCGAATCTCCTCGAGGACTCGATCGCCGGTGATATCGGGCATGTGCCTGTCGAGCAGAACGGCGTCGATCGAGTCGTTCACGCGTTCGATCGCACTCCGGCCGTCGTAGGCGGTCACGACCTCGTAGTCTTCGCCGACCCACATCGCGTACAGGTCGGCGAGTTCCCGTTCGTCGTCGACGACGAGGACCGTCGGTTGCGCAGACATAGCGTTCCTGTCGGAGAACACAGACCCTCGTTGTGTAGGGGTTCCGGGCGACTCACGTCTCGAGTCGGACGCTGAACCGCTCGATCCGATCGGGTCGAAACCCTCGCGCTCTCATCGAAAAGGGTCGCTGCAATCGATGATGACCCCGTGCTGGGGACAGACGTACTTGCAGTGGCGCTTGAACATCGCCGCGTCGCAGTGTGGACAGCGCGGGCCGCGGGTCGATCGATCACTCGAGCCGTCCTTCGCGGCACCGCCACCGGAGCCATCCCGACCATCGGCCGTCATACGAGTGCGTTCTTCCCGGCACGTGCTAAGTGTGGTGTTTCGTTCGATACTGCACCGGGAGAAGTGAGAGAAAAAAGAACGCGAGACGGACTCAGTTAGCGCTCAACACTCGCTCCAGCCACAGGATTCGCAGGTTTTGCAACCTTCGGAGAAGTACAGCGACATCGAGCCACAGTCAGGACACTCCGGCGACTCGCCGGCGTCGATGAGATCCTGCGTCGTGTCGTCGTCAGCGTCGACGGACGCACCGGCTTTGGCCGCGGCCGCCCCGCCGTCAGTCTCGTGGCCGTCGTACTCGGTGATCTCCGCGTCGGCGGATTCCTCGAGCGTCTGCTGTTTCGGGTACGGTTTGTCGATCTCGTTCTCGAGGTAGCGTCGCATCGCCGTTCCGATGGCGTCGGGGATGGATTGGATCTGTTCGCCCTTGTCCCAGGCGACCTTCGGGCTCCGGGTGCCACAAAGTTCGTCGACGATCTCCTCGGGATCGACGCCCGAGCGCAGCGACGTCGAGATGACCTTCGCGAGCGCCTCGGTAAAGGAGTTGGTGAATCCGCCCGAGTGGCCGATGTTGGCGAACAGTTCGAACGGCTGTTTCGTCTCGGGGTCCTCGTTGATCGTCACGTAGATCTTCCCGTAGCCGGTGTCGATGCGCTGGCTGACGCCCTGGAGCGCGTCGGGCCGCTCGCGTTTTTCGGTGAAATCGATCCGGTCGGGTTCGGCGTCGCCGAGCAGCGATCCGACGTCCTCCTCGAGGACGTCCTGGACGTCCTCGCTCTCGAGGAACTGTTCGAGGCCGCCGAAGATCTCGTCGATCTGTTCGACCAGCGCCTGTGCGGCTTCCGTCTCGTCGGCGAAATCGGCGTTGTCCGCACGGGTCGTCAGCACCTGCTTCGATCGGGTGCCGTCGCGGTAGTAGGTGACGCCCTTGCCGCCCTGCTCGTAGACCCACTCGAAGACGTCCTTGGCGTCCTCGAGCGTGGAGTCGTTGGGCGCGTTCACGGTCTTCGAGATGGCCGAGTCGACGCCGTTCTGGCAGGCACACTGCACCGCCGCGTGCTGTTTCGCGGTGAGGTCGCTGGTGATGACGAACAGTTCGCCGATCGCGTTCGGCACGGTCGAGAGGCCTTCGACGCCGTCGAACTGGTTGGTCGCCATCTGCTCCTGGGCTTCCTCCTTGACGGCGTCGACGTCGATGTCGTTGGCCTCGAGGGTTCGCAGGAAGTAGTCGTCGAATTCGACCAACATCTCGTCGCCCTGCACGTCGTCGGTGACGTTCTTGTAGTAGGCGACGTTATAGATGGGCTCGCAGCCGCCGGTCGTGTTGCCGACCATCGAGGTGGTCCCGGTCGGTGCGATGGTCGTGACGTTGTGATTGCGGATCGGGAAGCCGTCGGCCCAGTCGTCCGCGTCCTCGCCGGTCTGTTTCTCGAACCACTCGCGGTACTCGGTCGGGGTCGCGTACTTCGAGTCGTTCCAGTCGGCAAAGGAGCCGCGTTCGGTGGCGAGTTCGTGGCTCGCGGCCTTCGCGCCGTGGTTGATGTGGGTCAGCAGCTGACGGGCGACCTCGTTGCCCTCGTCGCTGCCGTATTTGATTCCCAGCTGGACGTACAACTGCGCCAGCCCCATGATGCCGAGGCCGATTTTGCGCATGTCCCTGACCTTCTCTTCGATCTCCTCGACCGGGAAGTCCGACATCGTGACGACGTTCTCGAGGAATCGCGTGCCGTACTCGATGCGCTCGTCGAACTCCTCGAAGTCGATGGCCGCCTCGAGGAACGCCTCGACGGCCGCCTCCTGCGTGTCGTACTCGTCCGCGTGTTCGGCGGACCAGACGCGCCAGTCGGGCGCCTCGAGGTCCGCGAGCGTCGAGAGGTTGATGTGCCCGAGGTTACAGGCCTCGTACTCTTCCAACGGTTGCTCGCCGCAGTTGTGGACGTTTATTGTCTCGTCGCCGGATTCACTGGCGAAGAAATTGTGTGTATCGTCGACCGTCAGGTCGTACACGTCTTCGCTGCCGTCTGCCTCGACGCTCGCGATGGTGGCCGTAGTCGTCTCATGTACGGTTCCTTGCGGTGTTGCGAGCGGCTTCGAGAGGCTAACGACTTCGTCCCCGGGCGAAAGATCGACGGCTTCGACCCATTCACCGTTTTCAGCACGTATCTCGTGGTCCGGGGTAACGCGAATGGCGAGGCCGGATTCAGTCGTGACGCGCACAACATCGGCGTTTACTTTCGTCTTGAACGCGCGTGCCTCGCGAGTAACAACCGCTCCACCGTCGAGCGTCCGCACGTTCACCGATTCGTTACTGGCAGCCAGTTCGCCGATCGGCACGGTAGTTTCGTCCGCCAATCGGACCTCCATGCCCGCTGTCAGACATGGATTAGTCGCCAGAATACGGTGGTCGTCGTGCTCCTCGACGTCGAACGAGTGTTCCTTGTTCACCCGCTCGAGGTAGATCACGCCGGGTTCGCCGTTCTCGTGGGCGCCGGCAACGATGCGCTCCCAGACGAGTTCGGCGGGGATCGAGAGCGGTTCGCCGACGTCGACGTGCTCGCCGAGGTCGTAGCGGCTGTACATCTCCTTGGTCTCGGCGGTGGCGATGTGGGGTTCCTCCGTCCGCGGGTTGGTGAAGGTGTACTCCTCGCCGTTCTGTACGGCCTCCATGAAGCCGTCGGTGACGCCGACGGAGATGTTGAAATTCGAGAGGTGGCCTTCGACGGCGTTGCGCAGGTGCTTGGGCACGCGGCCGTCCTCGTCGATCAGGTCGCGCGCTTCCTCGAGGGCTTCGCTGAAGGAGGTGTAGGTGTAGTCGTCGGGGTCGTTGAGTCGGAGACAGTGGGCCAGCGAGACGTCCTTGTTCTTCGCGTGGATGAATTCGATGACGTCGGGGTGGGAGACGCGCATGATGCCCATCTGGGCGCCGCGGCGGGTCCCGCCCTGGGCGATGGTTTCACAGAGCTGGTCGTAGGTTCGCATGAAGGTGATCGGCCCCGACGCGATGCCGCCGGTGGAGCCGACCGCGTCGCCGTAGGGTCGGAGTTGCCAGAAGCCGTAGCCGACGCCGCCGCCGGACTGGAAGACCTCCGCTGCCTTCTTCGCGGTCTCGTGGATGTCCGAGAGGTCGTCGTCGGGGGACATGACGAAACAGGCGGACAGTTGCTGGAGTTCGTCGCCGGCGTTCATCAGTGTCGGCGAGTTGGGCATAAACGAGAGCGATTCCATGCCCTCGGTGAAGGTTTCGGCGACGTCCTCGACGTGAGTCCGGACCGCGTCGGGGAGTTCGGGAACGATCGTCTCGTAGGAGAACTTGTTGACGTTCCGCTCGGTCAGCGTCGTTTCGGCCTCGTCTTCGACCGTGGTTCCCGCACCGAAGACCTCCGCGGCGAGTTCGTCTCGGCGCGGATGGTCGGGCTTCAACTGGTCGGGCGTGACGGTGATCTCGAGGTCCAGGTTTTCGGCCTCGTAAACCGCCTCCGCGAGGGCGATGTTCTTGCCGACGCGATCGAAGAGATCCTCCTGCGTCTCGACGAGTTCACCGTCGGCGTTCCGGCGCAGATATCGTGCCGGGAGAATGTTCTGATAGGCGTTGTCGGTCATTCGCTCCTCGAGCGTCTCGCCCTCGGTGCGCTTGATCGGGAGCGTGAGATCTTCCGCGGAGAGTTCGGCATCGCTCATGCGCGAGCCACCTCGTCGTTACCACGCTGCAGCACGTCGATTCTCTTGTATGTCCGGATCCGTTCTCTCATCATTCGTGACGAAGGTTCGGTATTCATGCATCCATCATAAAACGTGGTGTTGTTCTCCCACGCTGCTTGTAGTAACACAAATTAATTTGTTTAGATGTCTCTGGAACTTGTCGTTTCTGTGTTCTCGGGGCCGCCGAGACTGCCGCCTGTGCTGTTATGCGTCCTTAGGCCGCCGACTCCCTTAACGATTTTCAGACCGGACTGAAAGTGACTGTTTCCGACGCCATCTCGTCGCTGTGGAGCGTTTTTCACTTTTACAGGGACGGTCGGTCGAACGAACAGTGTCTCGAGTGAGTCAGTCGTCGCCGCGTGGAAGTCAGAATTCCCGGAAAGATTACGTTCTTGGAGTGCGGGTTCTGGTGTATGATCGATGCACTGACATCCGCACCTCCGGTCCTGCTGGTGTTGGCCGCGCTCGCCGCCTTCGCCGTCGCCGTCGTCGCGATCAAAATCGCTATCAAACTGGCCGTCCGAATCGGCATCGTCGCCGCCGTCGTCCTCGCAGGACTCTACGCCGCCGGCTTCACGGATCTGTCGTTTCTTCCCTTCTTCTAGGGACCCGGTGTCGACCAGTCGTCGCTGCGGCGAGCGACGTCGTGGCACGGTACGAAAGCACTGCTCGGTGCGTGGCGATTCGGCCGTCAGACCGATTCGAGGAAGTTCTCGATCACGTCGTGTCCCGCGGCCGTGAGCACGCTTTCGGGGTGAAACTGCACGCACTCGAGCGGGTAGTCGCGGTGTCGCACGCCCATAACCAGCGTGTCGTCGCCGTGTTCCGCCGTCGCCGAGACCTCGAGGCACTCCGGCACCTCGGTCGCGACGAGCGAGTGATACCGACCGGCCCGGAATCCCTGCTCGAGGCCGTCGAACACGCCCTCGCCGTCGTGATCGACCGCCGAGGCCTTGCCGTGGATCGGCTCGGGAGCCCGGCCGACGGTGCCGCCGTACTCGTAGACGGCGGCTTCGAGGCCGAGACAGACGCCGAGCGTCGGCGTCTCGGGAGTGACGTCCCGGAGCACGTCCATCGAGAGACCGACGTCGCGGTCGTTCTTCGGGTGGCCCGGTCCGGGGCTGATAACGATCGCGTCGGGATCGACGGCGTGGACGTCCGCGAGCGAGGCGGTGTTCTTCAGGACCTCGGTTTCGGTGCCGGCCTGCTGACTGACGTACTCGACGAGATTGTACGTAAAGGAGTCGTAATTGTCGACGAACAGGACGGAAAGCGAGTCCGCGCCGTCGTCGCCTCGCGCGTCGCGGTCTGCCTCGAGACTCGTGGTCGAACCCTCTTCCGCCTCGAGACTCGTGGTCGAACCCTCTTCCGCCTCGAGACTCGTGGTCGAACCCTCTTCCGCCTCGAGACTCGTGGTCGAACCCTCTTCCGCCTCGAGACTCGTGGTCGAACCCTCTTCCGCCTCGAGACTCGTGGTCGAACCCTCTTCCGCCTCGAGACTCGTGGTCGGACGTTCCGTCATCGACTCACCTCCGGTGTCGCTTCGGGAGTCCCGGTCCGGGAAGACTCCTCGATCGGGAGTTCGATCTCCTCGAGCGCCGCCAGCACGCCGCCCATCTTCTTTTCGGTCTCCTCGTACTCGGCGGTCGGATCGCTGTCGGCGACCAGCCCCGCACCGGCCTGAACCGTGATCCGATCTCGCTCTCCGTCGGCTCGCGGCTCGCCCGATCGTCCGTTCGCGGCGCGTGGCGCCGCGCCCGTTTCGACGGTCGCCGTTCGAATCACGATCGCGAAGTCCGCGTCGCCGGTCCAGGAGTAGTAGCCGACGCCGCCGCCGTAGAGACCGCGCGGTTCCGTCTCGAGATCGTCGATGATCTCCATCGCCCGAATCTTCGGCGCACCCGAGAGCGTGCCGGCGGGGAACGCAGCACGCGTCGCGTCGAAGGCGTCGGCGTCGGACGAAAGCGTTCCAGTGACGGTCGATTCGATGTGCTGGACGTGACTGTACTTCAGGACGTTCATGAACTCGTCGACGCGAACCGATCCCGGTTCGGAAACCCGCCGAACGTCGTTGCGCGCGAGGTCGACGAGCATCGTGTGTTCGGCGCGTTCCTTGCCGTCGGCCAACATCTCGCCGGCGAGGCGGCGGTCCTCGACGGGACTCGAGCCCCGGTCGCAAGTGCCGGCGATCGGATTCGACATCACCTCGCGTCCGCGCACGGAAATCAGCGTCTCCGGGCTGGCCCCGACGACGGTCAGGTCGTCGTGGTCGAGCAGATACATGTACGGGGACGGGTTCACGTCTCGCATCGCCTCGTAGAAGCCGATCGGATCGACGTCGCCGTACAGTTCGCGCGTTCGGGAGATGACCCCCTGATAGATGTCTCCGTCGAGGACGTGCTCTTTGGCCCGCCTGACGCTCTCTTCGTACTCCGCTTTCGGGTCCGCGACCTCGTCTTCGCGGACGAACCCGCCGGTCTCGAGGTCGGTCGCGTCTCGGAGCGTCGCCGCGACCGCGTCGGCCTCGTCGGCGAGCGCCTCGTACACCGCGTCGGGGTCGTCGTCCGCGTCGAGAATCGGCGTGAAGATCAGCGAGATCGTCCCGTCGCGCTCGTCGAACGCGAGCGTCTTCGTCGTCAGGAGAAACTGCGCGTCAGGGAACCGCGAGTCGGGCCGTTCGAGCCCGACCTCCTCGAGCCAGAGGTCGTAGACGGCGTCGTACGAAAGAAAGCCGACCAGCCCGCCTTCTAAGTGCTGACGGTCGTGGTCGGGCATATTCTCGAGGCGCACGTCCGGCATCGCCGCCCGGAGCGCGTCGACGGTGTCGCCGTCCGCCTCCGTCCGGACGCCCTCCAGCGAGACGTCGTCGCTGAGCGCGTCGACGGTGGCCGCTCCGGATTCGACCGTCACGACGGCGGCCGGATCGTAGCCGACGTAGGAGTATCGCGCGTGGCGTTCCGCGTCCGCGGCGCTCGGCCGGAACGCCCCGTCCGGATCGCTCGAAGCGGTCTTCTCCGCGCTCTCGAGCAGGAAGGCGTAGGGCGATCGCTCGCGGTCGCTCGCGTCGGTCCGTCCGGTGAGCGCGGCGTAGGCGGCAAGCGGCGTCGTGTCGACCGCGAGCGTCGCGACGGTGCGGACGACGACCGGCCGATCCGACCGGTCAGCGCCGGTTCCCGCGTGGTCGCGAAACGTCTCTCGATCGATGTCGAACGCCGGCGATCTGGGTGCGTCGGATTCGGTCATGGGTGTCACGATCAGGTCCCCGCCGGCCGGCGGGCCTCTTTCGCTCGGTCGACGAACGTTCGAACGGCCTCGGCGTCTTTGATGCCGCCGCGGTCTTCGACCCCGCTCGCCACGTCGACGGCGAACGGCTCGACGGTCCTGACGGCATCGCCGACGTTTTCCGGGGTGAGTCCGCCCGCGAGGATCAACGGCGACTCGAGGTCAGCGGCGGCCATGCGGGTCCGGTCCCAGTCGTGGGTCCGTCCGGTTCCGCCGCCTCCGTCTTCGCCCGCCGTGTCGACGATGAGCCCGTCGACGACGTCGTCGTACGTTTCGGCGGTCGCCGCGTCGTCGGCATCGACCGCGAGCAGGACTTCGACGTCCAGTTTCGCGCGCAGGTACGCGAGGTCGCCGGGCTGGATACCGCCGTGGATCTGGATCGCGTCGGGCTCGATTTCGTCGACCAGTTCGATCGCGTCCTCGGGACTGGCCGGCATCGTCACGAGCACGCTCGTCACGAACGGCGGCGCGGCCGACGCGAGTGCCACGGCCCGATCGACCGATACCTCCCGCGGCGTGTCGACCGGCACGTCACAGATGATCCCGACCGCGTCGGCCCCCGCGTCGACCGCCGCCTCGAGGTCGGCGATCTCGGTCAATCCGCAGATCTTCACGCGGGTCATCGTCCCGTCCCGGCCGGCGTCGCCGTCGCATCGCAGAGTCGCTCGAGTTTCCGCGTCGCTGCTCCCGAGTCGATGGCCTCGCGAGCCGCGTCGGCTCCCGCCTCGAGCGAGTCCGCCTCGCCGGAGACGTAGATCGCGGCGCCGGCGTTCGCGAGGATGACGTCCCGTTTCGCACCGGTCACGTCGCCGTCGACGATCCCGCGCATGTCGGCCGCGTTCTCTTCGGGGGACCCCCCGGAAATGGCGCCGATGTCGTACTCGTCGAGGTCGAGATCGGCCGGTTCGAGCGCGTACTCCTCGACGGAGTCGCCGGCGACCTCGGCCGCGACCGTCTCCCCGTGGATGGCGATCTCGTCGGTCCCGGAACCGTGAACGACCAGCGCGCGGTCGACGTCCATCCGGGCCAGCGCGTCCGCGAGCACCGGGACGAGATCGGACTCGTAGACGCCGACGACCTGTGCGTCCGCCCCCGCGGGGTTCGTCAGCGGTCCGAGAACGTTGAAGATGGTCCGCATACCGAGTTCCTTCCGCGGCCCGATGACGGCCTTCATCGCCGGGTGAAACACGGGCGCGAGCATGAAGCCGATGCCGTCGGTCTCGATCGCGTCCTCGACGGCCGGCGGTTCCGCTTCGACGTTCACGCCGACTTCCTCGAGGACGTCCGCACTGCCCGACGAGGACGAAACCGAGTAGTTGCCGTGCTTTGCGATCGGCACTCCCGCGCCGGCGGCGACGATCGCACTCGTCGTCGAGACGTTGATCGTGTCGTAGTCGTCGCCGCCGGTCCCGCACGTGTCGACCAACGGCTCTCGGTCCGGCGAGATCGTCCGCGCCGCCGCTCGCATTCCCTCGGCGAAGCCGGCGATTTCCGCTTCCGTCTCTCCTTTCGCGCGCAGCGCCGTCAGTAAGGCGCCGATCTGTGCCTCCGTCGCACCCTCGAAGACGGCCGTCGAGGCCGCTCGAGCGTCCGCTTGCGTGAGATCCGTCCCCTCCGTAACGCGTTCGACGTACTCCTTCATTGTGAACACCAATGTACGTAGTTGTCTTACAATGCCCAAATCCGTACATCAACTTAAGCGTATCGACCGGGCGCGTGGGGCGGACTCGCGTACGGCGGTCGATTCGAAACCTTCAATTGTGGTGGCGGGCAAGCAGAGAGTGCAGACAGCGTGGCGCCGGAAGCCAGGCTGCGTGAACGCAAAACCGGTCGGGTTGGTGGTCTAGTCTGGTTATGACACCTCCTTGACATGGAGGAGGCCGGCAGTTCAAATCTGCCCCAACCCATTTTTGACGACACAACGACGACGAGCGGAGCGAGGAGTCCGTGTCGTCGAAGATGGTCGGCAGTTTGAACCGGACGAGTCGCGCGCAGCGAAGCGAGCACGTCTCGGCGTGGTTCAAATCTGCCCTAACCCACTAATTTTGCCGCGAGCAAGTCCGTGAGCGGCATATTCGTGACGGTAGGATAGATTTGAATCAGGGAGTGAAGCGAAGCGGAACGACCGTGGTTCGAATCTGCCCCAACCCACTACTTCTGTCGCAGGCAAATTCGCGAGTGACAGGACTGCGACACCGGGTTGATTTAGACGAGACACAGCCCCGAACGACGTGAAGGCGGCGGTTTTAGCGGGCACTGAGGGCGATACTGTTCGCGGGTTCCTGGTCGAGGCCGACCACGACGGGCCACAGCCGATTACTCGCCGATGCACCACAGGTCCATCTTCGAGACAGACTCCACCTGCGGGGTCCACGACGTCCGCTCGCCGAGCCACGACCGGGATTTCATCGACATCGCTACCTTCGAATGACGCCACGAACTCGGGAGCGATCCGCGCTCTCGAGGAACGGCGCGACAGCTGATCGGTCGCGACCAGGCGAACCAGCTGACTGCGACGCTACTCGGCGAGCGCCTCGACCAGCGTCTCGACGTCGAAGTCGTTGAGCGGGTTCCGTTCGTCTTTGACTGTGGTAATAACGAACTTCGACGAGGTCCGCTCGATCTCTTCGATCGCTTCGTAGTCCTCCACGAACGTCTCGACCATCTCGCGGTCGGCCACGTGAGCGATGACGACGAAGTCGGTATCTCCCATCGTAAAATACACCTGATTGACGCCCTCGACGGCGGCGAGTTTCTCTCCGACGAGGTCGTGGTACCCCTCCTCGAACTCGGCCCAGACCTCGGAGATGAGCGTGATCGAGAGGCCGACCTTCTCGAGGTCGATATTGTGGAGATCGTTTTCGATGACGCCGGACTCGCGAAGCCGGTTGAGCCGATAGTGAACCGTCGATTTCGGGATGCCGGTCGTATCTTCGATTCTGTCCGGGCTCGCCGTTCCGTCTTTGGCAATGGCGGTCAAAATCCGAATGTCTTTCTCATCCATAGCTTTATTCCGAATACCGTTCAACGAGAGCGGGCACATACAAATGAATACTGGTCGTTGGTCTCTACAGGAGCGAATGATGCCCGCGGTGACTGTCAGGCTGCGCGTCGCTCGATCGCCTCACAGATAATGTCCATTCCGATGGTAGCCTGTTTTCGCGTGAGGACGAGCGGCGGAATCAGTCTGAGGACGTTGCCCCGTCGGCCGGCCGACCAGATCAAGACGCCGCGCTCGTAACACTCCTCCTGGACAGCTTTGACGAGTTCCTTGCCCGTCCTCTCCTCGCCGTCGGCGAACTCCGCACCGACGAACAGTCCGCGTCCGCGCACGTCGACGAGGTGTTCGGTCACGTCGGCCGACTCGCGCAGGCGGTCCCGGATGTACTCGCCGAGGTCGCGAGCGTGGGAGAGCAGGTCGTTTTGACGGATGAATTCGATGGCGCGGAGACCGCCGACCATCGCGGGGGCGTTTCCGCGGTAGGTGCCGACGTGTCCGCCGGCGTCCCAGGTGTCGAGGTCCTCGTGGTACATGGTCGCCGACAGCGGCAGCCCGATGCCGCCGATCGCCTTGGCCATCGGCATCGCGTCGGGGGTGACGCCGTCCCAGTCGCTCGCGAACCACTTCCCGGTCCGACCGAATCCGGTCTGGATTTCGTCGACGATGAGCGGGACGTCGTTGGCTTCCGCGATCTCCTCGAGACCCGGGAGAAACCCCTCGGGCGGTGCCACGATGCCGCCTTCGCCCTGGATCGGCTCGACCCAGATTCCGGCCGGATTCGCCAGTCCGCTGTAGGGGTCTTCGAGAAGTTCCCTGACGTTGGCCAGCGCACGGTCTGTGGCGTCTTCGGGGTCGATTCCCTGTGCCTGCGCGTACGGATACGGCACGTGACGGACGTTCGGGAGCAAGGGTGTGTACTCCTCCTTGTACTTGTTGCCCGCCGTGAGGCTGAGCGCCCCCGCGCTACCGCCGTGGTAGGCCCCGCGGAACGCGATGAGGCCGTCGCCGCCAGTGTTGTACTTGGCGAGCTTGATCGTCGCCTCGATGGCGTCGCTGCCGGTCGGTCCGCCGAAAACGACGCGGTTGTTGTCGGGGAGCGTCCCCGGTGCGATGTCGTTGAGCGCCTCGATCAGGTCCAATCGCGCTTCGGTCGGGAAATCGATCGTGTGTGCAACCTTTTCGGTCTGTTCCTGAACGGCCTCCAGCACGTACGGGTTCGAGTGACCGACGTTCAGGACGCCGATCCCGGCGAAGAAGTCGAGGAACGTGTTTCCGTCGACGTCGCGGACCGTCGCACCTTTCGCTTCCTCGATCGCGATGGGAACGACCTTCGGATACGCGACCGCACTGCTGTCGACGCGTCGCTGTCGCTCGAGGAGTTGCTTCGACTTCGGTCCTGGAATCGCCGTCTCGATCTCCGGCTCCTGTGCGAAGTGGAGTTCGTCGAACGTCTGTCCTGCAGCCATGACGGAACACAGTCCTACTGAATACTAAAACTTTGTATTGGGTCCGATTTTATTCGTCTTCCCCATATTTTGTCCGAGGAACTGGCACGCCGGGACGGCTCAAGCGTCTCGCCGACCGACGAGTGCCACGCCGACGTGCGGCGAACTCGTCGGTTCCCTGGTCGCTCTCCTGCCTTCGTCGTCCCCGCTCAGTCGCGCCGGTCCAGCGCAGTATTCGGCGCGAAGGTCTCGAGTCAGCTGTCCAGCGCCACGGGGACGTCTCCCGTTCCCTGCCGTTCCGCCGTCGATCGTCGTCCGGTCGGACTGCGACACTGTTCCCGACTCGTCCGTGCATCCCGTGCAGAGGAATATTCGAACTGAGTTCCAGAATAATACTAATTCTCGAACTTAGAAAGGTATAAGGCCCTGTATCTAAACGAGTGCATATGGTTGACACGCAAACCGACGGAAAGTTCTCACGCGTTCTCACGAAGCGTGACATATTTGTCTTGGCGTTCGGCGCGATGGTCGGCTGGGGCTGGATTATCCAGTCCGGCTACTGGATCAACCAGGGCGGCGTCACCGGGTCCGTTCTGGCGTTCGTTATCGGCGCGTTCATGGTCGCCGTCGTGGGACTCATCTACGGCGAACTCGCGTCGGCGATGCCGTTCGTCGGCGGCGAACACGTCTACAGTATGCGCGCGCTGGGTCCCATCGGGTCGTTCATTTGTACCTGGTCGTTGATTTTGGGATACGTCGGCGTCGTCGTCTTCGAGGTCGTCGCGTTTCCGTCGTCGCTGGCGTACGTCGTGCCCGGATTCAACGCGATCCCACTCTGGACGGTCGCCGGTCAGACCGTCTACGGAACGTGGGTCCTCGTCGGTGGCGTCGGTGCGATTGTCATGACGTATCTGAATTACAAAGGCGTCCGACCCGCGGCACAGTTCCAGACGATCCTGACGCTTGTCATCGGTCTGGCGGGAGTCACGCTCGCTATCGGCGCCGTAGCGAACGGTCACTCGACGTCGACGCCACCGTTCGCCGACTCCGGAATGGCTGGCGTGCTCACCGTCGCCATCATGACGCCGTTCATGTTCGTCGGATTCGACGTCATCCCGCAGGCCGCCGGGGAGGCCGACATCTCCGAACGGCTGCTCGGCCTGCTGATCGTCGTCTCCGTGTTGGTCGCGGCGCTCTTCTACATCCTCGTCATCTGGGCGTCCGGCCAGGCGCTTCCGGGATCCGTCCTCGTCGAGAGTCCGCTTCCCGCAGCCGCCGCGATGGAGTCGCTTTTCAGTAGTGCCCTGATCGGAAAGATCATGGCACTGGCCGGCATCGCCGGAATTCTCACTAGTTGGAACGCGTTCTTGCTCGGGGGCAGTCGCGCCATCTACGCGCTGGCCGAATCCGGCATGCTGCCGAAGACGCTGGCAACCGTCGATCCCGAAACCAACACTCCCTCGCGGGCGCTGGCACTTATCGGCGGCCTGTCGGCGTTCGCACCCCTGTTCGGGGAACAGATGCTCATCTGGATCGTCAACGCCGGGGGATTCGGAATCGTCATCGCGTGGGTGATGGTCGTGATTTCGTTCCTCGTGTTGCGCGTCCGCAAACCCGAGATGGAGCGCCCGCTGAAGATTCCTGCCGGGAAGGGGGTCGGGTTCCTCGGACTCGCGCTCACGCTCGGATTCACCGTGATGTACTTGCCGGGAGCCCCATCCGCGCTACAGTGGCCCTTCGAGTGGGGCATCATCCTCCTGTGGGTTGTCCTCGGCATCGCCCTGGTTTCGCAGTCATACCTCGCCAGCGAGACGGGACGGGCCGACGCTCACGGAGAGTAACCGCCCGCCGTTTCTCAGTTCCGACGCCATACGGACTACTGTACGTCATCGCCGGTGCAACCGCAGGACGGTCGCGGTTGCACCGGCACATCGTTACGGCAGACCGTCGTCCGCAACGCCGCTACCGGTGAGGCCGATACGAACGGTTCCGACCCACTGGTTACACAATCATCCGTCTGACATGTGAGCGGCCCGGTGTGCGAACGTCACGTTCCGGCACGATGCTTCCAACGAAGCGAGATTTGGCCCGAAGCGAATCCCCGAATCGTCCGGACGACCTCGAACGGCTCACCGTTCTCGCGTCCACCCGCGGAACGTCGGTCAGTTCTTTTCCCGTGAGGCACCGGTCCAACGAAACGTCAAGCCGGAAAAATTGTCATTGTTTTCCACGATATTTGTTTATCATGCAGTCCGTCGTAATATAGCGCATGAGCTCTCACTCAGATCACGCCGACGAGACTCACGTTCACGAAGGCCACCGCGAACACCACGCCGGCGCGGTGGGATACGAGACGCCCCAGGCCGCCATCGAGGAGTCGACTCGAGAGACCGTCGCCTACGTGCCGGCGCTCTACGTCGGAACCGAGACGGACGCTCCCGACATGCTGACCGTCGTCGACGTCGATCCGGATTCGTCGACGTACTGCGAGATCGTCGACAGGGTCGAGATGCCGACCAAGGGCGACGAGCTGCACCACTTCGGCTGGAACGCCTGTTCGTCGTCCTGTCACGTCGAGGGCGCGGAGCGACGGTACCTCGTCGTCCCCGGCAACCGGTCGTCTCGCATCCACATCATCGACACCGCGGAACGAGAGAATCCCGAACTGATCTCCGTCATCGAACCCGAGGAGGTCTACGAGTACGATCTCTCGGCCCCGCACACCGTCCACTGCATCCCCGATGGGCAGATCATGATCAGCATGCTCGGCGATGCCGAGGGCGACCTCCCGGGCGGGTTCCTGCTCCTCGACGAGGACTTCGAGATCGACGGGCGCTGGGATACGCCGGGGGACATCGGGATGAACTACGACTACTGGTACCAGCCGCGCCGAAACGTGATGGTCTCCTCCGAGTGGGCCGCCCCGTCGACCTACCAGCCGGGATTCGATCTCGAGGACGTGGAGGCCGGCGAGTACGGCCAGCGGCTCAACATCTGGAACTGGGAGGACCGAACGGTCGAGCAGACGATCGACCTCGGCGAGGAGGGGCTGGTCCCGCTCGAAGTGCGATTCCTCCACAACCCCGAGTCCGACCACGCCTACGTCGGCGCGGCGCTCTCGTCGAACATGTTCCACCTGTCCAGGGAAGACGGCGACTGGCGCGCTGAGAACGTCATCGACGTGGCGTCGCGCGAACACGACGACTGGGACATGCCGGTTCCCGGGCTGATCACGGACCTCCTGGTCTCGATGGACGATCGCTACCTGTTCTTTACGAACTGGCTCCACGGGGAGGTCCGGATGTACGACATCTCCGATCCGTCGACCCCGCGACTGGTCGACGAACTCTCACTCGGCGGGCTCTTCGGCGACGTCCGCGAGGTGCAGGGCCGACCGATCAACGCCGGGCCGCAGATGCTCCAGCTCTCGCTCGACGGCGAGCGCCTCTACTTCACGACGTCGCTTTACTCGACGTGGGACGACCAGTTCTTCCCGGCGGAAGGGGAACAGGGCTCGGTGATGCTCAAAGCGGACGTGGACCCGCGCAGGGGGACGATGACCCTCGACGAGGACTTCCTCGTCGACTTCGGGACGCTCCCCGAGGGCCCCGCCCGCGCCCACGAGATTCGGTGGCCGGACGGCGACTGCACGAGCGACGTCTGGCTGTAGTGACAGCCGGCCGAACGCTGGCCTCGAGACGGCGTCGACCGACGGCGGACGTCTCGTTTCGCCCGTAACCGACGACAGCCGGTGGAACGCCGGGGGACGAACCGAGACCGACTGCGGTGAGACGACGGAAAAAGAACACGGATGAAACGGACGACTGCCGCTGGAGTCGGTGAGAGACGATGCGGGTGAATCGAACGGTCGCGGCCGCGCTCGTGGCGCTCTCGCTGTGGCCCAGCATCGTCAGTGCCCACGGCGTCGAGACGCACGCGGGAAGTCAGATTCCGGGGGTTCCGTTCGTCGTGGCGATCGGAGCCTCGGCGCTGCTCGGTGTCGCTTTCGGACTCGGCTCGGTCTCACACTATCGGACGTCCTCCGCCGTCGCGGATCACCACGGCGCGACGGGACCCGAAGTGGTGGTACTGGTGATCGTATTGGGGGTCGCCGCGTTCACGACGGCCCTCACGCAAGGGTGGATCCCGGCGGTCGGTGGCGGAGCGTTCGGCGCCGCGCTCGCGTTGGCGGGCCGCACACGCGGCGTCTCACCGCACGCCGGTTGTGCGGACGCGGCGCTCGGCGCCGTCCTGACTCACCGCGTGGTCGAGGGAATCCTCGTCGCGAGCATCTACGCGACGAACGCCTCGATCGGCCTGTTCGCCCTCGCCCTGCTGACGGTGCACGCGATCGCCGAGACGGTCGCCGTCGGCGGGCTCTACGCGCCCGTCAGCCGGAGTTGGGGGATCGCGAGCGTCGTCGCCGTCCAGGTCGGTTTCGTCGCCGGGGCCGTCGTCGGCGCCACCCTCGTGGGGGGCCTCTCCCCGCCGATCGTCACCATCTTGCTCGCGAGCGTCGGCGGCGTCCTCTTCGTCGCCGGCGCGACCGAGTTTCACGTGGCGGCGATCCGCCGCCGGAAACGTCTCGAGGCGTGACATCGGCCGCGGAGCGCGTCGGATCCGCGATCTCGAGTCGCGCGGTCGGCTTCGATCCCGCTCGGCGGCTCGTCGGGCGACGACCGACAGCGGGACCGACCAGCACCGGCGTACGTGCTATCGGGAGAAGAACCGTTTGAGCCGTCCGAGCAGCCCCGAACCGTCGTCTTCGGACCCGCTCGATTCACTGCCCGCATCGCGATCGATCGAGTCGACTCGCGGCCCTCGCCGGCTTCGGCCGCACGGACGTCCGCGCCGGTGACGGTTCCGTCTTCGACGCGGGCGGCCAGGTCCTCGAGCGAGGCTTCAGGCGGATCGGCCGAGAGCGACGACGCGGCTGCGTCGATCGACGCGGAATCCCTCGCCGACGAGTCGGCCCCGGTCGCGTCGTCGACTGCCGGAGATCGAGTTTCGTCGGCGGGTTCACTCCGGGAGTCGGACGCGGTACGGTCGTCGTCTTCGTCGGCTTCGTCGGGTGCTGCCGGGTCGCTATCGGCCGCGTCGTCTTCGTCGGTCACGGTCACCGACGTCGATTCCGATTCGTCGAGCGAATCCAGAATGTCGTCTACGGTCCGCTCGGAGACGACGCGCTGGGGACCGCCGCCGGGTTCGAGACCCGCGCTCGTGACGGCGTCGTCCGCGCCCCCCTCGTCGGACCCGAAAGAAGATGGTCGCTCGTCGCTCATGGAGGGGATCTGTCGCTGCCGGGGGCATAACCGTTCCCCTGTTCGAACTGTTGGGCGATCCGTTCGTGAGCCGGGGGTGAGACCGGGTACGCGGAGTGGGAGTATTTCTGTCTCGGACGATTCGCGCCCTGCCATCGCCGACCGACGGGCGATACGTCACGGTCGGCGGACCGACGCTATTCCGCGAGTCGTGGACGTGCTCGAACGACGTTCAGGATGGCTCCGAGGAGGATGATGATTCCCGCGAAGTAGAGCCAGGTGACGAACAGGAGCACGGCACCGACGGCGCCGTAGGCCGCGTACCGCCCGGCGTTTGCGGCGTAGATCTGGAATCCGAACTGCAGAATCGTCCAGCCGACGGCGGCGAAGATCGCGCCCGGAACGATTTCGATCAGTTCGACCGGAACGGGCGGCAGGACGTAGTATACCGGCAGGAAGACGAGTACGAGTCCGAGCAACAGCGAGAGCCAGCTCAGGGCACCGACGAACGGGAGGGTGTCGGCGACGATCGCGAGCAACGCGCCGATCCCGATCATCAGACCGATCGCGCCAGCGCCGGCGACGATCACGGTGAGTCCGTCCCGAATCTGGTCGGCGAGCGAGTCCTCGGACACTTCGTCGTAGACAATGTCGAACGCGAGGCTCAACCCGCGAAAAACCTTGAGCGCGCCCCAGGCAGCGACGGCGAGCGCGATGGCGGTGGCTTCCGTGCGACCCGACTCGGTAGTCAACGCCTCCCTGACTAACTCTTCGCCCGCCGCCGGGAGATAGTCGCCGGCGACCGTGATCAACTGTTGGGCGGCCTGTTCACCGCCGATCAGCGACCCGACCACGAGCGCGAGCAGGACCAGCGGGATCAGCGAAACGAACGCGTAGTACGCGAATCCGGCCGCGAGAAAAGTCAGATCACGGTCTCGCGACGTCCGATAGATCGCGGTGACCGTCTCCGGGATGGTCATACCGAACGTACGGTTCTCGAGACCATGAACCTGTAAGTCGTTCGCAGTTACTGCATCTGGCCCAGTACGGTCGTTTTCGTCGTACCTATCATTTCGCGTATCTGAACGGTCCCCGGTCGATCTTCGCTCGTGACGGGCCCATATCGTTCGTGACGGACTCCAACCGTTCGTAACCGACCTCCACGTCGTTCGTCTCAAAGCCGCTCACCACTCGTGACAGAAGTTCTGCCCCGCGTAAACGGCCCCATCGTCGGTGATATAGACGCCGACGCCGGCCCGGTCCCACCCGGGCACGTCGCCCTCCTCGAGAATGGCCTGCCGATGCTCCGTGGAGTTCATCCACTGGTTGACCAGCCCGGTCGCGAGTCCCTCGGCCGTTCGGTGCCGAACGACGCCGTCGCCGCCGGGTCGTCTCATCCGTCGGTCGATCCAGGTCTTGGCGATATTTTCGCCGTATCCCTGACAGTATCCGTCGACGTCACGAAACCGGGCGTACGGGCCTTCGCCCTCCGGATTCGTGTGGCTGAAGTAATCGCGACGAGCCATATCGGAGCTGTGAGCGCGCGCGACGGACGCGACCGTCCCGTCCCACTCGAGCGGCTCCAGGCCGTGTCGGGCCCGGCGATCGTTGACTTCCGCGTGGACGAAATCCTCCACGGTCGCGGACCTGATCACCTCGACGTCGGTTTCGTAGCTCGAGTTGTCGGGATCGTCGGGATCGGTCACCGCGGGATCGCGCTCGCCGGCCGGCGGCGGATCGGCGCTGGGTGCCGGCGGCTGCTCGAAGCCGACCCCATCGATGAGCTGGGGCGCGAACAGCGCGGCCCCGATCGCGAGCGAGCAGACGAGGACGACGGCGAAGAGGAAGTTCACCAGGCCCCGGAGCAGCGCACGGTCGGGACTCCCGCCTGTAATCGTCTCTGACTTCCCGCTCCCGGACCGCTGGCCCCGCATCGAGTCGACTGTCGGACCGTCAGTACAAGATAGGTGCGACCGGTTACAGTCTCTGAAAGAGAGGTGTTCGTGATTCGTCAGTTACCTCGGTGCGGTCGCGCGATCGGGGTCGTCACCGAAAATCGTCTCGTGGATACCGATGACGAGTCCCGGGACGACGGCCATGAACACGTGTTCCTCGAGCGGGATGCCGGCGACGTCGATGCCCGTTCTGAGTTTGATATCGAAGACGCCGACCGAAAGGGTGTAGCGGTCCCAGGCGTAGGCGATCGGGTACAGTGCAACGATGGTGACTGCTGCCTTCCGGAGGGCGTTCGCTCGGCCCAGGAGGACGGCGGCGACGGTTCCCCACACGATCTCGGTCACGAGGTACGTGTATCGACCGAAGATGCTGATATCGTACATCGCGAGTCCGCTTCAACGCCACGGTCAAAAACCCCCCGCCTGGAGCCACCCGGATAAAATGGGCAGTATGTTAAATACCTCGGCGGCAGTACGTTCGCCCGGAAAGATGAATATCGCTGATATCGCCACCACGGAGTTTATCGAAGTCGACGTCGGCACGCGAATGGGGAAAATTCGATCCATGTTCGAAGACGGAAACCCCAAGGGGATCATCGTCACCAACGATGGAGAGTACGAGGGCGTCATCAGCGAGCGGGAGGTCCTCCAGTCTCACGTCGAGGACGACGCCAAGGTGGCTGCGCTCACCAAACCCAGCCGAAACGCACCGGCACCGAAGGTCGCCCGTGAGGAGGACGTCCGGGAGACTGCGCGCGTGCTCGTCGAAAGCAACGCGAAGGTCGCGCCCGTCTTCGAGAACGGCCAGCTCTGGGGTGTCATCACCGACGACGCGATCCTCGAGGCGATCCTCGAAAATCTCGATGCGCTCACCGTCGAGGACATCTACACGACGGATCCGGTCACCATAGACGAGGACGACGGGATCGGCAAGGCGATCAATCTCCTGCGCGAACACGGCATCTCTCGACTGCCGGTCATGAACGAGAACGGCTACCTCTCCGGCGTCGTCACGACCCACGACATCGCCGACTTCGTCATCCGGAAGAGCACCTCGACGACGACCGGCGACCGGGTCGGCGACACACAGCGGATGCTCGACGTTCCCGTCTACGACATTATGACCAGTCCCGTCGAGACGACGACGCTCGACGCCACCGCCAAGGAGGCCGTCGAAGCGATGCTCACGGACGATTACGCGGGGCTGATGGTCACGCCCGACGACGACGATCGGGTCGTCGACGGCGTCATCACGAAAACGGACGTCCTCCGGGCGCTGACGTTCACCGAAGAGCAACACATGGACGTCCAGATCACGAACGTCTCGATGCTCGATACGATCACTCGAGAATCGATCGTCCAAAGCGTCGAGGAAGTCGCGGACAAGTACGCCGATATGCAGGTGATGCACGCCCACGTCCGCTTCCACGAACACGACGAGAAGCTTCGCGGCACGCCGCTGGTCCTGTGTCAGATCCGCCTGCGGACCAACAAGGGCCAGGTCGCCGGCACCGGCGAGGGGTACGGCGCGGAGAACTCGTTCCGCGTCGCACTGGACAAACTCGAGCGCAACGTCCTCGAACTCAAAGGCGTCACCAGCGACGAGGAGTACCGCGGACAGCTCCTGCGGAAACTGAACGAACTGTAACGCCGCGTTTCGTCCTCGAGTACCGGGACGGTCCCGTTTTCGGCGGGATGACGGAGTCCTGCGCACCGTCCCGGCGAGACCCACGCGACGGAACCCCCGGTCACGGCCCCGCCGATCCGCAATCGTCGATCGACGGTTACAAGCCGGTATCAGGGCCATCGGCGGTCGAAACCCGGTATCAGGAGCGGGCCGCCGTGTCATCGCCGTCGAGTCCGGTCTCGGTGATCCGGAACTGGACCGATTCACCGGCGGGCTTCGATCGGTGTTTTTCGAGCGTTGCACGTCGATTCCCGCCGCGAAAGCGATCGAGGCGGACGATCGTCCCGGTCCAGTGTTCCAGCGTGTTTCCGCCGAGCCCCCGTGTGCGATCCGATTCCGGGTCCGCGAAGACCTGGTTCGTCAGAACGACGGCCAGATCGTGCTTGCGGGCCAGCGAGAGCAGGTGGGTCACCTGCCGCGTGACGCTGCGCAGCGCCTCGCCGTCGTCGCCGTCGGCCGTCCGCTCGAGCCGGTAGAACCCGGTCGCGCTGTCGAGAACGATCAGATCCGCACGGTCGGCGAACTCCTCGGCGTCGCGGACCGCCTCGGCTTGCTCCTCGAAATCCAGCGCGTCCTCGATGACGATTCTCGAGGCGACGGCCTCGACGGTTTCGCCGTCGGGCTCCGCCGACGGCCCGTCGTCGACCGCAGCATCGAGCAGTTGCTGGAAGCGGTCGACCGAGACGCCCTCCGTGTCGATGTAGACGACGGTGCCGTCGTCGACCGCCGTTCGAACGGCCGCCGACAGCGCGATATTCGTCTTGCCGGCGGCCGGCGGGCCGTACAACTGCGTGACGGTCCCGCGTTCGAACCCTCCGCCGAGTAACTCGTCGACCGGGCTACAGCCGGTCGGAATCGCCTCGTCTGTCACGGTTCGAGTTGGCAGGGAACGCGCAAAAAGGCCCCGGAACGGCTGCGGGCGAGTGCGCCGTCGTTCTTCTCGAGTACGGACGATAGTACCATCCGTTTCCGTTTCCGAATCGATTGACGACGATTTTTTCGCACCCGTCCGTGAACCGCGATAACTCTTATCATTGGCTGGCGTGTTCCGACCGATATGTCTGCGAGCCAGCCAAAATTGAAGGGGATCCTGTTCGACCTGCTCACCACCGTTCAACTGGTCCTGGGTGTGTTGCTCCCCATCGCTTTTATCGGATGGGTGTACATGATTCTCGACACCTACTGTAGCCCGGATCCGGTCCGGTTGTTCCCGCTCGTCCCGCTGGTCCTGATCGGAGGAATCGTCCTCACCTTCCTCCTCGGAACCCCGTACGACTAGTCGTTCGGTCCATTTCCGTCCCTTCGAGCGGCGGCGATTTACGCCCGTTCGATCCTCGTGCGTCTGCGGATCGCGCCATTGCACACCCGACAGGACCCGATTCATTCCTGCGCGAACCCTGCTGATCCGCCGGTACCCGTCGGTCGTCGTGCGGTTCGAAACCGGTCGCGAAACGGGTACGCGTTGCAGGATGTGCGCTCACTCCTCGAGCGGATCGTAGACGTTTTCTTCGGCGGGGAACGCGCCGTCGTCGACCTCGGAAACGTACGTCTCGACGGCGTCACTGATTATCGAGTCGAGGTCGGCGTACTGCTTCGAGAGGGTGAACGATTCGCCGCCGAGTCCCAGCATGTCGGTGATGACGAGCACCTGCCCGTCGACGTATCGCCCGGCGCCGATACCGATGGTCGGAACGTCCACCGCCTCGGTGACCGCCTTGCCGGTTTCCTCCGTCACCGTCTCGAGAACGACCGCGAACGCGCCGGCGGCCTCGAGACGCTCGGCGGTTTCGACGAGCGCGTCCACGGCCGCGGAACTCGAGTGATTCCGCCCCTGAATGTACCCGCCACCGATCTGGTTCATCCGCTGTGGCGTCAGCCCGACGTGTCCTTGCACGGGAATCCCGAGTTCGGTCAACCGGTCGATGATCTCGATCGTCGTCTCGCCGTGGGGTGCCGTCTCGAGTTTGACCGCGTCGGCGCCCGCCTCCTTCAGAAACCGTACCGCGTTGTCCACCGAGGTTTCCATCGACTGGCCGTAACTCCCGAACGGCATGTCGGCGACGACCATCGCGTCCTCCACCGCGCGGTCGACCGCCGCAGTGTTCGACAGCGCCTCGTCCATCGTGACCGGAATCGTATCGTCGTACCCCAGGTGATTATCGCCGGCCGTGTCGCCGACGAGAATCATATCGACACCGCCGCGATCGACCTGACGGGCGATCGGCGCGTCGTACGCGGTCAGCATCGAAAGCGGCTCCCCGTCGCGATATTTCTCGTGGAGTTCGGGAATGGTATTGCGTGCCATGCGTAGATGCCGGGGCCGGGACCAATTCAAAGTGATGAAACGACTCACCGTCTCGGTGAGAGACTGACGGGTACCGGGCCTCGATCGGCACGATCCGACCGATCGAGGCGTGACGAACTCCGAGGATCGAAACGGCGTTCGCGTACGTTTATTCGTCGCCAGGGCGAAGCTCGTACCGTGATCGTCGTCGCCACGTCCGATTTCGAAGTGTACCACGGCGTCGTCAACGAGCTCCGCGACCGCGGGACGGCGTTTACGACCGTCGAGCCGGACGAGGAACTGCCCGAACGGACGACCGTCGTCGTCACCGGAACCGACGACGCCGACTCCTTCCCAGGCGTGACGACGATCGTCGCGGATCCCGACGACCCCCGACGCGCGGTCGATCAAGCCATGGCGACGATTCGTGGCGGCGGTGGCCGAACGATCATCGGCGTCGATCCGGGTCAGAAACCCGGGATCGCCGTTCTCTCCGGCGAGACGATCGTCGCCGCCTTCCAGGTCCCCCTCGGCGATGCGGTCGACGTCGTCCAGCGCGAAGTCGCCGAAGCGCCATCTCCGGTCGTCCGGATCGGCGACGGCTCCCGCCTCGAGGGCGCGAGACTGATCACCGACCTCGGGGACGTTCGGGTCGAACTCGTCGACGAAACGGGGACGACACCCTACCTCGGTACCGGATCGCGCGGGATGGGCGACGTGTTAGCCGCGGTCAACATCGCCCACCGGGAGGGCGAGGTCGTCGACGCGCGCGAGATAGAGCCGACGGAGGGGGAGATTCAGGTCATCAAAGATCGGTCCCGCGAACAGAGCGACGGGAATCGGGCAATCGACGACGTTCTGGCCCGCCGGGTCGCTACCGGCGAGTTGAGCATCGACGAAGCGCTCGTCGAGCACCGTGACGACGGCACCGGCTCGCCGTCCGAGTCGACCGACATGGACGATTCCGGCGAGTCGTAGTCGTCTCGAGTGCCATCCCGGTCGCCGACGCCGAAGCGGACGCCGCCGGCCGCGAGTCGATGTACTGGATACGGCGGCGATTTCGGCTCCGCAAACCAGAGTCGAGTGACAGCGTCGTCACCGCCACCGGGGCTCGGGGGACAACACACCGAGATGTGCCGCTCTCGAGGGGAACGGGGAATCGAAAAAGAAACGGAAACCGTCGGTCACGTCGGTCGAAAATCGACCGTGTGACGAATCGGGTTACGCGCCAACCCAGGCGTTCGTCGCTGAGACGGACGTGAACTGCACGTTCTCGTTCTCCTGCAGAGTCACCTGCGAGCTACTCGCACTCCCGCCGTCTTCCGCGACTGCGACGGAGGTGTGTTGCTCGTTGACGTTCTGCTGGGTGATGAACTGGGCCTGTTGGATCGCGGCACTGGCCTGCTGATCGACGTCGTTCGTCTGCATCGCCTCGGACGCGTAGTCGTACGACATACCGGGGTTCTCCATCCCCGAGTTGCCGTCGACGGTCACCGTCGTACTCGAGGTTCGGGTAACGTCGTCGGAGACGTAGCCCGGACTCGCGTAGACGTTGAGCGCGGTGGCGTATGCGACCTGCGCGTTGTAGTTCGTCTGGTACGCGAGTTGGACAGCGGTGGCTTCGCTATCGTTCTGTGCGATGGCCAGGGCGCTGTTCTGCAGGTTGACGTTCAGCTGTTCGACGCCCTGCTCCTGGGCCACGCCGGCGGTCGCGGTCTGCTCGATGCCGTCTTTCTTGTCCTTCTTGTCCGGTTGGGTCGGCTCGACATTCTGCGAGAGGATCTCGCCGCTGACGTCGCCCGCGGTCGCGACGCTCATGCCGGGACTGGACGCCAGGAGGTTCGACGCGCTGGCGCTGGCGATTTGTTCGTTGAGGTTGCTCTGGTCGGTGAACTGAATCGCCGTGGCGGTGCTTCCCTCGCCGACCGCGATGGCGACGGCACCGTCCTGCTCGTTGATGTTCGCCTGTTCGACGTCCTGTTGCTGCGTGACCGTCGCCTCGGCGCTCTGGCTGGCGGACGAGTAATCGCCCGACTTGTCCTTCTTGTGACCGAATTCACCGTCACCGAGGTAGACGTTGGACGCGTTCGCGTGCCCTTCCTGCAAGTTCTCGTTGCGCTGGTAGGACTGCTGGAGCGCGGTCGCCTCGCTGTCGTCGACCGCGAGGGCGAAGGCGGTACTCTGGTTGTTGTAGTTCGCCTGCGCGACCTCTTGGGACTGCGCGACGGAGGCGATGGCTTCCTGCGTGATCGTCTCCTTATCTCCCTTCTTGTCCTTGACCGCCCAGCCGTCGAACTGCTGGTCGCCGCCGTCACCGATGATGATGTTGACGTTCCCAACGTTCTCGAACTGGGTCTGGGCGCTTCGAACGTCGATGTTCTCGGCCGTGACCTCGCCGTTCTGTACGTTGTCGTTGTACTGGTTCGACTCCTGAATCGCGGTCGCGTCACCGCCGTCGATCGAAATCGACACCGCGGAGCCCTGTTCGTTGATGTTGACCTGATCGACGTCCTGGTACTGGATGACTTCGGACGCGGAGTCAGCCGTATCGCCCGCGTGCTGGTCGACGTACTCCTCGAGCGACATGTCGCCGAGGTCCGCGCCGAAGACCAGATACAGTTCTTCGCCGTCGTTGAGCGCGTGTACCGTTCCGTTCTCGAGATCGCCGTCGCCACCTGCGGTAGCTGCCGGAACGCCGGCACCTATCATGGCAAAGGCGACCATACAGGTCATAATGAGTGTCGTAGTTCGTGACCGTCTCGTCGTGTCGTTTGTCATTGATCGCGTGATTTGTGTCGTGATGGTCTTTCGTTTCTCAATCTATACGACGCAAACCATCGTATCCGTATGAGTGACTTTGTTATCGACAGGTTGGATCCCGTATGCGACGGCCTATTGATCCGAAGGGCGCTGCTTATGCGGAGAAATCGTCGCCTTCGGTCGGCTCGCGACCGGCGTTGCCGTATCGATTTCCTCGGTCGGTTTCACGCGGAACTGCGCAATTGCGAGGCGAAAACGCGACGTTCCGGACCCAGATCGGCCCACTCCGAGGACCGTTTCGAAAATGGAATCAGCGCGTTTCTGTTCAGTCGACGCCTGTCGCGTAGCATACATCGAATATTTCGGGGACGGCACGGGCGGATCGGCCGATGAAACTGCCGGCGACACGTACGATAGGGTCGTCGTTTCGACGACAAGTTTCCGACTACCGATGATGAACGGTCCGGTGGTGTCCATTAGCGGTCTTGTAGGCCGGTCTAATACCGTGTTCGTCCTGAAACCATATTTTGGGTTCAAATGGTCGTCTCTCGACAGCGACGACTGGGCACCGCGCCACAGCAGGGCCCGGGAGACGAGCGAACCCGCGTGATGAGTGACTGCGCCGTCACTCGGGGTGCGCCCTCTCCGATGGCAGATTCCCCTGTACGTGGTCGGTACGCGCACTGCCCGACACTACCTAACAATGAAACGCACGATCACAACTCTGCTGGCGGTCGCATTGATCGGGAGCCTGTGCATCGCGGGCTTCGCAGGATCGGTCTCCGCATCCGCTGTAGATGATGACGGCGGAGACGAAGTCAATCAGGGCGCTATCGCGATAGTCGAGCAGGATCAGGACGTTAGTCAGAACAACGTCAACGTACAAGAAGATGCGATAGCAGTCGCCGTCGGCGTCGGCAGCGGTGATGTCGAGGCGGAGGCGGAACAGGAGAACGAGCAATCGAACGCCAACGCGCAGATCGGTGAGGCCGAGGCCGAAAACGAGATCGAAGACAGCTTCAACGACGATAGCTACAACGAAATTCCGTGGCTCTTGAGGTAGCACAACCGAAGTGACTTCCTCCGATTTTTCGCGCGACTTGCAGCCGTACTCGGATGTCCAGCGACCGCGAGCGACGGTCGAAAAATCGGTCCCAGTTACCTCGAATCGATAGCGTAAGACCGCTAAACTGCGTTTTGCGTCCGCTCGATCCGTCACACCGACGTGTAAGGGCGGTAACCAAACACCGAGAGGTCGACACGCTCGTCTCGAGAGGATCATCACGCGGCGGCGCGCGATCGAAGACAGACTCCCGACGGCGGACGACCGTCCATCTTCGGTTCGAGAACGACGGCTCGAACTGCGATCCGCACTCGACGCTTCGACGTCCTCGCAGTCGCACCCCCCAACCGACCCTCGTCGACGCTCGCGGCCGTGACGCAAATTTCGTAGCCCTCGCCGCCGATCTCGAGGCCCGAGGTCGGGGACCCCCAATTCGCGCGGCCGTCGCGCTTGCAACCAAGGGAGTCGAACTACCTGCGGTTCGCATCGTCTCCGAGACGTGACAGAGTCGAGACTTCCCTTCCGACGCGGGAAGGTTGAACCCAGACGTCGGGCGACCCAACGGAACTCGATGCCGATACGTCGGTGACTTCCCTGTAGCAATCGAATAGACGGTATCAACGTCATCATACGTCGATGCCGGGAATTCTAGGAGGAGATAGCAGTGTGTAATCCGTACTGAAGGAGAACCGTAGAACTGATATCCATATTATACTTCCGTTCCAGATTTCGCGATTAATGTCATCATTTCGTAATTCAATACAGTAATCGATATCGTCCGTTGTAGCGCGCGAATATCCCTCTGAACGGTATTTGGCCTTCATATGGGCGGCTGAGGACGATTTCGACTGGGAGATGCGCCACAGTGATATGGGTGCTCGTGGTGACACGGGTTGCAACTGGCACGATAGTTTGCGCCGATCCGTGTCCGATCGGTTAGCGTCGAATTCCCATAGTGTACGTGTGCGCAGACCCGGAAAACACAGAGATCTACCCAAACTATGAGACGGACAATCACGATACTACTGACGCTCGCACTCATCACCAGCGCGGCGTTCGTCGGACTCGCTGGGACGGCAGCTGCGGGCGGTACAGACGACGATCACAAGGACTACGGAGATTCTGACGATCTCCGATTCGCAGATATCGACATCGATCAGTCGCAAGGCGTCTCGCAGACGAACGCGATCGAGCAAAACGCGGCTCAGGTCGCCAATCAGGAGGCGACCGGAATCGATATCGGCGAAATAACTGACGGCGATGATGGAGACGATGGTGATGGAAACGATGGCACTGACAGCGTCGACGGCATTCAGACCGTCGAGTTCTACCAAAACGATAATCTGTTCGTCAGATTCCGGTGGACTGGCCAAATGTTCGTCCCCACCGAGGGGTCGCAAGGTGCTGTCGATCTACAAGCGACCACATTCAACGAGGATGGCGAACCGACGGCAGCCGAGTGGAGTGTCCAGGGTGGCGGTCCACAGCTAGATTACGCAATCGTTCAATCGAACGGCGAGCAGTGTCGGTTCGACATCAGCGAGGGCCAGTTGAGCGGAACAGTGACCGCCTGTGAACCGACCAACGGCGACGGTAACGGCAACGGCGACGGTAACGGTGACGGCGCCGGCGACGGTGACAGTTTCACCGGCACCACTGGCGATCAGACGATCAACCAGGTTATCGAGCAGAACGCCGACGCGGACAACGCGAACTCACAGAACGTCGACGCGTCTGCCTGGAACGGCGATGTCACCGCGCTCTTCGCCGGCTGAACGCGTCGTTCTCGGCTGAATTCGACATCGCTTTTTTTATCGTGGCGCTCGAGCCCGGACCGATAGCCGGTCGTTCGATGCCAACTGAACGGGAGTCGACGAGCGATCTGCGTCCCGAGAACGGATCGACGGGGCAGGTCGACGGCGGAGCCGCGCGGCCGTACTGTCGCGCTCGAGGCGCTCGTCGTCCGTCGAACGTGACTCTCACCGCGATGGCGGTCACTCTGCCCCGTCGTCGGACCGGACGAGCCGTTCCGCCCGTTCCATCACGGTTCGAATCGGGAGCCCGGTCTCTCGAGCGACCGCTTTCGCGTCGTCGAACTCGGCGCTGACGTCGTAGACGGTGCCGTCGGTATCGCTCGCGATTTTCACCGTCACCTCGTACTCGTCGCCGCCCTCCGCGCCGTCGATCTCGAGGACGACGGTTTCGAACTCGCGATTCGCGATCCAGCGGTGCGTGACGCCCGCATCGCGGACGCCGAGCGTTCCGGTCTCGTCGGCCAACGTCCGGGCGACGCGCTCGCGATCCTCGGGGTCGCAGACGACCTTCACGAGGTGACCCGGTCGGGACTTCTTCATCGTCGCGGGTACGATGGCGGTGTCCTTCGCGCCCGCGCGAGCGAGTGTGTCCTGCAGGCCGCCCAGCACTTCCGGCGTCGCGTCGTCGAGGTTGGTCTCGAGGACGGCGACGTCGTCTTCGACGAGCCCCCCCTCGCTGGTTCCGACCAGCGCACGGAGCACGTTCGGATGTGGATCGAAGTCGTAGCCCCCTGCGCCGTAGCCCGATCCCTCCAGTGAGAGCGCCGGCAGCGAGTCGACGCCGTCGGCGAAGTGGCCCAGAATCGCCGCCCCCGTCGGGGTGAGCAACTCCGCGTCGACCGGCCCGCCGCGCAGCGACCAGTCGGCACCCCGCGCGATTTCGACGACCGCCGGCGTCGGCACCGGATACTCGCCGTGGCTCATCGACACCGTCCCGTCACCGGTCGAAAGCGGCGTGGTCACGATCCGATCCGGCTCGAGGTCGTGTACCAGCGCCGCGGCGCCGACCACGTCCGCGATGGCGTCGTCGGCCCCCACCTCGTGGAAGTGGATGTCCTCTATATCCTCGCCGTGAACGCGCGCTTCCGCCCGGCCGAGCAGTTCGAAGATCGCCAGCGCGTCGCGTTCGACCGCCGGCCCGAGGCCCATGTCGGTGACGATCTCGCGGACCTCGAGATAGCTGCGGTGTGGGCCGTGTCCCTCGGCGTGGACACCCTCGTGATCGTCGTGGCCGTCGTGATGGTCGTGATCGTCGTGGCCGTCGTGATGGTCGTGGTCGTCGTGGCCGTTATCGTCGTGGTCGTGGCTATGATCGTGATCGTGGCCGTCGTGGCCATCCTCACCGTCGGCGAGGAGGACGTCGACCGTCGTCGCCGCGATTCCGCACTTGGTCGTCGAGTCGATTCGGTACTCCACCTCGAGGGCGTCGGTGACGGGCTCTACGACGTCGGGGTCGCCACCGGCGTCGAGGAGGGCGGCGAGGATCATGTCGCCGCTGGCTCCCATGCGGCCGTCGAAGGCCAGAACTCGCATGCGTAACCTCGAGCGCGGAAGCCGCAAAAAACCACCTGTCCGGGCCTCCAGACGGGGATGTCGATATGGCCAAAACCCACCGAGTCCGGTACATCTTTGTAGCATCCGGCCCCAAGTATCTATGGTAGCGACTAGCACAGGAATGTGGGCTAACACAAAACATATCCGCTCACGTATCGGAGCCAATGACATCGCCGTCCATCCCTAAATCATGAACGAAGTCCAACTGGAGGTTGCCAAGGCGTACCCGAACGACTCGGGTCGTGGTATCGCCCGGCTCGACCCGGACACGCTGTTGCATCTGAAGCTCAGTCCGGGCGACATCATCGAAATCGAAGGTGCAGACACGACTGCCGCGAAGGTCTGGCGCGCAGACCGGCAGGACTGGAACACGGATACCGTCCGTATCGACGGGTTCACCCGGCAGAACGCCGACGTCGGTATCGGAGAACGGGTCACGATCCGCAAGGCGGAGGCGACGAAAGCCGACACGCTCGTCCTCGCGCCGCCGGAAGAGGCGTCGGTCCAGTTCGGCTCCGACGCGGCGGGCATGGTCAAACGCCAGATTCTCAAACGCCCGGTCGTCGGCCGCGACATCGTCCCCGTGATGTCCTCGACGAACCATCCGTTCATGCGGTCCCCGGGGCAGGCGATTCCGCTGATCGCCGTCGAGACCGAACCCGAAGGGGTCGTCCTCATCACCGAAGACACCGACGTCGAACTCCGCGAGGAACCCATCTCCGGCTTCGAGAAGACCGGCGGCGGAATCACGTACGAGGACATCGGCGGCCTCCAGAACGAGATTCAGCGGGTTCGGGAGATGGTGGAACTCCCGATGAAACACCCACAGATCTTCAAGAAGCTCGGTATCGAGCCGCCACAGGGCGTCCTCCTGCACGGGCCGCCGGGCACCGGGAAGACGCTGCTCGCGAAAGCCGTCGCCAACGAGACCTCCGCCAGTTTCTTCTCTATCGCCGGCCCCGAGATCATCTCGAAGTACTACGGCGAATCCGAACAGCAACTCAGGGAGATCTTCGAGGACGCCACCGAGGAGTCGCCCTCGATCATCTTCATCGACGAACTCGACTCCATCGCCCCGAAACGAGAGGACGTCACCGGCGAAGTCGAACGCCGCGTCGTCGCTCAGTTACTGACGATGATGGACGGCCTCGAGTCGCGGGGGCAGGTCATCGTCATCGCGGCGACCAACCGCGTCGACAGCGTCGACCCCGCGCTCCGACGCCCCGGTCGCTTCGACCGCGAAATCGAGATCGGCGTGCCGGACGAGACCGGCCGGGAAGAGATCCTCCAGATCCACACCCGCGGTATGCCCCTCTCCGACGACGTCAACCTCGGCCACCTGGCCGACGAGACCCACGGCTTCGTCGGTGCCGACATCGAGAGCCTGACCAAGGAAGCCGCGATGAAAGCGCTGCGACGCTACCTGCCCGAGATCGACCTCGACGAGGAGGACATCCCGCCGAGCCTGATCGACCGGATGATCGTCAAGCGCGAGGATTTCCGCGGCGCGCTGAACGAAGTCGAACCCTCGGCAATGCGGGAAGTCCTCGTCGAACTCCCGAAGATAACCTGGGACGACGTTGGCGGCCTCCACGACGCGAAAGATCAGGTGAAAGAGTCCGTCGAGTGGCCGCTCTCGAGCCCCGAGCGCTTCGAACGGCTCGGGATCGATCCGCCGGCGGGCGTCCTGCTCTACGGCCCGCCGGGGACCGGGAAGACGCTGATGGCGAAGGCCGTCGCCAACGAAACTAACGCCAACTTCATCTCGGTGCGCGGCCCGCAACTGCTCTCGAAGTGGGTCGGCGAATCGGAGAAGGCCATCCGACAGACCTTCCGCAAGGCGCGGCAAGTCTCCCCGACGGTCATCTTCTTCGACGAACTCGACGCGCTCGCGCCGGGCCGAGGCGGAGAAACCGGTTCGAACGTCTCCGAACGCGTCGTCAACCAGCTTCTGACCGAACTCGACGGGTTAGAGGAGATGGAGAACGTGATGGTCATCGGCGCGACCAACCGACCGGACATGATCGATCCCGCGCTGTTGCGCTCCGGTCGGTTCGACCGACTGGTCATGATCGGCGAACCCGACGTCGACGGCCGCGAACGGATCCTCGAGATCCACACCCAGGAGACGCCGCTCGCCGCGGACGTCACCCTGCGGGAAATCGCCGAGATCACCGACGGCTACGTGGGCAGCGACCTCGAGTCGATCGCCCGCGAGGCCGCCATCGAAGCGCTCCGTGAGGATCAGGAGGCGGAGGTCGTCGAGATGCGCCACTTCCGACAGGCCATGGAGAACGTCCGTCCGACGATCACCGACGACATCCTGGAGTACTACGAACAGATCGAAGAGGAGTTCCAGGGCGGCACGAGCGGCCCGACCCCGACGGGCCGTCGCGGCAGTCGGATCGGCTTCCAGTAGACGCGGACCTGCCCGCTTTCTGTCTCCGGTTTCCGGTTTCGTCGATCGATTCGGTCGACTACGGTTTTCCTCGCCATCTTGCCGCTCGAGCGTCGGCGACCGTCTCGTCGGCACAGACTCCGGTCGATACGGCCGAAGACTTCCGTAACCGTGTCGCGCCCCGCGTGACGAGCGATCTACCGGGGATCCGTCGCCGCTCGAGCGGCCTCGATGTGTCGCCGCCCGATCCGAACGTCGGCTGCCTTTTCGTTCGCCGTTTCGGGATCGTGTTCGCTCGCGACCTCCCTGATCGCCCGCATGGACGCGTCCCTGACCAGCGCCTCGAGGTCGGCGCCGGTGTAACCCTCGAGTTCGGCGGCGAGTTCGGAGACGTCGACGTCCTCGTCGAGCGGTTTGTCCCGGGTGTGGACGGCCAGGATTTTCTCGCGGGCCGCTCGATCGGGTTCGCCCACGAACACGTGGGTGTCGAGGCGTCCGGGACGGAGCAACGCGGGATCGATCTGGTCCTTGCGGTTGGTCGCGGCGAGGACGACGAGGTTCGGGTTTTCCCGCATTCCGTCGAGTTCGGTCAACAGTTGGGAGACGACCCGCTCGGTCACTTCGTGTCCGTCGCCCCGAGCGGCGGCGATGGCGTCGATCTCGTCGAAGAAGACGATCGATGGGGCCGACTGGCGGGCGCGCTCGAACACCTCTCGAATCGCCTTCTCGCTCTCACCGACGTATCGGTCGACGATTTCGGGGCCGTCGACGCGGACGAAGTTGACGTCCGTCTCCCCGGCGAGCGCGCGGGCGAGCAACGTTTTTCCGGTTCCCGGCGGGCCGTAGAGCAGGACGCCGGAGGGCGGGTCCGTGTTGGTCTCCTCGAACAGCCGATCGTAGGTCAACGGCCACTCGACGGATTCCCGGAGCGTCTGCTTTGCGTCCTCGAGCCCCCCGACGGCCGAAAAGTCGATGGTCGGCGATTCCGCGACGTATTCGCGCATCGCGGACGGTTCGACGGACGCGAGCGCGGCGTCGAAGTGCGCCTTCCGAACCGTCGGATTCCGGTTCCACTCGCGTCGCTCGTCGGCCTCGGTCGGGCGATCGCGAATTGCGGCCATCGCAGCTTCGCTCGCGACGGCATCCAGGTCGGCCCCGACGAAGCCGTGCGTCCGCCGCGCGATGGCGTCGATATCGACATCGTCGGAGAGAGGCATGCTCCGGGTGTGAACCTCGAGTATCTCCCGCCGACCCTCCTCGTCGGGGACGCCGATTCCGATCTCGCGGTCGAAGCGGCCGCCGCGCCGGAGCGCGGGATCGATCGCGTCGACGCGGTTGGTCGCGCCGATGACGATCACTTCGCCGCGTGCGTCGAGTCCGTCCATCAGCGTTAGCAACTGGCCGACGATCCGATTCTCCGCGTCCCCCTCGTCGTCGCGCGTGCCCGCGATCGAGTCGATTTCGTCGAAGAAGACGATGGTCGGTGCGTTCTCGCGGGCGGTCTCGAACGTTCGCCGGAGCTGTTCTTCGGACTCGCCTTTGTACTTCGACATGATCTCGGGGCCCGAAATCGTCTCGAATGCGGCGTCGACTTCGTTGGCGACGGCGCGCGCGATCAGCGTCTTCCCGGTGCCCGGCGGCCCGTGCAGGAGGACGCCCGACGGCGACTCGACGCCGAGCCGTCGAAAGAGCTCCGGTTCCGACAGCGGGAGTTCGATCATCTCGCGGACGAGTTCGAGTTCCTCGTCCAGCCCGCCGATGTCCTCGTACGTGATGCCGGACCCGGGTCCCGTATCGTCCGACTCGACCGCGGGACCTGTATCGGCGGGGCCAGCGGGAGACGACGATTCGGACCGTGACCGGCCGCCGTCGACGGAACCCGGGTCGCTCGAGCCTTCGGTGACTCCTCCCGTCCCGCCCCCGCTGGCGGTCGCGAGGCGGATCGAGGTTCCGCTCGTGATCCGAACGTCGCCGGCGGGGTCGGTGTCGCTGACCTTGAACGGTTGCTGGTCGATCCCTTCGATTCGAATCTGCTCGCCGGCACGCACCGGGCGGTTACGAAGGGTCTCCGCGGCACCGTTTACGGCGGCGCGGCGCTGACTCTCCGAGAGACCCGGCGGTGGGACCAACGTGACCCGGTCGGCGTCTGCGATCGTCGACGTATCTTTCGCTCGGACGGAAACCGTATCACCGACGTGAACGCCGGCGTTCGCGCGCGTATCGCCGTCGATCTGAATCGAATCGTCGGGGGTCGATGGATCGGCCGGCCACATCTTCGCGACCGTCGACTCGTCGCCCTCGATCACGACGGCATCGCCGCTCAGGATGCCGAGCCGTCGCCGCGCTGGTTCGGGAATCCGTGCGACACCCCGGCCCGCATCCGCTTTCTCGGCGGCGTGCACCGACAACGTGACGCCGTCCGATTCCGACGAACTCATGATCGTTCCTTTCGGCCCAGGCGTCTTGAGAATTGTCCCGTTTCGAGGGACGGACCCGAGATTCGGCATCGACCGGACCACTCGAGCGCGACTCAGAGAGCGTTTTCGAGGAGCCGATCGATCCCGCGGCGAAGCCGCTCCGACGCCGATGGAGCGGAGATGCCGAGCCGATCGCCGATCTCCTCGGTCGATGCCTCTCTCGGGACTGCGAAATAGCCCGACTCGTGGGCCGCGACGAGCGCCTCGTGCTGTTCGCGGGTCAGACCGAAGGGTGGGTCGTCGGTCGGCGATTCCCGGGTCAGTCGCTCGAGTTTGAACGTCCCGCCCCGCTCGGTACAGAACGACCGATATTCTGCGAGCGCCTCCCTGTCGGGGAATCGTGCCCGTCCCCACCAGCCGTCGACGGTTACGATCCCGCCCAGGGGCGTGGTCCCGAGTTCGACGTATTTTCGATAGATCGGGAGCGGCGGATCCAGCAACGTGATCCGATACAGTTCCCCGCCGTCGGTATCGGTTATCATCGTGTACGTTCCGACCGTCGGATCGTCGGCCAGCGCCTCGGGAAAGTCGTCGGTCGCTCCGACGGCCCGGCAGAGAACGACCGGGCGATCCGGATCGACGACGAGGATCCGGTCGATGTAGAGCGTGATCCCCGGAACGGCCGTCACTGCGTCCGTCAACGGCAGATCGGGAGAGTTGAGCTGGAACTCCGCGATGAGGCCCATAGGCGCTCTTTCGCCCATTCGAACTTAAATGCCCTAGTCCATGAGATACAGTTTGATCGCGACGCGATACGAACCATCGGGACGAGCATGAGCGCCGACGAACTCCCCGCGATGCAACTCGACACGACGATTCGCCCCCACAACTACTACCGAAACGCGGTCAAGAAACACTGGGATCCCCACGAGGTCGATCTCGAGGCGGACCGGAAGGGCGCGTCCGAACTCTCGGAACCGGCGTTCCAGGGACTCAAACGATCACTCGCACTGTTCGGTGCAGGCGAGGAATCGGTGACGGAGGATCTCGCGCCTCTGGCGGTCGTCCTCGAGGATATCGAAGACCAGATGTTTCTGACGACACAGCTCTACGAGGAGTCCAAACACGTCGATTTCTTCGACCGCTACTGGCGTGAAGTGGTACACACCGAGGAGGAACGCCGCGGGCAGGAACTCTCGCCGCCGACGGACGAGCGGTGGTTCAACGACCCGTACGACGAACTGTTCGAGCGCAACGAGCGAGCGATGGCGCGACTGCTCGACGACGACACGCCGGAGAACCGCGCGAGGGCCCACTGTCACTACCACCTGACGATCGAGGGAATTCTGGCCCAGACGGGCTACTACGGTCTCACCCTCGCGTACGGTGAGAACGAGCCCGAACTACCGGATCTGCCGGGACTGGTCGAGGGACTCAAACTGGTCCGCAGCGACGAAGGGCGCCACGTCGGCTTCGGAATGGCGAAACTCAAATCGCTCGTGAGCAGCGGCGCGGTCGACCCCGACCTCCTCCGAGAGACGGTCGACGAACTGGTGCCGCTCGTCCAGGAGAGTCTGACGGGCGACGGCAGGGCCAGCGCCGAATCGGGCCCCGGACCGAGTCCGTCCGATCTGGCCGACTACGCGTACACCAAACACGAACAGCGAATGCGACAGATCACCACCGCGAGCGAGAAGATTCCGGACGTCGAGGAACTGACCGAACTCGAGGCCTGACGCCGGCGGTTCCGCGACACGGACCATCGGACGATTCGGGACCATCCACCGGAGAAACGACTTTTGTCGTTCGTGTCCCATCGTCTCTCATGGTCGTCCAGACAGAACGCGAGGATACCATATGGTACGAGTGTGAGACCTACGGTCTGCTCTTCGACGAACGGTCGGACGCATCAGAACACGAGAAGCGCTGCGACGACAGCGATCCGTCCTACATCCAGTGACCTGTCAGCCGACGAGCAGTCGCTCGTCGCCGGACAGTGAGACGCCCCGTTGCCACCCCCGTCACTCGAGGCGCTCGCGGTGATCGGCTGCGAGTTCGCGCGCCTGCTCGAGCGTGTGAGTTTCCGTCCACCGGACGCGGTCGCCGTCTCCGTAGGCGACCGCTGTCTTGAGTTCGTCGCGGAGGACGCCGTGGTCTACGGCCAGCACCGTCCCCGATTCGTCGCCGAGTTCGTAAACACCGGGTCGATTCGGGGCGTGGCCGATCGTCTCTCGCTCGAGGTCGCGCCAGGGCTTTTTCAGCGGCATCAGTCGCCCTCCGCGACCAGTTCGTAGGCGTGTTCGCTCATCTCGTCTTCGGCGAACACGAACACTCGCCCGTCGACGACCGAGAGATCGGCCTCGACGCGGATCGAATACGCTTCCGTCGCGACCGTTACGCCCGGGAAGAGTTGCTCTTCGTCCGTGCGCTCTAACATCACGCGGCCGACGCCGGTCGTCTCGAGGATGTCGTCGTGGGTATTCCGGTCGTTGATGTACGTCATGACGCCCTCGACGCCGTCTGGATCGGTCACGAGGACGTGAACCTCCTTGCCCGGCGGCGTCGTGACCGTCCTTTCGACGGGTTCGGGTGGCCCGTGATAGAACACGTCCCGGCCGTCGAGATACCGGACGACGACGCCGCCGTCGACGAGGTCCACGCCGATCGTACTGGGGGCGACGTTGTTGCGCGCGCTCATCGTCCGCCCATTCGACCGGATCGGGGAAAAGAAGTGCGTTCTCCCGGTCGGGCGCCTCCGCGGCGATTTCCCCTGCCAACGGGTCCCGCGGATCGTCAGCCGTAAGTATCCCGTCTGAGAGTATCGAGTATGGACGGCCGTGCTGTCGCCCCCGCAGCCGGGACGATACTCAACGCGCTCGCGACCGGGACAGGCTCCGCGTTCGCGATCGACCTCGAGACGACGGCGACCGTCGAACTCACCGACGACGGAGCGATCGTCGGCGACGTCGCCGACCAGCCGGAGGCCGATACGACGCTCGTCGAGCGGTGTGCGTCGATGACGATCGACGAATACGCGGATCAGGCCGGCCTCAGGGAATCAGCCGTCGGTGCCCGCGTTCGAACCGAGAGCGAGGTGCCGATGGCATCCGGACTGAAGAGTTCCAGCGCCGCGGCCAACGCGACGGTACTCGCGACGCTCGACGCCCTGGCCGTTGCCGACTCTGTCGAGCGAATCGAGGCCTGCCGACTCGGCGTCCGGGCGGCCCGCGACGCCGGCGTGACGGTGACCGGCGCGTTCGACGACGCCAGCGCGAGCATGCTCGGCGGCGTGACGGTAACCGACAACACGGCCAACGCGCTACTCGCCCGCGAGGAGATCGACTGGCTCGCGTTGGTCTACACGCCGCCCGAGCAGTCCTACAGCGCCGACGCCGACGTCTCGGCCTGCGAGCGCGTCGCACCGATGGCCGACCTGGTCGAAGAACTCGCGCTCGACGGCCGCTACGGCGAGGCCATGACCGTCAACGGCTTCGCGTTCTGTGGCGCACTCGAGTTCTCGACCGGGCCGATTATCGACGCGCTTCCGGACGTCACCGGCGTTTCGCTCTCCGGAACCGGCCCGAGCTACGTCGCCGTCGGCGACCGCGAGGCGCTCGAGGCCGTTCGAGACCGATGGGACGAGCGGGACGGAACGACACGATTACTGGGGACGCGCACAGACGGAACACGAACGACATGACAGGAGAGTCAGTGACTGCGGTAACGGACGGCGGAACGGACGACGCGAATCGAACACCTGAAGAGATGTCCCTCGACGAACTCCGCGAGGAGATTCGCGCGATCGATCAGGAGATCGTCGAGTTGATCGCCCAGCGAACCTACGTCGCCGACACGATCGCAGCGGTCAAAGACGAGCAGGGACTGCCGACGACCGACGAGAAACAGGAGCAGCAAGTGATGGACCGCGCGGGCGACAACGCCGAGCAGTTCGACGTCGACGCGAACCTGGTCAAGGCGATTTTCCGGTTGCTGATCGAACTGAACAAGGTCGAGCAGCGTGAGAGTCGGTAGCCGATAACGGCCTTTTGAGAGTCTGTCGGGGGATTGAGTCGGGGATTTTCTTCCGCCAGTCGTCCGATCATAGGCGGTGTGCAATTCGAAGGTATCGCACTTCCTGTGGTAGGTATAGAGTGAAGTACCTCGGCGACAAGCCCCGAGGCACTCGCCCTACTCAGCCTGTAGAAGGGTTAATTGAAGCGTGTATTTCCGACGGCGTAACGGCAGATAGGTAGGTGGAAAGCCGATTATTCGGGCTTACGTCGGTACCCGCGCCATGCTTCTTCAATTCCTTGAAGAAGTCTGTATGCGATGACGATTCCGAGCAGCAATATGACGAGTTCTTTCATACGCATAGATACATTACCATACCCGATAAGTTTTTCTCGCCTCTTTGCCATCCGATAGCGGTTGCGAGGTTTTTGTCAAATCTGTGCCACGAAAATCCGTCGTAGATGGACGACAGATGCCCGAGCGCACCCACCCGCAGGGCGTGCCAGATTAAGACCAACACCTCGGCTCATGGAGAAAGCGACGATTCTGGGGGAATCTGTAACACGAGTCAGAGACCTGAACAAAGTGGAGCAGCGAAAGAATCGGTCGCAGTTACTCCGCGGAAGACTCCCACAAGTAGGCCGAAACGAGCGGCCCTGAGAGACCGGTTTAGCGCAAATTGTGTAATATTCCGTGTCAGCAAAGTGCGACTCCAAACGGGTTTTCAGCATACTTCGAGGTGGACTGCGACCTCAAGACGAGAGAGACCGGAGGTCCCACGCTACCCGCAAGGACCGAGGCGCGTACGCGCCGAGGGAGTAGGGTGAGGTAGGTTACGGGAGCGGAATCCACGCGGCACCCGGAAGCACACCGACCAGCGCAAGGACGCCGATGACGAGCGACGTCCCCACGATGCTCGCCGCGGGCGGGTCGAAGTGAGTGTCCGCGTGAGCGTAGAAGATTCGTTGTGCAACTTCTCCGAGAAGGGCCCCAACACCACCGAACACGGCACCTAACAGCAGTACCTCTCCGAGCGGAATTGCTCCAGTGACGATCGCGGGTGTCAGTGAATCGAGCGGTGCGTCGACGCTCGCCAGCACCGCGGTGCTGGCGGGTAACGACATGTGGTGCGTCACGGGTATTTCGGGAACGCCCGCGTTCACGAACGCCAGTGCGACCACGCTGATGCCGAACGCGAGGAAGGCGCTCCCGGTTACGTACGCGATATAGCCGCCGAGAACCCCGACGACGGTGCCGAGCATCACCACGTGGCTCCAGCGATATTGATACGGTAACCACGGCTCGACCGAACGCCCACCGTCGGTCCGGGCGACCTCGCCCGGTTCGCTACGCCGCGTGCGCTCGAACGGAGACATATCGAACAACTGGCGCGGCGCGGCACCGATGAAACTGTAGCCGAACACTCCTCGGTGGACGAGAGCCGAACCCACGACGCCCAGTGCAACGGGATCGAGCGGAAGGCTGAGCGCCGCCGAAAGCGTCGCGATCCAGTACCCGACGACGCCGAAGAGTCCACCGACGGCCAGCACGTCCGGTTTGCTACCGAGACCACGCGTCACCTCCTTCGCCGGGTGGTACTCGAAGTCGGAGTCGAGAGACCCCTTCTTCGCGGCGTACGCAACGGCGGCGGCACCGCCTCCGAACGCGACGTGTGGCCCGAGAACCACGCCAAAGGCGATCGACCCCGTGATGTCCATGGAAGCGACTGCGAATTCGCTCGAGCGAGACAGCAGTTTGTAGAGTTCGCCGACGATGACCATCAGGCCCGCGAGCGTAAACGAGGGGAGTGCCCCGACTGCGGCCCCGAACGCGCCGCCAGCGAATGCGGCGACGACCATCTCGATGGCCCAGAGTTCCGAAACGCTCATCTGATCAGCTACTCACTTCGTTCGGTCAACGTCTCGGTGAGTTCGTCGAACAGTTCCGAGACGTTCTCCTCGATACCGTCCCGTATCTCCCGTACTACCTCGAGGCTCCGGCCGTGCGGGTCCTCGAGCGCCCAGTCGCGGGCGTCTCCCCGCCACGTCATCGGACAGACGTTCTCCGCGGAACAGCCCATCGTGACGACGATGTCCGCGTCCGTCGTCTCATCGTGGGTAATCGCCTCCGGACGCTCGTCCTCGAGAGAGATACCGATCTCCGACATCACCTCGACGACGACGTCGTGGACCCGGTCTGCGGGTTCCGTTCCTCCACTGATGACGTGGACCCGATCTTCGAGTCCCCGTCGGACTCGCTCGCGTTCGGCGAATGCGGTCGCCATCTGACTGCGGCCCGCGTTCTGTACGCAGACGAACGCAACCGTGACCGCGTCGTCTTCGGTCGGCTGACTCATTCGATTTCATCCCGTTCCGGCTTGCGGCCAGTAATCGCCGCAGAGACGATGAATTCGTCGAGATCGATGCTCTCGTCCCATTCGCGAATGAACTCCTCGCTCTCTTCTTTCGGTGTGATTCCGACGTCGTGGAAGCCGGCATCGACCAGCATCTCTCGCAGTGCGTCGACGGTCGACGCACCACTCACACAGGCGGCCACCGACTCCGGATCTGCTCGAATCTCGTCCGGAACGGGGGCCGTCATCACGACGTCCGAGACAGCCAGGCGTCCTCCCGGGCGAAGCGCCCGATACGCGTCGCGGAATACCTGCGCTTTGTTCG